>NZ_CP085953.1:0-1200000 GCF_020735385.1 Granulicatella elegans | reverse complement strand
TAGATAAATAATCATATGCTTTTTCTAAAATAGTATGAACAACTGTTTTTCCAGCACGAATCGGTGGATTACTAATAATGATTTCATATTGAGATTTTTTTACAGCATCATATAAATTACTTTCATGTATATCCACATTATGAATTCCATTTTTCTCAGCATTTTCCTTTGCTAATAATAAAGCACGTTCATTCACATCTATCATCTCAATGGATAATTCAGGATAAGCTTTTCCATAAGCTAGCCCCATTGTCCCATAACCACAGCCAATATCCAATAAACTTGCTTTTTGAAACTGTTCAGGAATATCATAAGACTCAACTAATAATTCACTTCCAAAATCAACAGTATGTTTTGAAAAAACTCCATTATCACTTGTAAAAGAAAGAGTGTTTCCTTTTAAGCGATATGTCCAATGTTTTTGTTGGCTAATGCTATCTGGATTTTTTGTATAATAATGATTTGCCATAAATTCTCCTTTTTCTTCCATAATAATTAACTATACTATTTCTTTTCAAAACTTCCAACACTTATGATAAAAATTTAATCATTCTGTAAGAAATTATAAAACCAAAAAACCCGTTGCTATTTCTAACAACGGGAAAAGGTTAGGAGGGTTTACTAATAAAAAATGTTGGGAGTTCATTTTTTATTTTGGAGAAGTAAACCTTAGGTGTTTTATTGGGTATGCATGTATTATAAAGGTAAAATATGAATTTTTTGTGATTTTTTATGAAATTTAACTTTTTATATTTTTACATCGGTATATTCATCATATTTTTTAAATAAATTAACGACATATGAACACGTTGGATGGATTTTCTTCTGATTTTCCCTTGCATAATCCGCTAATTTATCGACTAATAATTTTCCAATTCCTTGCCCTCTATAAATCGGATCTACAAAAGTATGATCAGCAATCAATACATATTTTTCAACTTGAAAAGTAATTTCAGCATCCACTTCACCCACAGCATTATAATGTCTAAATGCATTTTCTTCTTTTACAAATTCCATTAAACTCACTCCTTAAAGTTCATTCTAAACTTCGACTTGTTCAGACTTTTTTGTAACCGTTATACAACATCTAGTATACTCTGTTTTTGATAAAAATCTATTTGATTTTGAATTTGTTCTTCTTATAGGTCAAAAAAAACACCACAAATATGATTCGCCACAAGACATACTTCATCTAAAGTTGATTGATATTGTTTTTTTAATCGTTGATTCTCTCCAACTAGAATAAACAAATCTCCTCATAAAATATCTTTGGAATCTACTTGAATCTTGTATCCTCCATTAACTCCATTCACAACATCAACATACCCATTAGAAGAAGCTAAACTCATCACTTTTCGATTAATAACAGGATTACTACATGCATGATGTGCTAATTGTTGACTAGAAAATCTTCTATCATAATGTACAGATAAATAGGTTAAACAATGGATGATCACTATAAGGTCGTTTCCCATTTCGATTCCTCTATTTGATTAATCCAAATATATCATTTAAGGCTTCTGCCATTGTTGGGTGAGTGAAGATTTAGTCACGTAAAGCTGTATAAGATAATTTTGCTTTAATAGCAGTAACAATGATATTAATCACTTCATGAGACTCTTCAGCAAATAATGTTGCCCCAACAAATTCATTTGTTTGTTCCTGTACTAAAACTTTCTAGAATCCATCTTGATTTTCTAAAATTTTAACTTTTGGAACACCAGCCATTGGTAACTTAGCAACTTTCACTGGAATACCTGCTGCTTGCGCTGCTTTTTCATTTAACCCAACACTTGATAATGTAGGACTAATAAATGTTGAAGTAGGAATGAATGAACGTTCTTTAGTTGAATATTCTTTATTTCCTGCTAAGAAGTTTTTCACGATTCTGAAGTCATCTAATAAGATAAATGTGAATTGAGGTCCACCATTTACATCTCCTAATGCAAAGATATGTGGTTTATTTGTTTGTAAAAATTCATTTACTTTAATTGCTCCACGTTCAGATAATTCAACACCAGCTTTTTCTAAGTCTAAGCCTTGGATATTTGGTTTTCTACCAGTTGCTACTAAAACTGCATCTGCTACATATTCTTCCACTCCATTTGCAGTATCTACAGCAACTGTATGTTCAGCTACAAAACGACCGAATCCATCTACAATTGTTACATTAGGAGCAGCATTAACTTTTTGAACATTTGCTTGATTTAAGGCAATAATTAAAGCTTTTTTCTCTTGAATTGATTTTTGATAATAACTTGCTGCATCTTCTTGGCTATATTTTTTACAAGCTGCTGCTGTTGCAATTTTTTAGTTGGAATACATCTAACATTGATACTTGTTCCACCGTACATTACAGGAGATTTTTCAATTAAAACTTTTTTTCTCCTTGTTTTCCTAAGTAAGCAGCGATAGTTTTACCTGCTTTACCAAACCCAATAATAATATTTTTTTACATTTTTTGACATTTGAATCGCCTTTCTTTAAGTGTGATATTTTTAATTACAGTTTATAGCATATACCTCTTTTTTATTTTCTACTCTACAGTTTGTGGTTTATAAAATGTTCGATGATCTAATCCAAAAATTCGCTCACTAAATTGTCCTGGTTCTGTCTTTTGTAATGCTGAAGTAATCATTGTGACACTCGCATCCATTAAGTCCACATGATGTAAAATTTCTGCTTCTAATAATAATGGACGAACTGGAGAACCATATTCTAATTTACCATGATGAGCTAATACTAAATGTTTTAATAAAACAACATCTTCATGGCTTTGATCAATCTCTAATTCTTCACAGGCTTTTGTTATTTCTTCATCCATTAACACAATATGACCCATTAATTTTCCTTTTAGAGTATACTCTGTTCCAACAGCTCCTGATAATTCAATAATCTTCCCAATATCATGTAATAAAGCACCTGAAAGTAATAATGAACGATTTACTTCTGGATATTGTTCCGCAATAGATTTAGCTAAGCGTAATATCGATAAAGTATGATAACTTAATCCTCCTGCAAACGCATGATGGTGTCGCTTAGCTGCAGGGTATTCGAAGAAATCTTGTTGATACTTCCCTAAAATTTTGTGCACAATTCTTCGCATGACTGGATTAATGATTTCAAACAGAATAGAATTTAATTCAGTCTCCATTTCGTCTCTTTTCATTGGTGCGTGTTCTAAGAAATCTGAAACCTCATTTGGTTCACCAAATTCTGGTCTAGATAAACGTAATCCAGTAATTTTAATCTGGGGCATTCCATTAAAGATTTCTCTTTTTCCAGCAAGATAAACAATACTTCCTGATGAAAAACGTTCAATTTCTTCTGGAGTTGCAGACCAATATTTTCCATCCATTTGACCTGACTTATCTTGGAAGGTAAAAGCTAAAAATGGCTTTCCATTCTTTGCTAATCTTACGTCTGCTGTTTTAATTAATAAAAATAACTCCAACGGTTCATCTACTGCGTAATCATATAATTTTTTTACCATGAATACCTCTTCTTTCTATCTTTGTAATCTTATTACATTAGCTTCTGTTTCAGCAATTGTAAATGGCTCATCATCTAATGAAAAATAAATCACTTGTACTTTACTTGAAAGCTCTTTAATTAATTGTAACATAATCTGTTTACGTTCACTATCAAAATTCACGAAACTATCATCGATTAACACCGGTAATGGAACTTTAGAAGATAGATTACCGATAAATGCCAATCGAAGACTCACTAATAATTGATCCAAAGTTCCCCTTGATAATTCACTCGCAAATAACCACTGTTTTTCATTATTTTGTACAGCTATTTTCATATTTTTCATTTGAATAGCTTGATATCTACCTTGAGTTAATCGATTAAAATAATGAGCCGCTATCTTTAGCACTTCATCTGTTTGAGTCGGCAACTGGTTTTGTAAACTTTCTAAAATCCATTTTGAAGCGTATAAAGAACTTGCCCATTTTACTATTTGTTCTTCTACTTCTGCCTTCCATAATTCAAATTGAATCACTTGTTCATGGTATGTTCCATCTGTTACTAAATGATGAATCTGTTGTAGATTTTTTGCTTGTTCTTCTAATAAAAATTGATTTTTTTGAAGAAGTATGACTAATGATTGATGAGTCTCTTTCATTTTTTTCTCTAATTCTTCTTGATTTTGTAACTTTTTAAGTTCTTCTAAATATGGTTCTAAAGCTTGTTTGATTTGAGTATATTGTTGGATGAGCAAACGATTCGCTTCATATTCTGCTTCTTTTTGATAAAATTCCTCCATATTTTGAACGTTTGCTGTCTTCAATAATACTTCTAATTGTTCTTTTAACACTTGTTTTTCACGATACAATTGATGAATTTGTTCTTGTAATTTTAACCCTTCATTCATCTGAATCATTTCTGTTTGATAAGAATTTTGAACTTCCTGAATGATTTTTTTTAATAATTTCCATTCTAATTCAATCGTATGAGGAATAGCTTCTTTTTTCAGTTCAAACACCCACTGCCAATTCTTCTGTAATTGCATGAACTCTTTTTCAATTTGACGAAGTAATTCTTCTTTTGTTTGAGCCTGTTTAACAAAGTATCGAAGAGATTTTAAAACATCTCCTTGGCAAAGTTGTTCTACTGATATTTGGGAGTCAGCATATCCATAGTTATTTCTCCAACTAACTAATTCCAGTGAAATTTTCTCGAGTTTTTCTTTATTAATGGTTCTTTGTAATGTATATCCTTCTAATTCAACAGTGATTTTCTCTAATCTTTTTGAGAAATAGTCCTTAACTTGATTTGTATGGGTAGATTTCTTTCCATACATCCAACTAAATAAACTGATTATTAAACCACTGATTCCTCCAATTGCTTTTAACACAGGATTTGTAAATAACATCAGAGAAAAAAGAATAACCACTACTCCACTAAACATCAACAGTCCATTAACATTCAATCGAGGATAGTTGCTATTTTGTTTTTCAGAATGACTCTTGATTTTTTCTTGTTCTTCTTTTAAGCGAGCTATTTGACTTTCTAATTCTATTTCTGCAAAATTCAGAAATTTTTCCTGATGAATCTTTTCTTTTAATTGTTCTATTTCATGTTCTGGGATTTCTATAGGAAGAAATTCATGATGGATATTCCACATTTTTTCTTCTTTTAAAATATTTTGTTGCAATTCCTCTATTTCTAATGTTAATTTTTTTCTAATCAGTATCTTTTCTTCAATGTCCTCTTCCAGTAAAGAAATATTTAATAACTGAGACCATCTTTCATCTTCTTTTAATTGTTGATGATTCTGATGTTTTTCTTTCCATAAATGATACTCTTTCTGTAATTGTTGAAGTTGTTGCTCATTCCATTCAGAATCGATTCGACTTTTTTCTAGTTCGTATTTCCACTCTGGATTCCAACTATCTTCCTGATTAAAATGAATCTTATTTCTTAACTCTATCCATTTTTCATAGTTGCTCCAATGAGCTTGTAATAATTGAAGTTTTCTTTCTTCTTCTTGTTTTTTCTGAATCATCTGTGAAAGGCTTTGAATCTCTTGCTTCTTATTTTCAGATTTTTGAAGCGTTTCTTCATATACATCATTATTTTTTGCTAAATCTTCAATTTTCCGCATTTGTAAATCTAATTGTTGTAATTGTTGGTTTATCACTCTTTTAACTGCTTTAGGAGTGAAAATTGACTCTGCTTGTTTTTGTAATTTCGTCGATAATTTCATCCATTCTTCACTACCGGTTACACTCACACTATAGAGAAACTGATCCATCTCCTCCATTGAAGAAAAATGAAATTGGTCTAATTGCTCTTTATTAAATCCAAAAACTTGTACATATTGTTTCTCATCTATTTGGGAAATTATTTGTTTCCATTTATCTTCTGATAAACTTTTTCCTAAACTTGTTTCGCATCGAAAAAATAATTTTCCATTTTTTATCATTCGTTCAATGACTAACGAACCTTCAGCTGTTTTTTCTAACCAAATTCTTCCTCCCATCATTCCCCCATTTAGAGGTTCATATGGGTATTTCCCAGCAAATTTCTTTGGAAAACCAAAGAACATATGTTGAATAAAAGAACGTAACGTTGATTTTCCCGATTCATTTTTCCCCTGAAATATTTGTAGTTGATGATGAAAATCCATTTTCACTTTTGACCATTTACCATATCCAAATATTTCTATTTGCTTAATGTACATTTTCATCACCTTCTTCCATATTTGTTTCAATTAAACATTTTGCTTTTTGAATGATTTTATGTTGAAATGATTGGCTACTCATTTCTTTTGAAAAATATTTTGCTAACAATGAGTGTTGCATAGCAGTCGTTTGAATTTCGAGAAATCGATTTTGATGACTTTCTTCATCCTCTAATAAATCAATCCATAACTGATTATTTTCTTTAAAAGATTGATAATCCACTTCCATTTCTATTACATATAAATTGCTGTAATTCTTTGCAATTTCATTTTGTAATATATCTTCTATTAATTTCAACCAAGCTTGATTAAATCCTCTACTTACTTTAAGAACAAATTTTAATAAATAAGTCTTGTCCGAATTCCACGTTTTTTTCGCAATATGATGATATAACTTTGCTACAATAAATTCTACTGAAGAAATTTTTTCACAATCAAATGTCATTGCTATCCATTCAATTGAATTACAAGACATAAAATTTCTTTCCATTGGCAAAGTTTTATCTAAAGTCACAAGATAAAATCCTTTTTCCCCAACTTCCTTAAAACTTCTTCCTTGAATTGTTCCAGAATATGCGATTCTTCCATCAGAATCTAAATCCATAGCTCGATGAATATGTCCTAAAGCCCAATAATCATAATGAAGCTTTTCTAAATCACCTACTTTAAACGGAGCATAAGCTCCAGAAGAATCAGAAGTTGTACAAGTTTGCCCATGATACATTCCAATGTGATAATCCACTAATGCATTTCTCATTGGAAATTGCAGCGCCATCGACTCTGTTATCCATCTTGTTTCAAAACTAAATCCACTAATCGCAACACTTTCACCAGATAAAGTGGTCAGTATTTCTGTTGAAACCTCCTTCTTAAAAACTTTTACAAACTCATTATTCCACTCTTCAGTAAACCTCCCATAATCATGATTTCCATGAATTAAATACGTATAAATACCTGATTGAGCTAGTCTTTGAAATTGTTCTTTTAAAAAGATTTTTTCTTGAATATGTTGCTGACTTGAATCAAATATGTCCCCTGAAATTAGAACAAAATCAACATGATATTCAATTGCAGTTTCTATTAATGTTAAAAAAGCTTTTTTTGTAGCTTCGATTGCTTGAGATGCAATCGTACTATTTTTTTGTTGAAGTCCTGTAAACGGACTTCCTAAATGTATATCGGCACAATGAATAAAGCGAATCATAAAAACTCCTTATCTGTAAAAATAAAAAACGGTCTATTCACTTCTAGTCCATTATGAATTTTATTCATTTGGCTAAAAATCAATAAGACCGTTTCGATCAATGTAATTATTGATATAATTCTTGTAATGAAGTCGTTAAAATACGATTAATATCTTGCATCATCACATTTAAACGTTGTTCTGCTTGCATTAATGTTTGAATAGCTTCGTTAGAACTAGCTTTTTGATATAAAGCATTTGCATAATCCATATCTTCTTCAGTCAAATCTTCAGCATTCATTTGTTTTTGTTGGAATTTTACATTCATATCACGGAACTCTTCAAATAAAGCTTTCGCTTCTTCTGATTGTTGTACTGCTTCAAAAGCCTCTTTCACTGCAGCAAACTCATCTGATTGACGAAGTTCACGTTCTAATTGATTCGCTGTATCGTATAAATTGCTCATCATCATACCTCCTTTTTCCAAACTCATTATAACATAACTATAACGTTTTCTTCTACTTTTTCGCACATATGTTCGCACATAAAAAAGCCGGCTATAGCCGACTTTCTGTTAATGATAATGATAAGAATTCCCATGATTTCTACGAGTTGCTCGCAATGAAATTTTCTCATGAGAAATTCCAGATTGTACCCATAAAGCAAAGTTTTTCAAAGGAATATATAATACATAATACAAAACAAGATTTAATACTAAACTTGAACCTAAACGTTGGATTAAAAATTGTTGCACTGAAAGATGTTGAATCCCTATTAATGTATAAATGATATATACTCCGGTTTCAGTAATCGTTAATAAGAGAATTAAAGCTAATCCCAACGTAAATGGATTGATACTAATTTTCCCTCTAATATGACCGATTAGTCGAATAATAACAGCAAAAATTGCCATATAAACTCCTAAAATACCAGAATAGTAACTATCATACATAAATCCAACCATTACTGCAAACCAAAACATACTTGAATGATCAATAATAAAAGTTAATAAGATTAATGTTATAACCACAATTCTTGGAACAAGAGTATACCCTGATTCAATTAAAAATACCGAAAAATGATTCATCATCACTCCATCTATTAAAAAAGCAATAATCATCAAAATGGGTAACCAATAAATACGCTTCGAAGTATGCATCATTCAGTCCTACTTTCACTTGTTCGCTTCACCACTGTTACATAACGAACATCATTTGTATCTGCTGCTGGTTTAATACGAACTTCTTTATATAATCCAAAACGATCCATTGCTACTTCTTCAACAGTTCCTATATATAAAGAACTTGGAGAAACGCCTCCTAAACCAGACGTCACAACTTTATCCCCAACTTTAATTTCTTGAGTTGCTTGAATTTGACTCATAATTAAAATGTTTTTTTCATGGTCATAACCTGTTAATGTTCCATAAATCGATTCTTTTTCTCCTTGAATCATCGCTGCAACACGAACTAAGGTATGATCATTATTCGATAATAATGCAACTCTAGCACTTGTAGGATTCACATCTAATACTTTACCTACTAGACCATTATCACTCATAACAGACATTTGAGGAGTTAATCCATCATTTGCTCCCTTATTAATCGTAACAATATCTCTCCAAGTATCTGGATTTCTTGCAATAACTGTTGCGTTAATTAAAGTATAGTCGTTTAAAGTATCTTGTAACTTCAACGTTTCCTTCATTTTTTCATTATCTTTTTTTAAGTCATTTAGTTGAACTTCTAATTCATAAATTGTTTCTACTTTTTGTTTTAACGTCTGATTTTCTTGATAAGTATTTGTCAAATTGGAAATACTTTCCATAAAATCATTGACACTATTGGCAGGATACGCAAGCATTCGTCCTAAAATATTCGTCACATCATTAACACCTTGCGAAACAATAGTACTACCAACAGTGAGTGAAAAAGTAATGAGTAAAAGTGTAACAATTCCACCTAAAACCCAACCAATTAATTTCTTATTCGAAAATATTGGATTCACTGTTCAGTCTCCTTTTCATTATTTTTTCATTAATAGCGGATTTGCTAAAATTTTTCCAGTTCCTAAAGCTACACAATCCAAAGGATCATTGGCTACAAAAGCTGGAACTTTAGTATAGTCAGAAATCACGTCTGCTAAATTTCTTAACAAGGCACCACCACCTGTTAATACGATACCATGATCAATAACATCAGAGGCAATCTCCGGTGGTGTTTGTTCAAGAACGTCTCTAACTGCATCTATAATTTGCGTAATAATTTCACTCATTGCTTCTGCAATTTCAACAGCTTCAACTTCAATAATTCTTGGCAATCCAGTAACCATATCACGTCCACGAACTTGCATACTTCCATAAGCAGAAGCTTTTTCAACTGAAGCTGATCCTAATTGAATTTTTAAATCTTCGGCAGTTCTTTCCCCAATTAATAAATTATATTTTTTACGAACATGTAAAATAATTGCTTCATTTAATTCGTCACCACCGATTCGGATAGATTGGCTATTGACAATTCCACCTAATGAAATTGTTGCTACATCTGTCGTTCCTCCACCAATATCTACAATCATGCTTCCTGTTGGCTCTTGAACTGGTAAGCCTGCTCCGACTGCTGCTGCAAATGGTTCTTCAACAACATAGGCTTCTTTAGCACCTGCATATTTAGTAGCATCTAGTACTGCTCTTTTTTCAACATCCGTAATTCCACTTGGAACACAAATCATTACAATCGGTTTAAAGAAAGAGCGACCGACAATTGATTGTACAAAATATTTTAACATAGCTGTTGTTGTATTATAATCTGCAATAACACCGTCTTTCATTGGTCTAACTGCCACAATATTTTCTGGTGTACGACCAATCATATCAAATGCATTTTGACCAACGGCTATAATTTCTTCAGTAATTGTATTTTTTGCGACAACTGATGGTTCACGTGTCACAATTCCTTCATTTTCAAGATAGACAATTGTATTGGCTGTACCTAAATCAATTCCAATATTTTGTGCTCTTAAACTTAATGCAACCACAACTGGTCCTCCTTTTTGTGTCCTAAAAGACACCATATATACCTTGTATAGTATATCATACAATAGAGCAATAATAAATATTAGTCCGAATCAATCATTTACGCTGTAGCCCTTTTTTTACCTAAAATAGCGGTTTCGTTATTTTTGAAAAAGAAAATCGATTCTCGGAACAAAAAATGATGCCAAAAACGAAAAAATCATTTCAGAAAACCTTTTTTTATTTTCATTTTCGGACATACTTATTCAATAGTAACCTCTGTTCCTAAAAAAAAGCAAACTATTCCCCCTTAAATTTTCGCAATTTTTTTAAAAAAGTTATATAACTATTATGCAACCCAACTGCTCAAATGTTCTGTTTCTTGTTTTTTCACTTTTAAATAAGCAAATCCTAATGTACATAAACAAGCCATTGAGACATATAAAGTTACTTTTTCTAATCCTCTTATCGTATGATTTTCAAACATAAAATCTCTGTCTAAGCGACCATTAATCCTCTCAATGGCACTTCTCTGATTGTAAAGTCTCTCAAATTTATGTGATTTTTGTGATACTTTAGAGAAGATGCGAATATCTTCTGTGCGATAAAATACTTCCCCATCTTGATTATAATAGAGTGATGTGTCTTTATATTGATGACTTTCTTTGTCTTTCCACATGTATCTTGGAGGGATAATCGCAATTATCCCTTGTTCTTCGATGAATTTCCTAAAGTCAACACTATCATATCCTTTATCTGCCATCACTGCTTTTGTATTCTTTAATAGAATTTCTTCAGCGACTTCCCGTTCTCCTTTACTTGCTGGAGTCACTTTAAAAGCCAACGGTCGTTCATCATTTACATCTGCTAATAAATGGACTCGGAAACCAAAATAATACTTAGTAGTTTTAGTTCCGTTATTTGAATAATAAGTTTTAGCTGTCTATCTGCTTGCGTTTCTCTTCTGCCGTCTGGTTCTTTAATAGATACCTTATTGGCATAACTTTGAATCATTTTCCCATCAATGGCTACTTTTTTTCCAAAATCCGCTAATTCTTCTTGTAATTTCTTTTCTAAAATTACCATCATCTCTGTCAATTCTTCTTGATGTTCCTTTAATTTTTTATAAAACGAGACATCACAGCAGAGCTTGGCACTATACGAACATGATTATTGGTATGATTCATAGAAATATAGTGCGATAGAAGTCCACATAATTGTCTTAATTGGCTATTTCTATGACATTCGCGCAATAAACTTTCAATCGTTGCATGTTGGAAAATATTTTTCGCAAGGAGTAAACGCCACATACATACAACTGGATAATCATTTCGACCATTTTCTCGTTCTTCATCTAATTTTTTTAATAACTTTTCTGCTGGTAATACTGATAGTATTTATGCTAATTTTTCTAATTCCCCTAAATTTTCTTCTTCACTAAATAGGTTTATTTGTGTTACAATGCACATATCGACACCATAAAATCTTTATTTTACGGGATTTTATGGTGTCGATTTTTATTTTAGCACTACTTCCATAGTATTGATTTCATTGGCTTTATTTAACTACAAAAATAATTCTTAGTCCCTACGTTCGGGAGAAAGTTGTCTGTAAAGTTATCTATCATTTTACGTTTCCTCTTCTTGTATTTTATTGTAAAACAATTTGAATTTTTTATGGCAACGATTAAATGCACTCTTAATGGCAGATAAAGATTTATTTGATTTTTCAGAAATTTCTTCAAATGTATATCCTTTCATATAATGTAATAATACTGCTTTTTCAAACGGAGACAGAGAACGCCAATAATGAGGAATTTCTTCTTTTAATAAAAATTCTTCTTCAACAGACACAGGATACTTAAAATTAGAAATATCATAATTGCATAAACAAGAACCAGGAACTACTCTTTCTCGATGTTCATGTCGTACTAATTGTATAGCATAGTTTTTTAATGCACGTTCGTAATAAGAAATAAAGACTGTACCTTTTTTTAAATCAAATTTCTTTGCCGTGTAAAACAATAAATAACTAGCTTCTTGAATAAAATCTTCTAATTCAATACAGAAATAAAAATGACGATAATAAACACTATACATTAAAGGTTTTACTTTTCCTACTAAAAGAGGAAAAGCTTCTTCATCATCCCCATTTTGAATTTCTAAAACTAATTTCTCTATACTACTCATATGAATCCCTCCTATTTTTTCTTCTACTTAATTATAATATATCTGTGAAAAGCTTCAAGAATATTTCTGGCATTTTATAGAAATAACACTATTGAAATTATGAAAATTAATACTATAAAGGAATTAATCCGAAACGTTGTGTTTCATCATTTATTTTCATTTATAAGTTTTCCTCTAAAAGAAACTTATAAATAATATTTTGAAAAATTATGAAAATATATTATTTTTTATCATTAAATTCATATGAAGTAGAAAATAGACTCTTTAAATTTCTTAAGATTTGTTTAAATTTTCAAAAATATGAAATTCTATTTGTGAATCCATTGTTTTTCACAAACTATTCACAATCTTTAAACAAAAAAAAGCAAATAATTTTAATGCAAAAATAGAATTTTGAACATTTTTCAGAATTATTCTGATTATTTAATAATTCTAATACTCTATTTAAATGACATTTTGATTCACAAACTACACGATTTCTTATAGCGAGACAAAATATTCTAAAATTCAAAAAACTGTCCAAAGAAATTCTACTATTTCTTTAAACAGTTTAAAGTCGAAATTAAAAACTATTCAATTACCTCATAAATTGCTTCTTTATTCCAACGAACTTTAGGAGTAATCTCTTGATCACGATATCCAAAACTTGCCATTACAGATACTCCAAATTCATCCGTATTTAAAAATCCTTTTTCTTTTAAATATGCTTCTACTTTTTCTCTGTTAAACCCTTCAATCGGTAAAGAATCAATTCCTAGAAGAGTTGCTGCAGACATCATATTTGCCATTTGAATATACGTTTGTTTACTAGCCCAGTCAAATAATGTTCTTTCATCATTTAATCCAGCATCTATTTCATGGAAACTCTTTACACGTTGAGCAAATCTTGAACTTGGATCATAATCACGATTTTTTACTTCCTTCATCAACTTTGCTACATACGGACTATCATAAGTAACTCCTTTACGAGCAAGGAAAATTACAAAATGACTCGCAGCTTCTAAACTATTTATTCCTCCCCAAGTCATTTCTTTCAAATCTTCTCTCATTTGTTCATTTTTTAATAGAAGCATTTTCCAAGGTTCAAACCCAAGAGATGATGGAGCTAAACGTCCTACTTCCACTAATGCATCCCAATCTTCATCTGAAATACGACGATTCGGATTATATTTCTTTACTGCAAAACGTTTATGTTGTAATTCAATCACTTCATTTCTATTCATTTTAATTCTCCTTTAAATTCTATAATTAAACTCTACCACACGATATTAGTACTTACAAGAAAAACTAACTTTTACTCCTTCATAAGCCATACATGTTGTAAAAAACTAATATCTTTATAAGGATACAAGTCACATACTGAAAGTTCCATTTCAGTCATCTTTTCTATCCATTTATCTTGAGTTTTTACTTCATTCATTTGTAGACTATAGAAAGTTCGAATCGCTTGATACTTATCCAATTTCATTTTTGACATCTCTAATAATTTGTCAATGGTATAAGTTGAACCAGAATTAAATGAGACACTTCTAAATTCATTTCCTTTCAATAAATCCAATGCTTGATCTACATCATTAGAAAATACAACTGCTTGCATAATTTTACCAACCTGATTATGTTTGATAATAGATAACTTTCCATCACGTTTTAGTACTCGTTTAAATTCAGAAAGATATTTTTCTCGATTATTTTCTTCTATATACTCCAGTACATTGTGACACAAAACGATATCAAAAGATTCCGATTCAAATTCTTCAACTTGCTCTAAGCTACCTAAAATTTTCTCATAAGTATGATTGGAATAAGCAAACAGCATTTCTTTTTCTGGTTCAATCGCAACAACTTCATTATTTTCGCTTAAAAACTTACTTACTAATCCAAGTCCTGAACCAAAATCTAAAATTTTCTTATTTTTTAAATGAGCTAATTGGGCAAAAATAATTTCATATTGAATCTTTCCCCAAGGTTGCTCTAACATTTGTTTGTATTGTTGAATATCCACTATAACTTACCATCCTTTTTAGACTCAATTCTTTTATAAAACTTTGGAATCACACGTTCAAAATCATCAAACCAATCTAACACTAATTTTGCTCTTTCAAGCATAATTGTCAACTGATGAGTTCCATAATTTACTGCCCAAGGAATAGAGCCTACAACATCACATGCTATATAATATGCCATTAACTTCCAAAATTCATCGGGAATATTCTTTCCATTAAAATAGCCATTAATACATCCTGTTGCGAACTCCTCAGATAATTGTGCATTCCAAATCATGCGATTAAACTCTTCCATAGGATCACCAATTTCTATAGAACCAAAATCAATAATAACAAGTTCTTTTGTTTTAAAATCAACCATCATATTTCCAACATGAAAATCCCCATGACATAATGAAATGGGTCTATCATGTAATAAATACTGATGAGTTTGAATATAGTCAATAAAAGTTTCAATTTCAGAAAAATTTATATTCGACTTTCTAAAAGAATCAATCTTCTTCATTGATTTCTGTACATAATATTCCTTCCAATTGTCCAAGTGTTCTTCAATAGAAATCGAATGAAACTTCTTTAGAAATTCACCTGCTTGAATACCATATTGATACAGTTCTTTATCTGTCAATTGAGTCACATAATCTCGAAAATCAACACCATCAATCCATTCATATAAACTAAGAATAACATTCGATTCATACCTTAACTCAATTAATTTTGGAATTTTTATTTCTTTTTCTAAAAGTGAAATATATTTTATTTCTAACTCCTTCTTCTTAATAAATGATAGAGGAGAGATTTTTAAAAAGTAATTCTTATCAGCTTTAACTTTATACTTCATTTCTTCAGAATATCCTTTTAGAATTAACTCCTTTGGATAATTTTCAAGTAAATCTATAGTTGCCATTGCTTTCCTCCTTTATATTTCTTAGATTCACAAACTTTGTAGAAAAATTTGCCCACCATTTGCCCACCAAATTTTTATTTTTTATGGCTCATCGACAAATTCTGTTGGTGGATCAAATTTAACACCAAATTAAGTCTTTCATTTTAAATGAACAAGGTGGAAGAAAAGTAACGATTTAATCGATTTAACAATCAACCACAAACATAACTATGAACGAAATCTAGTTTTAACTTTATAATGAGCAGGGGCATGTTATCCGCGATTAGCGGTTTGGGGGCTGTGAAATTTGATATTATTTTTCGCTTCCCCCAATTCAACATGCCCATGGAGGCTCATTGTCAAGTTAAAACGACTCTATACATACTTTTTTAACTCATAATGACTTTCTATTGACCGGGGTAAAGAAACAACCTTTAATAATCTTGATTCTTAATTTCATATTCTCAAAATTTCGATATCCATATGCAACACGTTTAATTACTTTAATGAGATTATTCGTTCCTTCAATAGCTCCATTGGAATATCCTGTCGTAAAAGCTTGATAAATCCCATTCTTAAAACGTTTAAACACTTCAAACTTCTTCTTAAATTCATAAGGTAATTGTTTTGGAATTTCCTTTATACATGTCATAAATGCCTCGTAATTTTTCTTTTTATAGGCTTTTCTAAGTTCTTGAATGAAATCATATGCATCTGATAACACTTCGTCAAAACTCAATAATTTTTCTACCAATTGAGCTTGAGTAAGATAGGTTTTGAAGTGATAATTGTACCTTAATTTTTCTTCATCTAATTCATCACTAGGCTTTAAGAGTACTTTCCAGTATCGCTTTAATGTCTTCTGTTGTGTTGATTTAGGAGAGAATTGCTTCATAATCACAATGCGCAGTTGATTAAAATTACGATTCATATGTTGAACGATATGGAATCGATCTACTACGATAACAGCATTTGGAAATACTGTTTTAATAAGGTTTTGATAAGAAGCATTCATATCCATCACTAAATATCTTACTTTTAAACGTTGTTTACGAGAAAACTTCATAAAGAATGAAATCATTTCATGAAGTGTTCTACCAGGCAAAATATCAATTAATTGGCGATTTTCTCCATCTAAACAAATGAAATTCATTTTCCCTTGTTGCGTTTTAACGCCTCTAAATTCATCTAAACAAAGCACTTTAGGTAAATAATGATACTGCTGCATTGTTTTTATTTTAAACTTTTTCATCACTCTTTCAACAGTCTTATCAGAAATTGAAAGGAGTTTAGCGATTGCTTTTCTAGAGAAGTTTTCTTTTAAATACAACATAATTTGACACTCTAAATCATAAGAAATATTACTATTTTTTGGAACAAGAGGGCAATCTGCAACCCATGTTTTATGACAATCTTTACAGATGAATCGTTGTACTTTAAGGTCTAAAATAGTCTTATGTCCAAATAGGTGTGGAATTCTAATTTTATGTTCCATAGGAGAATGTTTCATCACATTTTCGCTAGAACAATATAGACAAGAAGTACAAGTATTTGTCCAAGTTCCATTAATTTTATGAACTATTTCATTATTTTCTGTCACGATTTCTAACCAATTTTCATCCGTAATAAAATTTTCTTCTGTTAATCTTAGTAATTTTCGTATACAATAGTCCATGAGAGAAATCCTCCTTTGATTTGTTTTAGTCGACTTAATCATAACTCGGATTTCTCTTTTTTGCATGTAAAAAATCCTGTCGGTAATTTCTCACCAACAGGATTTGTCGAACAACCTTTTTTATTAGTTTTTATGAGTTTCTCAAAAATGTAAAAATAGCTAGAAACGTTGTTAAATCAACATTTCTAGCTATTTTACATTTGTACTTTTAGCTTCTTTTTTGTACTAAAAATACCGGCGGCCGGGGTCGAACCGGCACGCCCTCGCGGGCACTGGATTTTGAGTCCAGCGCGTCTGCCAATTCCGCCACGCCGGCATATAAAGGCGGTAAACGGATTTGAACCGATGATAAAGGTTTTGCAGACCTCTGCCTTACCACTTGGCTATACCGCCATTTCTATATAAAAAAACTGGGGTAGCTGGATTCGAACCAACGAATGACGGAGTCAAAGTCCGTTGCCTTACCGCTTGGCTATACCCCAAGAAAAAAGGGCGATTGAGGGGAATCGAACCCCCGAATGTCGGTGCCACAAACCGATGCGTTAACCACTTCGCCACAATCGCCATAATATGATAACAGGGGTAGCAGGAATCGAACCCACACTAACGGTTTTGGAGACCGCTGTTCTACCTTTAAACTATACCCCTAAATAGTTAAACTATTTAATGAATGGAGGGGGGCAGATTCGAACTGCCGAACCCTAAGGAGCGGATTTACAGTCCGCCGCGTTTAGCCACTTCGCTACCCCTCCAGATGGCTCGGGACAGAATCGAACTGCCGACACTTTGAGCTTCAATCAAATGCTCTACCAACTGAGCTACCGAGCCTGGAATTACGGTCCCGACGGGAATCGAACCCGCGATCTCCTGCGTGACAGGCAGGCATGTTAACCCCTACACCACGGAACCAAATTATTCAATTGCGGAGGTAGGACTCGAACCTACGACCTTCGGGTTATGAGCCCGACGAGCTGCCAACTGCTCCACCCCGCGATAACATTAGTAAGGAGGATAAGGGATTCGAACCCTTGCACGCTTTTACACGCCTGACGGTTTTCAAGACCGTTCCCTTCAGCCGGACTTGGGTAATCCTCCATTAATGACCCGTACGGGAATCGAACCCGTGTTACCGCCGTGAAAGGGCGGTGTCTTAACCGCTTGACCAACGGGCCATAAAATAAAAACTACAAAATATGGAGAGTAAGGGATTCGAACCCTTGAGACAGTTTCCTGCCTACACGATTTCCAATCGTGCTCCTTCGACCAGCTCGGACAACTCTCCGAGTATCCAGTATATTTTGTAAACTCCGCAAGTAGGACTCGAACCTACGACATCATGATTAACAGTCATGCGCTACTACCAACTGAGCTATTGCGGAATATTTGAAAAGCGTGGCAACGTCCTATCCTCACAGGGGGAAACCCCCAACTACTATCGGCGCTAAGAAGCTTAACTTCTGTGTTCGAGATGGGAACAGGTGTATCCTTCTTGCCATCGTCACCACACTTCTCTCTTGAAAAAGCTCTCGCTCTCTCAAAACTGAATCTATATCCAATTCCTTCCTCATTTACCTTCAACCTTGGTTAAGTCCTCGACCGATTAGTACTAGTCCGCTCCATGCCTCACGGCACTTCCACTCCTAACCTATCTACCTGTTCGTCTCTCAGGGGTCTTACTCATTTTAAATGATGGGAAATCTCATCTCGAGGGGGGCTTCACGCTTAGATGCTTTCAGCGTTTATCCCGTCCACACATAGCTACCCAGCGATGCTCTTGGCAGAACAACTGGTACACCAGCGGTGTGTCCATCCCGGTCCTCTCGTACTAAGGACAGCTCCTCTCAAATTTCCAACGCCCGCGACGGATAGGGACCGAACTGTCTCACGACGTTCTGAACCCAGCTCGCGTACCGCTTTAATGGGCGAACAGCCCAACCCTTGGGACCGACTTCAGCCCCAGGATGCGATGAGCCGACATCGAGGTGCCAAACCTCCCCGTCGATGTGAACTCTTGGGGGAGATAAGCCTGTTATCCCCAGGGTAGCTTTTATCCGTTGAGCGATGGCCCTTCCATTCGGTACCACCGGATCACTAAGCCCGACTTTCGTCCCTGCTCGACTTGTTGGTCTCGCAGTCAAGCTCCCTTCTGCCTTTACACTCTTCGAATGATTTCCAACCATTCTGAGGGAACCTTTGGGCGCCTCCGTTACACTTTAGGAGGCGACCGCCCCAGTCAAACTGCCCGTCTGACACTGTCTCCCACCTTGCTTCTAGGTGCGGGTTAGAGGGTTCATGTAACAAGGGTAGTATCCCACCATTGCCTCCTTGGAAACTGGCGTTCCCATCTCTTCGGCTCCTACCTATCCTGTACATGTCACACAAACACTCAATATCAAACTACAGTAAAGCTCCATGGGGTCTTTCCGTCCTGTCGCGGGTAACCTGCATCTTCACAGGTACTATAATTTCACCGAGTCTCTCGTTGAGACAGTGCCCAGATCGTTACGCCTTTCGTGCGGGTCGGAACTTACCCGACAAGGAATTTCGCTACCTTAGGACCGTTATAGTTACGGCCGCCGTTTACTGGGGCTTCAATTCAAAGCTTCGCCCTAATGGACTAACCTCTCCTCTTAACCTTCCAGCACCGGGCAGGCGTCAGCCCCTATACGTCATCTTTCGATTTTGCAGAGACCTATGTTTTTGATAAACAGTCGCCTGGGCCTATTCACTGCGGCTGGTATTTCTACCAGCACCCCTTCTCCCGAAGTTACGGGGTCATTTTGCCGAGTTCCTTAACGAGAGTTCGCTCGCTCACCTTAGTGTTCTCCACTCAACTACCTGTGTCGGTTTGCGGTACGGGTTCTGTTAATCTCACTAGAAGCTTTTCTCGGCAGTGTGACGTCAGTTGCTTCGCTACTTTTTTTCGCTCCCCTTCACAGCTTACCCCGTTTGTGACAAGCATTTCACTCATCAGCGGACTCGCTGCTTGGACGTACTTTTCCACTCGTACGCTCAACTTAGCCTCCTGCGTCCCTCCATTGCTCAAACAATTAACAGAAGTACAGGAATATCAACCTGTTATCCATCGACTACGCCTTTCGGCCTCGCCTTAGGTCCCGACTAACCCTGGGAGGACGAGCCTTCCCCAGGAAACCTTAGTCATTCGGTGGACGGGATTCTCACCCGTCTTTCGCTACTCATACCGGCATTCTCACTTCTAAGCGCTCCACATGTCCTTACGGTCATGCTTCTTCGCCCTTAGAACGCTCTCCTACCACTCAGTTATTATCTGAATCCACAGCTTCGGTAATCTGTTTAGCCCCGTTACATTTTCGGCGCAGGGTCACTCGACTAGTGAGCTATTACGCACTCTTTGAATGATGGCTGCTTCTAAGCCAACATCCTAGTTGTCTGTGCAACCCCACATCCTTTTCCACTTAACAGATATTTTGGGACCTTAGCTGGTGGTCTGGGCTGTTTCCCTTTCGACTACGGATCTTATCACTCGCAGTCTGACTCCCGGACATAAATACATGGCATTCGGAGTTTATCTGAATTCGGTAACCCGAGATGGGCCCCTAGTCCAAACAGTGCTCTACCTCCACGATTCTTCATTCCGAGGCTAGCCCTAAAGCTATTTCGGAGAGAACCAGCTATCTCCAAGTTCGATTGGAATTTCTCCGCTACCCACACCTCATCCAAGCACTTTTCAACGTGCCCTGGTTCGGTCCTCCAGTGCGTTTTACCGCACCTTCAACCTGGACATGGGTAGATCACTTGGTTTCGGGTCTACGTCAACATACTCTGCCGCCCTATTCAGACTCGCTTTCGCTACGGCTCCGACTCTTCATCTTAACCTCGCATGTTAACGTAACTCGCCGGTTCATTCTACAAAAGGCACGCCATCACCCATTAACGGGCTCTGACTACTTGTAAGCACACGGTTTCAGGTACTCTTTCACTCCCCTCCCGGGGTTCTTTTCACCTTTCCCTCACGGTACTGGTTCACTATCGGTCACTAGGTAGTATTTAGCCTTGCCAGATGGTCCTGGCGGATTCCGACGGGATTCCTCGTGTCCCGCCGTACTCAGGTGCTCTCTTGTGCCAACTTTCTGTTTTGCATACAGGACTGTCACCTTCTTTGATCCTGCTTTCCAACAGGGTTCTGCTACAGATTGTCATACACGTTGTTGAAAGTCCTACAACCCCAGTGTGCATGCACACTGGTTTGGGCTCTTCCCGTTTCGCTCGCCGCTACTCAGGAAATCGATTTTTCTTTCTCTTCCTGCGGGTAATGAGATGTTTCAGTTCCCCGCGTCTACCTCGTCATAAGCCTGCGCTTATGCGTAACACCCCATCACGGGTGTTGGGTTCCCCCATTCGGAAATCTCTGGATCTTAGCTTGCTTACAGCTCCCCAAAGCATATCGGTGTTCGTTCCGTCCTTCTTCGGCTCCTAGTGCCAAGGCATTCACCGTGCGCCCTTATTCACTTAACCATTATGGTCGCGTTGCTTCTTGTTAAAAAACTCTTTTTCGTTAGATTTCTCTAACTCTCGGTAAATTTTTGGTTTTCATTTGTGATATAGTATTCAGTTTTCAAAGGTCGAGTTTCTATCCTTTCGGATAGTATGGAGACTAGCGGGATCGAACCGCTGACCTCCTGCGTGCAAAGCAGGCGCTCTCCCAGCTGAGCTAAGCCCCCATTAAATTCGAAACTTATGGGCCTAAATGGACTCGAACCATCGACCTCACGCTTATCAGGCGTGCGCTCTAACCAGCTGAGCTATAGGCCCGTTCGGATTTAGACTTATTGTTTTGAGAGTTAACCTCTCAAAACTAAACAAAGATTTCAACCTGTAGGGTTCCGTGTTCATCTAACGTCGAAACATTAGATGTTATCCTTAGAAAGGAGGTGATCCAGCCGCACCTTCCGATACGGCTACCTTGTTACGACTTCACCCCAATCATCTATCCCACCTTAGGCGGCTGGCTCCGTAAGGTTACCTCACCGACTTTGGGTGTTACAAACTCTCGTGGTGTGACGGGCGGTGTGTACAAGACCCGGGAACGTATTCACCGCGGCGTGCTGATCCGCGATTACTAGCGATTCCGGCTTCATGTAGGCGAGTTGCAGCCTACAATCCGAACTGAGAATGGCTTTAAGAGATTCGCTTACCCTCGCGAGTTCGCTGCTCGTTGTACCATCCATTGTAGCACGTGTGTAGCCCAAGTCATAAGGGGCATGATGATTTGACGTCATCCCCACCTTCCTCCGGTTTGTCACCGGCAGTCTCACTAGAGTGCCCAACTCAATGCTGGCAACTAGTAATAAGGGTTGCGCTCGTTGCGGGACTTAACCCAACATCTCACGACACGAGCTGACGACAACCATGCACCACCTGTCTCTTTGTCCCCGAAGGGAATGCTCTATCTCTAGAGTGGTCAAAGGATGTCAAGACTTGGTAAGGTTCTTCGCGTTGCTTCGAATTAAACCACATGCTCCACCGCTTGTGCGGGTCCCCGTCAATTCCTTTGAGTTTCAACCTTGCGGTCGTACTCCCCAGGCGGAGTGCTTAATGCGTTAACTGCAGCACTGAAGGGCGGAAACCCTCCAACACTTAGCACTCATCGTTTACGGCGTGGACTACCAGGGTATCTAATCCTGTTTGCTACCCACGCTTTCGAGCCTCAGCGTCAGTTACAGACCAGAGAGTCGCCTTCGCCACTGGTGTTCCTCCATATATCTACGCATTTCACCGCTACACATGGAATTCCACTCTCCTCTTCTGCACTCAAGTCAACCAGTTTCCAATGACCCTCCCCGGTTGAGCCGGGGGCTTTCACATCAGACTTAATTGACCGCCTGCGCTCGCTTTACGCCCAATAAATCCGGACAACGCTTGCCACCTACGTATTACCGCGGCTGCTGGCACGTAGTTAGCCGTGGCTTTCTGGTTAGATACCGTCACACGCATAACAGTTACTCTATGCGCTGTTCTTCTCTAACAACAGAGTTTTACGAACCGAAATCCTTCTTCACTCACGCGGCGTTGCTCCGTCAGACTTGCGTCCATTGCGGAAGATTCCCTACTGCTGCCTCCCGTAGGAGTTTGGGCCGTGTCTCAGTCCCAATGTGGCCGATCACCCTCTCAGGTCGGCTATGCATCACGGCCTTGGTGAGCCGTTACCTCACCAACTAGCTAATGCACCGCGGGTCCATCCATCAGCAGAAGCCGAAGCCTCTTTTCCTTCTTCAGTCATGCGACTAAAGAACCTATGCGGTTTTAGCATCCGTTTCCGAATGTTATCCCCCTCTGATGGGCAGGTTACCCACGTGTTACTCACCCGTTCGCCACTAGATTGACCTGTGCAAGCACCGGTCGCTCTCGTTCGACTTGCATGTATTAGGCACGCCGCCAGCGTTCGTCCTGAGCCAGGATCAAACTCTCATGAAAATACATTCATGAGCTTTTGAAAGCTCATTTTAATTACTGACTTATTGTTTTTCTCCTTAGAGAAAAGAAATTGTTGTTTCTTCACTTTTGTGAAGTCCCTACACATTTGGTTTGTCTTCTTTGTTTAGTTTTCAAAGGTCAACGTCGCTTTATCGCGACAACTCCTATATATTATCACAGGTGTTTTTTTCTGTCAACTACTTTTTAAAATTTATTTTAAATTTATTTTTCGCAATCGTTTCAAAGGCGAACGTTCGTTAACAGTGTTTATAATTTACCATAGATTTTCTTCCTTTGCAAGTCCATTTTTTAACATTTTTTATATTTTTACGAAAAAAAGACTGTAGTTTTTTGCTTGTTCGACAAATCCTGTTGGTGAGAAATCACCGACAGGATTTTTTACATGCAAAAAAGAGAAATCCGAGTTATGATTAAGTCGACTAAAACAAATCAAAGGAGGATTTCTCTCATGGACTATTGTATACGAAAATTACTAAGATTAACAGAAGAAAATTTTATTACGGATGAAAATTGGTTAGAAATCGTGACAGAAAACAATGAAACAGTTCATAAAATTAATGGAACTTGGACAAGTGCTTGTACTTCTTGTCTATATTGTTCTAGCGAAAATGTGATGAAACATTCTCCTATGGAACATAAAATTAGAATTCCACACCTATTTGGACATAAGACTATTTTAGACCTTAAAGTACAACGATTCATCTGTAAAGATTGTCATAAAACATGGGTTGCAGATTGCCCTCTTGTTCCAAAAAATAGTAATATTTCTTATGATTTAGAGTGTCAAATTATGTTGTATTTAAAAGAAAACTTCTCTAGAAAAGCAATCGCTAAACTCCTTTCAATTTCTGATAAGACTGTTGAAAGAGTGATGAAAAAGTTTAAAATAAAAACAATGCAGCAGTATCATTATTTACCTAAAGTGCTTTGTTTAGATGAATTTAGAGGCGTTAAAACGCAACAAGGGAAAATGAATTTCATTTGTTTAGATGGAGAAAATCGCCAATTAATTGATATTTTGCCTGGTAGAACACTTCATGAAATGATTTCATTCTTTATGAAGTTTTCTCGTAAACAACGTTTAAAAGTAAGATATTTAGTGATGGATATGAATGCTTCTTATCAAAATCTTATTAAAACTGTATTTCCAAACGCTGTTATCGTAGTAGATCGATTCCATATCATTCAACATATGAATCGTAATTTTAATCAACTGCGCATTGTGATTATGAAGCAATTCTCAGCGAAATCAACACAACAGAAGACATTGAAACGTTACTGGAAAGTACTCTTAAAGCCTAGTGATGAATTAGATGAAGAAAAATTAAGGTACAATTATCACTTCAAAACCTATCTTACTCAAGCTCAATTGGTAGAAAAATTATTGAGTTTTGACGAAGTGTTATCAGATGCATATGATTTCATTCAAGAACTTAGAAAAGCCTATAAAAAGAAAAATTACGAGGCATTTATGACATGTATAAAGGAAATTCCAAAACAATTACCTTATGAATTTAAGAAGAAGTTTGAAGTGTTTAAACGTTTTAAGAATGGGATTTATCAAGCTTTTACGACAGGATATTCCAATGGAGCTATTGAAGGAACGAATAATCTCATTAAAGTAATTAAACGTGTTGCATATGGATATCGAAATTTTGAGAATATGAAATTAAGAATCAAGATTATTAAAGGTTGTTTCTTTACCCCGGTCAATAGAAAGTCATTATGAGTTAAAAAAGTATGTATAGAGTCGTTTTAACTTGACAATGAGCCTCCATGGGCATGTTGAATTGGGGGAAGCGAAAAATAATATCAAATTTCACAGCCCCCAAACCGCTAATCGCGGATAACATGCCCCTGCTCATTATAAAGTTAAAACTAGATTTCGTTCATAGTTATGTTTGTGGTTGATTGTTAAATCGATTAAATCGTTACTTTTCTTCCACCTTGTTCATTTAAAATGAAAGACTTAATTTGGTGTTAAATTTAATCCACCAACAGAATTTGTCGATGAGCCAGTTTTTTACGCTACAGTCTTTCACGCTATTGAACAGTTCCAGAAGCAATTTCCTTACCATCACTTACAATTTTATATTTACCAGTTGATTGGGTATTGTTTAAATTAAATGTTATATTCACACTTGTATCTTCAGTAATTTCTAAAGTTTTATATACATTTTGAATTTGGTTTACAGAATCTTCAATGTAGATAGAAATTTTATTAACTTTTCCATTCGAGTTGTTTGCTGATTTTTGATAAGGAATCATAATTTGTTTTGTAACTGTATGTGCTTTTTTCCCTTTTGATAAAACAATCGTTAAAGGGGTTCCTTTTTTAATATTAGAACCCTCGCGAATTGATTGACTAATAACAGTATCTACTGTCGCATCATTTTCTTCTTCAGTAATCGTTAAGTTTAAATTATTCGTATTTGCGTATTCAATGGCTCCTTCTCTTGTATAACCTTTTAAGTTTGCCATTTTAATTGAAGTTTCACCTTTACTTACCACTAAAGTGATGACTGTATCTTTCCCTTCAACTTTTTGATTTGGAGCAATACTTTGCGAAATTACTTTTCCTGCTTCGACACTATCAGAATTTTCTTCTTTTTTCTCTACAGTGAATCCTAATTTTTTCAATTCATCTCTTGCAGCTTCATAAGTTTTATTCCGATAGTCTTTCATAATGACTGCTTCTTTTCCAGAACTTACTTTTATCGTCACTTTTGATTTTTCTTTTACTGTACTGCCGGCCTTTGGATTCGTTTCAATAACCTTTCCACTCTCAATCTCGTCTGATTGTACTTGAATAACATCCGTTACACTTAACTTAGCATCTGCTAATTTTATTTTAGCAGCAGCTTCTGTTAAATTCGTTACATCTGGCACTTGAACTTCTTTTGGGCTTGAACGTAAAAATACAAAAGTCATAATTCCAATAACGGATATCATAAGTAATAATAACCAAGGCCATTTCCTTTTTTTCTTAACTGGCTTTTCTTCATCCATTTCTACAACTGGAATTTCTCTACTTGATTGAATTGGTTTAATTTTTTGTGTTGTGATTGGAGATAGTACTTTTGTTTCTCCTGAAAAACTCGTTGGGACAAATTTCTTCTCATATAATCTTGTAGAGTCTAAACAAGTTTTTAAATCTTGGAACATTTCATAGCAACTTCTATAACGATTCATTGGATCTTTTGCAGTTGCTTTTAACACTATATTTTCTAAACTTTGCGGAACCATCGCCGTTGGATTTACAACTGGTGGTAATGGCTCTTGGAAATGTTTTAAGGCAATAGAGACTGCTGATTCACCATCAAAAGGAACTCTACCTGTTAATAATTCATATAACACAATTCCTAAAGCATAGATGTCCGTTTGAATCGTCGCCATTCCACCTCTTGCTTGTTCAGGTGATAAGTAATGAACAGACCCTAGCAATGTATTCGTTTGAGTTAAAGAAGTATCAGATAATGCGACGGCAATCCCAAAATCTGTGATTTTAACATTTCCTTCTCGATCGATTAAAATATTTTGTGGTTTTATATCGCGATGAATAATACGATTTTGATGAGCCGCAGCAATTGCTGAAACAATTTGCATCATAATCCGAACAGCTTCAATTGGATGTAGAGCTCCGCTTTGTCTAATGTAGTCTTTTAAATCTGTTCCTTCAACATATTCCATCACAATATAATTCATTTCTTGTGACTGTCCTACATCATACACTCCAACAATATTCGGGTGAGTTAATTGTGTTGCTGATAAAGCTTCACGTCTAAACCTTCTCATTGCATCATTATTTTGTCTAAAATCCAATCGTAACACTTTAATTGCTACTAATCTATCTAATATTAAATCTTTTGCAAGGTAAACCGCAGCCATTCCACCGGTTCCAATTAAAGTTTGAATTTTATAACGTCCATTTAATGTTTTTCCAGCTTCTAACATTAGGCTACCTCCTCTTGTAATTGAATTCTTGCAATTGCAACCGTAATATTATCATGACCGCCTGCATCATTAGCTTCTTGTACAGCTTTTTCTACTTGTTGTTCGACATCTGAATAATGATTCATTACATTTCGAATCTCTTCTAGAGATAACATATCACTCAAACCATCACTACATAATAATAATGTGTCCTCGTCTTTGACAGTCATTCTTACAAAATCAATTTCTACTGAAGATGTTACCCCCAGTGATTGAGTAACAATATTTTTATTAGGGTGATTTTCTGCTTCTTCCGGAGTAATTTCACCAGATTTCAACAACGCATTGACTAAACTTTGATCTTCTGTCAATTGTTTTAATTGGAAATTTCTCAATACATAAGCTCGACTATCTCCAACATTGGCAATCATTAATTGATTTCCAATTACAATGGCTGCAACTAAGGTAGTGCCCATCCCATACAAATCTTCATATTGTGTGGAACGTGAAAAAATATCCTTATTTACTTCTTCAATTTTTTGAATCAACCATTGATAAACTTCTTCAATATCATCTAATTCCATTTTTTCCCAAGCTTGACCAATTGACATAAGAGCCATTGAACTTGCAACTTCACCAGCATTATGACCACCAATACCATCACATACCATCATAATCGGGATATTATTTTTGCTTTCAAAGTATCCTGCAGCATCTTCGTTTACTTTTCTTCGTTGACCAACATCACTTTTTATCGCAAATTTCATTCAATCCCTCCTCAATAATTAAGATTTTTTAATTAATTTACAAATATAAAAGCCATCACTATTATAGTCATTTGGTAATATTGTAATATCTTCTGTATCTTTATGAATCCACTGCCCAATCGGTTCGATTTCAAATTCTGGATTCGCTTTTAAAAATTGATTGACTAACTCTCTGTTTTCTGACTTATTTATCGTACAAGTAGAATACACTAGACTTCCCTTTGATTTTACCATTTTTGAAGCAGATATCAAAATATCAAGTTGAATTTTTCCCAAACTCTTTAAATCTTTTAATTCTTTTGTATATTTAATATCCGGTTTACGACGAACTAATCCTAAACCTGAACAAGGTGCATCCACAAATACCGCATCAAAGCTTTCCATTGGATAAACTTCATGAACAGTACGAGCATCTAGTACCCTCATCGAAATACAATCTTCCACTTGTAGTCTTTTAGCGTTTTCTTGTATTTTCTTTAGTTTATGTTCATATAAATCTAATGCATCGACATGTCCACCTTTTAATGAATCTAAATAGCTTGCAATATGCGTTGTCTTTCCTCCGGGGGCAGCACATGTATCGAGTACTTTATTGATTGGTTGTAAATTAGCAACTTGTGCTACTAAAGAAGAAGCCTCATCTTGAATCGTTATAAGTCCTTGTTCAAAAGCTTTCGATTGGAAAACATTTCCCTCTTCCACAATAAGACATCTGTTAGATAACTGACTCTCTCTAGTCTGAACTCCTTCTTTTTCTAACAGTTGTTTTACTTGTTCCTGCGATAAATGATTTGGTTGAATACGAACACTGACACTTGGCGCTGTTAAAATAGACTCAGAAATTTGTTGTGCTTTTTCTACTCCATACTGGTCTTTAAATAATTGATACATCCATTTTGAAATACTATACTGTACACTCATTCTTTCATCTGCATCTTTTATTTCCTCCAAACTTCTTAAATCATTTCTTTGGAAATTTCTCAGTACGCCATTGACAAATTTTGCAATCCCTTGATGACCACGTTTTTTCGCAATTTGTACTGCTTCAAAAATCGCTGCATGATCAGGAATTTTATCTAAAAACACCATTTGATAAATCGAAATTCTTAGCAACTGTTTCACCCATGGTTGAATTTTCTTTGCTTTTTGAATATAAGGCGCTAAATAAAAATCAATTGTTATTTTTCGTTGAATCGTTCCATAAAACAATTCAGTTAACAGACCTTTATCTTTTGCAGACCATTTTTGCTGCTCAATCACTTTTTTCAAACTAATCGTTGAATAGGATTGATCCTGTTCCACTTGAACTAATAAGTCTACAACTGCATTTCTGACTTTATCCATGATTTACTCCTTCAAAGCAAGCTTTCTCTTCAATGACAGAAGCAAAACCATTCATAAAGGACTCTGAACTCATTTTAGCTTTACCCGCAGGTTGTAATTCAATAATTTCTAATACGGTTTGATTACCACACGCTACATACAATTGATGATTTTCTTTAAATAAAGTTCCTGGTTGTTCAGCAGTTGTTTGTTCTACTACTTTCACTTGCCAGATTTTCACTCTTTCTCCATTTAATATAGTAAATGAAGTTGGCCAAGGACGTAAGCCACGGATAAAGCAATCCACCATTCTCGCTTCTTTTGTCCAATCGATTTGTTCTTGTTCTCGTGTAATATTCGGAGAATACGTTACGAACGCTTCATCTTGTACAATTTCTGTAATTGTCCCATCAAAAATTTGCGGCAATGTGTCTAATAATAATTCCGCACCTACCACACTTAATTTTTCAAACATAGAAGCTACATCATCTTCTTGTTCAATTGGAATAGAACGTTGTGACAAAATATTTCCCGCGTCCATTTTGCTAACCATTCGCATAATAGTTACACCTGTATGAGAATCTCCATTCATAATCGCGTAATGAATCGGTGCACCCCCGCGATATTTTGGTAATAAGGATGCATGAACATTGACAGCACCTTGTTTTGGAAATTCTAAAAATTTCTTCGGTAAAAACTGACCATAAGCAGCTGTTACAATTAAATCAGCATCTAATGTCATTAATTGCTCTAATTCTTCTGAACCTGTTAATTTTTCTGGTTGATAAACAGCAATATTTTGCTCTAATGCATATTTTTTCACGGGTGATGGAGTAATCACTTTTTTACGCCCAACTGGTCTATCCGGTTGAGTCACAACCGCAATCACTTCATATTCTTCTGAATTGACTAAAGCATGTAATACTTTTGTTGAAAATTCGGGTGTCCCCATAAAAATAATTTTTTTCAAAATTCCACTTCCTATCTTTATAAAAAATATTGAGGTTCTACATCAATAGATACTGCTACTTTTGACAGTGGAGTTGGTTGAGTATTGACTAAGACCTCATGTAATAAAATATCTAATACTGGATCTTTTTTATATTTAATAATTAATTGATAATAATAACGATTATTCATTCTAGCAATTGATTTCGCACTTGGGCCTAATAAGACAGATTGAGAAGATAGTTTACCTTCCAATACCTTTTTAATGTCATATGCCTGTTTTTGTGCAACATATTCTTGTTCACTAGAAACTGTAATCATCACTGTAAAATAATACGGCGGATAATGAGCCAGGTGTCTCATTTTCATCTCTTGAGCAAAGAAGGCCTCGTAATAATGATGTTGGGCTAATTGAATCGCATAATGATCTGGATTATACGTTTGAATAATTACTTCTCCAGCCTTATCTCCTCTACCAGCTCTTCCTGCTACTTGCGTTAATAATTGGAAAGTTTTTTCTGCTGCTCTAAAATCGGGAATATTTAAAGCTGTATCTGCATTAACTACTCCTACTAAAGTGACATTTGGAAAATCTAAGCCTTTGGCAATCATTTGTGTTCCAATTAAAATATCCGCTTTTTGTTCTTCAAATTGTTTTAACAACGCTTCATGTTGTCCCTTTTTACGAGTTGTATCGACATCCATTCGAATAACTCTTGCAGTTGGCAACAATTGCTCTAATTCTTCTTGAAGCTTTTGAGTTCCCGTTCCGAAATAACGAATTTGTCGGCTATGACATTTCGGACAATGATTTGGAATACCTTCTTCATGACCACAGTAATGGCATTTCATCACTTTTGTATCCATATGAAGCGTCAAGGAAATATCACAATTTGGACATTCTAATACATAACCACAATCTCGACACATAATAAAGGATGAATATCCTCTTCGATTTAAGAGCAACACACTTTGCTCTCCTTTTTCTAAACGGTCTTCTAAAACTTGTAATAGACGTTTAGAGAAACTTCCTTTTTGTGCCAAAAATTCTTGTTTCATATCTAGTACATGAACTTGAGGCAACGGTTGATGTTTAGCACGCTTTGTTAAGCGTAATAAACGATAAACTCCTTTTTCCGCTCTTGCTCGCGATTCTAAACTTGGAGTTGCACTTCCAAGTACGACAGGACAACCATGATATTTTCCTCTCCAAATCGCAATATCTCTCGCATGATAACGTGGAGTATCATCCTGCTTATAAGTGCTCTCATGTTCTTCATCTAAAACAATAATGCCAATATTTTCTAACGGTGCAAATACCGAAGATCTTGCTCCAACAACAATATCTGCACGACCTTCTTTTATTTTTTGCCATTCATCATGTTTTTCTCCAGGATTCAAACCACTATGTAAAACAGCTACTCGATTTCCAAATCGTTCTTTGAATCGCTGAACCATTTGAGGAGTTAATGAAATTTCTGGAACAAGCATCATAGCGCTTTTTCCTTTTTGAATAGCTTCTCCAATCCATTGAAGATATACTTCCGTTTTTCCTGATCCTGTCACACCTTGCAATAAATAAACATGAGAAGTATCATCCTTTTCTTCTAACACTTGTTCGAAGACTTGTTTTTGCTCGTCATTTAGTTCAAATGGTTTCGAGTGGACAATTGTTCTTCCCGCATAGGGATCTCTGTCTACTACTCTTTTTTCAAGCATAATCCACCCTTTATCAAGAGCTGTTTTCACATCTGGTGAAATAACATTAAAGCGAGTCATAAATTCAGCTTTTGAAATTTCTGTATTCTCTAAACTAGATAACCCTTCCAGAAATCTTATTTGTTTTGTCGCATTTTTTGGAACTTGTTTCATCATTTCCAAATATTCTTCGGGTAAATACGATAACACAATCCAATCTTCGGTTTTAATTTGTTTACGATCTTCTACTAATGTTTTAGCTTGGATAATTCCTTTAAGTTTTAAACGTAGTAACTTCGCTAGTATTTCCTTTGGCATTTCATCAGTTACTTCTATTTCGGTTTGTCCCTTAAAAATTTCTTGATAAATCTCTTCGTGTTCTTGGGGATTTTCTAATATAAAAAATTTTCTCGTTGTTGTTTTTAACATCGCTGGCAACATTGTTTGATAACAGTGAATTAAAAATGCGAATAAATGATTGGACATATATGCTCCTAATTCAATCATTTCTTTTGAGAGAACAGGTTCAAGATCCATCAATCGTTCAATTTCTTTAAATTCACCTTCAAACTCTGTTGTAGGAGAAATGGAAACAACAAAGCCTTGCACATTTCTTGAACCAAACGGAACAACTACTCTCATTCCCACTTCAATTTCTCCATCGAAAATTTCAGGAATGATATAATCAAAAGTATGATTCACTTGATTTACTGGAACATCTACTATTACTTGTGCAAACATGATTTCACCTCGCTTTAGAGGTATACTTACCCCAATTTACATCATAAGAATAGTGTATCATCTTTTTCAAAAAATAGAAAACGATTTATTCACTCTTAAATCATATTTTAAAAAATAAAAACCTTGAAGTGATTTCTCCACTTCAAGGCTTCTTCATCATTAAACTTCTTCAGGAATACTATCTTCGCGAATTCCTAATTCACCTGCGATAACTTCTTCTAACGCACGGCCAACATTTTTATCTGATTGATAGTCTTCTAATTTTTGTGGTTCATGATGGTGTAATTCATGAGCTCTTTTACTTGATAAAATTACTAAAGAATATTTTGAATCAATTTTATTTAATAATTTATCAATTGAAGGATATAACATCATAATAGATTACCTCTTTCTACTCTTCATCCAATATTTCTTCTAACTCTTCTATAGTATCTAAATTTCTAACGATTCGCAAGTGCTCTGTTTGAATAATTGCTTCGATTTTTTGAACAGCATTGTTCACTGTATCGTTCACAACAGAGTAATCATAGTACTTCATCAACTCTAATTCTTCACGAGCTGTTTTCATACGTTTCGCAATTACTTCATCAGAATCTGTTCCTCTATTAACAATACGAGATTCTAATTCATTTAAATCAGGCGGTGTTAAGAAAATAAATACTCCATCTGGCATTAATTCACGAACTTGAATCGCGCCTTGTACATCAATTTCTAAAAATACATCTTTTCCTTGCGCTAATGTATTTTCTACATATTCTAGTGGAGTGCCATAATAATTCCCAACATATTCAGCATATTCCAATAATTGTTTATTTTGAATCATTTGTTCAAATTCTTCTCTTGTCTTGAAGAAATAATCGACTCCATCTGTTTCACCTGTACGTGGTAGGCGAGTTGTAGCTGAAATTGAGTAAACAAATTTTTGTTCCCCTTTTGAAAAAATTGCAGCCCTAACTGTTCCTTTCCCTACGCCTGATGGGCCAGATAAAACGATTAACAATCCTCTTTTTGTCATAATCGTCTCTAAACTCCATTCTTTTTAAAGCTTTCTACTATCTTATCATAAACTTTAGTCTAACAACAAGCCAAAGCAGAAAAAATATCCCTTCCTCAACAAATTATAATCTTTTCCTCATTATTATCTGCGTTTTCTCTTAAACAAGCCGGAAATATAGTCCGATAATAACAAAAACGAGCATCTCCGTTTCAAGATGCTCGTTTTCTTATTTATTCATTATGATTTTTGACCCATATCTTTTACTTTCATAATACGAGTGATACTTGCACGTTCTTGTTCTTCTAACTTCATTTCAATGTAGTAAATCGTCTCTTCTAATTGAGGAATCATACGATATTCTAAAGCATTTACTCTTCGACGTGTTTTTTCAATCTCATCAGCTAATAACTGACAAGTTTTTTCAATTTCTGTTAATGATAATAAATCGGGTAACACTGCAGAAATTTCTTCAATTGAATGATCAATCTCACTATTTGAGTTTAAATAGCCATATTTAAAATCACTCTCTTGATTTTGTTCTACTACTGTAAAATTCATTTCCGGAACAGAAACACTCATAATATTCTTTTCTTGTAAATTCAATGTGACACTTTGTGGTGGAATTGCCACTAGTTCTTCAATAAAAGCTTCTTCTAACGTTGCTTTTGCTAAAACAAAACTTTTCATTCCTGCTGTTAATCGTTTTTCAACTTGATCACGTAATTCATTATTTTTACGAATCAACTCAATGAATTGTCTCATTAATTCATCTTGTTTATCTTTTAATAATTTATGACCACGAACAGAAACGGTTAATCGCTGTTTTAATTTAGACAATTCCATTCTTGTTGGTTTTACATTTAATCTCACCATTTAGGAATCACTCCCCTTTAGGTAAAAATTCATCAAGCATTTCATCCTTGATACGTTTTAATTCCGTACGAGGTAAAATTGATAGTAATTCCCAACCTAAATCTAATGTTTCTTGAATGGTACGATTCGTTTGGAATCCTTGACTGATGTATTCTTTTTCGAATCGATCTGTAAATTCAACATATAATTTATCTGTTTTTGATAAAGCAGATTCTCCTAATACGACTGCTAATTCTTTTGCTTGTTTTCCTGTTGCATAGGCAGCAAATAATTGGTTCATCGTTGAAGCATGGTCTTTACGAGTTTTTCCTTCACCTGAACCTTTATCTTTCAAACGAGAAAGAGATGGCAATACATTAATTGGAGGTTGAATTCCTTGTTTATCTAATGCACGATCCAAAATAATTTGACCTTCAGTAATATAACCTGTTAAGTCTGGAATTGGGTGTGTAATATCATCTTCAGGCATGGATAAAATTGGAATTTGAGTTACAGATCCTTTACGTCCTACGAGACGTCCAGCACGTTCATATAATGTCGATAAGTTTGTATATAAGTAACCTGGATATCCACGACGACCTGGAACCTCACGACGAGCTGCTGAAATTTCACGTAATGCTTCACAGTAGTTTGTCATATCTGTCATGATAACTAAAACGTGCATGTCTTTTTCATACGCTAAATATTCAGCTGTTGTTAAGGCAATTTTAGGAGTCGCAATTCTTTCAATCGCTGGGTCATTTGCTAAGTTAATAAACATGACTGAACGATCAATCGCTCCTGTTTTACGGAAATCTTCCATAAAGTATTCTGCTTCGTCAAAGGTAATTCCCATGGCAGCAAATACTACCGCAAATTTTTCATCACTATTTAATACCGTAGCTTGACGAGCAATTTGAGCTGCTAATTCTTTATGAGGTAAACCTGACCCAGAAAATACTGGTAATTTTTGTCCACGAACTAATGTATTTAAATGGTCAATGGCTGAAATTCCTGTTTGAATAAATTCATCCGGATAGTCACGAGAAACTGGGTTAATTGCTTGTCCGTTTACATCTAAAGATGCTTCCGGTAATAATTCAGGTCCACCATCAATGACATTTCCCATTCCATCAAAAATACGACCAACCATATCTTCTGATACATTTAACGATAAAGGTTTCCCTTTAAAACGTACTTTTGAATCACGAATATTAATACCGCTTGGTCCTTCAAAAATTTGTACCATTGCTTTATCTTCATGTACTTCTAGTACTTGACCATGACGAGTTTCTCCATTTTGTAATTGAATTTCTACTAACTCATCAAATTTAACGCCTTCTACTTGTTCAACCATCATTAGAGGCCCGACAACTTCACTAATCGTACGATATTCTTTAAGCATTTGTCATTCCTCCTCTTTGAATAGTTGCTTTAACATCTTGTTGAATTTGTTCTTTAATTGCTGTAAATTGTTCCATTTGACTTTCTGGAATATATTTTGAACGAGCAATACGGTCACGAATTTCTTCTGTACCATCCATAATTTCTGCATAATAAGCTCCAACACTCATCGCATGTCTTGCTTGTTCTTCAAATGTTAAAATTAAATCTAACATACGATATTGTTTTTCACGAGAAGTGAATGTATCCACATCATCAAAGGCATTTTGTTGTAAGTAATCTTCACGAATGGATTTAGCAATCGTCATTGTTAAGCGGTCTTTTTCGGATAATGACTCTAAACCAACTAAACGCACAATTTCTTCTAAACTTGCTTCTTCTTGCAATGTTTGCATCGCATGTTGAACCATTGATGACCAATTTTCATGAATGTGTTCATCCATATATTTTCCAACTTCTTGATTGTATAGAGAATAAGAAGTTAGCCAGTTCATCGATGGGAAGTGACGTTTTTGCGCTAATGTTGCATCTAATCCCCAGAATACTTTAGCAACACGTAATGTATTTTGAGTAACAGGTTCTGAAGTATCTCCCCCTGGAGGTGATACCGCACCAATGGCAGTAATGGTACCTTCACGACCCTCGCTACCTAAAGTAACAACACGTCCTGCACGTTCATAATATTCAGCAATACGACCACCTAAGTAAGCAGGATATCCTTCATCCCCAGGCATTTCTTCTAAACGTCCTGACATTTCACGTAATGCTTCTGCCCAACGTGAAGTTGAATCCGCCATAATAGCTACACTATATCCCATATCACGGAAATACTCTGCAATTGTAATCCCTGTATAAATCGAAGCTTCACGAGCTGCTACAGGCATATTCGATGTGTTCGCAATTAAAATCGTTCTTTCCATAATGGATTCACCAGTAGTTGGGTCAATTAATTCTGGGAACTCATTTAATACGTCTGTCATCTCATTTCCACGTTCACCGCAACCTACGTAAACTACGATATCTACGTCAGACCATTTTGCAATTTGGTGTTGAACAACTGTTTTACCAGCTCCGAATGGTCCAGGTACAGCTGCAGCTCCCCCTTTTGTGACAGGGAAGAAAGTATCGATAACACGTTGTCCTGTTAACATTGGAACTTCCGTATTTTTCTTCACTTTAAATGGACGTCCTTGACGAACAGGCCAACGTTGAATGAGATTGAAAGATTTTTCTCCTTCTTCTGTTTCAATCGTATAAACCGTATCTTCAATACGATACGTTCCACTTGAAATACTTGTTACTGTTCCTTTCACTCCATAAGGAACCATAATTTTATGTTGAACAACTTTAGTTTCTTGTACATAACCTACAATGTCTCCAGCTTCAACAGTTTGACCTACTGCTGCTGTTGCGTGAAACTCCCATTCTTTTTGACGATCTAATGGGGCTACTACTGTTCCACGAACTAAAAAGTCACTGTTAGATACTTCTTTAAATGTATTCAATGGACGTTGAATTCCATCAAACATTTGAGAGATGATTCCGGGAGCTAATTCAACAGAAAGTGCTTCTCCTGTTGTTGTTACTGGTTCTCCTGGTCCTATTCCAGACGTTTCTTCATAAACTTGAATAGAGGCAACACCTTTACGCATCTCAATAATTTCACCAATCAGTCCAAGGTGACCCACATGACAAATATCTTGAATATTTGCATCTTCCATACCTTCAGCGGTCACTAATGGTCCTGATACTTTTACGATTCTTCCGCTCTTCACCGAAGTACCTCCTCTTAACTAAATTTTACGAATTATAAAATGTTTTGACCTACAGCCTTTTCCACATTTTCTTGAATTCTTGATTTTCCAATGGACAATGAACCTTTATGATTTGGAATTAAAATGATTGCTGGTGAAACAACTGCATCATAACGACGAATGGTTTCCGCAATTTCTGATGCAATCGCTTCTGTGACATAAATAATTCCATATTCTTCACTGGCTAATCGATCAATGGTTTCTCTTGCTTCTAAACTTTCATGAGCAGGAAATACATCAAACCCAAGAATTTTGAAAGGAAGGACTGAGTCTTTATCTCCAACAACTGCAATTTTATGAGCCATAAACTGGTCGCATCCTTTCTCTTAATTGTTCTTCACTAAACCCATTATCGATTCCTACTAAAATCAATCGAATATTTTTCACTTCCATTTCACTGGCATGAATATAGGCAAGGGATGGATAAGGTCCAAAAGCATCGAAAGTCGCATCTTTTAAATAACGATAAATGCATTCGTCTTTCAACAATTCTAATTTCAATACAGAAATGTTTTCTTGCGATAAAATACTTTCCAATTCTTCTTTATAAGACACACCATCAAACAATTGTAATAATGATGCCCAACCCAATTCTTGGAATGTATCAATTAATTGCGTTTTCGATACCGTTCCTTCATTGGATAATACGGTTTGTAAAAAGCTTCTTGATTGTTTTTGAGCACTTGCTCGAATCAAAGTAGCAATATTTTCTAAATCAATCATTAAATTGACAAATTCTGTTACTTTTTCATCTTGCAATTGACGTTCTAACATTCTTAAATGTTTAAAATAATACGTATCCATAAAAACGTCAGCAGTTTCTAATCGCTCAAAATTTTCAAAATCTTCATAAGCTTCTCGAACAGCTGTCACCATTACATTAGGAACATCTTGAGAATCTCTCGTTTCTACCAATTGTTTTAAGCTTGCCAATGAATAACGGCCAATTGGGATTAATAAATGCGAGAAATCTTTTTTAGTAAATTTTTCTTTTAATAAAACTTTTAAATTATGATACGTATAACGAATTGAAAAAATATCGAACAATTCAGGTGTAGGCATTAATTCATATAATTCCTCATACTGTTTTTTCAAATGTTTCATTAATACCGCATCAAATTGTTTCGTTTGTAATAATTCATCCGCTTGAAAATCATAAGCCGTTTTTTGTAAAACTTCTAAAGCTTGTTGTAAGTCTTTTGAAGCTAATAAACTATTCATGATATCTTTTGAAAGTAATTGCTGTTCTAAAATACGAACAGTAGTATTGATTCCTGAATAAGCTAAATCATTCATTGAAATCCCTCCTATCTTTCAAAAGCTTTTTTAGCTAACTCTGGTGAGTATTCTTGTTTTAAATCCTTTAATAATGCATCGAATAAATAGTTGTATTCAATTCCTGATTGTTGTAACACAAAGCCCACTTTTTGTTTTAAAGTCGTTTGGGATACTTCTACTTCAGAAGCAATCGTTAATTGGTGAATATCTTCTTGTGATAATTGACTTGCTGTTGCTTCCCCTAACACTAAAGTGATTTTTTCTTGTTTAGGTAATTGAGCTACTGCCGATTGAATAAACTGTACTAACGTTACGCCGCTCCATCCAGACATTAAGGAGTAAACTTCCTCAAACACGCTATCGAGTAATCGTCTTTTCTCTTGTAAAATTTCTTTTTTACTCGCATTGACTAAAGATTGTTTTTCTTTATCCAAAAGTTGTTTTGCACGTTGTTTTAATTGAGTTTTCTTTACCACTTCTTGTTCGGCTAAAGTTGCATTCATGACATTTGTACGTTCTTCTTCTTCTTTAGTAGCAACAGCTAATTGATGTGAGAAATCTTCTTCAACTTCTTTTAATACTTGTTGTTTTAGTTGCTCTAAATCTTTCAAACGTTCCAACTCCTAACCTAATTGATTGATAATTAAGAATGAAGCCAATAATCCTAAAATTGCATAAGTTTCAACCATGGCTGCAAAGATAATCCCTTTAGTAGATTCTTCTGGTTTTTTCGCTAAAATTTGAACACCAGCCGCTGCTACTTTCCCTTGAGCAATACCAGATAATAAACCTGTGAATGCAATTGGTAAAGCTGCCATTAATAAGTATAAACCAGAACTTAAAGGCATTGTTGCGCTCATTTTTTGCATAATGAAGAATGCGATGATGAATCCATAAATCCCTTGAGTACCAGGTAATAATTGTAAAATTAACGCTTGAACGAATTTTTCAGGTTGTTCTTTAATTAAGGCTGCTGCAGCTTCCCCTGCAATCCCTACACCTTTTGAAGAACCAATTCCTGAAAAAATACTTGCTACAGCCATTCCTAATGCTGCGAAAATAAAACCTCCAGAATTTTCAGTAAAAAATGTTAACCAGTTTGTCATAATAAATCTTCCTCCATCTTATTGATTTGATTTTTGTTTTGTTTCAATATATTTTTCATACGTTTTAAATGGTTTTAACGCTCTTCCGCCACCTTCATAGAATTTACCAAAGAATTCTACAAACTGTAATCTTAATCCATGAACATAAGCTCCTAAAAATGTTAGGAAAATATTTAACCCATGAAGTGCAATTAACAGAAGAATTCCTACTGTCACTCTTGCGACTGGTGGTAAGAAAGTCACTAGCATGTTAAACGCTGCTGCAATACTCCCCCCTGATACCGCTAAAGCCATCAAACGAGTATAGCTGACAACATCTCCCACATAACCACTAATCCCATATAAGTTATATAAACCACTTGCCAAGCCCGCAAATTTATTCGAACTTGTCAACATCGATACGATCACAATTAGTACCGCTGCAATCATTGCTACATATGATCCAATGGTTGCAAGAATCGGTATATTTAAAATCATCGAACCTACTAAATATAAAATTAAGCCAAAAATAATCGCTAACCATCCAATATGGGTGGTGTACGCATTGGCATAATCTTTTTTCTTCCAGTTACTATAAGCTCCGATAAATAGACCTACAATAATTTGAATAATCCCAAAAATGATTGACAAAATCATAATTGTCGTTAAATCTTTTGAAAGCGATAATGGTTGGAATGGCATATCTACTCCAAAAAATGAACCAAATATAATTCCCCAAACTACTGTTGGATAACTTAATAAATGGAAGAACATTAAATTACGTTTCATCCCTTTATCTAATACAAACAGTTTTAACCCGAGGAATGTTGCGAACCATAATACAAGTCCATATCCGATATCCGCAGACATCATTCCAAAGAACACAAGATAAAACGGCGCTGTAAATGGTGTTGGATCCACCTCTCCATATTTTGGTAAACCATACATCTCAATCATCATTTCAAATGGTTTAATGAGCGAATGGTTTTTCAAGACAGTTGGAGCTTCTTCATATTCTTCTGGATCAATTTCCAATTCTACTACTGTCACTTGAGAAGCAATTCCATAATCTTCAATTTGTTGTTTTGCTTGTTCCACCACATCATCACATAAATAACCATGTAAACAGAATAAATGTTCTCCTGAATACAATTGCTCTTTTGCAATTTCTTTTTGCCATTCATTAAACGCATATTCACAATACAATTTTAATTTTCTAACAAGATCTTCTTGTTGTTGCATTTCTTGTACTAATGAAATTTTAGCTTCTTTTAATTGTTTTTGACATTCTAAATTCAATTGCAATTCTTCTTTAGGACTATGGTCAAATGGGTACCATGTCACACTAAAATTCACTTTCGCTAATTCTTCTTTAGCTTCTTGTTGATGTTTTCTTGAATAGGTTGCAAATACTCCAACCTCTTCTCTTGTATGATACACTTCCTGAATAACAATCCACTGACTCTCTTTTAGACTTTCTAAATAACGATTATCCGTTGTTTGAGGAATCGTCCCCATTTTTGTCTTCGTAAATGGTTGTTTAAAGATTTCCTTTGGATGGAAGTCTAATTCCCCCCATTTTCTAAGTAGAATTTCAGTTTCAACGAGCTCTGCATTTTTATCTTCAAATTTTTGTAATTGTACTCGATAGTTTTCAACACTCTCTATTAATCCTTGATAATCCCAATTAGAAACCGTTTGTTGAAGTTCTTCAATCGTAAAGGTTTCTTTTTTAGTTCTCAATTTTTTCATGAGTGAAGGTGTTTTAAGATATTTTTCTAAAAAGCAAATATCTACTTGTAATCGTTCTACTTTACTTTCTAACTCTTGAAGATTTTTTTGATTCGAAGGTTTTGATTCTTCTAACATGGATTGCCCTTGACTTAAGGAAATGAATTCTAATGATTGTAATTCTTGAACCGCGTCCATCAATTGGCTTTGAATACGATTTGGTGCAATAAACATCAATTTTTTCATTTTAGCAATTGCCATATCGTTTTAACACCTCCTTAATTGTTTCCTGAACCAATTCTTGTCGATTGACTTCAAATACCTGTTGTATTTGTTGAATTTCTTCTTTTTGAAGAGATGCTAATTCTTCTTGGAAATCCAATTTCTTTTGAGAATATTTATCCTCTAATTCTTTTTTATAATTTGTCAAAGCGATTTCTACATTCTTTTTAGATTCAGAAATCTTTTGATTCGCTTGAATTTTTGCTTCATCAATTTTCTTTTGAAAATCTTCTTTTAATTGTTGAGCTTGATTTTCAATAGATTGAACAGATTCTACAATTTTTTGGCTCATAGTACACCTCCCATCTTATAGGTCTGAATCGATTATAAATCCCTACTTTTATTATTATACCCTTCTTTATAAAATGTATCAAACGTTAATTCTACGCCTGCTTCCTCTCTGATTAGTATAATTAAATAGGAAGAAACACTACTTTTTTTGAAAAAATTTTTTTATTTTTTTAAATAATGTTTGCATTTCAGAACAAATGTTCGTATAATATAAATACAAACGTTTGTTCGGGAGGTTCGATTATGGAACAATATAAAAAACCATTTCATTCATTTATTCAACCATTATTAAACAGTTTACAATTTACACCAGAATCAACTTCATTTACACCTGTGATGCCATTAATTGATGTTGTTGAGACGATTCATAACAGTTACTATTTCAAAAAAGAAATTACTCTTTTATTTGAACAATATAATTCGAAAGGTGAATTACAACAATTTACTAAAAAAGGTATTATTAAAAGCTGTATTCAACCAAACAATCATTTTGTTTTTCTAAGCGAAGATTTAACCATGATCCTAAACTTAGAACAAGTCGTTTCAGCCATTCAGGTGTAGAAAAAAGACTTCTAATATTGTAGTATTAGGACGCCAGCAGACCTTCGGTCTCATAGCTAAAATTTGAGCCTAAGGTCTCAAATTTTCCTGCCTACAATGGGAAGTCTTTTATAAATAATTTAAAGTATCGGAGAAAGCAGTCTGGAGAATTTTTGTTTTAATTTTCTCCATGGAGATTGCTTTTTAAAATACGCTTCATCTACTAATAAACAATTCTCAATATCTTTTTCAAAAATATCTTGTAGCTTACATGAAATTTCTTCATCATAAATAAACGCATTAATTTCAAAATTCAATCGGAAACTTCTCATATCAAAATTTGACGTTCCAACTGTAGAAGCCACGCCATCTACAACCATTGTTTTCGCATGTAAGAAACCTTCTTCATATAAATAAATTTCTACACCATCTTTTAATAAATTTCGACAATAATATTCAGTGGCACGATAAACAAATGGATGATCCGGTTTGCATGGAATCATAATTCGTACTTTCACCCCTGAAAGAGCTGCTACTTGTAAAGCTTCAATAACACTTTCATCCGGAATAAAATAAGGCGTTTGAATATCAATCGATTTTTTTGCCATATAAATCATTTTAACAAATCCCATTTTTATTTTTTGATAATCATTATCTGGCCCTGTTGAAACGATTTGCATCGCTGTATCTCCTAGACATTCTAAAGTAGGAAAATATCGCTCAGAAAATATTTTTTGATATCGTTCTGAAGCTGTTGCATTCCAATCAATAAAGAAACGAGCTTGAAGAGATAATACCGCATTCCCTCTAATTCTTAAATGCGTATCTCTCCACTGACCCAATTTTCCTTTTCCTAAATATTCATCCCCAATATTAAAGCCACCTACATAGCCAATTTTTCCATCAATGACAACAATTTTACGGTGATTACGATAATTCATCCGTAAATTAATGATTCCAAATGTATACCCGAAAAAGGCTTCTGAACGGCCACCTGCATCATGAAGTTTCTTCCAAAATTTTTGTTTTGTAAAACGGGCACCTAGTGCATCGTATAGCACTAAAACTTCGACTCCTTGTTGCGCTTTTTCAATTAAAATTTCCAACAATTCACGCCCTAATTCATCATCATTAAAAATATAATAGCCGATATGAATATGGTCTGTAGCATTTCTCAAATCTTCTTTTAATTGAGTAAATTTCACCTGCCCAGTTGTGATAATTTCAACTTGATTTCCTTTCGTAATAACAGATTCATCACTTTCTAAAAATAATACTGCTAATTCTTTTAAATATAAGTCTTCAAAAAAAGTATTATCTTGTTCTAATTCTTCTAATTGAGTTTCAGCTAGTTTTCTAATTCCAAATGTATCTTGGGATTTCAAATCAAAAATCCGATCTTTACTAATTTTTCTTCCAAAAAAGAAATAAATGAAAAAACCTAAAAATGGGAAAAAGACTAAGACTAATAACCAAGCCCATGTAGCTGATATCTCTCTTGGTTCTCTAAATATCGTAATAATCGCTCCAAGTGTATTGATAAATACCAAACCTGTCACTATTATTGATAATAAATCCATTTCCTCTCTCCTTCCCTTCTTACTTAGAAAAAAAGTAGGAAAACAGAAACTGTTTTCCCACTCTCATTAGTCATTTAATAAGTGAGATTTTTCTTTTCGAGATAAGTATTTTGTTCCTTTCGGAATATAAATGTCACGTTTTACATAGATTAACGTTACTAATACTACTAATGTCACTACTAATGTAGCAATAAAGTTTACTGAAAATCCTAAAAATCCACTTGCTAAAGCAACTTTTTCAGTTGCAAATAGTGTTGGTGCTCCAATTGCACTAGCAATAGCATGGAAACCATAGCTAACAAATGTTGCAATAATACTTGCTGTTACTACATTTAAAACAGTAGAAGAAATACGAGCATTAAATGCTGTACGAACGGTATTTCTCGCAAAGAATCCAGCAAAAGCTACAAAACCATATGCCATTACAGAATCATGGAATGCAACGACAATATATCCTGTTCCACTTGGATGCAATACTCCATGTAAAAGACCAAATAAAATACTTGCAATTACTCCCCAAATTCCTCCATGACGAAGAGATAGCAAAATTAAAGGAATAATGGCAAAGTCAATGACTACATTTCCTCCAATTACTGGAATGTAAGAAAGTCCACTAGCAACAACGATTGCTAATACCACTTCTAACATAATTTTAACTGCTTTTGAACCCATGAACGTTCCCCTTTCAATGATACAACTTAATCTTTTTTATAATGTGATGCTTCCATAATAATTGGAAGAATAACTGGGCGACGTTTTGTTTGTTCAAATAAGTAGCGACTTAGTCCATCACGTACTTCTTGTTTTAAACGTGGCCATTCAAAATTATCACTTGCTAAGTTTTCCTCTACAATATCTGTGACAATTTTTTGAGATTCTTGTAATAATTCCTCACTTGTCTTCATATAAACAAATCCTCGAGAGACAATTTGTGGACCCGATAAAATTTTCCCTAAACGTCTAGAAATGGTTACAACGACTACGAAAATTCCATCTTCTGATAAAATCTTACGATCTTTTAGTACAATATTGCCGATATCTCCAACACCAATTCCATCTACTAAAACATTCCCCGCTGGAACTTGTCCAGTAACTGTCATTCTTCCATTAGAAATTTCAATCACATCCCCTTTACCAGGAATGAAAATATTAGAATATGGAATTCCTAATTCATGTGCTAACTCAGCATGAGCTAATAAACTACGATATTCCCCTTGAACTGGAATGAAGAATGTTGGTTGTAATAAATTCATCATTAGTTTTAAATCATTTGGAGTTGCATGTCCGCTTGCTTTCGCATTATCTGCCATTTCAACGACTTCAGCTTCCGCACGATAAATCATATCTTTCGTACGAGCAATGGCTGTTTCCATTGCAGTTGAAGGTGTTGTCGCAATATAAACTAAATCTCCTTGATGTAAATTCACTTGACGGTGACGACCTTGTGCCATTTTTTGTAAAGCTTTAATTGGTTCGCCTACGTTTCCTGTTTCTAACACCACAATTTCATCATCTGCTAAACGTTTTAATGCACGTGCTGTTACGAATAAATCTTCTGAAGGAACGGTTAATTTATTTAATTTCAATGCAATATTCACGATTTCTTCTAATTCTACACCTGTTAAGAAAATCTTACGTCCTGATTCATAAGCTGCATTAAACACTTGTTGAATTCGTAAAATATTACTTGCCACACAAGCTACAATAATACGACCCGTTGCATTTCTAAAAGTATCTAAAATACTAGCTTCAATTTTACAATCGCTAACATTTTCCTCGTAACTTTCAGCATCACTAGAATCACTTAATAAAGCTAGGACATATTCTTCTCCAATATCCGTAATACGTCCAAAATTACTTTGATATCCTACTGCAGCACTTTGATCAAATTTAAAATCTCCAGTATAAACAATACTTCCGTCCACCGTTTTTAAAACAATCGCTACTGAATCTGGAATAGTATGGGTTGTTTTGAAAAATTTCACCGTTACAGATTCAAAATCAATTTCTGTATTTTCAGTTACAACGTGATAATCATCGAAGCCTTTTACTTGTTTAGAAGACTCTACATAATATTTTGCTAAAGCAATCGTTAATTCTGTTCCAAAAACTGGTGCTTGAATATTTTTTAGAAAATAAGGAAGAGCTCCTACTGCATCCGCATGACCATGGGTTAAAAATACTCCTGCAATCCGATCTTTGTTGTCTTCTAAGTAAGTAAAATCTGGAATCACGACATCGATTCCTAATAATTCGTCTTCTGGATAAACCAATCCACAATCTAAGACGAAAATATCTTCATCTACTTCAACGGCATACAAACTCTTACCGTTTTCTCGAACGCCTCCTAGCGCCATTATTTTAATTGAACTCATAGTTCACCTCATCTTATTTATTTGTTGTATTTTGTCTTACCAACTTGTTTACATTCTTATTCTAGAATACCATATTTACGTTTTTTTGACTAACATTTCATATTTTTCTTAGAAATAAAAAATGAGACTAGGGTTTTTCCTAGCCTCATTTCATGAATGATTAAGCTTCTTTTTCGATTAATGCTTTACGAGATAAGTTGATACGACCTTGTCCGTCAATTTCAGTAACTTTTACTTTTACTTTATCTCCAATGGCTAATACATCTTCCACTTTCGCTACACGTTCATGCGCTAATTCTGAGATGTGAACTAATCCATCTTTTCCTTTTGCAATTTCAACAAAAGCTCCGAATTTTTCAATACGGCGAACAGTTCCTTCATACACTTGCCCAGCTTCGATTTCACGTGTTAAATCTTCAATAATTTCTTTTGCACGTTGAATCATTGCTGCATCTGTTGAAGCAATTGATACATGACCTTCTTGATCGATATCAATTTTAACGCCTGTTTCATCAATAATGTTATTGATTGTTTCTCCACCACGACCGATAACGACTTTAATCTTATCTGGGTGAATAGAAATCATTTCAATCTTAGGTGCATATGGGCTTAACTCTTTACGAGGTTCAGCAATTGTAGAAGTTAATTCTTCTAAAATTTCAAAACGAGCTTTTTTCGCTTGTGTTAATGCTTCACGTAAAATTTGTTCTGTAATTCCTTGGATTTTAATGTCCATTTGTAAAGCTGTAATACCAGTTGTTGTACCAGCAACTTTAAAGTCCATATCTCCTAAGTGGTCTTCTAAACCTTGGATATCTGTTAATACTGTATAATTTGTACCATCAGAAATTAATCCCATCGCAATACCCGCAACTGGCGCTTTAATTGGAACACCTGCTGCCATTAAGGCTAATGTTCCCGCACAAATACTTGCTTGAGAAGAAGAACCATTTGATTCTAACACTTCTGATACAAGACGAATTGTATAGGGGAAATCTTCTGGAGTTGGAATGACTTGTTTCAATGCACGTTCCCCTAAAGCACCGTGACCAATTTCACGACGACCTGGGCTACCAGCACGACCCACTGAACCTACAGAGAATTGTGGGAAATTATAGTGGTGAATGAATCGTTTACCTTCTTCAATTCCTAAACCATCAATGACTTGATATTCACCTAAAGGTGCTAAAGTTGCGGAAGTTAATGCTTGAGTTTGTCCACGAGTAAATAAACCTGAACCATGAACACGTGGTAATAAATCAATTTCTGAAGACAATGGACGAATTTCGTCAATTTTACGACCATCAGGACGTACTTTTTCTTCTGTAATTAAACGACGTACTTCGTCTTTTTCAAGATTATCAACTAATTGAGAAACTTGTTTTAATAAACCTGCTTTTTCATCATTTTCTTCTAAAACAGCTTCAAAATGTTCTAAGGCAGTTTCTTTAACTTTTTCAGTATTTTCTTCACGAGCTAATTTTTCTTCTGTTTGGATTGCATTAATCATTGCTTGACTGAATAAATCTTTCACTTGTTTTTCGATTTCTGGGTCAAATGATAGCAATGTTACTTCCATTTTTTCTTTTCCAATTTCTTGGACGATTTGTTGTTGGAAAGCTACTAATTTTTTAATTTCTTCGTGACCGAATAATAATGCTCCCAACATATCTTCTTCGCTCACTTCTTTAGCAGAGCTTTCTACCATGTTAATCGCAGTTGCAGTACCCGCTACAGATAATTCAATATCTGATAATTCAACTTGTTCAGTTGTAGGGTTAATCACGTATTCTCCGTTTACACGACCAACATCTACCCCAGCAATTGGACCATCAAATGGAATATCTGAAATACATAATGCTAAACTCGAACCAAACATTGCTGCCATTTCTGGTGGGCAGTTTGGATCTACAGACATTACTGTATTTGTAATTTGAACTTCATTACGAAAACCTTCCGCAAACATTGGACGAATTGGACGGTCAATTAAACGAGCTGTTAATGTCGCATGTTCACTTGGACGTCCTTCACGTTTAATAAATCCTCCAGGAATTTTACCTGCTGCATACATTTTTTCTTCATAGTTCACTGTTAATGGAAAAAAATCTGTATCCTTTGCTTGTTTTGTACCAACGGCTGCTGTTAATACCACTGTGTCTCCATAACGAACTAAGACAGCACCATTTGCTTGTTTCGCTAATTGACCGATTTCAACTTGTAACAGTCTACCGCCCCATTCATAGCTATATACTTTTTTCTCTGACATATCGATTCTCCTTTTCTTCTATAATTGAGAGTATCTTTTGAACCTACTTTTAGAAATATAAACAGACGAAATAATCACCTTCTTATATTTCTAAAGTAAGCACGCCAAAAAGAATACTCCTTGATTGTCATACGCAATAATTCTACCATAAACTATACTGAATAACTATTTTTTTGAGTATTTTTTGAAAAAAATCCTAAAAACGATTGCATTTTATCTTAAAAGTGCTATACTAAAAACGTAATCAATGCCTCCTTAGCTCAGTTGGTAGAGCAGTAGACTCTTAATCTATGGGTCACAGGTTCGAGCCCTGTAGGGGGCATTTTTAATTTTTAATAGAATGAAAATAGCGTAAAATCAACGTTTTAACGTATCATGATTTTCGTTTTTAGCTATTTTTGATGAATTTTTATACAAGGATATCTAAAAAGAGTTCTAAAGACATTTATTAAGAAAATAACACCCCTATGGTTAAGATGAAAACAGCACCTTGCTTTGTAAGGTGTTTTTAATTTGTTTAATGGTTATTATTTGACTATAATTAGTTTGTGTTTTTCGTTTCCGTTACACACCGTCAATAGGACTTTATCGTATATATAAGAAGTGCTAGCAAAAGCTAGTGCTTTTTTTACGCTTATTATTAGGTGCGCCTAAAAATTAAGAGGAGTTTGTATACACAAATGGGGGGTGCGGTCTTTTGTACCCTTTTCCTTTCGTGATTTCCCTATGGGGTATGTCTATACTGTCCCCCTATCCCTTCATCTAGTAGGTTTGTTTGGCTTGTATTGGTGTTCTCTTGCTTAATGATTATATCATTTACTCTTGAAAGATTGTTTGTTTAGTTGATTGTTTAACTCTTTTAGCATCTTCTTCTTTGCTTGCTAGCATCATCTTTGTTCCTTCTTACTCAATAGAACACACAGCAAGTTTATTCATCTTCTTCTTTCTCTTAAAGTCCTCTTGTTCTTCCAGTGCTTTTCACACGTTGATTGTCAGCAAAGTTGTTCTTATTAGATTATATTCTATATTCAAACTACATTCAGATGCTGTTCTATATGCATCATCTCACGCTTTAATATTCCATTTCTAACACTCTTTGCCTACACACTAGCTAGCTTGCCTTTGTGGTCTGCCCTTTGTTATCCATAATGTTTTCCCTCTTACCTTTTATCTTGCTAAGCTTGCAACATAGATAGCTAGGACGATTGCATAACACCAATCAGTTATATTCTAACAGCAAAGCTTTATAACTTTCTAACTCGTTCATATTAGCTTATTTTCAGCTCTATTTAAGCCTTATTGATTAGAAATGAATAAATACATTATATGATGACACAAGCTTGCAGAATACGTTTTTTGCCCATTCTAGCATCATCTTCGCCTGTTTATATTCTTCTTTAAGCAAACCCTTTCAGCATCTTGTTTTTTGAGTACAAAAAAGAGGGAGTTAACCCTCTCTGTCTTTTTCTGCTTTAAACTCTTTAACTATTTGATTAAATTAGCTTTAATATTGATACAAAACCAACTTTAAACCAACTTTTGCCTCAAATAAAGTTGGTCAACAAAACATTGTCATATCAACGTTTCTAAGCAACAAATCGCAAAAACCACCGACCAACTTTAAAATCCACTCCCTATAAGGCTCGTTTAATTAGGGATTTTAGAAAAACTGATTTAAAGAGTTTTTAGGTGGCAAGAGAAAAGGTTAAGAACAGAGATGTTCTTAGCTTTTTTAATTTGATTAATTGTATAATAATAGATTTCTATTGTCTTGACTTATCTTTCATAGTACGGGAATATGTTTATATCAAAAAGGAAGAGTTATGTATGAAACAAGAAATTTTGAAAAGATTAGAAATAGAAGTCAATGCTTGTAAAAGATACGCAAAAAACTCAGTTAAAAAAGCAAAAATAGGAAAAGTTGGATTAGCCATTAACTTTTTAGATATAGCTGTAACAGCAAAAAAATGTGCCGATAGACTTCATGATGAACTTTGGGAAGTATCAAACGACAAACTAACAGAAGAAGAATTCAAGATTTTTTGCGAACCCGAAACATTGAATCAGGAAATAAACAAAGTTTATATCGAGTTAAAACAGGAAAGAAAATAAGCAATCACGCATTTAACACTTTCAAATTTCAATTTGTCGATTTCTTCTACATAGGATGCGAATTCATCTTGTAAGTCTTTTGATGGAGATGGGATTTGCAATTCATTTATTTCGTTTACTGAAATAGAATCAAAAGTAACTCCATCATGACCATTAATTTTCCCTTTATTAATTAGAAGCCAGTAAAATAAATATTTTTGCTTTCCGATACTGGAACATCTAATAGCACATAATCCTCTACCTATACATATTTCACTAAAAGGATTAATATTAACATCTCCAACTGGAGCTCTAACACTCATTAGAATATCATTTCTAATAGATTTTTTAATACTAACTGAAGTCCATATAGATGGATTCTTTAAATATTTTTTACCAAAATCTTTTTTGCCTTGATAAAATGGCAAACCATTTTCTTTTTCATTATAGTATTTAGATTCTGGTGAAGTTCCAGGTATGATTTCTTCAGCATATTTTTCTAATGGTATTCTAGTATTTAAATTATAAAACATCTCGACAAATTTTGATTTGAATTAGCCTATATATTTTCTATGCGACTGTTTTACATTATTTTGGTTTACCATTGCGTAATGTAAAGTAGTGTCTATTTTTGTGTGCCCTAAAAGTGTTTGGACTTGCTCTATAGGCATTCCTTTATCAATCGCCTTTGTTGCCAAGGTTCTTCTAAATTTATGAGGATGGACTTTAGAAATATTAAGCTTTTTCCCAAGATTTCTAAGTCTAATTTCAACCCCTGATATTTTTAGTCTACTGTGGGGGCTATTTAAAGATACAAAAAGAGCTTCATTATCATCAGTCCTACTGTCAATATAGTCTAAGATATGAATTTTAGTTCTTGCATCAAAATAAACAATTCGTTCTTTATTTCCTTTTCCTAGGACAAGACATTCCCTCTTATCAAAATCTATGTTTGAAATATTAATTTTTACAAGTTCACCAATACGGACTCCAGTAGAAGCTAGAAAATCTATAATAGCTAAATCTCTTCTATTGTTACAAGAATCTCTTAATAATTCTAGTTCTTCATCTGTGTAAACGGATTTTACAGTACTTCCAGTTCTAATTTTATGAATACGTCTTGCTGGACTTTTAATTATATGATTTTCTTCTTCTAGCCAAGAAAAGAAACTTGATATAATACGCCTTATATTATCAAGGGTTGTTTTGCTTACATTATTGGTATCTACATATGAAGCAATATAAGAACGTAAATCACTGGTATCTATTCGCCTTACAGGTTTATTTAAAATCTCGAGCATTTTATTTATAGTGCTTTTATAGTATGAGAGAGTTCTTTCAGAGCAACCTTCTACTTTTTTAGCTGACAAAAATTCAGCTAAGTAATCTATTTCATGTTCTATTTTAGACTCGTCTTTTTCCACAATATCCTTATTCCAAAATGTGTAATTTAAAGTTTCTTCAAGTTTTTCTAATTGCTCATTATTTAAATAGCCCACCATTTCTTGCATAATTTCTGTAATAACTAAATTTTTCATAAATTCCTCCTTGAAAATTTGAATACAGATAACAAGTTGGTGGGCTTATTTTATCTAAAGTATTTATCTATTAAGTTTTCTTTTTCTATTTCTGCTTTTTTCTTTCTGTCGTTAGCTTCAAATTTCAATTTGTCGATTTCTTCTACATATGATCCAAACTTGTCTTGTAGTTCTTTAGGTGGCACAGGAATCAAGATTTTTTTTACAGCTTCATTCATTAACTTATCATTACCAACATGACTTACATGGTCTTTAGCAACCATACCTAGTGCAAAAGATAAATATATCATATTTATATTAATACTCTTAGCTTTTAAAGTTCCACAAACATTAGTACAATTGAATTTACCGTTTCTATAAAATACAGTGCCTGCATTTGCTCCATCAGTAGTCCATGTTACATATTCTCCATCAAAATCAAAAGAATCAATAAAACCAAAAATTCCTTGATTTGTTGTCTGAGATGAATAGACTGGATATTTTCCTGAATTTGATCTTATATAATCTTGATTTATAACTCTACCTCTACCATCAAAACATAAATTTTCAATAGTTTGTTTCTTATATGAATTTTTCCCTTCAAACATCTCGACAAATTTTGATTTGATGTCTTCATCATATTTTTCTATTCTAATTTTTTGTTCTTCTATTACTAAATCTACTTTTTTAATTTCTTCGATGATTTTTTCTTGTTCTTCAATAGGTGGAATTTGGATAATTAACTGTCTAACTTTTTGTATTGATGCTCTATAGTTTCTTGAAAATCTTTCATATTCTCCCTCAACTTGTAAGGCATAGACTAAATAATCAAGTAAAATTTTATCCGTTTTTAATCTCAAAACTCCACAATGGTCTGTGGGATAAAATTCTTTATTTGCTGAAATAGAATTGACCATCCAGTCGCCATCAATACCCCATAAAATCGATGGTTTTGAAAAATCAGTAATATTCTTCTTGTTAATCCTTCCAAATTCTTCAAAAACATTGGCACTGTAAACAGGTATTTTCCCATCATCTTCAAGTTCGTCATTTAAAATTCTATCTCCTATTGATAAATCAAATATTTTTTTATCAGATAGGTAATAGGTTGTTAAATTTGGATCATCTTTTAAAATCTTAACTTTTCTAGTTTTTATTCCCTTATTAAACTCTACACTCCTAAAATCAAGCATATCCTTAGTATTTAGATAATAGTAGTATTCATCTAATTCATCAATAGAGTATTCTTCTCCATAGAATGACTTTCTAATCAAAGATGCAAGGTTATTTTCGTCTCGCCTATCCTCATTTTTATACAGCTTCCCACCAGGATTTGTTATCTGTATTCCTTCTTGTCCCTTTCTATTAGACCACTTATAGCCTAAAAATTCTTCTTGTCCTCTATTGTCATTTGGTGCATTTATTATAAGAGTCCTTTCCTTATACGTTAAGGCAAAATATTTGATTTTTTCTCTTTCAATGTCAAAAGTATAGTCATAGAACATTTTATTTAAGATGATATCTTGCTCATCTTTTTCTAATTTTGTGAAAGTTTTTTGTTTTTTCTTAGTTTTAACAGAGCTTAAGCCTAAAAAACTTGACGTATAATTTTTAAAATATTTATTTTTATATCCATCATAGTTTAAGCTTTTATTAATGAATTTTTTATAATCTTCTATTTCCACGTCTATTGTTTTTAGATACTCTTTGAATATAATCTCATCTTCCCAATCTTTAAGGGCTTTTCCTTCTATGATAGAGTTCACGCTATCTTTTACCAAATCGATTTTTTTAGGTGGTTCATCAAATTTTTCTAAAAATAAAATTACTGTATTTGTTCCCGTTGCTCCAAAAGTTTTGCTCGATAAGGCTACTACGGCTCTAATTTTAAAGTTATCTAGAATTGATTCACGTGCTGCAATAAAGCTTTCGTTTTCTTTATTTAGTATAGAAGAAGGAAGAATGACAGCAGCAACAGCCTTAGGCTTTAGAAGCTGTGAAATTCTTTCTACAAAAAGAGTTTCAATTTCAGATCCTGTATTTGATACTTTATCCAAAACTTTAAAATCATTATTTTTAAGATTTAAATGTGGCTTGAAAGCAGAAACAGAATAAGGCGGATTTGCTACTAGAATATCAAAACTTTCAGCAGTAATCTCTTTTTCCTTATAGTTTTCCAGTCCGTCACCAAAGACAATATTTCCGTCTCCAGCTCCATGCATGAATAGAGATATTTTTGATACTCTAGCCAGCCTATAATCTTTTTCTATGCCATATATATTATCTCTAGCCCATGAGAAATCAATATTCATGTCTGGATCAAGAAAAATAAAAATATCATTGATAGCTTCAAAACCTTCTGTCAAAAAATGTCCAGCGCCACAGGCATAATCAATTATTTTTGGAAAGTTTACTTTCTCATTTTGTCTTATTATTCTTTCTAAAGGAAGACTATCCCAAATAAAATGAGTGATAGGTACTGGTGTGAAAAATTGTCCCTCATTTTGCTTAAATCCCTTGTTTAAAAGCTGTTCAAAAAGGTCTCCTAACATTTGTAGATTTTTTGATCCAATAATCCTATAGTTTTCAAATAGTTTTACAACTTCTACTAGAATTTTACCATTTTGAAGGAATAATTCTTCATTATGGACATCTTTAAAGGCAAAGTCGTTATTTGTGTAGAACTTTAAGATACGCAGAGTATTATCAAGTTCCTTAATTAATTCAGTTCTATTATTGCCTGTATATTGTTCTATGGTTCTTTTTGCATAGTCTTCAGGTATGTAAAAAATATCTTCTTTCATAAATTTTTCCATACCTTCTTTGTGTAGACGTTGGAGTCTATCTTGTAAACTTTCATAAGTATCTGTTCCAACTTTGTATTGAAAATCGACAATATCTGTATCAGTTTTTTGTATTTCATCAACTAGCTTACATATAAAAAGTGCCACTAGCCTATTGAAGGCATTTTCCTTATCAGATACGTTATTATGTCTTAATATCTCTTCAAATCTATTTACTACCTTATCTTTTCCTGAAAAATCAATAAGATCTTGTTTTCTTAATGGTTTAACTCCAACTTGATAAGCTATAGAATCATCTCTAAATATAATGTCGCCCAATAATCTTTTTTCATACGTTTCTTTCCAAACAGTATATAAATCAGGAACTGTATAGGCATTTTTATAAAGAAGAATTGACGAATCCTTCTTTGCAAGTTCTATTAAGTTTTTATCATCACTACAGTTAACTGCACATGTTTTATAGTTTACTTCATTTTTGTCAAGTGTAGATGCATATAGAACAAGCCATTTACAGTATTTTTCTTGTTGCCAGTAAGAAAATAATTGTGCTCCATCGTTTAAAGTGTCTTTTAGAGCTTTATCATATTCTTTACCGTAAGTTTTACATTCAATTATAAAAAGGGTTTTTCCGCTACTTTCTTTTACTAAAATATCTGCTCTACCACTTTTTTGATCATGTCCTAAAGCCCATGTTTTTTCAATTTCTATATGCTCTGGTCGATAGCCTTTATCCATTAACCTTGTCACGCATTCTAAAACAACAAAATTTTCAGGGTCAGAAAAGTTACATGTAGTTCTCTTATATACCATTAGGCCTTTGTCTTCAGGATAGTTTATTTTTTCATTTTCAAAATCAACAGAAATGGAGCAATCAAATTCTTGGTATTTTTTTGTTAAATATCTTTCTTGATTTTTATGTTCTTCATATCCGATTAATTTTAGAACGTCTTTTAAATTTGATTTTGTTATCAATCCTAATCCTCCTTGATTTCTATAATATCCTCAATTTTGCAATTCAAAGCTCTACATATTTTCTCTATTGTTTCAAGAGAAACGTAATTATCATTTTTTAATCTGGTTGATATATTAGCACTATACCCAGCTTTCTTTTGTAAATCTGAAACACTCATATTTTTATCTATCAATAAATGGAATAATTTTCGATATGTTATAGCCATGTGTACTCCTTATAACAATATGTAATACACGAATAAATAAAATATTCAATGAAAATATTATACCACATTTTACAGCTTAATCTTTACATATTTCTTAAGACGGATTTATTTCCGTCTTTTTTTAATTTTTCATTTGTCAAATTAAGCTAGAATTTTTTAACACTTATCAATTGATAAACTAAAACAAAATAAATCAATAACTCCCTAGGGAGTTCGCGCCAAAAATTTGGCGCTTTTTTCTCGACCTTGATTATGCTACAAATTGTTGGATATATTCCCTAAACACTTCAATAGGAATTAAATACCCCAATGACTTTCTGGGGATTTTATTTCTGTAATGAGCGATTGATTGTATAAACTCTTCATCAATTGGATTGAAATCCATTTGTTTTGGTAAGCCGTCTTTTCTTAGTAATCCATTGGAATTTTCATTTAATCCTCTTTGACTAGAACATCCAGGATCTGCAAAGAATATATGGATATCATGCTCGTTACAGATACTTTTCCAATAAGAAAACTCTTTCCCACAATCGAATATGATTGTCTTTACAAAATTTTTAGGAAGATGACTCAACCACTCGTGAAGACGTTCTTCAATATCTTTTGCGGTTCTTCCATTCGATTTTAACGTAACAATCAATTTAGACTTTACTTCCACTAAAGTAATAACACCGCTCTTATGTTTTTTTCCAACCATTGTATCTCCTTCGAAGTGACCAAATTCCTCTGAAAGATTTGGGAATAGTTCATTTCTTTCTTTAATTCCACGTTTGAAGGCTTGTTTTCCACGTTTTTCTTGATGGTTATTTGGTTTTTTTGTCCCTTCATTAGTAAATCTTGAACACTTAATTCAGAAGTGTCTTGATATCTTCTATATAATGTTCTAACGGACATCCCTAAATCTCTTTCATTACGACCAATAATAACATCAGGTGTCCAACCTTCTTGATTCTTTTCTCGAAGATACTCAACATCTTCTTGTGAGAGTATCTTTTTCTTAGCACCGCATCTTTTTTTATTGACGCAGTATCGATAATAGTATTCATGTACTGTATGGCCTTGCTTTAAAAAGTTGATAACATTATAGATAGTTTGTAGTGAACGATTCAGTTTTTGCGCAATAACAGCTACTTTTTCTCCTTTTTCCCAATATCCCTCTATCCAAATTAATTCTTCTATGCTAATATGTTGGTAAGTCAATATGAAACACTCCTTATTTTTGTAGTGATTAATTTGGTTTTAGTGTATCATATTGGTTTTTTATTACATTTATTTTTTCTAGCTTAATTTTACAATCAGCGAATTATGAATAAGAATAAATTAGTTTCTTAGCAGTAAATATGTTTTCTATTATTTCTTCTAACATGAAAACGATTGAGATGAATAAAAATATTGTTATATCAACATTCTTATCTCGTGCATTATATTTTTTATGTATTTATCTAAGATGTCGCCTTTTATGACTGCCGAAAATGCCGATTTTATTCTTATATAGTTTTTTATTCCAATATTTTCCTACATTTTAATATCCGATATCTTATATAATTCAAGGTGAGATAGTCTTTCGCCAATATAGGATTACATATAAGGTTTTTTAAGGTTTTTGTGTTAGTTGATATGTTATGTACATATAATTGACTTATATCAAATCCCTCTTTTTCTTATATTATCTTACACTTCAAACTATATACGAAATACTAATTTTCAGCAATCAAAATCCTTTATTCTGCTTATCGAGTCTATCTGAAACAAAAAAACTCAACGAGCCCCCATCCTCAGGGATTTGTTGAGCTTAATTTTTAGGCTCATCGACAAATTCTGTTGGTGGATTAAATTTAACACCAAATTAAGTCTTTCATTTTAAATGAACAAAGTGGAAGAAAATTAACGATTTAATTAATTTAACAATCAACCACAAACATAACTATGAACGAAATCTAGTTTTAACTTTATAATGAGCAGGGGCATGTTATCCGCGATTAGCGGTTTGGGGGCTGTGAAATTTGATATTATTTTTCGCTTCCCCCAATTCAACATGCCCATGGAGGCTCATTGTCAAGTTAAAACGACTCTATACATACTTTTTTAACTCATAATGACTTTCTATTGACCGGGGTAAAGAAACAACCTTTAATAATCTTGATTCTTAATTTCATATTCTCAAAATTTCGATATCCATATGCAACACGTTTAATTACTTTAATGAGATTATTCGTTCCTTCAATAGCTCCATTGGAATATCCTGTCGTAAAAGCTTGATAAATCCCATTCTTAAAACGTTTAAACACTTCAAACTTCTTCTTAAATTCATAAGGTAATTGTTTTGGAATTTCCTTTATACATGTCATAAATGCCTCGTAATCTTTCTTTTTATAGGCTTTTCTAAGTTCTTGAATGAAATCATATGCATCTGATAACACTTCGTCAAAACTCAATAATTTTTCTACCAATTGAGCTTGAGTAAGATAGGTTTTGAAGTGATAATTGTACCTTAATTTTTCTTCATCTAATTCATCACTAGGCTTTAAGAGTACTTTCCAGTAACGTTTCAATGTCTTCTGTTGTGTTGATTTCGCTGAGAATTGCTTCATAATCACAATGCGCAGTTGATTAAAATTACGATTCATATGTTGAACGATATGGAATCGATCTACTACGATAACAGCATTTGGAAATACTGTTTTAATAAGGTTTTGATAAGAAGCATTCATATCCATCACTAAATATCTTACTTTTAAACGTTGTTTACGAGAAAACTTCATAAAGAATGAAATCATTTCATGAAGTGTTCTACCAGGCAAAATATCAATTAATTGGCGATTTTCTCCATCTAAACAAATGAAATTCATTTTCCCTTGTTGCGTTTTAACGCCTCTAAATTCATCTAAACAAAGCACTTTAGGTAAATAATGATACTGCTGCATTGTTTTTATTTTAAACTTTTTCATCACTCTTTCAACAGTCTTATCAGAAATTGAAAGGAGTTTAGCGATTGCTTTTCTAGAGAAGTTTTCTTTTAAATACAACATAATTTGACACTCTAAATCATAAGAAATATTACTATTTTTTGGAACAAGAGGGCAATCTGCAACCCATGTTTTATGACAATCTTTACAGATGAATCGTTGTACTTTAAGGTCTAAAATAGTCTTATGTCCAAATAGGTGTGGAATTCTAATTTTATGTTCCATAGGAGAATGTTTCATCACATTTTCGCTAGAACAATATAGACAAGAAGTACAAGCACTTGTCCAAGTTCCATTAATTTTATGAACTGTTTCATTGTTTTCTGTCACGATTTCTAACCAATTTTCATCCGTAATAAAATTTTCTTCTGTTAATCTTAGTAATTTTCGTATACAATAGTCCATGAGAGAAATCCTCCTTTGATTTGTTTTAGTCGACTTAATCATAACTCGGATTTCTCTTTTTTGCATGTAAAAAATCCTGTCGGTGATTTCTCACCAACAGGATTTGTCGAACAACCAATTTTTACAATGATTCATCTTCTATCGGTAATATAATTTCAAATACGCTTCCTTTTCCTAGTTCGCTTTCTACCGAAATTTCACCTTTTAGACGATGCACAATGGATTGAACAATCGCTAGTCCTAATCCATTTCCTTCTTGCACATGTGATTGTTCTGCTTGGTAAAATTGTTCAAAAATATGTCGTTGTGCTTCTGGAGTAAGTCCAATTCCCTTATCTTCAATCAGAACCTTAACCTGTTGATTTTCTTCAAGAATCGTAATGTTTAATTCGACTGTATCTCCAGAATATTTAATCGCATTATCAATTAAATTGGTCCAAACTTGCATCATCAAATCTGCATCGGTTCGACAATAGACAGGCTTACTTGAAAAAGTTAAGTGAATTTCTTTCTCTTTCCACTTTTCCGTCATCAAAATGACTGCATGTCGAATTTGTTCATCCAATTGAACTTTTGTTTTCTGCGGTGAAAAGCCTTTTTCCATTTTTGTAAGTGTTACAATATCATCACATAAACGACTCAATCGCATACTTTCTGATTGTAAAATATGAGTTAAGTCCCTTCTTGTTGCTTCATCCAATTTTTCGTCTGCTAGTAAATCACTTACTCCTACTAATGCAGCAATTGGAGTTTTTAATTCATGGGAGAAATTCGCAATAAAATCTGCACGGTGTTGGCTACTCTTCTTTAAATCTTCAGCCATTTGATTGATATTTCGAGCTAATTGATCAATTTCATTATGATATTTCGCAGTGTCTTTTGGATACTGTCTACGGTAGATTTTATGATTATAGTTTCCCTTAGAAATTGATTTAACAGATTCATTCAAATCAGAAATTGGACGTGTTAAATAAACGGATCCCCACCACATCACTAAACTTCCAATCACAATAATCGTTCCGCCAAAAATCAGTAACCAGGACGTTAAACTTGTTTCGATTTTTAACAGATTTTTCAAGAAAAATATGACCGCTACTCCAATAAAACTGGTCGCTACTAATATTATAAAAAATAAGCGGACAAAATATTTTCGAAGTGAAAATTGAATTTCTTTTTGTTTATCCATGTTTAATTGTTCCTTTATAGCCTAATCCTCTAACCGTTACAATGTCGAAATCTTCGTTCCCTTTTAGTTTTTGACGAATTCTTTTAATACAAGCATCGACTAAACGCTCGTCATAATCTTCTTCCATTCCCCATATATCATCTAACAAATCTAATCGTGTAAAGATTTTTTCAGGATGACTTAATAATTTGTATAATAAGAAAAATTCTTTTGGGGGAATTTGTACTTGTTCTCCTGTTGTTAAATCCGTCATTGTTAAGGCATTGTAATCTAATCGAGTGTGAGTAAACGTCAGCACTTTTTCTGCTTCTAGTTGAGATCTTCTCAATAATGCTTTCACTCTTAAAACGAGTTCTTCTAATCGTAGAGGCTTGACCATATAGTCATCCACCCCTAATTTAAAAGCTTCTTCTAACGATTCTAATTGAGATTTTGCGGTAATCATTAAGATTGGCAATGTATACTTCGTTTCTCTCAATATTTGAACGAATTCATAACCATCCATCTCAGGCATCATAATATCTGAAATGACTAAATCAATCTGTTGTTTCTCCATCAAATTCAAAGCTTCTTGTCCATTTTGAGCAGTATAGACAGAGTAATTTTCTTGCTTTAATTTTGTAGAAATCATTGTTTTAATCGCAAAATCATCTTCACAAACTAATATACTAAACATAGTTCCTCCTTATTAGGAACATTATAGCATATTTCTTACAGGCGAACTAAACTTCCTTTTTTTAACTCATAGACAGTGTCCACATATTCTAATACTGAACGGTCGTGAGTAACCATAATGGCACTCTTTTGTTTTTCTTTTACTTCTCTTTGAATTAATTGAGCAATTTCCTGTGCTTTTTCCGGATCCAAACTCGCCGTTGGTTCATCTGCTAAAATTAATTGCGGATTTCCGATAAACGCTCGTGCAATAGCAACTCTTTGTTTTTGCCCACCAGAAATTTGATTTGGGTATAAATGATAACACCCGTCTACCCCTAATTCTTTTAATAATGTTTGAACTTCTTCTTTACGTTTAGCAGAATCTTTTTGTCCTTTTAATTTAGAAACTTCTTCTAATTGATTTCCAACTGTCATATAAGACAATAATTGATGATCTTGGAAAATAAATCCTAATAATTCTAAACGTTTTTTAGTCCATTCGCTTTGCGTTACATTCGTTAAGTTTTGATCTGCAATGCGTATTTCTCCTGAATCAGAAGATAATAATAATCCAGCAATCGATAAAAACGTTGACTTTCCTGAACCTGAAGGCCCTACAATCGCAACAAATTCCCCTTTATTCACGGTTAAATTCAAATCATGGAGAATTTCTCTTTTTTGCATTCCGTCCATAAATGATTTTGTAATATTTTTTAATTCAATAACTGACATACTATTCACCCTTTCCACCAATGACTTCAATTGGATCTACTTGTTTAATTTTTAAAATCGATAACGCTCCACATAATACAGCGATAAGAATAAAGCTCAATGCAATCGTGACATTTCCTTGTAAGGTCATATAAAACGGCATCGCACTTGGAAGAACTAATGCCATGGCAAATGCTAAAGCCAATCCGACTCCTACTCCAATCACTGATAAAATACCGATTTGAGATAGTTGAATGGCTGTAATTTGTTTCATCGACATACCAATAGCTTTTAACACACCAAATTGTTGTAATTTTTGCAATGTTAAAATGTAGAAAAACACTCCTAAAATAGCTGAAGATGCTACTAGTAATACCCATGTAATCATCGTTAACGTCATATTTTCAGCTGTATATCCTGGGATTTTCTTAATTAGTTGTTTTGGTTGAAATACGATTAGCTGATTAGACAACTGGTCAGAATCAACCGCTTGTTTTGTTACAATTGTTTGTGGTTTCCAAGTATAATTAGGATCAGTTTTTTGACGCATTGCTTCATATGTTTCTGCAGTGACAAATGCAATGGAACTATGTCCATATTTAGCATTTTTGGCAAAAGCTACGACTGTTAAATTGTCTTTTGACGCTTTATCTTGAATGGTATCTCCTACTGCAATGCCTTTTTCTTTATACGATTCATCTAATACCACTTCTTGATTCCCTAATTTTTCTAATGAGTAATTCATTGTTTCTACTTTGCTAGATACTTGATTTAAGTGATCCACTGCAAAAAATGTTACATCTTGCGTACTGTCTTCATTTTCTTTTGATAGAGAAGAACGTTGAATGACTAAGCCAAACGATTCTTCTAATTTTAATGCTTCAATTTCTGTTAAACTTTGGCTTGTAAAATTTGAAAAAGGAATCACTCCTTCTGAATCTTTTGAAAGAATATATTGTACTTCACCAAAATTTTCAATTTGTGCAGTAATTGTTCTTCCTAATCCATTTGTTAATCCTGATAAAAATATGACCATAAACATCATAATGACAATCAGTACCTCGATTAAAATAAATTTTTTAGGTTGATATTTAATTTCATTCCATGCTATTTTCATGTAAATTTCTCCTTTATTCTCAATTGATATATTTACTATAAGAGAGAAATATGACCTGAATATGACATTGGAGTCATTGAGGCAAAAAAATAGAATAAGAATTTTAACTTCTTATTCCATCATTTTCGTATTATTTTGGGTTCTATAATTTATAGGGTTGATGGAGAAAATCCACCAACCCTATTTTAGTGTATACAAAAAGGGCTTCATCCCTTATATTAAAAGCGTCTAAACTATTTAAGAGGAGATGAAACCCTATGACTACTATACAAGAAGTTGTGCTACAAATCAAAGATAAAAATGTAAAATGGGAAGATAATGTAGAAGAAGGGTATTTTAAGAAGAAAAAAAGCTTGTTTTTCTTCGCTACCTATACCTATTGCCTAGACGCTTGCCCTAACTGTAGTTGTGTAAATCGTGATTTTTCTATTGTTAAAAACGGTACTCGTACTTCTAGAATTACGCTTAATCCGGTTTCTGGATTGCCTGCTTTTCTTAAATTAAGAAAACAGCGTTTCTTCTGCCGTGAATGCTCTCATAGTTTTACTGCTGATACAACTAGTATCGTAGACCTTAATGCTTTTATTTCTAAAAATGTAAAAAATGAAATGAAAGTCAAAGCTTGCGAAACAGTTTCTGAATCTCATATCGCTAAAGAAATGAATGTTTCTGTTCATACTGTTCGCAGAGTTGTCAATGAAACTGCTGAATCTCTTAGAATTAAGCCTTTAAATGAGTTACCTGAACATATGTGTTGGGATGAATTTAAGTCTGTAGCTTCCGCTGAATCTAGTATGAGTTTTGCTTATTGTGACGCTATTACTCATCAACTTGTTGATGTTGTTCAAGATAGAAAAATGAAGAATTTAGTTCGTTATTTCAACCAGTTTCCTCTACAAACACGTTTAAATGTTAAAACAATTTCGATTGATATGTATGCTCCATACATTGAAGTCATTAAACGTTTATTCCCTAAGGCTAAAATTATTATTGATCCATTTCATATTATTCAAGCTTTAAATAGAGAATTAAACAAGACAAGAACAAGAAAAATGAATCAAGTACGCTTTAAAGATAGACGTCTTTATAATAAATTAAAACGTTACTGGAAACTAATCTTAAAAAATCGAGATGACCTTCAATCCTATCACTACAGCTATTACCGATTATTCGATTGGTTAACGCATTCTCAAGGAATTGTAGATTATTTATTACAAGAAGTACCTTCACTTAAACCAGAATATGAAACAGTACATCAATTAAGAGAAGTTTTTAAAGAGCGAAATTTCAATGATTTCAAAGAAGAATTGATGAGTGTACAACCAAAACTTCTGTCTGATGGATTAAATCGTGTTCTCCAAACATTTAAGAAATTTTTACCGTATTTACAAAATTCTTGTGAGTATCCAACACTTTCAAATGGACCTATTGAAGGGATTAACAACAAGATAAAAGTACTTAAAAGAAATGCATATGGCTACAGCAGTTTTACTCATTTTAGAAATAGAATTCTACTAATGTCTAAACTATTTACTCCAACAACTAAAAAAGGAATTAAGCAACCTGACGCTGCTTAATTCCTTCACTAAAATTGTTTCATCAACCCTATTTGACAAAGAGCCTTATTTTGTTAAATTCCGAAACTAATTCTGAGACCTTCATTTACTTTTTCCATAAAGGCATCATCGACTTCTGTTATTCTTTCAATTAATCGAACTTTATCAATGGTACGAACTTGTTCTAATAACACAGTAGATTCCTTACTAAATTGAAATTGATCTTTTTGAATTTCAATATGCGTTGGTAAATTCGCTTTTTCATGTTTTGCCGTAATAGCAGCGACAATTACCGTTGTACTAAAATGATTCCCAACATCATTTTGAACAATTAGAACGGGACGTTTTCCTCCCTGTTCACTTCCTACTACAGGAGATAAGTCTGCTAAATATACTTCTCCTCTTTTTACCATCTATCCTTCTCCTAATTATAATTTATAACTTCTTGGCACACGATCACTAATTAAACATAATGATTCATATGAAATAGTGTGACTTCTATGAGACAATTCTTCTGCCGTAATGCACTCATTACCATTTTTTCCTAATAGAGTTACCTTTGTTCCTACTGACATTTCATAAGGAAGACGAATCATACATTGATCCATACAAACTCGTCCAACTATTGGACATCTTACCCCTGAAACAATGACTTCACCAGGAACATATGCACGAAGGTAGCCATCCGCATATCCTACGGGTAATGTAGCAATCCATTCATCTTCACTACAAGTATAAGTAGCACCATAACTAATCGTATCCCCTGCATGTAGTTGTTTTACATAAACCATTTCCGTTTCCCAAATTAATGCTTCTTCTAATTGTAATGTGTCAGGAAGTTGTAATTCTCCATTAGAAGGATTTAATCCGTACAAACCAATCCCCCATCGAATCACATTTGTTGTTAATCCTTCATGCCAAATAGCTGCAGCTGAATTCGAACAATGAACATAAGTTGGACGTTGTTCTAAAGCTTCAACACACTCATTAAATGATGCCAATTGCTGTTCGAACTGACTCGTATCTGCTTCATCAGCAGTCGCAAAATGAGTAAAGATTCCTTCAAAAACAAATTGCGAATCATGTTCTCTTAAAAATTGTTCTATCTCTTGAACTTGTTCTGGTGTTCGAACTCCAATTCTTCCCATCCCTGTATCAATCGCTAAATGCACAATCAGTTGCTTTCCATCTGGAATTAGAGTCTGGGCTTTTTTTAACCATTTCAGGGAACTAACAGTTGTCGAAATACGATAATCACAAAGAATTGGCACATCTTCTAATCGACTAATTCCTAATATCAAAATCGTTTCTTGGCACCCTTCTTGTCTTAATTGAATGGCTTCATCTAACAATGCTACACAAAAACCTGCAACTCCTTCTTCATGAGCCGCTTTAGCAACTTCCATCATTCCATGTCCATAAGCATTTGCCTTTACTACGGCAAATATATCTGTATTGGGATAATGGACTTTGACAGTTTTAATATTTTGTTTAATCGCATTTAAATTAATAATTACACGTGTATTCCTATGAATTGCAGGAAACATATCTTCACTTTCCTTCTTCTATATTTGAGGGAGTCTTTTCTAAAATAACAACAGCGTACGCATCATGGTTTGTATGCGTAATACTGACATGTTTTTGATAATGGTGTGGAGCAGTTAATACTGGTTGTCCAGTCTTAGCATTTAGAATTTCAATGTCTTGAAAAGATACAGCTTTTCCTATTCCAGTCCCTAGTGCTTTAGAATAAGCTTCTTTGGCTGCAAATCTTCCTGCTAAATATTCTACTTTTCTTTTGATGCCTAAAGTTTCATAGACAGAATATTCCTTTGAAGTTAATACTCGTTGAATAAAGGATGAATCTTGTACTACAATTTTTTCGATTCTTGATAATTCAATTGCATCCATTCCGACACCAATAATTGCCATTTCCATTCTCCCTTTAAAAACATAATGTATCTCTTATTGTATCAAATGAAATCATATTTGTCAGAAATTTTTAAAAAGTTTATAAATTAATCTAATAAATTTAACCATACACTATGTAGCTTTGTATTAAAAAAGACGACTAAGGTCGTCTTTTCATTCATTATTTTTGACGGATGGTAAATCCTTTGTCAGATTTCTTTTTATGATTTCTACGACGAGAATCTTTACTCTTATATCCACGAGTATATTCCTCATCTAAACCACGACCACGGCGGTCTTCTTTACGTTTGAAGCTTCCTTTACCATTACGGCCTCGGTGATCTTTACGATCACTACGACTGTAATTTCCACGGCTATTACCACGTTTACGGCTTGGTAACGGACGTTCTGGAGTGATTTTAACAGGAATTTCTGTTGGGTCTTTAATCATTCCACTCACTAATAATGCTGCTAATTCATCTGCTTCATATTCATCTAATAAATAAGAAATAGCCTCTTTGAAACGACGTGTGTCTACTGACTTCATCTTTTCATCAATTTGCTCAATGGCAGATTTCATTTGTCCTTCTATTGCTTCCATTTGAGTTGGTGGACGTAATGCAGTCATTCTCTTACGAGTTAAATCTTCAATTACACGTAAATAATCCATTTCATTTGGTGTTACAAAAGTCACTGACATTCCTTCTTGTCCCGCACGTCCTGTACGTCCAATGCGGTGAACATAACTTTCTGGATCTTGTGGAATATCGTAGTTATAAACATGAGTTACACCCGAAATATCTAATCCACGTGCTGCTACGTCTGTTGCTACTAAAATATCTAAATGATTATTTTTGAAATCACGTAAAACGCTCATACGTTTTTGTTGACTTAAATCACCATGAATTCCTTCTGCACGAAAACCACGCATTTCAAGTCCACGTGCTAGTTCATCTACACGACGTTTTGTACGACCAAACACAATGGTTAATTCTGGTGTTTGAACATCTAATAAACGAGTCATAATATCAAATTTTTCAAAATCTTTACATTTTACAAAATATTGATCAATTAATGTCGCTGTCATTTCACTTGATTTAATACGAACATGTTCAGGTTCTTTCATAAACTGAACTCCAATTCGTTTAATATCATCTGGCATTGTGGCAGAGAATAATAACGTTTGGCGGTTTTCTGGGACTAATTTAATAATCGATTCGATATCTTCTAAAAATCCCATATTTAACATTTCATCTGCTTCATCTAATACTAATGTTTCAATATTGTCTAAACGAAGTGTTTTTCTAGAAATGTGGTCTAATAAACGTCCAGGTGTTCCTACTACGATGTGTGGTTGATCTTTTAATTGACGAATTTGGCGACCGATATCTGCACCACCATAAACGGCTTGTACATGAATTTTTTTATCTTTTCCTAAGCGATATAATTCTTCTTGCGTTTGAATCGCTAACTCACGCGTTGGAGCAATGACTAATCCTTGTACTTTACGATTACGAAGATTAATTTTTTGAAGCATTGGTAATCCAAATGAAGCTGTTTTCCCTGTACCTGTTTGCGCTTGACCAATGACATCTTTGCCGGCTAAGGCTAATGGAATCGTTTGTGATTGGATCGGTGTTGCTTCCTCAAACCCCATTTTTTCAATAGATTCTAATAAGGCTGAATCTAAGCCTAATTCATTAAATTTCATATTTTCCTCCTTGTACTACTGAAGAGAAGCACACGAGGTATCTAGACCTTCACAATAAAAGTCTGGAACATCTTGAGCTCCAGACTTCTGAACATTATGAGATTATACAATATTACTTGTCCAATCTTCATCATATATATCATTACATTTGTGTAAACTTCTCAACTCTTCAAGTACTATAGCATGTTCACAGCTAGATTGCAAAGAAAATCCCTTTGATTCACAAATGAAATACTGATCAAATAGAAATTATGCTTCTTTTAACGCCTCTACAACTGCTAACAATCCCGTACCATTACTAGATTTTACTAATACTTGATCATTTTGTTGTAACTCTTCTTTTAATAATTGAATCAATACAGTTTTATCACTTTCAACATAATGTAAATGAGATTCTTCAAAGCGAGATTTTAACGCTTCATATAAAGCACTCATTTCTTCCCCATATAAATACACTTCTTGAATTTCCTCTGGAAACATTACTTCAGAAATACTTGCATGTAATGCTTTTGATTGTTCTCCTAATTCGCGAATGTCTCCTAATACGACAATTTTACGTCCATTAGAAGCTACAGATGTAAAGGATTGAATCACAGATTTCATCGCAATTGGACTTGCATTATAAGCATCATTTAAAATTTTAGAACCACGAATGCCCTCCACCCATTGCGTACGATTTTTTGTTAACTCAAACTGTTGAATCGCTTCAATGGCTTGTTCTAATGGCACTCCACATTCTAACCCTACTTGAAGAGCAGCTAGCGCATTATTGACATTGTAAGCTCCTAATACAGGTAGTTGAACAGAATGTTTGGAAGGTTTCACTAAGTCAAAAAGAGTATGGTCTTCAAATAATTGAATATTTTCAGCCTGAATCACACTGCTCTTTCCTTCTCCAAATGGTAACACCTTAAAATGTTCTTCTGCTTGCATTTCTTCTAGTTCTTTTTCTAATAGAGGTTCATTGGCTGGGAAAATGATACTTCCTTTTTCATGTAATCCTTTTAAGATTTCTAATTTAGCTTTCGCAATTCCTGCACGACTTCCTAAATTTTCCATATGAGATTCACCGATTAGAGTAATCACCGCTACAGAAGGTTTTGCTAGTTTGCTTAGAAACTCAATTTCACCAAAATCACTCATGCCCATTTCTAATACTAATTGTTCCGTATCTTCTGGCATATCTAAAATCGTTTGCGGTAATCCAATATCATTATTAAAATTCCCTTGGGTTTTGTATACACGATAACGACTAGAAAGTACTGCAGCAGTCATATCTTTTGTTGTTGTTTTCCCAGAACTTCCTGTAATGCCGATAACATTTGGTTGTACTTTTTCTAAATACCATTTTGCTAATTCTTGGAAAGCTTCTAGTGGATCATCTACCCAAATCGCACAAATTCCTTCTGGTGGAGTTTGGTCTTGTCTTCCCCAAAATACAGCTTTTGCGCCTTTTTCTATCGCTTGTTCAATGTAATCATGTCCATCTGTTTGTCCTTTTAATGGAATAAATAAACTATTTTGAGTTAATTTTCTTGTATCAAATGAAACTGATTCAATACTATCAAAACGATAATCTGTTTGATAATCAATTGCTTTAACAGCTTTTACAATTTGTGCCACTGTTCCGATTGCCATGTTTTTACTTCCTCTCTCACAAAAAGCGCCTCGGGGAGGCGCCTTTTTTATGCATTTTGTCGATCTTTATAACGTTTTAAAGCTAATTGAATTAATTCATTCACTAAATCTTTATAAGAAATTCCTGTTTTCTCCCAAAGAAGTGGATACATACTAAATTGCGTAAATCCTGGTAAAGTATTTACTTCATTAATGTAAATATCATTTGTTTCTGTTAAGAAGAAATCACATCTTGTTAAACCACTACCATCAATTGCACGGAATGCTTTTGCAGAATATTCTCTTACTTTAGCAGAAACTTCATCCGAAATTTGCGCTGGAATTTCTAATGTAACGGTATTGTTAATATATTTTTCATTGTAGTCATAAAAACCACTAGTCTTAACAATTTCACCTACAACAGAAGTATTCGCTTCATCATTTCCTAGAACTGCACATTCAATTTCTCTTGCTTCAATTCCTTGTTCTACGACAATTCTACGGTCATATTTTAATGCCTCAATAATTGCTGCAGTTAGTTCTTCACGATTTTCCGCTTTTGAAATTCCTACACTTGATCCCATATTAGCTGGTTTAACAAATACTGGGTAAATTAATGTTCCTTCAATTTTATTATAAATACTTTCAGGATTTTGTTTCCATTGTGTTTTATTAAATGGTACATATGGTAATTGTGGTAATCCTGCTTGTTGGAATAATTGTTTACTTGTAATTTTATCCATTCCGCAAGCACTTGCTAATACGCCACATCCAACATATGGAACATCCATCATTTCAAACAATCCTTGAATAGTTCCATCTTCCCCATTAGGTCCATGTAACACTGGGAAAACAATACATTCGTCTTCTTTTAAATCATAAGGAGTTACTAAAACGCCTGTCGAAACTTTCCCTTCGCTTGTTGCAAAGTGAGCTTCTTGACTTGCTTCTAATCTTAATGCTTCAGAAAAAACTACAGGACCTGTTAATGGTTCCCCTTTAAGCCATTCTCCTTTTCGATTAATATAGACTGGTTGAACTTCATAATAATCAAAATAGATTTCTTTAATAATTGAAAAAGCCGTTAAAATCGAAATATCATGTTCAGCACTTTTGCCTCCATAAACGACTATAATTTTCATAAACAATCCTCCAACTAGAACTATCTTATCTAGATACTTCTTTCATATTTCATACACTAGTATATCAAATGCACTATCAACTGACAAGGTACTCACATTTTATCAAAACACCTTAGGAAATATAAAAAGAGCCAAGCGAACTTGCCTCTTTAACAGATTTAACGATTATTCCTTGGCTGGTCGGTGTATCCAACATCTCAGGTACCTCAATAAGGTTCGGCAGAAACCCTTTCTGCCCTCAAAGAATCATACTGTCTACTTGTATTTTACGGATTATTTTTGTTCGTTTCAACTTTTTAAGCAATGCTTCTTTAGAAATACCCCTCTTCTTTAAGGGAGCAGTATGAATGATCCCCCACAATAAAATGATCTAACAATTCAATCCCCATCATTTCTCCACATTCCGACAGTCGTCTTGTAAAATCAATATCCGCTTGAGATGGTGTAACATTTCCACTTGGATGATTATGCCCAATAATAATTCTTGCTGCAGAAAAACGAACGGCTTCTCTAAAAATTTCTCTTGGATGAACGACTGCTTGATTGAGTCCTCCTCGAAAAATAATTTTTTTCTTAATCACTTCATTTTTTGAATTTAAAAATAATGCAATTAAATGTTCTTGATATAAATCTTTTAATTCTTCCATAATACATTCTCCCGCTTTTTGCGAGCTTGTAATATGTCCTAATTTTGTTTGCTTCGCTGTTCCTAATCGAATTCCCAATTCCATTGCAGCTTTTAATTCAATGGCTTTTGTTCGTCCAATTCCATGAATTGCCATTAATTCTTCCACTGTTGCCATTTTTAATGTAAATAAATCTTCAAACGTATTTAACACGACTTTTGCTAATTGTAGTACATTTAATTCTCTAGATCCTGTCCGAAGCAAAATTGCTAATAACTCATAAGTTTCTAAACTTTTAGCTCCTAATTTTTCTAATCTTTCCCTTGGCATTGACTCCAAAGGTAATTCTAATAATTGTTGATCTAGTTCCATTTTATTGCCTCCTCTTGCAAATAATACTTTCACTTATATATACGCAAAAAAAGGCCAAAAAAATTTTATTTTACGAAAATTTTTCTTACAAAAGAAATAAAATAGAGAGAGCCTGTAATCCAAAGTGTTTCCTTACCAGATGCTCGTGTGACATATTCCTCAATAAATGGATGCGCATCCTCTACAAATTCAATCTCATTATTAGGGTAGTCCGTTTTTTCAATAGCGCCTACATACTCAAAAGTTGTTATTACTAAACGAGCTTCAAGTAATTCTTTTCGTAAATAATCAACCATTTCTTTATAATGTTTTCTCTTTAGAGCGGAAAATAAAATCGTCTGTTGAGACCCATCTTCTCCATGTTGTTTTACCGTCTCAACCAATCGTTTTAATGCATGAATATTATGAGCTCCATCTAATATTACTGTAGGACTTTGATGTACGACTTCCATTCTTCCTGGCCAGGTAACCGTTTTGAAACTTTCTTGAATAGCTGATGAATCAATTGGAAGTTGGAATTTCTTTTTAAATAGTAAAAAAGATTCTAACGCTACTGCAGCATTTTCTAATTGATACTTTCCTTTCAAATTCAAACGTGGAATTTGAATTTGAAAATTTAAACGTTTAAAAATTAGCCCTTCTTCATACGGTTCAATATTAAACTCTCGTTCCAACTGATGGATGTCACAGTTATAAGCTTGTCCCACGACTTCAGCGACTTTCAAAGCTTCTGTTGGCAAATTTCCCAATACGACTTCTTGATTTTGTTTAAAAATTCCTGTTTTTTGAATCGCAATTTCTTCAAGTGTATTTCCTAACATTTCTTCATGATCAAAACCAATCGATGTAATCACACTCATCGTTGAATGAACAATATTAGTTATATCTAATAATCCACCAATTCCTACTTCTAATAAAGCGACTTCCACTTTTTTTCTAGAGAAATACACTAACGCCATAGCCGTCATGATTTCAAAGAAACTTAATGGTTCATATTCGTCTATCAATTTTACTTCTGCTTGTCGAACAAGATCTCCAACGATTTCAAAGTCTTCTTCAGACATTACGTTGCCATTTATTAAAAAACGATCCGTATAATCGATTAAATGAGGGGAAACAAATGCTCCTACCTTTTGCCCATGATGAACAAATAAGGACGATAACATCGCAATTGTAGAACCTTTTCCATTTGTTCCTGTGACATGAATAATCGGATAATCATCTTGCGGATTTCCAAGAAGAGACATGACTGCTCTCATTCTCTCTAATCCGTATTTTCGTTTATATTTCATTCGATCTAATATCCACTCTCTAACTGTTTGCATGAACTTCCCTTCTTTCATTTTTCATCATACAAATTCCCACTTCATCTTGCAAGAAATAATAAACTTTCTACATACTTCATGAACCAAAAAATCCTGCTAGTGATTTCTCACCAACAGGATTTGTCTTATTCATTTCACGGCATCATTATGCTAATGTTTTTAATGTTGCAATACGTTCTAGAACTGCTTGACGTTGGTCAGCGTATTCTTTTCCTTTTGCACGCTCTGCTTCTACGACAGCTTCTGGTGCTTTCGCAACGAATTTTTCATTTGATAATTTTTTTTCTACACGATTCACTTCATCTTGTAATTTAGCCACTTCTTTTTCTAAACGAGCAATTTCATCATCAATATTAATTAATCCTGCTAATGGTAAATAGATTTCAGCTCCACTAATAACACTTGTTACAGCGTGGCTTGGTGCTTCTACTTCTAACCCATATTCAAATGATTCAGGATTACAGAAACGAGCAATATAGCTTTCATTTTCTGATAAAATAGCTTGAATATCCGCATTTGAAGTTTTAGCAACAATCGCAATTGGTTTCGATAATGGTGTATTCATTTCGTTTCTGCTTGTACGAACGGAACGAATAAAATCCATTAAGAATTCCATTTTTTCTGCTGCTGCTTCATCCATTTGACTTTCTTGTACAACTGGATATTGAGCAACGACTAATGAATCTCCAATATGAGGAACTGATTGCCAAATTTCTTCTGTTACGAATGGCATAATTGGATGTAATAAACGTAATGTTTGATCTAATACATACACTAAAATGCTACGAGTTGTTAATTTAGCAGCTTCATCATTTCCTGCTAATGTTTCTTTAGACATTTCAATATACCAGTCACAGAAATCATCCCAAATAAAACGATATAATAGACGACCCGCTTCACCGAATTCAAATTTCTCGAATAATTCTGTTACTTTAGCAATTACTTGATTTAATCGTGTTAAAATCCATTTGTCTGCTAAAGTTTTTTCACCAGTAATATCTAATTGGTCCACTGTTAAATCGCCAATATTCATTAATGCATAACGGCTAGCATTCCAAATTTTGTTGATAAAGTTCCATGCAGCATCCATTTTATCTGTTGAATAACGAACATCTTGTCCAGGTGCTGAACCATTTGCTAAGAACCAACGTAATGCATCTGCTCCGTATTGTTCGATAACTTCCATTGGATCTACACCATTACCAAGAGATTTACTCATTTTACGTCCTTGGCTATCACGAATTAATCCGTGAATTAATACATTTTTAAATGGACGTTTGCCAGTAAATTCTAATCCTTGGAACATCATACGGCTTACCCAGAATGTTAAAATATCATAACCTGTTACAAGTGTACTTGTTGGATAATAACGTTTATAGTCACTAGACTCAACATCTGGCCAACCCATTGTTGAAAATGGCCATAATGCAGATGAGAACCATGTATCTAATACATCCACATCTTGTGTCCAGTTTTCAGCATCTGCTGGAGCTTCTATTCCAACATATACTTCACCAGTTTCATTATGATACCATGCTGGAATTTGATGTCCCCACCATAATTGACGAGAAATTACCCAGTCGTGAATATTTTCCATCCAACGTAAGTATGCATCATTAAAACGTGGTGGGTAGAAATTAACTGTATTGTCTTCTTCTGCACGTTGTGCTTGAATCGCTTGTTCTGCTAAAGGTCCCATTTTAACAAACCATTGTTTTGATAAACGAGGTTCTACAACAACATCTGTACGTTCAGAATGTCCCACACTATGAACATGTTTTTCAATTTTCACAAGAAGCCCTGCTTCTTCTAAATCTTTGACAATGGCTTTACGAGCTGTAAAACGATCCATACCTTCGTATTTTCCAGCTAATTCATTCATTGTAGCATCATCATTCATTACATTTACACGTGGTAAGTTATGACGATTTCCTACCTCAAAGTCATTTGGGTCATGGGCAGGTGTAATTTTTACAACCCCTGTTCCAAAATCTTGTTCAACATACTCATCTGCAATAATTGGAATTTCTTTTCCAACTAATGGTAAGATTACTGTTTTACCAATTAATGCTTGATAACGTTCATCTTCCGGATGAACTGCAACCGCAGTATCTCCAAGTAGCGTTTCTGGACGAGTCGTTGCAACTTCTAATACTCCACTTCCATCCGCTAATGGATAATTCATATGGTAGAAAGCACCTTCTACATCTTTATGGATTACTTCGATATCTGATAAAGAAGTTTTTGCTTTTGGATCCCAGTTAATAATGTATTCTCCACGGTAAATCAAGCCTTTTTCATATAACGTTACGAATACTTTTTTAACAGCATCTGATAACCCCTGATCTAATGTGAAACGTTCACGACGATAGTCAACTGAAATTCCCATTTTTGCCCATTGTTCACGGATATGGCTTGCATATTCTTCTTTCCATTCCCATGTTTGTTCTAAGAATTTTTCACGCCCTAGGTCATAACGAGATAAACCTTCTCCACGTAATTTTTCTTCTACTTTTGCTTGAGTCGCAATTCCGGCATGATCCATACCTGGTAACCATAATGTATCGTACCCTTGCATACGTTTTTGACGAATAATCATATCTTGTAATGTAACGTCCCACGCATGTCCTAAGTGTAATTTTCCTGTTACATTTGGTGGTGGAATAACGATTGAATACGGTTCTGCGTTTGGATCTTCGTTTGGATGGAAGACTCCTGACTCAACCCACCATTGATATTTTCCTGCTTCAACTTCTTGTGGTTGAAACTTTGGTGACATTTCTTTTGCCATTTTTTTCCTCCTTGATGAAATGATTTTTGATACAATAAAAAAATCCTATGAAGATTCACTTCATAGGACGATTATTTTCGTGGTACCACCTAATATTCACATCATAACTGATGCCTTTGACGTTGTTAACGAAGTCTACTCCGAGCTAAGTTACTATCATTCCCCTAGCCAACTTACAAGCTACCTTCATACAAATTCGTTAAGAAGTTTCACCAACCCTTCTCTCTCTATCAACTAAAATTCGTATTACTCCTCTTGTGCAATGCTTTTATTCTATGCAATATAGTCTACCATTGTTTAACAATACTTGCAAATGATTTTCCTTGCATTTATCACACTTATTTTTTCAAAAAACGACGCATTGAGAAAATAGAACCAAATGATCCAATTAAAATCCCAACTCCAGCCATCGTCCAAGATAGGCGATATAAGAAAGGATTTGGCGCTAATAAGCTAAAGTTTGATCCCGCAAAGAAATCACTTCCGCCTTTATACACCCATAAATATAAAGCCCATAATAAAGTAATTGGAAGAATGGAACCAATCAATCCAATTAATCCACCTTCTAAGAAGAAAGGCCAACGAATATAGGCTTTTGTTGCTCCTACTAATTGCATAATTTCAATTTCTGTTTTTCGTGCATAAATCGTAGATCGAATTGTATTAGAAATTAAAAACAGCGCAATAATTAATAATACAGAAATGACTCCAATCCCAACATTTCGTGCAGTTGCAATGACTTTAAATAAGGCATCCGCACGTGCTCCACCATAGTTCACACGAGCTACATAATCCATTTTTTCAATCACATTTGCAACTTCTTTTGTTTGTTTTGGATTTTTAGTACTCACATCAAATGCATCTCTCAATGGATTACTATCATTTTTAAATAATTCAAATTCTTGTGCAACACTCTTTGTAATATCTTCTAACTCTTCATCTTTTGAGCGAAACTTCACTGTATCGACCGTATCCAGTGCTTCAATCGCAGCTTTCAATTCTTCCGTCTTTGTTTCATCAGCTGCCAAATCAATATACACACGAACGTTTACATCTTGTTCTACATCAGTCGCAATTTTATTCATATTAAATAATAATGAAACAAAAATCCCTACTAATAATAATACCATTGACACCGCAGAAATCGCACCAAATGTAGACCAACCATTTCTAAATAAACTTTTAACGGCATCACGAATATGACGCCACATTGTTCTAATCTTCATATCCGTACTCTCCATCCTCTTGGTCACGTACAATACGACCCATTTCAATTGCCAATACTCGATGTTTCTTTTCATTTACAATTTGGCTATTATGAGTTGCCATTACAATCGTTGTCCCTTGTTGATTAATTCTTTCTAAAATATCCATAATTTCCATAGAAGTTTCTGGATCTAAGTTACCTGTTGGTTCATCTGCAATTAAGACAGCAGGATTATTTACAATCGCTCTGGCAATCGCTACACGTTGCTGTTCTCCCCCAGACAATTGATCCGGAAACATGGTCATACGATGTTTCAAGTTTACTAACGCTAATACTTCCTCAACTTTTCGTTGAATTTCTTTTGGTGCTTTTTCAATTACTTCCATCGCATAGGCAACATTTTCAAATACTGTTAAACGAGGTAATAATTTAAAATCTTGGAACACGACTCCTACATAACGTCTTAAATAAGGAATTTCACGTTCTCTCATTTTTGTTAAATCATATTTCCCTACAGTAATTCTTCCTTTAGTGGCTTTTTCTTGACGATACATCATTTTTATAAACGTTGATTTCCCTGCACCTGATGGGCCTACAACATATACAAATTCTCCATCTTGAATTCTGACAGATAAATTATTTACGGCTAAAATACCCTTTCCATATTTTTTTGAAACATTCATCATTTCAATCATACTCTCACCAGCTTTCTCTATTCATAGTCTATGTCATGTCTATTATACCATTTTTCTGATGACATTCTATTGATGAAATATTACAAACAGATGTCAATTTTGAATTTTTAAAAATAAACTTGATGATATAATTGAGAAAGTTGGAAAAATAAATATTGCACTGTTTCCTCTTTAATCGTATGTGGCGTTAAAAATAGTTCATTAGGAAACCACTGATCTAACGAATGATTTCTAAAATGCTTCAACATAGATTGAAGAGGATGATGATAATGCTCATTTAACATGCCATGTTCAAACAAACTTAATAGAATTCCTATTCTTAATAGTGGAAGCCCCAAACCTTCTAACAATAAATGAAAAATTTTTATTGAAATTTCAAACTTATTAAAAGATGCTTTTCCAAAATATTCAGTAATCAATTCTTCCCATTGAATCAATAATTCTTTCGAAGTAATTCTTCCATCAAACCACTTTTCTTCTAACTCAGCAGCTATTAAATCAATCAAAAATATTTGAATCACATTAATATTACGCAATGAAATAGGATTTCGTCTAATAGCTAAAAAATTTTTTAATAATACATTTGAAACTTCTTTAGGGGTTCCAATATTTACAAAAAATTCGGAAATCATTTGAGAAATATCTAACGATATTATCGGTAATAATGCTGAATAATAGCAAAAAGCTTGTTTTTTATAATTCAGATGATCTTCAGATATAATTTTATCTGTATGATTAAATATCTTTGAATAAGCTTCTCCAAATAATTCTAAAAACTCAAATAGAGAAATAGAAAATGAATGATAAGGAGATAAGTAGATATAGATTTTATGATTGTTTTTTATAATCTTTGCTTTTTGATGAAATGCTGCTGTAATTGTATAAGATTTAGTCAAATCACGAACTTGATAAAGAAAGAAATTAAAGAAATCGGAAGCTTTTTGTTGTGAAACCATTAAATCACAGACTTCTGCACTTGTTGGAATTTTTTTAGAAAGAATAGTATTTTTATAGAATTGAATAATTTTGTCATGATGGACGTTCAATTGTCCGCAACAAGAGCAGACAAAGTTTTTCCCATATAAATGCGTTAAAATTTCTTTATAGGTCGGAGATTGAAGATGAAATTTTTCAGAATAATAGTCAGAATAAAACAATCGAATATTATCTAAATCTTTTTCAAAAGAGTACTCAAATAATTTAGGCGTTAAATACTCAGACCATTTTTCCTTTAATTCATTCTGTACATCGTTAAAAGTTTCTCCAAAATATTTTTGAGCATACTTATTTTTCAAATAGTAATCAGAAACCTGCTGTAGTTTCTTTTTTTCATAAGGTTTTAATTCATCTAAATGCTCGATGAAATATTGGTAAACCATCTTTGAGTTTTGAGATTTCATATTTTTATCCATAAACTCAAAGCGAAGTAAATCTGCGCGATGATTCAACTGATTATTATTAAAATGTTCGTATTCTTGACTTAATTCTTCAATTAAATCTAGTGTATCAAATAACTCATGAAGTTCATTAACTGTATATTGCATTCCCAAAACCCCCTTATGTTTTCTAATTCTATTTTACCGCTTTCACAGTCATAGTGCAAATGTTTTTTGACTTTTTTCCGAAAAAATAAAGTTATTTGAATCTTATCTTCAAACAACTTTACTTTTAAACGAATTAATAGCATTGTCCATGAGATTCGCACAGCGAAGCTGCTGGCATCCTTTGTTACTATATCAAAAAGTCACTGTTTTATACGTACTCTCATTCGTTTTCCGTTTAAATAAAAATGACTTTTTACAGTAGCATTAGTGAAAGAACCCACGAAATGTGGTTTCTTTCACCGGAAACTTTGAGACCCTAGGCTCAAAGTTTAGCCATGAGATTCGCACAGCGAAGCTGCTGGCATCCTTTGCTACTATATCAAAAAGTCAATTTTTATTCCGTATCGCCGGATAGTGTCCATTTTAAATACGCATCCATAAATGGATCTAAATCTCCATCCATAACAGCACCAATATTCCCCGTTTCATGACCCGAACGCAAATCCTTCACTAAAGAATACGGATGGAACACATAATTTCGAATTTGAGAACCCCAAGCAATATCTTTTTGTTCACCACGAATTTCAGCTAACTCAGCTGCTTTCTTTTCTTCTTCTAATTGATATAACTTCGTTTTTAACATTGCCATAGCTTGATCCTTATTTTTAAATTGTGAACGTTGCGCCTGACTTTGCGTTACAATCCCCGTTGGAATATGTGTAATACGAACAGCTGATGAAGTTTTATTAATATGTTGCCCACCAGCACCACTCGCACGATACACATCAATTTTCAAATCATCTGGATTAACTTCGATATCAATATCCCCTTCTAATTGAGGCATAATATCAATCGAACAAAATGAAGTATGACGTTTTCCAGCAGCATCAAAAGGAGAAATTCTCACTAAACGATGCACCCCTTTTTCACTCTTCAAATAACCATAGGCATTTAACCCCTCAATAGATAAAGTCACAGACTTAATTCCTGCTTCCTCTCCATCTTGATAATCGACTGTTTCAATACGATATCCATGTTGTTCAGCCCATCTTGTATACATTCTTAACAACATACTTCCCCAGTCTTGTGATTCTGTTCCACCAGCACCTGGATGAATTTCTAAAATTGCACTACATTTATCATGAGGCCCACTTAGTAACATACTTAATTCATATTTTTCTAATTCTTTTTCAACGCTATAAACACGTTCCACTAATTCCTCATGAATTTCTTCTTCTGGATCTTCCTTATACATTTCAAATAGCAGTTCCACTTCTTCTACTTGCAGTTCTAATTGATGAAAAATGTCATACACAGCTTTTAATTCATTACTTTTTTGAATGACCATTTGAGCCTTTTCATTATCATCCCAAAATCCAGGTTCTGACATTTGTTGCTCATAAGAAGCAATATCTTCTTCTAAATGATCTAAGTCAAAGAGACCCCCTATAACTTATCATTTGCGTACTCATTTTTTCTAAAGCATTTCTGATTTCACTAATTTCCATACTATTCTCCTATCTCATTGTAAAAAGGTAGGCTGGACTTTTGCCCAGCCTACTTCTTATTATGCTTGTTCTGGTTCTTCAGTTGGACGATCATGCCCTTGAGCAATCACACTTCTAGCACCTTGCACTTGTTCACGTTGTAAATTTTGACGAATTTGAGATTTCATCAAGATACGAGTTACATCATAATCAATAGCTGCAATCATTTGTTGGAAACGATTGAACCCTTCTGTTTGATATTCAGTAAGTGGGTCGATTTGTGCATATCCACGTAAACCTACACCCTCACGTAATTGATCCATATCATCGATATGATCCGTCCATTTACGGTCAACTACACGTAAAATGACAACTTTTTCAAACTCAAGCATTTGAGAATCCCCATTTAATTGCTCTTGTTTTTCTTTGTAAACTTCCATTGCTTTTTCATTCAATAAACCTTCGATTTCTAAAGGAGTTTTACCTTTTAAGTCTGATAATGAAATGTCTTCTGGATGACAAATCGCATTTGCAGCAAAGTCTACTAAGCTTTCTAAATCCCAACTTTTCTTTTCACCTAATGTGTGATTTTCTACCATACGGTGAATTGTTCTACGAATCATTGCTTTTGTTACTTTTTCTAATGAATTTTCTTCATTAATAATTTGTAATCTTTGTGAATAAATGATTTCACGTTGTTCACGCATGACTTCGTCATATTGTAATACGTTTTTACGTGTATCATAGTTATTTCCTTCTACACGTTTTTGAGAAGATTCTACTTGACGAGATAACATTTTACTTTGGATGAAGTTGTCATCTCCATTTTCATCAATATTTAATCTTTCCCAGATTGCTTGCATTCTTTCTCCACCGAAACGTTTCATTAAGTCGTCTTCTAATGATAGGTAGAATTGAGTCTCACCTGGGTCCCCTTGACGTCCAGAACGTCCACGTAACTGATTATCGATACGACGGCTTTCATGACGTTCTGTTCCGATAACGCATAATCCACCTAATTCTTTAACGCCTTTACCTAACTTAATGTCTGTTCCACGTCCTGCCATGTTTGTCGCAATTGTAACGGCACCACGTTGTCCCGCCATCATAACGATTTCTGCTTCTTTGAAGTGGTTTTTAGCGTTTAATACTTCATGAGGAATTCCTTCTTGATGAAGCATTTGTGATAATAGTTCACTTGTTTCAACCGCTACTGTACCAACAAGAATTGGTTGTCCTTTTGCATGACGTTCTTTAATATCACGTACTACCGCTTTGAATTTACTCTTCAATGATGGATAAATCACATCGTGATTATCAATACGTTGAACTGGACGGTTTGTTGGAATCGTAATAACGTTCATATTATAAATTTCACGGAATTCTTCTTCTTCTGTTTTAGCTGTCCCTGTCATCCCTGACAATTTACGATACATACGGAAGAAGTTTTGGTAAGTAATTGTCGCCATTGTTTTAGATTCATTTTCAACTTCTACACCTTCTTTAGCTTCAATTGCTTGGTGTAATCCATCTGAATAACGACGACCTTCCATAATACGACCTGTAAATCCATCTACGATTTTTACTTGTCCTTCATCTACTACATAATCGATATCTCGGATCATAATGTAATTCGCACGTAAAGCTTGGTCAATATGGTGAACTAATGCTGAATTGTCCACATCATATAAGTTTGGTAGACGGAAAGTTTGTTCAGCCTTATTAATCCCTTCATCTGTTAATGAAATAGATTTAGAAGTTAAATCAATCGTATAGTCTTCATCTTCTTTCAATGCTTTAACGAAGAAATCTGCACGTTGGTATAATACTGTAGATTTTTCAGCTTGCCCTGAAATAATTAATGGTGTACGAGCTTCATCAATTAAAATTGAGTCAGTTTCGTCAACTACTGCATAGTTTAATGGACGTTGTACCATTTGTGATTTATAAACGACCATGTTATCACGTAAGTAGTCAAATCCTAATTCACTATTTGTACTATACGTAATATCTGCATAATAAGCTGCACGTTTTTCTTCTGGTGATTGTCCAGTTAAATTTACCCCTACACTTAATCCTAAGAAATTATATAATTCACCCATTTCTTTTGCGTCACGTGTAGATAAGTATTCATTAACCGTTACTACGTGTACACCATCACCTGAAAGTGCATTTAAATATACAGGCATTGTTGCTGTTAAAGTTTTACCTTCCCCTGTACGCATCTCCGCGATATTTCCGTTATGTAGAGTGATACCTCCCATAATTTGAACTTTATACGGGAATAAGCCTAAGACACGTTTAGAACCTTCACGTACTAAAGCGAATGCTTCTGGTAATAATTTATCTAATGATTCTCCTGAAGCATATCTTGCTTTAAATTCTTCTGTTTTTACTGGAAAGTCTGCATCACTTAATGCTTCCATTTTACTTTCCAAACTTATTACTTTATCCGCTAATTTTTCAAGTTTACGAACTTCGCGTTTATTATTTTCAACTAATTGCTTTAAAAAATTTGCCATTCTATGACTCCTTTATTTTTTTCTTTCCATTCATCTATCTTGCAAATGAGTATACCAATTGCATCTTATTCATTTTACCATCATTATTCAAAATAGAAAAGAAAAAAAAACAGAGTTGGAAAAATTTTTCCAACTCTGCCCAAAAAGAAGGTTTTTTATGCATTCGTTTCAATTAAACCATATTTTCCATCTTTACGACGATAAACAATATGCGTTTCATTTGTTTCTGCATCTTGGTAAATAAAGAAGTTATGACCTAACATATTCATTTGTAAAACAGCTTCTTCACTATCCATTGGTTTTAAATCAACACGTTTTGTACGTACAATCTCTAATACAGATTCATCTTCTTCCACTGTTTCAGGTGCAACAAGCAATTCAAATCCTTTTTCACGAGATTTACGATTAATTTTTGTTTTATATTTACGAACTTGTCTTTCTAATTTATCGATTACTAAGTCGATACTACCATATAGGTCTCCAGAAGTTTCTTCTGCACGTAAGACTAAATAAGGAAGAGGAATTGTTACTTCAACTTTTGCTGTTTTTTCAGAATATACTTTCAAATTAACATGAACCGTTGCATTAGCAACATCGCCGAAGTATTTTTCTAATTTTGAAAGTTTCTTTTCGGCATAATTACGAATTGCTTCAGTAACTTCAATGTTTTCTCCACGAATATTATATTTGAACATAATAATCTCCCCTTTCATCTGGCTTTGCCAGACTGAAGAAATCTCTTAAGGACCACTCTTAAGAATCCCTTCTTTTGATTTCTTTCTATGGTTTAATTATAAACCTTTTCCTTATTTTTTACAACCGTTTTCAAAAAAACTTTAGGAATTCCTAAACAACATATTCTTTCCTTTATTTACCTTATCGAAACACTGTAAACAATTTAACGTCTTCTACCCCTTTATCCTGTAATAACTTAGCCGCTAGTCGAATTGTTTTTCCAGTTGTATAAATATCATCAAACAGTAAAATTTTATCCGGCAACTTTATCTCTTCTCTTATTACAAAAGGTTGTTCGAGTTTCATTCTCTCTTCTCTCGTTTTTTCCGATTGTTTTTTCCCTTTTCCAATATGGTAAAAGATTTGCTGATACGGAATTTTCGAGAGTTCTAGAAGGTATTCAACCGATTCAAATTCTCTTTTTTCTAAACTTTGTTTAGAAGTTGGTAGTGGGAAAATTGTATATCCTTGTTTGAGATATGTTTTCAACACCCTTTTTAAATCTTTTTTTATTAAAAATGCTACAGCACAATCTCCTACAAATTTATATCGTTCCATAAATTCTTTTGCCTGTTCATCATAAACATATAATGCTTGATTCACGGGAAAATGAGAATCCATCTCTTTCCAACGAACACAGTCATAACAGAGTGTCGCTTCCTCCATTAAGCGCCCACATCCCGGACAAATTGGTTCCTTTTCTAATGAGTGGAATAAATTTTGACACTGCCGACAAATCGGTCTTGAATTCCACATGAATAAAGAACTAATTCCTGATTCTGCTGTTACATCATTTCCACACCATACACACCGCATTTTAGTCACCTTCTATTAATCCTCTTTTTCTAGCTTCTTCATTCAATGATTCAATTTCTTTTTTAGCTTGTTTCATTGCTCGACTCATTCCTTCATAAAAATAGACAACTTCTCCTCCTGGATGATCCACGCTTCTGCCTACTCTTCCTGCAATTTGTACTAAAACTTCCCTTGTAAAAATTTCTTCTTGAGCTTCTATTACCGCTACATCAATTCCATAAAAAGTAACTCCTCTTTCAAGAATCGTCGTTGTAATGAGAAAATCTAACTTTCCATCTCTCATTTGTTGAATTCTTTCTTGTCTCTGTTCCTCTTGAGATGAAACACTGGAAAAACTTGCATTCGGAAATGCTCGACTCATCATTTCTTCTACTACTGGAATTTGTATAATGGTTGATACAAATACTAAAAACGGAGTTTTTTCATCTAGTCTCTGCTTCATCCAACTATACAACTCTTGCGGAATTTTTTTCTTTTCTAAAGCTCTATCCCAATTTCTTAATTCCTTAAATAGAGGTACAACAAGGGGATGCCGATGAAATCTTGCAGGTAATAACGAATACGACAATTGCTGATGTTGAATTTGATACAATTCTAACTTTGAAGGAGTTGCTGTCATAAAGACTAACCTTCCTGTCGGCTTAACTGCACGATGAACCGCAAATTGCAACATATCGCTATTAGAATAAGGAAAGGCATCGACTTCATCTACAATAAGTACATCAAATGCATGATAAAATCGTAGCATCTGATGAGTCGTTGCAATGATAATTGGTGTTCTTTTATACGCCCCATCTGTTAACCCATGTAAAACAATGACCTCTTCAAAAGGAAAGGCTTCTTTAATTCTGGGAGCCAATTCATTACACACGTCAATTCTTGGAGCTGCTAATCCTACTCTTCCTCCCTTTTCTAATACTGTACGTATTAGTTCAAAAATCATTTCTGTCTTTCCTGCTCCGGTTACGGCCCATACTAAATGCTCCTTATCCGTTACTTCTACTAATTCTTGCGAGAGTTTTTCCTGTTCTTTTGACATCGTATGTTTGTAATATACCTGAACGGAATGCGGTAAAAATGCAGGAGTTTGTTCCTCAATAGCCACTAAGACACAACATTCTTTGACTTTTCCCATATTCAAGCATTTCAAACAATAATGACAATTTTTCTTGCAAATAATGCAAGGGCCTACCGAAAAATCTTCGCTATTTTGATTCCCACAACGATTACAAATGAATTTGCCACTTTCCTTATGAAATCCAGGCAACACTTCACCCAATTCTTCTAATGACGAATCTCTTTGTGACTGAAATCTTACTTGAATTCTACCTTGATTTTCCATAACACACCTCCAATCTTTATATACGAAAAAAGCAGCGAAAAAATTCGCTGCGACGATAAATAAAAAAAAGCAAACATCCCATTTAGGATGTTTACTTAACTTACGATTAAATTCATTCAAGATGAAGATTATTTAGCAACTACTGCTTTATCAGAAACTAACTCAACTTCTTCCCATCCAGTTCCTTTATCTGGAGTGATATTAATTTTCTTCACACGTTTATTAACGGCTGTTAATTCAAATGTATTGAAACGAGGAATTGCAAATGGGTTTTCTTGAACGTATTGTTGCCATTCTAAGAATAATTGTTTTTTAAGATTTTCATCGAATGTTTCATTTGAAGAAATACGTTCTAATAATGCTGTATGTTTAGGTTCTACAAAGTGACCAAAGTTAAAGGCAGCTTTAGGTCCATATAATCCATCTGGAGATGGGTTATAACCAATTGTGAATCCACCTATCCACATATCAAAGTCATCAGTATATTTTTGTAATTTTTCAGCATAAGTTTGGAAGTCTAATGTACGACCAGTTAATAATTGTACATTTAATCCAACTTCTTTCCACCAAGAAATATATTGTTGTAATACCGCTTCAGCAGTTTCACTACCTTTAGCTGCTAATAATGTGATTGTCAATGGTTTTCCTTCTTTATCTTCTACAAGTCCATCGCCATCAACATCTTTATAGCCAGCCTCTTTCAAGATTTCTTTTGCTTTTTCAGGATTGTATTCAAATCCAGGAACAACATCTTTACCTACATATAAGTCTTTGAAGAATGGAGATAATAATGTATTCGCACGAACTGATAAACCATGGTAAGTATCTTTACCAACTGTATCATTGTCGATTGCATAACCAATTGCTTTACGTAAAGCAACATCATTCATTTTCTTAGAAGGATCTAAAACGTGTTCACCTTTAGCAGCATCCCAACGTCCAACATTGAAACCAGTATAGCTAATTGAGTTTGTCATTAATCCTAATAATGAAATGTTATCTAAATCTTTGTATGTTTCGTATTGATCAGAAGGCATTCCACTTACATAGTCATAGTGACCTGCTTTTAATTCTGAAACAATTTGTTCACTACTTACAACATCTAATTTCACGTCAATTTTTGGTTGACCTTTATAGTAATAAGGATTTTTCTCGAAACTTACAGATTCACCTGGTACGATGTTTTTGATAACGAATGGTCCGCTACCCACTACTTTTGTACGAGAGTAATCTGATGTAATCATTTCTTGATAAGTCATATCTTTATAAATATGTTTTGGAATCATTAACGTATTGATCGCTTCTCCACCATACTCTAACGTTGGATAAACTTCTTTTAAGTGAAGTTTAACAGTTTGATCATCAATTTTTTCTAAACCAGAAATTGATGATGCTTTTCCGTCATGAAATTCTTGTACCCCTTCAACATTTAAAATATCTTCAGAGAAACGTACGCCTTCATAATCTGGACGACTAATTGCTTCATACGTGAAAATATAGTCATCGATCGTTAAAGGTTCTCCATCAGACCACTTATAATCGCCTTTTTTCAAGTGAATTGTAAATGTTTTGTTTTCAACATCTAACTTATAATCTGCCATTCCTTTGCTGCTATCGATTTTTTGGTTTGCATCATAGTCAAATAAGTTTGCAAAAGCCATACTCACTACAGCACCATCACTAGAATCACTAAATAAAATTGGGTTAAATAACCCTTTGAATGGTGAGTTAGATACTTGTGCCATATTTAGTGTCCCACCACTAATTGGCGTACCTTCGTTTACCACCTCTGTTTTAAATCCGCCTTCAACAGGTGCTTGTACTGATGAAGAAGATTGTTGTTTGTTACCACACGCAGCTAATGCTAATGCAGCAGTAACGCTAAGAAATCCTGTATATAATTTCTTGTTATTCATATTATCCCCTCCTAAGTTAAAAAACTAATGAATGTTTCGATACTAACAAAGTTTAGAAGCCATTTCAACGTTTCTTGCAATTTCTAATAAATATTTCATCGTATTTTAACAATTTATGCCCATCTATATACAATAATTATAACCTTTTATAGTTATAGATAATTTTTATAAACAAAAAACGAGCTTAGGCTCGTTTTTTTCTTACGCTTGTTGACTAACAATATAGTTTACAGCATCTCCAATTGTAACAATTTGTTCCGCATCTTCATCAGAAATCTGAATTCCGAATGTATCTTCTAATTCCATGACTAATTCAACAACATCTAATGAATCAGCACCTAAGTCTTCTTGGAAAGTTGTATCTCTTGTAATTTTTAATACATCGACACTAAAACGTTCCGAAATTAATTGAATTACTTTGTCTAATACTTCTTGCTCTGACATTTGTTGTCCTCCTTGTCTAAGCGATTTCTCCCTACACTCCTAATCAGTGTACCTCTATTTTACTCAAATTTGGCTTTATTGTCTATCATTTCTTTTGAAAGCACTTTAATTTTTAACCTATTATGATAAACTATTTTTCCAAATTTCAGCTTGTGCTTTTGTAGTGAACACAAAATGTCCTGGAGTAATTTCAAACATTTCTTCTGATTCATTTTGGACAGTTGGTTGATAAATCACTCTTTTACGATTTCTTTCATATTGAGGATCTGGTAAAGGAATTGCTGACAATAGACTCTTCGTATACGGATGGAATGGTTGATGATAAACAGCATCAGCAGTTCCTAATTCTACGATTTTCCCTTGATACATCACTGCAATTCGATCACTAATATATTTTACCATCGATAAATCATGCGCAATAAATAAATACGTTAATTGTTGTTCTTTTTGTAATTGTTTTAATAAATTAACGATTTGTGCTTGAATGGATACATCTAATGCTGAAATCGGCTCATCACAGACGATAAAACGAGGATTTACTGCTAAAGCTCTTGCAATCCCGATTCTTTGACGTTGCCCACCAGAAAACTCATGTGGGTAACGATTGGCATGTTCTGAATTCAATCCTACCATTTTCAATAATTCATTTACTTTTGCATCTCTTTCTGCGCGAGTTTTTACGATACCATGGATATCCATTCCTTCAGCAATAATATCTCTAACTTTCATTCTTCCATTTAAAGAAGCGTATGGATCTTGGAAAATCATTTGCGCTTGTTTTCTAAAATCTTTTAAGTCTTTTGTCTTTGTTGGAATTTCTTTTCCATCGAATAAAATTTGTCCGTCTGTTGCTTCATTTAATCGTAAAATGGAACGACCTGTCGTAGACTTTCCTGAACCTGATTCTCCAACAAGACCGAAAGTCTCGCCTTCAAAAATTTCAAAACTGATATCATCAACTGCTTTTACAACTTGTTTCGAAGAAGAACCAAAGTAACACTTTAAGCCTTTAACTTCGACTAATTTACGTTTACTCATTTGTCACTCTCCTACTTTCAAATTGTGCCCAGCGTTTTTGAATTTCTTCTGGCGGCTCTACTTTTGGAGCTCGTTCATCTAATAACCATGTTGCTGCAGCATGTGTATTCGACACAGCAAACATTGGTGGCATTTCTTCAAAATCAATATCTAATGCATAGTCGCTTCTTAAGGCAAATGCATCTCCTTTTGGAGGATTTAATAAATCTGGTGGTGTTCCAGAAATCGTATATAAAGATCCTTCTTCTTCTAAAGAAGGCATCGAGCATAATAATCCCCACGTATATGGATGTCTTGGATTGTAGAAAATTTCATCGACTAGTCCATATTCCACAATCTTCCCAGCATACATCACAGCCACTCTATCCGCAACATTAGCTACAACTCCTAAATCATGCGTAATAAAAATAATAGAAGTGCCATACTTTTGTTGAATTTCTTTTAATAATTCTAAAATTTGTGCTTGAATCGTTACATCCAACGCAGTCGTTGGTTCGTCTGCAATTAAAATATCTGGGTTACATGCTAATGCAATCGCAATAACAATTCTTTGTCTTTGTCCACCAGAAAATTGATGCGGATAATTATTCACTCTTTTTTCTGCATTTGGAATTCCAACTTGTTCTAATAATTGAACAGCTTGTTGCAAGGCTTCTTTTTTCGATAATTTTAAATGCTTGATCATCGATTCCGCCACTTGCATACCAACTTTCATCGTTGGATCTAATGAAGTCATTGGGTCTTGGAAAATCATCGCAATTTTCTTCCCACGAATTTGTTGCATTTCAGATTCTGATTTTTCTAAAATATTTTCCTGTTCAAAAATAATTTCTCCGTTTTCAATGAAAGCATTGGCAGATAATAATTGCATAATGGATCTAGTCGTAACAGATTTCCCTGAACCAGACTCACCAACAATCGCTAAAGTTTCTCCTTTTTTCAAGTCAAAATCTATCCCTCGAACTGCTTGAACTTTTCCATCAAATGTTTGAAAGGATACTTGTAAATTTTTTACACTTAAAATTGTTTCACTCATACATTTCTCCTATTCTTTCATTTTTGGATCAAAAGCATCTCTTAATCCATCTGCTAATAAATTAAAACTAATCATTAAAATACATAATACAATTGCCGGGAACCACATTAAATGCGGTAAAAATCTAAATGTTTTATACCCATCATTAATGAGCGAACCTAATGAGGCATTTGGTACTGGAACCCCAATTCCTAAGAAACTTAAAAATGCTTCAAAGAAAATCGCTGAAGGAATTGAAAACATCGTTTGAATAATAATAATTCCAGCAATATTTGGTAAAAGGTGTTTCAACGCAATTTTCCAAAAACTTTGTCCTAATGATTTAGACGCTAATATATATTCTAAATTTTTTAATTTTAATGTTTGCGCACGAACAACTCGAGCCATTGTTAACCAACTCGTAACCCCAATAGCTAAAATAATCGTACCAACACCTGGTTGTAAAAATAACAGCAGTAACACTAAGATGACTAAGTTTGGAATAGCGGTCATAATTTCTAAAATACGTTGCATCACTGTGTCTACACGACCACCAAACCAACCAGAAATTAACCCATATAATACTCCTACTGTTAAATCAAACATTGCAGCAGCAAAGGCAATTAATAATGATAATCTTGTTCCGTATAAAATTCGAGATAATAAATCTCTTCCTAAACCATCTGTTCCTAAATAGTAATAAGTCCCTTCAGGAACTCCTGCTTGAGCATACGCATCTACTCCTGCTCTCATCCCTTTAAAAATACCAGGAATTTTTGCTGGCAAATTCGCAAATTGAACATTTTGTTCCAATGGATCATGTGGACTAATAAAAGGCGCCAATAAAGCAAGAATGATAAAGAGAACTACAATCCCTAACGATACAACAGCTCCCTTATTTTTTTTCAATCGTCTCCATGCATCTTGTAAAAAACTTTGAGGAGGAAGTGAAATGTTTTCCACTTGTTCAAAAGACAATGCTACACGTTTAAATGCTACTTTTTCTGTCATTATGAAGCTTCTCCTCCTTGTGTTAAACGAATTCTAGGATCAATAAATCCATATAATAAATCCACAATTAAAATGGTTACAACAAGTAAAAATGAATACATCATTGTCACACCCATAATCGTTGGATAATCATTTGTTAAAATCGATTTAACAAATTGCTCCCCAATGCCAGGAATAGCAAAAATATTTTCAATGACCATTGAACCTGTCATTAACCCAACTAACATTGGACCAGCAATTGTCACTAAAGGAATCAATGCATTACGTACCCCATGCTTCATGACCACTTCCATACGGCTCAAACCTTTGGCACGTGCTAATTCCATATAATCAGACTGTAACACTTCAACCATTTCCGTACGAATAAAACGAGCAGAATCCGCTACTGGAGAAATGGATAATGCTATAGTCGGTAAAATCGAAGAAATAAATCCTTGATTCCATAATGCAATTGGCAAAATCGGAAAAATAACACCGAATACTAATTGTAAAACAACCGCAAATACAAAACTTGGCACTGAACGTCCAATAATCGCAAAGAACGTTGCTCCAGTATCCACAATTGTATTTTGTTTCATCGCTGCCACTAATCCAAGCAATGTTCCCATTCCTATACCGAAAATCAATGCTTGTAGCCCAATTTGAAACGATGGACCTACACGGCTAGACAATAAATTTAAGACCGTTGAATTATATTGGAAAGACATTCCTAAATCTAATCGGACTAAACCACCTAAATAAATTAAATATTGCATCCAAACAGGTTTATCCAACCCATATTTTGCATTCATAATTTGTAATTGAGCATCTGTCAAATTTTCTTCATTCGCATATGGAGAACCTGGTAATAATTTCATTAAGAAAAACGTAATTGTCGCAATTAAAAACAATGTAACAATCATGTAGAAAATCCGTTTTAAAATATATTTCGTATATTGATTCATGTACTTCCTCCTGAAAATACTCTTCACTTTTTAATAAAGAATGTTTTATCTATCATACTATTTTTAGCTTTTATAATTCAATTATTTTGTTTGAATTTTTGAAAATGTAGTATTCTCAACAATTTAGTTACTCTTAGCTTTCCATCTTCTAACACATAAATTTTATGATAGTCCTTTGGATGTTTCGGGATACGATAGGAAATTTCTATAAAACTAATTTGTCTTTCTTTTAACAATGAGTAAGAAAATTTTCTTTGGAAGCGATTAGAATAATTTTAGTAAGCTCAGCATATTCAATTCCTCCCTTTTTCAAGTATTCTTGTTCACAATATCCCAAAGTAATGTTTTAGTAAATAGTTTTCTAAGAGCATATGCCTTTTCATAGTAGCACTAGCAATGAAACCGAAAGTTTGCTGCCGTATTCTTTGCTACTATAGACAAAGTCATTTCCGCTTTCGCACTCTTCATCTAACCGTTTCTCCCTTCCATAACAAAAGTAATGACTTTTCATAGTAGCAGCAGTATTAGAAGTCGCTTCGACTTCTAATACTGGAAGAGGCTGGGCAAAAAGTCTCAAAAATAGAAGAAAGCACGTCCCGATTTTGACTGAAATCAAAATTAGGACGTGCTTTTTAATAAATTCAGTAAAATCAAGGGGGATAAACCACCCTTGATTCATATTATTTAAGATATATTTCCTTAATCTCTGCAAATTCATCCCTAAAAAGAGCAGACCAATGTCATTATGAACTGCATTTTTACCTCTAACATGAGTTCTGCGCATGCCAAAATTGCGCTTCATTTGACCGAAAACTGGCTCAACTTCAATTTTTCGTTGAGCATATATACTACTTCCACGGTCACTATGTAACGCTTCTTTAATCGTTTCTTTATAAGATTCCCAAACTTGGTTTACACGGATTTGACGTTGTTGTCCAGTAGGAGTTTTCGCTAATTCATCCAATGCTTCTGTTTCTTGAATTGAATCTGTCTCATACACTTTAAATCTACGAGTAAATCCATTCTTATCGTTTCTTGTTGAATAATATTTAAAACTAAATTTTACACCTAAATGATCAATATAATAATCTTCCTCTTCATTGTAATACCAATTTTGTCTATTAGATGGATCATTTTTAAATTTCTTCGTTTGTTCTTTTTCGTACATTGTGTAAGGAATCAAAGGTGTCTTTTCATACTCTTCAAGAATCAATTGATAGTTTTCTTCACTACCGTATCCAGCATCCGCAATAATAATAGAAAATTTGTCTAATAGTTTAAATGAATTTAAAAATGGTTTAAGAGTACGCATATCTGTAGGATTAGGAAATACATCAAAACCTAAAACATATTGATGATTCGTTGCGATTTGAAGATTATAGCCAGGTTTTAATTCTCGATTTTTCATGGCATCTTCTTTCATACACATAAAAGTAGCATCGTTATCTGTTTTAGAATAACTATTCCGGTTATCAAATGTTTCCTTAGCTATCGTATATTTTTCTTTACGAGGCAGAAAATCTTTTTCAAGTTGACGTTTAAAAGAATTTAACAAGCGTTTTTTCTGTTTGTTTTTAGAACCACCAACAATATGTTTAGGTTCTTCTTCAATGAGTTCTTCTAACTGTTCTAGAGAGTTATTAGTAGCTTCAATCATGGCATGAACACCATATTCAGTAATTTTTTCTTCTTCTGATAAAGCAATATTCACTTGATTTTGAATTAATTGATCATATAATGTACTAATTTTTTCATTTAAAGCTTCATCATATCTTTCAATAGCTTTACGCCATACAAATGAATAACGATTGGCATCTGCTTGAACTTTTGTACCATCAATAAATAAACTATCTGAATCAATAATATGATAGTGTTGGAGTAATAAAGTAAAGTATACGAAAATGTTTTTAATGATAGAGGAAAACTGTTCATTACTTCTAAAATTATTAATAACATGGTAACAGACATAAGTTTGTTGAGAAAGCCACTGCATCGGAATATTTTCTTCATTTAATTGAACAATTTTTCTACCACTATACGTAGAACGAGTATAAGCGAAGAGAATCATTTTTAATAACATACGAGGATGATGAGCAGGTCTACCCATTTTTGATGTTGTATTAGGAAAGATAATAGAATCTGGAATAGAATCTACAAACTGATTAATAAATTGAGCAATGTGGTTTTTAGGGACGGTTAATGTAAAATTTAGTTCTAAAGTATCTGTTGGTGTGGTATAATTTTTGTACATAGGAGTCACCCTTTCTTATTTTATTTCATTCAAACTTATTATAACAGAGGTAGACTCCTATGTTTAATTTATAAGACTAAAAAGCACTATAAAATCCTGTTTCAGAATTTTATAGTGCTTTCTTCTATTTTTGAGACTTTTTGCCCAGCCTCTTAGGCATGAAACCGAAGGTTTGCTGCCGTCCTTTCTGCTACTATAGATAAAGTCATTTACGCAAAAAAACATCTCATAAATGCTCCTCACATTTACAAGATGTTTTTACGATTAATGAATATTGTTATTGTCTAAGAAATAAATCAACGTTTGCAATTCGTTTGTTAAGTCAACATTTTGAACACGAATATGATCCGGTGCAGTTAAACGAAGCGGTGTAAAGTTTAAAATACCACGAACATCAGCTTCGATTAATAAATTAGCAGTTTCTTGAGCAACTTCTTGAGGAACTGTTAAAATTGCCACTTGAATTTGTTGTACACGAAGTTGTTCTACTAAATCATTCATAGAATAAACTGGAACTCCACTCACAATTTTCCCTACCATACTTTCGTCCACTTCAAACGCAGCACTAATTCTTACATGATTACTTTGATGGAAATTATAATTTAATAAAGCTTGCCCTAAATTACCTACTCCAACTAAAGCAACATTTGTTAAACGATCATGATTTAATTGTTGACTAAAGAAATCTAATAAATACTCCACATCATAACCATAACCACGTTTCCCTAACGCTCCAAAATAAGAGAAGTCACGACGAATTGTTGCACTATCAACTTTTACTGCTTCACTTAATTCTGTTGAAGAAATACGACGTTTCCCTGCATCATGTAAAAATCTTAAATAACGATGATAAATTGCCAAGCGCTTTGCGGTAGCTTTTGGAATTTCAACTTTTTTCATTTTTCAATCTCCTTTGTATCAAATTTCATAAACATTCTAGCATAAGTTTCATATTTTTCACAAGCAATATGCTTGTTTTCACATAAATTATTGCATTTGTAAATTTTATTCTACATATATCTTGTAATTTTCTTAACTAAACAATATTGTGATTTTTTCTCATTCTTACAATTAATAAATAAATAGTAAAAACTTTTGTCCTCTTCACTTGTATGATAGAATAAATTTGAAACTGCATAGAAAGAGGATTATGACATGATTTTATTACAAGGTCAAGGGCTAGCTAGACATTTTGGTCCTGATGTACTATTTGAAAATATTTCCCTTGAAGTCCAAGAACGTTCTCGTATTGCATTAGTGGGAAGAAACGGAACCGGAAAATCAACATTATTAAAAATTTTGGCAGGAATCGAAGAACCTAGTTTAGGAATGGTCAGTAAGAAAAAAGACCTTTCCATCGGTTACTTAGATCAATATGCTTCCGTAGATTCTGAAAATACAATTTGGGAAGAAATGATTGAATTATTTAAAGGCATTGAAACTTTAAAAAAGGAAGCTCTTTTAATAGCTGATAAATTAGGAAATCCAGACGTATTAGCCAATGAATCTCTCTACCAACAAACATTAACACGTTACGATGATTTACAAGAACAATTAAATAAAATGAATGCTTATGGCTATGAAGGTGAAATTCGCTCTGTCTTACATGGATTCCAATTTTATCCAGAAGACTATGATAAACCTATTCAACAATTATCCGGCGGGCAAAGAACTCGTCTAGCCTTAGCTAAAATTTTATTAGAAAAACATGATGTCTTAATTTTAGACGAACCTACCAACCATTTAGATATTGAAACATTAACATGGTTAGAAGATTATTTAAAATCTTCACCTGTGTCACTACTTATTGTCAGCCATGACCAATACTTTTTAGATAAAGTCTGTCAAGAAGTATATGAAATTCATCATCACACTTGCGATTATTATAAAGGCAATTATTCATACTATGTCACTGAACGTGAAAATCGTTTCTTACTACAACAGAAAGCTTATGAAAAACAACAAGAGAAAATTCAAAAATTAGAAGAATTTGTTGCGAAAAATATTGTTCGTGCCTCTACTACGAAACGAGCTCAATCCCGTAGAAAACAATTAGAAAAAATGGAACGAATCGAAAAACCTCAGTCCGACTCTAGATCTGCTCGTTTTTCATTTTCTGTGCAAAAAGAACCTGGAAATCAAGTTTTAATTGTGCAAGATGCTTTTATTGGATATGACGGACAAAAGCTATCAGGTCCAATCAATTTAAATATCCGCAAACAAGAAGCCGTTGCGATTGTTGGTCCAAACGGAATTGGAAAATCAACTTTATTAAAATCTCTAACACAAGAAATTCCATGGATTGCTGGAGAAAGTTCATTCGGGGCTAATGTTCAAGTCGGTTACTATGATCAAAATTTAAGTGGACTAAACTCTAAAACAACTGTTTTAGAAGAGCTCTGGAGCCGACATACGACGATGCCCGAAAAAGATATTCGTACCATTTTAGGAAGTTTCCTATTTTCAGGAAAAGATGTAGAAAAATCCACTGCTCAATTAAGTGGGGGAGAAAAAGCAAGACTTGCTTTAGCAAAACTTTCATTAGAACATGATAATTTCTTATTACTCGACGAACCTACGAATCACTTAGATATCGATAGTAAGGAAGTTCTTGAACAAGCTCTTATTGAATATGATGGAACAATTTGCTTTGTTTCACACGACCGTTATTTCATTAATCAAGTGGCAACTTCTATTTTAGAAATCACTCCTGAAGGAAGTACCTTATATTTAGGAGATTATGATTACTATATTGAAAAGAAACAAGAGCTTGAAGCCTTAAAACAAGAAGAAACCACTCCTGTCGTTCAAGCAGAAGTAGCTTTAACCGATACAAAGAAAAATTACTTAAGCTCAAAAGAAGAACAAAAACAACTTCGTACTTTAGCAAGACAAGTGGAACAACTAGAAGAAAAACTTCATCAAATCGAACAAGAAATTTCTTCCATTCACGAAGAATTAACATTAGAAGAAGTTTATACGAATCCTACTCGTTCTAGTGAACTTCAACAAACTTTACAAACCTTAAATGAATTATTAGAAGAAGTAATGATGGAGTGGGAAGAAGCTAGCTTAGCTTTAGAAGAATTCCAAGCTTAATCATTTCTCTCAAACAAAAATCAAAAGACTTTTCCTCGTAGCTTACGACATGTATGCTACTGAAGAAAAGTCTTTTTAAACTCTTACTCATTCATCCATTGGCTTTGATAAAGATGTTCGTAGAACCCTTGCTTTGCAATCAGTTCTTCATGTGTTCCTTGTTCTATCACTTGTCCATCTTTCAGCACTAATATTTTATCTGCATTTTGAATCGTTGACAATCTATGAGCCACAATGAAACTTGTTTTCCCTTCCATCAATGTTTGGAAAGCTTGTTGAATTTTCAACTCTGTTCTTGTATCAATAGAAGAAGTTGCTTCATCAAGAATAAGCATCGATGGTTGACTTAGCATGACTCGAGCAATGGACAAGAGTTGTCGCTGTCCTTGTGAGAAGTCTTCCCCTTGTCGATGAAGAGGTGTTTCTAATCCTTGTGGTAGCTTTTCAATCATTTTATCTAATTGGCATTGGATTAATACTTGTTGAATTTCTTCTTCTGTTGCATTGGGATTTCCTAATAATAAATTTTCTCGAATTGTCCCCGATTGCAACCATGTTTCTTGTAAAACCATTCCAAATAATTGTCTGAGTTGCTGCCTACTCATGTCTTTTATGGAGATGCCATCAATTATAATATTTCCTTTATCGACTTCATAAAATCTCATTAATAAATTAATCAGTGTACTCTTTCCACTTCCAGTTGGTCCTACAATCGCAATTTTTTCTCCCGGTTTTACCTCTAAAGAAAAATTCTCGATTAATGATTGATCTTTTTGATAAGAAAATGACACCTGTTTAAATAAGACTTCCCCTTTAATTCTTTCTGGTAATTGGATTTCTTTCCCTTCTTCCATTTCAATAGGATCTTCCATCAATTCAAATACACGACTTGCACAAGCAATTGAATTTTGAAACTCAGTCATCACACCTGAAATTTCATTAAAAGGTTTTGTATACTGATTCGCATACGTTAAAAATGCTGCTAATTGCCCAATACTTAATTGAGAGTTCAATACAAAAAATGCTCCAACTAATCCTACTACCGTATACACTAAACTGTTCACAAAACGAGTCGCTGGATTCGTAATAGAAGAGTAGAAAATAGCTTTTAATGAACGTTCTGCTAAATTTTCGTTTATCTCATCAAAAGTTTCTAACACCTTTTCTTCTTGACTATAGGCTTGAACTACTTTTATCCCAGTAATCGTTTCATGAGTAAAAGCTGTTTGTTCAGCTCTTAATATGGATTGATCATGAAATAAATGATAAGTTTTTTTAGCAATAAAGGATGCAACAACAAATGAAATAGGCGTTAAAAGAAGGACAACTACTGTCATTGTCAGTTGAATACTAAACATCCAAAATAATGTACTGATAATTGTTAAGATTCCTGTAAATAATTGAGAAAATCCTAGCAATAGTCCATCTGCCATTTGCTCCGTATCCGAGATTACAATACTTTGAAGAGAACCATGTGCTTTGATATCTAAATAACTCAGAGGCATTTTAGATAAATGAATAAAAACATCATCTCTCAATGATTTCACCATGCCATAAGCAATATGATTATGACACAAACTCATCACATATTGACTCACCATACTGATTAATGATAGCACTAAAATCCATAATAAGCCATTGGTGACAATAGAAAATTGTACTTCTCCAACTCCTATCATCGCATCAATTGTTTGACCGATGACTTTTGGAATCCATACACTAGATAACACACTCACCATTGCTAACAATAGAGAAAATAGTAAAAGAAAACCATATGGTTTTAAATACGGAAATAATTTTTTATACACTTCCCTTTTTTCATGCTCCATGAGGCTGTTCCTCCTTCTGAAATTGTGAGGCAGTTATTTCTTGATAAATCGCATTTGTTTCTAGTAACTCTTCATGAGTTCCAATTCCTACGATTTTTCCTTTTTCCATCACAATAATTTGATGAGCTTGCATCACTGAAGCCGCTCTTTGAGAGACAATGATTGTTGTTGGTTGAAATGGAGCTTTTGCAATGGCTTTTCTTAATGCTGCATCTGTTGCATAATCTAAAGCCGAAAAACTATCATCTAATATTAAAACCTCTGGCTTTCTAACGATTGCCCGAGCAATCGTCAAGCGTTGCTTTTGTCCACCAGATAGATTTCTTCCTTCTTGTTCCAATACATACTCTAATTGATTTGGTTTTTGTTCAACTAATTCTCTTGCTTGGGCAATTTCTAATGCTTCATATAATTCTTGAATTGTAGCATCTAATTTTCCCCATCTTAAATTTTCAGCAATCGTTCCTCTAAATAAAGCTGCCTTTTGTGGAACAATCCCTATTTTTTGTCTTAATTCTTCTGTTGGAATAGTTTCTAGGGTTTGCCCATTCATACGAATCGTTCCACTTGTTGGTCGATAAAATTTAGGAATCAATGAAATCAGTGAAGTTTTCCCACTTCCTGTCCCCCCAATAATACCTAAAGTTTCCCCTTTTTTCAGAGAAAAAGTTAAGTTTTCTAGCACTTCATGACTATCTCCTTCATATTTCAAAGAAACATTTTCAAATGAAAGTACAATTTCTGTCTCTTCTTTTGAAGATAAGCTATCCAACTCTTTTGCAACCTCATCCGTTTGTTCAATTGTCAATATTGCTTCAATTCTCTTCGCACTTGCAATGGAACGTGTTACTTGAATGGTTAAATTTGCTAATTTGATTAACTCTAATAATATTTGAGACATATAATTTACTAACGCAATGACTTGTCCCTTTGTTAAGATTCCTGAATCAATTTGCACAGCTCCTAATTGTAATAACACAATAATCGCAATATTAATCATCAACATCGTCATTGGATTCGTTAAACTCGATAGATAACTGACGAATTTTTGCTGATTCGCTAATGCATTTGTTTCAACTTGAAAAGTATTTTGTTCCATTTCTACTCGATTAAAAGCCCGAAGAACTCTCACTCCTGTTAAATTCTCCATTGTTTTTTGAGTAATACGATCCATTCCTTCTTGTACTTTTGTAAATAGGGGAATCGTTTTCAATAAAATCGTATAAATAATGATGGCTAAAACAGGAATTGTCACAACAAATACCCAAGCTGCTTGAACATTTACAATAAACGCCATTATCATTGCCCCTAAAACTACAAACGGTGAGCGAAGTAATAAGCGTAAAAATAAATTCCAACCTGTTTGAACTTGTTGAATATCACTTGTCATTTTTGTAATGAGTGAATCCGTTCCAAGTTGATCAATGGTTGAAAAATCTAATGTTGTAATTTTTTCTAATAAAGCATAACGTAATTTCTTAGCAAAGCCAGTCGCAGATTTAGCAGCAAAATACTGTGCAGTAATCGAAACGACTAGACCAATCACCGCAAGAAGAATGAGCAACCCACACATCGTTAAAATATAGGACGGTCGATTTTGAGCAATTCCAACATCCATTAATTGCGCCATCACTAATGGCACAAATAATTCAAAACTAGCTTCTAACAATTTAAATAACGGTGCTAGCAAACTTTCTTTTTTATAATAACTAGCATATTTCCATAATGACTTCAAAAACTTACTCCTTATTCAAAAATTTCCCAATTAAATTGTAACAAACTCAAATAAAATTGCAAATGAAGATACAAAAAATGACTTTTCATCGTAACACAAGACTCACGAATGCGAGGCTGCTTTCGTCCTAGTGCTACCACAGAAAAGTCATACTCTCATACGCACCCTCATTACAACACGCCAAAAGTAGAAAAGTCATTTTCTACGTAGTTCATTTTGTTCAATTAACTCCGCAATTTGTACTGCATTACTTGCTGCTCCTTTACGAATATTATCCCCAAAACACCAAATATGGAAACTATTCAGTTGAGAAATATCACGAGGAATTCGTCCAACAAACACTTCATCATGACCAGTTGTCATTAAAGGCGTTGGATATTCATTATTAGCAGAATTATCCACTACTACAACACCAGAAGCTTTCGATAACATTTCACGAATTTCTTCCGGAATCGTATCTTTTTCAAAAGTGACATTGTTCTCTACTGAATGTGAATTCATAACAGGCACACACACAAGTTGCAGTAACTACCACTGATTCTTCTAACCCTAAAATTTTACGAGTCTCTTGAATCATTTTTGTACCTACAATTGCAATATTTACCATAATTAATCTTCTCTTTGATCCTTTTCCCTATAGTTTATATTGCGCTCGAAGCTCTAATATCATATCTCTAAGTTGGGCGGCTTTTTCAAAGTTCAAGTCTTTAGCTGCAGCACGCATTTCTAATTCCATCACTTCAATAGCTTCTCTTCTTTGTTGAGTAGTCATTTGTTTGAAATCAGTCTTAGGTGTTTCTTCTTTTTCAACTGCATGAGTAATCGCAATTAAATCACGAATATTTTTATGAATCGTTTTTGGTATAATTCCATGTTCTTTATTATAAGCTTCTTGAATACTTCTACGACGATTTGTTTCATCAATGGCATATTTCATAGAATCCGTAATTTTATCAGCATACATAATCACTTGTCCGTTCGCATTTCTTGCGGCACGTCCAATTGTTTGAACTAAGGAACGTTCACTTCTTAAAAATCCTTCCTTATCCGCGTCTAAAATGGCAACAAGGGATACTTCCGGCACATCTAACCCTTCTCTTAATAAGTTAATACCGACTAATACATCAAATTCACCTAGACGTAAATTTCGAATAATTTCTGTTCTTTCTAATGTTTTAATATCACTATGAAGATATTTCACACGAATGCCGACTTCTTTTAAGTAATCGGTTAAATCTTCTGACATTTTCTTCGTTAATGTCGTAATAAATACTCGTTCATTCTTTTCAATTCGGTCATGAATTTCACGGATTAAGTCATCAATTTGTCCATTAATAGGTCGAACTTCAATTAATGGATCCAGTAATCCTGTTGGTCGGATAATTTGTTCGGTAACAGTTGGAGTATGAGCCATTTCATAAGGCCCTGGAGTTGCAGAAACATAAATCATTTGTGGAATTCTTTCTTCAAACTCTTCAAATCGTAATGGTCGATTATCCAAAGCACTCGGTAATCGGAATCCATATTGAATTAACTGTTCTTTACGAGCTCGGTCTCCATTAAACATTCCTCTAATTTGTGACATTGTAATGTGAGATTCGTCAACAACATATAAGGAATCTTCAGGGAAGAAGTCTAATAAAGTATACGGTGCTTCACCTGGTTTTCTTCCGTCCATATGTCTTGAATAATTTTCAATGCCATTACAATAGCCCATTTCTAGTAACATCTCAATATCATAATTTGTTCGTTGTTCTAATCGTTGTGCTTCTAATAATTGGTGATTTTCTCTTAATTCTTCTAAGCGTTCTTTCAATTCTGCTTTAATCGTAGAAACTGCTCGACTAATTTCATCTTCATTCGATACAAAGTGGGTGGCTGGGAAAATAGGAACATGTTCAACGGTAGCTTTTACTTCTCCTGTTAAAACATCAATTTCTTTTAACGCTTCAATTTCATCACCAAAAAATTCCACACGAATGGCAGAAGAATCATGACCTGGAGGGAAAATATCTACAATGTCTCCTCTTACACGAAAACTACCTCTTCGAAAATCAATATCATTTCGCTCAAATTGCATTTCTACTAACCGAGTGAGTAACTGATTCCGTTCGACTTCCATTCCTTCTCGTAAAGATAAGACATGCTCTCTATAATTTTCAGGATTTACTAATCCATAAATGCATGAAACAGAAGCCACAACAATAACATCTCTTCTTTCAAGCAAAGCACTTGTTGCAGAGTGGCGTAATTTATCAATTTCATCATTGACGCTAGATTCTTTTTCAATATATGTATCGCTAGAAGGAACATAGGCTTCAGGTTGGTAATAATCATAATAAGATACAAAATATTCTACAGCATTATTCGGGAAGAATTCTTTTAATTCTCCATACAACTGCCCTGCTAATGTTTTGTTGTGTGCTAATACTAACGTTGGCTTATTCACTTCTTTAATAACATTAGCAATCGTAAAAGTTTTCCCCGTCCCAGTTGCTCCTAATAAGGTTTGTTCATGTTTTCCCTCTAAAATTCCAGAGACTAATTCTTTAATCGCTTGTGGTTGATCTCCCTGCGGTTGATAGGGAGAATGTAGTTCAAAATGATCCATTCTTCCACTCCTTTTTCACTATTCCTAAATAGTATAGCATGCTCGAAGTGGAAAACAAACAAGAGTAGCTCATCTATCTATCATTCATATTATCGTTCTACAGGAAGCTCCACTTGAAAATATTCCAGTAGACAATTCATCATATCTTGTCCATCATAACAAGTATCCATTAAATAATTGGGATTATCTAAAAATTCTTTTAATCCTAGGTAGTAGTAAAATTTCTTTTTATCCTCGATAATAAAAGGAATCAATTGATGTTTCAGGCATTCTTTAAAAGCAATTAGCCTTCCTACGCGACCACTCCCATCTTGAAATGGATGAATTTTCTCAAATTGAAAGTGAAATTCCACAATATCTTCAAAAGTAATCTGTTTTTTCTCATGATACATTGTTAATAACTGTTGCATATCATTTGCTACATTACTAGGAGATGAAGTTTCAATTCCACTCACTACATTTGGTCGTGTTTTGTACTCTCCAACATTGAACCAAGAAAGTGTTTCATCTTTCGTTCTGCTTTTCAATAAATAGTGTAATTGTTTAATCATTTCTTCTGTTAACTCTTCTTCTGCAATCTCAATACAGTAATCCATTGCTCGAAAGTGATTCACCGTTTCAATAATGTCATCTATACTAACAGCGTCTTGACTGCAAAATGTATTCGTTTCAAATATATGCCTCGTTTGTTCTTCATTTAAACAACTTCCCTCAATATGATTTGAGTTATAAGTCATCCGTATTTGTAGCTCATGATAAATCCCTCCAGAAATCCCAACATCCTTTTCTTCCCTTAACTGTCTAAGAATTGGATTATTAGGAACAACAGTATAAGGAGTTTCTTCTGCACAATCAAAAAAGTCACAAAATTTTCGAATAACTCTTGTAGAAAGTTTTTCTTCTTTTGAAATTTTGGCAATTGTTCTTAAAGATATATGAAGAACTTTTGTTAAATCTGATTTATTTAATTGCTTTTGCTTTAATAATTGAGGTAATCCATTATATTGATACATATTTCACCCCTGATTTCTTTACTTATTATTTCAAAAAAACATTTAAAAAGTAAAGATTTTACAAACGATAGTTTCAACCTTCTCAACATTTATACAATAAATGTCACATGAAAACGTACTATTTCATCGCAAGACTTGCATTTTTATAAGGACTTTTGTATAATGATTCCTGTTGGAAACAACTGATCAGTGATTATATAAATGTAAGAAAGAGGGGTGAACCCATTGCCAAATATCGCATCACAAATCAAACGTGTTCGTACAAACAAAAAGTCAACACTAGCAAACAACTCACAAACTTCTGCTATGCGTACTGCTATCAAAAAATTTGAAGCTGCAGTAGCTGAAGGTGCTGAAAATGCTGAAGAATTATTACGTGCTGCTCACAAAGCAATCGACGGAGCTGCTTCTAAAGGATTAATCCACAAAAACAAAGCTTCTCGTGACAAATCACGTCTTGCTTCAAAATTAAGCAAATAATAAAAAGCCTGAGAAATGATTCTCGGGCCTTTTTTGTACTTTTTTATTTTCACTTCAACCTACGATGCACTCTTTTGACAAAACTTCAAAATAAATGTTTCTAATTGCAATTCTTTCATTCCAAATCCTATTTTCAATGCATACTCTGTTTCTACTAATGAACGATATGCTGCTTCTAATAAAGCAATCGAAAATTTTCTAGATTGTCCTAGAGCAAGTTTTATACGGTATGGGTGAATCCCTAATACCTTTTGCATTTCAGGCTCGTGATAGCCTTCTTTTTGTAAGTAGCTCACTTGTAACAATAATCGAAATTGCCCTAATAAAATGGCGTTCATCTTAATCGGGTCTTCTTTTTGTAATAGTAAATCTCGATAAATTTCAATCGCCACTTTACTATCTTTTCGAAGGACTGCTTCTCCTAGTTCAAAAATATTTTGTTCTAAACTTTTTGGAACTAATGTTGTTACTAAGTCACTATCAATCACTTTTGTATCTATAACAGATAAGATTAACTTATCAATTTCTCTCATCGCATCTGTTAGAGAGTAATGTAATTTTTCTAAAAATAACTGTAATACAGAAGTTTCCATCGAAACGCCCTGTTCTTGTAATTGATGTTGAACCATCACTCTTACATCTTTTTCTTCTAGAGAAGAAGCATCTAATAATACCGCTACTTTTTTTAATTGCTTCACGATTTTTTTACGAGAATCTAACTTTTCATAAGGTGCAAAAAATACAACAACAGAAGAATCTAATGGATTTTCTAAATAAAACTGCAACCTTTCAAGTTGATGATCAATTTTTGCTTTTTCTTTTTCTCCTGTTAAAAAATACGGCTTGTCAATCATCACTAAACGTCTATCTCCAAAAAATGGGACAGATTCTGCATCTTCAATAGCTGTTTGGACAGAAATTTCTTCCATATTAAATCGAGCAACATTTAATTCTTGATCTTCAGGAGCCACTACGGATTCTAAAAATACTTGCCTTGCCCAATTTTGTAAATAATCTTCTTTTCCTTGAACTATATAAATTGGCGATAAATTCCCCGATTTAATTTCTTCTATTTTCTTTTGAAATTCCATTCATGACTCCCCTTTCTCTTAGTCTAGTGTATCGTGAAGTGTTCTTTTTGTCCATGCTTTCACTCGTCTTTATGACTTTTTATCGTATGGAATTTTCGTACGCCTTTTTCTTGCATCATATGAACTGCTCCATCTTCTTGCGATATCCATATCGTTGGAATTTGTTGTTCTAATTGATCTAAAAAGCGTGCACTAATATGCGATTTAACCGTCCCATTTCCTTTTTCTAAAATCAAACTTTTCGTTTGCATTTGTGTAAATCCATTTATTTTTGCTATCCCTTCAGCATTTTTCCTTGAAGTTATAACAAAATCCGCTTTATTGGGTAAAGTTTTCATCGTATCTTCTACTATGAGTATTCGTTCTTCCTGAATTGTAAAAATAGAACTTTGAACTTCTTTCTTACTGCCATTAACTGGAATCAATTCCCATTTCACTCCAGAAAGTAACTGTCTCTCTCCTAATTCATGATACTGTGTCGAAACGTCCAATTCTCCAAAGCCTCTTTTTTCAGAAGGGTGTTTAGAAACAACTACCTCGCTCACTGAAAAATCTTGGAGCAACTCTTTCAAATCATCACTATCGTCCTCAGTAGCATTCGTTAGTACAATAGAATCCAACTGAGAAATTCCTTCTACTAAAATATTATTCGTAACAGTTTTAGAAAAAGATTGTTTACGAAAGGCATTCCCCTTAGACTCTGTGAACGAATTTCCTCCCCTCAATACTAATGTGGCGTGATTACATCCTTTCGGAATATACAAAACCGAAACTTGCGAACCAGTACTTAAAAAGATGATTTGCTCCTGCAGATGATAAGGAATGCTAAGTGCAATCATACAAGAACAAAAAGCAAATACAACACTTGAATAAGGACGAAACCAAGATTTTTCATAACAAACAAGAGCTACATAAAGAGTACCCCAATATAACATCCAAGCTACTGTTGACCAGGTACCAAATGTGAATCGTAAAATCAAAAATTGCTCACAAAAAGAAAAGATTTGATTCAATCCATTTAATAACGCATCTAAAAAGAAAACAATACCATTAGAAATCCACACCCAATTGAACACTACTGCCAAAGCATAGAGCAAAATTCCTGGAATAAGAATGCTTTCAAATAACAAAACCACTAACCCAGCTAATAACACACTTAAAATATTCCACGTGAAAAAATAGTGACAAATCAATGGCAAGGCAATCATAGGGGTCAAAAAAGCAATACAAATTGTTTTCTTCCATTTCCCTTGAAGATTATGTTCGACAAAATAACTCGTCAATAATAAAATAGCTGTTAATCCATAACTTAGTTGAAAAGCTACATTTTCAATGATACTGGTGCGATAAAACAGTGACAGCAAAAATATGATTCCCAAACAATCCGCTGTTGTCAGTTTCCAATGAAACTTTTTAGACATTTGCGCTAAAATATACATCAAAATGGCTCGTGTACCGCTAATATTCCAATGTATGAAGTAGCCATAAATGACTAATCCAATGATGATAACAGCAACACTTGTTTCTCGAGAAATTTTCCATTTCCATAATACTTTTTCAAGCAAATGAATCAATAATGTAATATGAAGCCCTGAAATGGCTAACACATGCATGATGCCCAATCTCTTATAATGTTGAATCACTGTCGCATCCGCATCTTTCGTTTTTCCAAACAGTAATAATAAAGCATAGGTACGAACAAAACTTTCTGGCTTAGCATTGATTTTTAAATAAAATTTTCTACGCCAATTTTGAAATAGTGACATCCATGAAGGATTATTTGCCATTTGTTTAAATCCTCTGACTTCAAACACACGCAAAATCCCAATGCTCCGATAATAACTTGGTGCATTAAAATCCCCTCTATTTTTAGGTTCATTCACAGGCTTACTCTTCCCTATTACGGATAAAGTGAGATTTGCTTCCTCCTCTTCAAATAAAGCTCTCTCTTTTTCTGAACGCATTTTATATTGGAATAACACTTTATGGTTAGAAGAAGTTAACTCTAATTCAGCAATTCCTGTTACAAAGTCTCCATTAATTTTCAAATCATCTCGATTTAATCTGATAATTCCAGACAACTCACCTTCAAGAATAACTGTAGAATGATAGACTTGATAAGAACGTAATCCAACAAAAATAAGTAAAATAAAGACCCAGAACATCTGTTGTTTAGATTGAAAATGAATGATAAATGTCCATATTCCTATCAAAACATAAATCCCTTTTAGAAAAAATGAAGACTCAAAAAAGATTAAACTTCCTAAAATAATTTCTAAGACTGTTATCCAAATCCACTTCTTCATTGGAAAGTCACTTGGCTTTCAATCGCTTCTAAAGCTTTCTTTCCAATTCCTTTCACTTGTAATAGATCTTCCTTTGTGCGAAAGGCTCCATGTTCTTTTCGATATTGTAAAATGGCTTCGGCTTTTTTCTTTCCGATTCCTTTTATGGTTTGTAATTCTTCCAAAGTTGCTGTATTAATATTGACCGTTCCTTGTTTTGAATTAGATGGAGTCGTATTAGACGAGTTTCCCTTTCCAGAATTTTCCTCTGTCACTCCACCTTCTTGTTTGGAATGTAAATTAGGCACAATAATTTGCATTTGATCGGTAATTTTTTGTGCTAAATTAATTTTTGTTTCATCTGCCTCCTCCGTAAAACCTCCTGCCTTTTTAACCACTTCTTGTATACGACTCTCACAAGAAAATTCATACACTCCAGGTCGAAGAACTTCCCCTTTAATATCCACATAACAATTTTGTGGCATCATCGTAGTTGTTTCTTCCACTCTTGTTGTATTCACAGCATTCGTTACCATTACTTTTTCTTTTGTAGGGGAAGCCATCATCCCTCTTCCTACAAGGATAATAACGATAACTGCTAATACGCCACCAATAATTGACAGAACTTTTTTATATTCCATCAATAAACGCTTCACTTGCATTAAAAAATAAAACATCATTTTTCCCTCCTCTAACTATAGATACGAAAAAAATGATGTTTTGTATTTTATTTTTCTAAAATTTTTACTGCATCTTCAAATTTTTTTACAGGATACACTTGAATATTGGATTTTATCTTTTCAGCTGTTCGTTTAGCTTCTTCATAATTCGATAAAATGTTAGGATTTTTTTCTCTCATTTCATCTGTAATTTCATCATCTGGTGCTAGGAAAATAGTTGCTCCTGCACGAACAGCTGCCACTAATTTCTTATCTACTCCACCGATTCGTCCAACTTCTCCGTTTTCATTCATTGTGCCAGTACCAGCAACAATTCTACCTTGTTTTAAATTGTTATCCGTTAATTGGTTATAAATTTCTAATGTAAACATCAAACCTGCCGATGGTCCGCTTACCCCATGTGGATCAAAATCTACTTTAGGAGATTCATGAAGTTTCGAATGGGTCACTAATTGAATCCCTAACATTGGTTTTCCTGTATCAGGATTTTCTACTAAGACTCCTGTTTTTTCCATGATTTCTTGATTACGATTCATTTCAATTGTGACACTATCACCGATTTTTTTAGAACTAATGGCTGCAATCATTTCTTGCGCTGATGAAAATGATTCTCCATCCACTTTTGTCACAATATCTCCTACTTGAATCTTCTCTTTAAAATCAGATTCAGGAACTACTGTCATCACATATACGCCTAAAAACTCTTCTGTAACTGTCTTTCCAGCTGCCTTATACGCTACTGAAACGGCTGCATTTCTAGCTTGTTGCATATAATATTCCTGAATTTTATTGTATTCCTTACTAGGAGTTGTTCCATACACTTTTTCCTTTGGAATCATCTCAACATGAGGAAGCAATGTTTGAAGTGTTAATAAAGGGGTTGCCTGTTGTGACAACACCGTCATCACACGAAAAGAACCTTCCTTCTTCTCATTAACTCCTTCAATTGTAATAAAATCCTCTACCTTTTCGGCACTCCCTGGCATTTCTAATACATAAGGTAAAGGATAAAATGCAATGATTCCTAAAAACAACAAACTTACGAGCGTTATAACAATCGTGCGTAAAGAAATTTTTTTCATTCCTCTTCACTACTTTCTTGAAGCCTCATTTGTTGACACTCTTGTCTTGCATATTTCTTTTTCAAAATTTCTGCAACAGACGCTGGAACTAAAGAGTCAAATTCTCCTCCAAATTGAGCTAATTCTTTCACCATTGTTGAACTAACAAATTCATAAGCTGGTTCACTCACAAGTAAGACAGTTTCAATATTCTCATCTAATCGATGATTATGGTACGCTAATGTCTTTTCTAATTCTAAATCTTGACTATTACGAACCCCTCGTAAAAGAACGGTTGCTTCTAATTGTTTCGCAGCTTCAACCGTTAATCCCCCATCTTGTACAACAACTCGAACATTGTTCCAGTTTGACACAGCTTTTTGAACCGTTTGAACTCTCTCTTCTTTTGTTAGCGTATACTGCTTTTGGTGATTATAAGAAATTAACACAATCACTTCTTCAAATAATACTGTCGCACGTTGGATTAAATGAAGATGCCCCTTTGTGATGGGATCAAAACTCCCTGCATAAATTGCTTTTACCATACAAATCTCCTATTCAAATTCAAAGAAAACTAATGCTGTAATTCCATACTCTACTCGTTTCCATTGAGTAAAACGTCCAATTTTTTCTGGTAATTGCACTGCTTTATCTACTTCAGCGACAACTACAGCATCTTCTGCTACTAATGATAATTTTTCCAATTGTTCAATATCATTGATAATTTCTTGCAGACGATACGGTGGATCCATAAACACTAAAGAAACAGGTTTAAACTCTTCTCTTGTGGCTAATGTTTTTAATCCATGTTTTACATTTTGTTTCAATAATGTAAATTTATCCGGACTCTTTGTAATGTCAATATTTTGTTCAATGGTTTGAATCGCTTGTCGATTATTTTCAAATAAAAAGGCGTGGTTCATTCCTCTAGAAACAGCTTCAATTGCTACTCCTCCACTGCCTGCATACATATCCAACATCACACCACCATCAAAATATCCTCCTAAAATATTAAATAAGGATTCTTTAATTTTATCCGTTGTTGGTCTTGTGTTCTTTCCTGGAACAGCACGAAGATGTCTTCCACCAAATTCGCCAGAAATAATTCTCATCTGTGTTCCTCCTTTAATATGATTCACCTTATTATAAACGCTCAAAAAAAGAATAACAACTCACAATAAACAGAAGAAATCTTTGCAAACGTCACTTGCTTGTAACACAAAAGCAGGTAGTAATGCTTTCTCTTTACTTCTTCTAAAAAAATACATTTTAATTCGGTCGAATTCGACCAAATTAAATCTGAACTAGGTACAATGCATTTGCATTATTTCCCATAAAAAAGTCATGACTACCTGTCTAAAGGGTGGTCATGACTTTTACACATACACATTACGCTTCTGTAGCCAATGCTTGTTTTTCTAATTCAATTTCCTCACGTAATTCCGGTAAGATTTGTGTAAAATCCATTCGAACTTCATGACGAGGAGATACTTCAACTTTTCGAACAAAGTGAAATTTGCTAACTTTATCCACAACACTTTCTACTTCTTCTTCATTGACATACAAGTAAATATATTTTAGTCGTTTAGAAATATATTGAATATTGCCGAAACGTTTTAATTGTTTAATGGGTTTTAATGTATAGAGCCATACAATAATCGCTCTTCTTTCTACTTGTTCCATGTTTACTCCTCTCTGCATTATTTTTTACGAATTGTTAATAATAAATCACTGACATCAATCATATCTTGTTCTTTAACAGCAATGGTTTCAACAACGCCATCAAATGGTGCTTGAATCGTTGTTTCCATCTTCATCGCTTCTGTCACAAGTAACACTTGTCCTTTACGAACTACTTCACCTTGTGTAACAAATACTTTTAAGACACTACCTGGCATTGTTGCCCCAATTTGTCCAAAATCATTCACATCTGCTTTTTGACGTTTGACAGTTGTCATTGTTGCACTCGCATCATGCACAATAATTTCTCGACTTTGTCCATTGAATCGATAGAACATAATTCGATTTCCATCTTGATCAGGTTCCCCAATTTGAACTAATGTAATCATAAAGACTTTTCCTGGAGCATATTCCATTTGAATGGTCTCACCCATACGCATTCCATAGAAGAATGTTTGAGTATCTAATTTACTTAAATCTCCATATAGTTCTTTTCTCTCTTGATATTCCTTATACACTTTTGGATACATGAGATAACTTAGTACTTGTTGTTCTTTTGGCTTATGTCCTAATAAAGTTTCTAATTCTTTACGAACTTCTTCAAAATCCACTTCAGGTGCTAATAATCCTGGACGAACGGTAATTGGCTCAATATCTTTTAACACAACTTTTTGAAGTTTTTCATTAAATCCTCCAACTGGTTGTCCTAAATCTCCTCTAAAGAATTGAATCACTGATTCAGGGAAGGACAGAGTTAATCCTTTTTCATAAATATTTTCCTCATTGAGTTCATTTTGAATACAAAATAGTGCCATATCACCAACAACTTTAGAAGAAGGTGTTACTTTAATAATATCTCCGAATAATTGGTTCACACGGTGATACATTTCTTTCACTTCTTCGAAACGTTCCCCTAAACCAACTGATTTGGCTTGTTGGTATAAATTCGTATATTGTCCTCCAGGCATTTCATGATAGTATACTTCTGGGCTTGGAGACACTTGCGCTTGGTCAAATGCATGATAAGATTTGCGAATCGTTCCCCAATAACGATTTAATCTTGTTACATTTTCCATCTCTAATTCAGGTTGGCGAGTCGTACCTTCTAGTCCATGATATAAAGTTTCCATACTTGGATTAGAAGTTCCCCCTGCTAACGCACTAAAGGCTACATCCACTACATCCACTCCAGCATCAATCGCTGTTGCTAATGTTAAAATACCATTTCCACTTGTATCATGTGTGTGTAAGTGAATTGGAATATCCACTGATTCTTTTAACGTTGTAATCAATTGTTTTGCTGCTTGAGGTTTCAATAAACCTGCCATATCTTTGATGGCAATCATATGTGCACCTGCTTTTTCTAAATCTTTCGCAAATTGTTGATAATATTCTAATGTATATTTTGTTTGCATTGGATTTAATACATCGCCTGTATAACACATTGTCGCTTCAGCAATTTTCCCTGCATCACGAACCGCTTGAATACTTACTTCCATTTGAGGCAACCAGTTTAAGCTGTCAAAAATTCTAAACACATCAATTCCTGTTGCTGCTGCTTCTAAAATAAATGAACGAATGACAGCATCTGGATAATTGGAATAACCTACTGCATTAGAACCACGCAATAACATTTGTAACAGAGTATTTGGCATTGCTTTACGAATTTTTTCTAATCGATTCCAAGGATTTTCTGTTAAGAATCGATAAGCTGTATCAAAAGTTGCTCCACCCCAAACTTCTGCTGAGAATAACAGAGGTACTGCTGCTTCATATTGCTGAGCCGCTTGAATTAAATCAATCGAACGCATTCTTGTTGCCATTAAACTTTGATGTGCGTCTCTAAAACTTGTATCCGTTAAAAGAACTTTTTTCTGTTCCAATACCCATTTAGAAACTGCATCCGCACCTTTTTCATCTAATAACTGCTTAGCTGTTATTTCTGGGTTTGAAATAGGTTTCAATGTTTCGATATAAGTGGGTCTCTCAAATGCTTTTGTTTCTTGCGGAATTCCTGGATACCCATTAACCGTAATTTCAGAAATATATTTTAAAATTTTATTTCCACGATTACTTTCCTTTGGAAACTTAAATAATTCAGGTGTTGTATCAATAAACGTTGTTTTTGCTGTTCCTGTTAAGAAATCATCATGATGAATCACATTTTTTAAAAATGGAATATTCGTCTTCACTCCACGAATTCTAAATTCTTTTAACGCACGTTGCATCGTTGTAACTGCTTGAGAAAAATCACGACCATACGTACATACTTTTACTAATAGCGAGTCAAAATATGGCGTTACCACATTCCCTTGAAAAGCATTTCCCGCATCTAAACGAATGCCTAAACCACCTGGAGAACGATACGTATTAATTTTACCAGTATCAGGCAAGAAATTATTTTCAGGATTTTCAGTTGTAATACGGCACTGAATCGCAGCACCACTAAATGTTAAATCTTCTTGTTTAGGAATACCAATTTCTTGATGCAGATCCATTCCTTGCGCAATTTTTAATTGTGCTTGAACAATATCAATTCCTGTAATCAATTCAGTAATTGTATGCTCTACTTGGATTCTTGGATTCACTTCAATAAAGTAAAATTGATTTCCATCTAATAAAAACTCAACCGTTCCTGCATTGACATACTCAATTTCTTTCATAAAACTAGCTGCGGCATTACAAATTTTTGATCGCATCTCTTCTGAAAGTGAAATACATGGAGCCACTTCAATAACTTTTTGGTGACGTCTTTGGACAGAACAATCTCGTTCAAACAAATGAACAACATTTCCATGTTCATCCCCTAAAATTTGCACTTCGATATGTTGTGGATTTTCAATATATTTTTCCACATAACATTCTCCAGCACCAAAAGCTTTAAGCGCTTCTCCTACGGCACGTTCATAGCTATCTTGAACCTCTTCTTTGCAATAAACGACACGCATTCCACGTCCGCCGCCACCAAGTGCAGCTTTAATCATAATCGGATAGCCAAATTGTTCCCCAAAATCATAAATTTCTTGAACAGAAGATACCGTTCCTTCTGTCCCAGGAATAGATTGTAAACCAGCCTTATGCGCAGCAGTCTTTGCTTTTAATTTATCTCCTAAAATATCTAAATGTTCTAAGCGAGGACCAATAAATGTTAATCCCGCTTCTTGACATTTTCTAGCAAAATCAATATTTTCGGATAAAAAACCATAACCAGGATGAACCGCATCTGCTCCTGATTGTTTCGCAATACGAATCATATCATCCATATCTAAATATGCTTCTGTTGGTTTCTTACCTTCTCCAACTAAGTAAGCTTCATCTGCTTTAAAACGATGTAAAGATTGTTCATCTTCTTTAGCAAAAATCCCTACTGTCTCAATCCCAAGTTCTGTTGCCGCACGAAATACACGAATCGCAATTTCTCCACGGTTAGCCACCAGTAATTTCTTCATGTTCATCCTCCTTTTCATCTAAAGCTTCTTCTTGAGAACTGTCATCTTTTTTATCTTCCTCAAGTTTGAACTCATTCATTCTAATGTTATTTTTAACTTCTTCAAGGTATTCTTTATCATATTTTAATGCAAATAGAACCATTCCTATCGCAATACTTGAAACAATCAAACTAGATCCACCATAACTTAAAAATGGCAATGGAACTCCGGTAATTGGAGCAAGGCCTAGTAACGCTCCAATATTGACACTGCTTTGTACTAATAGAAAAATTCCAACACCTAAACAAATATATCTAGCAAATGAGGTTCTGCAAGATAAAGCCTTCCTAATAATATAAATGATTAGGAAAAAGAGAACGATTAGCACTAACCATACCATAAAAAATCCTAATTCCTCACCAACAATCGCTAATATAAAATCGGTATGCGCTTCTGGTAAAAATCCTGTTTTTTGAATAGAACTTGATAAACCAGTACCTGTTAATCCCCCTCTTGCTAAAGCGAAGAATCCTTGGATAGATTGATAACCTACACCACTCGTATCATCCCAAGGATTATGGAATGAAAGGAATCGCCCAACTTGATACGATTTTATAAATGGCACATATTGAATAATCGAAATGGGTAAAAATGTAAACAAATACCCTAATACAAATAATCCACCAGAAATCCCTAGAGCTCGCTTAGAATATCCAGTCGTTAAGGCAAGTAACCACATCATCAGCGTAATAATCATTACCGTTCCAAAGTCCGGTTGAATTAACACTAACATATTCACTAAAACCATCATTCCTATTGGAATTCTATATAATAATTTCCAATCTTGAGTGTCCTTATATTTGCTATAATAAAAAGCGCTCGCCCAAATTAAAATTACTTTGGAAAATTCAGAAGGTTGCAAATTAAAGAATCGCAAATTAATCCAACTTCTTGCCCCTTTAATTCCAGTTTGTGTTAAAACAAAGATAAGGAGAAAAATCAATATCCCATAAGAAATTTGTAAAAGTCTTTCCTTAAAAAAGAAACTTCTTCCAAAATTAGCAATAGCGATTGCCAGAATAAACCCCAAAACTAGAAAGGCTAATTGACGATATAAAAAATATTCTGAATTTCCTAGTGTAGTCAATGAAAAATAACTACTAGCACTATATACCATCACTACTCCAAAAATGGATAATATAATAAAGAGCATTAATATAATGATATCGACTTGGAAAAAACTTTTTAGTTTATCTTTTATTTTCAAAATAATAAACCTCTAACTTTCTTTAAGATTGCCAATGTTTCTCATATACATCGCTATATACTTCGTTTAAAGCGTATTCTAAATCTGCCATCAATTGGTGACCATCATTTTCTTCCACCACACCAATTGCTACAGCATACTCTACTTGTTTTGATAATCCAAACAATTGCGTGTCAACCACTTCTTCAAATGCAGGGCATTTTGCAATACATAGATGACTTTTTTGTTGATTAATTAGTTGATAAATTTTATTAGCATTTTCTTTTAATTGCTCAAGGGCAAAATTTTGTTTTAAATCTGACATCGTCTATCTCCTTTTGAATAAAATGACTCAAAGTGATTATACCACAAAGCATATGTTGAACTAAAGAATGATGAGAAAATTTAATGGCTGTGGCAAACGAATAGAAATGATGACAAAAAATAACACCGCTCACGACTTTGGGCGATTGAGCGATATTATTTCATCATAATTAGCCACCGTCTTTTCAATAGGCTACATCAAAGTCGAGTTGCCGCTCGACTCTTTTGTGTTTTTACAATATCAAAAAAAGAATTCTATCCTATTAAAACTACATGCGACTGACTGGCAGCTCATCATCCCACAAAAATAGTCGCCTCATTCCTAAAAAATCGGCGACTCCATCCTATCTACTATTGTAAATCTTTTGAGTTTGTCATAATCGCATCAATTAAACCATATTCTAACGCTTCTTGAGCTGTCATATAATTATCACGATCTGTATCTTTCTCAATTGTTTTAATTTTTTGACCCGTTTGTTTTGCTAAAATCGCATTTAAACGTTCACGTGTTTTTAAAATTTGACGAGCAACGATTTCAATTTCTGTTGCTTGTCCTTGAGCTCCACCTAAAGGTTGGTGAATTAAAATCTCAGCATTCGGTAATGCATAACGTTTGCCTTTTGTACCAGCTGTTAATAAGAATGAACCCATTGAAGCTGCAAGTCCCATCGCAATAGTTTGAACATCTGCTTTAATAAAATTCATTGTGTCATAGATTGCTAAACCTGCTGTAACACTTCCTCCTGGAGAGTTGATATACATATAAATATCTTTCTCAGGATCTTGCGCATCTAGGAATAATAATTGCGCAATAATTGCATTTGCCATATCATCGTGGATTGGGCCACTTACCATAATAATACGGTCTTTTAATAATCTTGAGTAAATATCATACGCACGTTCACCACGTGATGATTGTTCAATAACTGTAGGAATTAAATTCATGTTGAATCCTCCATCTCTCTTTTAAATTTCATTTTTCAATATAAGTGTAACGAATTTGTCAACAAAGGTCAAAAAAATTGCCTATCGAACAAAATCAAAAATCTTTTGCCAAACTTCTCCAGAAAATACTGAGAACGGATTTCCACCGCCACCAAGAACACTGTAACCAATCATAAGCCCTACTATAAATAGCAAAAAAGCTAACCCTAGAAATAGAGCGATACGAATGAGAACAATCATTAAAAATGGCTGACTATTATAAAACTGTTCTAATCTCTTAAACATGCCCTCACCTCTTACGACTTACGAAGTGCTTCATCATCAAAAATATTCGCTGTTGGATTCATCACAACACGCTTCGAAGAGAATAAACGTTTAAACCCATCAAACAACCCACGCTCTCTCTTAATACGATCTAATAATACACCTGTGCCAATAGCAACACTTTCCAATGGATTATCGGCTAAAAATACTGGAACTTGCAGTCGATCTGATAACATACGATCAATGCCATGAATTAAAGCACCGCCACCAGTTACTACAATCCCTCGTTCAATAATATCTCCTGCTAATTCAGGCGGAGTATCTTCTAATACAAGACGAGTTTCCTCACAAATCGTATCTAAAATTTCTTTTAAGCAATGGTAAATTTCATTTGTATAAATGGTTACCGTCTTCGGAAGCCCTGTTGTCATATCACGACCTTTGACAATCATATCCGATTCAATTTCCACTTCAATGGCAGAACCTAAATCCATCTTAATGGCTTCAGCAGTTCTTTCACCAATAATTAACTGATATTCTTCCTTAATATAGTCCATAATCTGATGATCCATATCATCTCCAGCTAATTTAATCGAACGACTAGATACTGTTGCTCCCATAGAAAGCACTGCAATATCACTTGTCCCTCCACCAATATCCACAATCATATTGCCAGAAGGTGAGAAAATATCTAATCCCACTCCAACAGCTGCAACTTTTGGTTCTTCTTCTAAATAAATCGAATGTCCACCACACTTAATTGCCGCTTGAATAATAGCCTTTTGCTCTACTGTTGTTACATTTGTAGGCGTACAAATTAAAATATCCGGTTTTTGAAAAAATGTATTCAAATGTAATTTATGAATAAACATCTCTAATAATTGTTCTGTTACCGCAATATCCGCAATAACTCCACCTTTTAGCGGATGAACAATGGAAATATCTCGTGGCGTTCTACCTAACATTTTATAGGCTTTTTCCCCCACTGCAATCACTGTATTACTCTTATCATCCACAGCGACTAATGATGGTTCATTTAAGATGATGCCACGATCTTTTAAATAGATTAAAATATTCGCAGTCCCTAAATCAATTCCAATATCTCTTGCCATAGGTCTCCCTTTCTTATTCTAGTCATTGTATTTCATATTCTGTCTTATTATCTATGTCGCAAATCTGTCTATACATCTTCATCCATAGTTACTTAGCATTATAGCATACTTTTGATGGATGGACTATTTTTGTGGTGAAAATAGCGGAAAATTTGTCTCAGTGTAAAATAAACATCAAAAAGGAGAATGCGGTTTAAACTACATTCTCCTAAAAATGATTTTATTCATATAATGACTTCAAGGTATTTATAAATATTTTGAAATTTATTTATTTTCTATTTTTCCTAAAACATTGTTAAATCAAAGTTCATGATTTTTTGATTTATGTAAATTATCAATGATTGTACAAATAGGATTTGTTGAATAAGCTATATTTTCTCTGACAACTTTATAATTTATAAAATCATCTATGATTTCTAATGTATTCTAAAATGGAATCATAGTCTAATTCTGATGAAGCTACACCTATACCTAGCTTAACAATTTCTTCATCGGTCTGCTTTAGTACAATACGATTTAACTCTAAAAAGACCAACATAACATCAATACCAATTCGTTTATTTTCTTCAAAGAAAGCATGATTATTTACTAGCGAGTAACAAAGTCTAGCCTCTTTGTAAATCTTGACCATTCTTCTGTTCATGTTTGTACAATAAAAACTCATCTCTTTGCTCTATATTGATAGGGTCTATCGTATACCTTTCTTTCATGTACTTGTAACCAACCACTAAGTGTAAATTTTCTATCATCAGAAAACATCATAGCTATCATCCTCCTAAAACTTCCAAAATAACTCTTATTCGTAATATCTATCCTTATTATAAGTCTTACAGGAAATATTGACAAAGATATTTCGTCTGCGAAGTTTATTAAGAATTATTTGTTTCGTAGCTACCTCATTCCTATTCTCTAGTTTTGACTAACTTAAAAAGTACGCATTTTTCAAAACAGAAACAAGGATCCTAAAACGTTGTCGTAACAAGGTTTAGGATCCTTTTAACTTTTGTAAAGTATCAAAGAGTAAACCAACAGAATTTGTCGAACACTCTCTTTCATTAAGCTTCTTTTTCAACCGGTGGTAGCATTGACAATCCTACTCTTCCTTTTTTCATATCAATTTCAATGACCCATACTGTTACAATATCTCCTACTGCAACAACATCACTTGGATGCTTCACAAATCCTTTTTTCATTCTTGATATATGAACTAAGCCATCTTGTTTGACTCCGATATCCACGAACGCTCCAAAATCGACTACATTCCGAATTGTTCCTTGTAATTCCATTCCGACTTGAATATCTTCCATGGATAATACATCGCTTCTTAAAATCGGTGGATCAACTTCTTCACGAGGGTCTCTCCCTGGTTTTGTTAATCCTGAAAAAATTAATTCTAAAGTTTCAAGTCCAATTCCTAGTTCATCAGATAATGACTTTTTATCAATCGAAGATAAAGCTTGTTCTACTTTTTCTGTACCGATTTCTACTTTTGTTGCTTGAATTTTCTCTAATATTTTTTCTGCAACTTCATAAGACTCTGGGTGAATATCTGTTCCATCAAGTGGATTTTTACCATCTACAATTCTTAAAAATCCTACTGCTTGTTCGAAAGCTTTTGGTCCTAAGCGAGGAACTTTTTTCAATTGTGAACGATTCGTAAATTTCCCATTTTCATCACGATAAGCCACTACATTTGCGGCAGTCGTTTTAGTTAGGCCTGCAATATGTTCTAACAACACTGCACTTGCTGTATTGACATTGACACCGACTTTATTCACGGCTGTTTCAACAACAATATCTAACCTTGCATCTAATTGTTTTTGACTCACATCGTGTTGATATTGTCCAACCCCTACTGCTTTTGGATCAATTTTCACTAATTCTGCTAATGGATCTTGCAGACGACGAGCAATACTTACTGCTGAACGTTCTTCTACTTGATAATCTGGGAATTCTTTTCGCGCAATCTCACTAGCTGAATAAACGGATGCTCCTGCTTCACTAACAATTGTGTAATAAATTTTACGATTCAGCCCCTTAATCTGTTCACTCACAAAAGCTTCCGATTCACGGCTTGCAGTTCCATTTCCAATAGCGACTAAAGTGACTTGATAATCTTCCAATAATTTCTTGAATGTTGTTCCTGCTTGAGCACGCTTAAAGTCACTAGCTCCTTGGTGCGGATAAATGACTGCTTTGTCTAACACTTTCCCTGTTTCATCGATAATTGCTAGTTTACAACCTGTTCGATAAGCTGGATCTAATCCTAGAATCACATGCCCTTTCATCGGTGCTTGTAATAATAGATTTTGTAAATTTTCTCCAAAAATCTCAATTGCTTGAGTTTGAGCTTTTTCCGTTAATTCAGAACGAATTTCACGTTCAATCGCAGGCGCAATGAAACGTTTAACACTATCCTCAATTGCCGCTTTCACATATGGAGCAGATGGAGAATTTACATTCAAAATTTCTTTCTTCATCATTTTTTCTAACGGAATCGTTTCATCTACTTCCAAACTAACTTTTAACACGCCTTCTTTTTCAGCACGATTCACTGCTAAAATTCGGTGTGGCACAATTGTTTTCACAAGTTCTTGATACTCGTAATACATTTCATAAACGTGTTTTTCATCTTTTTCTTCGTCTTTCAAACTTGTCACAAGCATGGCTTTTTGAACTGTGTATTCACGAAGTAATTTTCTATACTGAGCATTATCGGAGACTTTTTCAGCAATAATTTCTAATGCACCATTTAATGCATCTTCTGCTGTCAAAATTTCTTTTTCTTCATTAATAAATGTTGCAGCTTTTGCTTCAACCTCTTCTGTTGTACAAGCTAATAAAAATTCAGCTAGTGGTTCTAATCCTGCTTCTTTCGCAATCGTCGCTTTCGTACGTTTCTTTTGTTTAAATGGTCGATAAATATCTTCCAACGCCGTTAATGTTTTAGCTTTCATTAAGTCAGATAAAATTTCATCTGTTAATTTTTCTTGTTCATCAATTAATCGAACCACTTCGTCTTTTCTTTTCTCAAAATTCACTAAATAACGATGTCTTTCTTCGATTTCACGAATTTGAACTTCATCCAAACTTCCTGTTTGATCTTTACGATAACGTGCAATAAAAGGAACCGTATTGCCATCTTCTAATAAGGCTAATACTGTATCAATTTGCTTTGGCAAATATTGCGTTAATTCTTGCGTTACAATATCCAATGCACGTTGTTCAATGGTTAATTCTGTTTGTGTCATCATAGACCTCCTATCAATTTTATCCTAACACAAAACGAAACCCTTTAAAAGATTTTGTTTTCAGCGAGGGAAAATACTTCACTACAATAAAATTCGATGGATTGAACTGTTCAGTAATCATCCATTTACACAAACACTAGATTCTTTACTAAAACAAGCAGAACAAATTCGAGAAACACTTAAAGAAAGTAAAGCGTAACAATCATTTTATAGTAAAACTATATGATGACGATTCAAGAAAAGCGATAGAAAAAACAAAAAGCAGCTGTAATAACGGCTGCCCTTTTTATCAGTTACATCATCAGATTGGGATGTGTTGTAAACTCTCTTGTTTCTTGTGGATGCAATATCAAAAATTCTTGATACCCCTGATATAAAATCATTTTTAGCAATTAAAAAGGTAGTTTTATCACCCATGATTTTCCCTCTTATATTTTTTGTAGTTCAGAATCCTATACATGAACAATGATACATTTATTAATACTTTAGGTATTACTATTATTTGAAATTTAAATTGCAACAGTAAGTGTCAAACTTTCAAAAACAACGATGTTTTTTGTCTCATTTTATTTTACAACTCGCACCCTCATAAATATACGTCCAAAGAAATTGACTTTTCACAGTAGCAACAGTCCTATAAGCCACGCAGGCTTATAGGCATGAAACACCGAAGGTGGTTGCTACCGTCCCAGCTACTAAATAGCAAAGTCTATTTCGTATTTTATCAGTCTAAATCAAGCTGTCCTGTATACAATTGGTAGTACACGCCTTGTTTTTCCATTAAATTCTCATGATTACCACGCTCAATAATTTCACCATGATCCATTACCATAATCACATCCGCATTACGAATCGTCGATAAACGATGGGCAATTACAAACGAAGTTCTACCCTCCATCAATTGGTCCATCCCTTTACTAATCAACGCTTCCGTATGACTATCAATCGAACTAGTCGCTTCATCCAAAATTAAAACCTTCGGATTTGCAACAGCAGCCCTAGCAATCGCTAATAACTGTCTTTGACCTTGAGAAAGACCTTCCCCATCACCAGTAATCTCCGTTTGATAACCATGAGGTAAACGTTTAATAAATCCATGTGCATTCGCCAATCTTGCAGCTTTCACCACTTCGTCATCACTTGCCTCTAAATTCCCATAACGAATATTATCCGCAATTGACCCTGTAAACAAGTGAGTATCTTGTAATACAATCGAAATGGTTTTACGTAAATCTTCTTTCTTAATCTCTGTAATAGGAATTGTGTCAAACGTAATTTCTCCATTATCAATTTCATAAAATCGATTCATTAAATTCGTAATCGTAGTTTTTCCAGCACCTGTTGCACCAACAAAGGCTACTTTCAATCCTGGTTCAGCCCAAACATTGATTTTTTTCAAAATTGGGACATCTGGAACATAACTAAAGTCCACTTCATTCAATTGAATATTCCCAACAACAGGGATTCTCTCGTCCCCTTTCACCCAATACCATTGCTTCGAATCTGTTTGATCTAATGTCACAGTTCCTTCATCCACTTCAGATTCTTCTTTTAATATCGCAAAAATTCGTTCTGCCCCAGCCATTGCGGCTAATAAGACATTTGTTTGTTGCGACATTTGTGCTAATGGTTGAGCAAATGTTCTTGAATATTGCAAGAATGAAGCTAATGCCCCAACGTCCATTCCTTGGAATACAACTAAATATCCACCAACAGAAGCGGTCAAAGCATAATTGATATAGCTAATATTCCCTAAAATAGGGAACATAATATTTGAATTAAATTGTGCTTGATTGGCTGCTTCTCTTAATTGAGAATTTAAAGTTTCAAATTCTTTCAAGACTAATGTTTCATGATTAAATACTTTAACAACTTTTTGTCCTTCAATATGTTCTTCCACAAAACCATTCACTTGCCCTAGAACTTTTTGTTGTTCGACGAAAAATTTACCTGAACGACCTGCTACGAATCTTACAATCGCAAACATAATGAAGACCATAATAATCAACATCCCCGTTAAAATTGGAGATAAAATCATCATCATAACAAACGTTAATATCAATTGTAATAAAGAGCTGACAATCATCAACATACTATTATTAAATGCTTGTTGAATATTTTCAAAATCATTTGTAAAGCGTGACATTAAATCTCCATGCTTATTTGTATCAAAGAAACGAATCGGCAATGTTTGAATATGGTCAAATAAATCTTTTCTCATTGTTTCAATCGTTTGTTGACCAATCGTAATCATTATTTTACCAGAGAAATAATTCGCAATTGCTCCAATAATATAAATCAACCCAATGACTCCCAGCATTTTTGCTAGACCAGCTACATCTTTTGTCGCAATAAAATCATTGATCAATGGACGAATAAAGTAAGTCCCGACAATTCCTGCAGCACTTCCTAAAACGACTAATAAAAGAACAGCGAAAAGACTCCACTTACTTTTCCATAAATAGCTCCATAAGTCGACTAATGTTTGCTTTAAATTTTCAGGACGTTTTTGCCCAATTTTTTTAGCATGCATCTACTTTCGCTCCCTCCATTTGAGTTTCATAAATTTCACGATACAATTCATTTGTTTCCATTAATGTTTCATGTGTTCCGATTCCATTCATTTTTCCATCTTCTAATACAACAATTTTATCTGCACCTTGGATAGAAGAAATTCTTTGTGCAATAATAATAACGGTCGTATCTGGTAAATGATTAAAGAACGCTTCACGAATTAATGAATCTGTAGTTGTATCCACCGCAGAAGTTGAATCATCTAAAATTAAAACAGCTGGTTTTCTTAACATCGCTCGTGCAATACATAAACGTTGTTTTTGACCTCCAGAGAAATTTCTTCCTCCTTGTTCTACTTTTGTATCATATCCATCTGGCATCTCCATAATAAATTGATGTGCTTGTGCATATTGAGAGACTTGAATCATTTCTTTTTCGGTTGCATGAGGATTTCCCCATAATAAGTTTTCTCGAATCGTTCCAGAAAACAGTGTGTTTTTTTGAAGAACCATCGCTACTTGGCTTCTTAAATCAGAAAATGAATAGTCACGAACGTCTTTTCCTGCAACTCGAACACTTCCAGCCGTCGTATCATATAATCGAGGAATTAATTGAACAAGAGATGTTTTCCCTGAACCGGTTGGTCCAATAATTCCAAGAACTTGTCCACTTTTCACTGAAAAATGAATATCATTTAATACTTCTTCTTGTTGATCTTTTCCATATGAGAAATGAACATGATCAAACTCTATATCACCACTAGTAATTTTTGTTGGAACGACTTGCTCAGGTTCAACAATATCTACTTCTGTTTCAATCACTTCAAAAATACGATCCATGGAAGCTTTTGTCATTGTTAACATGACAAAAACAAAGGAAATCATCATTAAGGACATTAAGATTTGTGTAATATAAGAAATGAAACTAATTAATTCCCCTGTCGTCATTTCTCCATACATCACAAATTTTCCACCAAACCACATCACTGCAATTGTACAAGAATAAACGGTTAATTGCATGATTGGATTATTCCAAACGATGACATACATCGCATGTAAAGCACGAATTTTAAAGTTTGTATTTTCAATACCAAATTTCACACGTTCAAATGGTTCACGAACAAATGATTTCACCACTCGAATGCCAATAAAGTTTTCTTGAAGAATACGATTAATGCCATCTGTTGCCTCTTGTAATAATCTAAAACGAGGAAACGCTGTCGAAATAATAAGTGCCAAGCTCACTACTAAAAATGGAATTGCCACTACAAAGACTAATGACAATTGTGCATTCAATGATACTGCAAAAAAGAATGCAAATAAAAACATCATTGGTGCACGTGCTAAAATACGCATCGTCATAATCGCTGTATTTTGAACATTGGTCACATCACTCGTCATACGTGTAATTAAGGATGCATTGGAGAAGAAATCTAAATTTTTAAACGAAAACTCTTGAATCTTCTTCATTTGAGCACTTCTTAATTCACTCGCAACACCGGTTCCAGCAATAGAAGCAAATTTTGCGCCTAACACCCCTGCTCCAAGGGAAACCATCGCAACGATAATCATTAAAATTCCATACCATAAAATCATTGAAGTATCTCGATTTGGAATTCCTTCGTCAATAATTTTTAACATAATAATGGGTTGACCAACTTCGCAGACAACTTCCACCAAAATAGATAAAAATGCTAAAAATGGGAAATATTTATATTTGGAAAAATAAGGAACTATTTTCTTCAGCATATCTTCACTCCTCTTCTTAATTAAACTAAAAAGTATTGTATCTATTCTAACAAGGGTTTAAATCTTTTTCAAACAATCCTATCCATTTTTTGCCAAAAAGATTGACAATGCAGTAAAACTCTTTTATATTGTTACCGTATTTAAGCCTAGGAGGTTAACAATCATGAACAAAACGTATTCTTTAACTTTAATTGCATTGGGAGCTGCATTAGTGGCAGCATTATCGCCCTTTCAAATTCCTTTAGGGCCTATTCCTATTACTCTACAAACATTAGCCATTGGATTAGTTGCTACCATCTATCGCCCGAAAGAAGCCACACTTGCTATTATGCTTTATTTATTATTAGGGGCTATTGGACTTCCTGTTTTTGCAGGTGGAAAAGGTGGATTTCAATCTTTCTTTGGACCTACTGCTGGCTTTTTAGTTTTCTTCCCAGTTCGTGCATTTGTTACATCTATCATTGCACAAGGAAAACAAAATGCCATTCGTCTATTTTTAGCGAATCTTTTAGGAGAAGTTGCTCTATTTATTGGTGGAGTGATTGGATTTATACTAATTACGCATGCTGATTTTTCAAAAGCTATCAATCTTGTGATACTTCCATTTATTTTACCAGATTTGATTAAAATCAGTTTCACAACAGTGTTTGGACTATTATTATTAAAGAGTTTAAAAAATAAACCGTATTTTAAACATGAAGCATAATTTTTTAATAGATTCTCTTTTATTCAACTTAGTAGGCACATGAAAAAATTATGGTAAAATACAAAGCATTAAAAAAGATAAAGGAAGATAAATTGTGACAGAATTACACTATACTAGTACTCGAGATAAAAACAATCGTGTAACAGCTTCTCAAGCAATTTTAAAAGGGATTGCTGAAGATGGAGGGTTATACGTTTCAACGACAATTCCACAATTATCATTGAACTGGGAAATATTGCAACACCAATCATATCAAGAAATTGCACTCCCAATTTTAAAAGAATTTTTAACTGACTTTTCATATGAAGAATTACAACATTGTATTCACTCAGCGTATAATACAACTTTTGATGATACAGCAATAGCTCAATTTGCTTATGATAAATATCAACAAGAAACAAAAAACAACACTCCTACAGTTATTGTATCTATAGCAAGCCCATACAAATTCCCACAAAGTGTTGTATCGGCTGTAAAAGAATCTAACGTTACCACTTTAAGTGATCAACAATTAATTGATGAAGTACGTCAATGAAGCGGAGTAGAAATTCCTAAAGCAGTTACAAGTGTATTAAAAGCAGAAATTCGACACACAAGAGTACTTGAAATTTCAGAAATGAAACAATCCGTTTATGACAGTTTAAATATTTAAACTCAAAAAAAACAGCCGTTTTTTCATAGCTGAGCTTTTTGTTGTAGTTCTTATTCACCAACCCAAAATAATTTGAAAAGAAAAAACGCGCCAAAAATTTGGCACGCCTCCTCTAGAGATAGTATATTTATTAGAAATCTATAACCAAAGTCTATTTTAAATGACAGAATCGTTTAGTATTTGTCGCACTTAACTTAACAATTCACAGATAAATCCACTTTCCTTCATACTATAAACTTCTATCTCCATTTCTTGCTCAACCGTTTGCTGAACCAGGAAGTCTAAAGAATCTTCCTTTGTAAAGAATCGAAGCGTGAATACTTCTTCTCCTTCATTCACAAATAATTCTAAACTTGAATAATCCATCCATGCATTTAGATGTTGTAATGGAGATTGTAAGGTTCTTTCTCTTATTTCTTTTTCTCCTGTTTCCCAATCAGTACGACTGACAGATAATACTTGAGTTTCTGCATCATATTGAATAAAAATTTCATTGCGTAATTGAATCATTAATGTATCTTGAACAGCTTCTTTCCAATTCACTGTCCACACTTGTGCTGGTGAAGAAAAGACCGATTCAAAACGAGTCGTATTCCATTGAATTTTTTGTACATTAGTTGTTAGATTCCATAATTCATGTGCAGGTTTTTGAAGGTATTTTCCATTTTGAACGGATACTTCACGTGGAATTGTTAAGGCATGAATCCAGCCATCTTGAATTGTTGGAATCAGTCCTTCTTTTCCTTCTGGAATTCCCATCCAACCATATTGAAGAATTCGACCATCTTCTGCTTGGAAACTTTGCGGAGCATAATAATCAAATCCAGCATCTACTTCAATTAAGTTGTCCTCTTCTACAATGAATTTTCCATCAAGTGTAAACTGTCCTAATTGCACTACAGTTTGGTATAAATTATTAAAACGTTCTCCTTGAGCTTTGATTCCTTGTGGCGAATAAATAAACGCATCCTTTTCTTCAAATGGAATGACATCTGGGCATTCCCACATATAACCGAAGTCTTTTTCTTCCGTACTAATCGAACTATTCAGTGCCCAATGAAGTAAATCTTCTGAACGATACACTAATGTATCGCCTTTTAAATCTTCCGTTTGAGCGCCTACAACCATCCAGTAATGATCCACACGTGCATCATACCAAACTTTTGGATCACGAACATGTCTTGTATAACCTTTCGGATGTTCGAATAATGACCCCTTTTTTTCAAAATGAATGCCATCTTCTGACACAGCTAAACATTGATAACTAGAAGCATTTCCTTCTTCATCTTTTACATTTCCTGTATAAAATAACCATAATTGATTTTGATGAACATATGCACTACCAGAATAAACGCCATTTTTATCGAACCATTGGTCTGGAGCTAATGCTAGTTCTACTCTTTTCCATTGAATCATATCGTCAGAAACAAGATGTCCCCAATGTTTATTCGCATGCTTTGTATCCGTTGGATTCCATTGGAAAAATACGTGATATTGTCCTTTAAAATAAATTAATCCATTTGGATCATTCATTAATCCATAAGGAGGAACAATATGATACACTAAGCCATATTTTCCAGTATTACTCTTTCTTATTAAACTCATTGATACTCCTCATCTACATAAAAGTCGAAGCCATCGTGCGACGCTTCGACTTTCTTTTTTACATTTTATTTTTTCAACATATCGTCGCTATAACCGATTGTATAGGTTAATCCAAAACTTACTGCAAATGCAACCGCGATTGCTAGTACATATAATGGGAATTGGCTATTTAAGAATAATAACATCCCTGGTAATACTGTTACAGACATACCTGTTGCTTTTAATTGGAATAAAGCTGCTAAGAAACCTCCTGTAGCTCCTCCGATTAATCCCATTACAAATGGTTTACCAAAACGTAAGTTAACCCCGAAAATTGCTGGCTCTGTAATTCCTAATGCAGCTGAGAATGCTGATGGTAATGCTAGAGCTTTTAATTTTGTATCTGTTGTTTTGAAGGCAACTGCTAATGTTGCTCCTACTTGTGCAGCCATTGCTGCTGAGATAATTGGATTAAATGGATTTAATTCCACACCTGTAGCAATTTTTGAAGATTGTAATAATTGTGTTTCTAAGAAATTAAAGATATGGTGAACTCCAGTAACAACGATAACTTGTTGTAATCCACCGATAATAATTCCTGCTAAACCAAATGGTAATTGTAAAACAAATTTAGTTGCATTTAATACGACTGTTTCAACCGAGTGGAAAAATGGTCCAATAATGAATAATCCAAGAATACTCATTACTAAGAATGTTAAGAATGGTGTTACTAATAAATCTAATGCATCTGGAACTTTTGTACGTAACCATTTTTCTAATTTAGCACCAATCATCCCAACGAAGAATGCTGGTAAGACTGTCCCTTGGTAACCTACTACTTTAATGAATCCAAAGAATACGATTGGCTCTGCTCCACCTGCAGCTACTACATAAGCGTTTGGTAAAGCACTATTGACTAACATTAATCCTAAAACAATTCCAAGTACTGGTGATCCGCCAAACACTTTAAAAGTTGACCAAGCCACTAAGGCTGGCAAGAAAGCAAAAGCAGTATCTGTTAATACTTGTGTGTATAATAAGATGTTTTTATCGATGACGTCAGGTGTCATTCCGAATAATCCTAAGAAAATTGGGTTTGTTAATAATCCACGTAATCCCATGAATAATCCTGTTGCTACTAAGACGGGGATAATTGGAACGAATACGTCTCCGAATGTTCTACTCATTCTTTGGAATAAATTTCCTTGTTTTTTTGCTTCTTCTTTCATTTGTGCTGTTGAAGATTCTGCTACTCCTAAGCGGGCAACAGCTTCATAGACTTTATTGACTGTTCCTGTTCCAAAAATAATTTGGTATTGACCTGAGTTAAAGAATGCGCCTTTTACTCCTTCTAATTGGTCAATCGCTTCTTTGTTGATTTTTGATTCGTCTAAAACCATAATTCTTAAGCGTGTTGCACAGTGTGCGACAGATTTAACATTTTCACGTCCTCCGATATTTTCAAGGACTTCTTTTGCAATTACATCATAATTCATGTTGAACTATCCTTTCTTTTTTAATTCGGAACCAGCTGTGGAACCGGTTTGCATACTTAAGATAAAAGAAAACAAGAGACTTGTCAACTACTTCCAACAATGTAAGCAATGTAAATTTTATGAAAAGGGTATTTTCAGTTTTAACCAAATTAAACTACAACGGACTTTTGGAGTTGTTGCAATGGACGCCAGTAGTTTCGCAAGCGAATCTCTCGGCTAAAATTTGAGCCTCGGTCTCAAATTTTTCAGTAATAGAAACTGTTGCGACAGTTTCCTTTACCAAAGCTACTTGAAAAGGCCGTTGTATTTTTATTTTTTTGTACGAATAAAAGTTTATGGGGTGGCATTAACAGGAAACGTACAACCGCTACTTTCATGCAAAATCTATTTTATTAACATACTCCAACAAATAAACGTTCACAAGAAAAGACTTCCCGTAGTAGGATTAGAGACTCGTTTTAACGAGGCTGCCGCCGCCCTTGCAACAAAAGAACAGTCTTTCGTAGTTAACGATAGTTTTTTAACTCTCTCTGTACATCTCGTTTTATATCTTTTTGTTTTAACGCTTCACGCTTATCATAGTTTTTCTTACCTTTAGCAATCCCAATCAAAAGCTTGGCAACCCCATTTTTAATATAAACCTTCAATGGAACAACCGTATTTCCCGCCTGTCTTACCTCTTGCTCAAGCATCTGAATCTGCTTCTTATGCAATAACAACTTTCTCGTACGAAGCGGATCATGATTGAAAATATTCCCCTGCTCAAACGGACTAATGTGAACCCCTACTAAAAAGGCTTCCCCATTTTTAAAACTACAATAACCATCTTTCAAATTCATTCTAGCTTGACGAACCGATTTAATCTCCGTTCCCGTTAACACTAAACCTGCTTCAATCGTATCTAAAATCGTATAATCATGATTTGCCTTACGATTTTGCGCTAAAACTTTATTATCTGTTCCTTTTGGCATCCGAATTCTCCTTACGAATGTTTTTTCTACGCTTTTGCTTTGCTTGCGCTTTAAACTGTTGTCTTCCTTTATTTTTAGAAGACTTCTTCGATTTTTTACTTCTGCTTTCTTTTTTCGCAACTTTCTTAGGCGCTTCTTTCCCTTTAGAAGGACGTTTATTTTGAGTAATCAAATCTGCATTATCTGTTGATAAAATAAAATCAATTTCATGTGCTTCTACATCGACTTTAATTAATTTTACTTTAACACGATCTCCAATTCGATAAGTCACTCCTGTTCTCTCACCAATTAAAACCATATGACTTTCAATAAAGTTAAAGTAATCTTGATTCATATGCGTAATATGCACTAAACCTTCTACGGTATTTGACAATTCTACAAACATTCCGAATTTGGTTACAGAACTAACAATCCCTTCAAACTCTTGTCCAATCTTATCTGCCATAAATTCAGCTTTTTTCATCGCATCTACTTCACGTTCTGCTTGAACTGCTAAACGTTCCATTTTGCTCGATTGATCCGCAATTCTCTCTAAATTAGAAGCATTCAATTCCTCTTGTTGCTTCGATAAGAAATTTCCACTGCCTTCGTATTGACGAATCATACGATGGACAATTAAGTCTGGATAACGACGAATCGGTGAAGTAAAGTGAGTATAATCTTCTGCTGCTAATCCATAATGTCCAGAAGGTGTAATATCATATTTAGCTTGTTTCATAGAACGTAGCATCATGGTCGATACAACTGCTTCATACGTTTCTCCTTTAACTTCATCTAAGGCCTTTTGCAGTTTTTTCGGACTAATGGTTTCGCTCGTTCCTTTAATATTAATGCCAAATGCTGTGACAAATTCTAAGAAACGTTGCATTTTTTCTTGTTGTGGCTGTTCATGGACACGGTAGATAAACGGAACATTTTTTCGTTGATAATGCATCGCAACCGTTTCATTAGCCGCTAACATAAACGATTCAATTAATCGTTCTGCAATTCCACGCTCACGAATTTGAATGTCAATCGGTACGCCTTGTTCATCCACAATAATTTTTGCTTCATGCGTTTCAAAATCAATCGCTCCACGTTCTTTTCTTCGTCTTTCTAAAATATGATGTAATTCTTTCATCTCCAACAACATTTGCTGAATTTCTTCTGGAATTTCAACTTCTTTTTTCTCAAACAATTCATTCACTAAACTATATGTTAATCGCATATCTGAACGAATGACACTTGGGAAAATCTCATATTGATAAATCGTTCCACTTCGGTCAATTTCCATGCGGCAAGACATCGTTAATCGTTCTTCATGTGGATGTAATGAACAAATTCCATTTGATAATCGTTGTGGCAACATTGGAACAACACGGTCTGTTAAATACACACTTGTTCCACGTTCAAATGCTTCTCTATCGATTGCTGAATTTTCTGTCACATAATACGATACATCGGCAATCGAAACGGTTAATTCAAATGTTCCATCTTCACGTTTTGTTAGCGCAACAGCATCATCTAAGTCTTTGGCATCTGCCCCGTCAATGGTAACAGTTAATTGTTCCCGTAAATCTTTACGCCCTTGTCGATCTTCATCTGTAATCACTTCAGGAACAAGATTTGCCTGATCGATCACTTCTTGCGGAAATTCTGTTGGAATATGTAATTGTTGCAAAATCATTAAAATATCCATTCCAACGGCATCTTTATACCCAATTTCTTTGACAACAATTCCTTCTAATGAAGAACGATTTTTTTCATTCGTGTATTTTGTTAATTCTACAATGACTACTGTTCCATCTACTGGATGCAATCCATTTGGACGAATTAAGCAACGAGTACCTGCTAATTTTTTATCTTTGACAACTACTTCACCACAATACCCTGTATCTTCTGCAGTTTCTGAACTGAATCGAGTATAAATTCCTACCACTTGAGTCGTATTGCGTTGAATAATTTGAACAATTTTCCCCGTAGCAGATCGTTGACGATAACTATCGGCGGGTTCCGTAATTACTAGTTCTACTTCATCTCCATCCATCGCACTCATTGTATCTCCACGAGGAATGAAAATATCTGGTTCCCCTTCGACTACAGTAACAAAGCCAAATCCCTTGTCATTTGCACGATACGTTCCTTTTAATGTTTGATTCAAAGGATTCAAACCAAACTTTCCGTTACGATTTAATTCTAAAATGCCTTCTTCTTCTAAAGCGGCTAATTCTTTCACTAATATTTTAAAATCTTGAGACTGATTCATCCCAAAATGTTCACTAATTTCTTTTACGTAAAAACTTTCTGGTGCATACTCTTCAAAAAAAGACACCAAAATCGTTCGTAATGATTCTCTCATTTCTTACCTCCATTCTTGTTGGTCTAAAAATTCTAATACAGATTCTTGAAATTCTGCTTTTTCTTTTCCGACTGTAATGACATGCCCTGATTGTTCAAACCAATGAAAATCAACAGCTGCATTTACTAATGCTTCTTTCATCTCAATAGATACTTTTGGATCGACTAATCGATCTAATTCCCCTTGCGCAATATAAAAAGGACCTGTCACCTGTTCTAATTTTTCTGCAACTTTAGCTGAAAAATGATGTAAATCTAATAATTGTTGTTTTGCTTTTTTCCCTAATGTGAACATTTCCTCTTCACACATCCCAGAATGAGTAGCAAAAGCCATAAAACTTTTCAACAAATCAGGTAATTGCGCATTTCTTTTTGAAACAGGAGAACAAAATGTTCCGGCAATTTCTACTAATTGATTGGTTGCTAGTGCCGCTACCATAATACCTCCCATAGATAATCCTAGTGCAGCAATCGTTGAATACCCTTGACTACGAACAAATTGTACTGCTTGTTTTGCATCTTCATACCATTTTTCTGGTGTTTCTTTTAAAATTTCACATGCATTTGAATGTTCATGCCCACTAAAAGCTGGAACATAGACTGCATAATTATGACGATGCAAAAATGAAGCTAACATTCTCAGATCTGTTGGTTTCCCAGTATATGCATGAAATAATAGAACCGCCCGTTTATTTGTTGTTTCTTCTAACCATATTTCTTCCAAGTTGTTCACTCCTACCTTTAATGAATATTTACCATAATAGAAAAACACAATGTCTTAGAGATACTCCTTCAACATTGTGCTTAATCATTTTTATTTTGATGAAATGTACGCTAAGGCTACTGCTAAAATCATAAAGATTGCTCCTAATCCAACAGTTACTCGAATTAAGAATGCTTCAAATCCACGTGCTTTTGTTTTCCCAAATAATTGCTCAGCACCGCCTGATAATGAATTTGCTGCATTAGTTTTCGATGGTTGCATAGCTACAATAATAATTAGTAACACACTAATAATTATCATCAATGTTAAAATTGTTTGATACAAAGGATCTTCCTCCTCTATTAATATTCTTTCCAATTCTACCATAAAAATAGCGTAATTACTACCAATTGTCCTTAATTTCTTTAGAGTAAAATGATTTAAGCATCAAACACCTATTTCATGAACTTTCGTGATATAATGAACGTAACTTAAAAAGGAGGTTTTTATGAAAGGTTTAGTATTTTTTGACTTGGATGGAACACTCTTAAACAAAACAGGCCAAGTCGCCCCTGATGTCATAGAAGCGATTCAACAATTAAAGGAAAACGGGTATGAACCACTTCTAGCAACTGGAAGATCTCCTATCGAAGTTTCGGAAGTCATTCGCACTACGAATATTCATTCTGGAGTTTTTATGAATGGACAAGTGGTGATTTTTAAAGGTGAAGTATTAATTCATCATGAAATTTCACAAGAAATGATTGAAAGACTACTACAATTTGCAAAAGAACATCGTCATGGAATGACATGTTATAATATTGATGCCTTTAAAATCATCGAAACAGTTCCATTTGCACAAGAAGCCTATGGATATATTCATACACCAACACCAGATATTGTTCCAGAATTTTATAATGAGAATGCCGTTAATATGCTATTATTACTTTCAAGAGATAAGAATGATGAAGCTTATCAGCTAGCATTTCCGGAATTAAGATTCATTCGAAATTTCCCTTATGCATTGGATGTCATTACCGCTGGAAATTCTAAAGCAACAGGAATTCGAGCATTAATTCGCACCTTAAATACGAATTCTATCACTACATACGCTTTTGGAGATGGTGCTAATGATTTAGAAATGTTTCAAGAAGTTGATTTTTCAATTGCCATGGGAAATGCCATTCCTTTGTTAAAAGAAAAAGCAGACTATGTTAGTGCAGACCATGATAAAGGTGGCGTCATTCAAGGGTTAAAACATTATCATTTAATATAGGAGGAAGCCATGACACTTTATGAAATAGAAGTTCCTAGTCTAGATGGAACAAGTACATTAGAAGCCTATAAAGGGCAAGTATTACTCATTGTCAATACCGCTAGCGGATGTGGATTAGCTCCACAATTTGCCCAATTACAAAGCTTATACGAAACCTATCATAAACAAGGATTTAGCGTTCTAGGATTCCCATGTAATCAATTTGCAAACCAAGAGCCATTAAGCGCTGAGGAGGCTGCTTCAAGTTGTCAATTCAATTATCAAGTCACTTTTCCAATGTTTGGCAAAGTACTCGTTAATGGGCAAGAAACGCATCCATTATTCAAGCTATTAAAAGAAGAAACAAAGGGACTATTTGGCAGCTCGATTAAATGGAATTTTACAAAATTCCTTGTAGATGCATCGGGAAAAGTCATCGCCAGATTTTCCCCAACTACTTCTCCATTATCCATTGAGAAACAAATAAAACAATTATTAAATAAGGAGTATTAATATGAATACAGAAGAAATTTTAAGCATTTTAGAAGACTTGGAAGTAGCCATTTTTGCTACCGTGGATAAAGATGGAAAACCTCATTCTCGTCCAATCCAAATCGGTGTTGCCAATGAACATGGAGTGTTCTTTATGACAAGCCCACAAACTCATTTCTACAAACAATTACAAGAAAATCCAAATGTCGCAATTGCAGCATTTTCACACGATGATTACTTAATTCAAGTGATTCGTATCGAAGGCAAAGTTCGTGAAATCGGAAAAGAAGGATTAGAGGAATTATTAGCCGGAAATCCATTGGTTAAAAATGTATATCCAGATGATTCACAATGTGCTGGAGTACAAGTATTCCAATTATATGAAGGAAAAGGCTTCTACCATAGCTTAACTCAAGGTCATAAATATACATTCAGCATTCAAGGGTAATCATCATAGCAAAAGGAAGCTTCGTTTGAAGGTTCATTTTTTTCTTTCCAAAAATATGATACAATGAATGTATCGTTTTAAAGGAGAGATGTTTTATGAAAAATTCTAAAAAAATACTATCTTATTCTATCTTATTCGGAAGTATGCTCGTACTTGCTACAGGATGTCAACCCCCTTCAACATCAAGTACAACTACAAGCACTGCTACAACAACAGCAACTACGACAACCGCAAAAGAAAAGAAAGCTACAGACTTAATCGGAGAAGCCATGCCAAACGTTACGATTATCACTGCTGAATCAAAAGAAAAAACTTCCGCTGATTTCAAAGGGAAGAAAACAGTCTATGTTGCTTGGGCAAGTTGGTGCCCAGATTGCCAACAAGAATTACCAATTCTCAATGAATTAAGACAAACTTATCAAGATACTATTGAATTCGTTCCAGTAAACCTACTCGTTAAAGGAGAAACTCCTGAAAAAGGACAAGCTTACTTAAAAGATAACCAATTAGAATTCAATTACTACTCTGATAAAGAAAAAAACTTCCAACATGCTATGGAAATTCATAACATCCCAATCATGTTTTTTGTAGATCAAGATGGAAAAATCAAAAACGTAATTGATGATGTAAAGGATAAAGCAACAATTGAAGAAGCTTTGAAAGCATTATAACAATAGAAAAAGGATGACAGTCAATGCCTGTCATCCTTTTTGATTAAAGATTTAATTCATCATTGTGAAAATGATTATTTGTCTTCTTTTTTACCTTTTGGTGCTACTAATCCTAAACTTGCTAAGATTGATAATACAGCTGGAGTAAATGCTCCTAATTCTGCTGTACCAGTACTTGGTAATTCTTCTTGTTTGCTTGCTGCTGCATTTGCAACTGCAACTTCTGTTTTATTTTTTGGAAGAATAGGATTACTTGTTTTGGAAATTGGTTTTACTTCTAAACTAGCCAATAGTAATTTTTTCTTTGCAATCTCATCTCTTAGATTTTTAATGTCTATATCTAACTTTTTGATTTGTTCATCTATTTCTTTTATTCTATCTTCGAGGGAGTTTCTATCTAGTTTCACTTGTTCTAGTGATACTGCCATTGGCATAGCACTTTCAAGTCCCATTTTTTCTTCTTCTAGTTTTGAAAGTTTTTCTTTTAGAGTTTTTATAGAAGCTTCAGCATTTTGGTACATTTCTTGTGCTTTTTTGCTTTCTTGATTCAATCTTTCCAATTCATTTTCGTTGGTCTCAATCTTCTTTTGAATAGCTTCTTTTTCTGACTCAAGTTTTTTTAGAGTTTGAACCTTATCTTTCAAAGCATCTAATTTCATTTCGTTATCGTTTATGCTGTTCTTTAATTGTGCAAGTTTTTCTTCTTCTTCAGATAAAGCTTTATTTTCTTCTTCTACAAGTTTTTGTTGAGCATCTCTTGCCTCTTTAGCTTTTTTTGCTTGCTCCTCGAATTGTGGATTGCTGTTCTTTATATCCTTAATTTCTTTATCTAGACGTTGAATTTCTTTTTCAAGTTTATCTTTCTCAGCCGATAAAGTTTCAAGTTTTTTCAATTTTTCTTGATTTTCTTTTATTAATTTTTCATTGTACGCTTCTGCTCTTTCTATATTTAAAAGAAGAGTTTCTCCGCCTTTAACCTTATTTTCTTCTTCTTTTATTTCTTTTTTCAAATTCTCAATTTTTGTTACATCCTCTTGTGGAATTTGATTTTGGACTTTCTTCTGTTCTATTTCATTTTGTGCTTGTTGTTTAGGTGCAATTTTTTGTTTTTTATCATTGATTTTAGATACTTTTTCTTTAATTTGTGTATCAAGCTTTTTGTTTTCATCTTCTAATCTTGCTATATCTTGCTGTGCATTTGCTTCTTTGCCTTTAAGGTCAGTGATTTTATCCTTTATCCTTTCTTTTTCTTGTTTTTTAGAGTCAATCTCTTTTTTTATAGTTTCAATATTTTCACCAGGGTCTTTGCCTAAATCACGAGCGCCTTCTTTTTTTGCCTGTTCATATCTTTGTTTAGCCTCTTGTGCTAGTTTTAGAGCATCATTTAAATTTTGTATGTTTCTTTCAGCCTCTTCAAGCTTTTCTTCTTCTTCGTCAATCTCACTTCCAAGCTTTAATACTCCCTGTCTTTTTTCGGTAATCATTTGAAAATTTGTTTGCTTTTGAGTCTCTAATTTTTTTTGTTCCTTTTCAAGACCTTGCTTTTCATTTTCTAAATCACTAATTTCTTTTTCCAAAGTTTCCAACTTTTGATCTAATTCAGGGTCGTATTGTGGATGTTGCTTTTTTAATTCTTCTAATTCAGCTTTTTTTGTTTCTACATTTTTCTTAGCTTGTTCATACAGTTTTTGTTTCTCGTCTTTATCAATCTTATATTGTTTTAATTTTTCTTTAAGCTCATTGTCTTTATTAGTAAGCTCTTCTTTGCTTGCTTTTATGTCTTTTATAGCTTTTTCTGTAGCTTGTTTTTTCTCTCTTGCTTCAGCTACTTGTTTTCCATACTTTTCTAAATCATTCTTATTTTTTTCAATAAGAGCATTTTCTCTTTTATAAACATCTTCTTTTTTCTTTAAATCTTTTTCTGCAGATTCAAGATCTGTCTTTAATTTTGTTACTTTTTCCGAACTTTCCTTTTCTTCTTGTCTTTCTGCTGTTAAGGCTTCTTCAATAGATTTTTTATTTGCTGGATCAAGTTTATTTATTTCATCTATCAGTTTTTCTTTTGCCTTGAGATCTTTTGCTAAAGTTTCTTTTTCTTCATTAGCTGTTTGAAGTTTTTCTTTTAAAGACTCAAGCATTTTTTTATTTTCTTTTTGTTTACTTTCAAGTTCTTTAATCTCATTCGTTAAAGTTTTTATTTCTTTATTTAATCCTTCATTTTCCTTGGATAGTTTATCAGAAATTTCAGATTTTTCTTTAAGCAATCTTTCTCTTTCATTTATTTTTTCTGATAATTGTTTTTCCATTTGTGCTATTTCTTTTTTGATAATCTCAATTTTATTTTCAATCTTAGCTTTGTCCTCAATTTTTGTAGAATTGACCTCAAGATTTTCTTTAGCCTTTGCTAAATCTACTTTTGAAAAAAGTATGCTTGATGACAGGGCCGCAACCACTGCGTATTTTGCTATTTTTTGTTTTTTCATATTTTAAACCTCATTTTTTATATAGTATTAGTTATGTTTTATACACTTTTTATTTTAGCAAAACAAAACTAAAGCGTCAACAAAATCAAAAACGAAATACATTGTAAGTATAAAGTTAAATTAGGTGTATAGAATAAGTTAACGTTTATTGCACTTGACTTGACAATTCACGTTGGATTTTTTCTGCTGTTTTATATTCTTTCAAGTTTGATTCTGGATTTTCATGAAAATATCTTCTTAATGCGACTAATTCATCTGTTAAGGCAACTGGTTTCTCTTTAATTTGATTCATGTACATTCCTTCTTTCTATTGTAATAAAGAGGCATGACGAGCATGCCTCTTTGGAGATGAATGATGATTAAAATGATTGATTCTTAGAAATTATTTTAAAGAAGCTTTTTCCCAAACTGGTACCATTGCACCTTTTGTAACTTCTTCGATTTTCTTAGCTGTTTCTGGTGATTGATAATATTTTACAACTGTTTTGTATACTTCGTTGTCTTCTTTACCTTCTTTAACTGCAATAACATTGTAGTATGGTTGTGAAGATTCTGTAATTTCTTCGATAAAGATTGAATCTTTAGTTGGTTGGAATCCTGCTTCAACTGCGAAACCATTGTTGATTAATGAAGCTGCTACATCATCTAAAGCACGAGCTGTTTGTCCAGCTGGTAATTCTTTAATGTCAATTTTCTTAGGATTTTCTACGATATCATCTTTAGTTGCTAATGTATTGCTTGGATCTTTTAATTTGATTACGCCAGCTACGTGTAGCAAGCGTAATGCACGAGAGTTGTTAGAAGTATCTTCTGGAATTGCGATTGTATCGCCTTCTTTTAACTCACTAACGTTTTTAATTTTTTTAGAATACACACCCATTGGAGCAATTACTGTATATCCAATCGGTTTGATGTGAGTGTTTTGTTCTTTGTTAAAACGTTCTAAGTAAATAATTGTTTGGAATGCGTTTAAGTCAACATCTCCATTTTCTAATGCTTGGTTTGGTTGAACATAGTCTGTAAATTCTACTAATTCAACATTGATATTTTCTTTTTCTTTTAAGCGAGCAATAACGTCATTCCATACATCTTGATTTCCTGCGTTAACCCCTAATTTAACTGTTTTTGCTTTTGTTTTAGCATCTGCTGTTTGGATTGAGTTTGAAGATGTTTGTGAAGCTTGTCCACATGCTGCTAACGTTAATCCTGCTAATGCTGTTACAAACAATTTTTTAATATTCATAAATAAATTCCTCTTTTTTTGTGTTTAAATTTTAAATATCCTTTTTATTGTGAGTTCGTCGCTCCAGTGTTTCGTTTCAAAGCGCTCAATCTCGTATCCTTTTTTAGTTGAACTCGATTTCGCTGAAACGACGTCCACTTCACGACATCCCCACGCAACTGCGTTGCTTTGGTGCTGTCGCTCCAGTGTTTCGTTTCAAAGCGCTCAATCTCGTATCCTTTTTTAGTTGAACTCGATTTCGCTGAAACGACGTCCACTTCACGACATCCCCACGCAACTGCGTTGCTTTGGTGCTGTCGCTCCAGTGTTTCGTTTCAAAGCGCTCAATCTCGTATCCTTTTATTTAGTAGCTCTTTTTTCTAGGAAATCGCCGACTGCTTGGCTGATAAATACGATAATCAACATGACAATTGTTGCCACAACGATGACATCCCCTTGGAATCGATTATATCCTCTTGAAATCGCTAAGTTTCCAATCCCACCAGCTCCAAATGCTCCAGCCATTGTTGTTAAACCAATTAAGCTGATGATTGTTAGAGAAGAAGCACGAATTAAACTTGGCAATCCTTCTTTTAAATACACTCGGAAAATAATTTCCAATGGTGTACATCCCATAGCGATTGAAGCTTCAATCACTCCTTTATCCACTTCTAACAAAGCTAATTGTACTTGTCGTGAGAAGAATGGAACAGTTGCAATGACTAGTGGCACAATTGCGCCAGGAATTCCAATCGTTGTTCCCACAACGAATCTTGTTAATGGGATTAATAACATCGCTAAAATGATAAATGGAATTGAACGGAATAAGTTCACCACTTTATCTAATATAACGTATAAAACTTTATTTTCTAAAATATTGCCTTCACGAGTGACTACTAACACCACTCCTAAAGCAATTCCTAATACTCCAGCAATTAACCCTGTAAGTCCGACCATGATTAAAGTATCAATTGTACTTTTAATGATTTCTTGAGTGACACGAGCATCAATATTTGGAAATAATTGGTGTAAGTTCATCTTATTCAGCCTCCTTTGGTTCATCTAAAATTTCTGTTTGAACACCTGATTGGTGAATATATTCGAGTGCTTGTTGAATTTTTTCAGTTTCACCAGATAATCCTACTAGTAAAGTTCCAACAGCAGTCTCTTGAATAACCTCCACATTGGCAAATAAAATATTCGCAGCTACTTGGAATTGAGTCGATAATTTCGTAATAAGCGGTTCTCCTGTTGAAGCACCTACAAATGAAATTTTCGCAAGAACATCTCCTGGATTTAAATTTAGTAAATGTTCATGTTGTAGAACTGTTTCAATTCCTTTGTTGATATGAGTTGCTGTATCAATGAAATCTTTTGTTAATGTTTTTTGTGGATTTGTAAAGATTTCTAATACTGATCCTTGTTCAATTATTAATCCTTGTTCCATTACGGCAACTTTATTACAAATCTCTTTTACAACTTGCATTTCGTGAGTGATTATCACGATTGTAATCCCTAATTGTTCGTTTACTTTTTTCAAAAGTTCTAAAATAGATTCGGTTGTTTTAGGGTCTAATGCACTAGTTGCTTCGTCACATAATAAAACGTCTGGATCATTCGCTAATGCTCTAGCAATCGCAACCCTTTGTTTTTGTCCTCCTGATAATTGTCTTGGATAACTTGTAATTTTGTCTTCCAATCCAACTAAGTGTAACAGTGACTCAACTTTTTCCTTAATTTCCGCTTTAGATAATCCTGAGCGTTTTAATGGAAAAGCAACATTTTCAAATACCGATAAAGTATTCATCAAATTGAAATGTTGGAAAATCATTCCGATTTTTTTACGAGCATCTCTTAATTGAGCTTCTTTTAAACTCGTTAACTCCACTCCTGAAACAGTTACTGTTCCATTCGTTGGACGTTGTAATAAATTGATGGTACGTACTAATGTACTTTTTCCAGCACCACTGTAACCAATAATTCCATAAATATCGCCATCCTCAATCGTAATATTTACTTGCTTCACTGCTTCAACGATTTTGCCAGATTGGTGAAATGTTACATCAATATTTTTTAATTCAATCATTTGTTTCTCCTCCCATGCAAATAAAAAGCCCGCTCTTTGGTCTTACTCACCAACCAAAGGACGAGTTCTCTCGTGTTACCACCTTAATTCATAGAATTCTCACAAATTCTACCTCAATCAGTTATTTTTAACTGAAAAGCTATATCGGGCTGCCCCGTAATCGTCTCATCATTCAACGATTAGCACTCAAAGGCCATCTTCAAAGTTTCAACTATTATCTCTTTTCACCAAACCGAGACTCTCTAAAATAGATTCACTTTTACTCTTCTTGTCACAGTGCGTTATTTCTATGAAACTAGAATACCAGCAAACTTTGTTACAGTCAATTTCTAGATTACTATCACTTGTTATAAGTTTTACCTATATTGTTTTTCTTGCATATCTTACCTCTTTTTTCTACAATAAACTTACGAGGTGATATACATGAATGATTTAATTTCTTATAAAAAAATGCCACTATGGACAGTTGATACTTTACCTGAACCTTTTAAAAAAATGCATCATACAAAGGTAGGAACTTGGGCGCAACTACATATTTTAAAAGGTGAGATTACGTTTGAATTTTTAAACGAAGATGGAAGTGTTAGTGATACTGTTCTGCTAAATGCTACAACACCTATTCCACTAGTTGAGCCACAACAATGGCATCGAATTGCTAAAACAAGCGAATATATTGAATGTTATTTAGAATTTTTCTGTAAAAAAGAAGATTATTTTGCAAAAAAATATGGCTATACAAAAACTCACTCCGAAGTATTAGCTGCTCAGCCCCTTATTCCAAAAGGACGAGTTCTAGACTTAGGAAGTGGAGAAGGTCGTAATAGTTTATACCTATCTTCATTAGGATATGATGTTACTTCACTTGATTGGAATGTTCCAAGTTTACAAAAATTACAAGAAGTAGCTGCTCAAGAAAAACTTTCACTTGAAGTTGAACCATATGATATTGAATGTGCGGATATTCCTGGTGGACAATATGATTGGATTATCTCGACTGTCGTACTCATGTTTTTACATGAAGAAGTAATTCCAGATGTTATTGAAAATATGCAATCTCACACTGCTTCTGGTGGATATCATTTAATTGTTGCTGCCATGTCTACTGAAGATGCCCCTTGTCCCGTGAATTTCCCATTTACATTCAAAGAAGGCGAATTACTAGAGTATTATTCCGGTTGGGAAATTTTAAAATATAATGAAAACTTTGGTGAACTCCACAAAACAGACGAAAACGGCAATCGTCTTCGCTTTAGATTTGCGACATTATTAGCGAAGAAAAGGTAAGGAAAGAATCTATGGTTTTAGAAAATAAACTTCATTTGACCGATTCTGTAGAACTTGCCAGAGTTGAAGAAAAGATTAGTAAGAAAAAAGCGATTGAATTATTTGAAAATCATTTGCTAGATCAATACGAAGTCGGTTCTTACAAAATGCTTTCAGCCATTCACGCTTATTTATTCGAAGATATCTATGATTTTGCTGGAAAAATACGAACAGTCAATATGACAAAAGGACATTTTCGATTTGCATCTGTCATGTATTTAGAAGAAGCTTTAAAAAATATTGAAAAAATGCCCAATCAACCTTTGATGAAATTATTGAAAAATATATTGAGATGAATATTGCTCATCCATTTCGTGAAAGTAACGGTAGAAGTGCTAGAATTTGGTTAGATTTACTATTGAAGAAAAAATTACAGCAAGTCATTGACTGGAGCAAGGTAGATAAGGAAGATTATTTACTTGCAATGGAAAGAAGCCCCATTAAAGATGTCGAAATGAAGCATCTATTAAAACAACCCTTAACAAATGATATTCATAATCGACTTCTTTATATGAAAGGAATTGATTATAGTTATTATTACGAAGGATATACAATCTATAAAGCTGATGAGCTATAAAATTATTTTAAAACGATATTTTATTATAATAAAAGGACGCCAGCAGACCTACGATCTCATGGTGTCCTTTTACTACTATAAATATCTTATAACATACTATCTATTAATTCCAATCTGGATTAAAATTGCGGCTTTTTGGATAAATGGGATAAATGAAACGATACGATGTGCTACTTTCCATCGATTTGGATATTGTGCCATTGTGTAGTCGATTTTCATTATTTTTGCATGCTTTCCAAATAATTCATACAACTCTTCTTGAGAAGATAGTCCCCAATGCATTCGCACCCCCTGATCTTTAAATTCTTTTTGTTTATTTTTAATAGTCATCATTTGTTGTTGTAACGTATCAAAATAACATTCATATTGATGAAATTCTCTTTCTAATTTTTTCGCTAATTCCTTTATATCATTTGCATTAAAATACATCAACACACCTTCAATAATGAATAAGTAATCTCCTATTGGATATTGTTCTTTAACAATTTGAATCCATTTATCCTCTAATATCGATTCAGCAATCATCTGTGAAGTAGCTGTTTCTTCAAAAAACTCTTGTCTTAATGTAATAACATCCAAAAAGTCTACACTGAAAAATGGAATGTCTTCTGCGCCAATTCTTCCTTGTCTATCATCTAAACCACAGCCTAATTGAATGATGACTGGATGTTCATGATTCTTAATAAAATTTTTGCAACAATCATCAAAATATTTCGTTCTTAAACAAATCCCGGTTCGATCAAAAAAAGAAACATTTACCATTGTTGGAACTTGCTTCATTATTTCTTCGGCTTTTTGATCAATAAATAATCGATTTTTTTGACTTCCTTCTAACGCTTTTGCTTGTAGTGTCATAAGCATTGTTTTAGATACTTTATTTTGAAATAATTTTCCCATTATATCAACTCCTTTTTAGGTATGCCTAAACTTTTACTTTATTCTATTCTACTCTTTTCTTTTTCCCTTTTCAATACCCTTATAACACAAAAAATCCTGCAAGTAATCTCTTACTCACAGGATTTAACCTACATTCTTTTATTGAATCTACTAATAACTATTCTCTTCAACTGCTTGATTTTTAATAATTTTTACGATACGGCTTGTGCCTAGACGGCTAGCACCTAATGAGATGAATTTTTCTGCATCTTCTAGGCTAGAAATTCCACCTGCAGCTTTGATTTTCACTGAAGGGCCTACGTGTTCTTTCATTAATGCTACAGCTTCAAATGTAGCTCCACCTGTTGAAAATCCAGTAGATGTCTTAATATATTCTGCCCCTGCACGAGTCACTACGTTACATAATTCAATCAATTCTTCTGTCGTTAATAAACAAATTTCCACAATCACTTTCAAGATTCTTCCTTGGCAAGCTTCATGAATTTGACGAATTTCTTCTTCTACTAAGTCGAAGCGTTTATTTTTTACATCTGTAATATTGATGACCATATCGATTTCACTTGCTCCATTTTCAATGGCATCTTTTGTTTCGAAAACTTTTACGCTTGTTGTTGAATATCCATTAGGGAATCCAATGACTGTACAAATCGGTAATTTTCCTTTCACATACTCTGCTGCTTGTTTTACATAGCTAGCAGGAATACAAGCTGAAGCAGTTCCATATTCAATCGCATCATCCAAAATTTGTTGAATTTCTTCCCATGTAGCATTTTGAGTTAATAAGGTATGATCGACAGTTGCTAAAATTTCTTTCAATTCCATTTGATTCACCTTTCCTTATGCGTTTTGACGGTCTTGTGCAATTAAGTTACGTAATGCTTGTACGGCAACTGTAATCGCCGCTTCTGTATCATGAACAATTGGATTTTCTAACCCTGCAGCATTTCTTTCTTGGTTTCCTACTACTAGGAATGTTGAACCAGCTCTTACTCCTAAATGGCTTGCGACTACAAATAAAGCTGCTGATTCCATTTCTGAAGCTTTTACTCCTAGACGTTTCCAAGCTTCCCATTTTTGTTGTAATTCATAACTTACTGGCATTACTTCTGGTTCATGTTGTCCATAAAATGAATCTTTACATTGTACAACACCTGCGTGAGTTGTATAGCCTAATGTTTTTCCTGCTTGTAATAAAGCTGTTACGACATCATAATTTGCAACTGCTGGGAATTCGATTGGCGCATATTCACGAGTTGTTCCTTCCGTACGAATTGCACCTGTAGCAATGACAATATCGCCACCTTTCACATCGATATCAATTCCCCCACAAGTTCCTACACGAATGAAAGTATCTGCACCACTTCTCACTAATTCTTCAACAGCGATAGAAGCGGATGGCCCTCCAATCCCTGTTGAAGTTACACTAACTTTCTCTCCATCTAAGTATCCTGTATATGTTACATATTCACGGTTGTCTGCTACTAATTTTGCATCTTCAAAATGTTCAGCAATTTTCGCACAACGTTTAGGATCTCCTGGTAAAATAACGTATTTACCTACATCCCCTTTACGAATGTTTAAATGATATTGTAATCCTTCTTCTGAATAATTTTGCATAATTCTTCCTCCTTTTAGGCACCATTTGAATACCTTAACTACAAAATTATACCATAGTTTTATATATTTTGAAAACGTTCGCTAAAAAATCCAAAAAAAGACTTCCTATAGTAGCCCATGAGACTCGCTTCGCAAGGCTGCTGGCGTCCTATACTACTATTTTAGGAAGTCTAATCTTTTACGTTCCCTCATAAACTTACGTCCAATAGAAAAGACTTTCCATAGTAGTAAGGGGACTCGCTTTTGCGAGGCTACTTGCGTCCATTACTACTATTTGGAAAGTCAATTTCTAACTTTTAAGCTTCTGTCGTTTCTCTCACTGTTCCTTCAGCAACAATTCCTTCCGCTAAGTCTTCAGTAGCTTCAACGAATTCTTCTGTTTGAACTGGTGTAGAAGTGCTTGTTTCCATATTACGATAACGAGCCATACCTGTACCAGCAGGAATAATCTTACCAATGATAACATTTTCCTTAAGTCCAAGTAAGTGATCTTTCTTACCACGAATAGATGCGTCTGTTAACACACGAGTAGTTTCTTGGAATGAAGCTGCAGATAAGAAACTGTTTGTTTCTAATGAAGCTTTTGTAATACCAAGTAATACTGGACGTGCAGTCGCAGGAACTTCACCATTCATAATTGCAGAACGGTTACGTTCAGTAAAGTCTGCGATATCTAATAATGTTCCTGGTAAAATTTCAGTTGAACCTGGATCCATTACACGAACTTTACGTAACATTTGACGAACCATTACCTCAACGTGTTTATCGCCGATTTCTACCCCTTGCATACGGTATACTTTTTGTACTTCACGTAATAGGTAGTTTTCTACTGATAACACATCACGAACACGTAATAATTCTTTTGGATCGATAGAACCAGATGTTAACGGTTCACCACGATGGATTGTTTGTCCTTCTTCAACATTTAAGCGAGCTGTAAATGGAACAGTATACGTACGTGTATCTGTTGCCCCTTTGATTGTGATCTCTTTCGTACGGCTTCCCGCATTTTCATCAATCGATACAACTTCACCTGTTACTTCTGTAATTGTTGCTCCCCCTTTAGGGTTACGAGCTTCGAAGATTTCTTGGATACGAGGTAAACCTTGAGTAATATCGTCTCCGGCTACCCCACCGGTATGGAAAGTACGCATTGTTAACTGAGTACCAGGTTCCCCGATAGATTGAGCGGCAATTGTACCAACTGCTTCCCCAACTTCTACTTCTGAACCTGTTGCTAAGTTACGTCCATAACAATGTTTACATACACCATGTTTTGTATCACATGTAAATGCAGAACGAATTGTTACTTCTTCAATACCTGCATCAATGATTTTACGAGCAATATCTTCTGTAATTAATTCATTGTGACCAACAAATACTTCACCAGTTACTGGATCTTTTACAGAACGTTGTGCATAACGTCCAATCATACGTTCTTCTAATGTTTCAATCATTTCATTTCCTTCACGGATAGCTGAAATTGTTAAACCACGATCAGAACCACAGTCTGTTTCACGGATAATTACGTCTTGAGCTACGTCTACTAAACGACGAGTTAAGTAACCTGAGTCGGCTGTCTTCAAGGCTGTATCCGTCATCCCTTTACGGGCACCGTGAGTTGATAAGAACATCTCCATAACCGTTAAACCTTCACGGAAGTTTGATGTTACTGGTAATTCCATGATTTTACCATTTGGAGCTGCCATCAATCCACGCATCCCCGCTAACTGTGTAAAGTTAGAGATGTTACCACGGGCTCCAGAGTCACTCATCATGAAGATTGGGTTACGGGAACCAAGTGTTTTCGTTAATGCACTTTGGATTTCATCTTTTGCAGCATTCCATGTTTCGATAACACGTTCATATCTTTCGTCATCTGTAATCAAACCACGGCGGAATAATTTAGAAATTTCATCAACTTGGTTATGCGCATCAGAAAGAATTTCTTTTTTATTTCCTGCAACAGAAATATCTGCAATCCCTACTGTTAATCCAGCACGAGTTGAATATTTATATCCTAAGTCTTTCATACGGTCTAACATCATTGATGTTTCTGTAATGTGGAAACGTTTGAAGACTTCCGCAATGATTTGACCTAAGTTTTTCTTCTTGAATGGTAAAACGATTGGACGTTTTTCAATTTCTTCCTTAATATTTGAACCTGGTTCTAAGAAGTATTTATCTGGAGTAGCTACTTCTAAGTTTTCCATTGATGGTTCATTTAAGTAAGGGAATTCGTCAGGCATAATTTCATTGAATAATAATTTACCAACTGTAGTCACTAACATACGTTCTTTTTGCCATTCTGTAAATGGTTTATGAGGAAGCGCACTTGCATGAATTGCAATACGGCTGTGTAAATGAACATATCCATTTTGGTATGCTAACATTGCTTCGTTCATGTCTTTGAAGTACATACCTTCTCCAACACGACCTTCTTGTTCTAATGTTAAGTAATAGTTTCCTAAAACCATGTCTTGAGATGGAGTTACTACTGGTTTTCCATCTTTAGGGTTTAAGATATTTTGTGCCGCTAACATTAATAAACGAGCTTCTGCTTGAGCTTCTTGTGAAAGTGGCACGTGAACCGCCATTTGGTCTCCATCGAAGTCGGCATTGTAGGCCTCACACACTAATGGGTGAAGACGAATCGCACGACCTTCTACTAAAGTTGGTTCGAATGCTTGAATCCCTAATCTGTGAAGAGTAGGTGCTCGATTTAATAGAACTGGGTGTTCACGAATAACTTCTTCTAAAACCGCCCAAATATCATCGTCAAAACGTTCAATTTTACGTTTTGCACTCTTAATATTTCCAGCAATTTCACGTTCTACTAATTCTTTCATGACGAATGGTTTGAATAATTCAATAGCCATTTCTTTTGGTAAACCACATTGATACATCTTCAAGTTTGGTCCTACTACGATTACAGAACGTCCTGAGTAGTCTACACGTTTACCAAGTAAGTTTTGACGGAAACGACCTTGTTTCCCTTTAAGCATATGACTTAATGATTTCAACGGACGGTTACCTGGTCCAGTTACTGGACGACCACGACGACCATTGTCGATTAAAGCATCTACTGCTTCTTGTAACATACGTTTTTCATTTTGAACGATGATACGTGGAGCATTTAATTCTAATAAACGTTTTAGACGATTATTACGGTTGATTACACGACGGTATAAATCATTTAAGTCACTTGTTGCAAAACGTCCACCTTCTAATTGAACCATTGGACGTAAATCTGGTGGGATAACTGGAATAACATCCATTACCATCCAACCTGGTTTATTTCCTGATTCACGGAAAGCATCTAAAATATCTAAACGACGAATTGCACGAGTACGTTTTTGTCCTTGAGCTGTTTTTAACTCTTCTTTTAATTCTGCAATTTCAGCTTCTAAGTCAACGTTGTTTAATAATTCTTGAACTGCTTCAGCACCCATTGCTGCGTGGAAACGAGTTCCGAATTCCATACGTTTTTCACGGTATTCACGTTCACTTAATAATTGTTTTTTCATCAATGTTGTGTCACCAGCATCGATAACAACATAGCTTGCAAAATAAATGATTTCTTCCAAAGCACGAGGACTCATGTCTAACACAAGTCCCATACGGCTAGGAATACCTTTAAAGTACCAAACATGTGATACTGGCGCAGCTAATTCGATATGTCCCATACGTTCACGACGAACTTTTGAACGAGTTACTTCAACGCCACAGCGATCACACACTTTTCCTTTATTGTTAATTTTCTTTAATTTACCACATGAACATTCTAAATCTTTTGTTGGTCCAAAAATCTTTTCACAGTATAGACCATCACGTTCTGGTTTTAAAGTACGGTAGTTGATTGTTTCTGGTTTGGTTACTTCACCATTTGACCATTCACGAATCTTATCAGGAGACGCTAAACCAATTTGCATACTTTCAAAATTATTTACATCTATCAAGGGGCCAACCTCCCTCTTCTTTGGAATTGCCCTACGATTCCAATAGTTATTCTTAGTCTAAAGTTTCTTCTGTATCTTCTGAAGCTTCAATTTCTTCAGTTTCTTCTACTGCTGGTTCAACTGTTTCTGTTTTTTCTCCAGAAAGTTCAGCAATACGGTCAGAATATTCATTTAACTTACGTGTTTTTTCGCTCATTTTTTCAACATCATTGAAATTCATACGAGCATCATCGTCCATGTCTTCTAACTTAATTTCTTCATCATTTTCGTCTAACACTTTCATATCAAGACCTAAAGCTTGTAATTCTTTTACTAATACACGGAATGATTCAGGTACTCCTGGTCTAGAAATTTGTTGACCTTTCACGATTGATTCGTAAGTTTTCACACGACCAACAACGTCATCTGATTTGTATGTCAAGATTTCTTGTAATGTGTATGCAGCACCATATGCTTCTAGCGCCCATACCTCCATTTCTCCGAAACGTTGTCCACCAAATTGAGCTTTACCTCCAAGAGGTTGTTGCGTTACTAATGAGTATGGTCCAATTGAACGAGCATGAAGTTTGTCATCAACCATGTGGGCAAGTTTAATCATGTACATTACCCCTACAGATACACGGTTATCAAATGGTTCCCCTGTACGTCCATCATATAAAATTGTTTTCGCATCACGAGCCATACCTGATTCTGCAACTGTTCCCCAAACATCTTCATCTTGCGCACCATCAAATACTGGTGTTGCAATGTAGATACCTAATTCACGAGCTGCCATTCCTAAGTGTAACTCTAATACTTGTCCAATGTTCATACGTGATGGTACCCCTAACGGGTTTAACATGATGTCAACTGGTGTTCCATCTGGTAAGAATGGCATATCTTCTTCCGGCATAATACGAGAAACTACCCCTTTATTACCGTGACGTCCGGCCATCTTATCCCCTTCATTAATTTTACGTTTTTGAACAATGTATACACGAACTAATTTGTTTACTCCTGGCGCTAATTCATCGCCTGCTGCACGTGTGAATACACGTACATCACGAACGATACCGCCTCCTCCGTGAGGAACACGTAATGAAGTATCACGTACTTCACGAGCTTTTTCACCGAAGATAGCATGTAATAAACGTTCTTCTGGTGATTGTTCTGTTAATCCTTTAGGAGTTACTTTACCAACTAAGATATCCCCATCTTTTACTTCCGCACCGATACGGATAATTCCGCTTTCGTCAAGATTCTTCAATGCATCTTCCCCAACATTTGGAATTTCACGGGTAATTTCTTCTGGTCCTAATTTTGTATCACGAGCTTCTGAATCATAGTCATCAATATGAATTGAAGTATACACATCGTCTTTTACAAGACGTTCGCTCATGATAACCGCATCCTCATAGTTGTACCCTTCCCAAGTCATGAATGCAACTAGAACGTTTTGTCCTAATGCTAATTCACCTTGTTCCATTGAAGGACCATCTGCTAAAATTTCACCAACTTCTACCTTGTCTCCTTTTGAAACAATTGGACGTTGGTTATAACACATACCAGCATTCGAACCATGGAATTTAGTAATATTATATTGGTCTAATGAACCATCTGCTGTACGAACACGGACTTGATTTGCATCTACAAATTCTACGATACCTTCACGTTTACATAATAAAGCTACCCCAGAGTCATGTGCTGTTACATATTCCATACCAGTACCAATAAATGGTGCTTTTGGATTTAATAATGGAACTGCTTGACGCTGCATGTTAGCACCCATTAACGCACGGTTTGAGTCGTCGTTTTCTAAGAACGGAATACATGCTGTCGCAACGGCAACTACTTGTTTTGGAGATACGTCCATATAGTCTACACGTTCTACAGGAACTTCTAAGTTTTCTGATACGTAACGAGCCATTACTACATCGTTTACGAAGCTTCCATCTTCATTTAATGGAGAGTTTGCTTGCGCTACTACATAACGGTCTTCTTCGTCTGCTGTTAAGTAGTCAATCTTATCTGTTACTTTATGAGTTTTCCAGTCTACACGACGGTATGGAGTTTCAATAAATCCATATTTATTAATTTTAGCGTATGTTGATAAGCTGTTGATTAACCCGATGTTTGGTCCTTCAGGAGTTTCGATCGGACACATACGACCATAGTGAGAATAGTGTACGTCACGAACTTCATATCCAGCACGGTCACGAGTCAAACCACCAGGTCCTAAGGCTGATAGACGACGTTTGTGTGTTAATTCTCCTAATGGGTTTGTTTGGTCCATGAATTGTGATAATTGAGATGAACCAAAGAATTCTTTAATCGATGCTACTACAGGACGAATATTTACTAATTGTTGTGGCGTTACTGTCGCTACGTCTTGAATAGACATACGTTCACGAACCACACGTTCCATACGAGACAAACCGATACGGAATTGGTTTTGTAATAATTCACCTACTGAACGAATACGACGGTTTCCTAAGTGGTCAATATCATCTGTTGAGCCTAGTCCTTCATATAAGTTTAAGAAGTAGCTGATTGTAGCTAAAACGTCAGCTGCTGTTACACATTTAATTTCATCTGGAATATTCGCATTTCCGATTACTTTAATGATACGTTCAGGATCTTGTGGTGAATACACTTGAACGGATTGAATTGTTACAGGTTCTTGGATAACCCCTTCACTTGAAGGATATAATGTAAATAAGTTTGCTCCTGCTTCTAATGCTTGAGCTACTTTTTCCATAATTTCTTTTTCAAGAACTGTTCCTGCTTCAACAACGATTTCTCCAGTTTCAGGATGTACGATATTTTCAGCGACTGTTTGATTTAATAAACGTGTTTTTAAGTTTAATTTTTTATTTACTTTATAACGACCTACTGCCGCAAAATCATAACGACGTGGATCAAAGAAACGAGCTGTTAATAAGTTACGTGAACTTTCAGCCGTCTTTAGTTCACCTGGACGTAGACGGTCATAAATATCTTTTAATGCTTCTTCTGTACGTGATTCATCCATACGTTTATGAACATCTTTATCTAACGTTAAACGTAATGTTTCACTTTCACCGAAGATTTCTAAAATTGTGTCATCTGATTCAAAACCTAATGCACGAATAAGTACTGTTAATGGAATTTTACGAGTACGGTCAATACGTACATATGAAATGTCTTTTGAATCTGATTCATATTCTAACCATGCACCACGGTTAGGAATTAAAGTTGCACCATATAATGCTTTACCATTTTTATCTGGGCGGTCATGGAAGTATGAACCTGGTGAACGTACTAATTGAGATACAATAACACGTTCTGCACCATTAATGATAAATGTTCCCATTTCTGTCATTAATGGGAAATCTCCAAAGAAGACTTCTTGGTCTTTTACTTCTCCAGTTTCTTTATTCACTAAACGCATTTTTACATAAATTGGTGCTGCATAATTTGCGTCGTGATTTCTTGCTTCTGCAAGGTTATATTTTGGAGCATGTAATTCATAATCTAAGAATTCTAATGATAAATTACCTGTATGGTCTTCGATTGGTGAGATGTCTTTAAACATTTCACGAATCCCTTCATCTAAGAACCATTGGTAAGAATCAGTTTGAATTTCAATTAGATTTGGTAATTCTAATACTTCACTGATTCGTGCATAACTTCTACGCACACGGTGTTTACCGTATTTCACATCATGATGTGCCAACTCTTCCACCCCTATATCGTAATTTTATGAATAAATATTACAAATTTATTACAATGTTAAATTTTCGTAACAAATGCTGGCTATAAGTCGTTTTTGAACAAAAAAAAACCAAAAGAATTTCTTTATCCCTTATTAAAAAGAGCGCTCATTCTTTTGTTTTTCCTAATATTCACGGGGTTTCTGGACAATATTTCAGTTTCCCGCAAGACTATAGTTACACTTATTGCGTTACATTATTTTAGCGTGAAATCAACGTTTTGTCAAGGCTTTTAAGGACTATACATTTTTATATTGTCTTGATGTTTTTTTACTGATTATATTTTTAACCGATATAGTTTTTAAAAATAGTTGTACTTCATCTTTAGGCATCTACGTATATTTATTAAACGATTATAATAGGCTATTTTTATACATTCTCATGTAACTATAAACAAAAAAACGCCTGAATCATTCTTTCGATTCAAACGTTTTCATCCATTTATTATGCTATAAATTCAGACATATTCTTTGTAACAACTTCTCCACTTGGTAGACGTAGTTCAATAGTTCCATCCATTTTAAAGATAACACTATCTAATCCTAATCCGTATCTTGCAGCAAATTTTGAAATTTTCTCTTGCACTGGATTTACTGCTGGCGCTTCTTCTAGTCCTGGTTCAAGCATAGGATCTACTCCTACGTTCCATTCTGGATTCAACATTCCATTATCTGTTGAATTTTCTGGGTTCACAGGCTTTTCATTTGGTTTTGGAGGCTCTGGTAAAGAATCTGCTGGTTTATTTTCAATATTTCCTTGAGGTGCTTCTCCTGTAAAATCAGACATATTCTTTTTAACGACTTTTCCACTTGGTAAACGTAATTCAATCGTTCCATCCATTTTGAAAATGACACTATCTAATCCTAATCCGTATCTTGCAGCAAATTTTTCAATTTTTTCTTGTACTGAATTCACTGCTGTTGCTTCTTCACCTTTATCTAAAGGCTTAGAAATTTCTTCTGTTCCATGTCCTTTAAATTGTGATAAAACTCCAGATTTTTCTGTTTGATTATCCTTCTCTAAAATTGGAACTTCTACAGTATAAGACGATTGATTTTCCAAGTAAGCATTTACCATAAAGGTTACTGGAATTTTATTTCCTGCTGTCATCGTAGTTCCTTGATTTAACTTTGGAATTGGGATTCGAATTTCATCACCTACTTTGTAGTTATTTTCTAAGTACGCATTTCCATGAAATTCATCAAAAACTCTGATTAAAGCATCAGTCCCTTTAGGCACTGCATATTGAGGTTTCACTCTTAAATAAGTATCCCCCGCATGGAATGGATAGAAAATCGTACTACTTGCCATATTATAAGCTAATGAAGATGGAATCGTAAATGTTCCTTCATAATTTACTTCTGGATAGTCTTTTGAAGTAATCGTGTATTTAAATGTTTCTCCTGGCAAATATGGTTTATCTAATTCAAAATTAGCAATATTTCCTACGCCTTCACCAAATACTTTCCCGGATAGTTTCTCAATCACTTTCCCATCAGGAGTTGTTAATTTCACCATCATATTTGTCCCTAATTTTTTTTCTAATTCTGATAAGAAACTGAAGGCTACACGTTTTTGCCCATTTGCTAATGTGAAGTCTTTGTTGATAAATGTGCTATTTTTCAACAAGTTTACAACACTTGCTAATTCTTCACCTGTATAAACTTTATTCCCTTCTTTTTTAGCAACTCCTTCTTCTGGTTTGAAGAGTTCATAATTACTATGAGAGTGTCCAATCCCAACTGGCTTATGTTCATCAATTGGTTCTGCATGATGGTGATCTCCATGCGGATAAATAATGGCATTTTTTTCTTTATTCACTACAATACTTTCACGTTTTACACCATATTGCTTCATAATACCTGCAATTTTTTCTTCGATTTTTTTATCTAACTCACTCATTTCTGTTGGCTTCGTTGCATCATCATGGTGATGATCCTCTTTAGGAGTCGTTACAGTCCCATTATAGCGTGCTTTAGCTGCCTTTAAATGTTCTTTTGGAATTAAATATTCCCATTTTGTATGGACTAATTGTTCAAATGGAATGACATGTATATCTTTCATATTTCCATTATGTGCCACTAATAAGTTTTCCCCTGATGTACCAATAGTATGATTTCCATCAAATAAAAATCCGTCACTCGTTCTATAATGAATTCCAGCAAATTGTTTTTCTTTTGGCTGTACAGTCGGAGCTTCAGCAATTGGTTTTGTTTCAGGCTTCGAAAGAGATGTTGCACTTCCTCCTGTTAAACCGTGTAATTCCTTTTCTACCTTTTCAACTTTTTCAATAGTTGATGCAACAGTATTATGATGTGTATTTTCATGATTCACTTGATTTTTATAAATAAAGTGGAAATGGTCTCCGTGACGAACGATATAACCTTCTGCTGTTTCGCTAACAATATCTTTTTTATCAAATACATATCCATCTTGGTCATGATCATGATGCTCACCTTCATGCTCATGTTTGTCTCCGTCATGATGTTGATGCGCTACTGAATTTGAAGCCATTGTTGTTGCAAGTGTTTGTTGGGCATTATTTTTATAAATAAAGTGGAAGTGATCTCCGTGGCGAACTACATATCCCATTTCATTTTCTTCTACAATATCATTTGGATTAAAGACATATCCATCATCTGCAGAACTAATTGCTGTTGCAGAAGTTTTTTGTTCATATATAGCATATGCTGGCGGTGCCCCGTATACAAAATGGTAATGGTCTCCATGTTTTTTTAAATATCCATTTTCAAATACTTCTCCCACAATTGTTTTTGGTTTGTTTTCTTTTACTTCTTCAGCAATTTTCTCAAATTTTGCTAAATCAGCTTTTGAAACTTCTGTTGTTGTCGTTTCCGATTCTGTTTGCTGACTTGTGTTTTGAGTATTAAACAGAGAACATCCTCCTAATAAAACAAGACTTGCACTTCCAATCAGTAATGACTTTTTATGAATTTTCATTTTATCTTCCTCTCTTATAAAACGTAATAGTTACGTTTTATAACTTTACTACCCTTTCCTTCTTCTGTCAATGTTTTTTTCAAACCTCATCTCTTAGAAATACAAACATTTTTATAACGTAATAAAAGAAAGAAGAAAAAGACTTTTTGTTTGCGAGGTCTCTAGTTAAGCATTCAGAAGTAGTGATTATTGTTAAAAGATTTTTACGCTTCATTTTATAATTCAGCCTTTAGACTCTACGTAAAAAAAGACTTCGAAGCACTATTACGTTTCGAAGTCTATTCATCGGTTTCTATTCAACTACTGTTTTATCTAAAAATTCTTTTAAGAATTTTTCAACAATAAATGTACCTAAAAAGGCAAATAAAATATTCGACACCGCTACGCCAAATACGCTAGGCCAGAATGGTACTTGTAAAGAGTAATACAATGCTGCAGCTACTACAAAACCACACCAAATACCATAAGCAGCACTCTTCACATAAGAATTTTTGAAAATACAATTAAAAACATATAAACTTACTGATTGAATTAAAAATCCAGATAAAATATCAATCGGTCCAAGAGGACTTGGAATATTACTAATCATTACACCAATTAAAATTCCTAATGACAATTGCGGTTTATAAAATGGAACACCCATTAATAAAGTTGATAAACGGAATTGAAACATCCCGTAAGAAATAGGATTGATTAATGTTAAAACAACATATAACGCACCTATTAAAGTATTTTGTGTTAATAATCTAATTTGTTTTTTATTCACTATAAAATCTCCAATCCATTTGCTAAAAAGGCTTTATTTCGATCAATACAAGTTCCACATTTTCCACATGGAGGATACACGCCATTGTAGCAACTGTACGTTAATTCATAAGGAACGCCTAATTCGACTCCTTTTGTCACAATATCTTTCTTTTTCACTTGTCCAAATGGAGCAGTCAATCGAACTTTACCTCCACTTCCTAATTGAACAGCCTGATTCATCGCTTCAATAAATTCAGGCGAACAGTCTGGATAAATGACTCCTGAATCATCCAAGTGTGCACCAAAATAAATTTCTGAAGCTCCTTTTTGCATCGCAATTCCTGCTAAAATCGAAATAAAAATTCCATTACGAAACTCCACTTCGGTATTTGCTTCTATTTGAGTCGCATAATCTCCTGTACTCACTTCGATATCATTTCCAGCATTTAAAGAAGATTTACTTCCTGAAAATACAGAACTAACCTCTAAAATTTTATGAGGAACTTTATAATAATCTGCAATTTTTCTAGCTGCTTCTAATTCCAATTCCTTATGCTTTTGATTATATGAAAATGAAATAGCTTCAACTTGAGGATCTTGACTCAAAGCAAGCGCTAATGCAGTGGAACTATCTACTCCACCACTTAATAATACTAATTTCATCATAATTCTCCTTAACGATTATCCACTTTTTCAGGGTATAAATCATGATTCATCATACGGTGGTCTGCTACTTGTTCCCATTTAGTACCTGTTTTTCCATAGTTACAATATGGATCGATAGAGATTCCTCCACGTGGTGTAAATTTGCCCCAAACTTCAATATATTTTGGATCCATTAATGTTACTAAATCTTTCATAATGATATTCATGCAGTCTTCATGGAAATCTCCACGATTTCTAAAGCTAAATAAGTATAATTTTAAAGACTTACTTTCTACCATACGTTCTCCTGGAACATAGCTAATATAAATTGTCGCAAAGTCAGGTTGACCTGTAATTGGACATAATGAAGTAAATTCTGGACAATTAAATTTTACAAAATAATCATTTTCTGGATGTTTATTTGGGAATGACTCTAGCACTTCTGGTGCATAATCGTCACGATAAACTGTTTTACTTCCTAAGTGTGTAATTTCTCCCATTTCTTCGTTTTTTCTCATTGTTCTTCCTTCTTTCCGGACTATTAGACATAAAAAAATTCCTGAAAAACACCATCGTTTTCCAGGAATTGATTGATCATTTCATGTTCAAATAAGCCCTAGTTTTGTTTATAGACAGGATGGTTACGAACTGTCTGACAAATATTCTACCATAAATGAAAGGAATTGACTAGTCTTGAACTAAACGATGAATCCATTTGTGAGAATAAACACGATAGAGTCCTACGACTACTTTTGTCACTTCTTCCATTCCTGCACAAATGACAACTACAGTAACTGGTAAATGCCACACTCCTGCTGCTAAAAGAGATAAAGGTACGCCGACTAACCAAACACAACTCATTTCTAATTTCATTCCATAATGAGTATCCCCACCACCTCTTAAAACACCTACAACAATAATGGAATTAATCGTTTTTAAGATAAAAATGATTCCCATCACTTGGAGTAATTGTTGACCAAGAGTATACACTTCTGGACTAATATGTCCAAATAATAATAATGTCCATTGTGGCGTTAAACTTTCAATAGCACCAATGACTACACCTATGATAATGGATAAAATAATAAATCGATTGGCATCTTTTTTCGCTCGATCAATTTTATTTTTCCCAATACTTTGTCCAAGCATAATACTACAACTACTTCCTAATCCGCGAACGATAACAAAGGCTAATCCTTGAATCGCAACAGCAATTTGCACCGCTGCAGTTGCTTTCGTTCCAACCATCGCATAAGCTGCATTATAAAACACTTGTCCGAATGCCCAAAATGTTTCATTGACAATAACTGGTAAAGTTGTCTTCCAATAGACCGTCCAAAACTCTTTTGGAATTTTTTGCACATGTAGAATCGGAATTTGAAGTGGACCTTGGTAACGATTGATGACAAATACTAAAACACCAATCTCAATGATTCGAGCGACTACTGTCCCTAATGCTGCTCCGACAACTCCCATTGCTGGGAATCCTAATTTTCCAAAAATAAAAATATAATTGAAGAAAGCATTGGCGACAAAACTACTCATCGTTGCTATCAATGGAACCCTTGGATTTCCTGTACTTCTTAACGCACTACCTAAAGAAAAACTCCATGCAGTAATGACATATGTTAAGGCAGCAACACGTAAATAGTCCCCACCAGCTTGAACAACTGCTGCATCATGGGTAAATAATTCTAAAATCCCATAAGGGAAAACCATTGCAACAAGCATAAATGCCACAGAAATAGCTGTAGACAACATTAAACTTGCCTGATTAATTTTCCGAACTTGAGGAACATCCCTTACACCCCAATATTGTGCGAATAAAACTGAGGATCCTGTATTAATTCCAAAACAAATCAATGTAAATAAGAAAAACACTTGGTTTGCTAATCCAACACCAGCAATGCTTGCATCTCCAAGAGAGGAAATCATCATTGTATCTAATGTGTTCAAAAATGAAGTTAGTAAACTTTGCAATGCAACAGGAATTGCAATCGCAAACATTTGTTGATAAAACGCTTTTGAATTCATCTCATCCTCCTTTTATAATGTATTCATTTTTTCTAAATTTTTTCTCTTTCACTATTCTATACTTTTGATGAATTTCTTTCAAATGGTTGTATCACTAAACCATTTGAAGGGGAAAAGTATGAGAAATTTTAATGATAATGAAATCAAAAACTATCTTTGGGATTCTAAAATCTTAAGATTAGTTTCAGCCATTTATAAATATCAAGGCAAGCAAGAACTATTCTTAAAACAAAGACTTGAAGAACTAAATCGATTCATTGAAATTGCACAAATCCAAAGTACAGAAGTCTCTAATGAGATTGAAGGCATTGTTACAACTAGTACAAGATTGAGAGAATTAGTAGAAGAAAAAATTCCTGCATTAGAAATGGTTAGAAAAGCAACTTATCAAAAATTAGGGCGATTTACAAAAGAAGATGTCCGTGAACTTTGCCCAATACTTAGTGTAAGTTCTATTGAATTAGTTTTAAGAAAACTAATTTCAGAAAGAGACATTAAAAGAGAAGGTAGCGGAAAATCTACACATTATATAAGATTAAAATAGTATTCGAAACAAAAAAGGATGAAATAATCATCCTTTTTTGTTTGAACGAATTAGATTCCAGGTGCTTCGTTTAAGTGTGCACGTAGCATCCAGATTAATTTTTCAATATCACCTTTGAAGCCGATGCAGATATCTTGTGATACATCATCGCCTTCTTCTCCAGCAGTTTCTAAACCTTCTTGGTATAAACCTCTCAAATATTCATATCCTACTAATAAATGTCTTACCCATTCGTCAATTGAACGTTCATATGATGCAGGAATATCTTGAATTTTAGTGTTATCTGCAAATTCACGTAATGTTGAATAAGGAGCTCCCCCAATAGTGATTAAGCGTTCTGATACTTCATCTAATTGAGCGTTGATTTCATCCATCAATTTATCCATTGCAGGGTGTAATGTTAAAAATCCACGTCCACGCATATACCAGTGTACTTGGTGAATCATTGCTGCTTGTTGGCTTAAGTCAGCTACTAATTGATTTAATACTAATTTTGTTTTTTCTTTTGACATTTGTCATTCCCCCTTTATGAATATAGTATACCATAGAATAGAATTATTCTAAACTAGAATGCTCATTATTTTTATAATTTTTAAATCATAAAGAAATAAATGGACTTTTCGCCGTAGCGTTAGTACTAGAAGCCACACTGGCTTCTAGTACAGGAAAAAACTCGAGACCTTAGGCTCGAGTTTTAGCAATGAGACTCGCAACCGCGAGGCTTCTTGCGTCCTTCGCTATATCAGAAAAGTCCAATTTATAACTCTTACTGGGCAGAATAATTAGGCGCTTCTTTGGTAATTTGTACATCATGCGGATGGCTCTCTCTTAATCCAGCTCCACTCATACGAATAAATTGAGTATTTTCACGAAGCTCCTCTAAATTATGCGCCCCAACATAACCCATTCCTGAACGCAAACCACCAATCATCTGATAAATAATATCACTAGCAGCACCTTTATAAGCTACACGCCCTTCAATCCCCTCAGGAACACGCTTATTTGCTTCATTTTTCGATTGGAAATAACGATCACTCGAACCATTTTCCATCGCTGCTAAACTACCCATTCCACGATACGTTTTAAAACGACGTCCTTGATAAATCTCAAATTCACCTGGAGACTCATCAGTCCCTGCTAATAAACTACCTAACATAACGACATGACCACCAGCAGCAATTGCTTTAACAATATCTCCTGAATATTTAATACCACCATCTGCAATAATCGCTTTCCCATATTCTCTTGCAACAGTCGCTGCATCATAGATGGCAGTTACTTGAGGTACACCAACTCCTGCTACCACACGTGTCGTACAAATGGAACCTGGTCCAATCCCTACTTTTACAACATCCACTCCTACTTCAAATAAAGCACGAGTACCTTCAGCTGTTGCAACATTTCCTGCAATTAATGTTGCATCTGGAAATGTTTCACGGATTTCTTTAATTTTACGGATAACTCCTGCACTATGTCCATGTGCTGTATCAATGACAATCGCATCTACCCCAGCTTCTAATAATGCCTTCGCACGTTCAAAAGTATCAGAAGTAATACCAACTGCTGCGGCTACTAATAATCGTCCGTGTTTATCCTTTGCCGAATTTGGGAATTCGATAACTTTCTCAATATCTTTAATGGTAATTAATCCTGATAAATTTCCTTTTTCATCTACTAATGGAAGTTTTTCAATCTTATGTCTTTGTAAAATACTTTCTGCTTCCTTTAAAGAAGTTCCCACTGGTGCTGTAATTAATGGTTCCTTCGTCATCACATCTTCAATTTCAATAGAATAGTCTGTAATAAAACGTAAATCACGATTCGTTAAAATACCGACTAGTTTTTGATTATCAAATGATTCCACAATTGGTACACCACTAATACGATATTTCGCCATTAATTTTTCAGCTTCTTGTACAGAATGTTTTGGAGTTAAGAAAAATGGATTAAAAATAACGCCACTTTCAGAACGTTTCACTTTATGAACTTCTTCAGCTTGCGCTTCAATCGACATATTTTTATGAATAACTCCTAAACCACCTTGACGAGCAATTGCAATCGCCATTGTTGAATCTGTAACAGTATCCATACTCGCACTCATCAATGGAATTTTTAACAATAAATTCTTTGCAAGTTGTACTTGTAAATCTACATCATTTGGTAGTACATGACTTTCTGCTGGAATTAAAAGTACATCATCAAATGTATAACCTTCTTTTTGAAACTTCGTTTCCCACATAGACATAATGGAGACCTCCTATAATCTGTAATTTTTTTAATAGCTACTATACCATGAATAGAATAAAATGCAAGTAGTTTTCCATTAGAAAACGGTTAATTTATGAACATTATTTCGTATTTCTTAACAAAAATATTCATTTTTAATTTTTTCATTCTAACATGTTTTCATTTCGATATCTGTGCTACAATAAATACTATGAATAAAGGGGGATAATGATGAAAAAATTTATTTATATGGCAGCAAGTCTAGCATTTTTTACAGCTTGTCACTCTACTACAACAACAGAAAACAAAGCAGAGACTACTCAAACGCCTGCTACAACTGAACATACTACTGCAGCAACCAAACAAAGTAATGGAGAGGCAGATCTATCATTAGGCATTCAAATGGTCGTTAACAAAAAACACAAACTTCCTGCTGACTATAATCCAGGAGAAAATTCAAATGCAGGAGAAAAAGTGAGAGAGCTTATTCAAAAAATGCAAGAGTTAGGTTTTAACGTTAGTAATCAATATAGTGGATTCCGTTCCTATGAATACCAAACTCAACTTTATCAAAATTATGTGAACAAAGATGGTAAAGAAGCAGCAGATACTTATTCTGCTCGTCCAGGATATAGCGAACATCAAACAGGGCTTGCTTTTGATATTTTAAATGGAGCTGGTGGATTATTAGGAGACAATCCTCAAGATGAGAAAGCCATTGAATGGTTGCATAGTCATGCTCATGAATATGGCTTTATCGTAAGATTTCAAGAAGGAAAAGAAGCCATTACGGGTTATCAAGCAGAAGCATGGCATTTAAGATATGTGGGAGATATCGCAGAGAAAATCTACACTTCAAAACAAACACTTGAAGAATATTTTGGTGTAGAAGGCGGCAATTACGCTGATTGATACTAAAAAAGCCGTTAATCACTTGATTAGCGGCTTTTTCAAAGCATTAATAAATCTGACAGTCAGTCACAATAGAATGTTGTTTTTCTTTTAATAATTCCAATCGTTCTTGGTATAAACTTGGAAAAGTTGTCATTCTTGCACGAAGAGGTTTTATTTTTAATACGGAAACTAAATAATCTACAAATAGTAAACAATTATTTCTCCACATTGTATACAATTTAAATTGAGTTTTTCTAAATTTATAAAAAGTTACCGGCATGCATTGTACCATATTATACGCATACATCTCTTCTAACTTTTCACTGACCGGATTAAATGAACAAATATCATCTGGCGGAGACCAAGTGAACGATTCCTTTAATACTTTTTCCAAACGATTTTTAATTAATTGTACTTGTTCATCAGTCACTTCTAAACTATAAATATATAATGTTTTTTGGTAGTGTCTCTTACAAAATTTAAAATAATCTTCTCTTGGTGCTTTTAACAATACACCTTCTCCTCTAGCTCCATTTAAAATACAAGCTAATTCATCATAATTTCCATAAGAATATACATAGCCTTCAATACAAATATCTACATGTCCTAACACACCCATGCCGATTTCCATTGCATGAACAATAATTTCTAATTTAGATGTTGCTTCTGGAATTGGTCTTTCTAGACTTGTATCCACTTGAGATAAGTCCATTAATGGTAATAACCGAATTCCTTTTTCTACAATTCTTTCCCCTAGTTTTACCATAGAAAAAGAGATACACCTCGATTCATTTAACAGTTTCGTTGCCATTATAACATAAGTTTGCTTCATTCGTTACAAAAATCAAAAAACTCCGGCAATTTTTTGCCGGAGAAAAAAGGATAGAGTTTATTTACTTTTGGGAGGTAAATATTATTCTTTGGGAATGACTAAAGTATAGTCTCTAATTATGAAGATTTTATGATGAAACTATGCTCTTTTCATTTTTTACCAACCTTGTGCAGCATGCAATCCTGCAACATATCCTGTTACAAACGCTGCTGTAATATTATAACCTCCAGTGTAACCATGAATATCTAATAATTCTCCACAGAAATACACCCCTTGAGTGATTTTTGATTCTAAAGTCTTGGGATTCACTTCTTTCAGTTGAACTCCTCCACCCGTTACAAATCCTTTTTCAATCGGTAAACTTCCATTGACTGTAAATCTAAAATCTTGAATTGCATTTAGTAATTGTTGCACTTCTTTTTCGGTCATTTTACCGATGACTTTTTGAGAAGAAAGTCCAATTTGTTGGAGTAAAAATTCTGCATATCGTTCAGGCATCCATTCTTTTAACGGCGTCTTCACTGTTTTTTGCGGACTATTTTCTTTCCACTCTTGCCATTTTTCTGCTAACTCCTGTTTTGTTAAATCAGGTTGTATATTTAGTGACATCGTAACTTCTGAGACATTGTCTTTTTGTTGGACTTGATGAACAAAGCTTGAGCAACGTAATACTGCTGGCCCACTGATGCCAAAATGAGTGAAAATCATATCCATTTGATGCGTCACGACAGCTTTTCCTTTTTGATTCAATACACTTAGCGCAACATTTCTTAAAGAAAGAGCTCGTAATACCCCTTCTTTAATGAAAGTTTCATTACTTGTTAAAGGGACTTCTGTAGCAAATAATGGGGTGATTGTATGTCCTGCACTTCGTGCAATTCCGTATCCATCTCCAGTCGACCCTGTTTTCGGATAGGATTTCCCACCAAGTGCTAAAATAACTGCATCAGCTTCGATTCTTTCTCCGTTATCTAATTCCACTGCTGAAAACTGTCCTTCTTCTAGTCGAATCGCTTTAACTTTTACATTTGTTCTTACTTGAATGCCTAATTGTTTTATTTCTTCGATAAATGTATTCAAAATAGTTTTAGCAGAATCAGATACTGGAAACATTCTTCCATGGTCTTCTTCTTTTAATTGGACTCCTCGGGTTTGGAAAAATTCGATAATGTCTTGATTATCAAATTGGGAAAAGGCACTATGTAAGAAGCGTCCATTTCCTGGAATGTGTTTAATAATTTCATCTCTTGAGCGGATATTTGTTACATTGCAACGTGTTCCACCTGTTAAGAGTAATTTTCGTCCTAAGCTTGGATTTTTATCTAGTAGAATTACTTCTGCACCTGCTAATGCTGCACTAACGCTTGCCATTAGTCCGCTCGTTCCTCCACCTACTACAATGACTTTCATAATTTCTCCTTTGTATCTTTATTCGTAATTTTACTATAAGGGAAATGATACTAGACCGTCAAACTATAAGGTGAATAAAGAGAAACTACTTTTTGTTATAATAACAAAAGACGGTAGCAGCCTTGCAAGTCTCATACCTACTATGAAAAGTATTTTTACTTGTGCGATTCTAAAGAAACAGGAATCGTTAGACAAACTTTTGTATAAGAATTTTCTACTGAATCAAATTCCATTTTAAACTCTTTTCCAAAATATAACGCTAATCTTTCTTGTACATTTTGAATACCAACTCCACCTAAAGTTTTATTGAAAAGCCCTTGTTTCTTTAATCCTACTCCATTATCTTCAATCATAATTCTAATATAAGGAAAATGATACTGAACCATCAACTGTATTCTCCCCGGTCGATTAATTTCCTTAATCCCATGATAAATTGCATTTTCCACTAACGGTTGAAGTACTAATTTAGGTAACAATATATCTGGAACATTTTCATCTACTTGAATTTCATAAAATAATTTCTCTTCATATCTTTGTTGCTGAATAAATAAGTATTGTCGCACATGATCCACTTCTTTTGTAAGTGTAATTAAATCTTCTCCACCATTTAGAGCTAATCTAAAATACGTCGCAAGTGCTTTTGTAATCGAAACCACTCGACTTGTATCTTGAAACTCCGCCATCCAAATAATAGTATCTAATGTATTATATAGAAAATGTGGATTAATCTGACTCGATAATGCTTTTAATTCATATACTCTTGCCAATTGTTCTTGCTTCCTAGCTTCCATCATTAATTGCTCTAAATGATTTAGCATATGATTAAAATGATGAGCTAATTGTTGAAATTCACTAGCTCCATTCGGAATAGCTCGTAAATCAGTTTGACCATTTTCAACTTCCTGCATTGTCTCTTCTAAGTGTTGAATAGGTGATAAATGATGTTTCAAAATAACAACCATTCCAATCGAACAGGCAATAAAACTTAAAATTGCAATACTAAAAACAATGATGAATAATTGCTTCGATAATTGTTCCCATTGTGAAAATGTACTAACCCCTACTAATACCCAATTACAATTGTCAATAGAAGTTTTATGTACAAAAAAATTTTTCCCTAGCATCGAATCCATTGGACTTTTTGCAATATCTTCTGCAGACATTTGCTTATCGACAGATTGAAAGACTTCATTATCTGGATGATAAATGATTTTTCCCTCTGTATTAATGACAAAGGCGTATCCTTCATTTCCAAGAGAAAGTTCTTTAATATAATTTTCAAGAGCGTGAGAATCAACATCAAAGCGAACGACTCCTAAACTTTCCTTTGCCACTGACAAAATTTCTTGGCTAATAGATAATACATATTTTTCATTTTGAAAACGACTTGGTAACAAAACTGGATTATGTGACAAATCAATCGCTTGTTGATACCATTCTTGCATCATTAATTCATTCGAATTAGCAGATTGAAGATTCGGATCACTAGAAACAACTCTTCCATCCTTTGTCACAATTGTTATCGAAACAAAGTGTTCATTACTTTTCATAAAAGCTTCTAACCAATTTCGAATACTTGTTTGCAAGTGATTTTCATCTTCTTGCGCAAACTGAACAACTTCTCCTTCATTAGCAATAGCATTAACTGTAAATTTTAATTGAGAGACATACTGTTCAATATATCGAGCACTTGTATCAATTCTAGCCGTCGTTTGTCCAGACACATTCTCTTTAAACAATTCACTACTTTTCCAATAAAAGACACTTCCAACAAGAATTAAAATCAAAAATAGCATTCCTAATAAATAAGTTGTTAATGTAATGAATAAGGAGTTTTTCTTCATGATTCTACTCCTTTTTGAAATTGTTTCGGTGTCACTCCGACAATTTGTTTAAATCGAACTGAAAAATAATTCACATCTTCCATTCCTACCGCTAAAGCTACTTCATAAATTTTCATGGATGTAGATAATAGTAATACTTTTGCTTTATTCATTCGTTGAGTAATGACATAATCTTGAAACGTCATTCCTAATTTTTTCTTAATTAAGACACTGACATAATTAGGAGTAAAACCTAATTGTTCTGCAACTTTTACAAGAGAAAGGTCAGGATTATCTAATTGGCTATGAATGAGTTTTTCGATTTCTGTTTCTTCTGAAATGATTTCTACTTGATAAATTTGGTTTTCTTTTCGTTCTTTTTCTAATTTACCAACGACTGTAACAAAAAATGCTTCAATTTCTTTTTTTGAAATCGGTTTGAGTAAATAATCATCTGCTCCTAATTTTAATGCAGATAGTAAATAATCGACGTAATCATATCCTGTTAGAAATACGATATGAATACGTGGATAGTGTAATTTGACTTGTTGAGCTAATGTAATGCCGTCCATTTGTGGCATATTGATATCGGTAAGTAAGATGTCTGGTTGGTGTTGTTGAATCATTTCCCAAGCTTGTTTACCATTTTCTGCTTCTCGTACATCAGAAATCCTTAATTGTTTGTAATCGATAAGTGAAGTGAGTCCTCTTCTAACAAGAGATTCATCTTCGACAATTAATAATGAATACATACTCATCCCTCCTTCTTCAATTATACTCCTTAGAGTTTGAAAACGTAAATACAAAAAATACTCCTCTATATAGTAACAAAGGACGGAAAACCGTCCTCTACTACAACAACTAAAGTCTTATTCACTACGTCCTCTCATCTATATGATCCACACCCCGAAAAGACTTGCCATTGTAGTATTAGTCTAATGAGACTTGCAAGGAAAGGCTGCTTGTGTCCTCTGCTACTATAGCTAAAGTCTTATTTAACAAAATCCTTTAAAAATCCATAGCCTTTCTCTTCCATATCTGCTAGCGGAATAAAACGAATAGCTGCGCTATTAATACAGAAACGTAATCCACCTTTGTCTTGAGGACCATCATCAAATACATGCCCTAAATGAGAATCCGCAATACGACTACGAACTTCAATTCGCTTCATATTAAAACTTGTATCTTCCTTATAAGTCACCACTTCTGAAGAAATAGGCTTTGTAAAACTTGGCCAACCACAACCAGAATCAAACTTATCTTTTGAAGAGAAAAGTGGTTCACCAGTTGCTACATCTACATAAATCCCTGCTTCATGATTGTCCCAATACTGATTAGAAAAAGCCATTTCTGTTCGGTTTTCTCTCGTAACCGCATATTGTTCTTTTGTAAGAATCTTTTTCAACGTTTCATCATCTGGTAATGGGAATAGACTAGGATCAATCACTGGATCATTTGCTTTATTCACATCAATATGACAATAGCCATTTGGATGTTTTTTTAAATAATCTTGATGGTAATCTTCTGCAACAACGAAGTTTCTAAGATTTTCTCGTTCAATGGCTACCTTCTTCCCTAGTTGTTCTTCTTTTTCTGCTATTACTTGTTCAACAATTTCTTTATCATCATCATTTTGATAATAAATTCCTGTTCGATATTGACGACCTACATCATTTCCTTGTTTATTCACTGATAATGGATCAATCACTCTAAAGTAATATAATAAAATTTCTCTAAGCGATACGTTTTTTGCATCATACGTAATTTTAACTGTTTCTGCATGGTCTGTATCATGGATTAATTGGTAGTTTGTTGTTTCTACTTTTCCATTTGCATACCCACTAACTGCATCTTCTACTCCATTAATTCTTGAGAAATATTCTTCTAGGCCCCAGAAACAGCCACCAGCTAAATAGATTTCCTTCAACTCTTTTTCCCCCGTATTTTCTGATTTGTTAACCTTTTGGTGGTTAATAATCGAACTAACTTTTTTCTCAATTGAATTTCCATTCGATTGAACTGTTGATGGTGAAAGATGAATAGCGTAATAAGAAGCAATCAGTAATACCACCAACGCTACGACTCCAATTAATATTTTTTTATCCATTATACCCACTCCTTACATTTTATCGAGATATTTTGAATCTCTTTATTTTTCATGCATTCTACTAAATATAAGGAGAAAATACTTTTAGGTATAGTAACAAAGGACGGTAGCAGCCTTGCTGTTGCAAGTCTCATACCTAAAATTCGAGCCACGGTCTCGAATTTTCCTTCCAATAGTAACCATTCCATGGTTACTATTGGGCTTGTTACTATAATCAGTATTTTCTCTTTATTCACTTGGACGATTCTAACTAAGACAAAAATAAACTTATCGTTGTAGTATTAACATGAGACTTGCAAAGCAAGACTGCTGCCGTCCTCTGCTACAACAGCTAAAGTCTTATTCATAAAAAACATTCTACATCTTATCAAGATACTTCTGTATATCCTCATTTCGTAAATGTCCCGGATGAACTTGCACTAATTCTCCATTTTGATTAATAAAAACAGATGTTGGATATCCAACGACTCCCACTTGTTTAAAGAAATCTGAATTTTCTGCCATTAATACTGGTAAATTTTTATACTCTAATCCTGAAAACCATTCTTTAAAATCTTCAGCTTTTTTCTCATGATTCACTCCAGGAGCTACTACACTTAAAATGACTGTATCATCTGAATGATTCGCTGCTAAAGAATCCAATTCTGGCAATCCTGCTAAACAATTTGGACACCAAGATGCCCAAACTTTAATGTACACTTTTTTCCCTTTATAATCTGATAAATTGACCGTTTTTCCATCAAAAGTTTTAAACGAAGCTTCCACTACTTTTTTAGAACCACTATTTTCTTTTTTATCTTTTGAAGCTACTTCAGTAGAAGGTTTCGTTGCATTTGTTTGTTGATTTCCCATTGGCTGACAAGCTCCTAATAATAAACTAGCTCCAATACATACATATTTCCATTTCATGTTTCATTCTCCTATCCTTATAAAAATAATACTTGTAATTGTTGGGTAATAATCCAAACACCCATTGCAATAATAATAGCTCCTCCAATTTTCTTTAGTAAGAATAATTGTTTCTTTGCTAGATTGAAGGCTTTCATTGCAACAGTTGAAGCAATCGATAATGCTAAAAATGGAATCGATAATCCTAAAATATACATTCCTAATAAAAACATCCCATAAAAAATACTTGCTTGCTGAGTCGCTACTAATGTTAACACTGAACTTAATACAGGCCCTACACATGGTGTCCATCCAAAGCTGAAGCTCAAGCCTAATAAATAACTACTCCACAATGAATGTTCTTTTTTTGTTTCAAATTGCACTGTTTTTTGTTTTTGTAAAGTCGTTAATTGAAATACTTCCATTTGATGTAAGCCAAGTAAAACAATAATAGTACCTAATACTAAATGGAAATACGGATTATACAATAATTGACCTAATAAACTGGCAGCAAATCCTAATGCAAAGAAAATAGTAGAGATTCCTGCTACAAATAAAAATGTTCGAACAACAGGTAATATCGCTATTTCAAACTTTCCAATTTTAATACTGCGATTTCCTCTTTCACTCATTAATACTCCAAAATAAACTGGAAACAGCGGGAGCACACATGGCGAGAAAAAAGACAATAATCCCGCAGCAAAAATGCTTCCCCATAATAAAATATCCATCTATACACCTCTTCTTGTAATGTTTGAATTCATTATAATCATTTGTGTTCAAAGAAAACATAGAATCCCCTACACAAATACATGAATTTAATATGATACTAATAAAAAATGAAGTAGAATCTCTACTTCATCTTTCCATCTATCTTAAGCTTCAAAAACTTTTTCACCCGTTAACGCAAGTTACTACGACCAAAATAGATAAAATTAAAGATACTAATTTTTTTATGAAAAAACTCATTTCTCTCTTGTTAGTTTACAATAAGTTAATAGTCATAAAATATCGCTTTCACGAACTAGTACGTTCTGACAAAAAAAGAAATTGAACGAATAAACGCCCAATTTCTTTCCATTCAAAATCTTACTTAAATACGATTATACCCATTCTCCATTAGCATTTACTTTATAACCATCTGGAGTTGTAGTATTTACTAACAATTCTCCTGAATCGTTAACATAATACCATTTGCCATCAACTTCAAACCATTGTGAAGCTTTCATAGCGCCTGAAGATTCTAAATAGTACCATTTATCATGATTTAGCAACCATCCAGTTTCCATAGCTCCTGAACCATTTAAAAAGTACCATTTATCATGATCTAGCAACCATCCAGTTTCCATAGCTCCTGAACCATTTAAGAAGTACCATTTACCTTTATCTTTAATCCACCATTTTTGCATATAGCCATTTTGGTCTAAGTAATACCAAGTTCCATCTTGATTGAACCATCCAGTTACTTTTTCGCCTCCTCTATACATAACCCATTGGTTGTTTTCTTGGACCCAACCACTCACTGTAAGTCTTGTATCAGCTGTTACTTCTTTTAAGCTAGAAATATCAACAAAGTTTCCAGTTAATGGAGTTTTATTTTCAATCGCTTTTTCCATTTTTGCTTCAGTAGCCTTCATAATCTTAAAGACTGTTTCAGCTACTTTCATTGATTTTGCAGTATAACTATCCGCTGTTGCTCGAACATAATCATTTGACTGATTACGATATTGGTTGATTAGTTTTGTTTGATAATTGAATAAAACTTCTTCTAATTCTTCCCAATTTGATTTAATCGTTTTTCCAAATAAATCTTTATGTTCTGTTACCATCTTATCAATATGGTCTGCAACCCAATACCATGAATCTGGATTGTAATCTCCACCTCTTACTTGATAAGATTTAAACGTATCTTTAATATGTCCAAAGTATGGTACATATGGAGTATTACGTGAACGGCTTAACCCTAACCACATAGTACCCCCTAGTTCACTTGGTAAATCATTTTGAATTTGATAAATATGTGGATCTACTACATTTTCATTCCCTGGTGCATATTTATATTTTGCACGTTCCGCTTCTGGTAATGCCTTCACATTATCTTTTGGAGTATAGTCATTATAAAAATCATATCCTGGTACTTCATCATCTGGAATAAATCCTTCAGATAATGTTTCAAAACGATTTCTTTGAATTTTAACGGCATCTGCTACCGTATAATCTCTACGTGGAGTGTCTTGTAAAAATTCATAATATTCATCTTGATAAGTTACTGATGATTGAGGATTTAATAATTTAATGCCGGCATATTGTCTTGAACGATTACGTTCATCTAATTTAGGCGCATAACTTGCTGCTAAATGGAATTTTCCATTCACTTCTTTATAAGAGCCAGCTTTTTTAGCTGTTTCAATAATTCCTTTAGAAGCAATGACATTCTTTGTATCTGTCAAATCCACGGTGCCAAGGAAATAAGTATTTGGCATAATCGAGAATTTATCATCTGGATATTTATACGCTACATATTGATGACCAGAATAAATTTCGATATACCATAATTCATCTTTATCCGCAATCATGATATTATTTCCTTCGGCAGATCCCTTTTCATCAATGACTTTTGCTAAAAGTTCTATCCCTTCACGAGCTGTTTTTACACGAGGTAAAATTAATGTTGTCATTCCTGCTTCTGCAAGTCCATTTTCGACAAGTGGATCTACTGCAAGGACATCTTTTCTAGGTGTAGCTGATATTGTTGCTGTTAAAGACACACCATATTCATTGAAGCCATGTTCATCAAAGATACCTTCATCTGTATCTCTTGAATCATCTGATACAGATGTATATTTGAATTCATGACGTAAATGAGGATATGTAAATCCAGTTGATATATCTTCAAACATAGCTCCTTCTTCATAATCTTTTGCAGGATTTACAATGAAGTTTTTGTTATGTGTATGTTGTTTAGCAACTTTTCCGTTTCCATGTTTATATGGATAATCTTCCGTACGTCCATATAAAGTAGAACCATCTTTTGTTAAGCCTTTCCCGATAATAAATCCTGAACATGCCTCTACAGATTGTAATGATAATACTGTACCAATAATGACGCTTGACAATAATAGTTTTGTAATTCTTTTATCCATCCTTATCTCTCCTTTTGTAAGCCTATGTATTTATATGAATCATTCAAACTTCATACACTCTTCTAGTCACTTCCTCCCCGTGTATTTCATCACAATAATTATACAACTAAATGTTTACGCTTACAATAATTCTTCCCATTTTCTAATGAATTTAATAGACTTATAACGTATCACAAATCTCTTTTCTATTCTATTACTAACTGAGAGTGTACAATATTTTGTGTAAACTCAAAAAAAGAGTATAAAAAAAGACTTTTTGTCATAACAAACTATATCCTTTGCTACTTCAAAAAGTCTTTCATTTATTCATGAATAGCATCAACTATTCATTGATCCATTCTCCATTTTCATTTACTTTATAACCGTCTGGAGTTGTTGTATTCACTAATAATTCACCTGAATCATTCACGTAATACCATTTTTCATTTAATTTAAACCACTGAGAAGCTTTCATGGCTCCTGATTGCTCTAAGTAATACCATTTTCCATTAACTTGTAACCAACCAATTTCCATTACTCCTGAATGATTCACATAGTACCACTTTCCACTTGATTTAAACCATTGGGAAGCTTTCATGGCTCCTGATTGTTCTAAATAATACCACTTACCATTCACAAATTCCCAACCATTATTTTTAATATCTCCTGATGGGGTAAAGAAGTACCATTTTCCATTAATTTTTTCCCATTTTTTAGTGATATTTTTTCCATCTTTCTTATAATACCATTTTCCATTTACAAAATTCCAACCTGTTTGATTGGTTTCTGTTGGTTTAGTTTCTGATGGTTTTGGTGGAATAACATTATTATTCGAGTGTTCTCCTTGATTCGAATGATTTCCACCGTTTTCAGCTTTAGATGTTACAGTTACCGGTACATGTAGTGTAAGGGTTTGTCCATCTTCCAATTCAATTGTTACAGGAATATTACCTTTATTACCAGCTGTTTTTGTATCTGGAATAGAACCAATCTTCGTAATTTTAGAGTTTTTTGGAAGAGTGATTTGTTTTTCCACTAGTTCGTTAGTAATCGTTGTTCCTTCTTCTACAGTAATAGGTTTTGGTTTAGCAACAACAATAATAGAAACAGTTACCTTTTCTACTAAATCAGGATGTTCTTGATCTGTTCCATACTTAACTGTGACAGGAACTTCAACTTTTGTTTGTCCTGTTGTATCTGGAATAGCACTTTCATCAAGAGGTTCTACTTTTCCTCCTTTTCCAGGAACCACACTATTTTCAACTGTCTTCGCAGGGATTTTAGTTCCTTCTAAAACTGGAAATGATTTTACAGTTGAACTTACAACTTTAATCGGAACTTCGACTGTTATTTCTTTAAGAACTTTGCTTTCATTTTTATATTGAATAGTTACATCCATTTCAGTCTCTTTATTCTCATTCGTTTTCGGAGTTGCATAAGCATCATTTTTAATGGTAACTGTTACTTCACTTGGTAAATTCTTTAAAGTTTGCAACTCTTTTGTAACGTGTTCTCGCACTTTAGTGATTAATACATTATTTTCTATCCCTTTTAGAACGGTTATACCTGACGTTACACTTTTTCTTGGTAATACTTTAACAGGAACTTCAACCACTTCATCTCTCGTAAAATCACCTGAACCATATGTAACGATAACTTTAGCTTTCAGAGAATCATTCCCTGCTTCAATAGTTGAAGGGATAGTTACCACTTCTTTTTTAGTATTGATTTTTGTAGTAACTGCATCTTTTACAGCATCTTTACTAACTATTTCACCTTGCAAAGCATAAATCGGTTTAACAGTTGCATGCATTGATTTAAAAGTAATTACGATTTCTTTATCATTTTTATCAAATTTAGGCTTAGTTTCATCTGAAGTTAAAAATGGATTGTTAACTAATGTGTATCCCATATTTTTTATAACATCTATATGAGTTTGAACATTACCTTCTGGAATAGGCTGTCCTTCCATTCCTGTTTCAATAATTGTATGTCCTTTTATTTCTTTCCCCTCAGATACAAATTTAATCGTTACAGTTGTTTTAGTTGTTGAATCATCTGGTTTTTCAGAAACAGCAGCTTGTTCTTTGTTTACAGTTGTGCTTGTTGGAGCTGTTTCTTCAGCTTGAATTTGGTGACTCCCAATCATCATTAATCCTGAAGCAATTGCAACACTTGCTACCCCAATCGTAAATTTACGAATACCAAATCGTAAATAACGTTTCACTAGTTTTGCTCGTAGGCTTTCTTTTTGTCTCATACCATTCTCCTAATTTTTATATATTATTTTGCTTAAAACTTGTGTTTTTATATCTATTATTATATTCACAATGTTGTTAGCATAATTTATTTTACTGATATCATTTCTAATTGTCAACAAAATTAATTCTCAATTACCGTTTTTATCATTCCTTTATATCTATTTTTACTTTTCGTCCTCCTCTTATCATTCTATGAATAGCAAACATTTTCAATTGAAATGGTATTCCCATCAATTATTCTATAAATTTTCCAAGCAACCAAAAAACTCTCACTTGCCAGGTAAACAAGTGAGAGATAGGATGGCTACATTTCGTCTGGTGATTCTACTCCTAAAATTGCAAGACCTTGTTTTAAGATAACAGCTGTTGCTTCCACTAATGCTAAACGAGCATTTAGTCCTTCATCTTCTTGTAAGATACGGCTGTTTGCATAGTATTTATTGAAGGCTTGCGCTAGAGAAATCACATATTTAGAAATCACAGAAGGTTCAAATTTGCTTTCTGCATATTTCACAATATTTGGATAATTTTCAATTTGTTTTAATACTTCCCATGCATAGTCATCTTCTAATGATAATGCTTGAGTTAAATCAACTGAAACTCCTGCTTTTCTTAAAATACTCATTGCACGAGCACGAGTATATTGAACATAAGGTCCAGTTTCTCCTTCAAATTGAACAACTTCTTCCAAGTTGAAGTCAAAGTTGTTTGTACGATCATTTTTCAAATCGTGGAAGATTACCGCACCTACCCCAACTTGTTTTGCAACTTGTTCTTTATTAGGTAAGTTTGGATTTTTAGCTTCAATTTGTTTTAAGGCTAATTCTTCAGCTTCACGTAAAACTTCTTCTAATAAGACAATTTTACCTTTACGTGTTGATAATTTTTTACCACCTAATGTAATTAAACCAAAGCCAACGTGAATCATGTTTTCTTGCCAATCACGACCCATTTCATTTAAAACAGCTTTTAATTGTCTGAAGTGGTTTGCTTGTTCATTCCCTACAACGTAAATGTTTTTCGCAAAATCATAAGTTTCTTTACGGTAATGTGCTGCCGCTAAGTCACGTGTAATGTATAATGTAGCACCATCTGATTTTTTGATTAATGCAGGTGGTAAGTCATATTTATCTAAGTGAACAACTGTTGCTCCACGGTCGACTGTTGTAATCCCATTATTTTCTAAATATTCAACAATTGGATCCATTTTATCATTATAGAAAGCTTCACCATTATAAGAATCAAATGTAATTCCTAAAATGTCATACACACGATTGAATTCTTTTAATGATTCAGATTTGAACCAATTCCATAGTTCTTCTGCTTCTGCATCGCCATCTTCTAATTTCTTGAACCATGCACGACCTTCATCTTCTAATGAACTGTCACTTTCTGCTTCATCATGGAATTTTACATATAAACGTAATAATTCTGCGATTGGATCTTGTTCAACGGCTTCTTTTGTTCCCCATTTTTTATAAGCAACGATTAATTTACCGAATTGTGTTCCCCAGTCTCCTAGGTGATTCACTTTAATTGGGTTATAACCAACTTTTTTCTCTAAGTTTACAATGGCATTCCCAATAACTGTTGAACGTAAGTGCCCCATTGACATTGGTTTCGCAATATTTGGACTTGACATATCCACTACAACATTGCGTCCTTGACCGAAGTCAAAGTTACCATATTCTTCTCTTTGTTCTAAAACAGTGTGTAATGTTTCATCTGCAAATTTACCTTTTGATAGGAAGAAGTTTGCATAAGGTCCCATTGCTACTGCTTGGCTAATATGTTCATCAGCAACTGCTTCAACGATTTCTTGTGCAATTGCTTGAGGCGCTTTACGTAATACTTTTGCAAGTGAGAATGCTGGGAAAGCTAAATCTCCTTGTTCTGCATATTTTGGAACTTCAATCATTTTATAAATTTCTTCAAACGATAAATGTTCACTAATTGTTTTATGAATTTGTTCTGCAACTATCTTTTTATAATCCATTTTGACACTCCTTCTTTTGTTATAGATGATAAATAAAAAAGCCCCTAATCAAGCAACCTTGACTAGAGACGAGATAACCCGTGGTACCACTCTTATTGTTTAAAATCTTAAACCACTTTAAACTTTTTTAACGGTAAGCGACCGGATTACTCTACTACGTTCGAATAATCATTTCCAAAGTGCGGTTCATTTACTTCATCATGACTGGCTTCCACCACCCCAGCTCGCTAAAACAGATATCCGTAAACTACTCTCTTCTTCATAAATGTTTATTGTTTATAGGATGATTATAACAAGCGATAGAATATTTGTCTAGTAATTTTACAAGAAACTTTATATCATGTAACACAAAAAGACTTTGCATAGTAATGTCAAGCAAAGTCCATTGTTTGTTTATAATTAAGTGTTGATATTTGCCCTTTTCTTGATAATTCTTTCCTGGCAAGGATGAATATAGCTGGTTCATTTTTAACCGTCTTCCCTTTAAGAAGCACTATACTGATTATTTAATTTTATGCTTATTCATTTTTTCTACAAAAATATTTGTCATAATTTCTCTTAATTCTTCTCTTTCCTTTTCAGGTAAAGGCCCTTCTTGTTTGGCTACTGCATAAAGTTCTGGGTACTGTTTTGCAACTCTCGCTACTGTTCTTGTTGTTGCATGAGCTCTCACTAAAAATGGAATTTTCTTAATCCATTCGCTAGGCACTAATTCAAGTAGCTTTTTCGCCGCTTCTTTATCCGTAATAACAGAAGTCGTTAATCCCGCCTTAATTTGTTTTTGTTCATGTTCTGTAAAATCTTTAATATCCATTGTCATCCTCTTTTCTTTACTCAATGCTATTTTCATTGTAATTCCTTCATTCAAAAGAATCTAATTTTTAACTCTTTTATAAAAAAGTGGAGTCAGCAAATGACAGAAATTGTTTTTGCTCACTTCCACTATTTACATTATTTAAAATATTTTTTAGCTGTTTCAATCGCTTTTTCTTTTATCATTACTTCTCCATATTCTTGTATAACTTCCCAAGACACTCTAGAAAATTCACCGAATTCTCTTAAAAGTGCTAAATCCGCAGTGAAATCTTCTCCTCCAAAAACATCTTGGTATACATGTAGAAAATAATAGTTACTATATCGATATAAAGATGATTTTTGAACATTATATGGATACATTTTTGCTAATTGGACAAAATCCTCAAATGAGTCAAAAAAGACTGTACAATCCAACGGCTCCAATGTTTTTTCTTTTTCAACCGGCGTCTCTACTTTTTTCTCCTTTTTCGATTTCCCCATTCGCTGTCCTAAAGAATGTTGAATCGTATCGACTAAATTTCGAACGAAACGTTCGCTATCTGGTTCAGTATCTTTTTTTTCAACATACTTTGTAACATATAATTCAATACCTTCTGGATTTGGCATCACTTGGAAACTCATACCTTCAGAATCTTCAAATTGATCAATGACATCCATCTCAACTAAAATACTATGGAAAAATTCTTCTATTTCTATAGGATTGGCTAACAACTCTGGAACAGAAGTGCCACGTTCTTGTAAATCTTCATTTTCAATTCTTACTAAAATAGTATCATCATTAATGCGTTCCATTTCCATAATATTCACCTCACTTACATTACGTTTAAAAATTCATTCATTATTTTTTTTACAGAATAGTATTATTGTAACGAATTTTCATAGAATGTAAAGTAATAACCCCTTTTCTATCATTCGTATTAACTCAATAATAACTCTACTAATTCTTCAGCAGTCACATTTCCAAAATATTTACGAATATCAATCGATTCGAATACTGTTGAAACTGCATCTCTTTGGTATTCTACTCCTGTTAATTTTTCTTCTACATCACTAATTTCTCCAAGACCGAAGAAATCTCCATTAATTTTAATCTCTTTAATATGATTTTGTTCAACATTTAAGTGGAATTCAACTTGTCCTGCTGTTGTACGTTTTGATTGTGTTAACGCAAATTTTGGATTTTTTCCATAGTTCCAATCAGGATTATTAAAGTATGTCTTTCTCAATACTTCAATTTTTTCCCAGTCTTCATCTGTCAAAACATATTCTTTAATCAATGAAGTATCTTCCACTTCGAAAATATTTTTCAATAACACTTCTCTAAATTGTAAAATATCTAAATCTTGGAATTCTTCTGCCAAATAAGGCTTAATATTTGTAACACGTGAACGAACTGATTTAATTCCTTTTGATGCAATTTTATCCGCTTTTGGACGTAATAATTGCGGTAAAATCGTCACGTCCACATCCAGCATCAAGGTTCCATGAGCCGTTAAACGACCGTTATTTGAATACATCGCATTCCCTGAGAATTTCTTTCCATCGATGAGTAAATCATTTCTCCCTTGAAGTTCAGCGCCAGTTGCCCCCATTTTATGTAACGCACGAATGACAGGTTGTGTAAATTTACCAAAATCACGGAAACTATCTCCATCATCTTCTGTAATAAAGCAGAAACAAATATTTCCCATATCATGATAAACAGCTCCCCCACCTGAAAAACGACGAACCACTTGAACTTTTAATGAATCAACCCCATCTTGATTGACTTCTTCATAAGTATTTTGATTTTTCCCAATAATAATCGCATTTTCATTGACATAAAATAACAAAATCGGCTCATCTAATTTTTTCTCATTTAATAAAAAATATTCGATTGCCAAATTTGTTGTGGCATCATAGATTTCTTTCCCATTCCGTTGATTTTTTACATAATACATAACCTAACCTCTTTTCTAATCTACTATTAGTATTTTAACAAAAAAACGTTCTTAAAGAAAGTAAGCCACTTCTTTCAAGAACGTTCTATAAAATTTCTGTTTTTCGTTTATAAATTTCTAATGACCAACCTTGTTCTTCATGATAAGTCAGTTGCCCAAATAAATTTTCCTTAATATACACATTTGCCATCACATGATAACGATCTTCTGCTACATATAGCGGAATCGTATATTCTAATAACTCTTTTTTAATTCTTTCCGTTGAAAATACCATACCAACTTTAAAATATGTCACTAATTCTTTTAATAACTCTACAGGTAAATCTTCGGCATTTTTCTTTTGGTTGAAAAACAACCGTCTACTCAAATGAGTCATTTCTTCACTCATTTTATTTGTCAGTTGAGCACCTAATTGTTGATAGAAATCATCCATTTTACGATAATACACTTTTGTAAATTCTTGACCTAAATTTAAAAAGATAAAATTATTTTGTAATTTATAAAAAAATGGAGAATGTAAATGCGTATTTGCATGAGAAATATATAATAAATCTGCGATTTCTTGAGGCGTTAATTGATGTAAAAATTCTAACGACTCAAAATCAATCCAATTATATTCTGTTGTACTAGTTTGAACTTCTTCTAAAAATGCTACGATTTTTTTAGAATCTTTAATATAGTAAAACCCAGTATAATCATCATAAATGGCTAATGGAGAACGTCCCTTTAATAATAAAATATTTTTTGGAACTTCATTTTGTGACAATACTACTGGTTGAAATTTAATCGCGCTACTTAATACATGGTTCGAAATCGAATCTAAATGTACATAAATGGATTGCATCACAAAACTCCTCCCTTAATCTTATTCCTCATTTCTATTATAGGGGAAATAGGCATTACAATGTATATTTATTTCATTACAAATTCTATGTGAAAGCTTTTTCTTTGTAACGAAAATGAAATAAAGACAATCGAAGCCTTCCCTATAAAACTTCAATTGTCTTTTATTCTTACATTTCTCTCAAACGTTTAATGCGATTACTTGTTGCTGGATGTGTAGCAAACCAAGAATCTTTTTCTTCATTTCCTTTTTTAAAAGGATTAGCAATATATAATGTTGCACTTTGAGGATCTGCTTCTTCCATCGCTGGGGCTTCAGAAATTTTTTCCAGTGCTGAAATCAACCCTTGAGGATTACGTGTAAATTCTACCGCTGTAGCATCTGCTAAATATTCACGATTTCTTGAAATTGCTAATTGTAAAATAGTAGACATCAATGGTCCTAATATCATTGCAAAAATGGAAATCACCATCATAATCGCTGCTAGTCCATTTTCATCATCTTTTGACCGTCTAGAAGTTCTTCCCCAAAACATCATTCGACTTCCAAATTGCACTAAAATAGCAATGACTGCGCCAAGCGCAATTGCAATAGTTTGCAACCTTACATCATAATTTCGAATATGAGCAAATTCATGAGCTAAAACTCCTTCTAATTCCTCACGATTCAAACGTTGTAATAAACCTGTTGTTACAGCAACTGCAGCTTTTTCAGGCGAACTACCTGTTGCAAATGCATTCGGAGAGTCATCTTGAATCACAAATATTCTTGGTCTTGGAACTTTTGCAATCATCGCCATATCTTCTACAATATGCCATAATTGCGGTGCTTCATGATATTCTGTCACTTCACGAGCATGATTTAATCGCATCACAACATCTGTTGATTGACTCATCATCATCATGGTATATAGCCCACCTGCCACTAATGCAATAACCATTCCTGCAACAGCATTATCTATTAGTGTGTATCCTAAAGCAATACCTACCAGTAAAAATAATATAAGATAGAATCCTACTACCACCCAAGTTTTTCTTTTATTGGCAGCAATTTGTTCATACATCATCTTCTTCACCTACGCTCAATTTTAAAATTGAACTTTTGGCACTTCACGTGCTTCTGTTGGAATTTCTAACATTGCTTCTTTTGTAAATCCACCAATATTTGCAATAATATTATTTGGAATCGTTTGAATTTTAATGTTATATTGTGCCACGCTTGAATTATATAATTGACGAGAATAAGCAATTTTATTTTCTGTATTTGTTAATTCTTCTTGTAGTTTAATAAAGTTTGTATTTGCTTTTAAATCAGGATAGCTTTCTGATAGCGCAAAAATTGTTTTCAATGTTCCACTTAATTGATTTGAAACATCCATTTTTTCTTGAACAGAAGCATTACTTCCCATATTTGTTAATTGATTTCTCATTGCAATTACTTGAGAAAGTGTTTCTTGTTCATGTTTAGCATAACCTTTAACAGTTTCTACTAAATTTGGAATTAAGTCATTTCTTCTTCCTAATTGAACATCAATTTGAGCAGCAGCTTCGCCTACCCAGTTTTTTAATTTTACTAAGCCATTATATGCAGATACTCCCCAGATAATGATTACTGCAATAATTCCTAAAATAATCCATAATGTCATATTGACACACTCCTTTATATTTTATACAGTTAATTGTAACAAATTGAATCGGTTTTGTAACCTTTTATCGATTGATTGAAATCATTTTATCATATTTATACAAAAATACCTCATACTTTAGACCTAATTTTTGGAGGAAAACATGTCACTCATTCAACAAGCGTTTACAAAAGTACAATTAAATCCTGCTACACCTATCCATCATCAATGGACTATTGGAGACTTGCCTGAAAGTTATTTACAATGGATTCAACAGGAAGGTGCGGGTTATTTTCTTCAATCAAAGATTGATACAATCGAATCTACTCGTTTTGGATTAGACTATACTCTATTAAATGGCATTGCAGGATTAGAACAGGGAAATTGGATGAGTTTATTGGATAACTATTTTTTACCTGAAGAAACGGGGTTGCCTAATTACTTTATTCCATTTTTTAAAGATGAATCTGTTTACTATTGTTTTGATTATCTTGAAAAAAGAAAAGAACCTACCATTCGTCTCATAGATGTAGAAATGGATCAATGGCTAACGATTGCTTCTTCCTTTGAGGACTTAATCGATTCTCTAAAACCTCATACTGAACTAGTAACATTCGACCATCGTCATTGGGTAAGCCTTCATACTCGCAGACAACAATTAGGGTTATTTCATCCTGATAATTTTCAAATACTGTTAGAAATTGAAGAGGAAGAAGATTTTAACAGTTATATTTACTGGCTTGCGAAAGGCTTAGAACAAAATCCCCCAATTTCTTCCATTGCACAAGAAGCACTCGATTTTTTATTGGAATACCGAAAACAAGAATTAGAAAACTCTCCAGCATACAAATTGATTCAACAGAATTAAACGAATAATGGATAGACAAAGAACAAGACTTTCTGGTATAGTAGTAGCGATACTCATTGCTACTACTATACCAGAAAGTCTATACGTACTTTATAAAGAGTCCTCGATTAAAAACCCCAACTTTCTCAAAGCTCGTTCAATTTCATCTAAATCTTGCTTCGTATCAGCTTCCACTAAATGATAATGAACCCCATCCGTAATCTCAGACAATGGACGAAATTCCGTTTCCTCTACTTGCTTCATAAAATGAACAATATCTCTACGACAAGTCATTTTCAATAATGTTTGAATTTCCCCATAAACAGGATGATCCACTAATACCGTTTTAACTCTTCCACCATTATCCACAATAGCAACTAACTCTTCTTCAATATCATCAATCGTATGTTTCACTTTAAACAAACGATGCATTTGTTGCGGTTGCTTAGAAGCAGAATGAATATATCCTCGATTCGTCGAAATAATTTCTTCCCCATCTGCACGCAAAATTGCAATATCCTGAACAATAATTTGTCTTGTCACATGAAAATGGTCCGCTAATTGCTGTCCGTTAATCGCTGATGAAGATTCTTTTAATAAAGTCAATAATTGCTTTCTACGTGTAATGGTCACTATTAACCCTCTCTCTTATGAATTTTCTGTAAAGAACGATAAATACCAATCGCTATTACATAGTCTACCATACTATGAATCATCGTACCAACTCCCACTAAGACAAATAAGACATACAATAATTTTTGAAGATCTTGTCCTGTCACACTATAAAAGACAAAACATACAAAAACTTCACCTATCGCATGGATAATTGCTAAAACAATATTAAATAACCAGGAAGATTTTTTATTTTCTAAAATATTCGGGAATTTTCTAAAATAAAGCGCCCCTAATGTCCCAAATAAAATATGAGAAAAAGCTCGTAATACAATAATAAATGGAAAACCCGCTAATAAAAATCCAAGTGTTGAACCTAATACAACAAATACCGTCATCCAAGGAGAAAGAAACATCGCAATAAATATAGCTACGTGACTTCCTAAAGTATAGGATGCCGGTGGAATGACAATTTTGAATGGCATTATAATCGGAACTACAATCGCAATTGCTGTTAGTAAGGCTGTTAACGTTAAAAATCTATTTTTCTTCATTTTAAAAAACTCCTTTTCTGTATATACAGTAGTGTATACCATGACTTTACAGAATTCAATACTATTTTATGAATTTAAGAGAATTTTTATTATGAAAAAAGGAAAAAGACTTCTCGCTGCAGCTTGCGTCCATAGCTACTTCTGAGAAGTCTAGTTTAAAGTTTTATCCGATTACATCATACCCATTCCTGGATCCATTCCAGGCATTGCTGGTGCAGCGGGGATTGGTTTATCTGCAACAACTGCTTCTGTTGTTAATAATAAAGCAGATACAGATGCTGCATTTTGTAAAGCAGAACGAGTTACTTTAGTAGGATCTACAATTCCTGCTTCAATCATATTTACCCATTCATCACTTGCTGCATTATATCCAATTCCTAACTCTTGATTCTTCAAATGAGCCACAATTACAGAACCTTCTAATCCAGCATTTGTTGCAATTTGACGAAGTGGTTCTTCTAATGAACGAGAAACAATTTTCGCTCCAGTTGCTTCATCACCTTCTAATTCTAAAGCATCTACTGTTTTTTGAACATTCACTAGTGCAGTTCCACCACCAGAAACGATTCCTTCTTCAACAGCAGCACGTGTGGCATTTAAAGCATCTTCAATACGTAATTTTTTCTCTTTCAATTCTGTTTCAGTTGCAGCACCTACTTTAATAACAGCTACTCCACCTGATAATTTTGCTAAACGTTCTTGTAATTTTTCACGATCAAAATCACTTGTTGTATCTTGTGCTTGAGAACGAATTAAAGCTACACGATTCGCAATTAATTCTTTTGAACCTGCACCTTCAACAATTGTTGTATTATCTTTAGAAACAACTACTTTTCCAGCTGTACCTAATTGTGCTAATGTAGCATCTTTTAATTCTAAGCCTAAATCTTCTGTAATAACTTGAGCTCCTGTTAATACAGCAATATCTTCTAACATCGCTTTACGGCGGTCACCAAATCCTGGAGCTTTAACAGCAACTACATTAAATGTTCCACGTAATTTATTTAAAACTAATGTTGGCAATGCTTCTCCATCTACATCGTCCGCAATAATTAATAATGCACGACCTTGTTGAACGATTTGTTCTAATAATGGAATAATTTCTTGAATATTAGAAACTTTTTTATCTGTAATTAAAATAAATGGATTGTCTAGATGAGCCACCATTTTATCATTATCTGTTACCATATATTGAGATAAGTAACCACGATCAAATTGCATTCCTTCTACAACATCTAATTCCGTTTCAATACCTTTTGATTCTTCAATTGTAATAACACCATCGTTGCCTACTTTTTCCATTGCTTCTGCAATTAAACTACCGACTTCTTGAGATCCTGAAGAAATAGCCGCTACTTGCGCAATTGCTTCTTTTGATTCTACAGGACGAGAAATTTTGTGTAATTCTTCTACAGCAGCACGTGTCGCTAATTCAATTCCACGACGAATGCCTACTGGATTTGCCCCTGCAGTTACATTTTTTAAACCTTCACGAACGATTGCTTGCGTTAAAACTGTTGCAGTTGTTGTTCCATCTCCGGCAATATCATTTGTTTTAGATGCTACTTCTGCGACTAATTTTGCACCCATATTTTCAAAATGATCTTCTAATTCAATTTCTTTTGCAATTGTTACCCCATCATTTGTGATTAATGGAGAACCAAATGCTTTTTCTAATACAACATTACGACCTTTAGGCCCTAAAGTTACTTTTACTGTATTTGCTAAAATATCTACTCCACGTAGCATCGATGCTCTTGCATCTTCCGAAAACTTAATATCTTTTACCATTTTTCAGTTCCTCGCTTTCTTATTGTACAATTGCAATAATATCTTGTTCTTTTACAATAATATATTCTTGACCATCTAATTTCACTTCAGTTCCTGTATATTTTTCAAAGACAACACGGTCTCCTACTTGAACTTGACGATCTTTTTCTTCTGTAAATTCACTCACAGCTAATACTGTCGCAAATTGTAATTTTTCTTGTGCAGCAGTTGGTAAAAATAATCCTCCCGCTGTTTTTTCTTCTTGTTCTACCATTTGAATAACAACACGATCTTTTAACGGTTTTAACATATTCATTCCTCCTTAATTTTTTAGCACTCTTTGCACTCAAGTGCTAACCACATTACTATAGTACTCATTTGGTCAAAAAAAATCAAGAAAAATCACTTGAAAAATATGCTGCAATCTTGTAAGATTTTTTTAAGGAATAATGATGGGGAGGACTTTTTTATGATTAGCAAACGACAGTTTTTTGTACATTGTATTTTAGAAATTTTAATTGCTAGTTTCTTTATTTTTTTAGCAGTACTACTTCTTCCCATTCGTGGTTGGGAATTTGCAACCATCTTTTGTTGTGTTTTTGCCACATTTAGTATTTCAAATGCAATTCGAATGGTACAATCTTATCTTGCTATGAGAAAATTTATTAATGAAACAGTAAATTTATTAGAAAAAAGTGCCCATCTTTATGAATTAGAAGATGATGATGATGATAACTCATCAAAAGAATAAGAGAGGTTACCAACTTGAATAAAAAACTCTTAATCTATTCACTAGAAACTACTTGTATCCTTATCATTCTTGTTATGCTTTACGCAAGCTTAACGAATAAATCTATGTTAGATTTTGTTTATATTGGAAATTCTTTAACACTACTAAGTTTCCCTTTTTTAATGATTGGCTTAACTCTATTAGTCATTCAATCTGGAAATTTTGACTTTTTCCTGTATAGTTTACGTTCAAAGAAAAAAGGGTATGTTCCACAAAAGAAAAAATCGTATCAGTCTATTATTCATTTTTGTTTATGGACTTTTGCATTGTTATGGATTATTTCAATTCTATTAACATCTCCAATAATTTTTAAATAATCAACAAAAAAAGTGACGTCTGCATCAATAGCACGTCACTTTTTATATTACTTAGGAAAAACTTTGCATAGTAGATAAGGCATGAAACAACAAAGCTGTTTGCTGGCGTCGTCTATTCCTATATAGCAAAGTCTATCTCTAGTTCTCCTCAAAATAATCGAACAAATCTTTCACCACGCCACTTCGAACAATCGTATCAATTTGCTTCATCGCAAAATAAACACTACTTGCACTAGAAGAACCATGCGCCTTCACTACAGGAGCTTTCAATCCAAATAAAACAGCCCCACCAAATTGCGAATAATCCAAAGTATTTTTCAATGAACGGAAAGTATCCTTTAATAATAAAGCCCCCAGTTTACCTGTAATACCCTGACTTAAAATATTCTCCTTCAATAAACTCATCATTGTTAAAGCAGTACCTTCAATCGTTTTTAAAACAGCATTCCCTGTAAAACCATCTGTTACAACAACATCTGCAATTCCATTTAAAATTTCTCTTGCTTCAACATTTCCAACAAAATGAATCGATGAATTTTCTTGAAGAAGTGGATAAACACTTTTGACTAAATCATTCCCTTTCCCTTCTTCAGTACCATTATTTAATAAACCAACTGTTGGATTTTCAATATTTAATACATATTTTGCATAATAAGAACCTAAGACTGCAAATTGTTCTAAATTTTGTACTTTACATTGAGCATTTGCACCAACATCCATTAAAATAAATTGACGATTTTCCTTTCCAACAACGGGTAAAACTGGCATTAAACCTGGACGATCAATTCCTTTAATACGACCAACAATTAATAAACCACTTGCTAATAATCCACCAGTATTTCCTGCTGAAAATAGAGCATCTGCTTCGCCATCTTTCACGGCTTGAGCTGCAACTACCATAGAAGCATCTTTTTTACGACGAACAGCCTTAACAGGTTCATCTTCACTCGTTACTTTTTCACTACAATGAATAATTCTAATATTCGGCAGTGTTTCTGTCATCACCGCTTGAATACTTTCTTGATCTCCATATAATTGAAATTCATTTTCTGGATATTCTTTTGCAGCTTGAATAGCACCTGCTACAATTTCTTTAGGAGCATTGTCTCCACCCATCGCATCAATGGCAATTCTAACCATTTATAACTTCCTCCGTTTCACGACTTGTTTGTTCAATAAATTCTTGTATTTCTTTATAAGCTACACTGTCTTCTTCTTCGATAACAAATGTAATAGCATCTTCTCTTGCTTGTTCTAGTATATCATAATCTTGTACAATGTCAGCCACTTTAAACTCTGGAATCCCTGATTGTCGTAATCCAAAAACGTCACCTGAACCACGTAATTCTAAGTCTTTCTGACTCAGATAAAATCCATCTGTCGATTCACACATAATTTGCATTCTTTGTTTTCCTTGCTCTGTTTTAGGTGATGCAATCAAAATACACGTCGATGCATGTTCTCCACGTCCTACTCGTCCTCTTAACTGATGTAATTGAGCTAATCCAAATCGATCTGCATCTAATATGACCATGACAGTAGCATTTGGCACGTCAACTCCGACTTCAATAACGGTTGTAGAAACTAGTACTTGTACATCGTTCTTTTGGAAAGCAGTCATAACACTTTCTTTTTCATCACTTTTTAAACGTCCATGTAATAATCCTACTGACAAACGATTTTCAAATCGTTTAGAAATCATTTCATAAATTTCAGTAGCATTTTGAACATCTAAATTTTCACTTTCTTCAATTAAAGGAGAGATGACATAAGCTTGTCTGCCAGCTTGAACTTGTTTTTCAACATAATCGTAGACTTTTTCCAACTCTTGTTCTTTGACCCAAAATGTTTGAATCGGTTGTCGTCCTTTAGGAGCTTCTTTTAAGATGGATGTATCCATTTCTCCAAAAGTCGTAATGGCTAGTGTTCTTGGAATTGGAGTTGCTGTCATTTGCAACACATTTACTCCTATTCCTTTTTGAGCTAATTGTGCTCTTTGCTTCACTCCAAAACGATGCTGTTCATCAATAACAATAAAAGCTAAATCGTGATAAATGACATCTTCCTGGAATAAGGCATGCGTCCCCACTAACAGTTGAAGTTCTCCATTTTCTAATTGCTCTAATAACTGCCGTCTTTCTTTTAAAGTTGTTGTTCCAGTAAGTTTTCCAACTTTTATTTCTGTCTCTTTTGTTAAGGTACAAATAGTTTCATAATGTTGGTCTGCTAATAATTCTGTTGGAACCATTAAGCAAGCCTGTTTTCCTGTTAAAGCAGTCGCTACCATTGCAATTGTGCCAACAACCGTTTTCCCGCTTCCTACGTCTCCTTGTAATAATCGACTCATTTCATACGGAGCTCTTAAGTCATAGCAAATTTCATTGACAACTTTCTTTTGTCCTTCAGTTAGTGTAAAAGGTAAAGTTTGAATAAATGCCTTTAATGCAGTATTTTCATATAAAATACTTTGTCCTTGTTTTGAATGATGTCTCTTCTTTTTTAAGCTTTGTAGTTTTAACTGGTAACAAAATAATTCTTGATATACTAATTGCTGTCTAGATTGTTTTGAATGACGTTCATCTTTTGGAAAATGCATCCCTTCCACAGCTTCTGGATGTGATAATAATTGTCTTTTTTTCTGAATGGAAGCAGGTAATGGATTTGGAATATTTTCTTTATACAACGGTAAAGCTGTTTGAATCAATTTCAACAATGTACTTTGTCGAATGGATTTATTTGTTCGGTATACCGCTTCAAAATTGGACGTTTTCCCCATATCTTCTTTAGTTGAAATGATTTTCATCCCCATTAAAGTGGAGCGTTTGGCATCCCATTTCCCAAAAATAATACATTCTTGATGTTGGATTAATTTATTTTTTAAATAGGGTTGGTTAAAAAAGGACACTTGGATGACTTGTTCTCCAATCGCCATTCGACAGGAAATTCGGTTTTTCTTAAATCCATAATAATGAACAACTGGTTCTGTTACAATAATTCCTGCTAATGTCACTTTTTCTTGATCCATAATAGTTGAAACATCTCTTACTTGAAGGTCTTCGTATCGAAATGGAAAATGTGTTAATAAGTCATAAATGGTATCAATGCCTAAGTCATGTAATGGTCCCATTCGTTTAGGTCCTACACCCGATAAAAATCTTACTGATTGAAATATTGTTTTATCCATTTCTTCACCTCCAAACATTCTATTCTTTTATAGTTTAGATAGGAAAAGACATACTGTCAACTGTTGTTAAAAGGAAAATAGACAAGAAATTTTATTGTAGCAAAAGGACGGCAGCAAACCTTCGGTTTCATGCCTAAACTTTGAGCCTAGGGTCTCAAAGTTTCCTGTAATATGAACCGAAATGGTTCATATTACTAATGCTACTATAAATTTTCTTGTCTATTTTTACGATTCTTTCGTTTAGAATTACAGAAATTTCATAGTAGCAATAGCCAGTAGCCTCGCAAGCGAGACTACTGGCTATTGCTACTACTGTTTCTATCATCAAAAAAAGACTGGACGTTTTCCATCCAGTCTTTCTAATATTCTATTCTACTGCTAATAAATATGCATATACAGGTTGTAAACCTTCATGTAATTCTACTTCAATATCTGGGAAATGTTCTTCAACATAAGAAACAATTTCTTCTGCTTCAGATACTTCTACATCTTCCCCAACTAAAATGGTTAAAATTTCAGATTCATCATTCACCATTTTCGCAATTGTATCAATTGTCGCTTGTTTACGATCTGGTACATTAATTAAAATTTTACCATTTACAATACCCATGAAGTCCTGTTCTTTAATATCTACTCCATCGATTGAAGTATCACGCACGGCATTTGTAATTTGACCGCTTGTCACTAATGACAATTGATCTGTCATTGCTTTTTGATTTTCTTCAAGACTAGCTTGTGGATTAAACGCTAATAATGAAGACAAGCCTTCAGAAATTGTTCTACTTGCTACAACTACTACTTCTGCATCTTCACTTACTTCAGCAGCTTGGTTTGCAGCCATTAAAATATTTTTATTATTTGGTAAAACAATAACTTTTTCAGCATGAGCTTCTTTTACTGCTGCTAAAATATCTTCTGTACTTGGGTTCATTGTTTGACCACCATTAATAATCGTTGTCACACCCATGCTCTTGAATAATTCATGAATTCCTTCACCTGCAGCTACAGCAACAATTCCATACTCAGCTTTTGGAGCAGCTGCTTTTACTTTATCAGTATAGTCTGTTTTTAAAACTTCCTCATGTTGCATACGCATATTGTCAACTTTTACTTTCATTAATGAACCAAAGCGTTGACCATAATTCATGACTTCACCAGGACGCTCTGTATGAACGTGAACTTTAATAATTTCATCATCCGCTACAACTAATAGAGAATCCCCTAATTCATTTAAGTAATTACGGAATGTATCATAGTCGAATGTATCGACAACTGTTTCCCCTTCACCGATACGTACCATAATTTCAGTACAATAACCGAATTGAATATCAGCTGTAGAAGCATGTTCATAATCAATGCCACTTTCATGATGGGCAACTGAACTTAAATCAATTTTATTCGTTGATAATGCTTGAACTGGAGTAGCTTCCCCTGTTAAAGCTTCATAAAATCCGTTATAAATAAATACTAAACCTTGACCACCTGAGTCAACTACACCAACTTCTTTTAATACAGGTAATAAATCTGGAGTTTTATCTAATGATTTTTGAGCACCACGTAATACAGAACCCATCACTTCAATAATATCATTCGAACGTTCTAATTTACGAACACCTCTTTTAGCAGATTCACGGGCAACTGTTAAGATTGTTCCTTCAACAGGTTTCATAACGGCTTTATAAGCTGTTTCAACCCCTTTTGTAAATGCTTCTGCTAAATCTTCTCCTGTTAATTCATCTTTTCCTTCAACTGCTTTTGAAAAACCACGGAATAATTGCGATAAAATAACTCCTGAATTTCCACGAGCACCCATTAATAAACCTTTTGCTAAGTCTTGTGCTAACTCTCCTACTGTTTGAGCAGAAGAATTTGCCACACGCTCTGCGCCTGACTTAAATGAAAGGCTCATATTTGTACCTGTATCTCCATCTGGAACCGGAAATACATTCAATGAATTGACAAATTCAGCATTTTCACTTAAACGTGCTTCACCAATTTCTACCATTGCTCGAAAATCTTGAGCCGTAATAATATTTTTTGTTACCATTGATTCTTATATCCTCCTGACACACCATCAAAGCTTACGCTTCAATGATTTTTACTCCTTGAACATAAACATTAACAGTGTTCGCAGAAAATCCTAACATCGTTTCTAAATTATATTTCACTTGTTCTTGAACATTGCGACAAATTGCAGAAATTTTAGTTCCGTAACCTACGATAATGTATACATCAACAGCTACGCCTTCTTCTTCTTGACGAATGACTACACCACGAGAATAATTTTCTTTTTTCAAAATTTCATTTAAATTATCACGAATATGATTACGGCTGGCCATTCCAACAACTCCATAGTTATCTGTTGCTGCACCGCCAACTACAGTTGCAATAACTTCATTGCTTAATTCAATTAACCCTTGTTCTGTTTGAATTTTGACTGTCATTTTTGTAACCTCCTTAAAATTCGTACAATCTATTTTTTACAGACTGTTCGATGATTCTCTATTATTTTATCATAAAAGATTGATTTTACCTAACCTTTTATGTGTGAAAATGCGCTCCAAAATCAATTTAACAAAAATTTATACTTTATCTTGGACTCTAGCTTGCATTCTATCGTCAACTATGATAAATTATTTAAGTATATGATTTAGTTTTAAAATTATATCAGCTGATTAATGATTTAAATTAAAGGAGGAGAATGACCATGGCTAAAGTATGTTATTTCACTGGACGTCGTTCTGAAACAGGTAACAATCGTTCTCACGCTATGAACGCTAACCGTCGTACTTGGAAACCAAACTTACAAAAAGTTCGCGTTTTAATCGATGGAAAGCCTAAAAAAGTATGGGTTTCAACTCGTGCATTAAAATCAGGTAAAGTAGAACGCGTTTAATTGACACAAATAAAAAGACTGGATATTGTCCAGTCTTTTTCTTTTACTATTTAATATAAGTAAAACTCTTTCCAATAATGACAGTTGTTGTCAAATTATGGAACACAGCTAATGTACTAGGAGTTAATAAATTAAACAATCCTAATCCCATTAGAGAAGTATTCACCCATACAGTCGTATTCAAGTTTCTTCCTAATTGTTTTTGCAATTGTGCAGAAATATCATCTAAAACAAGAATTCCAGATAAAGTTTCTTCTAAAAATACAACATCACTAGCCTGTTTTGCAATATCGGATGAACTTGCCATTACTACCCCAACATTTGCTTTAGATAAAGCGGCTGAATCATTTAAACCGTCGCCAATCATAAAGACACGGTGTCCTTTATCTTGTAAATCTTGAATCACTTGGTGTTTCTGTTCTGGTTTCACTTCAGTATATACTTCGTCAAATTGAATAAGCGAACAAATGGATTCTGTTCGTTTCTTCGTGTCCCCGGTTAATAAAATAATATTCTTTCCTCGTTCTTTTAACGATTGCAGAACTTCAATCGTTTCCGGACGCAATGGTGTATCAATTAAGAAAATCGCAATTAATTTTCCTTTATATCCTAAATACAATAGATGATACCATTGAATATACTCTTCTATAATCTTAGTTTGTTCTTCAGAAATTTCTACTTGATGTTCTTTCAACAATTCTAAACTTCCAATAACAACTTTTTCACCATCAATCGAAGATAAAATTCCTTTGGAAGCAACATGTGTTAATTTACCATGCATTTCTTCATGTTCTACTCCATCATCTTCTGCTTTTTGAACAACGGCACTGGCAATTGGATGATAAATATGCTCTTCTAAACAGGCTGCAATTCGTAATACTTCTTCCTCTGAATAGCCACGATAAGGTAAAATCTTTTGAATTTTTGGAACTCCTGTTGTTAAAGTTCCAGTCTTATCAAACACATAGGTGTCGATCATTGGATATTCATCTAGTGAACTAGAACCTTTTACAACGATTCCCCTTGTAGAAGCTACTTTAATAGCTGTTAGGTAAGTCACAGGGGAAGATAATTTTAAGGCACATGAATAATCCACTAATAAGAACGTTAATGCTTTTTGAACGGATCTAGTTAATAAATATGTCACTGCCATTCCAATGAAATTATATTTCACCAAGCCATCTGCTTTTTCTAATAATTGTTTTTGTTGTTTCGATTGATGTAATTCACTTGTTTTCATTAATTGAACAATTTGTTGTAAACGTGAATTTTGTTCAGCATTCGTAACTTTTACTAATAATTCACCTTGTTCTACCACCGTATTAGCAAAAACAGTATCTCCAATTTTTTTAGATACTGGGAAGGCTTCTCCGGTTAATGAACTTTCATTTAAAAATCCACGACCAGATACAACTGTTCCATCAAAATAAATCTCTTGTCCTTCAGTAGCAACAAATACATCGCCCACTTCTACTTGATGACTTAATTTTTTAAATCGTTCTCCCTCTTTTTCAATCCATAATTCATAAATATTATTTTTTAGATTTTTCTCTAAATCTTCAACGGATTTTTTTTGAGACCATTCATCTAAATCATCTCCGAGATTTAATAAGAACATAATCGTATCGGCTGTTTTACGGTCTCCCATTGCAATCGAGGTTACAATCGCTACAAAATCCAAAATACTCATGGATAATTTCTTTTCTAAAACAGATTCAAATGCAGCTTTTCCAAATTTCTTCATTTTCCATAATAACCAGAAAATTTTTAATGGTTGAGGAATCAATACATTTGCTGCCATTTTTCGGTAAATATGAGAAGCGACAATATCAACAGGTGTCACTTGGGCATCAACTGTAAAATCTCTTTGTTTATCATTTAATGTAGACACCTCTAAATGATCTAGAAAACGATACACACTTGATTCTTGTCCTGTTTCAAAAGTAAATGCCATATGCTTTTCATCTTTATAACAAATCATTTGCGTAATCTCTGGAAATAGTCTTTTTTCCTCTTCTAAATACAACTGAACAGCAGCTGTACATCTAAAAGGCACTTCCAAACGCACTCTATTTTTTGATTGAGCTTTAATGGTAACTTTCATTATTGTTCACTTGTTTCTACTGTTGCTAAGTTAGCGGCTTTTTCTTCAACATATAACTCATTTGCTTCAGCTAATACATCATCTGCATGTTGTTTCAATTGAGAAACTGTTGCATCTAATCCGTCTTTTAATTTATAAGATTTTGCTACTGCTTTAGCAACCACGTGTTTAGTATCTTTGTTGGCTAAAACTTTAAGTCCTAATGAACCTACTACAACACCACTTACAAAAGCGCTTGTTTTTTTAACGACTTTTCCTAATTCTAATACTTCTCTTAACATATAAAAGACCTCCGATATATACTTTTTTGAGTCTTTGGCAGACTCATATATAGTATATCTCATTCCATAAAAAATTCAACTCAAAAAAAGAATCACACTTCTATTTTGTGAAGAAAACAAAAGCGTGATATAAGTTTTATTCTTTTAATATAGAATTAATTCTGAATCATCTCCAAGAATCTCTTGTTTGTCCCACAATAATTCCACCAGACTTGAACGAAATTTCCATTTTGTCTTCGATAAACTCATTACTAATCAATGCGATTGGAAAATCATAGTCTTGATGATTCAAAGGATATTTTACCTGTTTCAACGTTAATTGTTGTACAGGCCCTGTTGAAATAAACGATAAATAGTTCATATTCGCCATTTTATGAATGACATAATCTCCTGGGGTTAAGAAAGAAATATGATTCCATTCATCTTCTAACGAAAGATACGGAATTAATGCTTGTAATTCTGGCCGAAACATGGTCCATAAACAACTAATGACATGATCCACTCTCCCACCAAAAGCACCTAATACATGAACTTTTTTTTGAGGATATGACTTAGCAACCCACATCAACGCTTCTTCAAAGTCGGTAAAATCTTTTTCAGAAGGAAATTCAATCATTTTTGAAGCATAATTTTTTAATACTGCTTTATCCTCTAATGAAATCGAATCGAAATCTCCAATTGCTAAATCAATCGGCAACTCTTCCTCCATTAATTTTAAACAACCACCATCTACTCCAATAAATTGAAATTCTTGATTATCCTTTTGCTGAAGCTTCTGATTTAACCATCGTCTTATAGCTCCTTTATCTAATGGTCCCCCAATGACTACGATTATTTCCATACCCATTTCCTCTTTTAAGCTTCTTTAATAGAATCAATTGCCTTTTTAATATCGTCTGCATAGTAAACATATGAACCTGCTACTGCAACGTCTACCCCTGCCTCACGACATAATTTAGCTGTTTGACCATTCACACCACCATCTACTTCAATTAAGTATTGATAGCCGTGTTCTTTACGTAATTCTACTAATTCTCTTACTTTATCTAATGTTTCTGGAATAAATGCTTGTCCACCAAATCCAGGATTAACAGTCATCACTAATACTAAGTCAACCATTCCTAATACAGCACTAATCGCACTAACTGGAGTTCCTGGATTAATCACAATTCCAGCTTTTACTCCTTCAGATTTAATCAATTGTAAAGTACGATGGATATGATTTGTTGCTTCAATATGAACAGAAATATAGTCCGCCCCCGCTTTAGCAAATTCCTTTACAAAACGCTCAGGTTCTTGAACCATTAAATGACAATCCAATGTTAAGGTTGTAATTGGACGAAGCCCTTCTACGATATTTGGTCCAAGTGTTAAGTTAGGAACAAATTGACCGTCCATTGCATCAATATGAATCCAGTCTGCTCCTAATTGTTCTACTTTCTTAACGTCTTCTCCTAATGTTGCAAAATTTGCACTTAAAATTGAAGGTGCTACTTTCATGGTTTTGACTCCTTTATACTCATTATTTTTTTCTTTGATAAATTGGTTTTCTTTGGCTAATTTCTTCATAGAAATCTTGATAATGGTCGTATCTTTCTTGCCAAATCTTCCCCTCTTGTACAGCTTCTATCACGGCACATTGAGGCTCATGTTGATGAGAACACTCTCTAAATTTACACTGAGTAGAGTATTCTTCAAATTCAGGAAATAAATGCGGAAGGTCTTCTTTTTCCACAGCAATAAAATCTACCGTACTAAATCCCGGGGTATCTGCTATCCAAACTTCTTCTACTTCATGTAAAGAAACTTGTCTAGTCGTATGTTTCCCTCGGCCTAGTGCGCTAGAAATTTCTCCAGTTTCTTGATTTAATTGAGGAATTAATTGATTCAACATTGTTGACTTTCCAACCCCAGATTGCCCTAAAAAAACAACTAGTTTCCCTTTATAGGAAGCTAGAAATTCACTTTGGTGCTCTTTAACTTCTGAAGAATACCATACTTCATATCCTACTTCTTGGTATTTCTTCTTCACTGCTTCTAAGTGTTGAAATTGTTCTTCAGTTAATAAATCTACCTTCGTAATTAATAATACGGGTTGAATTTCCAGTCCTTCTAAATACACTAAAAATCGATCCACTAAATGCGTTGAAAAATCCGGTTCTACAGCAGACATCACGACTACACCAATATCTACATTTGATATAGGTGGACGAATCAAAGCATTTTTCCTAGGATGAATTTTCTCTAATACTCCTTCTTCCAAAGTATCACTTGTAAAATCCACAATATCTCCCACTAATGGAGACTGCCCTCTTTTTCTAAAAACTCCACGTGCTCGAGTTTGGTAAACTTGATGTGAGGACTCGATATAATAAAAGCCACTTAAGGCTCGAATAATTTTTCCTTGAGGCATAATTGCTCCTTTGTTTTTTGTTATCAGTTATATTATAAAGATTTTTCAAAGGAATTGCTATGCTTTTCCCTCAACATCATCAAAAAGAAAAAGAGTCCCCATAGTAGTATGAGACTTTCACAGCAAGGCTCATACTACTATAATAAACTCTCTTTCTATTTTTTTAATACATACCATCCGCTAATCATTGCAACGATGCCCATAAAGGCACTCGTCATATAAAATGGCGCAATAAACGGATTCCAATTCATCCATTCAGGAAATTTTGTCATTATAACAGGCGTCAAAATCACCCCAATATTTCCCCCAACTAACACAATACTCGTCGTTAAATGAATCTCCTCTTTGTCAAAAATTCTCGAAATAAAATAGAAAATATAAGACATTGTACCTACAAAACTTACCCCTATTAAAACACTCGCCACATAATAAAGAACGATATGTTTAAAGAAAATAAAGATTAAACTACCAACCGCCATACTAAGTAGCATCATCGGTAAGGTTAAATCTCCAACTTTCTTCAATAACAGTCCAAAAATAATACCAGCAATTGTTCCACTGAGCGCTAAAATCGTTAATAAATTACGAGAAAGAGCTACTTCTAATTGGTAATACGTCAAAATAAGAGATGGAATTTTTATCGTTAATCCCATATAACTCACCCCTACTAAAAAAGTAAGCAGTGTTAACACAACAGTCGCTAAACGAATGTTACCTTTTTTCTTAACACGTTGTTCTACTGGAGTATTTGGAACAGAATGATAAAATAATAGGAAAATCGGAATCGCAATTAGGTAGGTTAAGAATACCGCACGTTCTCCAAATAGTAATAAATAACCCGATAAAAATGTCGTCAATGCTTTCCCGATATTTAAGAAAGCTGTTCTCATTCCAATCATTGTGGCTTTTTCATCGGATTCAAAAAAGTCACTCATCAAACTAATGGATAAAGAATTAAATAATCCAATCCCTGCCCCTAATAACATTCGACTCATCATCACTAATTTAAAATTCGTTAAAAATACTGGTAATGGTCCAAAAATGATGATCAAACTAATCCCTAATAATACCGTATTCTTTTTCCCGATTTTATTCATGACAAGATTACTCATTAACACAAAAATCGTAATCATCATTGCTGGAATCGTTGCTAAACTTTCCACAGAAGCCAATCCTAGCTCTGGATTCATCCCATGGTAATAGTCATATAATTTAGGTAAGACAGGGGAAATGGCTAAATGAGACATTAATAATGTCGAAATACTCACTAATGAGAATTTTGAAATCGTTGATAACTTCATACATACACTCCTTAAAAATCACTGAGTATCTATTTTACTGAATGATGCTAAGAATCGTCAAGTACTGGTAAAATTCGCTTATTCTCTTAATCCATCCCATAAAACAACTTGCCCATCCTGTAAAGACTTTTGTACATCAATGATTCTTTGATTTGAACTCCCTCTAAATTGCAAGGTTAAATCTCTTTTTTTAATATCAAATCGTCCATCTACTAAAATATCGAGTTCTTGTAACAATGCTTTTTTATCGGGTGTTTCTAACTGTAACTCTTCCCAAGTATAGCCTGTCCATGACCAAATATCTTTAGACCGCCCATAAACACTTCGTAGTTTACGAACTAAGGACAGGCATACTTGAGTATTTAAGAAAGGTTCTCCACCTAACAACGTTAATCCCTGGCAATAACTAGCGCCAATATCTTGAATGATTTGTTCTTCTAATTCTTCTGTATAAAAAATTCCCGTATTAAAATTTTGTGCTTTGACATTATAACAACCTTCACAAGCAAACAAACAACCGCTCACATATAAGGAACAACGCACACCTTCCCCATCTACAAAATTATAAGGCTTATAACTAGCAATTTTTCCTTTAGAATATTGTTCACTTGTCCACTCCCCCGGTTTTGGAAACTTCATACCAAATCCTCCTAATTGATTAAATTTCGTTCATTGGAGAGATGTTTCACCCGTGATTTAATTTCTTGATGCCTTCCGTGAACCATTGGGCGAGCTTGTGGATTTCCTAAGTAACCGCAAGTTCGTTTAACGACATCACAAGTTTTAGGATTTCTATTTTTACACATTGGACATTCAAATCCTTTAGCAGTTGGTTCAAACTCCCCTTCATAACCACATTCATAACAACGATCAATCGGTGTATTCGTCCCAAGATAGCCCACTCTTTCATACGCATAATCCCATACCGCTTCAAGCCCTTTTGGATTTTGTTTCATAACAGGATATTCGCAATAATGAATAAATCCTCCTGAGGAATAAACTGGATAATCTTTTTCAAAATCAATTTTTTCAAATGGAGTTGGTGATTTTCTCACATCATAATGGAAGCTATTCGTATAATATTCCTTATTTGTAATATCAGCTACATCTCCAAATTTTTCATAATCTAATCTACAAAAACGATCCGTTAAACTTTCACTTGGTGTTGCATAAACACTAAAATGATAGTCATATTCATCCGACCATTCCTTTGTTTTCTCGCTTAATCGTTTCAAAATATTTAAGGTAAAGTCTTTTGCTTCTGGATTTGTTTCCCAACAATTTCCAAAAAAGACCGTAGCCGTTTCATATAAGCCAATATATCCAAGCGATACTGTTGCACGACGATGTTTAAATACTTCATCTACCGCTTCATCATTCATCAATCGTTTGCCAAATGAACCATAGCGATATAAAATCGGCGCATTCGCTGATTTTGCTTCTTTGCAGCGTTCTACCCGATACACTAAAGCATCTTTACAAATTTGTAATTTTTCTTCTAAAATGCTCCAAAATTGCTCTTTATCACCATCTGATTCTAATGCGATTCTTGGAATGTTCAATGTCACGACACCTAAATTCATTCTTCCATCCGAAACATCTTCGCCTTTTTCATTTTTCCAACCTTGTAAAAATGAACGGCATCCCATCGGAACTTTAAAACTCCCCGTAATTCTAACAATTTGTTCATAATTTAAAACGTCTGGATACATTCTTTTAGTTGAACATTCTAAAGCTAATGTTTTAATATCATAATTCGGATCATTTTGTTCTAAATTCACACCACGTTTTAACGTAAAAATTAATTTAGGGAAAATAGCCGTTCTTTGTTCTTTTCCAATCCCTTTAATTCTTACTTTTAAAATCGCTTTTTGAATTTCTCGTTCAAATAATGACGTCCCTAATCCAAATCCTAGTGTTGTAAATGGAGTTTGCCCTTGAGAAGTATAGAGTGTATTAATTTCATACTCTAACGATTGCATGGCATCATAAATATCTTTTTTTGTTTTCTCTAATGCATACGCTTCTTGTTTTTTCTCTCCATCCACCCATTTTTTAGCATCTTGTAAATGTTTTTCATAATTTAGCTTTGCATATGGAGCTAATACTTCATCAATACGATTCGCAGAACATCCTCCATATTGGCTCGAAGCAACATTCGCAATAATTTGTGCCATTTGAGCAGTAGCTGTTTGTATCGATTTTGGACTTTCGACATCTGCATTTCCAATTTTAAAGCCATGTTCAAACATTTCCTTAAAATCAATTAAACTACAATTCGTCATTGGTAAATAAGGATGATAATCTAAGTCATGATAATGAATATCTCCTTTTAAATGGGCATTCGCAACATGCGGAGGGAGCATTTTCAATCCGAAAACTTTCCCTACTGTTCCTGCCATCAAATCTCGTTGTGTATTAAAAACTTCACTATCTTTATTGGCATTTTCATGAATAATACTCGCATCTCTTTGGCTTAATTTAGTTAACCTTTGAGTAACATCCATTTCTTTTTCTCGTTTTTTATTCCATTGAATTCGAGCGGCAAGAAATTGATTTGCTAATACCGTTTCTCCTTCTTGTTTCAAACAATCTAAAACAACAGCTTCTATTTCTTCTGATTTAATTTTTTCTATCGCTAAACTTTCTATTTTTAATAAAATCTTTCTCGTAACTTCATCTAGCACTTCTTTACGTTTTTTTGAAAGTTCCGCGTACAAACTTTTTTCTGCTTTTTCTATTCCACGAAAGATTTTTTGGAGATTAAACTTCTCTACTCTTTCATCTCTTTTCTTTACAAGCATTACACTCAACTCTCACTCCTCCTTTACACTTTTATCACCTACACTATCATACACCTACATGTTGTGCTTTTCAACCATTTTTAAAACTATATATAGTTTAATTGCACAAAAAAACTTCTATAGAAACTCTTGTCTCTATAGAAGTTTATGATCTTAATGAACTAACATTTCTTGAGCAATTTCAAAACCTGTTAATGTTGCTGGATAATAAGTTGGCCAGTTATCCATTTCTTCTAATAATTTTTCTTGGCTTTCATTACCTGTAAAGATATGATAGTGAGCTGTTTTCACTGGTGCAATATTATGATCGCTAAATTGAACATATTTTGGAGCACCCGATTCAGGATTTACCGCTTCAAATAAATAACGCACGCCTCTGTTTCCTTTTTTATAGTTCAACACTTTATAGCCTACATATTGATATTCAGATTGATGACTTTGACCATTTTCATCAATGAATTCCATTGTCTTATCCGTTATCTTCATTTGCTTAACAGTTGTTTTATAGCCTTTTGTATAATACTCTTTATACTCAGTAGCACTCATAGATTTTGATTGTTTTGCTTTATAATCAAATATTTGATTGAATGTACCATCTACTAAATAAGGATATACAGATTGCCACTCCCCAGCATAATCGCTTAATGTGCGATCTTTAATATCTTTATCTTCAAAATATCCTTTTGCTACAGTTTTCGTATTTTCTTCATGTTCTGGTTTAATATCTTTACCTTCAACTGTCGTTGTTTTTAGTAAAGCTGCTAAATTTTCTTTCATGACTGAAATATAATTATCACCCTTATCCATTTCTTCTTTCGTTAAAGATTCTAATGGATTTAACACCTCTAACGCTACTCCTGTTTCTGTTGCTAGAGTTTTCGCAATTTTTTCTGATGCATTTTCTTCAAAATAAATATAACGAATATCATTTTCTTTAATATATTTTGTCAATTCAGCTAAACGAGCTGGTGAAGGCTCAGCTTCTGGTGAAATACCAGCAATTCCCACTTGATTTAAACCATAATCTAAGGCTAAATACTTAAATGCTGTATGTTGTGTTACGAAATTCTTTTGTTTCGCATCTTTTAAAGCAGTTGTGTATTCATTATCTAATTCTGTTAATTTTTCTAAATAAGCTTGGGCATTTGTTTTAAAAGCAGAAGCTTTTGCTGGGAATGCTTCACTTAATTGATCCGTAATTTTTTGTACTAATAATTTAGCACGATAAGGAGATAACCAAACATGTGGGTCGTATTCGTGATGATGATCTTCTCCAGCATGATCGTGATCATGTTCTTCTTCCCCACCTGGCAATAATACTAAATCTTTTGTTGCTTTAATTTCTTTTACTTTTGAATCTGTTAAACTTTTCATCACAGTTGGAACCCAAGTTTCCATATTTTCATTATCATACACTAAAGCATCTGATTGTGAGATTTTTGCAATATCTTTTGCAGTTGGATCGTATTCATGCGGTTCAGTTCCAGCTCCAATTAATAAAGAAACTTCTCCTTCATCTCCAACAATATTTCTAGTGAAATCATAAATTGGATAAAAAGTTGTCATAATATTTAATTTACCTTCTTTTTTTGAAGATGTAGAAGTTGGTTGAGAACAAGCTCCTAATAAAAATGCCGCTCCTAACACTGCTACAATTTTTTTGCTAACTTTCATGACCTTACTCCTCTTATTTTTTCTTCCCACGTTTCGCTTCATGAATTAATTTTAATGCACGTTTACGAGTTTTAATATTTGGACTTTTCATTTGTCTATATGCTGTTGCTAAATCTTGTTTCATTTCTTTTCCTCCATTACTGACTTTGTATTACCAGCTTGCTTTTACAACACCTGGGATTAATCCTTTATGAGCTAAATCACGGAATTTAATTCTTGAGATTCCAAATTTTCTCATATAAGCTCTTGGTCGACCATCAACCATATCTCTATTTTTCACACGATTTGGATTTGAATTAATCGGTAATTTACGAAGTGCTTCATAATCTCCTGCTTGTTTTAATTCATATCTAAGTTGTGCATATTTTTCTACTAATGCTAATTGTTTTTGGTGCTTCGCAATTTTTGACTTTTTAGCCATGTGTTCTCCTCTTTTCATTTTAACTTTTCTTAAATCGTAACGTTTACGTTTTATGATTATAGCAGTTCTTTTTTTGTTTTGCAATAAGTATTTTCTGTTTTTTTAAAGAAAATGAAAAAACTGCTGGCGAACCAACAGTTTTCATTTTCATTATTGTTTTAATCGACGATGTTTTGAAACACCTATACGGTTAATCGCTTTGTTCAATGCAATTTTCGCACGTTCTACTTCACTCTTAGAGCACTCTTTATTATGAATAATCGCTTCTGCTTTATCACGCGCTTGTTCCGCACGACTCACGTCAATATCACGTGCACGTTCTGCAACGTTCGCAATAACCGTTACGACATTATCACGCACTTCCATTATTCCTCCACCAATCGCAATATAATCAGTAGGAGAATCTTCTAAGAAACGTTTTACTCGTAATTCACCAATTTTCAATGGTAACATAATTGGTGCATGATTTGGAAGAATCGTAATTCCTCCATCAATGGCTTCTGCACTAACCGAATAAGAACGGTGATTATAAACTTTGCCTTCTGGAGTTGTTACGACGACTAAAAGTTCTCGATTTTCAAGCATGATTAATTACCTCCTCGGTAACCTGCCGCTTGTGCTTTTTTAAGTACATCTTCAATCGGTCCAACATTACGGAATAAGTCTTCCGGAATATCATCATATTCTCCATCAATAATTCCTTTAAAGCCACGTACTGTATCTTTAATAGGAACATATGAACCTGGCTGACCTGTAAATGCTTCTGCAACGTGGAAATTTTGAGATAAGAAGAATTGAATTCTTCTTGCACGGTTTACAATAATTTTTTCACTATCAGATAATTCATCAATTCCTAAAATAGCGATAATATCTTGTAATTCACGATAACGTTGTAACATTTGTTGAACTTTCATTGCTACTTCGTAGTGTTCTTCTCCTACAATGTCGGGAGTTAAAGCACTTGAAGTTGAAGCTAATGGATCCACCGCTGGGTAAATCCCTTGCTCAGTTAAACGACGCTCTAAGTTCGTTGTAGCATCTAAATGGGCAAATGTTGTAGCTGGCGCTGGGTCAGTGTAGTCATCGGCAGGAACGTAAATAGCTTGAATCGATGTAATAGATCCATCTTTTGTTGAACTAATACGTTCTTGTAATTGTCCCATTTCAGTTGCTAATGTTGGTTGATACCCTACAGCTGAAGGCATACGACCTAAAAGGGCAGATACTTCTGAACCTGCTTGAGTGAAACGGTAAATATTATCAATGAATAATAATACATCTTGTTTTTGCTCATCACGGAAATGTTCAGCAATCGTTAATCCTGTTAACGCAACACGCATACGAGCTCCTGGTGGTTCGTTCATTTGTCCAAATACCATGGCAGTTTTAGCAGATACACCTGAATCCTTCATTTCATGGTAAAGGTCATTCCCTTCACGAGTACGTTCTCCAACACCCGTAAATACAGAAATACCACCTAATTCTTCTGCAATATTATGAATTAATTCTTGGATTAATACCGTCTTACCTACTCCGGCACCTCCAAATAATCCAATTTTACCACCTTTTAAGTAAGGCGCTAATAAGTCAATAACTTTAATACCTGTTTGTAAAATTTCGTATTGACTACTTAATTGTTCAAATTTAGGAGCTGGTTTATGAATTTCATCACGTCTAAAATCTTCAGGAAATTTCTCCCCTAAATCAATTGTATCTCCTAATACATTAAATACACGTCCTAAAGTTTCTGTTCCAACTGGAACACTAATTGTACGTCCTAAATCAATAACTTTCATACCTCGTTGAAGACCATCAGTTGATTCCATGGCAATTGTACGTACAGCACCATCCCCTAATTCAACAGCTGTTTCAAGCGTAATTGTTTTTTTATGCCCTTCACTATTTTCTTTCACAACATGTAGGGCATTGTGAATATCAGGCACGCCTTCTTCTAAAGGAAATACAACGTCCACAACTGGTCCAACAACTTGTAAAATTTCTCCAGTTCTCAAAAAATTTCCTCCTTTCACTCTTACTGTTCTTCTAGAGCTGCTGCTCCGCCAACGATTTCAGTTATTTCTTGCGTAATTTGTGCTTGACGACGTTGGTTTAAATCTTGTGTCAAATCACTTATTAAATCTCTTGCATTATCCGTTGCACTTCTCATAGCTGTCATACGTGAAGCATGCTCAGCAGCTTTTGCATCGATAACCGCCCCATAAATAAGAGATTCTGCATATTGAGGCAATAATGTTTCCATAATAATTTCTTTATTTGGCTCAAAAATATAATCTAACTCATATTCTTTCGCTTCATCTTCATCTAAGTCAATAATCGGTAACATTTTTTCAACACGATAATTGGATAATAATGCATTCACATGGTGATTATAACAAACATAAAATTCATCAAATTCACCTTGTCTAAACATTTGTACCGCACTACTTACAATTTTACGTACTTCTTCAAATGATGGAATATCACTGACATCATTAATTTCTAAACGAACATCAATGCCCATCTTTTTAAAGAAGCGACTTGCAGCTCCACCAATTGTTAAAATCACATACTCATCTTTTGAATCATGATCCATTTGCAACATTTCGCATGTTGCTTGGAAAATCGAAGAATTGTAACTTCCCGCTAGACCTTGGTCTGATGAAATGACTAGATAACCTGTTTTTTTCACAGGTCTTTCGATTAATAAATCGTGGTAATCAATAAATGATTCCTCTTTATTTGAATCAATTTCTTCATCAGTTTCTTCAATATCATATTTTTGTTCAGCATATAATAAATGCGTTACAACTTCACGAATTTTTTCAGCATAATCCTGATAACGACGAACGGCTTGTTCAGACTTAGCTAGCTTTGAAGCAGAAACCATTTGCATAGCACTTGTAATTTGACTTGTTTTTTTCGTTGAAATAATTCGCTTCTTCAAGTCGTTTAATGAAGACGCCATACAATTCACCTCTTCTTTCTAGTTCGTATTATTTTGAGCGTTCGTATAAATGAATTTGTTTAAACTTATCAATTGCTTGATAAAAAGCTTCTTCATCTGGAATTTTTTCTTCATCACGAATACTTGCTAAAATATCAGCATGTTCATTTTCTAAATGATGATACAATGCTTTTTCGAAATCTTTCAATCTTTCAATTGGAATAGAATCTAAGATTCCATTTGTTAATGCAAATAAAATTGATACTTGATATTCAATTGGTAATGGTCTATGAACATCTTGTTTTAAAACCTCTACGGTTCTCTTACCACGATTTAATTTTTGTTGAGTTGCCGCATCTAAATCAGAACCAAATTGTGTGAAGGCTTCTAATTCACGGTAACTTGCTAAGTCGATACGTAATGTACCTGAAACTTTTTTCATCGCTTTAATTTGCGCAGATCCCCCTACACGTGATACAGATAATCCGGCAGATAAACCTGGACGAACACCTGAATAGAATAAATCACTTTCTAAGAAGATTTGACCATCTGTAATAGAAATTACGTTAGTAGGAATATAAGCAGAAATGTCTCCCGCTTGAGTTTCAATAATTGGTAAGGCCGTTAATGAACCGCCACCTAATTCATCATTTAACTTCGCTGAACGTTCTAATAAACGAGAGTGTAAATAGAATACATCCCCTGGATACGCTTCACGACCTGGAGGACGACGAAGTAATAATGAAATTTCTCGGTAAGCTGCTGCTTGTTTTGATAAATCATCATAAACAATTAAAACATCTTTTCCGTTATACATAAATTCTTCTCCCATTGCAGTTCCTGCATAAGGAGCAATATAAAGCATTGGAGCTGGTTGTGAAGCACTAGCAGATACAACTGTTGTATAATCCATTGCTCCATAACGTTTTAACGTTTCTACTAAAGCTTTTACAGTAGATTCTTTTTGTCCAATTGCAACATAAATACATAAAGTATCTTTACCTTTTTGGTTCAAAATTGCATCAATTGCAATACTTGTTTTACCTGTTTTTCTATCTCCGATAATTAATTCCTGTTGGCCTTTACCAATTGGAACTAATGCATCGATGACTTTTAATCCAGTAGCTAATGATTGGTGAACACTTTTACGTTGCATTACACCAGGTGCTTCATTTTCTACTGGACGACGTTTTGTTGTTTCAAGCGCTCCTAAACCATCAATAGGACGACCCAGAGCATCCACAACACGCCCAATCAAAGCATCTCCTACAGGAACGTCTAAAATACGACCTGTACGACGCACTGATTCTCCTTCATGGATATTTTCGTAAGTACCAAAGATAATAACACCCACATCATTTTTCTCTAGATTTTGTGCCATACCATAAGTACCATTTGCAAATTCCACTAATTCACCAGCCATGACATTGGTAAGACCGATGACACGAGCAATTCCGTCCCCAATAAATGAAACTTCACCAATTTCTTCAATGTGTTGTTCCGCTTCAAAGGAATTAATTTGGTTGCGGATTCCTGCTGTGATATTACCGAATTCCGTATCCATTGTCTCACCCCTTCAATCCTGTTTGACTAATTTTCTTCTTAAACTGTTCAAGTTTATATAATAATGTTCCGTCTAATAAATATTCTTTTGTCTTTAATTTCACTCCACCGATTACGCTTGGATCAACTGTATTGACGAATGAATCATACTCTTTTCTTGTTTTCTTTTGAAAAGCTTCTGCAATACGATTGATTTGTTCTTCTGTTAGTGGAACTGCTGAAATCATTTCAAGTCGATTCGCTGAATAAATATCAAGAAAAGCTTCAATTGCTTCAATTAGATAAGCAGATTTATCAGGGTGTAAATAAGATTTTAAATAATCTTGTGTACTCCTTGATAAATTCGAAACAGCTTCTTGTAATAATGCCATTTTTTCTTCAACGGAAACTTGTTCTAAATGCATTAATTGACGAAAGCGTGCAGTATTTTGAATTCCGTCTAATACTTCTTGTAATTCTGCTGTAACTGTTTTTAAAGTCCCGTCATACTTGACTTGACCATAAAAATGACTGGCTTCTTTGACTACTTCTTTATGAAATTTCACCATCAGCTTTCCAACCCTTCAATAAAGGATTCAATCACATCTTGATGTGTCTGCTCAGTCAATTCTTTATTTAAAATTTGGCTTGCAAGTTGAACAGATAAATCTACAATTTGATCTTGCATTTGCGCCAAAGCACGTTGTTTCATGGAATCCACTTCACGTTGTCCATCTAGTTTCATTCTAGATACAACATCTCGTCCTTCTTTAATCATTTCATCTTGCATTTTTGAAGCTGCTTCTCTAGTCGAGTTTAAAATATCTTGACCTTTCACTTCTGCATTATGAATAATTTCTTTTGCATTTGCTTGAATCTCTTCAGCTGCTTTACGTTTCTTTTCAGCTTCATCTAAATCTTTACTGATTTTTTGACGACGAGCTTCTAACATCACTTCAATTTTATCCCAAGCGAAATACTTAACTAAAAATAGTAATAAGATAATTGAAATTAAGACAATAAGTGTATCTCCCAGAACAGTGCTACCTACTAACATATACTGAAACATCCATCATCCCTCCTTTTCAACAAATTTATCGAACAAACTGATTATTTGATGAAAACTAGGATTAAAGCGATTAATACCGCAAAAATTGGCATCGCTTCGATTAAGGCTACCCCAACGAACATTGTTGAACGTAATTCATTGCTCATTTCTGGTTGGCGTGTCATTGATTCAATTGTTTTTACGATAACTGCTTGGTTACCAAAAGCGGCTGCTAAAGCTGCCCCTGCTACTGCGATTGCTGCTGCTAATTCTGTCATAAGTTAATTCCTCATTTCTTAAAAATTATTCATGTTCTACTTTATGTGCAATGTACACCATTGTTAATGTACAAAATACATAGGCTTGAATAGCTCCGATAACTACGGAAAATCCTTGCCAAACAATTCCTAATGGAATTGCAAAAATATATGTTAAGATTCCGAAACTGGATGAGAACATCACAATTAATCCTAACAATACTTCACCTGCATAAATATTTCCGTAAAGACGGAATGCAAGTGTAATTGTATTTGTAAACTCTTCAATTAATTTAATCGGTAACATTAAAGACATTGGACTCAAATAAGAGTTTTTAATATAGCCTTTAAATCCCATTTTTTGAACACCGGAATAGTGTGCAATTAATGTCGTCATCAATGATAACGCCAAACACACAACCGGACTTGCCGTTGGAGAAGCAAAATAACTATGTTCTCCATAATGGAAATAAATGACCAAACCGACCATATTGGCGATTAAAATAAATGAGAAGAGTGAAAATACATATAAGTAATATGACTTGCCCGTTTCTTCATCTACTGCACTGTTTACAATCCCTTTTGTGAAGTCCATCAGAGATTCAAAAACATTTTGCATCTTTCCTGGTTTCATAGAAACATTTCTTGCAGATACAATTGAAAAAATTGTTACCACTAATAATGTTACAAGACAAGAAAGTAAGATTGGAACTGAAAAAGACAAACCAAAAAATTCTATCGTTTTTGGTAAAGCTTCCATAACTCATACTCCCTTATTTATTCCAAATAAAAAACTGACAATTTTCACCTATCGCATGCATTGCTTAAACGGTGATTATTGTCAGATTTCATGGCAATAGTCAGACGCAAAAGCGTGACTATGATTTTATTTATTTGGTTCCAAATAGGCGATCACCAGCATCGCCCAATCCCGGAAGGATATAGCCATTTTCGTCTAATCGCTCATCTAATGCCGCAGCATAAATATCGATTTCCGGATGCGCTTCTTGAAGAACTTTTACTCCTTCTGGCGCTGCTACAAGACAACAAAACTTAATCGATCGCGGATGCGCTCCACGTTTTAATAACGCATCAATCGCAGCCACTGCCGATCCCCCTGTAGCTAACATTGGGTCAACTACAAATAATTGTCTTTCAGAAATATCTGAAGGCAATTTAACGAAATACTCAACAGGTTGTAATGTATCATGATCACGATACATTCCGACATGTCCAATTTTGGCAGCTGGAATTAATTCTAAAATTCCGTCAACCATTCCTAAACCAGCACGTAAAATAGGAATAATGGCAACTTTTTTCCCAGCTAAAGTTTTCAGTGTTGTTTTCACTAAAGGTGTTTCAATCTCCACATCCTCTAATGGTAAATCTCTTGAAACTTCATATGCCATCAACATTGAAATTTCATTTACAACCTCACGAAAGACTTTTGTTCCACAATCTTTTTGTCGAATCATCGTTAATTTATGTTGGATTAACGGATGATCTAACACATGAAAATTACCCATCTTGCTTGCCCCTTCCACAATATATTTTCACTATCTGTTATTCTACAAAAAAAACAATCAAAATACTAGTATATAAATAGGAAAAAACTCTTTTTTTCCTTAAAATTTCATTAAGAAAATAGTGTTTTCATAATTAATGTGACTGATTACATTGTGTTATTCATATAACGGAAATTGTTTTGTCAACTCTTGTACAGATTGACGAACTTCGTCTAACTTCCCTTCATCAGTTGCATGAGCTAGTGTTTCTACAATTAATTTTGCCACTTTCTTCGCTGCTTCTTTATTAAAGCCACGAGTAGTAATAGCTGCTGTTCCTACACGAATACCACTTGTTTTCATTGGTGGCAGTGGATCAAATGGAATGGAATTTTTATTCACTGTAATTCCTACACTATCTAATAATTCTTGAGCTTCTTTCCCGTTCAAGCCAGTAGAAGTAATATCTAGTAATAATAAATGATTATCTGTTCCCCCAGAAATTGGACGGATTCCACTTTCATTAAAGACTTCCGCCATTGCTTTTGCATTTTCAACGACATGTTTGATATACTCTCCAAAAGCCGGTTGAAGTGCTTCATGGAACGCAACTGCTTTTGCTGCAATTACATGTTCTAATGGTCCCCCTTGAATACCTGGGAAGATAGCACTATTAATTTTTTTCGCAAATTCTTGTTTCGTTAAAATTAAACCACCTCTTGGTCCGCGTAATGTTTTATGCGTTGTTGAAGTGACAACATCTGCATACGGTACTGGATTTTGGTGAGCTCCTTTTGCCACTAATCCTGCAATATGCGCCATATCTACCATGAAATAAGCATCAATACTTTTGGCAATTTCACTAATACGTTTGAAATCAATTTCTCTTGGATAAGCAGAAGCTCCTGCAACAATTAGTTTTGGACGTTCTGTTTTAGCAATTTCTTCTAAGGCATCATAATCAATCATTTCTGTTTCTGGATTCAATCCATACGCAATAAAATCATAATCTTGACCAGAGAAGTTAACTCCCATTCCATGAGTTAAATGTCCACCATGACTTAAATCCATTCCTAAAATTTTATCTCCTTTTGAAACAAGCGCTCGATAAGCCGCCATATTCGCTTGAGAACCAGAATGGGGTTGAACATTGGCATATTCCGCTCCAAATAATTCTTTTACACGGTCGATTGCTAATTGTTCAATTACATCGACATATTCACATCCGCCATAGTAACGACGATTCGGGTAACCTTCAGCATATTTATTTGTTAAAATGCTACCTTGCGCTCTTAATACAGCAGGTGAAACGAAGTTTTCTGAAGCAATTAATTCAATGCCATGCTTTTGACGCAAAGCTTCTTTTTCAATCGCTTCAAACACAAGTATGTCTTCTTTAAATTGTGTCATTGGCTTCACTCCTTTTTTCTTCTATAGAATTATTCTAACATAGTTTAACAGTATCATCAAAATTAGTAACTTTTGTGTTCCACTATACTAGAACATTATTCTATCTTTCTTTTTTAGTACTACTAGACGCTTTTTCTAAGCGATTCATATACGCTAATCCCGCGCCCTTTTTGACACTTGCTTGCGCTAAAATAATAGTCGCATCGGTATGATCTAACGAGCGCAATGCATGAAATAAATGATGATTCATATCTGCAACTGAATCTTTTTTGCCTAATGAATAAGACTCATTTACAGTTGAACTCACTGCATCTAAAATATCATCCGATGCCATAACTGCAACTTTTTCACCTTTTGCTTGATATTCTTCAATCAATTGATGCCAAAACTCTAAAGAACCTTCCACCACAACGACAGGGGTAGTTGGAGCATAGTGACGATATTTCATCCCTGGAGATTTAGGAATTACTTTTTCCCCCGTTGTTGTTTTCATATATTCCACTAATGGCCCGATAATTGGTTCAATTTCTTCTTTTGTAATGACTCCAGGTCGTAGAATAACGGGACCTTCTTCATTTGTTAAATCAATTACTGTAGATTCAACGCCTACACTTGTATCTCCACCATCTACGATACCCGCAATTCTTCCATCCATATCTTCCGTCACATGTTGAACTCTTGTCGGACTTGGTTTTGTCGATTGATTGGCGCTTGGACCCACTAATGGAACTCCAACTTGTTCAATTAATGATAATGTCAACTCATGATTTGGCATTCTAAATGATACAGTAGGTAGTCCAGCTGATAATGCAGGTGCATAAATACCAGGTTTCGCTTTTAAAATCATCGTTAATGGCCCTGGCCAGAAATGTTTCGCTAATAATTTTGCACTTTCTGGAAATTCTTCAACGGTATCCATGACTTGGTCTACAGAATGAACATGAACAATTAATGGATTATCACTTGGTCTGCCCTTTGCTTCAAATACTTTTAAGACCGCCTCTTGGCTTGTTGCAATCGCTCCTAATCCATACACCGTTTCTGTTGGAAAAGCGACAACTTCTCCTTCTTTCAATAAAAAAGCTGCTTTGTCTAATGTTTCTTGATGAAAAATTTTTGTTTTCATGTTACCTCCTCCTTCCTACAATAATCATTCGGTCATTTCCTGATAAATCTTTATGAATACTCACTTTTCGATTTGGACAATACTGTTTAAATAATTGCTGAACAACTTTTCCTTGCTGGAATCCAATTTCAAAAAAGGCTTGACCTTCCTCTAATAAATAAGTTTCTAAATGTTCTGCAATATTACGGTAAATCGCTAACCCCTTATCTTCTGCAAAAAGAGCTACTTCTGGTTCAAAGCGTAAAACCGATTCATCCATCACATTTTTCTCTAAAACATCAATATAAGGAGGATTACTAATCATACATACAAATTTTTGAGGAGAAACTTCTTGAAATACATCGCTTCGATATAAAGAAACATTTTCTATCTGATATTTCTCTTGATTTTTCTTAGCAACTTCAAGCGCTCCTTCTGAAATATCCACACCTTGATAAGAAAATCCAGGACATTCTAAAGCTAATGTATGAATGATACAACCTGTCCCTACTCCAATTTCTAACACTTTTCCACTAGAATGTTCAGTTAAAAAGACAATAATTTTTTCAACTAATTCTTCTGTCTCAGGTCTTGGAATTAAAGTGTCAGGGCTCACAATAAATTCTCGTCCATAAAACTCAGCTTGCTTTGTAATATATTGCAATGGTTCAAAATTTGATAAACGAATGAGTAGTGGTTCCATCTTTCCCCATAATCCAATTACTGCAGGCTGATTCAAATGAATGAGTAACTCTGTCATCGTCCACTGATTCAAATATAAGCTTAATTGGCGAGCATACCATTCACAATCTTCTTTCGAAAAAGAAGGTTGTCTTTCTTGTAAAAAACAAGAAGCCCTAACTAGGACTTCCTGATTCGTTGGATTAGTTATTTCCATTATTTAATTGCTCCAATTTTTCAGTGTGATCGTATAAAATTAATGCATCGACAATTTCATCAATTTTTCCTGCAAGAACTTGGTCTAATTTTTGTAACGTTAATCCAATTCGGTGATCTGTCACACGGTTTTGAGGGAAATTGTATGTACGAATACGTTCTGAACGATCCCCTGTACCAACGGCAGATTTTCTATTTGCATCATATTCTGATTGAGCTTCTTGAGAGATTTTATCGTAGACACGAGCACGTAATACTTTCATCGCTTTCTCTCTATTTTTTAATTGAGAACGTTCATCTTGCATGGCTACGACAATACCTGTTGGTAAGTGAGTTAAGCGAACGGCAGAAGCTGTTTTATTAACGTGTTGTCCACCCGCACCAGAAGCATGATAAATATCTACACGAATATCTTTATCTTCTAATTCAATCTCTACTTCTTCAGCTTCAGGCATCACTACAACTGTTGCAGTTGATGTATGAACACGCCCTTGTGATTCTGTTGAAGGAACACGTTGCACACGATGAGCTCCTGATTCATATTTTAATTTTGAGAATACATTATCCCCTGTAATCATTAAAATAACTTCTTTATATCCACCGATACCTGTAATGTTAGCATCCATCACTTCTACACGCCAACCTTGTGACTCAGCATATTTTTGGTACATGGATAATAAATCTCCCGCAAATAATGCTGCTTCATCTCCACCAGCAGCCCCACGAATTTCCATAATAATGTTTTTACCATCATTTGGATCTTCTGGTAATAATAAGAATTTAATTTTTTCTTCTAATTCTACTTTTTCTTTTTTAAGAGAAGCTAATTCTTCTTTAGCCATTTCAGCCATTTCACTATCTAAGCCTTCTCCTAACATTTCTTCTGTATCGCCAATTTCTTCCACTACTTGCTGATAACGTTTAAAAGTTTCAACTTTCGGACGCAAATTAGACTCTTCTTTTGTTAATTCCATGAAACGTTTTGTGTCGCTAATAACATCTGGGTCACTTAATAACTCAGATAACTCATCATAGCGAATAATAAAACTATCTAATTGATCAAACATAATTTCCTCCTTAAGATCTTTCTTTACCTGGGTGTGAATAATGATAACGGCATACGGGATAATACGATTCATTCCCACCAATTTGAATTTGTTCACCTGTATAAACAGGTTTTCCATCTACAACACGCATATTCATACTTGCCTTTTTATGGCAGTACCAGCAAATCGTTTTAATTTCCTCAATTTTATCAGCATATAATAATAAATATTTAGAGCCGGTAAATAATTCATTTTGGAAATCATTTTTTAAGCCAAAAGCCATTACTGGAATATCCAAAATATCTACTATATGTGCTAAATCTAAAATATGTTCTCTACTTAAAAATTGAGACTCATCAATTAAAATACAAGCAGGTTTTACCTCTTGTTCTTTTACAATGGAAATAATATCTGTTGCATCATAAATCGGAATCGCTTGTCTTCGAATTCCAATACGACTAGAAACATATCCTACTTCATCACGATCATCGATTGCACTGGTAAATAATAATACAGATTTATTTTGTTCTTCATAATTATGAGCAACTTTTAAAATTTCAATCGACTTTCCACTATTCATTGCACCGTATTTAAAAAATAATTGTGCCACAATTTTAACCTCCTGACACTTTTCATATTCCCTTAACATCTTACGATAATATCGAAAGTTGTGCAACGAAAAACTATAAAAAAGCACTATGAACTTTTTCATATAATTCCAAACAAATTCTTATTCATTTCTTAATTAGAAAACAAGCGAATTGTATTCCTTTTCAGTCATTTTATGCTACAATAAAGACGAATATTTTTTGAAAGGATGCACGTTTCGTGAATATACGTACCAAATTTGCTATTGAAGCGGGGAAATTAACTCGCTGGGCACTTCAAACTTTTACAAATGGTGGAAGTAGCTTCCCAGGAAAAGTAGCTCATGCTATTGATCCACATATTTTAAAACATTTATCAGACCATTATGAAGTCATTATTGTTAGTGGGACAAATGGAAAGACATTAACGACTTCTTTAATCGTTCAATTATTAAAACAAAAATACCCCAATATTTTAACAAATCCAACAGGAGCAAATTTAACACAAGGAATTGTTTCTACTTTTTTAAATCATACACCTGTTAAAGGTGAAAAAAATATTGCTGTATTAGAAGTAGACGAAGCAACGATTAAACATATTACACCATTTATTCAACCAAAATTATTCGTATTTACAAATATTTTCCGTGATCAAATGGATCGTTTCGGCGAAATTTATACAACTTACCAATATATGTTAGACGGTGCAAGCTTTGCTCCTGAGGCTACTATTCTATCAAATGGAGATGCACCAATTTTCAATAGTGATACTCTTCCAAATCCAAGACTGTATTTTGGATTTGATCATGCAGAAGATGGTCACTATCAAGCACACTACAATACGGACGGTATTTTATGTCCACATTGCCATTCCATTTTACAATATCATTTTATTACATATAGTAATTTAGGAAAATACTACTGCCCAAACGGAGATTTCAAACGCCCTGAATTAGACTATGCGGTCACAGAATTAACAGAATTATCTCTGACAAAATCTTCTTTCAAAATTGATGGATTTGATTTTTCACTTCCAATTGGAGGACTTTATAATATTTATAATGCACTAAGTGCCTATGCTGCTGCTAGATTTTTTGGCTTAACTCCTGAAGAAATCCAAGCAGGATTTGGACAAGCGCAAAGAGTCTTCGGTCGTCAAGAAACCTTTACATTTGAAGACAAAGAAGTCATGATTAATTTAATTAAAAATCCAGTAGGATTTAACCAAATTATCCAACTACTTGGCTATGAAAAAGAAGATTTTTCACTGGCTGTCTTATTAAACGATAATTATGCAGATGGACAAGATATTAGTTGGATCTGGGATGGTGAATTTGAAGAACTCGCAAAACTTACTCCAAAAAAAACATACATTGGCGGACTTCGAGTTGATGACTTAGAAACTCGAATGGAAGTTGCAGGATTTACAACTCTCACAAAAACAGAAAACAATGATGCCTTAATTGAAAAATTAAAATCAGTACCAACGAAAAAAATTAATATTTTAGCAACGTATACGGCATTATTACAACTCCGTAAAGACTTAGCGAAACACGGTTACTTGAAAGAGGGAATGACTTCATGAAAATCAGAATTTGTCATTTATACGGAAATTTAATGAATACTTATGGAGATAATGGGAATCTACTAATGCTCCAATATCGCGCCAAAAAGCTAGGCTATGAGGTCGAAACGACATTGATTAGTTTAGGAGACCCATTTAATCCTGAAGACTTTGACATCGTCATGTTCGGTGGTGGACAAGACTATGAACAAACCATCGTTGCCAAAGACTTACAATCTAAAAAAAACGACTTAATTCACTTCATCGAAGACGATGGCGTTTTTTTAGGAATTTGCGGTGGCTTCCAATTATTAGGACGTTACTACATCAATGCGGCCGGTGAAAAATTAGATGGAATTGGAGCCATTGATTGCTATACAAATGGTCAATTTGACCACCGATTTATCGGAGATATTACAATTTACGATGAAGAAACAGGAGAAACATATGTTGGTTACGAAAACCACATCGGAAGAACCTATCTCTGCAAAGGACTTAAACCATTAGGTACCGTCACTAGCGGAAATGGAAATAATGACGAAGATAAAACAGAAGGTGTGCATTACAGAAATGTCTTCTGCTCATACTTCCATGGACCACTGCTCGTTCGAAACCAACACCTCGCTGATCGTATGATTGAATTAGCCGCACAACGACAATTAAAGAAACAACATTAAGAATAAAGAAGCAAAGAAATGTTTGAGTATATTTCTTTGCTTCTTTTTGTTGGTTTCAGGTAAATAAAAGCGGTATAAAAACCGTTTTTTTGATAGAGAGATATCCAAATAAATATGATTATCTAAAAACTGAATCGTATAATTCAGAAAGCACTCTAGAAATACATCGAACATTATCTTCTATTTCTCAAATAATTATGAAAATGAAAAATTCAAAAAATGATAACTCCATTAAACATCACATCAATCAATATAAAACTGTTCCTTTATGGGTTATTATAAACGAATTGGATTTAGGTACTGTGAAATATATGTATATTCATTCTGACGCTAAAGTACGTAACGATGTAGCAAAACGTTTATATGAATATATGTATAATAATACAAAAGATTCAACTTATACAAAGTTAGATGCTAATACTGTAGATATAGTATTGCATTGTATAAATGATTTGAGAAATTGTTGTGCTCATAATCATAAATAATGGGATTTTAAAACAAGGGATAGCATCCCATTTATTGTTCCTATTTATAAAAATGTATCTGCATCTGGAGACAGCAGAAGTGATTGTTTTTCAATATTCTTATCTCTGCAGCCAATGCTTTCTTTATGTGTCCTTTTTATATACAAAAGAACACTTAGTAAAATAAATAATATTATAAAATCTCTTTCAAATGTATAAAGAAGTTCAGATAAATCTATATTTCTTTTGAGCTATTTATTTAATTATTAAAGGAATCGGTGCTTTCTCCACTATTTCAAAATAATCTGGAGAATATAAAAAATCTTCATTTGATTTATCAATAATTCTGTAAAAAATTTTTTCGATGGATATTACTTCATAGATTTTATCATTTTCTAATCCATACGATGTTGATTCACCTTTATATTTAACTTTCATTCAAACCACCTTCTCAACTCAAATTATACTTCAGAATATTGACTTATGCACTTCTGCTTTTCCAAAAATTTACTATTATCATCCAAAACAACAATACCTACAACTTCTATCACATAAATTCTAATTTTTAGTTTCGTATTTTTTATTTATTAAGCATAAAAAAGTACCTAACGATTGTTAAGTGCCTAATAAGGTAGAATGACTTCTTGAGTAGGAAATTGATTTCCATATTTCTTTCTTGCCATTCATTAGTCCTTTCTGTTTTTTAACATCTAGTTGTTAAAAAATTACATATCTTCTACAATTTTAAATTCTTCTTTAGGATATAGATAATCTTCTCCTGATTTATCTATTATTCTATACCATCCATATTCCTCAGAAATCACTTCATATTCCTTTCCGTTATCAAGAGTATGTGGTTCTGAAGGCCCTAAATATACTACTTTCATTGTAAAAACCTCTTAACTTTAAATTCTACTTCCCCAACTTCTGGATGCTAATACCAATGTAATTCTAGCCCTAAATTGTGTAGTAAGTCTACGAATATCATCTATTTGTCTTCTCACATCTTTTCGATCAATAACATTAGTTATCGTACTTCCTTGTTTAACTCTAACTGTACCTCTTACTTTAATACTAATTGATATATTATCTATTTTTTCGTATGAATTATACTACTTTTATGAGTATCAGACCATCTTTTACTACAAACCACTTATTTTTCGTAAAGTTTCAAAGTAACTTCTAGTTAAATATCAAAACTAGAAGTTAGTATGAGACTACATTTTACGGTAAAATTAAGTATGGGACAAATGATGAGACAGAAATATGAAACACAATCATTTAACTCTATCTGATCGTATTGAAATTTAATTAAGTATTGTACAAGGTTCCTCATTTAGAATGATTGCTACTAAAATTGATATAAATCCTTTTTTTTACTATTTCAAAAAATTAACAAAGGCTTAGAAATATTGAAAAATCAACGTTTCTAAGCCTTATTCATCGTAAAAAATGGAGCCGGCGGGGCAACTTCTACAATTTAAGATTTAATTGAAAAAGCCTTAAAATCAACGTTTTAGACTTTTGTAACATCGGATTTTATGCATTTTATTCCATTTTATCTAAAGAGTTCTCTAAAGACATTTCTAAAGATATTTATTAAGAAAAAAATAACACCCCTATGGTTAAGATGAAAAAATAGCACCTTGCTTTGTAAGGTGTTTTTTATTTGCTTATTATTAGGTATGCCTAAAAATTAAGGGGAGTTTGTATACACAAATGGGGGGCGCGGTCTTTTGTACCCTTTTCCTTTCGTGATTTCCCTATGGGGTATGCCTATACTGTCCCCCTATCCCTTCATCTAGTAGGTTTATTTGGCTTGTATTAGTGTCCTCTTGCTTAATGATTATATCATTTACTCTTGAAAGATTGTTTGTTTAGTTGATTGTTTAACTCTTTTAGCATCTTCTTCCTTGCTCGCTAGCATCATCTTTTGTTCCTTCTTACTCAATAGAACACACAGCAAGTTTATTCATCTTCTTCTTTCTCTTAAAGTCCTCTTGTTCTTCCAGTGCTTTTCACACGTTGATTGTCAGCAAAGTTGTGCTTATTAGATTATATTCTATATTCAAACTACATTCAGATGCTGTTCTATATGCATCATCTCACGCTTTAATATTCCATTTCTAACACTCTTTGCCTACACACTAGCTAGCTTGCCTTTGTGGTCTGCCCTTTGTTATCCATAATGTTTTCCCTCTTACCTTTTATCTTACTAAGCTTGCATCATAGATAGCTAGGACGATTGAATAGCACCAGTCAGTTAGCTTCTGACAGCAAAGCTTTATAACTTTCTAACTCGTTCATATTAGCTTATTTTCTGCTCTATTTGAGCCTTATTGATTAGAAATGAATAAATACATTATATGATGCCACAAGCTTGTAGCACACGTTTTTTTGCCCATTCTAGCATCATCTTTTCCTGTTTACTTTCTTCTTTAAGCAACCCCATTCAGCATCTTGTTTTTTGTTTTTGAGTACAAAAAAAGAGGGAGTTAACCCTCTCTTGATTGTTCTGATTTAAAGGCTCTAACTATACCTTTTAGGTACGTTTTTTCTACTAGGTGATATTGAGTTATATATTCACCTTCAAACTCGACTACTTCATAATTTTCAGTATCGTTTAAATTCTTTAAGTCATCTTCTATCTTTTGAATTGCCCAATATGCATGTATTACACCTGATAAATCTTCTTCTTTGATATTGGATTGCATTAGCTTCATACCTTGCAATGGTTCAGATAATAATTTAACAGTATATCTTGTTTCTATAGTGTCACAATCTATTGTATTATCTAGGATTACGTAACCTTGTACTGCTAGAGTACAGTCTTTAATCTTAAGTATAGCACCATCACGGCTGGTTACTATAACCTTATCTATATACGGGCTGTTATAATACTTGTCGTACCATGGTTCTTCAAGTTGGTAACCATCAACGATAATATCAACAATACCATCTTCATACTCTTTAGTGGTATAAACTGGTTTGTTTATTCTAGAATATTTTGCCTGTACTACTGCTCCATAGATAGCATAATCTAATGTTGAGCTAGCAGAAGCAATTATTTGTTGTTGCATATATTTATTACTCCTTTATAATGATTGAATTTTTTGAGGGTCTCCTTTGCATACAGTGCTTACAGATTAATACCTGTCCTTCTCGTCCTTCTAATTCAATCTTCATAATATATATACAGCATCTTCTATTTCTCGTTCCTTCATCCCTCATCTATATTCTACTACATACTACAACTTTATGATAGTTATACACCTTTTATACAGCAAAAAGGACGGTTTTTGTTTACCGTCCCTTTGTTTTTGATTGAATTAGCTTTAATATTCCTATCGAAACCAACATTACTACGTAAAAACCAACATTAAACCAACATTATGCCTAGCAATGTTGGTCAGAAAAACATTGTCATATCAACGTTTCTAAGCATTGACCAACAAACCAACATAAAAACCCACTTCCTATATAATTATTTCATTTTTAAAATTTATTTATGTTCTATCTCTTAAAGTTTTTTTTTTATTTTTTTCTTCCAGAAGTTGAAAATAATGTTGGTTTGTTGGTTTTCGACTGAAAACATTGTCATATCAACGATAACTCGACCAACATTGTACTAAAGGAATGTTGGTTCAATGTTGGTTTGTTGGTTGGTTGGCTTTTAAATATCGTTTTCTTTAACAAACATAGGTTGATAAGCAATGCTTTCTTTTTCGTAATTATAGGTTATATCCCATTCCTTTACCTTATCTACATATAATTGCCAATCTGCTTTATGAAATGCTTCTAAAGGCTTTTTATTATTTCTATCATACTTCCAACCTTTAGCTTCCATATATGGCTTAAGCTGTTTAGTAAATGTACGTTGAGAGATTTTAGTATTTCTATTATTTTCTAGTAAATACACAGCTTTAAAATCTGCATACAAGAATTTTATAGGTAAACGGGTGCTTGTAAATTGTGGTATACGTTCCTCGAAATAACGTGCAACAGGGTCACTATCTGAGATGATTTCTTGAACATATTGCTTGTGTTCCTCTGTTTGTATCCATTCCCCACTTAATACTAAATGTTCCAAAGCCTCTTTAGCTATCCATTCTAATAAGCGCGGGTCATTAATGTATTTTTCTTTTACGTTTGGATTGTTTTCTTTACCTTTAAAAACTTTTTTAAATTCAATAATACGTAACCGTCTAATAAGTCCATCTGTCACATCACCAAAGTTAGGTAACCCATTCATTGATTGCACTACTTGACAATTGAAATGATGAGTTTGTGCGTTTTCTCCTTTAGCTTCAACTTTTAACGGTTCACCAGTCACCATACTCTTTAGATTTGCACTATCAGCGTTATAATCTTTAGGTGAATTATCATCACCAATAACTAGTGCTTTCCCGACTGCTCTCGAGATATCAAAACGGTTTTCAATATCTTTCAATCGTAAAGCAACACTTCTTTCTTTACTTACTAAGTTTTTTAGTAGTAGTTGCAATGTACTTTTACCACTTGACCCTACCCTACTGAATAGAAATGCAACGTGACCACTTGGCTTGTTGGTATGGATTGTACTGGCTATTAATTGCCACAAAAGCTCTTTCTTTTCTTCATCTCCACCCATAGAAATATCCATCCATTTACTAAAAGTCCAACCATCAGGGAATACAGGTTCAACAGCGTCAGGATTATAATTCACTCCAATTGTACTTTCAAAAACATAATTAGGGCTAAATGGTTCTAATTGTTTAGTGTCTATATTATAAATTCCATTCTTAAAAATAATGTAATTATAATCTAGCGTTCTTTCCTTATTTTCAGCTTCATTTAACAATAAATCTAATACTTCTTTACATTCATTTCTTGTTAAAGAACGTTCACCCGCTCTAAAAAGTGTTTTTCTATAATAATCACTACTATCATATATACCTGTATCGGGATTATAAATGCCTAAATGACGCGTATCAGCATCATAACTACCTAACCTACCCATATCACAATGGCGTTTCGTAATATCTGCTGCAACTCGTACTGGTAGACGAGGCTTTTTTAACGTTCCATCTCTTTTCATTTCTGCATGTTCTATTTTCCATTGTTCACTATCTTCACGTATACGTTTTATTATTTCTTCAGACGTTTCAGACGGCTTAAGTTGTCTATCGGTTCTAACTTTAAACCAATAGTAAAAGCTCCATGGATTTTTATAAATACCACGGTGTAGCATTAAATGGAGTTTACTTAAATTCCCTATCTTATTTTGTGTACCATGTATCCAGTCTGTATTCCCTAAAGCAAGGATTTCAACACATTCTTTCCCAGTGTCATAATCAATCTCATCAGTACTAATAGCTTTAGCAATAACAAACATATCTGTCAATGCTTTATCATAATCCATTAATTCAGCTTCATTTACTTCTACATAATGTTCCATGATTTCAATTGCATCATCATGCGGTATATTACCATTATCATTGAATTTAGAGGCGTATTCTCCTGTAATTTTCTCTGTTTGCTTAATTGGTGGCTTCATATCCTTGATATCAGGAGTTTTTAGCTTTTCTCCCTCAATGTATACTGGTTCAATATGGGAATTTTTAGAAGTAACTACTGGTAACCCTGCAAACTTTTGCCAATCGTTTATAACACTTTTATCATATTCAAGCCCTATTGTTTTGGCTAAGTCTGTAGCAACTTGCTTGTATTCGTATTCTAATAGTGGTCTATCTGGTTCAAATACTACACGCCAACGTGGAAACTCGTCTGTATACTTAATAGTTGGGTATATGTAACACTCAACATTAGGCTTTTTCTCTTTTATGATGCGTATCAACTCATCTAGTGAAGGCGTGTCCTTATCATCATAATCTAATGTAATAACGCTCCTTCTTATGATGCTATCTGTATTACGTTTTAATTGTTTTTCTTCATCTTTTTCTATATACCCAGTCATAAAGTAATACTGATTGTTTTTTATACCTTCCATTTTTGCATAATATTCAGCTATTTTATCATTAGCATACGGGTATTTTTCTTTCATTCGTTTAATATCACCGTTTAAAATGATTGCACCTTTAGGCACTCTATTGGCGGTATAGTTCTTTAACCAATCAATAGGGCTAAGTTCTGTTTTCTCTACATGAATTTTTGTATTAAACCAGCCTTTTTCAATATAAATTGGCATTAGTATCCCCCCTTTCTTGTAGCATCTGAAAGGGTTAAATGAAGCTGTATTTCTTTAAATAGGGCATTTAGTCCATTTTCTAGGGCATAACGTTCCTCGTATCTGCTGTAGTCTAAGTAGCTTTCAATCCAACTAGCCACTAGTGGTAGTGGTGCATATTCTAATATTTGTTGCGTTAACTCTTCTTGTATTGCTAAGTGTTTATAGTACTGTTTCCTATGCATCATATCTTTCTCTTTCATTCTATGATGCCTTTCTAATATATCTAACTTGTTTAAGTTTATAGATTGTATTTTAGTTAGCAACGTTACTACATTACTTACTTTTTGAGTACTGTTTTTTGTTTCAATTTTAGCTAGCTTTGATAGCATTTTTAGTAGTTTTTTGTATTCATTGTTTATGGTTATCACCCTCTCCTTTTCTATTTAAGATTAGGCAAAATACATTGAATAACTCATCAACTAATGCTATAATAAAGTATATTGATTTGAGTTATATATATGTAATTTTTGCCTAGGTGCTAGTTTTTGACTAGTGCCTTTTTTTATTTACTAAAAGTTTCGATAATACACACCTTATTATCAATCTCTTTGATTTGCACTTCTAATAGCTTATCAGACGGCATCTGTCTGTTGTTTTGGACTATTTGTAGTGCTTTTTCTACCGTACAATCCTTTAATAGTGTAGCAACGATATATAATTCATCTGTTTCTACAATCTTGGCATAACGTGGTATTTTCATGTTTATTTACTCCTTTTTCTCTTTTACCATAGGGGTGGTTTATTTTTTTATTTTTTGTATTGTTGTAAGAACGTATCAATATCTGATTTCTTATAGTATTGTTTACCTTGTACTTGATACACTGGTAAGCCTAAATTTTCCCACTGCTTCAAAGTAGGAGCAGATACAGAAACGTATACCTCGTTTACCTCTCTAGACGTTAAATAATCTTTTGTAAGGCTTGCTTCCTGTCTGCCCTCTGCTACAGCAGCTTTATATACTGCCTTTAGCATTGAATGTAATTCTATTGAGAATTCTTTAGGTAATTCTAGCGTTAACATATTTCTCCATCTCCTTTTCTAATATCATTTGCCAACCACACACCGTAAGCAATACCGACTACAAACGATATGCCCACGGTTAGAATTAGTTCCATATTTTGCATAAATGCTACACCCATTCTTTTTCACGCTCCTTTTAATAAGTCTTTCCATTTCTCGAGGTCATTAGTTATTAATGCACTCAACATACGGTTTCCTTCTTCAAGTTGAGATTTAATAGATGTTGTAAAATTCAATATTTCATCCGTACTTTCTGCAATGAAGTAACCATTGGTTCTATGTTCTCTCATACTTAAAATAGGTACTTTATGATTAACCCTTAAACTTCTAATCAACTCTCTGAAATGTCGTTCTCCATTTTGAGTGTTAGGAATTTGCATCTCGTTTAATAGTTTCTTTGTTGTTTTGATGTTCTTTCTTCCAACCTTCAATAATCGTAATAATTGTTTTTCTTGTTTTGTTATTTTTTATCCTTCAAATAAACACCTCCAATAAATATAGTTGATTTCTGTATTTTTCTGTAGTTATTGTTTAAAAAAATATCTACTATTGAAATATCCTGATTAAACTTTTTTATTTCAAGATAGAATAATTCCATTTCTTTTTGAGTAAACTGAGTTTTTCCTTTCTCTTTATTTGCGTAGGAATTAACTGAAATACCTAGTTTACTAGCAAAATACTTTTGACTTTTCCCGGTCATTCTTCTGTACATTGATGCTAAAATCATACGAACGCTCCTTTCTGTATTTTTCTGTAATTCTATAATAAAACGTTTATTGTGGAACGTCAACAATAAAGTTGTAATTTTCTGTATTTTTTGTTATTATTTACCTCAAAGGAGTGATTGTATGAAAAAAATGGAAGATGTTTTAATTGGCAATAAAATAAAAACAATTAGAATATCTCTTGAAATGAATCAGAAAGAATTTGCTAAGATTATAGGTTCAAATGTTTCCGCTTTAAGTAATTGGGAAAACGGAAGAAACAAACCCAATATGAAGAAACTTTCAAATATTGCTAAGATTGGTAAGACAACTGTAGAAGAACTTCTTAATAACGATAGTTGTAGATATTATTTTAATATTTATTGGGAAAAAAACATCAAAAAAGAACGTACAAAATTCTATAACTTTTTACGTTCTAATGACAGATTTAAAGATTTAGAAGAAGATTATTTTGAATATTTAGAACAAGAAAAAGAAAAAATTTTTGAGATTTTTTCTGATTTTGCTTGTGATTTAAATTTTGATGAAAAAAAAACTTTCGAAGTCATAGGTGAAGATGTGTTTATAATTGCTATCCAAATGTTTTTGGATACAAATAGCTTTTCTGATACTGTAATTATAAAAAACTTAATTTTATACATTAAAGAAAAGGAAGAAAAAATCAAGAAAAAATTTTTCAAAATTATTGAGGGGGAAAATTGTTTTATAGATAATTCTAGTAAACTTGCTTATGAAAAATTCACGCTATCTACTAAAATGTATCTTTTAGTTTTAGAAGAAACTCTAGAAGAAATCACTAAAAATTGTGAAGAAGATTAATCAACTAATAACCTTGTGTACTTCATTTAAAACAACAAATTTTGCTTTTTTATTTGAAGTTATTTTTATACATTTAAATGATTTAACACTTATTTATCGAGGGAAAATCCAAAAATACACACCTTTTTCCTTTTTACCATGGGGGTGGTAATGAAAGGTGAAATACAAATGGCAAAGATTACAACATATACAACAACTAAAGGTACATTTTTTAAAGTGAAAGGTTATCTAGGAACAGACCCTATCACGGGTAAACAAGTCAATATTGAGAAAAGAGGGTTTGAAACTAAGAAAGAGGCTAAGCTATACTTAAGTATTGCCATTCAAGCACTAAACGATAATTCGTATATCAAAAACTCTAAAACTTTGAAATATCAAGATGTATATGAGGAATGGTTAGAAATATATAAGCAAGGGGTTAAAGAAAGCACCTTATTTAAAACAATGACCATGTTTAAACTGCATATATTGCCTATCTTTAGTCACTATAGAATAAACTTAATCAGTACGGCTTTATTACAAAAAACAGCTAATGAATGGCACTCAAGCTTTAAAAACTACAAAAAGATGATAAATTACACTTTTGCTGTTTTTAATCATGCTTATAGAATGGGATATATATATGCTAATCCTAAAGATAAATTCATTATGCCTAAGAAGGTTCAAGAACAGAAAGATGACAATTTAAAATATTACACTAAAGAGGAGTTGTTAGAATTTTTTAACTATCTTGAGCAAGATACTAGCCTTGAATGGATTTCATTCTTTCGCTTACTTGCATTTACAGGTATTAGAAAAGGGGAATGTTTAGCTCTTACATGGAAAGATATTGACTTTACCAATCAAACACTAACTATCAATAAAACAATCGCCACAGGCGAAAATTATAAGCAAAAAATACAAACACCTAAAACACTAGAAAGCTATAGAACAATTAGTTTAGATGATAATACACTGCAATTGCTTAAAAAATGGAAAATAGAACAAGCTAAGAAGTTGTTAGTCTTTGGTTATAATTCATTAAACTCTAACCAATTACTTTTTTGTAAGCTTGATAAGAATAAGATGTATTCCTTAAGTAAACCTAGGGCTGTATTAAAAAGCGTTTGTAGTCGTCATAATTTTAAAATGATACACATTCACGGTTTTAGACACACACACGCTAGTTTACTATTTGAAAGTGGTGTAACTATGGAAATAGTCAAAGAACGGCTAGGGCATTCAGATATTCAAACTACAGTAAATATTTACACTCACGTAACGCAAAAAAACAAGGACAAAACGGCTAAAAAATTTGCCAATTATATGGGCATCTAAAGACATTTCTAAAGACATTGGATTTTTTAAAAAAACAAAGGCTTAGAAATATTGAAAAATCAACGTTTCTAAGCCTTATTCATCGTAAAAAATGGAGCCGGCGGGAGTCGAACCCGCGTCCAAATATATCGACACAATCAAATCTACATTCATAGTTTATCCATTTAAAGTTTCGCTACCGATTAGCTGATAAACAAGCGTCATCTTAAGCTAGCCTGATCATCTCTGTTTCACTTAGACAGACGGAAAAGTGAACCGTATCCCACTAATAATGAGACCTGGACCCGAGCACATGGGCGATGCCGGACAGATCTTAGCTTGCAGGTATTAAGCTGCGAAAGCTAAAGTGTTTGTTTGTTGTTTGTCAGTTATATTTAACTGTAACGTTTTTACGTAGCCGTAACCTACGAAATGCATTGAAAGCTCAACCTATACCTGTCGAATCCGTAACGACCCCGTATATTCTTTTATACTAACAAAAATTTAACCTTCACGCAAATGATAACTATTCACTCTATCATGAATTTATCTTAAAAAAACAAACAGTAATTCATTAATAATGATAACTCCTACAAATGAAATAACTAAAATCCAAAGTGGCACACGAATATCTTCTGCTCGAAACCCCTTATACACGACTACTACAAAATCAACCATCATTATTAGCGAAAAAATTCCCATGATTACATTTAAAAATTGATTCACAGGAATACTCCCTTTCTAAACAGCAAATTTCTACACTACCATACCATCAAAACAGTTCCTGCAGTAATCAATCCACAGCCAATCAACGTTTTAATCGTTAGCGTATCTTGTAAAAAGATAACTGCTAGAAATACTGTAATCACAATACTTAATTTATCAATCGCTGCTACTTCTGCTACACTTCCTAATTGCAATGCTCGATAATAACATAACCAAGATGCTCCTGTTGCTAATCCTGATAAGATTAAAAAAATCCAGCTCTTCTTACTAATCTCACTTAATCCAGATTGTTGATTCGTTACAAATACCATCAACCATGACATTGCAACAACCACTACTGTTCGAACTGCTGTTGCCAAATTAGAATTCACTCCATTAATTCCAATCTTCGCTAAAATTGACGTTAATGCTGCAAAAAACGCCGATAACAAGGCAAATACCATCCACATATTCATCCCTTCTTTCTTCTACAAAATAGAAATGACTTTTCCAAATAGTAATGTCCTACATTTCCAGGTATTCCTAACTACTTTTAGAAAAGTCATTTTTCTTGTTTATTTTTCAAATAATGTCATTGGTAATAATGAGAATTCACGCTCTACCGCTTCTTTTCTCAATGCAAAATGACTTGTTTGATTTAATGCTTTCAAATGATATTGTCCATTTGAATATTCCACAATATTTAACGAAGAATTATCAATCATATCTGATAATTTAAAATCAGGAATTAATTCATGTAAAATATTACGAATCGTCATTCCATGACTCACAATTAAAATATGCTGATTCGTATCACGATGTTTATCGATAAGTTTAATCAACCCTTGTTCGACACGAGTCCAAAATTCCATAAAGTTTTCTCCAATATGATCTGGATCCATTGCTTTAATTTGATTCATCTCTTCGATAACATTTCTACCATCATTTTGATTAAATGTACGTTGTAATGTCTTATACAAATCCTTCCAAACTTCTGTTGAATTTTGCCCTTCTAAACTTCCAAAACAAACTTCACGGAATTCTGGCATCATTTGAATTGTTAATTGTTCTCTTAAAGGGTGATCTCTTAATACTAATTGAGCTGTTTCAATCGTTCTTCTTAAATCACTTGTATAAACTGCATGAAATGGAATATCTCTCATTCCTAATCCAGAACGAATTGCATCTAATCTTCCTTCTTTTGTTAATGGTGTATCTGCCCATCCTTGAATTTTATTGTATCGATTAAAAACTGTCTCACCATGTCTCATGAAATATAATGTAACGCCTTTATCTGCCATTATGTTTCCTCCTCAAATCATTTGCTACTACCATTGTACTCAATTTTTCTTAAAAAATCATATATTTAAGATGAAAGTTTTGAAAAATCCCAAATATCGGTTGCTAGACCTTCATAAAATTCCGGTTCGTGGCAAACCATTAAAATACTACCCTTATATTCTTTTAAGGCACGTTTCAATTCATCTTTTGCATCTACATCTAAATGGTTGGTTGGTTCGTCTAACACTAATACATTTGATTCATCATTCATTAATTTACAGAAACGAACTTTTGCTTGTTCTCCCCCGCTTAGTACTTGAACTTGGCTTTCAATATGTTTACTTGTTAAGCCACAACGAGCTAATGCCGCACGAACTTCTGGTTGAGTCATTGATGGGAATGTATCCCAAATTTCTTCCAATGCTGTTTTACGATTTCCTTGAGGAGTTTCTTGTTCAAAATATCCTAAATCAATATAGTCTCCTCGAACAACTTTTCCTTCTAACGGCTTAATAATACCTAATAAACTCTTTAATAAAGTGGTTTTCCCGATACCATTTGCTCCGACAATCGCAATCTTTTGTCCACGTTCCATTTCTAAATTCAATGAACCCGTTAAAGCACGGTCATATCCAATGACTAATCCTTCTGTTTGGAAAATATAACGACCCGGCGCACGAGAAGTTTTGAACTCAAATTTAGGTTTTGGTTTTTCACCTGCTAGCTCAATCACTTCCATTTTATCTAATTTCTTCTGACGTGACATTGCCATATTACGAGTAGCTACACGAGCTTTATTTCGATTCACAAAATCTTTCAAATCTGCAATCTCTTTTTGTTGACGATTATAAGCCGCTTCTAATTGAGATTTCTTCATCGCATACACTTCTTGGAATTGATCATAGTCTCCTACATAACGACTTAATTCTTGATTATCCATATGGTAAATTAAGTTGACAACACTGTTTAAAAATGGAATATCATGTGAAATTAAAATAAATGCATTTTCGTACTCTTGTAAATAACGTTTTAACCATTCAATATGTTCTACATCTAAATAGTTCGTTGGTTCGTCTAATAATAAAATATCTGGTTTTTCTAATAATAATTTTGCAAGTAAAATTTTCGTACGTTGTCCACCACTTAATTCACTCACATCACTATCCATCCCAAATGCTACAACGCCCAAAGCACGAGCCACTTCATCGATTTTTGCATCTAAAATATAAAAATCATGACTGTCTAGACGCTCTTGAATTTCTCCAACTTCTTCTAACATTGCATTCATAGAAGCTTCATCTGCATCGCCCATTGCCATATATAATTCATTCATACGAGCTTCTGCCACAAATAAATCATCAAACGCTTTACGTAATACTTCTCGAACAGTCATTCCTTTTTCTAAAACGGTATGTTGATCTAAATAACCAACTTTCACATTTTTAGACCATTCAATTTTCCCTTCATCTGGTTGAAGTTTACCTGTTACAATATTCATAAAAGTTGATTTACCTTCACCGTTAGCTCCGACTAATCCAATATGTTCCCCTTTTAATAAACGAAAACTGACATCATTAAAAATGGCACGTTCCCCAAAACCGTGGGTTAATTTTTCTACATTTAAAATACTCATTGATTTTCTCCTTCAAATTTCTCTGGGTCATTGTATCATATTTGTAAGAGGAATATCAAAGTATAGGTGGAAAATTATGATAAAATAAAAAATACTTTGCCGTCTTAGCAAAGTACTTTTTCAATCATGTTACGCAAATTGCGCATGATACAAATCAGCGTAAATACCATTTTTCTTCAATAATTCCTCATGCGTACCATCTTCTGCTAATCCATCTTCTGTTACTACAATAATGCGGTCTGCATGTTGAATGGTTGCTAATCGGTGCGCAATAATAAAAGTCGTTCTTCCTTTTGCGAGTTCATCAAAGGATTGTTGGATAAATTTCTCCGTTTGCGTATCTAATGCACTTGTCGCTTCATCTAAAATTAAAATCGAAGGATTTTTCAAGAAAATACGGGCGATTGATAAGCGTTGTTTTTGTCCACCTGAGAGTTTGACTCCACGTTCTCCGATTTGAGTGTCCAATCCGAACTCTAAATCATCGACGACTTCTCTTAATTTAGAACGCTCAATCGCTTCTTCTACTTCTTCATCTGTTGCATCTAATCGTCCATAAAGTACATTTTCACGAATTGTTCCATTAAATAAAAATACATCTTGTTGAACAACTCCAATTTGACGTCTTAACGATTGCATTGTAAAGTTTCGAATATCTTGCCCATCAATTAAAATTTCTCCCTCTTGTAATTCATAAAAACGAGGTAATAAATTCACCAATGTTGTTTTCCCTACACCAGAAGGACCTACAAATGCAACGGTTTCTCCCTTCTTCACATCCATTGAAACATGTTCCAAGACAGCTTTATTTTCTTCATATCCAAAGGTGACATTACGATAAGAAATATTTCCTTCAAAATGATGCGCTTCAATTGCATCCGGTCGATCTTGAATATCCGGTTCGATAGCCATTAATTCTTGATAACGACGGAATCCGGCAACTCCCTTTGGATACAATTCAATCATCGAATTCATTTTATCAATAGGTCGAACAAATACATTTGCTAGTAAAATATAACCAACTAATTCTCCAGCAGTAAGTTTGCCTGTAACGGTAAAATACGAACCAAGCATTAACGTAAATAAATTAATACTACGCATTAATAAATAATTAAACGAACTACTTGAACCCATTGTTTTATAAAACTGAATTTTATTGGTACGATATTCTTGAATTAACCCTTCAAACAATTGCTGTTCATGTTCTTCATTAGCAAAAGCTTTTACCACTCGCATGCCGCTTAAAACATTTTCCAAACCAGCAGAATAGTGAGCTAATCCTTTATAAATTTGACGATTGATTGCTGACATCTTTCGATTGAAAACCGCTAAAGCAACCGCTAAGAAGGGAACAAATACAACTGTCCATAAAGCTAACGTCGGTTGAACTTGATACATCAATACAAACGAACCAATTAACGTCATAATAGCAATAAATAATTCTTCTGGCCCATGATGCGCTAACTCACTAATATCAAATAAATCACTCGATAAACGGCTTAATAATTCACCAATTTTCATATTATCAAAAAATGAAAAAGATTGTTTTTGAATATGAGCAAATAAATTTCTTCTCATATCCGTTTCAATATTAATTCCTAATAAATGCCCGAAAGCTACGACAATATAATTTAACATCGTAGACGTCGCATATAGAGCCACTAAACTAAATCCTACTACTAGGATAATTCCAACATTTTGTTGTGGTAACACTTCATCAATGACACGATGAACCATTACAGGAAAGGCTAATTCTAAAATTGCCACTATCACTGCACAAGTAAAATCTAATAAAAATAAATTTCGATACGGTTTATAATATTTAATAAATTCTTTCAACATCTACTAACTCTCTCCTTTTGCATAATGCATGCTACTCCAGTCTTTCCATTTATAAACTAAATGTCCATATAAAACAGTTAAAGCATTCGAAAGTAACATTGCAATCCAAATACCTGTAGCGCCTAATTCTGTTAAGCTCCCCAATATCCAAATAATTGGCAAACGAACAATCCATAAACGACCAATCGACATATTCATTGAATATTTTGTTGCACTACACCCTTGGAAAAATCCACTATACGCAGAAAACATCCCCATAAAAAAAATAATGAATGCTGTGTAATGTAAATATTCAACTGCACTATTCCAAAGAATTGTATCAGATACATCTTTAATAAAAATATGAAGTAAAGTATCTTGCCACATAAAAATCGCGACACTTCCAAGTGCAGAAATGAGTAACACCCAAATCAACGCACGTTTGAAAATCGCATGAGCTCGATCAAACAAGCCCGCCCCCATATTTTGCCCAATGATGGCAGTTAAAGCAGATCCAATTCCCATTTGCGGTTGTGTTAAAATATCTGAAATACGATTGATCATAGAATACGCTGCAAGAACAGAAGTCCCATATGACTGAATTAATCCATTTAATACAGTAAAACCAAATGCAGCTCCCCCATATCCAAATGCAGAAGGCCATGCTACTTGTAAAATCTTACGAATAACAGATGTATCATAATCCACTTCATACAATGGAACATGAATAATGGATTCTCTTCTAGTAGCCATAATCGCTAAAATCAATAATAAAATTTTCGCAATTACCGTTGACCAAGCAGCTCCTTCAATCCCTGCATTTAAACCAGGTATTTGAGTAAAAGGAATGGTTGCAAAAATAAATATCGGATCTACTAGGACATTTGTGATAGAAGATATTGTACTAACCACTGTTATCACTCTCGTTCTACCTTGCGCATTCAGTAAAGCCTGATATCCAAAATAGGCAAAATCAAAAAACAAGCCTATAAAATTAATTTTTAAATACGAAGTGGACTTTTCATAAAAGACGCCACTAGCTCCCATCCATTCCACAAATTGACCAGCAAAAATATAGCCAATCGTTGATAAGATAAAGCCAAAAACAAACGTTAGTGCCATCGCATTCCAAGTGTATTTCTTCGCTAATTTTAAATCATTTGCTCCAAAATATTGCGCAATGAGAGCCGTAGCTCCAACACTAATTCCCAATCCAATTGAGATAAATAAAAAATTTAACGGCCAAATAAACGCAGTCGCCGCAAAATCTTCAGCAGACAATTGAGCTACATACAATCCATCCGTTAAATTATATAAAGTTCGAATTAAATTATTAATCATTAAAGGAGTGGCAATCGTTAAAATGACTCGATTAATATTTCCACTCGTTATAAAATTTTTTTTATTCTGTTTCTCCATTTTAATCACCTTTAACAGTATACAAGATTTTAAACTATTAAGGTAGTGTTATGGTCATTCTATGAAATATAGATATGGATGAAAAATGGATTTTTCGCCGTAGCAAGAGCATTAGTAACCATCGGAATGGCTACTAATGTTAGGAAACTTCGAGACCTTAGGCTCGAAGTTTAGCAATGAGACTCGCTTTTGCGAGGCTGCTTGCGTCCTTTGCTACCTCAGAAAAATCCATTTCTCGCTCTCTACAAAAAAAAGGCCAAGCTTCGCTTGACCTTCCAATTACTTTTCTCGAAATTACTTTTTAGTTTCTTTGAAAACAACGTGTTTACGTAATTTTGGAGAATATTTTTTTAATTCTAAACGTTCTGGGTTGTTACGTTTGTTTTTGCTTGTTAAGTATAAACGTTCACCTGTTTCAGCACATTCTAATAAAATGTTGATACGCATGAATGACACCTCTCATTTCCAAATAGATTCAATAACTCATCGATTTTTTACGATTTGCCTGTTTATAATAACAAAATCCTAAACACTTGTCAATGGCTCTACTACAAATTCCAAAAATTTAATCATTCCCGTAAAGTTTCGTCTTAGATATCATTTTGATAGTAAATCATTATCATACAAACGAATCCCTTCCGTTAACGGAACAATACAGTTTTATGAAATACTAAAAAGTACGCCTATATTTAGTTTTACCCAAATATAGGCGTACTTTCTTCTAATAACAATATCAGTAAAATTTAGAATAAACTTAAAAGAATGTATGTTTAGTATTCCTGCCCAAATTTAACTAGCTCATGTCTCAACCATACAAATTTCTTTCCTAACTCTCACCGCTTATTCCGCCAATTTTTCCTTAATACTTTCTACATAGTGATATGTTTCATTTCCAGCAATTCCACCATCACCAACAGCTGTTGTAATTTGTCTTAAATGTTTTTGACGCACATCTCCTACTGCATAAATACCAGGAATGCTTGTTTCCATTTTTTCATTTGTGACAATCCAGCCTTCTTCATTTGTAATCCCCAAATCTTTAAATGGCTCTGTCAACGGTAATAACCCAACATAAATGAATACTCCTGCAGCTTCTACTTGAGAAAGTTCCTGATTTTGAGTATCTCTTAGTGTAACATGAGTCACTTTTTGCCCATCCCCTGAAATTTCTTCTACTACTTTATTCCATGAAATTTCCATTTTTTCATTTGCAAATGCACGATCTTGTAAAATCTTTTGCGCACGTAACGCATCTCGACGATGAACAATCGTGACTTTATTCGCAAATTGTGTTAAATACGTCCCTTCTTCAACGGCAGAATCTCCTCCACCAATCACTAATAAATCACTACCTTTGAAGAATGCTCCGTCACAAACGGCACAATAAGAAACACCTCTTCCAGCATATTCCTCTTCACCAGGCACTTCTAATTTACGGTGATAAGAACCCGTCGCAATGACTACTGCATAAGCGGCATAATATTTTTTACCAGCATGGACAATACGTAAATCTCCATCCACTTCAATACCACTTACATTGCCATAAGCATATTCTGCACCAAATTGCATTGCCCCTTTATACATATTTTCCGCTAAATCTGGTCCACTAATATTGGAAAATCCTGGATAATTTTCTACATCAGAAGTATTTAATAACTCTCCTCCAGGAACTCCTTTTTCTAAAATTAATGTTTTTAAGTTTGCACGTGAAGCATACAATGCTGCTGTCATTCCTCCAGGACCTGAACCGATAATGATCACATCATAAATTGTTCTTTCTTCCATGGTTGCATCTCCTTTATCTTTAGTTATAAAAGAAGACTGAACAAAAACTACTGCCCTTTGCAATTTTTGTTTGTTCAGTCTTTTAATGTCTATTCTATTTTATTCTTTTTCAGTTGATTCAACAACTTTATTGCTTGAAGATTTCCCTTCTAAACGATGTGCTAAATCAATAATATAATCTTTTAGTTCATCTTTAATTTCCGGATGCTCTAATCCGAACTCGATACTTGTAGTCATATAACCTAGTTTATTCCCAACATCATATCTTGTCCCTTCAAATTTCTTCGCAAATACACGTTGTGTTTGGTTTAATGTATCAATCGCATCTGTTAATTGAATTTCTCCACCTGCTCCTGGTTCTTGTTTTTCTAAAATATCAAAAATTTCAGGAGTTAATAAGTAACGACCAATAATGGCTAAATTACTTGGTGCATCTTCTGGTTTTGGTTTTTCTACAAAATGACGAACATTATACAAATCATCAGCTACTTTACTTTCTGGTTCAATAATTCCATACTTATTTGTATCTTCCATTGGAATTTCCATTACCGCAAGATTTGAAGCATGAGTTTTTTCATATCCTTCAATTAATTGTCTGGTTAATGGCACTTCTGCTTTAACAATATCATCCCCAAGCATTACAATAAATGGTTCTCCACCAACAAAGGCTTTTGCTTGTAATACCGCATCTCCAAGTCCTTTAGGATAAGATTGACGAACAAAGTATAATTTCATTCCTGTTGTTTCTTGGACTAATTCTAGCAACTCTGTTTTTCCTTTTGTTTCCAAATTCGATTCTAATTCAATATTAGAGTCAAAATGGTCTTCAATCGGACGTTTACTTTTACCCGTAACAATTAAAATTTCTTCGATTCCTGAAGCTAATGCTTCTTCTACAATATACTGAATCGTTGGTTTATCAACGATTGGCAACATTTCCTTTGCCATCGCTTTTGTTGCAGGCAATAATCGTGTTCCTAATCCTGCCGCTGGAATAACTGCTTTTTTTACTTTTTTCATTGTAACCCCTCCATTTGTTCTTGATGTGATTTTAAAGACACTTCTGATTTTTTTTCTCTTTCCATCAATTGTAAAACTTCTGCTTTAATATTCTTCCCATTGTATAAAATATTGTACACAGCATTTGTTATTGGCATTTCAATTCCTTTTTCCTGGGCTAATTCATAAGCTGCTTTACACGTTTGAACACCTTCAACAACCATGCCCATATTTTCTAGGACATCTTCTAATGATTTTCCTTGACCTAATTGATCCCCTGCACGCCAGTTTCTCGAGTGAACACTTGTACAAGTTACAATTAAATCACCCACTCCGCTTAATCCAATAAATGTTAAAGGATCTGCTCCAAACGCAATTCCTAAACGACTAATCTCTGCTAATCCACGAGTCATTAAAGCAGCCTTAGCATTATCGCCATAGCCTAAACCATGTAAAGCACCCGCACCTACTGCAATAACGTTTTTCAACGCTGCTCCTAATTCCACACCAATAACATCCGTGTTTGTATAGATTCTGAAATAAGAATTACTAAATAATTGTTGGACAACTTTTGCAGAAGATAATTCCTCGCACGCAGCTGTTATCGTTGTTAAATCCTTTTTAGCAACTTCTTCCGCATGACTTGGCCCAGAAAGAACTACAATATCTTCATACTTTTCTTTTGGTAATTCTTGTTTTAAAATTTCAGAAATTCTCAAATAACTTTCTTGTTCTAATCCTTTACTAGCATGAATAATGACAGGATTCCCTTCTAATAAAGGTGCCACTTGTTTTGCTACTAATCGAATTACTTTTGTTGGAAGAACAAAAAGAACAGCATTTGCACCTGATAGAGCTTTTGCTAAATCAGTCGTTGCATAAATTTCATCGTTTAGAACCACTTCAGGTAGATATTGATGATTCATATGCTTTGTATTGATTTCTTCAATTTGAGAAGCATGATTGCCCCATAAACACACTTCATGACCATTATCTTGTAAAACCATAGCTAATGCTGTTCCCCAAGAACCTGCTCCTAAAATTGTAATTTTTTGTCTCATAAACTGACTCCTTTAAATCCATAAATCCGATGACTTTGGATCATCCACAGATACATAAGTAGGTCTCTGTGGATGATGTTTTCGTTGCATCCATACCCAAACAATTGCCCCAATCACTAAGACTAAAGATAATGCTTGAGAAATACGAATCACTCCAAATAGCCATAAACTATCTGTACGCATTCCTTCAATTACAAAACGACCACATCCATACCAAATCAGATAAGTCGCTGCAATTTCCCCAACTTTAATAGGAGTTTTCTTTCTTAAAATGACTAATAAAATAACTCCTAAAGCTGACCATAAAGATTCATATAAAAAAGTCGGATGATAATAAACACCATTAATATTCATTTGCTCAATAATAAAACTTGGTAAATGAAGATTTTCTAGAAATTGTCTCGTAACTTCTGCTCCATGAGCTTCCTGATTCGTGAAATTTCCCCAACGTCCAATTGACTGCGCTAATAAGACAACCGGCGCTAAAATATCTAGTAACAAAGTAAAGGAAACTTCTTCCTTCTTACAAAACCAATACGTTGTTAAAGCTCCACCAATTAATCCACCATAAATGGCGATACCGCCTTCCCAAATTTTAATAATATCGATTGGGTTAGCAATATAATGTTTCCATTCAAACAAAACATAATAAAATCTTGCTCCTAAAAAGGCTAATGGAATGGCCCAAAATACTAAATCAACTACAAAATCTTTACGAAATCCTTTTTTAGTTGCTTCTCTATCTGCTAGAGTAGCTGCAATATAAATGGCAGAAGCAATAATGATGCCATACCAACGAACTTGCAAACCACCAATTTCAATCGCTATAGGATTAATCGTTTGAAGTAAAAATTCATTCATCCGTCATCCTCCTAACGTTGACTATTTTCAACGATTAACTGATTTAAACGTTCTGAAAATGTTTTTGTAGCATCAAATCCCATTTTTTTCGCACGGAAGTTCATCGCAGCAACTTCTAAAATAATCGAAACATTTCGACCTGTTTTCACAGGAATTATCATTTTTGGAATGCTTACTCCCATCACTTCAGTCGTTTCAACGGCTCTTCCTAAACGGTCATATTGTTTATCTGGTGTCCAGTTTTCTAAATGAACTAATAAATCTACTTGTTTTGAATCCAAAATAGCTCCTGCACCAAATAATGTCATCACATCGACAATTCCAATCCCACGAATTTCAATTAAATTATTTAAAATTTCAGGTGCTTCCCCTACAAGGGTTAATTCATCATGTTGGTATAATTCTACACGGTCGTCAGCTACTAAACGGTGTCCCTTTTGAACTAATTCTAAGGCTGTTTCAGATTTACCGACACCACTTTCACCAGTAATAAGCATCCCCATTCCATACACGTCTACTAATACGCCATGCATAGACATCCGTTCTGCTAATCGACTTTCCAAATAATTCGTTACACTACTCGATACATGAGTCGTTCTTGAGCTTGCTTGTAAAATTGGAATTTTTGCTTCCTCTGCTGCTTGAACTAATTCTTCTGGTGGTAATAATTTCCGTGAAACTACAAAACAGGGAGTTTCTTGAGTACATAGCCTGCGCATTGTTTCTAATCTTATTTGTGGTGATAATTGCTCAGCAAAAGATAATTCAGTTCTACCGAACAATTGAATTCTTTCTGCTGGGTAAAAATTAAAATATCCTGCTAACTCTAGTCCCGGTCTTGAAATTTCACTTGTGGTAATTTCTCGGTCTAAATATTCTAATCCATGCAATGGTTTTAAATGCAGTTTTTCAGCAAGTTTTTCTATGGTTACGATTGATTTCATATCATCCCTCATTTTCTACTTATTCTAGTCTATCATACCACATTTTTAGACTTCTCGGGTAAATTCTATACCAAAAATTAATAGATTCTCTAATACTTTCCTGACATTAGATGACTGAAACAAAAAATGACCCTCCATAGTAGCTGTTTATTACTACCCATGAAAAGCCATTTTTAATTCTAATAATATTCTTCTTCCTTGAAGAAATTTTCAACAAATTTTCTAAAAACATTTAATAACACACTGACAACGATTAACATCCAAAATGATGTGACGTGAATCCCTGGAACAATTCCCATCATTAACCAAAGTATTAATGCATTAATGATGAACATGAAGAAACCAAAACTTGCCGCAATTAATGGAATAAAGGCAATCATTAAAATTGGTCTTGCGACAACATTTAAAATCGATAAAACAATTGCCGCAAACAAAGCTGATCCCCAATTAGTGACAACGAATTCAGGAAGCAGTGCTGCAATGACCATAAATCCAACTGTATTAATAGCGATTTTCCTTAAAAACATTCCCTTAGAAGTCACTCCAATCCGAATCGTCTTCTTCTACTTTTCGAGCTTCTTTTCTTGGTCGATTGTAAGAATCATAATAATAGTTTTGATTTCTTGGTCTTTTTTCTGATGGAATAATAATCGCTAGTAAAATATATAATAAGATTGGCATTCCTGACCATGTTAAAAATACAAAAATGACTCTTAAAATACTTGCATCAACGTCTAAATATTCTGCAACTCCACCAATAACCCCTGCTAATATGCGATTATCTTTTGAACGCATTAATCTTTTTCTTTTCATACTCTTCTCCTCTTTACTCATTTACCTCTATTGTACCGAATTTAACGTAACACTTCCAGTCGTTGTTTTTCCTGTAATTCTAACAGGAACCGTTTCTTTTTGTCTTCTTAAAACAACTGAATGACTTGTCACTGTTTTTTCATGTTTAATGACTTCATATTGTGCATCATCATAATGTAATTTTCCTAGTGATGTACTTAAAGTTGCTTCTACTTCTAATGATTCTGGTACATCTAATTGTACACTTCCATTAACCGTTTTAGCCATCACTTGTTTGGCATTTGGTGAGACTTTTTTTACTTTAATAGAGCCATTGACTGTTTTCAGTGTAACACTTTCTGCTTCTGCATCAAAAATAATATTCCCATTTGTCCCATCTAAAATGGAATCTTTGAATTGTCCATCCAATTGTTTAATCGTTCCGTTTTTACTTGTCAGTTCTAACATCGTTCCACTCACATTTTTTACAGAAACTTCTCCATTTTGTGATTCTGCATAAAAATCTTTTCCTGTGAAATCTTTCATTCGAATCCCACTATTCAACCCTTTAACACTGACATAATCATACTCTTTTTCTGGAAAAACAAATGTAACATCTGCATAAACTTTTTTACTTGGAATAAAGAATTTAAACGTATCGTTCTCTAGACTAACATTCATTCGCTCATTTATATAGTTTTCAATTTCTTCTTGTGTTTCAAATTCTTCATTTAATCGAAATTCTCCTTCAATCGTTACGGTCGATTGAGGAGCAGTTTTCATTTTAATATCCCCATTTGCCACTTTGATTTCAACAATGCCAATTTCTCCAAACTCTTCTTCAAAGGCATAAGAATGAGTTGTTTTATAGAAAAATGGAGACATCGTTGAAAAACTTGGATGATCTTTAATCGTATCACTGACATTACGAGCTGTCTCAGCAGCGGCCTTAGCAAATTGTCCTGCAAATCGTCCAATAATTCCGCCTAACTGTGATAGAGAATCACTTGTTGTTTGTTGCCAATCTGTTTCTTCGATTTTTTGTTTGGCTTTTTTTAATTTTTCATCGAATTCTTCTTTTTTCAATCGTTTCATTTCATCTTGTACTGCTTTTTTCTCTTCTTCTAAACTTCTTTGTTGAGAACGTAAAACTTCTAATTCTTCATTCAGTCTTTGTAATTCCATTTCTTGTTCTACGGTTAGTTTATCAAGAACTTTTGCTGTATGAAGTTCTTCGATTCGTTCTTCTTTTTGTTTCACTTGTTGAGTCACTTGGTTTAATGTTTCAAATTCTTCATCAAATTCACTTGAAAAATTTGTGACAACAGAAGCAAGACTGTCTAAAACTGTATCGAATCGTTTTTCATCTTCTTTTTGATAAGTAGATGCATCTTTTTTTTCTTGCTCACTCACCTTCGAACCTTCTCCTTGATTTTTTCCTAGCTCTTCTAATAAGGAAATTGCTTCTTGAGAGCTAATGACTCCTTTTTTTACTAAATCTAAAATACGTTCTTTTTCATTCATATCGGATCCCTCCATTTGTTTACTAATATCATTTACAAATCTATTATGCCTTTTTCCTTTTTTAATGTCATAGGTCTTAAGTTTGATTCTTAAAAATATATTTTTGTGCAGAGTTTTCTCTTCTATGCTAAAATAAACCTACTATATTGAGTGAATGTAAGGAGACTTTATGACGATTGAGTTAAAACCACATGAAAGACTAGATAGATTAGAACGAGAAAATATGAATATTATCCAAAGTTCGGAAGTGTTCTCTTTTTCAATTGATGCAGTATTATTAAGTGATTTCGCCACTATTCCACGTCAAAGAAAAGCAACGATTGTAGATTTATGTACAGGAAATGGTGTCGTTAGCTTTTTACTCAGCGCTAAAACAAACAATAAAATTCTGGGTGTTGAATTACAAGAAGCGTTATGCGATATGGCGAATCGAACGATTCAACTCAATCAATTAGAAGAAAAAGTAGAAATACTCCAAGCAGATGTTCGAGAAATTACAACGATATTAAAAAAAGATTCCATCGATTACATTACGTGTAATCCTCCTTATTTTAAATTACAAGAACAAGCTCTCGTCAATCAAAAAGAAGCTTTCACGATTGCTCGTCATGAAATTCATTTACCATTAGAAGAATTGCTACAAAATATATCCGGCTTACTAAAGATGAAAGGAAAAGCCTTTATCGTTCATCGACCAGATCGTCTCACGGATATTTTCACAATAGCAAGACACTATCGACTAGAGCCAAAACGGATTCAGTTCATTCATCCAAAAAAAGGAAAAGAAAGTAATATTGTCCTTATTGAATTGATAAAAGATGGACAACCGGGTGGCGTTCGAATTTTACCACCTATTACTATTTTTGATGAAAATAATCAATACACAGACAAATTAAAAGAAGTATTATGGGGTTAATGAAATGGGAACACATTTTATCTATGTTGCCTTATGTAAGGATAACACTTTTTATACAGGATATACGACAAACGTAGAAAAAAGAATTATGACTCATAATAATGGAACAGGAGCTAAATATACAAAAACAAGACGTCCTATTACTCTATTATATGCTAAGGAATATGCTACAAAATCCGAAGCACTGAAAGCAGAATATGCTTTTAAACAACAAACACGTAGCCAAAAAATAAACTATCTAACAAGGCAAGGTGTAAACATAAGAAAAACAGCCAAGCCTATCATTCAATTATTACAACAGGAGGAACTGTCATGAAACAAAAAAGTTTTGAAGAATCCCCTTATGGAAAACTATACTTAATCCCTACTCCCATTGGAAATTTAGATGATATGACTTTTCGTTCCATTAAAACATTACAAGAAGTCGATTTTATTCTTGCGGAAGACACAAGACATACTCAGAAATTATTAAATCATTTTGAAATCCAAACTCCACAAAAAAGTTTCCATGAACATAACACACAGGAACGGATTCCCAGTGTTATCGAATGGTTAAAAGAAGGGAAAAATATTGCTCAAGTCAGTGATGCTGGAACGCCTTCGATTAGTGATCCAGGATTTGAACTTGTTCAAGCTTGCATTCAAGAAGGAATTACGGTTATTCCATTACCTGGAGCTAATGCTGCAATTACTGCACTCATTGCATCAGGATTAGTTCCTCAACCATTTTATTTTTATGGATTTCTTCCTAGAAAGAAAAAAAATCGAGTGGCTGAGTTAACAGCTTTATCGAGTCATAGTGAAACAGTGATTTTATATGAATCTCCTTATCGATTAGACGATTGCTTTAATCTTATTGCTCAAGTTTATGGTGAAGAAAAAGAAGTCGTTTTATGTCGAGAATTAACGAAAAAGCATGAAGAATTTATTCGTGGAACTGCTGTAGAATTGAAAACACTATGTGGAGAAGAAGAATTAAAAGGCGAATGTTGTATTTTAATTGGTACAACTCGTCCGGAAGAGGTAACAACTAGCATTGCAACGGAAGAGGCTGATTCTTGCGAACATTTAAGTTTAGAAGAACAAGTCCAATGGGCAATGGAACACCAACAACTTTCTCAAAAAGATGCCATTAAATGGGTCGCAAAACAAAACCAACTAAAAAAACAAGACGTTTATAAGTTGATTCACCAAGAATAGACGTAAATAAATTGAGAACAGACTTCCTTTAGTTGCAAAGTCGCCAGCAGCCATCTAATGCTGTCTCATGGATATTTTTGCTACTAAAGGAAGTCTGTTCTCGTTTTTATGATTCTTATTCATCTTTTACATAAAAACAGGAAAAATTCCGCTATTTCCGAATCCATATCTATCATTACAGAATTTTTATTTTGTAACCTTAAATACTTTTTTATTTGTATTCACAACCGTTGATACACATTATACAAATTGATAAATAATAATAATATCATCAGTAAATGATAACATATTAGTACTTGTTGGTGGGTTAATTTCTTTTGAATTTTTGTTCCAAAATATCCCCCTAAAAATGCAAAAACAATCATCAAAATTACTAACAACCCATTCCATTCAATCTGATGCAGATGCGTCACAATCGAACCCATTTTCATAATCTGCGCGAAGAAAATCATTTGAATCGAATAAAATGCTGCTTCTTTTGATTTCATCGAAAAGAAATATAATAACAGCACAATATTCAATGGACCTCCCCCAATTCCAAGGAAAACAGATACTAAACCTACACCCCAACCTAAAACCATAATCCCAAATAATTGGTTTAAGGAATGAGTCGCAATTTTTTCTTGGAAAAAGGCATACACAATAATCCCCACCAGAATGATAACTAATAAAATCGATTGAGATAAACTCACCAATCGATTTCCCCAAACTTGTAAAGCCATCTGAAAAATTTGTTCTCCAGATAATCCCCCTACAATCGAACCTATCGAAAGACCTAATGCAATTTTTCGCTGACTATTTTTTACATCATCCCATCTTTTATAGAGCGAAACAATACACATAGAAAATACCGCAATTGTCGAATACACACTAATCATCGCTGCTTGATCTAACCCAACAAAATCAAAAGCCGGTTTAATAATAATTCCTCCACCTAATCCCGTTATTGCACCAATAAAGGTCGCAATCCAGACGATGATGCTATATATTGCTACGTACATATGATTCCTCCTCAAAACAGACACAACGAAATCCCATATGACTTGTTGTAGACATTACAAAGTCGCTATTTCTAGCTGCTACTCGATATCGATTACAATAAGAACAATGACATAAAGAAAATCAGAATAACAGACTAAAAAAACTTTTCACGTAGCAGTACCTAGGCTCGAAGTTTAGCCATGAGACAGCGTAAGCTGGCTGCTGGCGTCCTTGCTACTAATAGAAAAGTGTTTTTTTGTCTGTTATTCTAACATTTATTGCTTTTCACTAAATAAAATTTCGGTACAAAACATGCAGTTTTCATCGTTATCGCGACGTTTCCCATAATAAAAATTACAAATATGGAATCCTTGATCATAAATATTTTCCAAATTAATTAATGACTGACTGCGTTTTTTCTTTTGTTCCACCTGCTCATTAGATTGATCCGTTGGAACTGTTTCGTCGATGGTATCTAATCGTTCTTTTAAGTGAAGATTTTCCATCGTTAAATTATGATTTTCTTCAATGACCACTTGTAATTCTTGACTAATTTCTTCTAACAATTGTAACTGTTGATGAACTTGTCTTTTTAATTGTTCTACTCGGTCATATAATTGACGATTCGTCATACCATCTCTCCTTCCTTGCTAAGGAATCATTAATACCCATTGTTCCAGGGCAGCTTGTATTCCAACATTTGCTTGAACTTTTTCTAACACTTTACTTGTCTTCTCATGAAATTCAATCCATTTTTGCACCGTCAACTGATTTGCAATAGTTTGCAAGGTAGCTGCTTTGTCTTTTTGAATCAATTGCTCTTTCGCACCGATTGCCGTATAAAGAGAATCTCTCACATAAATGGATAACAATTCTAAAAATCGTTGTCCTTCTGCTTTTGAAGTTAGTAACGGCATCATTTGCGACTGAATCGTTACAAATGCCATAGATCGATTTTGAAACACTCGTGTAAACCATTGCCAACTATCTTGACGTAATTGTTGAAATGATTCACTATTGGCTAATTCCAATGCTTCATCCAAATCACTCGTCAGTGTTACTAATAAGCGAGAGACAGAAGGAATTACTCCTGCTTCTTCTAATTGAGTCGTCAACATTTCCATAACGGGAGTAGCAAAATGAACAATTTGACAACGAGATTGAATCGTTGGTAGTACCTTACTGAGTCGGCTTGTTAATAATAAAAATAATATCGAAGACTCCGGCTCTTCTAAAAATTTTAACAGGCTATTGGCTGCACCAGTTGTTAAGGTATCCACATCATGAATGATACACACTTTCATATGCCCTTCCATCGCTGTTTTGGATAGTTGTTGTTTTAACTCTCGTATTTGATCCACTTTTAACGATTGCCCATCAGGAGTAATCTCCATAACATCAGGGAAATTTCCCTCATCAATTCTTCGGCAATAATCACATTGGGAACAAGGTTCTTCATGAGTAGCTCGTTCTTGGCAAAACACTAATTTCGCAAGAAAGAGTGCTAACTCTCTTTTTCCAACGCCTTGCATTCCTTCAAATAAATACGCATGACCTAAACGTTTTTTTTGAACCGCATGAATAAAAGATTGCTTCAACATCTTCATATTAGAAACGATAGAAAGCATCTACTGGAACAACAAATACTGTTGCACCACCTACACGAATTGGAACGGGCATCGACATTCCAGCTTCTAACGTTGTATCTAAATGCACTGGCGGAGTTGTTAATTGTTCTCTTGATTCACAGTTTTCACGAATAATCGATAAAACTTCCTCCACACGTTCTTCTTCAATCCCTACTAAGAATGTTGTGTTTCCTGCTCGTAAAAATCCACCTGTTGTAGATAAACGAGTGGCACGAATATTTGCATTTGCAAATTCATCGCTTAATAAATGACTATCTTTGTCTTGTACAATCGCAATAATTAATTTCATATTATCTCTCTCCATTCGTAAAATATTCTGGATAACGGTCTACTAAAGCTGTTAAACATTCTTGAACAACTTCATCCACTGTTTTTGTTGCATCAATTTGGATAAACCGTTCAGGATCTGTTGGAATAATATCTAAATATCCTTGACGAACCATTTTGTGGAATTGTAATCCTTCTTGATCTAAGCGGTCAAATTGACGATTCCCTTTTGCTAAATGAATTCTTTCTAATCCAATTTCAGCTGGAACATCTAAATACAATGTCACATCTGGTGTTTTTCCCGTTGTTGCAAATTGATTTAATTGATACACCTCTTCGACACCAATACCACGAGCTACCCCTTGGTAAACTAATGAACTGTCTACAAATCGGTCGCAAAATACAATGCCACCTTTTTTTAAATTCGGTAAAATTCGATCCGTTAAATGTTGTCTCCTCGCAGCTGCGTATAAAATCGCTTCTGTTCGAACATCCATTTCTACATTTTGAACATCTAAAATAATTTGTCGAATATCCTCTGCAATTCGACTTCCTCCAGGTTCTCGAGTAGAAGTAATGGTCACATTTGTTCGTTCTTCTAATAATGGAATAAGCTTTTCAATGACAGTTGTTTTTCCTGATCCATCTGGGCCTTCCATCGTAATAAATAATCCCGGCACAATACTCCTCCTAGTTTCGCAAATTCTATTTCATTTTATCACATTTTCCAATGAACTTAAATTCAAAATTCAACATTCAATCGAAAATCTGAGAATCAACTGCTACATAGAAAAGCTACCCTACTTAGCAACTTCACCTTGCCACTCATTCATTCCACCCGTAACATTAATCACATCAAAACCTTGCGCTTCCAAAAATTCGCACGCTCTACCTGAACGTCCACCTACTTGGCAAACAACATAATAAGGTTGATTTTTATCTAACTGAGTATAAGTTGTGCCTAATTCACTTAATGGAAAATGATCTGCTCCTGGAATATGTCCAGATTGATATTCATCTTTTTCACGAACATCCATTAAAACGACTTCCTCTAATTGTTTAACTACTTGAAATTCTGCTGCTGTAATATTTTTCATTTTTCTAACTCCTTTCGATCATCTATTTTCTTTGATTTTAACATATTACATATACTTGTCCTACTTTTGAGTCTTATAAAAAACACCTAGATAAATTCTAGGTGCAACTTAACGAATCGGTATCCCTTTAGCATATGCTTCTTTTGCCTCTGCTAGTGTCATTTTATTTGGTCCACCATCAATATTTATAATTCCCATATTCTGCCAATGACATACATCACAAAAATCATAGTCCATCACTCCATGTCCGCATACTGGGTAATGAAGCCATAGATACCCATCAATTTCCCATGTTTTTTCTGAATTTTCCATTGTAATACTCCTCTTCATCACATCTTACTTCTAAAAATGAAAGCCCTTAATTACTATTATATCAGAAAAAATATTAAAAATAAGACTGTTTTTAAAGAAAAATTAAGGATAAAATATAGGTAAAATAGAAAAATAAGGAAAGGTGGCTGTAGTTTAGTTATATTCATTCGTCAATTATAAAATTAAGGGGGAGAAAGAAATGAAAAAATTTATTATTAGATGTTCAATTCTGCTAGTACTATTCAATTCAATTAATGCACTTTTTAAGCAAACCACAATTCAAGCTAAAAGTGTAGAGTTAAGCTCAACCTACGACAAAAACAGTAATTCTATCATTTATAGTAACGGCGACATTGTACTTTTAAAAGAACAAGAACTAGTTGAAAATCGTGAAGCGATAACTTCTAGAATATTGGTAGGATGGATTGCTGACGGTACATTAATTTATGCTACCGGACATAGTGGCGGAGAATGGGTTGCAAGATCATGGCAATATATATCTGAACATCCTAACGCTAGCGAAGTTCACTTAAGTGATTATGGATGTTCTTTAAACCCTATTCATTCCCAATTTGGTTGCCATTAGGAGATGTTACAGATGAAAAAACTAATCATTTTTATTTTGGGTATACTTACTTTTTTTCTTATTAAATATTTGATTTTTAAATGAAACGAATGAAGAGGAATTAGTTCAAATTTAGAAACTAACTCCTCTTCATTTCAATTACTATTTCTTCTTCGTTAAGGTTTTCTTTGTCACTATTAACCATTCAGCAAAATAATTTAAGTCAATTGTTTTAGCTAATCGACCAAAGCATAACACTAAACTCTCCAAACTATTTGGTCTATAATATCCATCGTTTGGCTCATCTGCTATCATTTCTACGCCTTCTGCTCCCTCCTTCTTTAGCAAACGTAAAAATTTCGTTACATCAGAATTTTCTTTTAATAGTTTTCTATAATAATCCTCAGCTACTTCGTTTTCACCAACTTTAAGAGCAACCAAAATCATTGGCACTAAAAGTAAATCATTCAATCGATATTCCTTTTCATATTCGTCTAAAAACGATTTTGCTTCATCGTATTTTTCTAAGTGTGCATACACATTCATCAATTCAAAACGAGCGCCAAGTGAATCGTTCGGATTCATTTCTAGCAATTCTTTATATTGCTTTTCTGCTTTTGTGAAGAAAGCATTTCTAACATATTTACCTGCTAAATCAGCTTTTAAACGAAGATACGGACGATTTTCGATATACTCCCATCCCATCTCTTCTGAATCTAACTTTTTAACTTCTTCTCTTTCTAGTTTTTCTAATTCGTATAGTTCTTCAGGTCGAGGTAGATAGCTAAACAAAGCTTGCTTAGCTTCGATATTGTCTGGTTCTATTTCCAAAATTTGTTTCGCAATCTTTTTACGTTTTGGAGATCCTAGTCTTGCATAATGCAATTCTTCTAGTAAATCCCACAATAAATCTTCATCTGTATCATCAATAAATTCTCCTCCCATCGCTATGTTCAGATTATATTTCATCTGAAAAGCAGCAATGGCTTGCTCTTCATCTTGAAATTCATCTCCATGTTCATCCAAGAATTTATATAGTAATGTTATAATTTTTTCTGTTTCAAATGACATAGTGTGCCTCCTTTAATTGTCTATTTGAATTATAGCAAAAAAAATCAGCAAAATACACGTAATCGTCCAATCACCAATCGTATCAAAAACAATCTCCCCCAAAATAATCGAGGAACTCTACAAATGCTGCTATAATAATGCACACATTCGGGAATTTAAAAATGAAATTGAACGATTTATTAAACATTACAATGAAGATTTCATTAAAAAGTTTGTGTGGTCACTACAGCGAGTCTGCTGACGTCCATTGCTACCATATCAAGAAGTCATTTTATGCATCGCTTTCCTGTTCGTAAAGCAGAATCAATTCTTCTCGTAATCGATTATAAGACGGCGTATCTTCATACTGATAGATACGATTCGTCAACATTATCATCGCTTGTTTTCTTGTTAAATTCATCATCACCGTTGTCCCTGTAAACCCAGTATGTCTTAACCAGGTTTGTTCCCCCACTTGATCCATATCCCATCCAAGAGAACGTCCTGCTTGTCTTGTAGGTGTCCAGTCCCTCAGTAAACTTTGCATCATCTCTGCACTACAATATTCAAAGTCTCCCAACTTTCCATCATGTAAATATAATTGCACTAATGTAATACAATCATCCAATGTTGCGAACAGTCCCGCACTGCCACATCTTCTTTGTAAAATACTCGCTTTTGGATCATGTACTTCTCCTTGCAATAATCTTCCACGTCTTTCTTCAAAAGCTGTTGGCACGCAACATTCCCTAGTCAGTGGTCCATAAGTTGCTGTGAGATTCAATGGACGTGCAATTCTTTCGTCAAATAAATCTGCTATCGGTTTCCCAAATTCTTTTTCCAAAATAATTCCTGCCAACACAAATCCTGTATCTGTATATTTTACCGTATGGTGAAAAGTTTCCGTTACTGGTAATGTCGATAAAGCTTCAATTAACTCCTCCGGTGCTAATTCATTACGATTTTCAATATATCCCCACAGCCCTGAAGTATGAGTCATTAAATGACGAAGCGTAACTCTTTCATCAGCATTTGGGAACCATTTAATGATAGGTGCATCCAAATTCATTTCCTTCTTTTCTACCATTTGCACGAGTAAAGTACTTGTTACAAATGCTTTTGTAACAGACGCAAGGTCATAAAACATTCCATCTTCGACCAGTTTACTGTCCGAATCTTTTGTAAGAGTACCTGCAACTATCTTTTCTACTTCTTCGCCTTCAATAAAAGCAACACTAAATCCTGGATAAATACCCTTTTCCATGAATTCTCGAATCTTTCCTATCGTTTTCGGATGTTTTTTCATAAAAACGCCCCTTTCTTTTAATTTTTTCAAGCAAAACTCTTGTTTTTGTCAAAATACAGGTCTAAAATACCCCTTAAGCAGCCCTTCAAAGTTGCCCAATTAAATATTTTGGAGGTATTCTTATGTCAAAAAGAGTAAACCGTATTACCGAATTAATCGGTCATACACCCCTTGTTAAACTAAATCGTTTAACAGATGCAGATAGTGCAGATATTTACGTAAAAGTGGAAGCTTTTAACGCTGGTGGTTCTGTAAAAGACCGTATCGCACTTAATATTATTGAAACTGCTGAAAAAGAAGGTCAGCTAAAACCAGGAGATACCATTATCGAAGCAACTTCTGGAAATACTGGTGTCGGCTTATCCCTAGTTGGAGCAGCTAAAGGCTACAAAGTGATTACAATTATGCCGGACTCAATGTCTATCGAACGTCGTCAATTAATGGCAGCCTATGGTACAGAAGTACTATTAACACCTGCTGCTGAAGGTTTCGGTGCTGCAGTTCAAAAGGCAGAAGAATTAGCACAACAACCTGGTTATTTCTGGGCAAAACAATTTGATAACCCAGCTAACCCAAGCATTCACTATCAAACAACTGGTCAAGAAATTATTCAAGCCTTTGATGGTGAAACACCAGACGCATTTGTTGCCGGAATCGGAACAGGTGGTACTATTACAGGTGTTGGTCGTGCCTTAAAAGAAAAAAATGCTGCAGTTCAAATAATTGGTGTAGAACCTGAAGAAGCTCCATTTATCTCAAAAGGACAAAAAGGAAAACACCGTATTCAAGGAATTTCCGCTGGATTCTTACCAACTATCTTAGACAAAGACATTATCGATGATTTCGAATTAATTACAAGTGAATTAGCCATTGAAACAGCTAAGAAATTAGCTACTACCGAAGGAATTCTAACAGGAATTTCATCGGGTGCTGCAGTTGCTGCTGCATTACGTGTCGCTAAAAGACTTGGTAAAGGTCAAACTGTTGTTGCACTTCTACCAGATACTGGTGAACGTCACCTATCAACAGGTATTTTCAATCAAGAATAATGTTTACAATCAAAAACTCCTGTCACTGAAGTGACCCCAAAAAGTTAGACTTTTTTGAGACGACTTAAGTCGTCTCTTTTTGATTAATAAAACAAAATGTATGAATAACCCCCTAGGGGGTTCGCGCCAAAATTTTTGGCGCGTTTTTTCTTGGAAATATTATTAAACTTTCAATTAGATTTACTAGTTAAGCAATACGAGCAGAGTTTGAATGAGTTATTCTGTAATTTACAGGACTTAGTCCATCCAGTTTAATTTTTATACGTTTGTTGTTGTAATAATCAATATAATCGATAATAGCTTTCTCTAATTCCTCAAGAGACTTAAATTCTTTTTCAAATCCATAAAACATTTCTGATTTCAAAATACCAAAGAAAGATTCCATCATACCATTATCTGCACTGTTCCCCTTACGTGACATAGACGGCTTTATATCTTTACTTTCTAAAAATCGATGATAAGAATCATGCTGGTATTGCCAACCTTGGTCACTGTGGAGAATAGTATTTTTGTATTTTTCATCTGTAAATGCCTCGTTTAACATTGCCTTTAGTTGATGTAAGTTAGGTGAACGAGAAAGATTGAACGCAATAATTTCACTGTTAAATCCATCTAAGACTGGTGATAAATATAGTTTCTGTTCACTACTTGGAATGGCAAACTCCGTTACATCTGTGTAACATTTTTCCATTGGTTTAGATCCTTCAAAATCACGTTGAATCAGATTATCTGATTTCTTTCCAACATCTCCTTGGTATGAATAATATTTGCGTTTACGACGAATACGGGCAATTAAACCAAGTGCTTTCATTAAGCGTTGTACCTTCTTATGATTCACTTTAAAGCCACGATTTCTTAATTCTAAATGAATTCTACGGTAACCATAGTTTTCCTTATGTTCTGTAAAAATATCTTGTATTTCATCTTTAAGCTGTTGATCCTTATCCGGTTGGTTCATTTGTTTTAAATGGTAATAGTACGTTGAACGAGCTAAATTAATTACTTTAAGAAGAATATCCAATGGAAATTCATTGATTAATTCTTGAACAATTTCAGTTTTTCTTCTTTCTCTTTTTCCTCCTTCAATCGTAGTTCCCTCAACTTTTTTAGAACAGCAATTTCCGCCTTTAAGTATAGATTTTCTAATTCAAGATGTTCTAATTCTGTCATTTCTTCTAATTTTTTCTTTGGCTTACGTCCCATTGAATTTGGTCTCCCTCTTGTTTTCTCAACAATAGTATACCCATTTTTCTTATATTGTGCTAGCCAATTTGAAAGTAGGGAACGATTAGGAAGTGCATAATCAATAGCCACACTTGTTTGTGAACGACCTTCTAAAAGAACTTTATTCATTATTTCCTGCTTTAGTTTTGGTGAATAGTAACGATTTTTTTCTTTTTTAACAATTTCTATTCCATATTGATCAATCAATCGAACTAAGTATTTAATATTAGAATCGGCAATATCGTATTTCTTTGAAAGATTCTTTAAACTTTCACCTTGTTTTCTTAGTTGATAAATTTCTATTTTATCTTCATAAGTTAATTTCATTAAAAAACACCCCAAAAGTTAGATTTTTCATGTCTAACTTTTGGGGTGCAGTACAATTTTTGAGAGTTTTTTAATCTATTCAGCTGTAATTTCTATTTCATAATAACTTGGATGAATATAGCTTTCAGAATATTCAATGAGTTCTTTCGTTGAACTTGAATAAATTGTTTTTTTAACGAGAACAACATAACGTGATTGAAGCTCCTCCGCTTCACTACCATCTATATCCTTAAATTCAATCGTCATCGTTATCGGCATATTTACCAGATTTTTCTCTAGAGCAAGCTCCTTAGAAACACTTCCACCTTGTGCAATCCTTTTAACGGAAGCTTCATTTAAATTTGAAGCTTGTACATAACGTTTTTGAATCTTCCACATTATTTCATCAATCATCGCTTTTTGAATAATTTCGTATAAGCGATCACTAGTATCAAATTTCGTACGAATATCTAAATCATTACAAATACGAATATCTGTACAAAATTTTTCAGAATTTTTCTTAGGATTCAAAACCTTTTTTAATTTTTCAGTAAAACTTACTTTCCGATGTAACATATTTTTACGAACAAAAGTCCCTTCTCCTTGCTTACGAATCAAGAAACCTTCAGCTACTAAATCGTTTAACGCTTTAACAACCGTTGTATTACTAACATTATAAATGCGTTTTAAGTCACCTTCGGAATAAATCTTAGATCCCGGCTTGAATTTTCCTTCATCTATTTCCCTAAGAATATCTTGCTTTATAATTTCATATTTTGGCAACAATACTAACACTTCCATCTTTTTATGATACGATAATCATAACAAATTTATGTTATGAAGTAAACAAAACGAAACACCTCTCCACACTACGAAGAGGTGTTCTTGTGAAATTCGTTTTTTATCGAATTATTAAGGTTGTTTTCCAATATACGCTAAAATACCACCATCCACATACAAAATATGACCATTTACAAAATCGCTAGCATGACTTGCTAAAAAGATTGCAGGTCCTTTTAAATCCTCTGCTTCTCCCCATCGTTCAGCCGGAGTTTTTGCAATAATGAATTTATCAAATGGATGTCTTTCTCCATCTGGTTGAATTTCGCGAAGAGGGGCTGTTTGAGGTGTTGCAATATATCCTGGTCCAATCCCATTACATTGTATATTGTAACTACCATATTCTGATGCAATATTACGAGTTAACATCTTCAACCCACCTTTTGCAGCAGCATACGCAGAAACCGTTTCACGTCCCAACTCACTCATCATCGAACAGATATTGATAATCTTACCTCCCCCATTTTGAATCATTGATGGAATCACTGCTTTAGCCATAATAAACGGAGCATTTAAATCTACATCAATAACTTGTCGGAAATCCTCAGCTGACATTTCATGCATTGGAATACGTTTGATAATACCAGCATTATTAACTAGTATATCAATTACACCTACTTCTGATTCGATTTTTCTAACCATCTCTTGAACGCCAGGTTCATCAGTAACATCACAAACATATCCATATGCTTTGATTCCCTTTTCAGCATAGTTAGCTAAACCTTTTTCAACGCCACTTTTATTTCTGTCATTAAACACTATAGTTGCGCCTGCACTTGCTAAGGCTTCTGCAATTGCAAATCCAATTCCATATACTGCACCAGTTACCAGTGCAACTTTCCCTTTTAATGAAAATAATTCATTTGTCATATCTAACACCTCACTATTTTAGTTCTTGCATAGGTACCATATCCATATCCGTATAGGTAATATTTTCTCCCGCCATTCCCCAAATGAATGTATAGTTTGAAGTACCAACTCCTGAGTGAATTGACCAACTAGGTGAAATACAAGCCTCTTCGTTCCCAATTACTAAATGTTTTGTTTCTTGTGGAGTACCCATAAAATGAAACACTCTTGTATCAGGTTCCATATCAAAATAAAGATATGTTTCCATTCTACGTTCATGTGTATGGCATGGCATTGTATTCCATGAACTACCTGGCTCAAGTACAGTATATCCTAATTGTAGTTGACAACTTTCACATTGATTAGGATGAACATATTGATAAATCTTTCTTTGATTTAATGTACTGGAATCCCCCGTACAAAGTGGAATAATCTTTTCAATACTCAATTTTTTATTTGGGTATTTATGATGTGCCGGAACTGAAACAATATAAAATTTAGCTGGATTTTCTGAAGATACACTTGAAAAAGTAATATCTTTTGTTTCTTTTCCAATATAATATCCATCTTGTTTTACCATATTTTCAGAAACTCCATCAATTTCTATAATACCAGGTCCTCCAATATTAATAACACCCATCTCACGTCTTTGAAGAAAATACTCTCCCCCTAATTCAGTAGATAATTCTATACTTAATTTTTCTTCTAACGGCATTATACCACCAAAAATCATACGATCATTATGAGTATATGTTAACTTCACTTTATTTGGTTCAAAAACTTTTTCTACTAAAAATTCCTTTCTCAATTGTTCTGTAGAATAATGTCTGATATCCTCTGGACTATGTGTATATCTTGTTTCCATTGTTATCCTCCTTATTTTTTATAAAAGCAATTTGTCATCCAAAACTATTCCGATTTTGGTAACGCTCTCTAATATAGTCTAACACTAAATAAATTATGTTTCAAGAAAAAATTAAAGTGTTAACACGTTAAGTTTTAAGTTTAAAAAATATTACCTTCGTAAACCAGAAATAATTAGACAAATTATAACCACATTCAAATGTTTACATAGGTATTATTACTACTTTATTTTTAAAATTGTTTATCTACTTATCAGAATTAAATTCCTTCCTCATCATTCTCAATTTTTTCTTCTTTTGTTGGTAATACTACATGTTGAATTCCTTCTTTACCAGCACTTAAGCTTTGTGTTACTACCGCTTTTGCGTCACTCGCAAATTCACGGAACATTGCAATTTCAATTAACATTGGTAAATTAGTCCCTACTACTACTTCAACATTTTCGAACGCTACTGAAGCCATCATAGCTGCTTTAAAAGGACTTCCTCCTAATAAATCTGCATAAACCACAATTCCATCTGTTGTTTCTTGTAATTCTTCTATTGCAGTTCGCATATTTTGTTCTAATGTTTCCATCGGTTCACTTTCACGAAATGGAACTACTTTAAATGCCTCTTGCTTCCCTGCAATCATTTCTAATGCATGAGCTACACCAACTGCATACTCCCCATGTCCTGTTAAAATTAATCCAATCATACTATTGCCTCCTTAATCTATTATACTTATATACTAGTCTAGGTTTTAATAAAATACAAGTAGAAATTCAAACGTTTTCAAATTTTTCTTTGCACTAAAAAAATGCCCCTTTAAAAGGGGCATTACAATTTGAAATTTTCAATGCATTAGAATAATTCTTTATAGAAAGCAATTGTTTCTTCTAATGTTGGCATGAATGGGTTACCAGGTGCACAAGCATCAATTAATGCATTGTTTGATAGATATTCGAAATCAAAATCTTTTTCTTCAATTCCTAATTCAGTTAATTTTTTAGGAATACCTACTGTTTCAGATAATGTTTCAATTTCTTTAATTGCATAAGCCGCACATTCTTCATCTGTTTTACCTGCTGGATCTAATCCTAAAGCTTTTGCTACATCGCGGAATGCTGCTGGAACACGTTTTGCATTTTCACGTTCAATAACTGGTAATAACATTGCACAGCATACACCGTGTGGTAATTTGTATACAGCACCTAATTGGTGAGCCATTGAGTGTACATAACCTAAACCTGCGTTATTGAATGACATACCACCTAAGAAGATAGCATTTACCATTCCTTCACGAGCTTCGATATCGTGACCGTCTTTTACAGCACGTGGTAAGTATTCTTTAATTAATTCAATTGCACCAATTGATAATTTTTTAGTTACTCCATAAGCACCTGGTGTTACTAATGCTTCAACAGCGTGAGTTAAAGCATCCATACCTGTTGCTGCAGTTAATGGAGCTGGTTTAGAAACCATTAATTCTGGGTCATTAACTGAGATTAATGCTAAACTATTTTTATCAACCATTACCATTTTAACTTTACGTTCTTCGTCAGTAATAACGTAGTTAATTGTAATTTCTGCTGAAGTACCTGCTGTAGTATTGATAGCTACTACTGGTAAACCTTTTTTAGCTGATTTGTGTAATCCTTCATAATCTTGAGGTTTTCCGCCATTTGTTGCGATAACTGAAATACAGCTTGCAGCATCTTGTGGAGATCCACCACCTAAACTAATAATGAAGTCACAGTTGTTTTCTTTTAATGCGCTAACACCATCTGTTACGTTTTTACAAGTTGGGTTAGGTTCTACATCAGAGAATACAACATAATCAATTTCTGCTTCATCTAAAGGTTTTGTAACTTTAGGAAGAATTTCACTTGATTCGATAAATTTATCCGTTACTAATAAAGCCTTGTTGTAACCTAAATCTTTTACATAAGAACCAATTTCACTTACTACTCCTCTTCCGATTAAGTTAATTGCTGGTACATAAAATGTTGACATAATATTTCTCCCCTTAAATTTGTTTCATTAATTTTTGTATTTTTTAGTGTTTATAAAACGCCTTTTTTAAGAATAATATTGCCATACAAGGCACTTTCTCCCGTTTGAATGACTAGATAAGCTTTCTCGGCTTGATCATAAAACTCAAAACGTTCAAATTCTTTAATCGCTGCACCTGGATGACTTTCTTCTAATATTTTTTTATACTCATCCCAAATTACTGGAACTGTTGTATCTCCTGGCACTACTTGCATTAGTCCTGCTTGATAAGAACTATAAGTGTCTAATGGTAATAATTTTAGAATTGCTTCTAACGCTACCGGAACTCCATGTCCGTCCATACGAACAACACGTTGTCCAATGCGGTGAGCTGGAAAATTCGCATCCGCGATTACCAGCTCATCACCATGACCCATTTCCATTAAATATGCCACTAAATCAGGACTCAAAATTTTAGGAATTTGTTTTAACATGATGAAATTCCTTTCTTAATTTGTTTGAATTTTTGTTGAATATTTGTAAATCCTTCAACAGGTTGAGGCTCATAACGAGTCACATCTTCTGAAGCTTTAATTAGATTTTTTGCTTCTTGACGTGAATGAATCACTTCTAGTGTCAATAATTGAGAAAGGATATTTCCTAATGCACTTGCTTCCACGGGTCCTGTAATAACAAGACGATTTGTGAAGCTAGCAGTAATTTGACACAATAATTTATTTTGGATTCCTCCACCTACCATTTGTACGGTTGTCATTTCTTGTTTTGTTAAGTTTTCTAATTGTTCAATTGTTTCTAAATAAGTTAATGCTAAACTTTCAATTACAATTCGTACAATATGTCCTTTTGTTTGAGGAACAGCTTGTCCTGTTACTTTACAAAACTCTTTAATTTTACTTTCCATATCTCCTGGTGAAGCAAATACTGGATTGTTTGGATAAATCCATGTTTGATTATCCGTTACTTTTTCAGCTAATTGTACCATTTCAGCAAAGCTTACTTCTTCACCTTGACTTCTCCAGTCACGTTGTAATTCTTGGATAATCCACATGCCAGTTGTATTTTGAAGTAATCTGTATTTACCATCGAAGCATCCTTCATTTGTTAGACCTGATTCAAATGCTTCATCCGTAATCACCGGTTTATCAGATTCAATTCCTACTAAAGACCAAGTACCACATGAAATAAATACAGTACCTTTTTCATTTTCATAAGGAATTGCTAAAACTGCTGCCGCTGTATCATGTCCAGCTCCTGCAATTACTTTAAACGGTTCAACTTTTAATTTTTGAACAATTCTTGGTGATAAATCTCTTAATACTACCCCATTTTTAACTGGTGATGAGAACCATTTAGTTGGAATTCCAAGTTTTTCAAAAATTTCTTCTGAAAAATCTTGTGTGAATACATCGAGTAACCCACTTGTACTTGCGATTGTATATTCGTTTGCAAGAACACCCGCTAATAAGTAATTAATTAAATCTGGGATAAACAAAACTCTTTGTACGACTTCTTTTAGCTGTGGTTTTTCTTGTAAATCTGAATAAATTTGCAAGATTGTATTAAACGTTGCAGGTTGAACTCCTGTTTTCTTAAATAATTCATTTTTTGAAATTAATTGATAGAACGATTCCTCATAACGCCCCATTCGATTATCTCTGTAGCAATGCGGTTGATAGAGCAAATCTCCATTGTGATCTAAGTATGCATAGTCCACTCCCCATGTATCAACAGAAATGGAACGAATCGGAATAGAATCATTTGAAGCTTTTTTAATTCCTTGTTTGATTTCACCAAATAGGTGTAACAAATTCCAATACAATCCATCGTTAAGATTCACCGGCTCATTTTTGAACCGATGAACCTCTGATAACTGGAGGGAGCTGCCATTATAAACGGCTTGCATGACACGACCTGAACTTGCTCCTAAATCAATAGCTAACACTTTCATTAAGCTCATGCTTTTTCCTCCAAATTCTTTAAATTTTATTCATATAATAATGCTTTGATATCTTCTTTGTCGATGTTTGAAGCATCATACCATTTAGAACCTGTATCTACGTCTTTAACTGTTTCACCTTTAGCTGAAGCAATTGCTAATTTAACAGCTTGGTAACCAATTTGAACTGGGTCTTGAGTAACTGAACCTACAAAGATACCTTTACGGATAGCGTCTTGTTGTAAAGCACCTGAGTCAAAACCAACAGCTAAGATTTTATCTTTGCCTAATTTAGATTCTTTGAAACCACCGTTTGCGTTGATGATTGCTTTTGCAGCAAATTCATTTGAACCATAAATTGCAATAGTATCTTCTTTTTCTAATACAGTTGAAGCTTCTGTTTTACCAGCAGCATCGTCTACTTGTGCAGGAACACGAACTTCAATGACAACTTTTGCATCTGCTTCTGAAACATTGTTTTTGAATTTGTCATGTCCAACTACAGCTGTTTTAATACCTTTTTTCTCTAATAATTCAACCATTTTATCAATAAAACCACTTGTTCTTTGAGTGATTGATAGAGAGTTTACTTCTTGAGAAACAACCCCTATACGAGCTTTTTTATCTCCAACTTTGCTTTCTAATAATTTGAATAAGTTTTCTGCAGCATTTCCCCCAGCAGCGTGGTTGTCAGTTGAAGCTGTTGCTTTAATAGCTCCTTCTGGTGCACCAGGTACCCCTGAGTCAAACCCGATAATTGGAATATTTTTGCTTTGAGCTTGTTTAATTGCATCTAATTCAGCTTCTGTATCTAAAGCTGCTAATGCAATAGCTTTTGGATTTTTGTTGATTGCGTTGTTTAATTGTTCTAATTGTTCAGCAATCGCTGTTTCATTTTGTGGTCCTACGAATGTAATTTTAGCACCTAATTCATCTGCTGCTTTTGAAGCACCTTTGTTAACTGCTTTCCAAAAGTCATGTTGGAAACCTTTCGCAATTACTTCTACTTTAAAATCTCCACCTTTTGAACCTGATGCTGATCCACCACCTGATTTTGATGAACAGCCTGCTAAGATAGCAGAAGCACAAGCAAAAGTGGCAATTGCAAATTTCAATGATTTTTTCATAAGATTTCTCTCCTTTTATTTATCCTTTTTGGATGTATACTAAAATTTTGAAACACTCAATGCTTTTTAACACTTATTTTTTCTTGTTTTGACGGATTAAAATATCAGAGTAAACCGCTACAATTACTACAAATCCTGTGATGAATAATTGATAGTGTGGTTGTAAGTCGATATATGGTAAACCAATTTTCAATACTGACATAATGAATACCCCAATAATTGTACCAATTACTGAACCAACACCACCGGCTAATGAAGTACCACCGACTACTACCCCTGCGATTGCGTCAAGTTCCATACCGTTACCAGTACCAGGAAGAATTGTTGAGTAAGTTGCCGCATATGCGATACCAGCTAAACCAGCTAATAATCCACTAATAACATACGCTGTACCTTCCCATTTGATAACATTAACCCCAGAAAGTCTTGTAGCTTCTTTATTAGAACCAATTGCGAAAATGTAACGCCCAACTTTTGTTTTATTTAATACAACTGCTGCTAACAATGCTACAACAATCAGTACAATCAACCCTGTCGGGAAGTTATCTTGCGTTCTGAATAGGTCTTTATACCAACCTTCACCTGTTCCACGTAATGGGAATGTAATACTTTGTACATTAGAAATGATTGAACTTAAACCACGTGAAATCATCATTGTACCAAGTGTTGCAATGAATGGTGGCAAACCAAATCTCGCAATTAATACTCCGTTGAATAATCCGAATACACCTCCAATCACTAAAATTGCTAAAAGCGCTAACCATAAAGGCCAACCCATTTTTGTATGGAGCACACCACCAGTAATAGCAGCACACATCATTACAGTACCGATAGATAAGTCAATCCCACCAGTGATAATAACGAATGTTACCCCAATAGCTAAAAACCCAATGTAATAAGATGCATCTAAGATGCTAACTGCTGTATCAAATGAACGGAATGATTCACTTGAGATTGCAAAAAATCCAAAAATAACAATCAATGCGATTATTGCGATTAATTTTTGTAGCCCAACTGTTTTTACTAGTTTAGTCCAGATGGAGTTTTTCTCTTCCATATTTATACCCCTCTTCAATTATCGATCTGTAGCTAAAGCTAAGATACGTTCTTGTGTTGCTTGACTAATGTCAAGTTCTCCTGTTTTACGACCTTCACACATAACAACAATACGGTCACTCATACGTAGTATTTCTGTTAATTCTGAAGAAATCATAATGATTGATTTTCCTTGAGCAACTAGCTCGTTCATTAATGTATAAATCTCACTTTTTGCCCCAACGTCAATTCCTCGAGTTGGTTCATCAAAGATTAAGATATCACTATCTTGTTCTAACCATTTCGCGATAACAACTTTTTGTTGATTACCACCTGACAAATTACGAACTAATTGTTTTGAGGATGGTGTTTTTGTTCTTAATGATTTAACAAATTTATCACTTGCTGTAACAATTTCTGCATCATTAATTAACCCCCCATGTACATACTTATCTAAGTTTGTCATTACTGTATTATTAGCAATTGTCATATCCACAATACATCCATAACGTTTGCGGTCTTCAGACAAATATCCAATACCTTCACGAATAGCATCTTGAGGTGATTTAATATCCACTTCTTTTCCGTTAATCTTAATAGTACCGCTGTCTTTTTTATCCGCACCGAATAGTAAACGAGCTACTTCTGTACGACCTGCCCCCATTAAACCAGAGAAGCCTAAGATTTCGCCTTTTCTTAATACAAAACTTACATCTTTTACAGTGCTTCCTGCATTTAAATGTTCTACTTCTAAGACTACTGGTGCATCTTCTGGCACAGCTGATGCTGCTTTTGGATCTTCATAAATTGCACGTCCTACCATCATCGCAATAATTTCATCTTTAGTTGTATCTTTTGTATTTACTGTACCGACATATTCACCATCACGCATAACTGTTACTCGGTCAGTAATACGAGCAATTTCATCCATACGGTGAGAAATATAAGTGATTCCTACACCTTTTTGACGTAAATCATCAATAATCGCGAACAATTCATTGATTTCTGATTCTGTTAAAGCTGCAGTTGGTTCATCGAATACGATAACTTTAGCATCCATCGATAACGCTTTTGCAATTTCAACCATTTGTTGTTTTCCAACTGTTAAATGACCCACTTTTTCTTGTGGATTAATATCCAGTTTTAACAAGTTGAATAATTCTTTTGCCTTTTTATTCGCAGTATTATCATCAATAAATAAACCTTGACTAATTTCTTCACGACCAATGAAAATATTTTGTGCTACTGTTAAATCATTCATCATATTTAATTCTTGGTGAACAATAACAATACCATCATCCATTGCTTCTTTTGGTTTTGAATATTCCACTTGTTTTCCGTTATAGTGAATCGTTCCTTCATTCGGTTTATAAATTCCTGTTAAAACTTTCATTAATGTGGATTTTCCTGCACCATTTTCACCCATTAGGGCGTGTACTTCACCAGTTCTTAAGTCGAAATCTACACCTTTTAAGGCTTTTACTGGTCCAAAGCTTTTTACGATTCCCTTCATTTCAAGAATAACTGGATTACTCATGCGTTTCACCTACCTGTTCCAGTTTGATAACGCGCTCTTGGAGCGCTTTCATTTGCACTTGTTGTTCAACGATAATACCAACCATCTCAACGAGTAAGTGACTATTCATAAAATGATCTTGTGCATGTACAGCTAGTAATGTTGGAGTACTTGCTTCTCCTTTAATCTCTAGTTGAATCATTTCTGTTTGAATATTGTGAGCTTCTACTCCTTTAACTTTCGCTTCATCGAGTAACTCTCTTGCAGATGATATATCACCTGCAAGAGCACTCTTCATGGATTGCATTGCTAAAGTTGTCACTTTACTACTTTTTACTATGAGTTGCATCAATCGTCCTGTTTCTGCTTTTTTAGTATCATTCATAAGCTTATCCTAATAAATCAATACCTTGTTTAAGAACTTCTTCTCCGCGCATATTTTCAAAATCTTCCTCTGAAATAACTGCAACTGGAATATCAAGATTAGCTTTAGCTTTTTCTTCAAGATAAGCTAATTGAGGTGATAATAGTAGAACATCTACATTTTTTAAATTATCAACACCTGTAATCCCTACAGAGTAGAATGAATAATCTAATTTATCACGATAAATTACTTCATGAATTCTCTCTACTAACATACTTGTTGTTAATCCGCCAACGCAGGCTAAAATAATTGTCTTTGTCATTCTAGTTACCTCTTTTATTTATGAATTGGACCTAATAATTGACAAGCACGGTAATCAGCTGATTCTAAATCTTCTGTTCCAAATAATGACCAATTTTTCGGTCTGAAAATATCTTTTTCATCTATATTGTGCATATTTACTGGAATACGTAGCATAGAAGCTAATGTAATTAAATCTGCTCCAATATGTCCATAAGTGATTGCACCGTGGTTAGCACCCCAGTTGTTCATTACATCATATACAGACTTGAACGCGCCTTTTCCTGTTAAGCGAGGAGCAAACCATGTTGTTGGCCAACCTGGATCTGTACGATTGTCTAATGTATGATGAACATCTTCTGGTAACTCTAATGTGTAACCTTCAGCGATTTGTAATACTGGTCCTACACCTTTTAATAAGTTTAAGCGAACCATTGTTACAGGCATATTTCCTTTTGTTAAGAAGCGAGTTGAGTAACCGCCACCACGGAAGTATTCTCTGTTTGCTGCTGGGAAATCAGTATTTTCAAGCATTGCATCTACTTCATCTTGTGTTAATTCCCAGAATGGTTTCATAACAGCTTCTCCATCACGAGTAGCTTGACCTGTTCCATCTAAAGTACAAGAACCTGAGTTAATTAAGTGTAAGAATCCATTTTCAGCATGGCCTTCTAATTTATGTCCTGTTACACGTTCAACTGCATCTGGACTCCAGTAAGTACGAACGTCTGCAAAAATTTGTGGTGTATTCGTTAATAAGTAGTTAAATAACATTGATACACCATTTAATGCATCATTTTCTGTAGCGAAAATGTAAGGACGACGGATACCATTCCAGTCAAATTGAGTGTTTAAGAATGTTTCCATAAAGTCCCCATTAGGAAAGTGGTCTGTCCATTGGCGTTGGCCTTGGAATCCACCAACTAAAGCATAGTGACCAACAGCTTCTTCTTCGAAACCAAGTTCAGCTAAGCGTGGGTTACCAATCATTAAGTCACGACCAATCATGAACATTTTGATAACAAATTCCCATTGTTTATCTTTTTCTTCACGACTTAATACTAAATCTTCACGGTTACGGTCAAAACCTTCTTTAATATTTTCTTTTACCCAAGCTAGAGCTCGTTCAAATTCTTCATGGTCATAAATACCACGGTCGATACGACGAGTAAATTCTGTCATATCCACTGATTCATTACGCATTCCTAAATATTCTTGGAAGAAATCAGGATTTACGATTGAACCACCAATACCCATTGAAACACTACCCATTGATAAGTAAGCTGTGTCTCTCATTAATCCTGTAGCAAGTGCTGCTCGTGCATAACGTAAAAGTTTTTCTCTTACATCTTCTGGAATTTCTGTTGTAGATGCTTCTTGAACATCTTTACCATAAATACCAAATGCTGGAATTCCTTTTTGAGCATGAGAAGCAAGAACGGCTGCTAAATATACAGCTCCTGGTCTTTCTGTTCCATTGAATCCCCAAATAGCATGTGGAATATCTGGCGACATATCCATTGTTTCACTACCATAACACCAACATGGAGTTACTGTGATTGTTGCACAAACGTTTGACTTTTTGAACAATTCATGTGAAGCTGCAGCTTCTGGTACACGTCCAATTGTTGATGGTGAAATCACACATTCAACAGGTTGTCCGTCTGGATATTTCAATGTTGATTCTAGCAAAGCTGCTACACTTTTGGCCATATTCATTGTTTGTACTTCTAAAGATTCGCGAACCCCTTGACGACGGCCATCGATCGTAGGACGAATCCCGATACGTGGATGTTGTATCATTTTTTCCTTCCTCCTTGTTTTACCTTTTGTCAGTATCATTCAATCCATATTTTGAACTCCTGACTATTTTTTTACTTCCTATCTTTTAAAACTTTTGTTTTAAATGTTTCCCCCTTCTTGTTTTTATTGATACTTGTTGGCGTTAAGATGAAAGTATGATCATCAAATGTCATAATAGTACCATCTGTTTCTTGATTTCATCATACCAATATCAGAAAGCGGATACAACACATGGAAGCGCTATTGGAATTTCTTCAAAATTTGTGCTATAATTTCTTCAAAAGTGTTCAAAATTATTCAAAGTGTATTATACCAGGAGGGGTAATATGGTTTCTTACGAAAGGATGACCAAAATTTTAGATATTTTATCGAAAAGAAAAATGATATCTACGGTACAATTAGAAACTCTAATGTATTGTTCTACTTCGACCTTAAGAAGAGACTTAATTCAATTAGAAAAAGATGGAAAAATTATTCGTACTCATGGAGAAGTAAGACTAGTTACAACAAACAATGTTGAATACACTTACGAGAGTCGTAAGCAAGAAGAAACTTCTGAAAAAAAACTTATCGCTGAAACAGCTTCAACATTTTTAACAGATAATCAATCGATTTTTATTGATAGTTCATCAACAGCTGCGATGCTCGTTCCATATTTAGCAAATTTACAAAATTTACGTGTAATTACAAACGGACTAGAAATCGCACGGCAACTGAATAATTATGACAATATTACTTTATTTTTCTGCGGTGGTCACATTGATTACGGGACAAATTCGGCACTGGGAGATTTTGCCAACCATTTTATCAATAATTTTCATGCAGATATTTGTTTCATGAGTTGTAGAGGACTCGATCGATTTGGCGCCTATGAAGCAAACCATAATCAAGCTCTACTAAAACAGCAAATGATCGCTAATTCAGATTTGACGGTGTTATTAGCAGATTCATCAAAATTTAATACAAGTCACTATTTTAAATTAGCCAATTATAATGTGATTGATTATATTATTACAAACGAAGCACCTGTAGAATCATTCCAAGATACAGTTAATAAACAATGCGAGATTCTTTGGTAACATTTCATAAATAGTTCTAAAACTCTTAGACCTTTTTTGTATTTGATCTTTTCAATGCAAAAAAAGTCTTTTTAGTTACAAAAAAACTTCCCATACTAGCTCATTCATATCCATTCAAGCACAAAGTCCCATCCCTTGCTCCGCATCCCATAAAAATGCACTCTTTCCGTTTCATAAAAGAAAAAATAACACAAATTGACAATGCACGATTGAAAAAGAACCTCCTCGGATTCTATTAACAACAATAGCGAAAAGTAACCGATATGAATTAGAGGGCGCCAGGAATTTAGGTTCTATAATTTATAGGGTTGATGGAGAAAATCCACCAACCCTATTTTAGTGTATACAAAAAGGGCTTCATCCCTTATATTAAAAGCGTCTAAACTATTTAAGAGGAGATGAAACCCTATGACTACTATACAAGAAGTTGTGCTACAAATCAAAGATAAAAATGTAAAATGGGAAGATAATGTAGAAGAAGGGTATTTTAAGAAGAAAAAAAGCTTGTTTTTCTTCGCTACCTATACCTATTGCCCAGACGCTTGCCCTAACTGTAGTTGTGTAAATCGTGATTTTTCTATTGTTAAAAACGGTACTCGTACTTCTAGAATTACGCTTAATCCGGTTTCTGGATTGCCTGCTTTTCTTAAATTAAGAAAACAGCGTTTCTTCTGCCGTGAATGCTCTCATAGTTTTACTGCTGATACAACTAGTATCGTAGACCTTAATGCTTTTATTTCTAAAAATGTAAAAAATGAAATTAAAGTTAAAGCTTGCGAAACAGTTTCTGAATCTCATATTGCTAATGAAATGAATGTTTCCGTTCATACTGTTCGCAGAGTTGTCAATGAAACTGCTGAATCTCTTAGAATTAAGCCTTTAAATGAGTTACCTGAACATATGTGTTGGGATGAATTTAAGTCTGTAGCCTCCGCTGAAGCTAGTATGAGTTTTGCTTATTGTGACGCTATTACTCATCAACTTGTTGATGTTATTCAAGATAGAAAAATGAAGAATTTAGTTCGTTATTTCAACCAGTTTCCTCTACAAACACGTTTAAATGTTAAAACAATTTCGATTGATATGTATGCTCCATACATTAAAGTGATTAAACATTTATTCCCTAAGGCTAAAATTATTATTGATCCATTTCATATTATTCAAGCTTTAAATAGAGAATTAAACAAGACAAGAACAAGAAAAATGAATCAAGTACGCTTTAAAGATAGACGTCTTTATAATAAATTAAAACGTTACTGGAAACTAATCTTAAAAAATCGAGATGACCTTCAATCCTATCACTACAGCTATTACAGATTATTCGATTGGTTAACGCATTCTCAAGGAATTGTAGATTATTTATTACAAGAAGTACCTTCACTTAAACCAGAATATGAAACAGTACATCAATTAAGAGAAGTTTTTAAAGAGCGAAATTTCAATGATTTCAAAGAAGAATTGATGAGTGTACAACCAAAACTTCTGTCTGATGGATTAAATCGTGTTCTCCAAACATTTAAGAAATTTTTACCGTATTTACAAAATTCTTGTGAGTATCCAACACTTTCAAATGGACCTATTGAAGGGATTAACAACAAGATAAAAGTACTTAAAAGAAATGCATATGGCTACAGCAGTTTTACTCATTTTAGAAATAGAATTCTACTAATGTCTAAACTATTTACTCCAACAACTAAAAAAGGAATTAAGCAACCTGACGCTGCTTAATTCCTTCACTAAAATTGTTTCATCAACCCTATTTGACAAAGAGCCGGAATTTATTCCCAGCGCCCTCTTTGAAGCTCGGTACAGCTATTGTTGTTACTATGAAGATGTCCGAGGAAATGCGAGTTTCCATCCTCACTTATCTTAGCAACATTATTCTGTTTAATTTTTCATTACAGCTCTCTTCGTCCTTCAATTGCTTTGAATAAGGTCATTTCATCTGCATATTCAATATCACTACCAACAGCTAGTCCATGCGCTAAACGCGTCACTTTAATACCAGCTGGTTTAATTAAACGAGATAAATACATCGCAGTTGCTTCACCTTCTGCAGTTGCATTAGTGGCAATAATCACTTCTTCTACAGTAGGATCTTGAAGGCGCTGAATTAGAGAGGCAACATTTATATCATCAGGCCCCGTCCCTTCCATTGGGGAAAGAACACCATGAAGAACATGGTACAACCCTTTATATTCCTTCATTCTCTCTAAACTCATCACATCTCGACTATCTTCAACGACTAATATTTTCGTTCTATCTCTAGAAGCATCTTGGCAAATCTCACAAGGATCTTCTTGCGTAATATTTCCACAAACAGAACACATCGTTAAATCTCGTTTACAACTAATAAGTGCATTGGCAAAATTCATCACTTCTTCTTCCGGCATTTCCATGCTGAAAAAAGCAAGACGAGCTGCTGTTTTTGCACCGATTCCAGGCAGTTTCATATAACTATCCATTAATCGAGCAATTGGTTCTGGATATTGCATCCTCTCACCTCAACTCATTAAAATCCAGGGATATTTAATCCTCTAGTAAATTGTCCCATTGTTTGTTCATTTGCTTTTTCAGCTTGTTCTAACGCACGATTTGTTGCCATTAATACTAAATCTTGTAATAATTCAACATCATCTCCATCCACAGCTTCTGGTTTAATTGATACAGAAAGTACTTGACGTTTTCCATTCACTGTTACTTGTACTAAGTCACTTTGAGAGCTTCCTACATATTCTGTTTGGTTTAACTCCTCTTGAGCTTGTGCCATTTGTTTTTGTAATTTTTGCATTTGTTTCATCATGCCTTGCATATTTCCCATTCCACGCATGTTGATTCCTCCTTAATTGTTTTCTGTTTCTTCTGATATATGAACAATTTCTTCTCCAAACAAATCAATTGTATTTTGAACTAATTGTTCCACTTCATTTTTTTCTTCTTCATCAGTCGGTTGCTCTTCCATTTCTGTTGCATGAGTCACACCTTCTGCTTCTTGCTTTTCTTTCTTATCTCTTAAATAATCTTGTCGTATTTGTACCCATTGTTCTCCTGTTGCGCTGACAAAATTTCCTGGGTATTGCGCTAACGTTTGACAATGACGAGCAATATCTTCATGAAGTTCTACACTTTCCTGTGCTCTTTGACACAAAATTTCATAATCAAATTTTAAGACAAAGCCATTTGGACTGGCCGCTACAGGTTCGCTTGCTTTCAATAGTGCTCTTTGAGTGATCGAAAGCATTTGTAATAAATCTCCCCACAATTCTCGAATAAAAATTAAATCTTTACGAGTTGCAGCATCTAGTACTTTGTAAACTTCACCAATATTTGGCTTATACGTACTTGCTTTTGCTTGTGGGGTTGATGCTTTTTTAGGAGCTACTATTCCTTGTCCTTGTAATAATTGAGACATCTGTTGCTGTAAACTTTGCAACCGTTGTTCCAATTGTGAGACATATTCCTGATTTGCTGGGGCTGCTTGCTGAACTACTGCTACTACTGGTTGAGCCATTTTAATCGTAAAGACTTCTAAACTAATGGTTGGTTTTGTTGTAAATCGCATTTCTTGTTGCGTTTGATTTAAAGCATCCATAAAGCGATATAAAAAGGCTTCTTCGACCTCTTTTGCAAACTCCACAAAATCTTCACTTCTACCAATCATATCTCCGGTTTGTTTAGCTACTAATAAATCTCTAGAAAATTCTAACCATTCTTCAATTAAACGAGATGCTTCTTTTCCTAGCAATAATAAGTCTTGCAATTGTAATAAAGCTGCTTGCGCTTGTTGCTGAGTCAATAGGCGAACAAATTCAATCATTAATTCATCTGTTAAACTTCCAGAAACTTGAATGGCTTGTTCAAAACTCACTTTATCATCACTAAATGAAATGACTTGATCTAATAAACTCAACGCATCACGCATTCCACCATTAGCACAACGAGCAATGACACTTAGCGCCTCTTCTTCATAAGCAATCTCTTCTTGTTCTAAAATATAACGAAGTCGTTGAATAATTTCATCATTCGTAATTCTTCTAAAATCAAATCGCTGTGTTCTTGAAATAATTGTTGCCGGAATTTTATGCGGTTCAGTCGTTGCTAAAATGAAAATAACATTTTTGGGCGGTTCTTCCAATGTTTTTAATAAAGCATTGAACGCTCCCGTTGATAACATATGTACTTCATCGATAATATAAACTTTATACGTTGCTTGAGTTGGAGCATATCGAGCTTTATCTCGAATATCACGAATTTCTTCTACCCCATTATTACTCGCCGCATCGATTTCAATAACGTCCCCAATCGTTCCTTCTGTAATACCTTTACATAATAAACAGTCATTACAAGGTTCTCCATCTTTAGGATTTAAACAGTTAATTGCTTTAGCAAAAATTTTCGCAGCACTAGTCTTCCCAGTTCCTCTTGGTCCTGTAAATAAATATGCATGGCTTGTTTTATGATGGACAATCGCATTTTTCAATGTTTTCGTAACTGCAGTTTGCCCCACCATATCTTCAAATTTTTGTGGTCTCCATTTTCGGTATAACGCTTGATAAGCCATCGGTCTTCTCCTTTTGACTTTATACTAAGAAAACACAACACTACAATCGTAGGTTATGTTTTCTATCCTTTACTATTTTACATTTTTTTATCAGATTTGACTACCGAAATGTTCCAAAAACAGACATTGGCGCTTTAGAATTTGCAATAAAACTTGTCACATCTGGAGTTGTTAAAATATTCAAGCGATGTTTTGCACGAGTACAAGTTGTATAGAACATAAAGCGTTCTTTCATCGTTGCATAGCGATCTTTTGTAGCTTGCCAAATAAACACTTGGTCAAACTCGAGTCCTTTAGCAACTTCAATAGTTGTCACTACTAATCGACTACCTAAAGATTCACTTGTATCTTCTAATAATTCAGCATCAAACTCGACTAACTCTTTTTGTAAAGCTTTTGCTTCATCCATCGTACGGCAGAAAATAGCATTTGTATGATAACGTTCAGGTGTATCTTCCACTAATTTCTTCAATCGTGCAATTGAAGGTTCTTCATCGACAAATACCCCTACTTCTTCACCTGTTCGTGGGAAGACATTTTTATCTAATTCCCATCCTAAAATACCGTTGGCGAAACGAGTAATTTGTGCCGTACAACGGTAGCTAATTTCTAATGAACGATGTTCTAATACACGTTCTTTGAAAAAGGCTGCTACTAATTCTGGATGACGTTCTTCTAAAGAGAAAATCGTTGTAGCTGTTGAGAATGATTGGAATGTATCCCCTACTACTGTAAATTTCGCACGGAAATAATAATTGGATAATGCTGCCATGAATAATAATGACACATCTTGAACTTCATCAATAAACAAGTGAGTATATCCTTGATAATCACGAATTGGCGCAATCATTGTAGCAACATATAGTAACACTCTTACACCTTCTGCTGTTACTTGAAGACGTCCTTCACCTGTATCTTTTAAAGGTAACTGAGCATTATCTACTTTTCCTAATTCTTCTCTACGTTGTTTAGCTAGCGGAATCCAATCTTGTAAATGTTTAGCAAAATTGACAAAAGCAAACATTTCTACTTGTTGTTCAACATCCTGTGATTGTTTTTCAAATACTCGTTGTCCTAGCATTTGATAATATTCTGTTTCACTATTAAATTCTTGATTTTTCATCAATACTTCAATTTGCATAGGAGACATTTCTTCATATACATTTTTAGCTACTTCAGAAACATAAAAACGATTTAATCGACGTTTTAAGTTCTTTTCTAACACTTCCTGAATTTGTACCAATTGTTGATATAATGTTAATTTTGGATTCACTTGTTCGATGATTTTTTGATAATCTTTTTCACCAAAAATTCTAAATCCTTTCATTGAAATTGGACGGAAATGTAAATTCGCTACTGATAAAGCAAGCAATTGTTCGGTAATAAGTGCTGCCCACTCGCTATCTGTTAAATACGCTCTTCTCGTTTTAGTCGGTACTAACATGCTTGTTTTATTTAAGAAAAACTTCTTAAATAATTCTACTGTATGTTGCGCTAATGTTTGTTGATATAATTCACTTCCAGTTAAACTTGGAATAACGTGTGAAATATATTTGGCAAATAATTGGTTACGTGATAACAACAACATATCATTATGCGTTTGATCTTTTGATTGATACATTAAATACGCAATTCGTTGTAATAAAATCGTTGTTTTACCACTACCTGCACAACCATTAACGATTAACCAATCTTTCTGTTTATGGCGAATAATTTCATTTTGTTCCTTTTGAATCGTTGCGGTAATTCCTTCTAAATGTCCATCACGATTCGTAGGTGCACTTAATGTTTCCATTAATAATGATTCTTCATTTTCTACATCATAAACCGATTGAATTTTCCCTTTTTTAATGACAATATCACGTTTTAAAAAGGCTTGTCCATGTTGAATTCCTGAAGGAGTTTGATACGTTAAATCTCCTAAAGTTCCTTCATAAAATAAACTCGCAATTGGCGCTCGCCAATCATAAACTTGCACTTGTTTTTCTTCATCAAAAAATGTAGATGAACCAATATACATTTTTTCCACTTCTGGTTCACCTTCAAATTGCACATCAATTCTTCCAAAATATGGAGATTCTTTTTGTTCTTCTAATTGATGAATTGAAAAATCAATGAAATCTTGACGTTGTTGATCTAAATGTTCATCTTTTAATCTTTGTTTTTCAGATTGTATTTTTGCATCAAATTTCGATTGAACTTCTACTAAGTGCTTTTCTTCTTCTTTGAACCCTTTATTTTTCACTAGAGAGCTCCTCCATCTATCCTAAAATACTTACTTATAAAAACAGGCTGGAACGCTAGCCCCAGCCTGTAATTTCTTCTATGTACATACAGCACATAACGAACGATACTTATAGCTGCTTCCTTCCGGACCTGACTCGATTCATATGTTCGCTATTGCCATATGGCCTAACGGCATATACTATTATACTCTACTTTCCTAAAAATTGCAACAGTGCAAAGAAAATAGTTTTCACACGTAAAGTTTCAAAGTAACTTCTGGTTAAGTATCAAAACTAGAAGTTACTCTGAGACTACATTTTATGGTAGAACTTAGATTGAGAATTTAGCTCATTCACCGTTCTCTAATCTCTTTTGTTCTTTTCGTCTTTTATTTCGTTCTCTTAATCCCTTAAAGAAGTCTTTTAAAATTTGTTGACACTCTTCTTCTAACACGCCATGTTCGACTTCTACTTGATGATTAAATCGTTCATCTTGTAATAAATTCATAAATGTTCCTGCAGTCCCTGCCTTTGGATCAAACGATCCAAAAGTTACTTTTTTCAAACGTGACAAAATCATAGCTCCACTACACATGGGGCATGGTTCTAATGTCACAAACAATTCGCAATCTTCTAATCGCCAACTCCCTAAAACTTGATTTGCTTGCCGAATCGCTTTAATTTCCGCATGTAACGTTGCATCTTGTTCTTTTTCTCGTAAATTATGTCCACGTCCAATAATTTCGCCATTTAAAACTACAACTGCTCCAATAGGAACTTCTTCCTTATCATACGCTTTTTGTGCTTCTTTTAAAGCTTCCGTCATGAACATTTCTTTTTCCATTTGTTCGATGATTCTCACCTCATTTATCTTCCAACTTCAACGCTTTTTCTCGCTTGATAACTAATTCTTTTACAAGATGATATACCACTGCACAAAGAGGAATAAAGAAAATCAAACCCAAAATTCCGAATAAATTTCCACCAATCAAAGCTGCTGCTAATGTTAACACAGTCGGTAACCCTATAGAATTCCCTACCACGCGAGGATAAATGAAATTCCCTTCAATCAATTGTAACCCATAAAAGACACCAATCGAAATTAACGCTTGAATCGGGCTTACTGTAAAAATGAAAACGGCTCCTAACATACAAGCCGAAAATGGTCCGATATATGGAATAAACGACAACACTCCTGCTAATACACCAGTAATGGCTGCATAAGGCAATTGAAATACACTATACGTCACAAACACTAATGAGCCAATAATCATCGCTTCAATTAATTGTCCCATTAAAAATTTATCATAAGTATCTAATATGACTTTACCGATATACTGAAGTAATTCATATCGATTTTTTGGAAGAAACACCTTTAATAATCGATTCATTAAATATTGTAATTGTTCTTTACTTCCTAAAATATTTAACATTAAAAATACTGCCATTAAAATCGTAAATACGTTAGAAAAAATTCCAGTAATGTTAGAAGTAAAACCACCTAGTAACGATACAACGCTAGAAACAATATTACTTTGATTAATAAATCCTGTAATTCGTTCTACATCCGTTGCTTGTAACCACCCTGAATGTTGAATCCAATTCACACAAAAATCCATTAAGTAATTAAAACTTCCTCCTAATTGAACAACAGTTTTCGCTAAAGTTGGAACAATAATCCAAGAAATAGCCACTACAATTGCAACAAAAATCAATAGAACCCCTAAAATTGCAATTCCTCTACGAAACGAAGTCGGAACCTTAATTTTTTCTAATTGCTTCTCCATATGTTTCATAGGAACATTAAAAATGAAAGCTAGTAGTAGTCCTAAAACAATAGGAGACATCATTCCTAAAAGATTTGTAATTCCTGTATATAAATAACTAATATTTAATACGAAAAATAAACTCGTCGCTGCAACTGCAATTAATACTAATTGTTGTTTAAAATTTTTCTCCATTACTTGTCTCCATTTTTCTGTAATTTCTCTTGAATTTCTTCTATTAAAGCTTCACATCCCAAACAAACATCTTGATACGTTTGCTCAAAATCTCCTGTATACCATGGATCTGCAATATCTCTCTTACTTCCTGCAAAACTTAATAAAGACGCAATTTTTGCATTAGTCTTTCCTTGCATCATTCGCCTTATATTCATCATATTTTCTGAATCCATTCCAATGATGTAATCCGCATCGGAATCTACTAAAGATAATTGTCTCGAATACATTCCATCTGTCGAAATTCCTACTTTTGCTAATTGTTTTCTAGTACCAGAGTGAACAGGATTTCCTTGTTCCCAAGAACTTGTTGCTGCAGAATCGATAATGACTTGTTGTTCTAACCCTCTATCTTTTACCATTTGTCTAAACACAGCTTCTGCCATCGGTGAACGGCAAATATTTCCTAAACATACAAATATAACTTTCATCTACAACTCTCCTTTTCTCTTTCTGCCAGTATATCATATTTTAGAAAAATCGTCCTTTTCAAACCCATAACAAAAAACACACGAAAGACTGTTTTGTTGTCTTTCGTGTGCTACGGATTTATATCATTATTCCACTGTTACAGATTTTGCTAAGTTTCTTGGTTTATCAACATCTAATCCTTTACCAAGAGATGTGTAATAAGCAATCAATTGTGTTACAACAACACTTAAAAGTGGTGCTAATTCCATTTGTACTTTTGGTAATACGATATCGTCTCCTTCACGTTCGCTTCCTTCCATGGCAATTACCATTGTTTTAGCTCCACGTGCTTTCACTTCTTCGATATTTCCTCTTGTATGACTTGCAACTACTGGTTCGCTTAATAAAGCAATAACAGGTGTTCCTTCTTCGATTAAGGCAATTGTACCATGTTTTAATTCTCCAGCAGCGAAACTTTCCGTTTGTACATAAGAAATTTCTTTTAATTTCAATGCTGCTTCCATTGCCACATAATAATCTAAATGACGTCCAATATAAAAGGCGTTCGCTGTCTCTAATAAGTTTTGATCCACTAATTCTTTTATAACAACTTTTTCATCTAATACACCTTCAATTGCAGAAGCAATAACGGCTAATTCATGACTCATATCAAATGTTTGAGGACGTCCTTTTGTGCGACGTAGTACTTCTGCTAAGACAGCCATTACTGTAATTTGTGCTGTATAAGCTTTTGTTGAAGCTACGGCAATTTCTGGACCTGCATGAAGTAATAATGTATGCGTTGCTTCACGCGATAACGTTGAACCTTTAACATTTGTAATCGTTAATGAAGGATATCCTTTTTCATTTACTTTTACTAATGCTTGACGGCTATCTGCTGTTTCTCCACTTTGTGTTAAGAAAATGAAGAATGGTTTTTCTGATAAAATTGGTTGATGATATGCAAATTCACTTGCTAAAAATACTTCAACAGGAATTCCTGCTAATTGTTCTAATAAATATTTTCCAATCCAACCAGCATGGTAACTTGTCCCACAAGCTACAACATAAACGCGATCGCTTTGTCCGATTTCTTCTAATAATTCGCTAGGAACTTCTAATTCACCAGCTTCATTCGTATATTCTTTAATAATACGACGTAATACGGCAGGTTGTTCATCCATTTCTTTTAACATGTAATGAGGATAAGCACCTTTTTCAATATCATCCGCATCTAATTCTGCTTTAAATGGTACACGTTCTACTGCTTGACCATCAATGGTTTCAATTTCCACTTGATCTTTTGTAATGGTAATTAATTCTTCATCTTTAATTTCTAAATAAGTATCCGTTTGAGAAATAGTTGCCATTGCATCTGAACAAATAACATTGAATCCATTTCCTACTCCTACTAATAATGGACTTTTATGTTTTGCGGCATATAATACTCCTGGAGCTTGTTCATCTAATAAACCGAATGCAAATGATCCACGAATTTCTTTTAACGCACGACGGAAAGCTTCTTTACCAGATAAGCCTTCTTTTTCTGCAAAATATTCTACTAAATTCACTGCTACTTCTGTATCCGTTTGAGATTGGAAGTTTACATGTGATAAATAAGTTTCTTTTAATTCAGCGAAATTTTCAATTACTCCATTATGAACTAATGTGAAACGTCCATTTTGAGAACGATGTGGGTGAGCATTATTTTCTGTTGCAGGTCCATGAGTCGCCCAACGTGTATGCCCAATCCCTGCAAAAGCTGGAATTTCTTCATCAACTGCTTCACGTAAGTTTACAATACGTCCTACTTTTTTTACTAATTGTGTTGTACCATCAGCATCTGCGATAAATAATCCTGCTGAATCATATCCACGATATTCTAATTTTTCTAATCCATCTAAAATGACCGTTTGAATACGGTTATCTCCAATACATCCTACAATTCCACACATATAACATATTCTCCTTTACTGAAGGGTTTCCTTCAAACAAATTTTTCAATGTTTCTGGTGCATGCAAAAATTTTGTATCCCCGCAGAGATTTTTGTATATTGCTGTAGACTGCACTGCCTTGAGTCACCCGCCGAATCTTTCGATAAACTCAATCCTCGTCACTTATCCTCTATCGTGATAAGCCTGGCGCTATCCATATTTGCTACCTTTCTTAGCTATTTATTTTCAGAAACATGATTTATCATACACGATTTTGTGCTTATTTGTCAAAAAAGAATCATTCTTCTCCACGTCTCTTTCTTCTTTCTCGTATTTTTGAAATTTTAACTTATAAACTCTTACATCATCTTTATTCTCCCTCTTTTACACTATTTCATCCACATTACAATCTCACTATCAAAAAGAAGATAAAAAAGAGGCGAGATTTCTCTCACCTCTGTTGCGTATTTTTACTGATTAAGCTTTACCAGTTGAACCAAAGATATCCATTGTTTCTTTAGTAATTTTAACGATTGCGTCAAAACCTGGTTTGATTACTTTACGTGGGTCATAAACTTCAGCATCTGCATTTAATTTAGCACGAACTGCTGCAGTCCATTGTTGTTGTAATTCAGTGTTAACATTGATTTTAGCATGTCCACGTTCGATTGCTTTTTTGATTTGATATTCTGGAATACCTGATCCACCGTGTAATACTAATGGAGCACCAGTAGCTTCAGAAATAGCTAACATTTCGTCAAATCCTAATACAGGTTCACCTGCATAAGTTCCGTGAACTGAACCTAATGCTGCTGCTAATGCATCAATATTCGCTTCTTTTACCATACGTTCACATTCGTGTAAGTCAGCATATTTAATTCCTCCTGTAACGCCATCTTCAGTACCACCTACAGTACCTACTTCAGCTTCTACAGAAACGCCTTTAGGATGTGCATATGCAACAACTTCTTTAGTTAATGCAATGTTTTCATCAATTGGATAATGAGAGTGGTCAAACATTACTGAGCTGAAACCAGCATCAATATATTTTTTACATACATCTACAGATGAACCATGGTCTAAGTGTAATGCAACTGGAACTGTAATATCCATAGTTTCTAATAATGCATTTACCATAGCTACAACTACTGATGGGCCACCCATATATTTACCAGCACCTTCAGATACTCCTAAGATGATTGGTGATTTTGCTTCTTGAGCAGCAGTTAGAACAGCTTGTGTCCATTCTAAGTTATTGATGTTGAATTGACCTACGGCATATTTACCTTCTTTAGCTTTGTTCAACATTTCTGTCATACTTACTAAACGACTCATTTAAAATTTCCTCCTTATACTAGTTCCCTAGTATTTATTTTTACGTCATTATTATACCCCAAATTTTATAGGATAGCTAGACATTTTGAATATTATTATGAAATTATTTCACGTACTATTTTCTTTTCATGCTATTTCATTCATTACAAATTCGGGATTTGCTGACTTTTTATTGAAAATATTTATAGAAATTTTTTTGTTTTGCTTTATAATAGTGATAGTATAAACAATTTGGGAGGGTTTGATATGAATCAACGTCAAAACAGTTCACATCATAAACGTGCTGTTAGAGAAGCTCGTCTAGCAAAATTATTATTTGCATTTATCGCAATAGCCTCACTTGCTATTGTCATTTTCATTTTAAATATTCCATCAATTATTAATAATGAAAATAAACTATTAACTAAAAACGGATCTACAACCCAGCAAAATTCTTCAATAACTTCAGAAGATAAAGAAGTCCATACTGCAAGAATTACTGCAAGTGGTGATATGCTGTATCATGATATTGTTTATGGTAGTGCTTTTGATGGACAAAACTATGATTTTAAAAATGATTATGAACAAATTACTCCACTTGTTTCTTCAGCTGATTTAGCTCTTGGGGACTTTGAAGGAACGATTAATCCAGATAGACCTTTGGCTGGTTATCCAATTTTCAACGCTCCAGAAGAAGTTGTTCAAAGTATTAAAGATGCTGGATATGATGTTTTAGACTTAGCTCATAATCATATTTTAGATACAGGAATTAGTGGATTAAAATATACAGCTACAGCTTTTAGAAATGCCGGTTTAGATATTTTCGGTGTTAAAGTAAATCCTGATGAAGGAATTTTAGTGAAAGAAGTAAATGGCATTAAAGTCGCTATTTTAGGTTTCTCATATGGATTTAACGGAATTGAAGCTAGTATTTCTCAAGAAGATTACGATAATCATTTATATGATTTAAATATGGATAAAGTAAAAGCACAAATTGAAAAAGCGGAAGAAATCGCTGATTTTACAATTGTAATGCCGCAAATGGGAGTAGAATATAAATTATCTCCAACGGATGCTCAAGTAGAAACTTATCATAAAATGATTGAATGGGGCGCAGATGTTATCTTCGGAGGTCACCCTCACGTTGCCGAACCGACTGAAACTATTGAAAAAGATGGGCAAAAGAAATTCATTATTTATTCAATGGGAAATTTATTATCCAACCAACGTGTGGAAACATTAGACAATATTTGGACGGAACGTGGCGTTATTATGGATATTACGATTCAAAAAGAAGGAAAAGTAACTACCTTAACAAGTGTTCAAGCACATCCAACTTGGGTATCACGCACACCAATCAATCGTACATTCCAAGGTTACCCTGCATATGATTATCAAGTATTTTTAGCTGAAGATTATATTCCAGGTGGAAAATATGCGCATCAGGTAGATGAAACAACCCGTCAACGAATTGAAAAAGCTTATTATGAAATGCTAGAGTTGTTGAATATTCAATTCTAAAACAGAAATTCCACACAACTGTTAAAAGTCGTGTGGAATTTTTATTTTTTATTAAAAAGCACTGTAGACAAATTCTGCTACATTTGAAAAATCTGCATGAATGAGGTATAAGCCTAATATTAGAAATAAAACATAAAACGCCATTGTCCATACAAATAATTCATGTTTTTCACTAATCTTTTTGATAGAATTTATACATTTCTTCAGCAACTTCAGGCCATCCTTTCCATCCAGGGTGAACCGTATCATACATATAATAAGGTTCATATTCCTTTTGAGTTAAATCCATGAGTTTATACCCAAACGAATTTGTGATTTCTGTTAACTTTTTAGAGTAAATAGCCCGTTGTTCCGAACCAATACCAATATAATCATACCAACGGCCATTAATTGGAAAATTAACTACTTCTACTTCTAGCCCCAATTCTTTAGCCATTTGTAAAACCAATGCATAGTCATCATATTCTGTTGATTGATCATATTTATAATTAGAATATTTATTTTTTAGTTTTTCTTTACGGTCTTTTATTTCAGCATTATACTGTCGATTTTCAAGATAAAATTCATTATTATCGGTTGCTTTTTTTGCTTCCTCTAAATACTTATTTTGAATTTCATTCCAATTATACTGAGGAGTTTTCTCTCCACTAGAAGGAATTGGTTTAACATTCCCTGTAAAGTAAAAAGCAATTTTATTGTTCAGTGTAAATTTCTTCACATCAAACCAATTTAATAAATCATCTAAAACTGTTCCTTTATTATCCAATAAACGACGTTTATATCTCTCGAAATTTTGATGTACAAATTTATTATCTTTAGATAATTCTAAAACACGATTTATAAATTTCTCTTTTGTTTCATAACTAAGTTTAGGATTTTTTAAAGTATAGTATACATGCTCATTTGATACACGATTTAAAAATGCTTTTGGATTCATTCCATATTGATCAAACCAAATAAATGATTCACTTAAAATAAATTTTTGCTTAGGAATACTATCTGATAATGACCCTAACATAGAAGCTTGAATAATATTTTGGAAGTTCCCCCCACCTACAGCCATAATATGAAAATCATCATAATTAAAAAGTTGTTTAATATGAAAAGGATAATTACTTGGTGTACTCAATTCAGATGAACCAAACACTACTAAAGTTTTATCATCTATATTATCTTTAATAATATCTCTACTTTTATACTTTGTATATTCAAAATTATATCGAACACTATTATCACTCACATGATAATAATCAGATAATTTTTGTTCAATTATATGAACATATAATCCAAGAGTGAGTATTGCAAGTACTAAGGCTATTCCTAACGCCTTTATCTTCTTCATTATTGATTCACCCTTGTTTCAATATAGTGAATAATTTTATTAGGTGTATCAATTTCCTCATAAGTTACTTCTGTTGGAGCAACTTCAATACCAAACTCTTCCATTCGAACTAATAATTCAACAAAGGCTAATGAATCCATCAATCCTTCTTCTTTTAAATTAATGTCACGTTCTTCATAAATAACATCATCTTCACAAATTTCTTCAATAATTGACAATACTTTTTCTTCTAACATACTAATCTCTCCTTATTATTTCGATAACAATTTTATAATAAATTCATATGGTTTCTCAGAGAAAATGAGTAAACCAATCATGACTAAATGCATTGTCACAAACCAACTTACTACTTTATAAGCTGTTTTCTGTTTATATTTTTTATAAAATTTAGATTTCTTTTGATACCATTCAAATGCTGCCATTAAAACTCCATGGTAAAATCCATACACAACATAGCTCCATGAAAGACCATGCCAGAATCCCATGAATATCATATTCAGCATATAGGCTACCATTGCAGTTGTTAAACGAGTTTTAAACCATTTATAACGCATTGACTTCATTACAATTCTTGAGAAAATAAAATCTCTTAACCAAGTTGATAATGAAATATGCCAACGATTCCAGAAATCTTTAATATCCACACTTAAAAACGGTTTATTAAAGTTCATTGGAGTTTGAATTCCCATAATATTACTTACACCAACTGCCATTAAACTATATCCAGCAAAATCGAAGAATAAGTAAAATGTATACAAATACATATAAGAAACAGTTGTAAATAACAACCCTTTATGTGGAATATGATTCATTGCTAAATACAATAACCCAGATAAAACTACTTTATAAACTAGTCCTAATAATAATCTAAATAATCCAGTTCCTAATAATTCAATATATTCTGCTCTTGGAATTGTTTGATGAATATCTTCCACAAATCTTCTACTTCTATCAATTGGTCCTGAACTAAAAGTTGGGAAGAATAATAAAAATTGAAGATAATCAAAAATATTAATCGGATCCTTAATCACTCCGTCATAAGTTTCAAAAATAATTTGAAGAACTTTGAACGTCATATAAGAAATACCTAAAAATCCAAAAATAGATACTTTCCAAATAACGACTGTTTTTGCTGCAATTAACAATAAACTCGCAAACAATAAAATTGGATATTTCGTAGATTTTTTCTCTCTAAAATAAAAACCTAATCGAACGAATAGATAGGTCTCCACAATAAAGACGACTAAGTTTATAAAATGATTTGGCTGTTCTTTAAATACTGCAATCGCAATTCCAATAGAAATTACTAACGTAATCCAATAAACCGATTTTTCAAATAATCGTAATAGAATTACTGGAATCAATGCAAAAAATAATGTTCCAAAGAAATCTAAGCCTTCAAAACACTCCATTCTATAACTCCTTTAATTTTTTCTTATCAATCTTACCATTATTATTTAATGGCATTTCATCTAAAAAGACAATTTTTTTAGGAATCATATATTCTGGAACATATTGTGCTAAATCTTGTTTTACTAATTTACCTGTTGCAAATCGGCTTTTCACTTCTTCTGTATAAACAACATAAGAAATGATAGATTTAATTTTCCCATCTTCTGCATAAGATGGCACCGTTGCAGCTTGACGAATTTTCGGATTGTTCAATAAATTATTATCGATATCCTCTAATTCGATACGATGTCCATGTAATTTAATTTGGAAATCAATACGACCTTCACAGAATAATAATTCTCCTTCAAAATGACCTAAGTCTCCTGTTTTATAGCTGCGTTCTCCAACTTCAGGGATCATAAAACTTTTTTGCGTCATTTCTGGGTTTTGATAATATCCATTGGCTACTGTATCCCCTTGGATAATAATTTCCCCACTCTGTTCTCCGTCAATCGTAACGGTTGTTCCTGGTTTAATCACACCCACTGGTAAATTATTTGGATATTGTTCCAAAATCTCTCTCGTAATCGATACCCATGTAATCATCACCGTTGATTCTGTTGGGCCATAAGTATTCACTACCTCTGCACTTGGGAAACGATCTAATAATTTTTGCGCTGTTGCAGCGAATAATTTTTCTCCACAGAAAACAAATTGATCAACTTGTGGCAATAATTCTTGATTAAAGCTCGGATCTACTAAACACATTTCTGCAAATGAAGGTGTTGAAATCCAAATGGTTGCATTTGATTCTTTTAATGTATTGAAAAGTACTTTAAAATCTTGTAAATGCTGTCTATCAATTTGCACTAATGGCGCATTCATATAAAGTGATGGCCATAAAGACATCACTGATAAGTCAAATGAAAATGGCGGGTGTCCTAAAAAGACTTGCGAACCTTTTTCTGTATAATAGCCTGTATACCATTTCAAGAAGTTATTTAGATTTTCGTAAGTAACCGAAACTCCTTTTGGTTTCCCTGTACTTCCTGAAGTGAAAATAATATAAAAAATATCTTCATCTTTTACATAATATTTTGGATCAATACTTTGAGTTGTCGTACGAAGAATTTCTTTAGTAGCTGAAACGTCTAATAACGGAGTTTCTAATTCAATCTCTTCACTTATTAATACAACTGGTGATTGTACCGTTGCAATAATATCTTTCACACGGTCAATCGGTGTATTTACATCCACAGGACAAAATGCACGTCCCGATTTAACACAGGCTAAGAAATAGACAAGCATCATCGGATGTTTATGTCCATAAACAACGATTGGTTGACGATTATTCTGTAATCTTTCCTGTAAATAATACGCTAATTTATCAGAGTATTCCCAATATTGCGCTGGAGATAATTCTTCTTCTAAAAACAAATCATGACGATAGATTTTTTCAGTTTTTCCCTTAAAACTTGATAGTCGATCTAATAACTTTTCAAACACCTTATTCATTTCCCTTCTTTGTTATCTAATCGTCTAACAGCCAATTTCTAGACTGTCACATAGCAAAAGTATACCATATTATAGATTTTCTGAAAATCTTAATCGTTAAAATAGCACGATTTCTTCACATATTAGAATTTTTTTAAAATTCTCATTTATTTATAAGCTAGTATTTAGCGATTTTGTTTTCTTCAGAATAAAAAAGAGACGACATCAATCGTCTCAAAAAATTATTTTCTACATATTTTTTGACTTTGAATTTCTTCAATTAATTCATTTAAATTTTCTTCTGTAAATTGATATTTCTCTCCGCAGAAATGACAAACAATTTCTGCTCCATGATCTTCATCAATTAAATGTTGTAAGTCTTCTACTCCAATCGATAATAATCCTGCACTAAATCTTTCTCTTGTACAAGGACAATGAAATTCTACCGGTAATTTTTCCAACACTTTAATATTTTCTTTTCCTAGCAGACGATTTAATAAATCAATTGGTTCTTCTTGTTGGTCAATTAATTTTGAAACAAGAGGCATTTCGCTAATACGGCGTTCAATTTCTACAATCGTTTCTTCGCTAGCTCCTGGAAGTAATTGAATCATAAATCCACCCGCTGCACGAACAGATTCATCTGGATTCACTAAAACAGAAACACCAACGGCTCCATTTATTTGCTCTGAAACAGCTAAATAATATGTAAAGTCCATTCCGAGTTCACCATCTACAATTGGAATTTGTCCAGAAAATGGTTCTTTCATTTGTAAATCCTTAATGACGGTAATCGTCCCATTAGTTCCCACAACGCCACGCACATCTAGTTTCTCTTTTTCATTTAAAGGCAAACTTACATGCGAATTGGAAATATAACCTCTCATTTGACCTAACCCATTCGCTTCCGCCATGATTTTTCCACCAGGCCCATCTCCATTCACTTGAACCGTTATTTTTTCTTTTCCTTTTAAACTAGTCGCTAATAATTGAGTTCCAATCATCGTACGTCCTAATGCTGCTGTAGCTGCATTCCATGTGTCATGTCGTTTTTGTGCTTGAGATACTGTTTCCGTAGCTACAATCGCTACCGCTTTCACTTCATCATTAAAAGCTAGAACTTTTAATAAATGATCTTTCATTCTTCATTCCTTCTTTCCTTCATAAAAGAAAAGTGGGAAAGAAAAGCGTTAACTTCTCCTTCTCACTTTCTTGTCATTATTCTTGTTCTGAATCCGTATCTGAATCAGATTTTTCTTCAAAATCCTCTTGTTTTGAAGCTTCACGTTTTTCTAAAGCTTTTTTAGTTTCTTCAAAACTTGCTGCTTGTACTTCACTCGGATACTCTTCCTCCACATCTTCTGTTGGCATTTCTCCAGTTTCAAACAATGCTTTAATCGTGCGTTCGTCTAGAGTTTCTAATTCTAATAATTTTTCAGCAATGAGCGTTAATTGCTCTTGATGTTCTTCTAAAATTTGTAAAGCTTTTGCATAAGCTTCTTTCATAATAGAGCGAACAGCATTGTCAATTTCAAAAGCCACTTGTTCTGAATATGCTTTTGTTTGTCCATAATCACGTCCAATAAAGACTTGATGATGTCCTTCATATTGAACCGTTCCTAATTCATCATACATTCCGTACTCTGTAATCATACTACGAACGATTCCAGTTGCTTGTTCAAAATCATTACTTGCTCCTGTTGTTTTCTCATTAAAGATAAATTCTTCAGCAGCACGTCCCCCAAGTAATCCAACCACTTGCTCGAATAATTCTTTTTTAGTCAATAAGAAGCGATCTTCTTTTGGAAGCATAATCGCATATCCACCTGCACGTCCACGAGGAACAATTGTTACTTTATGAACAACACGTGCATCACTCAATACCATCCCCACAACTGTATGACCAGCTTCGTGGAAAGCAACCATTTTACGTTCTTTTTCACTAATCGCACGATCTTTTTTCGCCGGTCCTGCAATCACACGATCATGTGCTTCATCGACATCTAATTTATCAATAGATTTTTTATCTCTTCTTGCAGCTACTAACGCCGCTTCATTTAATAAGTTTTCTAATTCAGCACCAGAAAATCCTGGAGTTTGTTGAGCAATCACTTTCAAGTCCACTTCTTTTGCTAATTTTTTATTTCTAGCATGAACTTTCAGAATAGCTTCACGTCCTTTAACATCTGGACGACCTACTAACACTTGACGGTCAAAGCGTCCTGGACGTAATAAAGCAGGGTCTAGTACATCTGAACGGTTTGTTGCAGCAATCACGATGACGCCTTCTGTTCCTTCAAAACCATCCATTTCAACTAATAATTGGTTTAGAGTTTGTTCACGTTCATCGTGACCTCCACCCATACCTGTACCACGTTGACGACCAACAGCATCGATTTCATCAATAAAGATAATAGCTGGAGCGTTTTTCTTCGCATTTTCAAATAAATCACGAACACGGCTTGCCCCTACCCCTACGAACATTTCAACAAATTCAGAACCTGAAATTGAGAAGAATGGTACATTTGCTTCACCAGCAACCGCTTTTGCTAATAACGTTTTACCTGTCCCTGGAGGGCCTTCTAATAAGACACCTGCGGGAATACGAGCTCCAAGAGCTGTAAATTTACGAGGGTCTTTTAAGAATTCTACTACTTCTACTAATTCTTGTTTTTCTTCTTCCGCTCCTGCTACATCTGAGAAACGAACTTTTACTTTTTGTTTTTGATCGGTTGCTTTTGAACGACCAAAATTCATTACACCACGTGGGCCACCTTGTCCCATTTGACTTGAAAATACGTTATACATTAAAAATCCAAAAATCGCAATTGGAATTACTACCTGTAAAAATAATGATAACCAAACTCCAGACTGACTTTCAGGAAGAGTCGTAATTTGAGTGCCTGCTTGTTGAGCTGCATTATTAATTTCTGTTACCGTTCCATCATTTGGTAAAACGGTTGTTTTAAAATTCGAAGTTTTAGAAGATCTTTTATCAAATACAGATAAACCTTTAGAAGTTGTATTTGTATTTTCTTTTGCTTCTTTATATTCTCCAGTTATTGTATAAACGGAGTTTGCATACTGCATTTTAATTTCTTTAATGTCACCTTTTTTCAATTCTTGAATGAATTGTGTATAACTAACTTCTGTCGTTTGTCCATTAGAACCTTGATTAAACCAAGAAACTAAACCAACAATTGCCACAAAAATCATAATATACATTAGTCCATTACGAAATATTTGACGATTATTATTTGTATTCATTTTGCCTCCTGCAATTCATAAATTGTTGTATAGCTTAGTGTATCACACACAAGGGCGTTTGACCATTTTTGATGATTAACTTAACCAAATCTTATGATTCATACACTTCTGGTTTTAATACGCCAATATATGGCAAGTTTCTTAAGTTTTGTTTGTAATCTAAACCATAACCCACTACAAATTTATTTGGAACTTCCACTCCAACATAATCCGCATCAATAGCAATAACACGACGTTCTTGTTTATCTAATAATGTTACGATTTTAACACTTGCTGCTTGACGATGTTTTAATAGTTCAACCACATGCGCTAAAGCACGACCTGTATCAATAATATCTTCTACAATTAACACGTGACGATCTTTTACACTTTGATCTAAATCTTTCAAAATACGAACTTCACCACTTGATTCAAATGCATCTCCATAACTAGATACATCCATAAAATCTACTTCTAAATCACAGTCCATCGCACGAACAAGGTCTGTCATAAAGAAAATAGCTCCTTTTAAAATACAAATGACTAATGGATTTTTATCTTGATACTCTGCTGTTAAAGTCTTCCCTAATTTTTCAATTGTTTCTTCTAATTCTTTCTTGCTGACAACTACTTCTGCAATATAATTATCTAACATATTAGCACCTCTTCTTTTTTCTATAGACTATTCTTATTCTATCAGTTTCTTTGCTTTTGGACAATGATTGTGTTTTGCGAAATCCTAATATTGCGATGATTTCTTTTGAAGAATTTTCTACAACCCATAATTTATCCCTTTCTTCTTTAGGAATTTTCTGATTAATACACCATCTTCTTATACTCTGATGTTGATTTTCGTTCAAAAGAAAACAATCATTTGGCTTTCTCCTACGAATGGTTAATGGAAAATCTTCCCTCGATACAAACATCTTCCACCCCTTTTTTGCTGTAAATGATACAACTTCATCTTCTGATAACACAATATCTGCTGATTGAATATTTTCTACACTTATTTCTTGATAGGGAATGTCATTTTTTTCTTCTTTTACAATCTGTAATTGATCATATCTTTTTTGGAAAACCCATCCTTTTGGCAAATTCAAACTCAGTTGAGACTTATCCGACAAAACAGCTTTTTGAATCTCGGATACATTTTTTGTACTCAATAATCCCCAAAGTTTTTTAGATAGTTCTACTAAAATAACTTTTTGAAGTCCTACTGGTTGCTTGATGTAATTTTCGCGATTCCAAGACCAACCGTTATGTAATTCTACTATTTCTTGTTCCATCCATTGATAAGCTAGATGTAAAATCAATTCTTGTTGTTCTTGTAACGTTTGCGTAAATTCTTGAATTTTTTGATTCAATTTAGGGTTTTCCTGTTTGAAAAGCGGAATGATTTCCTGTCTAAATCGATTTCTCGTATATTCTAAACTTTGATTCGAGGCATCTTCTCGATAAGGTATTTGATGAATCGAAGCATACTTGTATAATTCTTCTTTATTCACCGTTAAAAAAGGACGAATGAGATAGCCATTACCAAAAGAACGAATTGGCTTCATTCCTGCAATCCCTTCAAGCGTACTTCCTCTAGTTAATTTCATTAAAACCGTTTCCGATTGATCATCTGCATGATGAGCTACAACGACATAAGGGGCTTGATTTTTATTCATAGATTCTTCCAATTTTTGATAGCGAAATTTTCTTGCTTTTTCTTCAATTCCTACTGTCTGACTAGCTCCTTGTTCCCAATGATGCACTTCCAGCGAAATATTTCTTTCACTACAAAAAATTCGAACCATCGACTCTTCTTCATCTGATTCTTTTCTAAGATGATGATGAATATAAACAACCGAAAACTGTAATAACGGATATTTTTTTTGAATCAAGAAAAAACTCTCCAATAACACCATCGAATCTACACCACCCGAAACAGCTAATAAAAAAGACTCTTGTTGCCAATTAGGAATATATTGCTTTAAAAATCGTTCTACATTCTTCATTCAAACACCTCCCATCTGATTGATATCTTCCAATGACAAAAATGAGACTGGATATTTCCAGCCTCATTAGAATACTTTATTATGAGCGACGTCCGCCACGTCCGCCACGTTTGCCTTCTGTATTACGTTTTAATGAAGTTAAACGATCTTCAGAATCTTTTAAGAAGGAACTCATCATTGCATCAAAATCATTCACTTTTGCTTGTGATGGAGATTTTTTTTCAAACGACGGAGCTGATTTAGCTGAATAAGGCTTTTTAAACCCTTGACCTTCTTGATTACGTGAAGCTGATTTTTGGAATTTTGGCTTTTCTTCAACAGTTTCTTCAGAAAAATCGGCACTTGCACGACGAATTGATAAACTTACTTTTCCGTCTCCAGAAATTTCCATTACTTTTACTTGTACTTCATCTCCAACTGTTAAGACATCTTTAATATCTTTAATATAAGAGTTAGATACTTCACTAATGTGAACTAAACCCGTTTTACGATTTCCTAAATCCACAAAAGCCCCAAAATTTGTAATACCAGTTACTTTACCAGGTAAAATATTCCCTACCTCAATTGACATATAAAAAGCGTTCCTCCTTCAAATTTTCCTTTTATACACACGCTCAACGAGTATAAAAGATTATTTCTAACATTCGTAGCACTTTGCAAAAATTAATGACGAGATTGATTATCTTTTGCTTGTTGAATTTTATTTTGCGCAGCATCATCAGGTGTATTGAAAATAATTTCTCCTGATTTACTTAAGTAATATTCACTTCGTGCAAGTTTTGCAACATAATCATCTTGTTGTAATAACTCAACTTGTTGAACTAGAGCCTTTTGTTTTTCTTTTTCTTTTGCTTCTTCTTTTTTCGCTTCTACGATTTGTGCTTCAATCTTACTAGCTTGATTCATCTGTCCAACAATTTGTAAAATCAGTGTTCCAATAACAGCTATCACTACTGCCATAAGTAATGAATGCCATACAGCTACTCGTTTCCACACAGGCACTTTCGGTAAATGAACATTTTTATGCAATTTTTTCTTTTTTGCTTTAAACGCAATAATGTTGCTATTTTCTTGTTGCTGTTTATTCACTGCACTGACTCCTTTAATGATTATATGACGAGTATAACAAGAATATGATAACTAGTCTATGCTTTCATGGAAATTTTTATAAAAAAAGACTTTCGACATAGCCATGAGATTCGCTTTGCGAAGTTTCTGGCGTCCTTCTTACTATCTCAGACAAGTCTTGTTCGTTAATATTCTTCGGTTTTAAACTTAATCTTCTTCACTTCTAAATCAGAATGTTGTTCTTCCATATACTCTTGAATTTTCTCAATTACAATTTCTTCATCATGCTCTACACGTAAAATCAGTTCATATTGACCATCATCCAATTCTTTTGCTTCAACTTGAATCGATTGATAATCCTCTAAATGACAAAAATCATAAATCTTCTGCATAATCGTTACATCTGGGACTAAGCAATGGATACTGACTTGACGATTTTGTGCCTTCAATGGAGACTCATGTGTCAATAATTGGATTATGACAACAACTGCTGCACAAACAACTCCAAAAATCCACATTCCTCCACCAATTGCTAAACCAATACCTGCTGTTGCCCAAATTCCTGAAGCCGTTGTAATTCCGCTGATTTTCTTATCTCTCATAAAGATAATTCCACCACCGATAAAACTAATACCACTAACTACTTGCGCTGCCACACGTGCTGTATCAAATTTGGAAGTATCTAAAAATGCTTCTTTAGAGATTAACATCATTAACGCTGAAGTTAACGCTACAATAACGTGAGTTTTAATTCCTGCTTGTTTATTTCTAGATTTTCGTTCATGTCCAATAGCCCATCCACATAAGCAAGCTAAAATAATGGCTATTAAATGTCTAACTTCTAATATTGCATCAAAATTTCTACTTAAAATTGTTTCTACCATACTTGCTCCTTCATGATCATTGAATTTTTTGTACTATCACCAAAATGATAACGTTCCCATTATTCTATTCTTTTCTTCCATAATTGTCAAGAAATCTTATCTTTCCATTTTGGCATCATTCTAAGAAACACAATTGTTAAGTCCACAATCACACCAAAAGGTACTGAGTGAAAATGTAGCATCGTGCTCTTTATAATTATAGGACCAAACGAGAGTGTACAATATTTTGTGTAAGTTTTTCCTAAAAAATAAGAGAGGTGGACTAACCAACTCTCTCTTCTCCGTTTTAAAACCCTTCTGTTTTCACTACTTGTTTTTCTTCTAAAATCGTAAACATTTCTTTGGCATCTTCTTTTCTCGTTGAATCTAAAATTGCATCCACTCGAACCGTTACAGTCTTATTTCCAAATTGAATGGTAATCCTATCTCCTACTTTTACATCCGTTGAAGATTTTGCCACTTTATCTTGTACCGTAATTCTTCCTTTATCGGCTACTTCTTTTGCAACACTTCTTCTTTTAATCAATCGAGATACTTTTAAATATTTATCTAATCTCATTCTTTTACCCTCGTTTCTTCCATTTTCTTGTAAATCTTAATAGCATTTTCCCTTTTGGAATCATCAACCATTCACGAATGGTAAATAATTTTATCCGAATCGCCCCTATTATAAATACGATGATTCCAACACTCACTAATAATAGAGCAATCAGCGTATCTTTTGTTCTAGAATCACCAGCTGGGAAATAACCTTTAAAAATGCTATTCAAAATTCCTACAACGATTGCCATTCCTATTGTTACAATTCCTAATTTTATCATCGTTGACTTTAGATGATTCAAAGAATATTTTCCCTCTCCACTCAGAATCCAAATCATTGCTAGCATCATAAACAACCCTAAAACCGTTGCAATACTAGCTCCTAATGTTTGAAGCCATCGAACAAAGACCATATTGCCAAATGCTTTTGTAATCAATCCGACTAATAAAGCCATAAGCGTAATAGAATATTTTCCAGTACTTTGTAATATTCCATGGTACGCCATCATCATAGACGCCAACACAATACTAATACTATAAACACTCAATACATCATTTCCTTGAATATCTCCAAAAAGCATATGATTGACTCTTGGTAAAATAACCAATAATCCTACTGTTGCTACCACTGAAAATACCATTGTCATTTTTAAAAGAGACTGTTTCAATTGTTCAAACTCTTCTAAATGTTGCTTTGTATAACTACGACTGAGTAAGGGTAAGTAGCTTGAAGAAAATCCCACTCCTACAACCATTCCTAATTGCACCAATGGTTGTCCTCGATCAAAAATTCCTTTTAAATCTTTGGCAACTTCTTGACTGATTCCCTGTTCTACTAGACCTTTAAATAAGGTAAATGAATCTATTAATTGGAACAATACTAATATCGAACTTAATAAACATATAGTTCCACCTTCAATGACGAATCTCTTTAGCAAGACTCCCCATTGAATCTTACGAGGTTCAATCTCTCGACTGCCATTCCAATTTTCAAAAGAGTCTGATTTTTTATAATACAATAATACAAAAGTTGCTATCACTGCCGCAATCACTGCGCTCGACATTGCCCAAGTTCCCACTACATATAAATCATTCGTGAGACTGCCATAAAAACTTGCTGCCAATAAGATAACACTTACTCGAACGACTTGTTCCACTACTTGAGAAACAGCTGTTGGAACCATTCGATTCGTTCCTTGGAAATATCCCCTTGCAATGACCAAAAATGGCATCATTAAAAACATCCACGAAACACTTTGAATGACTGGGGATAATAAAGTATCTCCCATCCATGAAGCAATGAGTTCTGACTGTGTATATAGAAGTAAAAATACTCCTATCCCTAATCCACTTAAAATCCAAAATAATCGTTTTAAAAGAAGAGACAATTCATAATCCGAACGATACTGAGCAATCAATGCTGACACAAATACTGGGAAACCAGAGAGAGCAAAGGTCATTCCAATTCCATAAATGGGATAGACTTGCTGATAAACGTAAAACCCAGTATTTCCAACCATATTTTGGAAAGGAACTCGATAAACGGCACTTAATATTTTCGCAATGAAGGCTGCTAGTGACAATACCAACGCTCCTTGCATCATCTGTCTGTTCGATTTAACCATTAGCTCCTCCTCTCTTTGCTTAGTCATTTTCCTCTTTTTGATTTGCTACAACTTCACAACATTTTTCTAACAAAATTTTTAATTGTTCTAGCCATAAATCCGTTGGCTGATTCGTTACATTGAGTAATACTTGTAAAGTCATCCCTTTTTTAGTGACTTGAGCAGGTAATTTCACTGGCCCAAGAGCTTCAAAAATGGCAACTCCTTCTAATCGTTGAGCCACCGGTTGAGCAATCGATACAATGATTGAATATCGTTTTTTCTTAATCGAAGTAATCGATAATTGCTCTGCAAAATATTTTAACATTCCAACTTCTAATAAATAGCTCACTTCATCTGGAAACTCCCCAAAGCGATCAATAAAATCATCTAATAATTCATGATACGTTTCCATACTATCAATGGAACGAATTCGTTTATACATTTCAATTTTTTGACGTTCATCTTGAATATAAGTAGATGGAATATAAGCATCTACTTGTAAATCAATTTCAACAGAATCTTCCAATGTTGGAACAGCTTTTCCTTGTTTTTTCAATACTGCTTCACTCAACATTTGAGAATATAAATCAAATCCAACAGAATCAATAAATCCATGCTGTTGTTTTCCTAATAAATTCCCTGCACCACGAATCGATAAATCTCGCATCGCAATTTTGAATCCTGATCCTAATTCTGTAAAGTCACGCATCGCTTGTAGACGTTTTTCTCCAACTTCTGTTAAAGTTTTATCTGGTTGATACATTAAATACGCATACGCAATACGGTTCGTTCGTCCCACTCTTCCACGTAATTGATATAACTGAGACAAGCCCATATGATCTGCATTTTCAATAAACAGAGTATTGACATTTGGAATATCTACCCCTGTTTCAATAATTGTTGTTGTCACTAAAACATCATATTCGCCTTCAATAAATTGATATAAAATATTTTCTAATGTTGTTTCACTCATTTGTCCGTGAATGACTCCGACTCTTGCTTCAGGAACTAATTGACGTAATTCATCTGCTTTCTTCTCAATAGTCTCCACACGATTATATAAATAAAAGACTTGTCCTCCACGAGTTAATTCTCGTTCAATGCCATCTTTAATCGTAATTCCTTGTTGTTCCATCACAAAAGTTTGGACAGGATAACGGTTTGAAGGTGGCGTTTCAATAACGGATAAATCACGTACGCCAAGCATCGACATATGCAAGGTTCTAGGAATTGGCGTTGCAGTTAATGTTAAAACATCGACTTGAGATTTTAATTGTTTCAATCGTTCTTTATGTTTTACCCCAAATCGTTGTTCTTCATCGACTACTAATAAACCTAAATCTAAGAAATCTACATCTTTTGATAAAACACGATGCGTTCCAATGACAACATCCACTTGCCCTTTTTTCAGACCATCAATAGTTTCTTGTTGTTCTTTCTTCGATCTAAATCGACTTAACAAGCCAATCGTGAACGGATAATCTGCAAATCTTTGAACAAAATTTTCATAATGTTGTTCTGCTAAAATCGTTGTTGGTACTAATACAGCCGCTTGTTTGCCATCCATTAACGCTTTGAAAACTGCACGCATAGCTACTTCCGTTTTCCCATACCCAACATCTCCAACAAGTAAACGATCCATTGGTTTATCTTTTTGCATATCTGCTTTAATTTCCTCAATACTTCTTAACTGGTCTTGAGTTTCTGAATAAGGAAAGGCTTCTTCAAATTCTTTTTGTTCTACGGTATCCTTGCTGAAGGCATACCCTTTTTCTGCATCACGTTTTGCATATAATTCAATTAATTCATCCGCAATATCTTCAATTTTCGTTTCAACTTTACGTTTCGTTTTAGCCCATTCGCTACTTCCTAATTTATTTAATTTAGGAACTTTTGCATCCGAAGAAACATATTTTTGAACTAATTTAATTTGATGAACGGGTACAAATAAATGCCCTCCATCTTGATAATGAATCGACATGTAATCTTGATGGACACCATTAATCTCTAATGTTTCCATTCCTTGATACACACCGACCCCATGATTGACGTGGACAACATAGTCTCCAACTGCTAATTCGGTATAACTCTTCAATCTCTCCGCATTAGAAATTTTTTGAGTTCTTGGAGCACGCTTCGTTAATTTATTAAACAGTTCCTTTTCTGTAACGACTACAAATTTATCTTGCGGTAATTCAAATCCATGGCTAAAAGTTCCTACCATAATTTGAAGAATTCCTTCTTGTACTTCTTTTGTAATAATCGCTGGAATATCAAAATCATGGAAAGTTTGTTCTACTTTTGAAGCTCTCGTTAACCGATCCACCACTACAATAACCGTAGCCTTTTGTTTCGCCCAACGATCTGCTTCTACTTTGACCATTGGCATTTGCGAGAAGAATTGTGTCATCGAACGTTCTTGAATATTGTGAATGGCTTCAAACGTTAATCGTCCCAATCCCTTTTGGAATAATGAAAAATACGTTCTTGGAAGCGTAGAATCTTTTAATACTTTCTTTCCTTCAAAAATCATATCAATCGAACTAGCAATCATTCCTAATTCTAATTGATGAATTTTCCATAATCCTGCTTCTTCATGAAGTGAACGTTGTTTTTCTTGAATACGAGCATAATCATCAATTAATAAATATCCCTTTTTAGACACATAATCTAAAATAGTCGTTTTCTCTTTATAAAATAGTTCAAGCCAATAAGATATTTTAGGAGGAATCTCTCCTTCTTCTAATTGTGTCAACAGGTGATTCATTTGATTGGTTAATAATTGCGTACGTTCATCTGATTCACTACTCTTCATATCTTTTTCATAAGCTTTTTGAATTTTAGCTTTTGCCTCAAATACTACTTCATATTCAAATGGAATATCAGTTGCCGGTAAAAGAATAATATTTTCCACCATTTCAAGTGAGCGTTGTGTTTCTGCATCAAAATGACGCAAGGAATCTAATTCATCATCAAAAAAATCTAACCGAATCGGATGTTCTTGATCCAACGGATAAATATCAACAATGCCTCCACGAACGGAAAATTCTCCCGGTGCAGCTACCATCGCTTCTCTACGATACCCCATCCGTCCTAATTGACTCACTAATTCTTCTACTTCTAATCTTGTTTCTCCAACAACTAATTCAACCGTACTTTTCTTCCAAACTTCTAATGGAACTAGTGGCTTTTGAATTCCTGACAAAGGAACGACCGCAATTCCTTTTTCTCCACTTGCTAAAAACTGCAAAGTTCGAATTCGATTACTAATCACTTCAGGAGAATGGATGGAATATTCTGCCGCTAACGATTCCTCTACTGTAAACAAATGGACTTCATCTTCATACCATTGTCCTAATTCTTCATATAATTGAGTTGCTTGTAACATTGTTGGCGTTACAATAACTATTGGTCCTTTCCAATGATCATACGCATTTGCTACTGCTAAATGCTTCGCAGCTCCAGTTAACCCTAACACTAACTGACTTTGCATCATAGGAAGATTCTCTATCCATTCTTTAAAACTATGGATTTGTTTTTTACTAATTCCTAACGGTAACATATCTTTTCCTTCCTCTTTATATACGCACTAAAAAGGTTGAAACTTTCGCTCCAGCCTTTTTTCAAGTTTATTTAATTATAACGATTCATTGTTTGAATAAAGTTATCGCATTTTATCCAATCTCTTAGCGCTTCTACGCTTTTATCTACAGAAGCTAAAATATCTTCTTGTTCTTCCTTTTCAAAATTAGCTAATACATGATTGATTACACTTCGACCTGGTGCCGGTCGACCTACACCAATTTTAATGCGATTAAACTGGTCACTTCCTAAACAACTAATGATACTCTTAACCCCATTATGTCCTCCGGCACTGCCTTTTTGACGTAACCTAATTTTTCCTACTGGAAGATCCATATCATCATAAAGCACTACAATATCTTCAATATCAATTTTAAAATAATTCATGAACGGACGAACCGCTTGACCGGATAAATTCATATACGTCAACGGCTTCATGAAAATGACTTTTTCTCCATCGATATGTGTTTGAGTAAAAGTTGCATCAAATAACGCTTGATTAAATTCCAATTTTTCTTGGTAAGCAAATTCGTCAACAGTAATAAATCCGATATTATGACGAGTTCCTTTATATTTTGCTCCTGGATTTCCTAATCCAATGATTAATTTCATACGTTCACACCCATTTCTATCTTGAGTCCTACTTAGTATATCACAAACTATTCAAAAACCGAAAATTTAATTCATTTTGTAAGCTTCTGAAAACCCTTCACAAAATAAAATATGTTATACTATTCATAGTTATTCCATTTAGGGAACAGGAGGTAACAGTATGAAAAAATTTATTAAACCTAGTAATAAAGTAATTTTAGTTGGAGATGGCGCTGTAGGTTCTAGTTATGCCTATGCCCTTGTTCTTCAAGGAATTGCGGAAGAACTTGGAATTATTGATATTGCACGAGAAAAAACAGAAGGAGATGCCTTAGACTTATCACACGCTCTAGCATTCAACTCTCCTAAGAAAATCTATGCAGCCAGTTATGAAGACTGCCAAGATGCAGACGTTATTTGTATCACAGCAGGTGCAGCTCAAAAACCAGGTGAAACTCGAATTGACTTAGTACACAAAAACTTAAAAATCTTAAAAGGGATTATTGATCCAATTATGGCAAGTGGATTTGATGGAATCTTCTTAGTTGCATCAAATCCTGTAGACATTTTAACTTACGCTACTTGGAAATTTTCTGGATTGCCAAAAAATCGTGTAGTAGGATCAGGTACTGCATTAGATAGTGCTCGTTTCCGTCAAGCAATTGCTGAATTAATCGATGTCGATGCTCGAAACGTTCATGGATATATCCTAGGAGAACACGGAGATACAGAATTCCCAGTTTGGTCTCATGCAAATGTCGGTGGATTACAAATTTATGAATGGGTTCGCCAAAATCCGGATACAGATGAAGAAAAATTAGTCGAAGTATTCTTCCAAGTAAGAGATGCTGCTTATGAAATCATTGCGAAAAAAGGAGCTACTTACTATGGTATCGGAGCAACCCTAGCAAGAATTACAAAAGCCATTTTAAATAACGAAAGAGCTATCTTCCCATTATCCGTCTATCTCGAAGGACATTATGGACAAGAAGATATTTATATCGGAGTTCCAGCCGTTATTGGACGAGATGGCATTCGTCAAATTATTGAAATCCCATTAGCTGATGCTGAACAAGAAAAAATGGATTTATCTGCTACTGCCTTAAAACAAGTCATTCACGATGCCTTTGAACGTTTAGAAAATGAAAAATAAAAAGTTTACCGACTTCCAAAAATGAACCTTTGGAGGTCGGTATTTTTATGGTAAAATGAAAACACATTTTAAAAAGGAGTCAATCAGATGATTAAACTAATTGCCATCGATATGGATGGAACATTATTAAATTCTAAAAAACAATTACTAGAAGAAACGAAACAATATTTCAAAGAATTTCATCATAAAGATACAGAAACACTATTAGTTCTATGTACAGGTAGACCAGAAACAGGAATTCGTCCTTACTTAAAAGATTTAGGATATCTTGAAGAAAATCATTATATTATTAGTCAAAACGGCGCTAATATTTATGAAAGCCAAACAGGGAACCGTATCATGGATGCATTTGTAGATTCAGCTGCTATCCAAAAATGGATTCAACTTGGAAAAGAACACAACATTAGTGTGATGGGAGGCGGAGTTGATTATTACTACTCCTTTGACCAAGAACCAACAGAATGGATGGAATATGATGTAAAAATCATCAACGGAGAAATCAAACGTATTACAACGAAAGAATCTCTTACAACAGATTTTTATAAAATTTTACTACTTGGAGATGAAGAACAATTAAACGAATTTGAGACAGTAATTCCAGATTCATGGAGAGAGGAATTCTATGTCGTTCGTAGCCAAAAATATTTAGTTGAGGTCCTAAAAAAAGGCGTCAATAAAGCTTATGGACTAGAAAAATTAGTCCAAAGACTCAACCTCAACCAAAACGAAATTGCCGCTATTGGAGATGCCGCCAATGATATCGAAATGCTTCAATACGCAGGATTAGCAATCGCAATGGGAAATGCCACAGAAGAAGTTAAACATCTATGCAGCATTGTAACTGACACAAACGAAAATAATGGTGTTATTAAGGCAATTGAACGTATCGTTATTGAGAAGGAATAATACGTTCAACTGCTCAAGTAGTATCACTCAACTCATTACTCATATTTTTATGTTCTTCCATGAGAAAGAGACATACATTTTATTAGTGTCTGCACCGAACAAGGCAGCCTTTGTTTTAATTTTTCAACACAATAAATTATGCTACAATGTATTTACAAAATATCTTTACAAAAGGTGGTTATTATGGCGAGTACTCAACCAGTGAATTTTAGAGCAGATTCTACATTCTACCAACAATCAAAAGAGATACTAGCAGATGAAAAGATAACTTTATCTGATGTATTCAACGCAGCACTTCGTAAAATTGCAACTGGAGCAGTTGACCCTAAAGAATTTGTATTCAGCGATTCTCAAGAACCACAATATCAAGTTGCCTTTGAAGATTTGAAAAAAGAGATTTTGCTTGGTCATCAGGACATTCAGCAAGGGAAACTTACTTCTTTGTCAGATGTGAGAAAGGAATTGGGTGTTGATTAATCACTTACGCTCCCATGTCATTCCAAAGAACAAAAAAAGACTTCCCATTGTAGTGCAGGAAAGACCTAATACTACAATTCCAGGAAGTCTTTTATCTTATTCCCCTTCAACCGTGAAAATCGAAGCAAACTCATCCGTTTCTTCTGGCTCAGTTTCTTGCGACTTAGGCTCTAAGAAATAACATTCCTCAATAATCACCTCTGTCACATAAACATCCTGCTGATCACGATTCTTATAATGTCTCGAATGAATACGACCCTCAATCCCTAAACGATCACCCTTCTTCACAAAACGCTGAATCCGATCCGCCAGCTTTCCAAAAGCAATCACCTGAATAAAATCCGTCTGCTTATCCCCATCATTCTGCCTATAAATACTCTGTACTGCCAAAGTATTTCGACAAACAGAATTTCCCTTCTCAGATTGATGAACAGCGACGTCCTTAATCAGACGACCAATTAATGAAACATGATTCATTTTTCCGTACCTCCATTAAATGATTAAAGAACAATTTGTTCTTCACTCTATAAGTACGAAAAAAATCTCAAAAAATATTTTTTTACGAAATATTTTTTCTTAAATTTTCAGCAAATTCAGATATTTTTCTCAAACGATGGTTTACCCCCGATTTTGAAATCGAACCAGAAGGAATAATTTCCCCTAAGTCCTTCAAACTAATATCCGGATTTTCTTTTCTCACTTGAGCTAATTCAAATAATTTTACAGGTAATGCCTCTAAACCAACTTTCTCCTCAATGAATAAAATATCTTCCATTTGACGAGAAGCTGCTGTAACGACTTTATTAATATTGGCATTTTCACAGTTCACTAAACGATTCACCGAGTTTCTCATATCTCGTACAATACGAATGTCTTCAAATTTCATCATCGCATTCGCTGCCCCAATGAGCGCAAGAAAATCCGCAATTTTTTCTGCTTCTTTTAAATAAGTAATAAATCCATTTCTTCTCTCAATCATTCTGGCATTGAGCCCAAAAGCATTCATCATATCACAAATATCTTCATTATGTTCTTCATAGTTAGAATAAATTTCTAAATGATAGCGACTCGTTTCAGGATTATTTACGGATCCCCCTGCTAGGAATGCACCTCTTAAATAAGAACGCATTTTCTCTTCATTATCACGAATCTCTAGTGGAATATGTGTAATTAATTCCAAGTTTTCCATAATACCTAGATCACTTAAAATTTCCTTAGTCCCTTGTTTTAACCGTACGATATACACATTATTTTTCTTCAATTTCATTTTACGGCGAACTAGTAATTCACTTTCAATTTGATAATGCTGTTTTAATAATACGAAAATACGTCTTGCAATTGCCGCATTTTCTGTTTGGATATTTAATACAAACTGACGATTAAATAAACTTAGAGAACCATTCATACGAATCAGGGCCGCTAATTCTGCTTTTGCATGTTCAATATGTACTTCTAATTGCGTTAATTCTTTTTTCGTTTCAGATGCAAATGACATAATACCCTCCTCTCTTTATACAATAGGAGTGGGAAAGAACCATTGCTCTTCCCCACTTCTTTTTCGTTAATCATGTTTGACACTTCGTAATAAAGTAAATAATTCATCAATGACTTTTTGTCCATCGTGATAGACACCATTTTCTCTTAATTTAAGAAAATCTGTCGAGATTACTCGACATCCTTGATCACGTAAGCCTTGGAAATCATATTTTACTTGATATAAATATTCTTCATGTTTTTGTTGATTTAAATATTCATCTGGAACAGACTCCGTATTGACTAATACTGTATCAATAAAAGATTCTTCTAAATGCTCATGTAACACACGAACATGATCACTATCTGTAAAATGTTCTGTTTCCCCAAGTTGCGTCATAATATTACAAATATACACCACTTCTGCCTGTGTTTCGCAAACTGCTCGTCCAATATCTTCAATCATTAAGTTTGGCAAAATACTTGTATATAAACTTCCCGGTCCAATTACTACCATATCGGCTTCCATAATGGCTTCTACAACATCTCGAGAAGCAATTGGTTTACGATTTTCATCATAAGTATGAACGCTAACATGTTTAATTTTTTTACGATGCTTGGCTAATTGAGACTCTCCATCTACAATCGTTCCATCTTCAAATTCTGCTCTTAGCAATAATGGTTCTTCTGCAGCAGGATAAACATGCCCTTCAATACTCATCATTCTAGAAAGAAGACGAATGGCATCAAAAATATTATTTCCCTGCATTTCTGTTAAGGCAGCAATAATTAAATTCCCAATTGCATGACCTGCAAAAAATTGATCATCTGACTTGAAGCGATATTGAAAAATATCTTTTTGCAAAGAACTCATTGGAGATAATGCACATAAGCAGTTACGAATATCTCCTGGAGGCACAACATTAATATAGTCACGAATAACGCCTGAACTTCCTCCATCATCAGCAACCGTTACAATTGCTGTAACATTTGCATCCTGTTTTCTTAAATTTCTTAATAATACAGGTAATCCTGTTCCACCACCAATAACGGTAATTTTAGGTCCTTTCTTTCGCTTTTTTTCTTGAGGTTCTACTTCAAAAATCACGAACGACCATTCCCTTCTTTACGTTTATCTTTATCTCGGTGAGAAATCATTACATGATATGAGTCAGACATTAATTCTCTTCCTGTACGTTCTGTTAATGCAACAGAACGGTGTTGTCCACCCGTACATCCAATCGCAATCGTTACACTGGATTTTCCTTCTTTTTTATAACCAGGAATGACAAAATCTAATAATTCCATAAATTTATGATAGAAAGTTTTTGTCTCTGGTTGACTCATGACATAATCATAAACGGCAGAATCTTGTCCTGTTAACGGACGTAATTCATCGATATAATGCGGATTTGGTAAGAAACGAACATCCATTACGATATCCGCATCAATTGGAATACCATATTTAAATCCAAACGATACTACTTGAATGGTAAAAATATCACTATCTCCATTTGAGAAAGTATGCATAATTTCTTCACGCAATTTTCTTGGAGAAAGAGTTGTAGTATCAATGACTTTTTGTGCGCGCACTTTAATATCTTGTAATAAACGACGTTCCGCTACAATGCCATCATATACACGTCCATCACCTGCTAATGGGTGAGTACGACGAGTTTCTTTATAACGAGAAACCAATGAATCATCACTTGCTTCTAAAAATAAAATTTTCGTAGTAATAAACGAAGTATTATCTAATCCACTAATCGATGGCATAATTTCATCGAAAAAAGCTCTTGAACGTAAGTCGATGACTAATGCAATTTTTGTAATTTTTCCAGATTCTTTTACTAATTCCCAAAATTTTGGTAATAAACTTGGTGGCATATTGTCAACGCAAAAATAGCCCATATCCTCAAAGCTCTGCATTGCGACCGTTTTTCCGGCACCACTCATTCCTGTAATGACCACTAATTCTAATTGATCTACCATGTGTCATTCACCTCTCCTATTTCAGTTCTCTTTATCATAACATATCCGGGCGTTCCATGGGAAATTTTAAGTCATTTTCTTCCCTTTTAAATCCTAGTATCTAGTTTATCTTGCTGTAATAAAATTTTTAATGTTGTTCCTTCTCCTACAATCGATTCTACCGATAATTTTAATCCTAAATTTTTCGCAATTTCATTGGATAAATATAAGCCTAATCCTGAAGAATGGTAATTCATTCTCCCGTTAAATCCGCTAAATCCTCTTTCAAAAATACGTTGTTGATCAGATGTTGCAATTCCAATCCCTGTATCTTGAATACATAAATAAGGTCCCTCTAAATAAATAGAAATCTGCCCCTCTTTATCCGTATACTTAATCGAATTTAATAAAATTTGTTCTAAAATAACACTAAACCATTTTGCATCCGTCACAATGACTTGATCAACAGCATCATAGGATAATCGAAGATTTTTATAAATAAAGAACGTTGCAAACTTCTTCAATATTTGACGAATAATGTTATCTAGAGAATGTTCTCTTAATACTAAATCTTGATGAAAAGTCTCCATTCTAACATAATGCAGGACAAAATCAGTATAAGTCGTAATTTTAATTAACTCTTGTTCTAATGGACTCTTTTCAGGAAGCGTTGGTAAAGTCTGAATTAATAATTGACTCGAAGCAATACTTGTCTTAATTTGATGAATCCACATTGTATAGTAATCTAACTGCTCTTTATAAGCTTCTTTTTGTTGAAATTCAGTTTGCGATAATTGAGAGGCATAATCCTCTAAAGTCTCTAATAAAAACTGTTCAGATGATGTCCACACTTTTTCGCTTTGAAGCAACTCTTTCCAATTTGGATTTTCTTTTATTTTTTTATACTGCAAAAAATCCTTTGCACACCATGAAGCTAAAAATAAGCCTGAAAAAATGAGAACTAGTACGATTAAATACAACATCCATTCCAATGCATTAAAAGCAAATCCAAAGACTAGCCATAAGCATAGAATAAAAGCGATATACCATAAAAAATGTTTATGACTGCATAGCCACTGTTGAATAAACTGTCTCCTCTCTTTACTCATTGGTATCCACCAGGCCATAACCAATTCCTTTTTTAGTCGTAATAAAATTCACTAAGCCGCATTCTTCTAATTTTTTACGAAGACGGGCAACATTAACGGTTAAAGTATTATCATCAATGAAGAAATCACTATTCCATAATTCCTTCATCAATTCATCTCGACTCACAAAACTTCCGACTCTTTCAAAGAGAACACGTAAAATTTGAAATTCATTTTTTGTCAAATCAATCACTTGTTGGTTATAAGTAAATTGAGTCGTCTTCAAATGTAACGTCGCACTCTTATATTCAAGCCAATCTTGAGTTCCAACAAATTCATACGCACGACGGAAAAGTCCTTGAATTTTAGCTACTAGTATCGGCATTTCAAAAGGTTTCGTAATATAATCATCTGCCCCCATATTAATCGACATGACAATATCCATCGGTTGTTGGTGAGATGATAAAAATAAAATTGGCACATTCGAAATTTTACGAATTTCCTGACACCAATAATAACCATTAAAAAAAGGAAGAGTAATATCTAATATTACTAACTGCGGATTCACTCTTACAAAATCATCCATTACTTTATTAAAATCTGTTACACATTCAACTTGATAATTCCATTTACTTAATTCCTGAGCTACAGCATCACGAATAATCGGTTCATCCTCCACAATCATCACCGTATGCATCCATTTCACCTCAATTTCTAATCATTCCTATACACCTTGATTGTATCACGGAATAAATAAGAAAAAAACACCTTCCTTTCATAGCTTAGCTACAAAGAAAAATGTTTTCTCATGATTAACTAAAAATTTATTTGATAATCGTCTTGAAGTTTTGGTTTGTTGTAGCTTCTAATACGGGATGTTTTTTCATATAATCGGCAATTAATTCCGTCATATCAATTTGAACTTCTCGTACAATTTTTTCTGGTTTAAACATGGCATAGTTTCCGCCACCTACTGCACGATATTGGTTTGTTACAACTTCTAATTCATCCGTATCTTTAACAGGAGCTCCATGATAATCTAGTCTTGTCACTCGTTCTCCAAATGGTTTCGTAAAATCAAGCGTATACTCAATACCTTCATACATATCATAATTATAATATTGTGGTTTTGGTTCAATATATTTTGGATTAAATTGAACTTGTCCATCTTTTACAATAAAGTAAGTTGCTACTCTTTCTAATGCTAAACGTAAATCTTCTCCAGAAATTTTTAGCACCGCTAAAGTATTTGGATAAATGTAGTTTGTAATGACATCACGCATTGCAATTTTAGAACCAAATCCTCGTCCTTCATTATTGAACAAAGCAGTTCCTGAAATATCTGCACCAGTTGCTTCCATTTGAACTTTATTAATAAATTCAATATAAGGATGTTCGACTAATCTTGCTTGTTGAGGATCTGTAATCGTCATATCTCCAACAACAGTTCCTACAGGTGTATCTAACCAATTTTCTACATCAGCTTGTAATTCTTCAAACATTTCTAACACTTTAGGATCTGCTTTAACTTCTGCTGTTTCGTGTAATTTTGCTTGACTATTAACGACCACATAACGGTCGCCTTCTTTTTCAACTTGTAAACAAATTTCACCTACATAAGCTCCACGATATCCTGGTTGAATTACAGGAACTCCGTTTACTTTTGTTGCAATAACACGGTGTTGGTGTCCTGTTACAAGAGCATCAATTCCAGGTACTTTAGTCGCAATGGCATACCCTTCATTTTCCCCTGTTAATAATTCTGTTGGTTCACCCGTTTCTAAGTCTGACTCAAATCCTCCATGATAGGTTACCACTACAATATCTGCTTTTTCACGCATTTCAGGCACATATTTTTGTGCAGTTTCTAAAGCACTAATAAAAGTTAAATCTTTAACCGTTGCAGGTTGTTCCCATTTTGGTATATATGGAGTTGTTAATCCTAAAACTGCAATTTTAACTCCTTCTTTTTCAATAATACGATAAGGTTCTCCAAACACTTGCTCTCCTGTTTTAGAAAGAATGTTCGCACAAATAATCGGATGATTGTATGATTCAATGGCTTCACGCAAATAATCTAATCCATAATTAAATTCATGATTTCCTAAAATTCCTAAATCATATTCTAAATAGTTTAAAACTTTTGTTAAGTCATGGGCAATATGATGGCCTTGTTTACGAACATAATAACTTAATGGAGACCCTTGAATAAAGTCACCATTTTCAATTTGAACAACTGGACCTTTTGCTTCTTTTTTTATTTTTTTAATAATAGTTGCAGCTTTAGCTGTACTAAATCCTAAATCTAAATTTCTTTCAGCATAGTTTGTAGGTAATACATACCCATGCATATCACTTGTTTCAATAATTTTGATTTCCATCTTATCCCTCATTTCACTCTTTAGTCACAGTTCATTGTATCATACAAAAATCAAAATAAATAGATAGATTCTCCCCTTTATTCCTAAACGTAAAATTTCAAAGTAACTTCTAGTTAAGTATCAAAACTATGTTAAGGTATAATACATTTGTGACAAAAAGAGTACAAAAAAAGAGAACCAATGTTCTACTGAAGTTGGGAAAAAATCAGGAAAGAGGTTCTCTTATGAAATCTATTATAACAGAAGAAATCAAATTAAGACAGCGTGCAGTAGAATATGCCATAAAACATGATAATAACGCTAAAGCAGCAAGAAAATACCATACAACTAGACAACAAATTGCTCGATGGAGAAGTCGATATGATGGGACTGCACCATCATTGCTTCCAAAGAGTCGAGGACCTTTACATCATCCGAATAAACATAAAAAAGAAGAATTAGAACTGATACGTAAAATGTACAAACGTTATAACAGAGATGGATTAGCAGAGGTTTATATACAATGTCAAAGAAGAGGGTACACACGTTCATATGGAGCTATGAAAAAAATGATTAAAAAACTTCAATTAATTGAGAAGAAAGAAAAAAGAACGTATCCTATGATCCAGAAGCGACAACTAAAAAAACGATTTTCGAACAAAAATTAGAAGAAAAAGGCATCAAACATATAAAAACTAGACCATACTCACCATGGCAAAACGGAAAAGTAGAACATAGTCATAAAGAAGATGGAAGAAGATTTTATAATTGAGTATTTAAGAGTTTAGATAGTTTAGTTAAAGCACATACAAGATATATTAGTAGAGGTAATCATGTAGCTAGATGTGTATTAAAATTTAAATCTCCCAATCAAATAGTACAGCAGCACTTGTTACAATCGGCTTAATGTATTATAGTTCAACGCCTTCTTCCTTTGTTTTTTGTTTTGGTTGACTTAATCATAACCTGGATTTCTCTTTTTTGCATGTAAAAAATCCTGTCGGTGATTTCTCACCAACAGGATTTGTCGAACAACCCAAAAATTTAGTTTTCATCTCTCAATTAAGTTCCACTATTCTCTATAGCAAAACTATATTTCAAGACACTTTTTTGATACTATTTTGTTTCTTTTTTTCTTCTTCCAAATACTACCAAAACTCCACCCAACGCTGCTACTACCACTCCTACTACTGTAGAATATGCTGTTGCATTTGCACCGGCTCCTGTTTTTGGTAAATGACGAACTTTTACAATATCCTGTTGTTTAGGTTTTTCTCCTGAACTAACAGATTTTTCAACAGACGAATTGTTTTTATCAGGGTCTTTAGGTTTTTTATGACTATCACCAGAACCCGGATTATTGTTATTATTATTTTCCGGCTCAACAATAATTGTTTGTGCTTGGTCTTTTGGATCTTCGTGTCTTATTATATTTTTAGTAAGACCGTCTTTGTCATCTTTTTTCAAGTTATTTTCTGACTCAGCTACTTCAAACACTACATATTTTTTACCAGCTTCTAACTGTACATCTTTAAACTCCATTTCTACTGTACCTTTTCCTTCGTCACTTACAGTAAATGTTTTTTCTGATTCTGCAACTGTTTTTAAATCTTCAATCTTAGAACCATCTTTATAGTCTGTTACATCTTTTAGTGTTCCAGTTATTTTATATTTTTGACCTGGTTGTAAGTTTTCATAGTGTACTGTGTCTTTAACTGTTTCTTTTTCTTTTGCTTTTACTTGTAGGGCTTGAGCTTCGCTTGCAGATTTTTCTCCAACCGATACAGTTGTTGACAGTGTTCCTACTTCTATATCATCTATTATAGTAAGTTTACTTTCTTCTGCTTTTGCGTTTTTTGAACCTATTGGATTTATTACTGTTACTTTTCCTGTAGAATCTACACTAAATTCTATTTCTGTAACTTTTGCATAGCCCTTAGGTGCTGCAACTTCTTTAAACTTATATTTACCTTCTTTTAGTATGATTTCCTTTGCTTCATCTCCTGAAGTCCATTTTAGTTCTTGTTCTTTGTCTGAGTCTTTGAATTTTCCTTTTGCTGTTTCCCCTTGCTCAGTTTTAATTTCAATTTGTGCACCTTTGATTTCTTCTCCTGCAAAGTTTTGTTTGCTTATTGAAATTTTTGATTCTTTTGGTGACTGTGGGTCTTCTGGAACTGAAGGATCTGGAGTTGGAGGCACAACTGGGTCTTTAGTATTTGTTACGGTTAGGCCCTCTTCTTTTTTAGTATAACCTTCAGGAGTAAAATCAGATCCGTTTTCTTGAACTTCTTTTACTGAATAAATAAATTCCTTGTCATTTTTATCAAATCTATCTAAGCCTTCCCAAGTTACTTTTGTTGTACCATTTTCAAGTTTTTTCACTTCTTGACCTTGGACTTCTGTTTCTTTATCGTCTTTGATTTTCCTGTAAAGTTTGAAGTAAATAGTTGGTCTTGTTTCACCTTCTTTTAAATCGCCTTCCCAAACTTTATTAGCTTCTACATCTATTTTCTGATAGGTATTTGTTACTGTAAATCCTTTATCTATGGATCCAGTTATGTTTTTAGTATAATTGTCTGGAACATTTTCTTCTTTTACATAATATTCAAATTCCTTACCACTTGGGTCGTGTTTTGAAAGGTCTTTGAAGATTTGAGACTGCTCATTATCTCCCTCAGGAGTTGTAGTAAATTCTCCAACTTTTTCATCAATTAGAGCTTTTGATTTTTCTTCATCTGTCAAGTCTTCTTTGTATTCTGCCTTGTAGCCCTTTCTCCAAAGTTCAATAGTAGTATCCGGCTTCTTGCCGCCGTCCCAAACTTTCTTAACTGTAATGTCTATAATATTTTTATTCGGAGTTTCAGCTTCTCCTGGTTTGACGTTTTTGTTTACCACGGTTAGGGTCTTTTCATAGTCTTTTTCATTATCAGTTTTTTCTAATTTTACTTTTATTGGATCTGCTGATAATTTTGAACTAGTCTTATTATAGTCACCTTCAATGTAATATGGAGTATAGCCATGGTTTTCTATTTCTTCAACCTTATAGTCTCCGTCAAATAGATTTTCTAATACTTTTGTTTCTCCGGCAACCAATTCAAATTCTTCTGTATATTCTGTTGGCTCATTATTTTTAGATCCATTTATCTTTGGTCCTGTAACTTTGAATTTAAACTTCAATGGATCTGGAACTGCCGTCCTGGTCATCATTGACTGTTTTTTTTCAGGTTCGTTTTCTAGGACTTTTTTGATGGTTAGTTTGCCCTGTGGTTTTTCAAATTTCGCTACAAAGGTGTAGTCATCACAAACTTGATCCTCCTCATTTAATAGACCTTTGTCCTTAGCATTTTCACGTTCCCAACCTACAAATTGATAGTCCTTATTAGGTACAATTTCTACACCTGTTTTGTCTGAATTATGTTCCATAGTATCAGGAACTGGGATATTAGAAAATTTTAAGCCCTTTACAACGTCGTAGTAAACAGTTTTGGCTTTACCACCTTCTTCGAGTTTGCCGTTGTCGCCAGCCTTGAAGGTCACTCTAACATAGCCATCTGGTGGAGTCTCTTTTTCTGGCACTTCTATTATCCTTACGTCTTTATAATAGAAAGTAATTTCATCAGACCCTGTGCCATTGATGCCCTTAAACTCATTTGTCTTCTCATCAACATCAAAGAAAAGTTGTTGTTGTGGCTTTTCTCCCTTAGCTAGGACCCAGCCCGGAATTTTTTTGTAATTTCTGGCATCATAGTGACGGTTGCCGTTATCAACTTTTTCTTGTTTTATAATAGAATACTTTTCTATTATTGCTTTCTTTTCGGCTTCAGATGACGCCGCTTTTAGTTTTTCTTTGGCTCTTTCATCTAAGTAATTAACCTTATACTCACGCTTCCTAATAGGTGTATAGAAGAATTTGAAGACATTGTTTGCGGCTTTAGGATTATTTTCCATCTTATTAGTTTCTGGGTTTAGTATTTTTTCTGGTTCAACCCTGAGGTTTTGATAGAATGAGTTGTTTGCATGCATACGATTATTATATTCTTCGTATTGTTTTTTTAATTCACCTGTTAATTTTTCGAGTTCATCGTGAGATGCGAGTAGATACTTCCCGTTTTCCTTTGTTGCAGTTGCAGAAACCATCTTCTCCGCTCTTTTACCTTCTAGTGTTATCACTTCTGGATTTGTCTTTATATTTCCATCTAAATTAAATTTCCCATCTAAAAAGTAGTGTTCTACCTTGACATCGACTCTTTGGTTTGGCACCCAAATTGCCTTTAGGTAGATTGGACCAACAACGTCAGTACCAAAGGAATATAATTCTGGAACATTATATTTTTCTCGATATGAATCATCCTGTTCGTTAGTATAGTTGCCATCATCACCTTTTTTATAATGGATTACTTCCCAACCTAGAAAGTCATATCCTTTCTTTTTTGGTTTTTGAGGTTCTACTAGCTTTTGTCTTTGGACGACAGTAAAGATTTGCTTATCGCCTTCGTCATCTACTTTTTTGGCGTAGGTGATTTCTTTCTCATCACCTATGTCACCTTCTTTTATTTTTTTTCTTTCTGTGGTGATATTTGCTTCATCTATTGAATCTAGTTCTCCCCCATCAGGGTCAAAGGTCACCTTCCATTTATAGTCAGGCTCGCCCCATATAGCATAGAGATTTACTGGGTGGTCAGGCATTTTTTTGCCCGGGTTTTCCCAAACCATCTTTTTGCCATCTGGATCAAGGGCCCATCCCTTAAATACCATTTGGTCTGAAAGACCTTGTGGTCTTCTGACTCTCAAATTCCCATTTTCATCTTCTTCTACTAACTCTGTAAGACCTAATTTTTGTAAGTTTTCAGGGTTGTCTAAAAAGTTTTTTGGATCTTCTTTGAAATATTCCCTTTCTTCTTGAGGTGTATTCTTATCTACCAAGTCAGGACTTAGGACCTTTAGTGGGAATTCATAGAAGGTGTCTAATGAGTTAGTATTATCAAACTCATTATCACCTTTTATCTTTGATGGGTCGTAGTTAAACCTTAGTGGATACTTGTTACGTTTGTATTTGTAACGAAGGTAACCATTTTCTTCAAATACTTGACCACCTTCTTTAGGATCGCCATATCCGTCGTCATCGCTAAAGAAGACTGGTATAAAGTCTAGCTGTCCGATAGGGAGTTTGATTCCATTGTTGTTATAGTATGTCCCACTAGTGTTAGGGGTGATTGCTTCACGCTCGTCGTTTAATTCACCAATTCTATCTTCATTAACACGGCCGTCGTCCTGCTGTTCCTCTCTGATTGCTGGCCATCCTATTTGAGGATTATTAGGTTCATAGCCATAAGGAGTAAAGCCTGTAACTATAGGGTATCTGTGGCCATAGTCTAGGTTAGCCGTATCTGCCTTGGTCCTAACAAGGTCGTAGCGTATGATGGTTTCGCCATCCTTAAAGCCGTCCATCCAAAAGTCCATGTGGTGAGGGATAGATGGATGATCCTGTTTTATACCGAAGGATAGAGTTGTGAAATTGAATCTATCTAAATCAATGGTTGTGCCATCGCCCTTATCTATCTTCTTAGTATAGCCACCCCATCTATTGTAGTTATCCATGTCCAGGAACTCATCTGCATTTAATCTATAAGGAGGAGTATCTAAGTGAAGAGGCCAGTTTGGAATAGCATAGTTAGGTCCCCAGCCAAAAGATTGGTAGCCAGATGTGAAGCCCTTGGTTTGTTTAGCATCGTTTGGCCACTTATACATCATTTCATTAAATCTTGCCTTGTAGTGGTAAGGATTACCGGGGCCGCCCTTCATTACCGCTTTACCTTTTGATTGATCATATCCCCAAATTTCAGGGTAGAAAGTGTACTCTTGTCTTTCTTTTTTATAATAATTGGACTCAGTAAAGTATAGGTCATAGACTTGTCTGTCGTAGTAGATATTATAGACAGTTTGACCTGTTGGAGACACTGACTTTATCACATTTGGATTTTGAGGATTAGAATTTTCTTTGTCTGTTAGGTCTTTGTTGTAGACATAGAACTTATTTAGATAAAGGTCTTTTTTATAATTAAATTTCTCGCCTTTCCATATTTTTTGTAGACGAGTGTCATTTAGGTCAGGGAATTTTAATCCCTTTACAGGTTCCTTATCTAAATCTGGTTTATATCCTGCATCAGCATTTTTATAAACACGAGTGCCTATATAGTCGTACTTGTCTAGAAGAGATGCGTCTTCAGCATGGTCTGCCTTTTCTGCCCAAAATTGTACTGCATAGTCAGCCTTTGATTCATCTTTCCATTGTGCTGTGAAAGTGACATCTTCTGCCGGCATGATTAAACCATTAGTTAATTCTGCTTCATTAATTAAATCACTTGGTTTAATTGTGCCGCCGTTTTTTTTCTTTATTTCAACAGATGGTTTCCAACCCAAAAATATACTTCCTTCTTTTTTTGTAATGCTGTTTGCATCAATTTTTGGGATTTCTTGTTCATAATAGAGAGTACGGTTAGGAATTGGTGTGCCGCCGTCTGTATCAAAGTTGACATTGAAATGGGCACGGTTGTAGCGGTATTCTACAACAAAATCTTTAGTATCATTTGGTACTTGTATCTTGATAAAATCTTGTTCTGGAACAAAGCCTTTTCTATTTTTTTCATCAAGTGGTTTTATTTCCAAAATAGAAGCAGTGTTACCTTTTTGCTGTGTAGTTATTTCTTCTTTGTCATCTCCACCTAAATTTGTATACTTATTTAAGTCTACGATGTCTTGAAAAACGTGTTTGACTGTTACTTCGTTTTCTTTTCCATAATAAAGAAATTCTTGACCACCTTCATACCTACGTCCAAATTCTTCGTCATCACTTATTTTGCCATCTTTTGCTTTTTTTACTATCGTATCATAATCAATATTATAATTTTCAATTTTATTTTTAGGAATGAAATAACCAGAAAAATTAGGTAAGGTAATTGCCTTACTTATCCTATCTTTTTCTTCTTTTGTTGCAGATTCACCAACACTAGCTATGTAGGGTTGGTAGTTGATTTCAAAAGAGGATTTCCCATCAGCATCCATTCTCTCAACCTTATAGTCTGTACGAAAAGTATAGATATTTGGTTGTTCTGGATTTTTTACGAGACTTTCTACCGTTTCTCCTTCTCCATGTTTTTCTGGCTTTGCAGGAATATTAGCTCCTTCCACAATAGGGCATTTATCGTCTTTTGGCAACCCTCCAACCCCATCAGTCGCAAAAGCTGGGGCGATATTTGATACCATCGTGATAGTAGCTATCAAAAGTGCCATAAACTTTCTCATTTTTTCATATTTACCTTCCTTTTCACAAATTTCTTTATCTTATTAGTTCTTTTTCTTCTTCAGTTCTATTGTCATCAATGTCAAAAGATTTAGAGTTGTTGTACCTATTAACCCATCCTCTTATTGTTGACGGTGCTATGTCGTATTCTTCTCCTAATTTTCTGTATGTGTAATTTCCTTGGTTAAAGATTTCTACTATTTGCTTTTAGAAGTCTTCTTCGTAATGTCTAGCCAATTTAAAACCTCCTATGATCTCTTATCATTTATTATATCATATGTTCTATTTAAATTGCACTATCTATTGTATCGGAATCATTTACGCTGTAGCACTTTTTTTACCTAAAATAGCGGTTTCGTTATTTTTGAAAAAGAAAATCGATTCTCGAAACAAAAAATGATTCCAAAAACGGAAAATCATTTCGGAAAATCTTTTTTTTCATTTTCGGACATACTTATTCAATAGTAACCTCTGTTCCTAAAAAAAAGCAAACTATTCCCCCTTAAATTTTCGCAATTTTTTAAAAAAGTTATATAACTATTATGCAACCCAACTGCTCAAATGTTCTGTTTCTTGTTTTTTCACTTTTAAATAAGCAAATCCTAATGTACATAAACAAGCCATTGAGACATATAAAGTTACTTTTTCTAATCCTCTTATCGTATGATTTTCAAACATAAAATCTCTGTCTAAGCGACCATTAATCCTCTCAATGGCACTTCTCTTATTGTAAAGTCTCTCAAATTTATGTGATTGTTGTGATACTTTAGGGAAGATGCGAATATCTTCTGAACGATTTATTCTAAAAATACGGTTATTCTTATATTTTGGATGAAATCCGTAACGCAATGAATCTGTTGATTGATCATAACCTTTGTACACTAATGGTATGAATTGATAATCTTCTGTGCGATAAAATACTTCCCCATCTTGATTATAATAGAGTGATGTATCTTTATATTGACGACTTTCTTCGTCTTTCCACATGTGTCTTGGAGAGATAATCGCAATCATCCCTTGTTCTTCGATGAATTCCCTAAATTCAACACGATCATATCCTTTATCTGCCATCACTGCTTTTGTATTCTTTAATACAATTTCTTCAGCGACTTCCCGTTCTCCTTTACTTGCTGGAGTCACTTTAAAAGCCAACGGTAGTTCATCATTTACATCTGCTAATAAATGGACTCGGAAACAAAAATACTTAGTAGTTTTAGTTTCGTTATTTGAATAATAAATTTTAGCTGTCGTATCTGCTTGCGTTTCTCTTCTGCCGTCTGGTTCTTTAGTAGATACCTTATTGGCATAACTTTGAATCCTTTTCCCATCAATGGCTTCTTCTTTTCCAAAGTCCGGTAATTCTTCTTGTAATTTCTTTTCTAAAATGACCATCATCTCTGTTAATTCTTTTTGATGTTCCTTTAATTTTTTTATAACTTTTCTGCTAGTAATACTGATAGTATTTGTGCTATTTTTTCTAATTCCCCTAAATTTTCTTCTTCACTAAATAGGTTTGTTTGCGTTACAATGCTCATGTGGAAATTCCTCCTTTGATATTTTTTTACCAACTATATTATACAGGAATTTCCATTATTTTTTAGTCGTAAAATTACAAAATAAACAAAATTGACACCATAAAATCCTTATTTTACGGGATTTCATGGTGTCGATTTTTATTTTAGTACTACTTCTAAAGTATTGATTTCATTGACTTTATTTAACTACGAAAATAATTCATAAACTTCTTGTTCTGGTTAAAACTAACAAATATTTCAGTTTGTAAATATTTTTCTTTTTCAATTGTGTAATAACCACATATTCCTTGGATATCATCATCTTCTTTATCCAACAAATAAAATGAGTCTGAATTGTTTTTTATCTTTTCTAATGTTTGCTTTATTTCTTCTTTTTCCAATAGCAATGGATAAGATCAATTTTTTGTTTCTTTAAAATGCAGGTATATTTTGTCTGCAAGTAAATCTAATCTCTCCATCTTAGCCTCTATTTCAAAGTTTATACATATATAGTTCTTCATCTACTTGTTTAAATCCAATTGATTCAAACATTTTTCTGCTTTGCTGATTAAATGAATATATATTTGCTATTAATTCTTTCAAACCTCTTTCGTTTGCTTGTTGTATCATTTTCTGAACACATTTCCGCCCAATATGCTGATTTTGATATTCCTTGGAAATCACAATTGCTAGTTCATTTCCATTATAAAGCGAAACATCTCCAACTAAAGTATTATTAAATTGGACATAATAACATTCCCCGTTTGTCGAAAGATAATTATACATCGCGTCTAGCCTGTCTCTAGTATAGAGAGCCTCTATGTTATCTACTTGCTTGCAAACATCTAAATCTTGATACCACTTCAAAGCAATTTCTTGATTTGGATAATATGGAATTAGTTTTAGATTTTCTTCAATTATAATTTCTTCCATCTTCACTCCTAAAATGTTGTTTGTTTTTAGTTTTTATTTTTATCATTATCTTCCTTCAAATTACCTTCTAATTGGAGGAAAGAATCAAAATCGCTTTGAAATAATCTATCTTGAATCACTCTATATTTTTCAAATTCAGTTAAAGCATGTTGTTTTGCCAGTTCAGCCGTAACTTTACCAGCATCTTGAAGAATATCTCTATCCCATAAAGTTAAGAAAGCATTTAATCTTTTCTCCCAATCTTCCATAGTCATAGGAATTTGTCTAAGCGCCATGTCTTCGGCCATATCAAGATATGCTGAAACAACCCTTTGCATTTGAATCATCTCGTTTTCCGATAAATAGTTTTTAGCAACAATTACATCGTATTTATGAATCTTTTCTTTAGGAGAACCATCCCATGTAGTAAGGCCCATATTTTCTTTAGAACTATCTGCCCTATCAATAGATGACTTCCGCAGCTGTTTGGCCATGTACAGCATAATAAAGTTTATTCTGTACGGCAGAAAAGAATCTCTTTGTTGTTTTTGCATTCTTGTCATAATCAATAGCAGTCGAATAAATATCGGTAATCTTTTGATAGAATCTTCTCTCTGAAAGACGAATTTCACGAACTTTCTCTAATTGCTTTTCAAAATAATCCTTATTTATAACTGTTCCAAAATTCTTCAGTCTATCTACATCCATTACCCATCCTTGGATGGTGTAATCTTTTACAATCTGGTTAGCCCATTTTCTAAACTGTAAAGCACGCTCATTATTTACCTTAAATCCAACTGCAATAATAGCTCGAAGATTATAGTGATTTACACCTCTAGAAACCTCACGGTCACCTTCATTTTGAACTATTCGGTATTTCCGAATAGTTGCTTGTTCAGCAAGTTCCGAATCCTCATAAATATGTTTCAAATGCTCATTTATTGTCGAAAGTGCAACATCATATAACTCAGCCATCATCATTTGTATAAGCCATATGTTCTCATCTTCATAACGAACCTCAAAAGAATTTTGATTTTCACCGTTTAAAGCAATATAAGTTAAATATTCAGCTGTTGATGATCTAATTTGTAAATTATTTTGTTCTTGAATATTTTTTTATTACTCACTTTAGTTATCTCCTCTCTCCTAACGTACTATTTGCAACATTTATTTTCGTAAAACTCTCCTAAACAGTGCACCAACCGTTCATTTTTCTTATTTTAAACTTTGGTAGAAGTCTTGAACTCCTTGTATTTACATAACTATTTGCCTCTATCACTATTATGACACGAGACCCAGTTCCAAAATCAATAGAACACCGAAGCATTGCATATCCAGGGCATAATAAATTATAATCCTCATGTTCTCTATAAAGTTGACTATAAATATTTTTTACACACTCATTTACATACTCTACATCAATAAATCCTAACCGAGCAGCTTTGCAAAGGACATACAAAATACCCGATTCTCCTTTTTCAAATCCCAAATGAACTGTAAAGTTAACTTTTATACCATTAATCAAATTTGCTAGATAATCTTGTAACTTTAAATTTAAGTTGTGATTTTATTAAAAATAGGCTATATTTTTATGAATTTCAGCTATTGTTCGTTGACAACCGAAGGCTTAATTTGGTGGTCAAATTGATTCACCAACAGGATTTGTCGAACAACCCCAATAAAATGAGAAAAGACTTCCCATAGTAGTATTAGCAGCCATGAAACCGTCAGGTTTGCTTGCGTCCTTTACTACTACAAGGAAGTCTAATTCGAATCTATTGGTTCCAAACTGATTGGAATTCAGCTTTAGAAGCTTCTAAAACTTTATCAACACTTGAACCATTTACATCACTATAAACTTTTTCTTGAATCTTAGTGATTTCTGCATATGCAGAGTCAGCATTTTCAATGACAGGAATTGAGAATAATTCTTTTTTACCTTCAGCGATTGCTGCTGGAACTTTAGAGTTAGAATTTTTGTATTCTGCACTTTCTAATACTTTAGAAACTACTGGAATATATCCTGTAGCTTGTGCCCAAGTTAATTGAGACTCAGGAGAAGCTAAGAATTTTAAGAATAAGTAAGCTGCAGTACGTTGTTCTTCAGAAGCACTTTGGAACATGTAAATATCAGTACCTTGTTGGATGTTAACTTTCTCAGGACGTGGAGCTACGCCATATTCATATCCAGCTTCTTTAGCACCTTTAGCAACAAATGACTCACCCGCAGTTGAACCTACATACATTGCAACTTGTTTATTTGAGAAAGGTCCTGATAAGAACTTATCTGATCCAGCAATACGGAAGTAACCTTCTTTAATACCTTCTGCGTAGTAAGAAACAACTTCTTTTGATTCTTTACTTGTAATATCTAATTCTTTATTGAATTGAACACCTTTGTTTACCATACCTGTTGAATAGTAGTTGTTTAATGAGTCAAAGCCAGCACCTACAATTTGATGATTTGATTTTTCATAAATTGTTTTAGCTGCTTCTTTTAATTCATCTAAAGTAGTTGGTACTTTAACTCCATATTCTTTAAATAAATCAGCATTGTAGAACAATACTTCTGTTGATTTGTTAAATGGAATACCATATTGTACACCATTGATTTGCGCACCTTTTAATAATTCTGAACGAATCGCAGCATCATCTTTGATACCAATAGTTGAGTTTTCTAAGTAAGGTTTTAAATCAACTAATTGATCTTGATCTGCAGCATTCCATAACCATCCTGGGTATGCTTGAGTAATTGTTGGTAAATCTTTTGGCGAAGTTAATGTAGAGTTAATTTTAGCTTGTAATTCTTTATATGAAGATTGGTTTTGTAACTCAATTTTCACATTAGGATTTTTAGCCATGAACTCCTCAGTTAATTTCGTTAGAGTTTCCTCTAATTTACCATTTAAGGCATGCCAGAAAGTAATTTTCGTTTCCTCTTTTACTTCTGTTTGAATGTCTGCTTTAGTTTCTTTTTGTGAGTTTGAAGCAGTATTGCCGCAAGCTCCTAAAACTAAAACTGATGTTGTCGCAAGTGTCGCTTTTACTAAAGATTTGAATTTCATAATTATTCTCCTTTTTCTTTTATAGTTTTACAACACAATTTTTTCGCCACGATGTGGCAATATTCTTTCACCATACGGATTCACCAATAATTCTGGTTTCAAAGTATGGATAGGAACCAAAAGTTTGGGTTCGATCATCGCAATAATACGGTCTAAATCCGCAGGTTTTGCATGACCTGAACAAGCGATCTTCACAAATTCGATGTGATGTTTCGCTAATAAATCGAGAAACACTTGATAATTTGGATCAAAGTCACCTAATGGTTGAGCATCACAGTGAAGGTATAGTGTTCCTTCTTGTAGTTTATCAAAATTATCGACTACTTGCCAGAAATACTCCTCTTGATCTTCAATTAGTGTTTGATAAGAAACTTCTAAATCATGATTTAATTTTGGAATACGTTTTGCTCCATTTGAATAATAAAAATGAGCATGAATTCCAAATACTTCTTGTAATAATGCTGCCATATGAGCCTCTAATACTACTGTTCGTGGAGATTGTTCTACAATTTTTGCGAAGCGTTCCACATTCGCTGGATACCCATTAAAAGCTATCGGACGATTTGGATTTTCTTGTTGAAATTGAACCACTTTTTCAATGACTTCTAATTCATTGGATGGTTTAATTTCAGTTGGATCAACTGGTCTTTCAGGGAAACTAATCGTTACCCCTTCCATCATTAGCATCTGAGTATGTTTTGCTTTGTTACAAAACTCTACAGTTGCTTCTGGAATATAGCCATGTAATCGTAGATCTCCAGTATACGTAATAAAATGATCTGGAGTTCTAATTAATAAGGCACTTGCACCATATGCATCATGATCCACTGGAACTACTTCAATTGTAATATCACCTACAGTTACGATTGCATTTGGTTCTAAGCCAATCATTTCTCTCGTAAAAGGAGATTTTTCAAACGGTGTTGGTAATAAAAAATCTCCATTACGATTCAAACTATTCAAAATCATTTTTGTTTCTTTTAAAGTATACAATGGAATAGCCGGATCTAAATAGTTAATCATTCTTGAATGATCAAGATGAGCATGTGATAAAAATACCGCTGTATTTTCATACTCTCCGGTTTCTTCTCCATCGTACTCATATCCCAAACGTGGATCATAAACATGATTTAATTTTGGGATAATCCCATATTGAATCAATGTTTGTAACTGTTCATCTGGCAAATCTAATTCTGGACGAAACTCTGTCCCGAAGTCAAAGAAAATATGAGAATTTCCATAACTAACTTCAATGACGGTTCCGCCAATTGTTAGAATTCCGCTATGGAATGTCACAACTGTTTTATCCTTTGATACCATTCTTAGCAACCCCTCTAATAATTTCTTTTCTAAATACAAAATAGATAATCAAAATAGGAACTACTGTCAATGTTGCGGCAGCCATTTGTAATTGCACATCACTACCACTTTCAGTCGTGAAGGCAGACAATCCGTTGTTTAATAGACGGAAGTATTTAGTATTTGTTGCAAGCAATGGCCATAGGAATGAATTCCAGCTCATAATGAATGTTAAAATCCCAACTGTTACAAGCGCTGGCTTACACATTGGCACTAAAATTCGACGAATATATTCTAAATCAGATGCGCCATCAATTTTAGCTGCTTTGTAGAATGTACTTGGAATTCCACGAAGATAACCATTTAAATAGTAAATATAGAAAATACTTGTTAAAAATGGAAGGATTAATGCTAAATAAGTATCTAATAATCCTAATTGTGCAATGGTCTGATAATTTGTAAAGATAATGGATTCATAAGGAACCATTAATAATGAAACCATCACTAATGTCACAACTTTTTTATATTTAAATTCTAAACTTGTTAATGCAAATGCTGCTAGTAATGAAGTAATAACCGTTGCAGTAGTTGTACATAATGATACAAATAATGTATTGGCAAAGTAACGTAAGAACGGTGCTCTTTGGAATACTTCAAAATAGTTTTGGAATTGTAATGATTTAGGAATTAATGTAGGTGGCAAACTTGTTGCTTCTGCATAAGTCATTAACCCTGTTAAAATCATATAAATAAATGGAAATATCGTAATGATTGATAAAACCACAATCAGTGCTAATAATAAATAATTGATCACTTTTTTCATGATTAACCCTCCGCTCTTCTCAAGAATTTATTTTGGAAGAAAGTAGCAATTAGAATAATCACAAATAAGATTACAGTTGCTGCCATCGCAATTCCTGGACGTCCAGCCACATGGAACTTGTCATAAATATAGTACACGGCAGTTGTAGCACTATTGGCAACCCCTGGTGTTCCTCCAAATAACGCATATACTTGCGTATAAACTTTGAAAGCACCAATTAAGTTCACCGTAGATAAGAACGCAATTGTTGGAACTAATTGAGGGAATGTAATTCTCCAGAAAATTTCTTTTTCTGTAGCACCAAACATTTTTGCAATTTTAAAGTGTTCTGGGTCAATATTTCTCAAACCTGCTAATAAAATGATGATATTAAATGCAAGTCCTGTCCAAATACCAAAAATAATTAAAGTTGGCATACTCATATTAACATTATCTAACCAATTCACTGCAGGAATTCCTACTAAACCTAGTAAGAAGTTAATTAATCCATAACTTCCATTAAAGAAATAACGGAAGACAATCCCAATTGCGATTGTACTTGTAACATATGGCATGAAGAAAATTGTTTCAAACACACTCTTATGTTTTACCTTTTCAAAGATAATCCAAGCAACCACAACTGAAATACATAGTGCAACTGGAACTACTACAAATGCATATAAAGCTGTATTCATTAATGCTCTATGAAACACTGGATCTGCTAAAACTTTTTGATAGTTTGATAAACCTGTAAATTGAAGTTTTAACAATGAACCTTTTTGAAAACTCATCCAAAATGAACGAATTAATGGGTAAATATTAAATAGTAAAATCACACCTAATGACGGAAGAAGGAATAACCACGCCTTTGGTTGATTCTCAGGATTATATTTTTTCATTAGTATACACGTTCTCCATTTTGATTGAATAAGAATAACTTATGTCTTAGAAGGTCAAATGAAAGTGTGTCTCCTTCTTCAATCTTATGTTCCACACTAACGATTGATTTAATATCTTGTTCTCCTAATGTAAAGTGTAAAATACGTTCACGTCCAATTAATTCCACTGACGTAATGGTTACTGTGAACAATCCATTTTCACTTGGAAACAAATCTTCAGGACGTAATCCTAAATAATAATGTCCCTGTTCTAATTCTTTACGGAAACGACTTGCTACTAATTCACTTGCTTGCATAGTAAACGCTGGGTGATGAATCACACCATCTTTTACATCCACTTCTGAAATGTTAATAATAGGATTTCCGATAAATTTAGCCACAAATAAATTATTTGGTTCTAAATACAGGTTTTGAGGGTCATCATGTTGTTGGATAACACCTTCATTTAATAAGATAATTTTATCACTGATTGATAAAGCTTCTTCTTGGTCATGAGTTACGAAAATTGTTGTAATTCCTACTTCTTTTACTAAACGACGAATTTCTTCACGAATTTTTAAACGTAAACGAGCATCTAAGTTACTTAATGGTTCGTCTAATAATAATACTTCTGGTTTTTGAACTAATGCACGAGTAATCGCAACACGTTGTTGTTGTCCTCCAGATAAAGTTCCAGGTTTTTTTGCAGCTAGTTCTTCAATATTTGTTAATTGCATGTATTCTTCTGCAATTGCTTTAGCTTCTTCTTTTGAAACTTTATTTTGCCCTACAGTTAATGGGAACATAATGTTCTCTAACACTGTCATATGAGGATATAATGCGTAGTTTTGGAACACAAATCCAATATTTCTATCTTTTGGTTCTGTATTAATCACAGAAGATTTTTTAAATTGGATATCTCCACCAGTTGGTTGTAATAACCCTGCAATCATATTTAAAATAGTTGATTTTCCGCAACCACTAGGCCCTAATAAGCATACTAAATCCCCTTGTTCAATTGAAAAATTAACAGACTTTAATGCTTCAAAGCCATTATCGAATACTTTATTTAAATCGATAACATCAATCATGAGTAAACCTCCAAATTTCTTTACTTGAATACATTCTAGTATATCATGTTTTACGCTTTCATGAAATACAAATATTAAGAATTTTTTAAAAAATATTTTTTTATACGGTATTTTTCGAATAATTTCTGAATAAAATACGCAATAAATAAACGCCTCTAGCTTTCACTAAAGACGTTTATTTTTACTATCGATTGATAATTTTGAAGTACTCTCTTGAAGTAATTTTGTAAACTAAGAAGTAAGCAATCATAAAGACTCCTGCTACTGCTAACATCGTCAACCCAATAATACTTCCTTTAATGCCAAAGATTAAGACAATTTTACTCACAATTTTATACGATAATGCAGTATGCAAGAACGCTGTTAATAGCGGTAAGAAGAATACAATTAATACTTGACGATTAATTGATTGATGAATCATTGATTGATCAATTCCGATTTTCTTCAAAATGACATAACGCTCACGATCTTCATACCCTTCTGAAATTTGTTTATAGTAAATGACTAAGACTGCTCCAACTGAAAAGGCAATGGCTAATAAAAACCCTAAGAATAATAGGGAACCATAAAATTGGAATAATAATTGAGCAATTTCTATTTTTCCATCAATTCCTCCAGCAATATCAGATTGTTGATACACTTCTAATTCTTTTTGCTTCTCATCATCTGTTTTACTAGAAGTATTCCATAATGCAATATATTGTCTTGTATAAGCACGATATCCTTCATCATTTCCTTTACTGTAATATGGAACAACTTTCGCCATATCCTCTTCATTTAAAATGCCAATATAAGAATGATCGGTTATATTCGGATTTACAATTAATCCTGCAGCGAATTTATTCACTTCGATGACTTGTCCAATTGAAAAAGTATTTTCCCCAACTGCTATTTGAGTGAAACTAGGTTTAGTTTTCTCAGTATTTTGTTCTCCTATCACCATTTCTCCAGGTTTAACAGTAATATTTTCTCCACTATTACAATTATAATCTTCCACTGATACTAGGACGACCATTGCTTCTGGAAGAGTACCCAGTTTTTTAACATTTGTATCTAATACATCCCCTTCTTGATTTCCCCCTGTTAAAATATACGAATATTCATAAAAATCTGTTACTTTTGAAGCAATTCCTTCCGCTAATTGTTTCGCCTCTTTTGAATATTCTGCTGTTTCTTCAGGATTACGATACATATTTCTAAACGTAAAATCAGTTGGACTTGTTTTATTAATCACTTCCTGTGCCCCAAACTGCAACGAAACTGTCGTTCCAAGAGTCACGAGTACCATTGTTGATAAAACACAAATACTTGCTAAGCCCATCGCATTTTTTCTCATTCTAAAAATTAAATTAGAAACAGAGATGAAGTTAATTGGACGATAATAAAATGTTTTACGATTTTTCAAGAAGCGTAAAAGTGCAATACTTCCAGCATCAAATAAAATATAAGTTGCAATAACTACTAATAGTACTGCAATAAAGAACCAACCTAACGCTTTAATCGGACTTTCGATTGATTGAGAAATATAGTAAGCATATCCTAAAATCGCTACTCCAATTAGTGCACGAATACTTAAGAAACGTCCTGTTTTTTCTCCTGATTTTTTCTCGCGTAGTAATTCTAATGGACGACTCACTCTAATCTTAATCGCATTTAAAATCATTAAGGAAACAAAAATTCCACTAAATAAAATTCCAATTATAATGACTGTTGAAATTTGAAATTCATACGCTAAAGGAACTGAAAAACGCATTGCTTTCAGTAACAAGGCAAAGGCTAATCGATTGAACAATACACCTAATACCAGACCTACAATTAGATTTAGCACTGCGAATAATACCATTTCAATAACTTGTAACAATTGAATTTGTGTGCGGCCTAATCCTAAAATACTATACAATCCAAATTCTTTTGAACGGTTTTTCATTACAAATCCATTGGCATAAATCATCGTTAAGGTAGAGACAAGTAACATAATCACAACGCCAAACCCTAATGCCATGACTACCGTATTTCCTCCACTACTTTGTGAAATCGTTTTATTTGTAGATAGTGCTAATAGAATATAGGTAATGACCATCATGGTAATAGAAGCAATCGAAAACGGAATATACAATGTTCGATTTTTCTTTAAATTGGATACTGCTAATGAATGAATTTAAACATGAGTCTCACCTCGATTAGCCATTACTGTTAACGTATCCGAAATTGCTTCAAACATTTCTTCATCTGTACGCTCACCTTTAAATAATTGATGATACAAAATACCATCTTTAATAAATAACACTCGTTTCGCTCGACTAGCAGCTAATGTACTATGAGTTACCATTAAAATGGTTTGTCCCTTTTCATTTAAGGTATCAAAAACATCTAAAATATTGCTAGAAGATTTTGAATCTAATGCTCCAGTTGGTTCATCTGCTAGTAATATACTTGGATTAGCCATCATTGCACGTCCAATCGCTACACGTTGTTGTTGTCCACCTGATAATTCATAAGGATATTTTTCTAATAATTTTTCAATTCCTAATAATGTAGCAACAGATTTTACTTTTTGCTCCATTTCTTGAACAGTTTTCTTTGCTAGGACTAATGGGAGTAACATATTATCTTTAACAGACAATGTTTCTAATAAATTAAAATCTTGGAATACAAATCCTAAATGATCACGACGAAAGGCTGCTAATGTTTTGTCTGGTATATTTTGAATATCTAATTGATTCAATAATACTTGTCCTTTTGTAGGACGATCTAATGTGGCTAAAATATTTAACAGCGTTGTTTTACCAGAACCAGATTCCCCCATAATGGCAACATATTCTCCTTTTTCAACACTAAAAGTAATATCTTTTAACACCTCTATTTGCATCGCTCCAAATCTTGTATGGTAAATTTTTTGTACTTGTTTTACATCTAATAATGTCATTACAATTCCTACTTTCTCTTTGATTTGTATTTATTCTATCAAATAAAATCGATGCATTCCTATATTTTAGCTATCATTTTCTGTTTGTTTCTTACATTTTTGTAAGAAAGAAATTTGTTAAATTTAAATGTTTTCACTTTTGAGAAAGTAATAAAAATCGTATAATATATTCGTAAAAATAGTGGTTATCCATTCCTTATTTTTCCTTTTTATTGATGTGATTTTTAAATAGTTAGGTGGGTTTTTATATAAAAAATACTGTTAATTTCTCCATAAAAAAGACGAGACTCTCGTCTCGTCTCTCAAAATTCCTTTTATTGTACTTTTAAAATTTGTTCTTTTGCATGAATTAATTGTGTAATCATAGCACAATATGGAGTTGGAATTCCATACTCTAGTCCGCGTTTCGCAACAAATCCATTTAAGTAATCAATCTCAGTAAAGCGATGATTTTGCATTAAATCTTGGTGCATTGATGGATAGTGTGCACGAACTTTGTTTGACGCAGTATAAACATAGTTTTTCATTTCAGCTGCGTCAATTTTCACACCTTCATGATGTGCCACTTCCACAAACTCATGAATAATTTGCTCAACAACTGCTTCTGCTGTAGTTGTATCAAATACTTCTCCAATATTCGCATCTAAAATCGCACATGTTGCATTCATTGTTCCATTTACACATGCTTTTCTCCAAATTGAGAATAAAACATCTTCACTATAACTAGCATTTAATCCCCCTTGATTCATAACAGCGACTAATTCTTCTGCAATCGCACGACCGCTCGCTTCTTCTACTGCTTGAATTTCAACAGTACCTGTTCCACCTAAACGAGCCACACCTGGCGCATTAATTCCTGCTGTCCAAATCGTTACACCCATAATAATGTTTTTACGTGGAACATATTTTTCCATTGTATATTCATGACCTAAACCATTTAATAAACATACTACTTTTGTATCTTCATGAATAATTGCTTTGATTTTTTCAAGCATTTCTCCTAATTTCATTGATTTTGTAAATGCGATAACCACATCTACTTCTTCATGAACTTCTTCAGGTCTGTAGATTGGGATTTGTAATGTATCTGTTGTATTTCCATCTACTACTTGTAATCCATTTGTACGAATTGCTTCAATATGCGCTGGCCATTCATCGATTAAAACAACTTCTTGTCCTGCTTTTGTTAACATATAACCAAAGCGACATCCCATTGCTCCAGCACCTGCAATTGCAATTTTCATTATAATTCCTCCTTATTATACCGTTACTTTATAATCTTCTGGTTGAATCCATTGTACCACTTTTTCGAACACATGGATAAAAATAATGTTGAAAATAATTGGTGCAACTACGAAAACAATTGCTACTAATAGAATATTTCCTGCTGTCCATCCATTTTCCATTAAGTTTAAAGCATAAATTGGACCTACTAAACCACTAAATCCAAACCCGGCACTAGCAGGAGTTCCTTGAATGGAAAAGACTGTTGCTAAAACACCTAATAATGCTGAAGAACATAACATTGGCAATAAAATTTTAGGTTTTGCAATCACATTTGCCATTGACATTTTAGGAGATCCAATAAAGTGTGCAATACAAGTTCCTACTGAATTAACTTTTAATCCTGCAACTGCTAAACCAAAACCTGCCGCACAGATTCCTAAGTTCGCCGCACCAGAACCAATGCCTGACAATCCAATTGCTAAGCTAATCCCTACTGTTGTAAATGGTGACACAATTAAAATACAGAAAGTCATCGCAATTAACATACACATAATAATTGGTTGTAAGGTTAATAAGAATTCCACTCCTTGACCAATTAATGCTGTAATTTTAACAATGTATGGTTGCGAAAGTCTTCCAATCCCACCAATAACGACTAATGTAACTGTTGGAATCACAATAATCGAATAAGCTTTTGCTTTATCTCCAATCCATAAAATAAATCCAGCTGCTAATGCTGCTGTTACTCCCATTGTAATAATATCCCCAGTACCAGAGAACACCATACCTTTAACATCCGGATTAAAGCCTGGCGCACCTCCTGCAAAAACAGTTGCTAAAGCAATGGCTCCTGATTGAATCGGAGTAAATTTAAAGAAATGTCCTACCATTAAACCAATAATAGCACCCATCATCGTATTAGCGACTTGAGTTGCTTGAATAATTAATTGTCCTTGTGGAAATACTGGTAATAACGCTTTTGTTAATTCACCTAAAATCGCACCAGGAATTAAAGTTACAACTACCCCTAATGCTAATGCATTTAATACGGTCATTGTAAACTCTTTTGCTGAATAAGTTTTATTTGTATCCATATTCATTCCCCCTTTCTTTTCAATGGACTGATTATATCATAATCTTTTTGAAAACAAACTATTATTTTCAATCCACACTCTGATATTTTCATTATAAAAAAAGACTTCCTATAGTAGTATGGGCATAGCCATGAGACCGCTAGGGCTGCTGGCGTCCTAATGCTACTATCACAGGAAGTCTAATTCGCAATATCTAAGCTTGGATTAAAGCCAACGCTTCGTTTAAATGTACAAGGCTACGTTCTTTCCCTAATAATTCAATCGTTTGACCTAAAGAAGGGCCATGAGTTTGACCACTTGTTGCCACACGAATTGGCATAAATAAATTCTTACCTTTTACACCAGTTTCTTTTTGAACAGCCTTAATCGCTGCCATCACACTAGCTTCATCAAACACTTCTAAAGCTTCTAATTGAGCCTTAAATGCATGAAGTACAGTCGGTACAGTTTCACCTTGAAGCACTTCTCTTGCTTCATCATTTTCTACAACGAAGTCTTTTTGGAAGAATAAACTTGAAATAGAAACAATCTCATTCATGTAACTCATTTGATCATGATATAACGCTACTAATTTATTCGCCCAAACTTGTTGCTCTTCACTCAATGTTTCAGGTAATAAACCTGCTAATTGTAATTGGTGAATTGCTAATGGTGCAACTTCTTCTAATGGAGTTTTCTTCACATAAGTGTTGTTAATCCATTCTAATTTCTTAGGATCGAATGCTGCTGGAGATTTTCCAAGACGTTTTTCATCAAAAATTTGAATAAATTCTTCTCTTGAGAAAATTTCATCTTCCCCTTGTGGAGACCATCCTAATAAAGTAATGAAGTTGAACATTGCTTCTGGTAAATAGCCTAAATCTTTATATTGTTCAATAAATTGTAAAATAGACTCATCACGTTTTGATAATTTTTTACCAGTTTCTGTATTAATAATTAATGTCATATGACCAAATCTAGGAGTATCCCATCCAAAAGCTTCATAAACCATCATTTGTTTAGGAGTATTAGCAATATGGTCATCCCCACGTAATACATGAGTAATCTCCATAAAGTGATCATCCACTGCTACTGCAAAGTTATATGTTGGCATACCATCACGTTTTAAAATAACAAAGTCGCCACCTACACTACCAGATTCAAAAGTAATTTCACCTTTAACAATATCATCAAAAGTATACGTTCTATTTTGAGGAACTCTGAAACGAACAACTGGAGTACGTCCTTCTGCTTCAAAAGCATCACGTTGTTCTTGTGTTAAATGAGCATGTTGACCACTATAGTGTGGCATTTCTCCATTTGCACGTTGTGCTTCACGTTCTGCTTCTAACTCTTCTTCAGTCATGTAGCATTTATAAGCTTTATCTTCAGCAATTAATTGTTCAATTAATGGATTATAAATATGTTCACGTTCTGATTGACGATATGGGCCAACATTTTTTGATTTATCTGGACCTTCATCCCAGTCAATTCCTAACCAAGTTAAGTTTTCTAATTGACTTTCTTCTCCATGAGCAATATTTCTCTTACGGTCAGTATCTTCAATACGAATAATAAATTCTCCACCGTAATGTCTTGCGAATAAATAATTAAATAGAGCTGTTCTTGCATTACCAATATGCAAATGCCCTGTTGGACTTGGTGCATAACGTACACGCACTTTATCTGCCATTTTAAATAACTTCCCTTCTAATTTGTCTATCGTTTCTATTGTAAAACTTTTTCAGTAAAATTGCTATGACTTTAATGCTTTTTCTTTAAAATTCTAATTGTAATCAGCCAACTATTTTGCTTTTCTCATAAATTCCGTCATTTTTTCAATCACTTTCTGTTGTTGTTCTTCATTTGAAATCGAGCGAGCACCATCTCCTTTTTGTTCGCCATACATTCCAAAGCCGCTATGATTTCCACCTTCAATCATGAGTTCTTCACTAGTCTTAGGCAAACGAGACTTGCTAGCTTCATATTTTTCCCATTTCAAAATTTTATCATGACTGGCTACAATCGATAAAACTGGAATATGACTACTACTGAAATCAACACTTTTATCTGGATAACTAGCTAATAAAATCACTCCTGCTAAATGATTTTCTTTTTGTAACTTTAATGCATCTAAACTCGCAACAACTCCTCCTAAGGAATGTCCTGCTACATAAACTTTATCCAACTTTTCTTCTTTTACAATCGTCTCCATTGTTCCCATTTCAAAAATGGGTAAGTTTAATGAAGATTCAATGACATAAGTCGTAATGCCATTTTGTGCTAACCCTTCTGCTATTCCAACATACGCTTGAGGTTCTACTAAAGCTCCTGTATAGAATAATAGGTTCGCTTGTTCTTCTCCCTTTGCTTCAAATCGATAATACTGATTCTTTTTCACATATGAATGCTTATTCCACTTCTCCATTGCTTCAGGAGTTCCACGATAAGTAAACATGAGAATCAAGCCATAAAATAATAAAATCAGTGCAAATAACGCTCCAAAAATTCCATAAAACCATTTTCTTTGTCGAGTCATACTTTCAACTCCCTTCGTTTGTTACATAAAAAAACATCCCATCCATCTGAGGTTAACAATGGATAGGATGCTTTCAATGTCATTAAATCGCCCAGTCTCCATTACGGAAGATTGGTACAACTGTTCCATCTTCACGAATACCATCAACATTCATATTTGGACCACCAATCATGAAGTCCACATGAACGTCTGAACGATTTAATCCGGCTGCAGCTAATTCTTCTTCAGTTTCAAATTTTTCTCCACCTTTAACACTTGTCGCATAAGCTGAACCAATTGCTAAGTGGTTTGAAGCATTTTCATCATATAATGTATTAAAGAATGTAATCCCTGATTGAGAAATTGGAGAAGGGTCGCTTACTAAGGCAACTTCTCCTAATCCACGAGCCCCCATATTTTCGAATACTAAATCTTTCATTACTTGATCGCCTTTTTCAGCAGAAACTTCTACGATTTGACCATCTTTAAAAGTAACTTTAATTCCTTCGATAATAGTTCCGTTATAACTTAATGGTTTTGTACTTGTTACATAACCATCTGCTACACGGTAATCTGGAGCTGAGAATACTTCTTCTGTTGGCATATTCGCAATAAAGTGCTCCCCTTGTGCATTGTAGCTTCCAGCACTTTCCCAAACATGGTTTTTAGGCATTCCAAGAGTTAAGTCAGTTCCTGGTGCAGTGTAGTGTAATTTAGCAAATTGTTCTTTATTTAGAACAGCTGCTTTTTTATCTAATTTTTCTTCATGTTCTTTCCAAGCTGCAACTGGATCATCTGCATATACTCGGCAAGTTGTAAAGATTTGATTCCATAACAAATCCACAGCTTCTTCAGTTGATGTTGCTTCTGGGAATACTTTTTTAGCCCATGCGCTACCTGCTGCAGCTGCTACTGTCCAGCTTACTTTATTCGATTGAGTTGCAACACGCATTGGTTTTAACGCAACACTTGTAGCTTTCATTGATTTTGCAAGACGACTTGTATCTACTCCATTTAAAGCATCTGGATCTTTAGAGACAATGCTTAAACGACTTGCTTTATGGTCTAATAAATAGTGCATTTCTTGTACTTTATATTCTGGAACAGTCGTAATACGCTCTTCAGCAGCATATAATAAACGGTCACGGTTAATTTCATCATCACTCCATTGAACGATAACTTCGCTTGCTCCTAATTGATAGGCTTCTTTTACTAATAAGCGTGCAAATGCAGCTTGTTCCACTTCCACATAAATGACTACCGTATGTCCTGGTTGAACATTAATCCCTGTAGACACTAGCAATTTTGCATATTTTTGTAAATTTACATCAAAATTTTCTAATACCATCGAATCTCTCCTTTAAATTAAATCCGTTTCTATTGTAACATACTCTTGATAAAACTGCATTATTCCTTTTCTTCATAGAAAACTTCATCCAAATACAAGCCTTGAGGAGGAGCTGTTGGCCCTGCTTTTTGTCGGTCCCTTGCTACCAAAATCTCTTTCATATCTGAAACAGGTCTTAATCCATCACCGATTTGCAGACTCGTTCCCACTAATATACGAATCATATTGTATAAAAATCCATTTCCTTCGAACGTGAAGACTAATTCACCATCTTGCTCTACCACTTCCGCCTTCGTAACACTTCTAACTTTCGACTCCTTATCCGTCTTTGTAGAACAAAAACTTGTAAAATCATGTTCTCCGATAACAACTTGTAAAGCTTCATTTATCTGATTCACATTAACTCTATAAGGATGATGAAGAGTATATAAACGACTAAATGGGTTGACAAATTTTTGAATATTTACTCGGTAAATATATCGTTTTCCCGTCACACTATACCTTGCATGAAAGTCATCACTAACGGCCATCACTTCTCTTGCACAAATATCATCCGGCAATAAACTATTCATTGCTCGCTGTAAATTTTGTTCTTCAATTTTTGTCGGATAGTCAAAATGAATCACTTGTCCATTTGCATGTACTCCTGAATCTGTTCTACCGGAACCACAAACCGGAATATACAATCCCTTTGTCATTTTTTTCAGTGCTTTATTTAATTCTGCTTGAATACTGTTACCATTTTCTTGCACTTGAAACCCTACATAATTCGTTCCATCATAACTTAAAATGACTTTATAACGAAATCCCACTCGATTTCCTCCTTCATAATTCCTTCGTCTTATTGTACCATATCCCTGTTCAAAAAGTGGAAAAGACTGGCTCATCGACAAATTCTGTTGGTGGATTAAATTTAACACCAAATTAAGTCTTTAATTTTAAATGAACAAGGTGGAAGAAAATTAACGATTTAATTAATTTAACAATCAACCACAAACATAACTATGAACGAAATCTAGTTTTAACTTTATAATGAGCAGGGGCATGTTATCCGCGATTAGCGGTTTGGGGGCTGTGAAATTTGATATTATTTTTCGCTTCCCCCAATTCAACATGCCCATGGAGGCTCATTGTCAAGTTAAAACGACTCTATACATACTTTTTTAACTCATAATGACTTTCTATTGACCGGGGTAAAGAAACAACCTTTAATAATCTTGATTCTTAATTTCATATTCTCAAAATTTCGATATCCATATGCAACACGTTTAATTACTTTAATGAGATTATTCGTTCCTTCAATAGCTCCATTGGAATATCCTGTCGTAAAAGCTTGATAAATCCCATTCTTAAAACGTTTAAACACTTCAAACTTCTTCTTAAATTCATAAGGTAATTGTTTTGGAATTTCCTTTATACATGTCATAAATGCCTCGTAATTTTTCTTTTTATAGGCTTTTCTAAGTTCTTGAATGAAATCATATGCATCTGATAACACTTCGTCAAAACTCAATAATTTTTCTACCAATTGAGCTTGAGTAAGATAGGTTTTGAAGTGATAATTGTACCTTAATTTTTCTTCATCTAATTCATCACTAGGCTTTAAGAGTACTTTCCAGTAACGTTTCAATGTCTTCTGTTGTGTTGATTTCGCTGAGAATTGCTTCATAATCACAATGCGCAGTTGATTAAAATTACGATTCATATGTTGAATGATATGGAATCGATCTACTACGATAACAGCGTTTGGAAATACAGTTTTAATAAGATTTTGATAAGAAGCATTCATATCCATCACTAAATATCTTACTTTTAAACGTTGTTTACGAGAAAACTTCATAAAGAATGAAATCATTTCATGAAGTGTTCTACCAGGCAAAATATCAATTAATTGGCGATTTTCTCCATCTAAACAAATGAAATTCATTTTCCCTTGTTGCGTTTTAACGCCTCTAAATTCATCTAAACAAAGCACTTTAGGTAAATAATGATACTGCTGCATTGTTTTTATTTTAAACTTTTTCATCACTCTTTCAACAGTCTTATCAGAAATTGAAAGGAGTTTAGCGATTGCTTTTCTAGAGAAGTTTTCTTTTAAATACAACATAATTTGACACTCTAAATCATAAGAAATATTACTATTTTTTGGAACAAGAGGGCAATCTGCAACCCATGTTTTATGACAATCTTTACAGATGAATCGTTGTACTTTAAGGTCTAAAATAGTCTTATGTCCAAATAGGTGTGGAATTCTAATTTTATGTTCCATAGGAGAATGTTTCATCACATTTTCGCTAGAACAATATAGACAAGAAGTACAAGCACTTGTCCAAGTTCCATTAATTTTATGAACTGTTTCATTGTTTTCTGTCACGATTTCTAACCAATTTTCATCCGTAATAAAATTTTCTTCTGTTAATCTTAGTAATTTTCGTATACAATAGTCCATGAGAGAAATCCTCCTTTGATTTGTTTTAGTCGACTTAATCATAACTCGGATTTCTCTTTTTTGCATGTAAAAAATCCTGTCGGTGATTTCTCACCAACAGGATTTGTCGAACAACCAAAAGACTTTCCCGTAGCAAGAAAATCATTCTTCTACTACGGGAAAGTCTTTAATGCAATTGTTGTTTCATTAAGCGAACAACTACTACTTTTAGCGAATCAAAGTTTCGCGAAATCTCTTATACATTTTTATAAATCATAAAATCTACGACAACATTATCTAACCACAAAACGAAAATATAATCCCAAGTTGTATTCGAAATATGTAAATTTGCATTCGCTAAAAAAATCAAACAGCATTCACGTTTTTAATTTCTTCATTCGTGTTTCTGCATGATAGATTTTTCTCAATAAATATCTTAATAGTGTTAAATCATTTTCCATATGCATTACTGTCCTCTAAAAACAACTAGAGCAATTGTTAAAACAACAAGTGTAAGAGCTGTTACTCCATCTTTCTGACCATATGTTAGCACACGATATTTTGTTCTACCAGTTCCACCTTGATATCCTCTAGCTTCCATTGCAGTCGCTAAATCTTCTGCCCGATTAAATGAACTCACAAACAATGGAATTAAAATCGGAATAATAGCTTTCATTTGTTCAAATAAATTACCTTCTCCAAAATCTACGCCACGAGCACGTTGTGCATTCATAATCTTTTGAGCTTCATCCATTAATGTAGGAACAAAACGTAAAGCAATCGATAGCATTAATGCAATCTCATGAACTGGAACACCAATTTTCCCTAAAGGTTTCATAATCGATTCCATCGCATCTGCAATTTGTAAAGGGGGTGTTGTTAATGTCATCAATGTAGAAATAAAAATAATCAATACAAAACGTAAAAAAATATAAATCGCATTAATAACACCAAAGGAAGTAACTTTAATAAAGCTCCATTCAAAATAAACATCTCCACCAGTTGTAAACAACATTTGCAATACAACAGTAAATAAAATGACCCACAATAGTGGTTTCACACCATTCCAAAAGAATTTCATTGGGATTTTAGAAGCTAATAAAGCTACCCATGTGAAGATTGCTAAAATTAAATAAGTTAACCAATTATTCGCAAGGAAAATAATAATAATGAACACGAATGTAGAAATAAATTTGGTGCGAGGATCCAATTGATGAACAAAAGAGTCACCTTGTAAATAGCGTCCTAATAACAATTTATCTAACATTTATTCATTCACCCCACGTTTTTCTAAAATAGCATTCGCTAACTCATCTAAAGTTAAAGGCATTTTATCGGTAGACCAACCTTTTTCTTTTAATTTTTCAACAAAAGCTAAAGTCGTTGGAACGCCTAATTGTTTTTCTAATAACCAAGAAGCATCTGCAAACACTTCCTTGGGTGAACCTTCCTTTACAACATTTCCAGATTCAATCACAATCACATGATCTGCATAATCACTTACATCATTCATTTGATGTGTCACTAAAACGATGGTCATTTTTTGTTCTTTATTTAATTTATAAAACATCTCCATCATTTCTAAACGACCTTTTGGATCAAGACCAGCCGTTGGTTCATCTAAAACTAACACTTCTGGTTTCATCGCTAATACACCGGCAATCGCAACACGTCTCATTTGCCCGCCCGACAAATCAAATGGTGATTTTTTCAAAACTTCTTCAGGTAATCCAACTATTTTTACGACTTCAGCAGCAATTTTTAACGATTCTTCTTCACTAACTCCGAAGTTTTTGGGTCCAAAAGCAATATCTTTTTCTACAGTTTCTTCAAATAATTGTGCTTCTGGAAATTGAAAAACAATTCCTACTTTTTTACGTAAAGGTTTTAAGTCTTTATTCCCAGTAGTTGAATCAATCGTTTTTTCTCCTAATTCTACAACACCTTCAGTTGGTTTTAATAACGCATTTAAATGTTGAAGAATCGTCGATTTACCAGAACCAGTATGACCAATAATGGCTACATAAGAACCATCTTTTACTGAAAAAGTAACATCATGTAATGCTCTCATTTCAAACGGCGTCCCCGCTTGATAAGCAAATCCTACTTGTTTAAAACGGATGTCCATAGCCATTCCACCAACCCTTCTTCATCTAAATACTCATTTGGCACATTCAAACCTTTTTCTTTTAAAACGGCTTTTAATTTTTCCGAAAAAGGAACATCTAATCCTTTATCCACTAATGCTGTTCCCATTCCAAAAATCTCTGAAGGTTTTCCAATACGATTTACTTTTCCGCCTTCCATTAATAGTACACGATCTGCTTGTGCTGCCTCATCTAAATCATGAGTAATAGAAATGACTGTGATACCTTTATCTTTATGAAGTTGTTGAATCGTTGAAATCACTTCAAATCTACCTTGAGGATCTAACATGGAAGTCGCTTCATCTAATATAACTACCTTTGGTGCTAATGCAATCATTCCCGCAATCGCAACACGTTGTTTTTGACCACCAGATAAACGTGCTGGTTCTTTCTCTTTAAACGAAGTCATACGAACCATCTCTAAAGAAGCGTTGATTTTTTGAACCATCTCCTCACGTGACATCCCAATATTTTCTAATCCGAAAGCAATATCATCTTCTACAGTTGTTCCAACAAATTGATTATCTGGATTTTGAAATACCATTCCTACCTTACGACGTGCCTCATAAACCGTTTCTTCCATTAACAATTCACCGTCGATATAAATTTCTCCACTTGAAGCTTCTAATAAACCATTCATCATTTTAGCTAGTGTAGATTTCCCTGAACCATTATGCCCAATAATAGCTAACCATTCTCCCTCAAAAACATCTAATGATACATCTGATAATGCTTCTCTAGTATCTTGATTCTGATAATTAAAATAAATATTTTTAATTGAAATAACTGGTTGAGTCAATTCATTCACCTCTTAACCTTTTATAATATGTATAAAAAACAAAATATGTATATAAACAAAAAAAGACACCTTCATGATGAAGTGCCTTCCCGCCAACGCTGGCGGGGAGACAGCGAGCTAGACTAAATAATCATGAGAAAGAATAAGGCTACTTTACAGTAGCCTCAGACTTCTCATCTCACAACCGAAAGATGATTATTACCATCATGACGCTCATTTCAACCATCGAAAAGTGTTTGTTTATTTATTAAACTAATTCAATGATAACCATTGGTGCAGCATCACCACGACGAGGTTCAGTTTTAAGAATACGAGTGTATCCACCTTGACGTTCGCTGTAACGTGATGCTAAACCATTGAATAATTTTTGTAAAGCAGTTTCAACAACGATTTCTTCGCCTTCTTCGCGTACATCTGCTACTTCGTTACGAACATATGCAGCTGCTTGACGACGAGCATGTAAATCTCCACGTTTACCTAAAGTAATCATTTTCTCAACAGTTGAGCGGATTTCTTTAGCACGAGCTTCTGTTGTAACGATGCGTTCGTTAATAATTAAGTCAGTTGTCAAGTCACGTAATAACGCTTTACGTTGTGAACTTGTACGTCCTAATTTACGATAAGCCATTTTTTAATATTCCTCCTTCTTAAGAGTTTCTATTAGTCTTCACGACGTAAATCTAAATTTAATTCGATTAATTTGTGTTTAACTTCTTCAAGCGATTTACGACCTAAGTTACGAACTTTGATCATTTCTGCTTCAGATTTATTTGTTAACTCTTGTACAGTATTAATTCCCGCACGTTTTAAGCAGTTATAAGAACGAACAGATAAGTCCAATTCTTCAATAGTCATTTCAAGCATTTTTTCTTTTTGAGTTTCTTCTTTTTCGACCATAATTTCTACTTGACGAGTTTCATCTGTTAAATTAACAAAAATATTTAAGTGCTCTGTTAAAATACGAGCTGCTAAACTGATTGCTTCTTCTGGAGAGATTGATCCATCTGTCCATACATCAAGCGTTAATTTATCATAAATATTTTTTTGACCAATACGAGTATTTTCGACTTGGTAGTTCACTTTACTAATCGGAGTATAAATAGAATCAATTGGGATTACACCAATTGGCATATTTTCAGATTTATTATAGTCAGCACGAACATAACCACGACCATTTCTAGCGTTCATACGAACATGGAAGCGATGACCTTCAGCTACTGTACAAATATATAAATCAGGGTTAAGGATTTCGATATCACTATCATGTTTGATGTCCCCAGCTGTAACAACAGCAGGTCCAATGATATCGATTTCTAATACTTTATCATCTTCGCCAAAAGATTTTAATGCAATTTTCTTAATATTTAAAATGATTGCAGCAACATCTTCTACCACGCCATCTATTGTTGAAAATTCATGTAACACGCCATCCATTTGGATATCTGTTACTGCAGTACCAGGGAGTGACGATAATAGAATACGGCGTAATGAGTTCCCTAATGTAGTACCATAACCGCGTTCAAGTGGCTCAACAACGAATTTACCAAATTTAGCATCTTCGCTGATCTCAATCGTTTCAATTTTTGGTTTTTCAATTTCGATCATTATTTTTTACCCCTTTCAAAACGTACGTACAATGTGCGATTGTCCAACAAAATTCAACAATAACAATCCATTACACACGACGGCGTTTTGGAGGACGACATCCATTATGAGGGATTGGTGTTACGTCACGAATTGCTGTAACTTCTAAACCAGTAGCTTGTAATGAACGAATTGCAGCTTCACGACCTGAACCAGGACCTTTAACTGAAACTTCAACTGTTTTCATACCATGCTCCATTGAACCTTTCGCAGCAGATTCAGCAGCCATTTGAGCAGCAAATGGTGTTGATTTTTTAGAACCTTTAAATCCTAAAGCACCTGCAGAAGACCATGAAACAGCATTTCCATGTACATCTGTAATCATAACAATTGTATTATTAAATGTTGAACGGATGTGAGCTACACCAGATTCAATATTCTTTTTCACGCGGCGTTTGCGTACAACTTTCTTTGCCATGAAGAATTAACCTCCTTCTTCTCTAAATTATTTTTTCTTACCTGCAATAGCCTTAGCTGGGCCTTTACGAGTACGAGCATTGTTTTTAGTATTTTGACCACGAACTGGTAAACCACGACGATGGCGAACACCACGATATGAACCAATTTCCATCAAACGTTTGATGTTTAAGTTCACTTCACGACGTAAGTCACCTTCAATTTTTAGTTTATCCACTTCTGCACGGATACGGTCTAATTCATCATTTGATAAATCACGAACACGAGTATCTTCACTTACATTAGCAGCAGCTAATACTTGTTTAGAAGTCGTAACACCGATACCGTAGATATAGGTTAAAGAAATAACAACACGTTTCTCACGTGGAATATCCACACCTGCAATACGAGCCATACTTTTAAGTACCTCCTTATAAATTATCCTTGACGTTGTTTATGTTTGGGATTTTGACAAATCACCATAACTTTACCATTGCGTTTAATTACTTTACATTTTTCGCAAATTGGTTTTACTGATGCTCTAACTTTCATTTAAGTTCCCTCCTTTATATCATTAACGGAGTCCATTATTTAAAGCGATATGTGATTCTTCCGCGCGTTAAATCGTAAGGTGATAATTCAACCGTTACTTTATCGCCCGGTAAAATCTTAATATAGTGCATCCGGATTTTACCAGATACATGCGCTAAAACCTCATGACCATTTTCAAGTTCGACCTTGAACATCGCATTTGGTAATGTTTCATTAACAATACCTTCAATTTCAATTACGTCTTCCTTTGCCATGCTTCATCCTCCTCACTTTTAAAAAGTTGTTACGGATTTTACTGACGGACTTCTACCGTTATCTAACTTTCTAATTATACCATTTCAGCTACAATAAATGCAAGATAACAGGTTAAGCTTGGTGCGGTTCGCCCATAATTGATTGAATTGTGTTAAACAAATGATCAATCCCGCTTTCACCATCTACATTATGTAAAACTTCTTTTGCATTGTAGTAGTTTAAGATTGGTTTTGATTGTTCAATATTAATTTGAATACGATTTTCAACAGTTTCAGGTTTGTCATCTTCACGTTGGTAGAATTCGTGTTCTCCACAACGATCACATGTACCTTCTACTTTAGTTGGTTTATTGATTTTGTGATAAGTAGCTCCACAGTTTCTGCAAATGAAACGTCCAGTTAGACGTTGCATTAAAATTTCTGGATTTACATCAATATTGATAACAGCATCAATTTTACGACCTAATTCATCCATAATTTTATCAAGTGCTTCTGCTTGAGCTTGAGTTCTTGGAAAACCATCCAATAAAAATCCGTTTTTAGTATCGTCTGCTTGTAAACGTTCTTTAACAATTCCATTTGTAACTTCATCAGGAACTAATTCACCTTTATCCATGAAAGATTTAGCTTTTAGTCCTAATTCTGTTCCTTGTTGCATTGCAGCACGGAACATGTCACCAGTTGAAATATGTGGAATGTTATAAGTAGCAACAATTTTTTCAGCTTGAGTTCCTTTACCTGCTCCAGGTAATCCCATTAAAATAATATTCATAATATCTCCTTTACATTGCAGATGAAGAAAAGACAAAACATTCAAAAATATTTTGTCAATCTTCCTCATTACTCTTGGATAAACCCTTTATATTTACGTTTAATTGCTCGACCTTCAATTTGACGGCTAATTTCAAGTGCAACCCCAACTACGATTAGTAAGTTTGTTCCACCTAACATTAAACCACGTGGTAGCTTCCACAAAGCAGCAGCAATCATAGGTAATAATGAAATACCACCTAAGTAAAGTGCTCCGACTGTACTCAATCGTAAAAGCATACCAGAAATATAATGTTCTGTTTCTTTACCAGGTCTTACACTTAAGATGTAACCACCTTGTTTTTGTAAGTTTTCCGCAACTTTTTCGGGGTTTACTTGCACAAATGCATAGAAGTAAGTAAATACTACTATTAAAAAGATATATAAACTTGCACCTGCTGGTTTTTGGTAATCAAATATATTTGTTGCAACTTGATACCAACTTTCCTCACTGTATTGACCGTGAACAGCACTTAATACAGTTTGAGGCAATGCTATAAACGAACTTGCAAAAATTACAGGAATAACCCCTGCAGAGTTAATCTTCAATGGTAACCATGAAGCTTCGTTTGCTCCTGTCGGACGTTTAGAGTATGTGATTGGTAAACGACGTTGCGCTTGTTCAATATAAACAACTAACATCACAACAAGAATAATGGCAACTACTAAAGCAGCGGTAAATCCATAAGCACGATATAACTCTTCATCAGCTTTTCCTTGTAATTGTTTGACATAAAATTCATAAATGTCATGTGGCATACGAGCTACAATCCCTGCAAAGATAATAATGGAAACCCCATTACTAATCCCATTTACAGTAATCATATCTCCTAGCCAAGTAACAAACATTGTTCCTGCAGTTAAAACTAATGCAATCAATAAATATGTTGAAATACTTGGATTGTTAATTAATCCATAGTTAGCATACGTATTGAATCCAAATGAAATTGCAAATGCTTGGAAGAATCCAATAACAATAGTTAAATATCGGGTAGCAGTATTTAACTTACGTCGACCAACTTCCCCTTGCTTACCCCATTCTACGAAAGTAGGAAGAATGTCCATTTGTAATAATTGAACAACGATTGACGCAGTGATGTAAGGCGAAACCCCCATCGAAAAGATTGAGAAGTTTGATAAAGCCCCACCACTAAATGTATTTAAAATTCCAAAGAAACCTGACGATGCAAATGATTCAATAGCTGATGCATTAACACCAGGAACTGTAATATGCGTCCCAATTCTGAATACTACTAATACCATTAGTGTATATAATAGACGTTTTCTAATATCCTTTGTTGTGATCGCATTTTTCAGTAGAGAGAACATTAAATCACCTCTACAGTTCCACCTGCAGCTTCAATTGCTTCTTTTGCTGCTTGAGAGAATTTATTTGCTTTAACAGTTAACTTACGTTCAAGTTTTCCGTTTGCTAATACTTTGATACCGTCTTTCTCGTTTTTAACGATACCAGTCTCAACTAGTACAGCAGCAGTCACTTCTTGACCATCTTCGAAACGGTTTAATGTTTCTAGATTTACGACTGCGTATTCTTTACGATTGATATTTTGGAAACCACGTTTTGGTAAACGACGGAACAATGGAGTTTGTCCACCTTCGAATCCTAATCTAACGCCACCGCCTGAACGAGCTTTTTGACCTTTGCTTCCGCGTCCAGCAGTTTTTCCGTTTCCTGAACCTTGACCTCTACCAACACGGTTACGTTCTTTACGAGAACCTTCTGCTGGTTGTAATTCATGAAGTTTCATGTTTCGGGCACCTCCTCTTATAAGTTGATTAATTAAACTTCCTCAACATCCACTAGATGTGATACTGTGTTAACCATGCCTTTGATAGCATCGTTAGCTGGTTTTACAACTGTTGAACGAATTTTTGTTAAGCCTAAAGCTTTACAAGTATCGATTTGGTTTTGAGGACGTCCAATCAAGCTTTTCTTTAAAGTGATCTTTAATTCTGCCATTTTCAATGTCCTCCTATCCTAATAATTCTTCAACTGATTTGCCACGTAATGCAGCAACATCTTCAACACGTTTTAATTGTTTCAAACCTTCGATTGTAGCACGAACCATGTTTACAGGTGTGTTTGAACCTAAAGATTTTGAAGTTACGTCAGCGATACCTGCTAATTCAACAACGGCACGAACTGGTCCACCTGCAGCAACTCCTGAACCGGCTTGAGCTGGTTTTAATAACACATTACCACCGCAGAAACGTCCGATAACTTCGTGAGGAATTGTAGAACCACTTGTTGGTACTTCAATTAAGTTTTTCTTAGCATCTTCGATTGCTTTACGGATAGCTTCTGGTACTTCTTGAGCTTTACCAGTACCGAAACCTACATGTCCATTACGGTCACCTACAACAACTAAAGCAGCAAAACGTAAACGACGTCCACCTTTTACAACTTTTGTAACGCGGTTAATCGCAACTACACGATCTTCTAATTCTAAGTTTCTTGCATCAATATTAACCATGAATTGTGGGTCCTCCTTTTCCTAGAATACTAGTCCATTTTCACGTGCTGCTTCAGCTAAAGCTTTTACACGTCCATGGTATAAGTATCCACCACGGTCAAAGACTACTTTCTTAATATTTTTTTCAAGTCCACGTTCTGCAATTAATTTACCAACTGCAACAGCTTCCTCTGTTTTTGTTCCATTTTCTACATTTGTATCTAAAGTAGAGGCACTTGCTAGCGTCACACCCGCTACGTCATCAATTAGTTGAGCGTAGATGTTTTTGTTAGAACGAAAAACGTTCAAGCGTGGGCACTCAGCAGTACCAGAAATTTTGCGACGAACGCGTGCGTGACGGTTTTGACGCACTTTATTTTTGTCTGGTTTTGTAATCACAATTTTCACCTCTTATAATATATTTTTATGCGACTAATAGCGCAACAAAAGGTAAATAATTACGAAAATTATTTACCTGTTTTACCTTCTTTACGACGTACAAATTCATCAACGTAACGAATACCTTTACCTTTATATGGTTCTGGTGGACGTACGCCACGAATGTTAGCAGCTAATTCGCCAACTTTTTGTTTGTCATAACCTTTAACGATTACTTTAGTATTTGAAGGAACTTCGATTTCTAATCCTTTTTCTGGAGTGAATTCCACTGGATGAGAATATCCAACGTTTAATACAAGTTTGTTTCCTTGTAATTGAGCACGATACCCAACCCCGATTAATTCCAATTCTTTTTGGAATCCTTCAGTAACACCAACAACCATGTTGTTGAATACTGCGCGAGTTGTTCCGTGGATTGTTTTGTTTTCTTTTGAGTCATCTGGACGAGTGAAAACAACTTTACCTTCGTTTTGAACTAATGTGATATTTTGGTTGAATGTATATGATAATTCACCTTTTGGACCTTTAACAGTTACTGTATTGTCTTTTAAGTCGATTGTTACGCCTGCTGGGATAACAACTGGTTTATTTCCGATACGGCTCACTTGGCTGCACCTCCTTGTTTTCTAGATTACCAAACGTATGCTAGAACTTCTCCACCTACGTTTTTAGCTCTTGCTTCTTTGTCTGTAATAACACCTTCAGATGTTGATACGATAGCGATACCTAAACCGTTTAATACTTTAGGAACTTCGCCTGTTTTAGCGTACACACGTAAACCAGGTTTAGAAATACGTTTCAATCCTGTGATTACACGTTCGTTATTTTTTCCATATTTCAAGAATACTTTCATGACACCTTGCTTGCCATCTTCTTCAACTGTGAAGTCTTTGATAAATCCTTCAGATTTTAAGATGTTAGCAATAGCCACTTTCATATTTGATGACGGAACTTCTAAAGATTCGTGACGAACCATGTTCGCATTACGAATACGAGTTAAGAAATCCGCGATTGGATCTGTCATAACCATTAATGAGTACCTCCTTTATCAAGTAGTAATGATTACCAACTTGCTTTCTTCATTCCTGGGATTTGCCCTTTATAGGCAAGCTCACGTAAACAAATACGGCAAAGTTTGAATTTACGATAAACTGAATGTGGTCGACCACAACGTTCACAACGAGTATATTCTTGTGTTGAATATTTTTTTGGACGTTTGTTCTTTGCGATCATTGATTTTTTAGCCAAACTACTCGCCTCCTGTGAGTTTTATTTTATTTTTGGAAAGGCATTCCAAGTTGAGTTAATAATTCTTTAGCTTCTTCGTCTGAATTAGCTGTAGTTACGATAACGATATCCATACCACGTACTTTGTCTACACGATCGTAGTCAATTTCAGGGAAGATTAATTGTTCTTTCACACCTAAAGTGTAGTTTCCACGTCCGTCAAATGATTTTTTAGAGATTCCACGGAAGTCACGTACACGAGGTAATGAAACAGTTACTAATTTATCTAAGAAATCATACATACGTTCGCCGCGTAAAGTAACTTTAGTACCGATAGGCATACCTTCACGTAAACGGAAACCAGCGATTGATTTTTTAGCTGTAGTAACAACTGGTTTTTGACCAGAAATTAATGTTAATTCTTCAACTGCTTTTTCTAAGTTTTTAGCATTTGATGTAGCATCACCAACACCCATGTTGATAACGATTTTTTCTACTTTAGGTACTTCCATAATTGATTTGTAGTTAAACTTTTCCATTAAAGAAGCTACCACTTCGTTTTTGTATTTTGCATTTAAGCGATTCATGCAGGATGGTCCTCCTTCCTAAAATTACTTATCTAGTACTTCACCTGTGCGTTTAGACACACGAACTTTTTTACCATTTTCAACCTTGTAGCTAACACGTGTAGCTGCACCTGTTGAAGGGTCAATTAGCATTACGTTTGAAACATGAATTGGTGCTTCCATTTCAACTACGCCGCCTGTTTGGTTAGCTTGAGATGGTTTTTGATGTTTCTTAACAATGTTCACACCTTCAACAAGAACTCGGTTTTGTTTTGGAAAACTTTTTAGGATTACTCCTTCTTTTCCTTTGTATTTACCTGAGATTACTTTAACTTTATCACCAGTTTTTACGTGCATGTGTTACACCTCCTTCGATTTTGATGAGAATTATAATACTTCTGGAGCTAATGAAACGATCTTCATATAGTTGTTATCACGTAATTCACGTGCAACTGGTCCAAAGATACGTGTTCCACGAGGGCTCTTGTCATCACGAATGATTACACATGCGTTTTCGTCGAATTTAATGTAAGAACCGTCTTTACGACGAGCTCCTGATTTCGTACGAACGATTACAGCTTTAACAACGTCACCTTTTTTAACAACCCCACCTGGTGTTGCTTGTTTAACAGATGCAACGATTACGTCACCGATGTTAGCTGTTTTGCGGCCAGATCCGCCTAGAACTCTAATTGTCAATACTTCACGAGCGCCTGAGTTATCAGCCACTTTTAAACGAGTTTCTGTTTGAATCACTATTGGTTCCTCCTTTCAAATGTATACACAATTTGAAATTAAATAATTACTGCTTCTTCAACAATCTCAACTAAACGGAAACGTTTTGTTGCTGACAACGGACGAGTTTCCATGATCTTAACAATATCACCGATTTTAGCTGAGTTATTTTCATCATGAGCTACAAATTTTTTCGTATATTTAACGCGTTTTCCGTAAGTTTTATGACGCTTGTAAGTTTCAATAGCAACTACAATAGTCTTTTCCATCTTATCTGAAACAACGCGACCTTGATACACTTTACGTTGGTTACGTTCTACAGTCATGTTCATTGCCTCCTTTGCTGATGATTATTTTTGCAATTCTTCTTGACGCAATGCAGTCTTGATACGCGCAATTTGTTTACGTACTTCACGAATGCGTGCTGTACCTTCTAATTGCCCAGTAGCAAGTTGGAATCGTAAGTTGAATAGTTCTTGCTTTAATTCTTTTTCTTTTTCAACAAGTTCAGCAGTGGATAACCCTTTAAGTTCTTTTCTAAGTGCATTAACCTTCATTCGATTCACCACCATTTTCTTCGCGTTTCACAAATTTTGTTTTAACTGGCAATTTGTGTGATGCCAAACGTAAAGCTTCACGAGCTACTTCTTCTGAAACTCCAGCAATTTCAAACATGATTTTACCACGTTTAACTGGCGCTACCCAACCTTCAGGTGCCCCTTTACCAGAACCCATACGTACCCCGATAGCTTTAGCTGTATATGATTTGTGAGGGAAAATTTTAATCCATACTTTCCCACCACGTTTCATATAACGAGTCATTGCAATACGAGCTGCTTCGATTTGACGGTTTGTAATCCAGTGAGATTCTGTTGCTTGTAAACCGTATGTACCGAATACTACTTCTTTACCACCTTTAGCTTCCCCGCGCATTTTTCCACGGAATTCACGACGGTGTTTTACACGTTTTGGTACTAACATGTTTATTTCCCTCCTTTCTCAGAGTTGTTGTTCTTTCTTGTTGGTAATACTTCATCACGGTAAATCCAAGTTTTAACACCTAATTTTCCGTAAGTAGTATCTGCTTCTTCCCAAGCGTAGTCAATATCTGCACGTAATGTGTGTAATGGAACTGTTCCTTCAGAATAGCTTTCTGAACGAGCGATATCTGCACCGTTTAAACGACCTGATACCATTGTTTTAATCCCTTTGGCACCTGCACGCATTGTACGTTGGATAGCTTGTTTTTGTGCACGACGGAATGCAATACGACGTTCTAAGTCACGAGCGATTCCTTCAGCAACTAATTTTGCATCTAAATCAGGTTTTTTAATTTCCACGATGTTGATGTGTACTTTTTTACCTGTTAATTTGTTTAAGTTTGTACGTAATTTATCAACTTCAGATCCACCTTTACCGATAACCATACCAGGTTTTGCAGTGTGGATTGAAACATTAACGCGGTTAGCTGCACGTTCAACTTCAATTGTTGAAACGCTAGCGTCGCTTAATTGTTTACGGATATAATCACGGATTTTTAAATCTTCATGCAAGAATTCTGCGAAATCTTTTTCTGCGTACCATTTTGAATCCCAGTCACGGATGATTCCAACACGCATTCCAATTGGATGAATTTTTTGACCCACTGATTATCCCTCCTTCTTCTCTGATACCACTACAGTGATGTGGCTTGTGCGTTTTAAGATTTGTGAAGCTGAACCTTTAGCACGTGGACGGAAACGTTTCATTGTTGGCCCTTCGTTCACGTATGCTTCACTTACATATAAGTTTTCAACATCTAAGTCGAAATTGTGTTCAGCATTTGCAATTGCAGACATCAACACTTTCTCTACGATTGGTGAAGCTGCACGTGGTGTGAATTTCAAGATTGAAATTGCATCACCGATTTTTTTACCTCTAATTAGATCGACAACAAGACGAGCTTTACGAGGTGCAATACGAACTGTTTTAGCAACTGCTTTTGCAGATGTGATTTGTTCTGACATAGTTTAAGTCCTCCCCTCGTTATTTACGTTTACTCTTCTTATCATCATTTGCATGACCACGGTAAGTTCTTGTTGGTGCGAATTCACCTAGTTTGTGTCCTACCATGTCTTCTTGAATATAAACTGGAACATGTTTTCTGCCGTCATATACAGCAATTGTTTGTCCAACAAAGTTTGGGAAAATTGTTGAACGACGAGACCAAGTTTTGATCACTACTTTTTTGTCGCTTCCTTGAGCTGCTTCAACCTTTTTCATCAAATGTTCATCAACGAAAGGTCCTTTTTTCAAACTACGACCCATTATGGAAATCCTCCTTCCAAAATTTTAATAGAATCAGATTTGTTTTAATAATTATTTTTTACGACCGCGAACAATAAGTTTGTTTGAACGAGCTTTCTTGCTGCGAGTCTTGTATCCAAGAGCTGGTTTGCCCCATGGAGATACTGGTGTTGGACGTCCGATTGGTGCACGACCTTCACCACCACCGTGCGGGTGATCGTTAGGGTTCATTACAGATCCACGAACTTCTGGACGTTTACGTTTCCAACGAGCACGACCAGCTTTACCAAAGTTAATTAATTCATGTTGTTCGTTACCAACAGTACCAACAGTTGCACGGCATGTTGCTAAAATCATACGAACTTCACCTGAGTTCAAACGAACTAAAGTGTATTTACCTTCTTGACCAAGTACTTGTGCACTTGTACCAGCTGAACGAACTAATTGTCCGCCTTTTCCTGGTTTTGTTTCAATATTGTGGATAACAGTACCGACTGGAATGCTTCCTAATGGTAATGCATTACCTACTTTAATATCAGCGTTAACGCCTGATTCAATACGTTGTCCTACTTGTAAACCTTTTGGAGCTATGATATATGCTTTCACACCATCAACATAGTGAATTAAAGCAATATTTGCTGAACGGTTTGGATCGTACTCGATTGAGTGAACAACTCCTTCAACGTTATCTTTGTTACGTTTGAAGTCAATCACACGATAAGCACGTTTGTGTCCGCCACCTTGGTGACGTACAGTGATTTTACCTTGGCTGTTACGACCAGCGTTGTTTTTTGATGATTCTAACAAAGTTTTTTCTGGTGTTGACTTTGTAATTTCGCTGAAATCATAACCTGTCATATTACGACGGCCGTTTGAGGTTGGATTATATTTTTTAATCGCCACGTCTAATTCCTCCTATATAATAGTAGTTTTGCTTCGAAGATTATGCTTCTTCAGCGAAGATTTGAATATCTTTTGAGTCTTTTGTAAGCTTCACGATTGCTTTACGACGTTTGTTTGTGTAACCAGCATAGCGGCCAACACGTTTGAATTTAGCACGTACATTTAAGATGTTAACTTTTTCTACTTTAACACCAAAAATTTCTTCTACGGCTTGACGTACTTCGATTTTGTTTGCGCGTACGTCTACTTCGAAAGTATATTTCTTTTCGTCAGTAGCAAGCATTGAAGCTTCAGTAATGATTGGGCGTTTGATTACGTCACGTGCATCCATTATTGAAGTCCCTCCTCTACTTTAGAAAGAGCAGCTTGTGTTAATACTAATTTATCGTTGTTTACAACATCTAAAACAGTAACTTGTGTTTCATCAACAACTGTTACGTTTGGAATGTTACGTGCAGCTAATTGTGCAAATTCGTTTGAAGATTCAACAACTACTAACACTTTTGTGTCAACTTTTAAGTTAGCTAATACTTGTGCAAACTCTTTTGTTTTTGGTGCGTCGAATTGTAATGCTTCCACTACAACAAGCTTTTGATCTAATACTTTTTGTGATAATACTGATTTAATCGCTAAGCGACGTACTTTTCTTGGTAATTTGTAACTATATGAACGAGGTGTTGGTCCGAATACAATACCTCCGCCACGCCATTGTGGTGAACGGATTGATCCTTGACGAGCACGACCAGTTCCTTTTTGGCGCCATGGTTTACGGCCGCCTCCGCTTACTGCACTACGATTTTTAACTGCGTGAGTTCCTTGACGTAATGAAGCGCGTTGCATGATTACTGCGTCGAATACTACATTTTCATTTGGTTCAATTCCGAAGATGTCTGAGTTTAACTCAATTTCTCCATTTGTTGTTCCATCTTGTTTGTATAATGTAACTTTTGTCATTCTCTCGTTCCTCCTTCCTTACTGAATTATTTTGATTTAATAGCTGTTTTAATTTCTACTAATGATTTTTTAGATCCTGGTACATTACCTTTAATTAAGATAACGTTACGTTCTGCATCAACTTTAACCACTTCAAGATTTTGAATAGTGATACGGTTGCCACCCATTTGTCCAGGTAATGCTTTACCTTTGAACACACGTGAAGGGAATGATGCTCCACCCATTGAACCAGGACGACGGTGGTAACGAGAACCGTGAGCCATTGGTCCGCGAGATTGACCATGACGTTTAATTGCACCTTGGAAACCTTTTCCTTTAGATGTTCCTGTTACGTCAACGATGTCACCTGCTTTAAATACATCCACAGTGATTTCTTGTCCTACTTCGTACTCGCTAAGCTCGACATTGTTGAATTCACGAATGAAGCGCTTAGGAGTAGCATTTGCTTTTGCTACATGACCTTTTGCAGGGCGATTTGATAAAACTTCACGTAAGTCGTCGAAACCTAATTGAACAGCTTCGTAACCGTCGTTTTCGATTGTTTTTAATTGAAGAACAACGTTTGGAGTTACTTCTACAACTGTTACAGGAATAAGTTCACCTGCTTCTGTAAAGTATTGAGTCATCCCTACTTTTTTGCCTAAGATTCCTTTGGTCATGGTTACACCTCCATTTTTCTATAAATTATAATTTGATTTCGATGTCAACGCCACTTGGTAAATCAAGTTTCATTAAGGCGTCAACTGTTTTTGGCGTTGGATTAACAATGTCAATCAAACGTTTGTGAGTACGCATTTCAAATTGTTCGCGAGAATCTTTATATTTGTGAGTCGCACGAATAACTGTATATAGCGATCTTTCTGTAGGCAATGGAATTGGACCAGCTACGCTAGCACCAGTTCTTTTTGCTGTTTCTACGATTTTTTCCGCTGATTGATCAAGCGCACGGTGTTCGTAAGCTTTCAAACGGATACGGATTTTTTGTTTTGCCATTTTCTTTCCTCCTTCGTCTAATGTTGTCATAAGACTAGCTCCACGCGAATTTCCGACGTTTCCCTTCCGTGGCAAAGCGTCCGGGTGTGTCGCAACCTCTCGTTTCATAGCTACCCCTGTTTCCTTTACAGGGGGTATCGCATGTGGACATAGTTATCCCCTGCGACACTTTTAATAGTATACATGCTAATTTAAAAAAATGCAAGCTTTTTTTGTTGATTTATCAATCTTTTTTTATACAAACGCCCCCGTGTGTTTCATTTTTACCTAAAAACAGCTAGAAACATTGTTATATCAACGTTTCTAGCTCTTTAATCCCGAGCCTTAAAAATCATGAAAACCAATACAATTTTTCTCTAGAAAATTTATTTTTTAAATTTTTTTCATTTTGTTATTTTCTTTTACTTCTGTCATTCCAATCACTTCCTTTACGTTTTTACATTTATAGTATAGCTAATTCTTTTTTCATTGTTGAGCGCTTAAAGTCACTACTTAACATGACTAAAGTCACTAAAAAAGCTAGAGAACTTTTAATTCTCTAACTTTACATTCCTTCTATCTCTCTGTACAAACTCGAATATCTGGTTCTTCCGGCGCAGCCGTTAATATAATACTGCTAACAAATAAGAACTACTCGTAACAGCCACCGCTCGATTTCCACATTCTACAAAATAATATTGTCACGCCTTTAGAGGCTCTAGCTCGAATACTTTTGCAACTAATTATCCTAATGGAGAAAAGCTGTTTTTCACTTCACCTAAATTATCTTCTTGCAACACTTCCCATATCCCTTTAAATTCATCTGGAGGCAACTGTATTTGATTCATATCCAATAAATGAGACAATATTTCAAAAGAATAATAGGATTGATTCATTTTTCGCCTCCTATCGATTTTCCTCTAGCCATCGTTTGGCTACTTTTAAAATCGGTAACTCACGATTCGTTAATAATCTTCCTAGTTTTTTGTCTGTTTGTCTTTCATACAATTTTACCGCTTCTTCATATCCAAGCGTTAATACCTTCATTTGAAGATCATTTTTTTCATAATCTAGTAATTCTTGTTCTCCACGACTCTTCATTTGACATAAATAATAATGATTCATATTATGACGATTCACCGCATGATAATAGTCACTCACGATTCCAATTTTACATAGCAGTTCAGTTTCAATACCTAATTCTTCTTTGACTTCTCGTAAAACAGCTTCTTCTGCATTTTCACCATCTTCCAAACCTCCACCGGCAGTTTCTATATAAGTTCCCTGTCCAAATAAATCATCTCTAGTAATTTGAACAAAATAAAATCGATCCTCTTCATCCACAACAATCGCTCTAGCACAATGTCGATCTTTTTGCTCTCCTGTTTTTTCCCATTCCTTGTCTTCTAGTTCTAAATAAAAATGTAAATCTTTCATGCATCTTCCTCCAATCACATTCCTATTATATCTCTTTTTTCTTCTAACACAAAAAAGAGAAGATCCTCCAGACCTTCTCTACTAATTTGTAAAAAATAATTTTTTTAATTTTTCTTTCGATTTAATACTGTATTTAAGAAGATTGCTAAAACACTCGCTACTACAATCCCATTTGAAAAGAACATTTGAACAGCTGTTGGCATGCTAACGAATAAATTACTATTATTAAAACCAACTCCGACACTAATTGAAATTGCTGCAATTAAGAAATTATGTTCATTATTGACAAAATCGACCGTTGATAAGACTTGCATCCCTTGAAGCGATACAAATCCAAACATCACAATCATTGCTCCACCAATAACTGGACTCGGAATAATTTGAGCTAAAGCACCAAATTTTGGTAAAAGTCCTAATACCATTAAAAAGGCTGCTGCATAATAAATTGGAAGACGAGTTTTAATTCCTGAAATTTTTACTAAACCTACATTTTGAGAAAAACCTGTATAAGGGAATGTATTAAAAATACCTCCAAGTAATACAGCCATTCCTTCTGCACGAAGACCATTACGAAGACGAGTTGAATCAATAGTTTCACCAGTAATATTTGATAAAGCCATATAAACACCTGTTGATTCAACCATTGAAACAGTAGCAATAATACACATCATTGCTATAGATGAGAATTCAAAAGTTGGCGTTCCAAAATAGAATAGAGATGGAACATGAACAACTGAAGCTTCTCTTATCGGAGTAAAGTCAACAAGTCCCATACTTGCTGCAATCGCAGTCCCTACAACTAATCCAATTAAAATAGAAATAGATTTAATAAAACCTTTTGTAAAAATGTTCATTAAAAGAATAATAACGACGGTAGTTGTTGCTAATAATAAGCTTTGCGCAGTAGGTTCTGGAGAATTATTTCCCATATTCCCAATTGCTACTGGGATTAATGTTAATCCAATGGTTGTAATCACTGATCCTGTTACAATAGACGGGAAGTAATTAGCTAGCTTAGAAAAAAATCCTGACACTAAAATGACATAAATTCCTGAAACAATTAAAGCTCCAAACATTGCCCCACTACCGTGACTCTTTCCAATAATAATTAACGGAGCAACAGATTGAAACGCAACCCCTAATACAATTGGAAGTCCTACACCAAAGTGTTTGTTTAATTGAAGTTGTAATAATGTAGCAACTCCACACATAAAAATGTCTGTAGAAATTAAATATGTTAACTGTTCACTAGAATATCCCAAAGATGTAGCAATCATAATTGGAACTAAAATTGAACCTGAATACATTGCTAATAAATGTTGTAACCCTAAAAGAGCCGCTTGCGAATGTTTTTGTTGTTGCATTATAAGTCTGCCTCCTTAAAAATAACATTCCCATTTTCAAAACGTTCAATACGAGCTAAAGATAATACTGGATATCCAGCTTCTTCTATCATTCCACGACCATCTTGGAATGATTTTTCAATAACAATCCCTACCGCTTCTACTTTAGCACCTGCTTGTTCAATAATTTCAATCAAACCTTTAGCCGCTTGGCCATTCGCTAAGAAATCATCAATGATTAACACCTTATCTTCAGTAGACAGATATTTTCTTGCAATAGATACCGTATTACTTACTTTTTTAGTAAAGGAATACACTTCAGCAGTTAATACTCCTTCATTCATCGTAATGTTTTTGGATTTCTTTGCAAAAATCATTGGAACATCTAATTTGTCAGCTACATAAACCGCCGGAGCAATACCGGACGCTTCAATCGTGACAACTTTTGTAATACCCGCATTCGCAAATTTTTCTGCGAAAACTTCTCCAATTTTATGCATCAAACGAATATCCACTTGGTGAGTTAAAAAGGAATCCACTTTAAGGATATTCTCACCTAAAACATGACCGTCTTTCAAAATGCGTTCTTCTAGTAATTTCATAAGTCCTCCTACTAATCAAATAGTTTTCTTACTTCCTCACAACACTTATCCTAACCAAAAACATACATTTCTGTTGTTATAAATTCGGAATATCTGTATTTTAATACTATTCTTTTATAAAATCAATAGATTGATTATGAAATTTCGATTAAAAACGAATAATTAATTTTAGATGTACTAAAAACATTCATTTTTAGGTAAAAAAAAGGCCGGACATACTCGTCCGACCTCTAAATAGTCATTAAAAATTATTTTAATGTTACAGAAGCTCCAACTTCTTCTAATTGAGCTTTTAATGCTTCTGCTTCTTCTTTAGCAACGCCTTCTTTTAAGATTCCAGGAGCGCCATCAACTAAAGCTTTAGCTTCTTTTAATCCTAAACCAGTAGCTTCACGAACAACTTTAATTACTTTAATTTTGCTGTCGCCTGCAGATGTTAATTCTACATCGAAGTCTGATTTTTCTTCAGCAGCTTCACCAGCGCCACCAGCTACTACAGCTACAGGAGCTGCTGCTGTTACGCCAAATTCTTCTTCGATTGCTTTTACTAAGTCGTTTAATTCTAATACAGTTGCTTCTTTAATGTCAGCAATGATTTGTTCAATGTTTAATGCCATTTTAAAATTCCTCCATTTTGGTTCATTATTTTTTATTATTTTTTTGATTAGCTAGCTAACTTTAAGCAGCTGCGCCATCTTTTTGGTCTGCAACGGCTTTGAATACCAATGCAGTGTTGCGAACTGGTGCTTGTAATACTGATAATAGCATTGATAGTAAGCCTTCGCGGTTTGGTAATTTTGCAAGAGCTTCGATTTCTTCTTTAGAAGAAACTTTACCTTCGACTACACCTGCTTTAATTTCTAAAGCTTCAACTTTTTTAGCAAAGTCAGCTAAGATTTTAGCAGGAGCTACTACGTCATCGTTACTGAAAGCTACAGCTGATGGTCCTTTGAAAATGTCATCCATTCCTTCTAAACCAGCTTCTTTAGCTGCACGTGATAAGATGCTGTTTTTTACAACTGCAAATTGTACACCTGCGTTACGTAATTCTGTACGTAAGTTTGTTGCTTGTTCTACTGTAATTCCTAAATAATCCACAACTACAACAGATGTTGCGTTTTTGAATTGTTCAGCAACTTCAGAAACTTGTTGCGCTTTTTTAGCAATAATTGCTTCACTCATCTTCGTGTTTCACCTCCTGAATTTTAGGTAGGGCATAAAAAAACTCTATGCCCACAAAGACATAGAGAAATAAGATCAACTTGTTCTCCCTCGGTAGGATATTAAGGCTAACGCCTCCTACTGTCTTCGGTCGCATTCAACTAGAAAACAGTTTACAGGAACCAAAAGCCCTTGTCAACTATTTTTTTGTATTTTTGAATATTTTTTGCTTACTCTCCTAAAATGAGTTTTGTAAGCTCTTCAGAAGTTACTGCTCCAAAATATTCTGTTAACTCAAACGTGTCTAATACAGCTTTAATATCTTCCTCTACCATACGAATGCCTATTAATTGAGTTTCTACATCTTGAATTTCTCGTTTAGAAAAGAAATCACCACGAATACTACATTTTGTAATTCTTCCTTGTTCTACTTCTAAATAAACTTGAATTGTTCCTGCTTTAAATCTTCCATCACGATAGTCGCTATATTGTGGTGATTCTCCGTAATTCCAATCCCAATTTTTATACTTTTTAGTTGTCAGTTCATCAATCGCTTTCCAATCTTCTTCTGTTAATACATAACGTTTGGCTTCATCAATGGAATCAATTCCTAACAACTTACAAGTCATTAAGTTTTTAAACTCATCAATCGTAATGTCCTGATATTCTGGAGCTAAATGCGGACGAATCGAACCTACTCTTGCTCTTGTAGATTGAATCCCTTTTGATTGTAATTTCTTTTTATTTGGATTTAAAACTTTTCCCATCGCATCATAATCAACATCTAATAGTAAAGAATAGCCTCCATACACACGACCATTACTAATCGTCATCGCTGCTCCAGAAACTTTCTTTTCATCAATCGTTAAGTCATTTCGACCCGTTTGTTCTACTCCAGTTGCTCCTAATTCATGAAGAGCTTGAACTGCAGGAGCGTACGTTCTCTTGAAATCTCCAAACACTCCATTATCTTGAATTAAATAACAAACATTTACAGCACCTGAATCTACATAAACGGCACCACCACCTGTATCTCTTCTAACGATTTGAATGTTATGTTCTTTTAAATATTGTTCATTTACTTCCGCCACTGTATTTTGAAATTTACCTATTTCCACTTTTGGATCACAGTAATAAGGAAATAAAATATCATCATCTAAAAATACATTTTGTTGCACATACACTTGCATTGCAAGAGCTACTGCTCCGTCTGTAACATACTTTCCATTTCTAATTGGTTCAATCAAATACATAAAGCTTTCCTTCTTCTTTTAATAATTGATGTGTTTCGTGTATTAATGTTGCAATATTATCTGATAATAGTAGGGTGCGATTTCGAATGGCTAAAGGCACTCGATAATGTTTATGATTCATGCTCACATAAACTGCATTTGGATTTTCTGTAACTTTCTTTTGGAATGGCGTTTTAATAAATTGTGGTGTTGTAAATCCAATTCCGATTTCTAAATAGACGACTTTCCCAGTTTCATATTGTTTCAAAAAGGCATCATAACGTGCTTTTTGTTCAAAGAAATCTGCAGACTCCACCATTCCTTTTTCTGCATTACGCTTATTAATCTCTAATGGCGCTCCACATTCTGGACAAAATGGAATCAATTCATAGGGAACTTTCATATCTTTTTGCTGAGCAATCATTTCACGAATCAACTCATCTTTTCGATAAGTTTTTGGGTGACAATGTTGACTGCATTGTAACAATCCGTATTCCCCTTGAATGTGAAATACTTTTTCCATATCAAATCCTGCTACTTCAAAGGCATTATCAGCATTCGTTGTAATAATATGATAAGGTTTTGTTTCAAGCATTTCTTTCAAATCTACATAAGCCGCTCCCACTGGTTGATCTAAGTAATTTAATGCAATAAAACGACTTTGGAAAGACCAGTACTCTTCCCAACTTGCAAATTGAAATAAACTTGCTTGTAACATATCTAATAATTGATACTTTTCTATAAAATCTGGAAAAGCTGACTCAAAACGTTCCCCAATATAAGTGAACCCATCTGCAGCAGACATTCCCGCTCCAATCCCCACAACAATAGCATCCGCTTCTTCAAATAAGCTTTTTAATTGTTGCGCCTGACTCTCCATCTTTTGTATCGGTGTAATCCACTCCACTGCTTTTCCTCCCTTCTCTCATCATTGTAATAATTTTTTATAGGCCATTTGTTCTTCATTGGTATACGTCGATAAAATAACCGTTTTTGGAAAGACGTGTTCTTTTACCCAACCTTTTACAACCGAAACTGCAATTTGTGCAGCATCTTCTACTGGAAAACCAAATTGACCTGTTGAAATCCCACAAAAAGCAATACTTTCTAACTTCATTTCTTCTGCTTTTTTCAAACAACTCATATAACATTTCTCTAATAATTGTTTCCGAATACCCGTAACGGGTTTTCCAGGCGGAATAAAAGGACCCACTGTATGAAAAACATAATCACATGGTAAATGATAACTTGGTGTCACTTTCACAGATCCCATCGGCTCTTTTTTATTTTGAGCGAGTTGAATTTGATGACAACATTCTCTTAACTGGACTCCTGCAAAAGTATGAATAGCATTATCAATGCAACGATGATTTGGAATAAAACATCCTAACAAATCACTATTCGCCGCATTTACAATTGCATCCACTTCTAAATGACATAAGTCTCCATGATATAATTTTACTCTCTCTGCATTTGTATCTTGGCAACTTTCCAACCCAACAATTGCGCCCGTATGGTATTGCCTTAAATACGCCGCTTCTAATTCTAAATAACGAATGTCTGATGGACTAGCAGGTCTAATATTAACCAATCCTCGCCAAATTTCTTCTAATTCTTTTTCTGATTTTCCAGAGAAATCTGAAATGGCTTCGCCTCTTTCTTCCATCAAAAATGCAATCATTTGCTGTAATCGAGTAACTTGTGTGTCTTTATTCATCTTCTAATGCCATAAATTGCGCTTCATCAACATCTGTTAATACAACTAACCAATGTTCTTCTGGTTTTTCAGAATTTAATAATGTTGGCTCATCTACTGCCGCTTTGTTATATGCCACTACTTTTCCTCCAATTGGAGTCACAATAGACATCACTGTTTTAGAAGCTTCAATACTAACAATTTCTTCTTCGGCTTCTAACACGTCATCTTGGCTAAATTGAACAAAACCAATTGTACCCACATCATCTTGTAATTCTGGTGTCATACGAATCGTATAACGGTCTCCTTCTTTATCAATCCATAAAAAATTTGCAAATTTTCTCATTGTTTTCTTCCTTTCTACTGATACAACTGCGCTAGTAATTCTAACGCACGTTTACGATTTTCAAATCCTCCAACTAGTGGAATCATTAATAATTCATCCGGATTACAAACTTGGCATAATTCATCCAGTTGTTCTTTTACTGCCCGTGAATCTCCAACCATTAACCGTTGACGATTGTCTTCGATTGTTTTTCTTTCTGCTGGAGTTACTTTTCTTGTTTCAACATCTTTTTTAGTTGGGAATGTTTCAAATTCACTAAAATCTTGTTTTCCTAACATCCATAAATCTAATGCTTTAGCCATCTCTTCCGCTTTTTCCTCAGTATCTGCAATAACTACAAAAACCGCTAAAATAAAGCGTGATTCAGTCCCATTGACCGATTGAAACTCTTTACGATAATCAGTTGATAATTCTTTTGCAAGTACAAGAGGTTCTTGTGGAATATACGGGAAAATTCCATAAACGAATCCTAAGCCATTTTTCGCAGCAATATGAACAGATTCTCCGCCCATTCCTAATAAAAATTGTTCTGGAACTTTCTTTGTATAAGGAACAGCTTCATTAGACTGAATCATTTCTTGTAAATCAGCTATCCATTCACCAAACTGAGGTTTCGTATAATGACTTTTCAAAGCCGTTGAAACAGATTTCGTTCCAATTGAATTTCCTAATCCGATATCGATTCTGCCTGGAAATAGTGCTTCTAACGAGCGCATCACTTCTGCTACCTTATAAGGAGCGTAATGCAAGCCCATAATACCACCTGAACCAACATGAATGCTCTTTGTTTGAGAAGCAATCGCTGGAATCACTACTTCAGGCGCACTAATCGATAAAGCATTTACTTCATGATGTTCTGCCACCCAAAAACGTTCATAGCCTAATTCTTCTGCAATTTGAGCTAATTGAATTGTTTCTTGAATGGCTTCTTCATTTGTCTTTCCAATATCAACTACACCATAATCCAGTATACTAATTTTCATCGACAGCTCTCTCCTTATAGTTCACTTCTAAACTTCTAAAGAAATCTCTAGCATCTTTATGAAGCGATTCTCCAAAATCCATTAATGGCACAATATCTTTAAATGCCGCTTGTGGAATGGCTAATTCTTCTAAATTCTCCGGTTTAATCGACAATTGAATTTCTTCTGGTTTACCTTCTTTAATTTTTTCGGCAAATTCTGGGTCCGTAATAAACGGAGTCGATAAGCCAACAAGGTCGGCATGTTCTAAGGCTTCTAACGATTTCTCTTGACTATTAATCCCGCCTGAAGCAATCACCGCAACTTTTCCTTTTAACGCTTTATAAATCACAGCATTCACTAATTCACCTTGATGAGGACCTTTTGCGCGAATTTTATTTCGAAATACATCATGACCCCAACTCGCAACCGCTAAATAATCAATGGAAGCAATGTTTAAAGCTTGATGGAAAAATTCTAGAAACTCATCAATACTATAGCCAATCTGATCCCCTCTAGTTTCTTCTGGAGTCGCTCTAAATCCTAATATAAATTGTTCTCCCGCATATTGTTGAATGGTTTCTTGAACGACTTTCAACACTTCAATTCCAATACGAGAGCGATTTTCTAAAGATTGTGATCCATATTCATCTATTCTCTCATTCGAAAAAGTAGAGAAGAATGTTTGAATTAACAATCGTTGAGCAGAAGAAATTTCCACCCCATCAAAACCTGCTTCAATCGCTATTTTAGTTGCACGACGATAATCTTCAATTACTTGTTGAATTTCTTCAATCGTCATCTCATGTACTTCATGAGGAAATGGCGATTGTAATTTCATTGCACTGGGACCTACAACCGTTTTATCTCGATTCAATGCATGACTGGCAAAACGTCCTGCATGAGTTAATTGTAAAATAGCCGTTGCTCCTTGAGATTTCATTTCCTGCGCTAATTTCTTCAATCCTGAAATAGCCGCCTCATCCATTGCACTAAATCCAAATTCAAATAGTTGCCCTTGCTTATTGACATACGCTGCCCCTGTAATTTGTAAAGCAGCAGAACCTGCACGTCTCTTTGCATATAATAAATCATCTTGCGTAATATACCCTTCTTCCATTGAAGAATTCGTCACCATTGGCGATAACACAAAACGATTGTCTAATACAATATCCCCCTTCAATGTAAAAGGTTCAAACAATGCTTCTATTGTTTTCAAATTTAAACACCTTCCTTAACCACACATATTTCTATTGTAACACTTTTCTGACTTTATGCTGGAAATTTTTTTAACTTTATCAAAACTTCCACAACTCATCTTGTTCCCACTGTTCAGCAATTGCTAGCAATAGATCTTCTCTACCTTTTGCAGCCACTAATTGCACTCCAATTGGCATCCCTTCACTTGAACAACCCACAGGAAGACTAATCGCTGGTTGACCTGTAATATTCATTCGTTGAGTAAATGGAGTATCTTCCACACTCGACTCAAACATCTTCCATACAACTTCTTGACGTTCTTCATGTGATAATTCATGAATATGCTCCATCTTCCCGATTAAGTTAGCATCTAGAGAATATGCATCTTGTTTCGGTGCAGTATGAGCAACCGTAGGCAATAATAACACATCATACGTATCATGAAGTTGCATCATCGCTTCCGCATAACGATCCCAATCACCCGCAACTCGTGCATAATCAGCACCTGTCACCATTAGCCCACTTTGATACATGACCCATGTCATCAATTCCATATCGGATCGAGTCATCGGACGTTGCAATTGTTTCTCCATCCCTTGAAACATCACAACAGTCTCTGCCTCACTAATGAGATAAAAGCCTTTTTGAAGTTCAACTCCATTAATCGGGTCTTCTGTGATTTCACTCACTTCATGGCCATCTAATTCAAATTTCTTCGCCATTTGACGAATAACTTGTTCCACTTCACCGGAAACTTTCCCACCAATTGGATGCTTTAATAACATCCCTACTTTCAACGGACGATTGAATTTAGGAGAAAATAAATGTTCTTCTTGCAACAAAGGCAATGGAAACGGACTTTCTAATTGACACGTTTGTAAATGCCATAACAACTTTCGAGTATCTCTCACCGTTTTTGTTAAAGCAAATTGAACCGTCGCTCCATTCCACCCACGATAAGAACCAGGCCCCACCGGAACACGACCACGAGTCGGCTTCAACCCAATCAATCCATTATGGCTAGCAGGTACACGAATTGAACCTCCCCCATCACTTGCAGCTGCCATTGGCGAAATTCCTGCAGCAACAATCGCAGCAGCACCCCCACTGGAACCACCAGCATTTACGGTTTCATCTAAAAAATGACGAACAGAACCATGTAACTGAGCATCACTCACCATTTTATACCCAAACTCAGGCGTATTTGTTCTTCCTAATATAATAAACCCAAGTTCTTCTAGACGTTTCACGAAATGACTTGTCTCATGACAAATATAATCTTTCAACAAACGAGAACCATAGGTACACGGTGTCCCTTTTTTCTCTTGCCCTAAGTCTTTTAAAAATAAGGGAACTCCGGCAAAAGGTTGATTATTCACTTGAAACTTCTTCGCTTCTTCTATTGCTTCTTCATAGCGTGTCGAAACAATCGCATTTAATCTTGGATTCAATCGCTCCGCCTTTTCAATCGTTTCTAACACTAATTCCAACGGACTCACTTTCTTATCCCGAACCGCTTGCGCCATACTAGTCGCATCTTGAAACATCTCCACACCTCTTTCACACTATTTCGCATTGTTATTATATACATGTACATTCTTTATTGGCAATGAGAATGCATGGGAAGAATCTTCATATTTTCAGTTAAAAAATGAAAAAATTCTTCGTGAATTGTCAAGTCAAGTGCAACAAACGAAAAAATAATTGATGCCAGATAGAAAAAATAACTAAAAAGTAGTACAATAAAATAAAATATAATTATATTCAAAAACAAAATGAACGGAGGAACAAAAAATGGGACTATTCGGACTGTTTGGAGGGAAAAAAGAAGTTGAACTAGATAAAGCAAAAAGTGATAGAAACAAGTCATTGATGAGAGAAATCTTTGATAGGAAAGTAGATAATGGCTCAGAATATAAAATAATCTATGCTTATTCAGAAGATATAGGTGGAGCTAATTTCGCAGTACTTCGTACTGTTTCCTATAAGTACAGAAGTTTTATACTTGGCTATAAAAAAAGCGATTTAAGTTTAGTTTTTCTTGAGGTAAGCCCTGATTTAACTCAGGTTGGTGAAGCACTTCTTTATAGACCACAAGATGTAAAGAAAACTAATTTCACCAAGATGGTAGGTTCCTATTATCTACAATACGGAAACTCATTCAAGAAAGAATTTTTCAACTTTTTTGTTCCTAAGACTATTGACGATATAGTAAATCACGATTGGTATGACGAAGAAACATTCACTTACATTGACCAAAGAGAAGAACACAGTGACTGGGTTGAGTTTTGGAATAAATTTTGCAACTAAAAGGTAAAGTATAATGAGTATGTTGCCAAATTATATTTTGACTTTTATGTTTACGGTGTTTCTCATATATAGCTATATCAATATAAAAGTAAAAAAATCTAAAGTTAGTAACGGATGTCTTTATGGAATAGGCATAGTTGTTGCAATATTGTTGCTAGGAATGTCCATTTACGGTATCCTATTTAATATCCCATTAGGACAAGTGCAGATGCTAATAGAAAATAGCTTCAAATAAAAAAACAATAAAAAACAAATGGAAAGAGCAGTAAACCACAAAAGATTTACTGTTCTTTTTTTAGTTTCAAAATTAGCAAGAAAGTATAGATCAAAGAATAAACTACAATAACAACTTAAAACTAAATATCAACCAAACAAAAGAGGGTTTCTAATTACAGGAAATCTTTTTTGTGCAAGTTGAAAGGAGGAACTAAATGGCAGAAAATGAGAAAACAGATATTAAAGAAATACAGACAGAAGAACCTCAAAAACCTGATGGTATTCTTACAAAAAAGATAAATGGAAAGACCTTTGTAACAGAGATATATTTTGACAAAAAGAGCAAGGAAACATTTCAAGATAAGTTATTCAAAGTAATACAAGCTAAGGGGAATAGTGGTGATTGAGTAGGAATTATTTTCGTAGTTAAATAAAGCCAATGAAATCAATACTATAGAAGTAGTACTAAAATAAAAATCGGCACCATGAAATCCCGTAAAATAAAGATTTTATGGTATCAATTTTGTTTATTTTGTAATTTTACGACTAAAAAAATAGTGGAAATTCCTGTATAATATAGTTGGTTTAAAAATATCAAAGAAGGAATTTTCACATGAGCATTGTAACACAAATAAACCTATTTAGTGAAGAAGAAAATTTAGGGGAACTAGAAAAATCACCACAAATACTATCAGTATTACCAACAGAAAAGTTATTAAAAAAATTAGATGAAGAACGAGAAAATGATAGAAATGATTATCCAGTTGTATGTATGTGGCGTTTACTCCTTACGAAAAATATTTTCCAACATGCAACGGAAGAAGAAATTTCCACCCCATCAAATCCTGCTTCAATCGCTATTTTAGTTGCACAACGATAATCTTCATATTTTTAGTTAAGAAATGAAAGAAAAAATTCTTAGCATTGAATTTCTTGTGTTTTTACTTTACGATATTAATCAAAAGGAGGTCTTTTCATGAAAATAGGAATTGATGCAGGAGGAACAAAAACAATTGGAATTTTATATCAAGAAAACCACGCTGTCGATAGAATCAAAGGAGAAATGGGAAATCCTATTGTTAATTTCGATACAGCCGTTAACAATGTCATTCAAGTAATCGAAATTTTACTTTTAAAAAATAAAGTAAATTATTCCAATATTAGCTATATTAGTATTGGGATGGCGGGAGCTAGTACCCTCATTCCAGAGTTAACATCAGCATTCGCGGAAAAACTTCATTGTAAATTTTCAATTGAATCAGATTTAAAAATGAGTCATATTGCTACTTTTAAAAATAAAGATGGTAATCTTTTTATAGCAGGAACAGGATCATCACTTTTATGCAGAAAAAATAATCAATTTATTCAAAAAGGTGGTTGGGGGCACATACTTGGTGATGAAGGAAGTGGTTATTGGATTGGAAAACAAATTCTAAAAACATATATAAACTTCTTAGATTATAACGAAAGTCCTATGGACTTCCTTGATTTACTACCTACTATTCAACAAATTTTCCCAAATCGTCAATCAATTATAAACACAGTATATAACAGTCCTAAAACAGAAGTAGCAAAATTAGCAACATTATACTTAGATTACAACAATAATCTATTTCTAACATCTATTGCGAAACAAGCCGGAAAAAATATTGCAAAAGCTTTATTATCTTGTAATCAAGAAAACAATATTACTGTTGCTTTTGAAGGTAGTGTTATTAAAAACAACTCCCATGTATTAAATAGTGTTTTAGCTGAAATCGAATCACACAATAAGACTTTAACAATTATCCCCTCTCGTCCAGCAAACGAAAGTATCTTCTACTTCTAACAAATAAACCTATTGCAGTCCATCTACAATAGGTTTATTTATTTTATATAGTTGGATAGGTAATCTGCCCTAAAATAACACTTTTACTTGCTCCTGTTGCAGAAGGTACATTTGACGGTCTCATATGATAAGTTTGATTGCCTAATATCACAAAAGCTATCGCTTCTTTCGCCTCTGAAGAATACCCTAGTTCTTCTTGAATCAGTATCTCAATTTCTGGTAATTCTCTTTTTATTAAATTTATAAGACACTCATTATAAGCTCCTCCACCAGCAATTATACATTTATCAAAATTATGGTGATGAATAAAATATTTTTTATAATGATAGGCAATAGAATAAGCTGTAAACCATGTTAATGTAAAAATAATATCATTCTTATTATAATCTTGATATTTTTCTAAAAGTGCATATGTGTAATGCTCTCCAAACATCTCTCTACCTGTCGTCTTAGGAATATCTAATGCAAAATAGGGATGTTTCTTCAACTCCTCAGCCAATAGAGGTATTAATTTCCCCTTACTTGCATACTCTCCATTTTTATCAAACTTTTCTCCATATAACTTTTGTACTGCAGCATCAATCATCATATTCCCTGGTCCAGTATCAAACGCTATTACTTTAGTAAAATCTCCTTTTTTAGGAAGAAACGTAACATTTCCAATTCCACCTATATTTTGTAATGCAACAGCTTGATTTTCATCTGCATATAATAAATACTCACTGTAAGGTACTAAAGGAGCACCTTCTCCACCCACAGCCATATCCATCACTCTAAAATTTGAGATTACTGTAGTTCTACATTCATTAGCAATAATAGCAGCCTCTCCAATTTGTAATGTACTAGGAATATAATCAGAAAATGCTTTTGGTATATGAAATATCGTCTGTCCATGACTAGCTATAAAAGCTATGTCTTCTAAATTCACAGAAGATTCTTCACATAAAGCTTTTACTGATTCTGCAAATAACTTCCCTAATTCAAAATTTAGAGAACAAATTAACTCTACAGGAATCAATTCTCTACTACAACATTTTCTTATTTTTTCTCTCAAATATTCAGGAATTCCATATGTTTTAAATTTCAATTGCTTTACCTGAGTATCTTCGTCTTTACCGGTAATATCACAAAGAACTACATCAACACCATCTAACGAAGTTCCAGACATCAATCCAACTGCTAACACTATAATTCCCCCTTAATGAAATTACGAGTTCGAACAAGCAAACCTTTTGTTGAATTAAAATCAATTTTTGCAATACCATAATACAGTAAGTCCGTAATAATCAGAAGACTATTTCTAGAAGTGATTGAACCTAATCGAATTTCCTTCTCTTCAATCGGAACAAAAAGTTTAATATCTGACAAATTAGAAAGCGTGGATTTCAAATTAAATTTAGTCACACCTATAATTTTCGCACCAATTTTCTTCGCACTCTTAACAACAGTATTAACAGATTCAGTTTCTCCACTATAACTAACAACAATTACCACATCATCTTTTTCTAATTGAGCAATTCGCGCCATTAATGTATGTAAATCTCTATCATATATAACATTTTGATGAATCCTAGTCATTTTATGATAAAAATCTAAACAAACAACACTACTTCCTCCAACACCTAATAAATAAATTGTTTTAGCACCACTAATTGCTTCGATTGCTTTTTCTAATTCATGATAATCTATTAAATTAAAAGTCTCTTTTATATTTTGAGATACCATATTTTCAGTTTTTTTCAATAACAATTGTAAAGAATCATTGGGATTTAAAAAAGTTTCAATTTCATCTTCAACACTAGCTATTTCAGTCTCTTTAGCTAACTCTACTTTAAATGCAGGTAATCCTCTATACCCCATTTTTTTTGCAAATCTAACCCAAGCAGATGCTGAAGTCTTTGTAGCATCTCCTAATTCTTTTGCATTAGAATCCAATACTAGTTGTCTATTTTTCAAAATAAAATCTGCTATCACATATTCTGTATCTGTAAGAGCATTTATTGAACTTTTAATTTTATATAATACACTCATTCTACACACTCTCTTTATATCTGATTATTCTTCTTTTGAATATCTTCTGATTTAATTACTTCCCCACAGATTTATACCTTTGAATAAAGTCCTTATACCAATAAAAACTATCTTTTTTATATCGTTTATAACTACCGTTACCATAATTATCTGCATCTACATAGATTACCCCATAACGTTTATCCATTTCACAACTACCTGCAGAAACAATATCGATAATTCCCCAAGCAATAAATGCCTCAAGAGGTACACCATCTAAAAAAGCTAATTGAGCTTGTTCATAATAAGCTTTCATATAATCAATTCGATAAGAATCATGAATTTGATAATCTTCTGTTAATACATCCCTTGCACCTAATCCATTTTCTGAGACTATAACAGGTTTTCCATATCTTTCGTATACTCGATGCAATGAAGTTCTTAATCCAACTGGATCTATTTGCCATCCCCATTCACTAGCTTTTAAATATGGATTCTTTGTGGATACCACTAAATTTCCTGCTACTTTTTCCGATTCATCAACAGTAATGACAGACGAAGTATAAAACGATATAGAAACAAAATCACAAGTGTTTTCTTTTAATACCTTTCTATCTTCACCCGTAATATTTAATGTAATATTCTTAGATTCAAAAAACTTTGATGAATAATAGGGATATTCTCCTTTTGATAAAATATCCATGCAATACCATTGATTCATTTGTTCTTCAAACAACAATTTAAGATTATCTTCTGGATTACTTGTTAGAGGATAATAACAAAAACAAGCAATCATTGATCCAAATTTCCCTTTCAACTTCATTTGTTTGGCTAAACGAATCGTTTTCGCACTCGCTACAAACTGATGATGTAAAGCTTGAAAAACTTCTGATAAATTATACCCATCTTCTCCTTTTAATAAACCTACTCCATTAAACGGACTAAAATATCCCGCATTTATTTCATTAAACGGTAGCCAATAATCAACCAACTCCCCCCATCTTTCGAAAACAAATTGTACAAAATGAAGAAAATATTTAATACATTCTCTCCCTTTCCAACCACCATAACATTCCACTAAATTTATAGGTAAAGCATAATGATTCAACGTTAAAAAAATCTTTATTTTCTTCTTAACTAATAATTTAAAAACTTTATCATAATAAGCAACTCCTTCAGGAGAAGGTGACTCATCTATACCATTTGGAAACAATCGAGCCCAGCTTATTGAAAATCTATAAATATCTAGCCCTAATTCCTCTAAATATTCAATATCTTCTTCTAAATGTTCATATCCTTTTGTACCATTTCTAAACGGATAATATTGATTAGAACTTTTTATCTTAGCTTCTTCTATTTTTTCTTTCGTCAACAATCTAGTTTCCTCTGTAGCATTAGAAGTACGTGGCAAATAAGGTCTACAATCTTGAGTATCTAATCCTTTTCCACCTTCAAACCCACCTTCATATTGACTAGCAGCAGTTGCTCCACCCCATAATATTTTCATGATATTTTCAACCTACTTATCATAATCTAAATTTAAATTTCTGCCACGGTTTAAGTTCATCTAATATAAAATGCTCAATATCAACAACTTTACCAACTACATTCGATTTTCCAGAATTTTCCATATCTTTCAGAGCAATTTGTAATTCACCTGCATAATGTCCATATTCACTACTTTCAATAATGATATCTCCTCTTTTAATAACACTAGGAGCATTAAAAACTTGAAAATTATGTCCTTTATATTTCACTCTACTTTGAGTTGAACGAATGAAATAATCATTTTGATCTCCTCTGTTAAAATGAAACTCTTCTAAAACAATTTTCTTTTCAATTTCAGGAATATCTTTAACTAGTTCCACATTAAATGTTACAAGATTCAAATCCAATCCTTTTAGACTTTCTAATTCATCTTTAGTTGGATAACAATTAGAAATTAAAATATCATCTACTAATTCCATTGCAATATGATGTTTTACTTGAACATCTAATGGTAAATTGCGATGAATTTCTAATGTTGGTAATCCCTCTGTTGTCGGCCATGGCCCGAAAGCTCTTTCATCTTGTGAAGTCACAAACGCTGCAGTATTTATGCCGTATTTACTAAACCTTTGTGTACATTCCTTATAAAAATCTAAATTCAATCCAGAAAAACGATGTGGATAGAAATTATGACATCCATACAACTTATATTTATTCGGTCTATAATCCATTATTGTGTCTATTGTATGAACATTATTACTCATATTAATTTCAACCATTAACCCTTCAGGATTATACGTCATTATAGATTCTTCTAATCCAGAAAAGCCAGCGTCCAAACGAATTCCATCTGCTCCAATTTCTTTAAAAAAAGATAAATCTTTATAAGATATATTTAATTCCCCGAATACTCTTGGAGACACATCCACAATAACTTCGTAATTTAACTCATGTGCATAAGTATTTATTTCAGTAAACTCTTTTTTTATTTCTTCTGCTGGTTTATTTACAGATAACAAACAAGAAAACACTCTAGAAAAACCTAACTCACTCGCATCTTTAATATATCCCTTAATTGCTTCCAAGGTACTCTTTTCAGGATAAATCGACAATCCTAATCTTTTCATTCACTTTCTCCTTAAAATATATTAGTAAAAAGCCCTGTTACAAGAACAGGGCTAAAAGATACATTCTTACTACTCTTGCTCTTGAGCCAATAATGATTTGTCATACATTACGAAGAATGGATAATAAATTAAAATTGATAATACAATTAATACAACATTTAATACAAGCGCTCTCCAATCGCTTCCTGTTGCTAAAAAGGCACCAATTGGTCCAGGAAGTGTCCAAGGAGCACTCGCAACAACTCTACTTACTAGCCCTGTAGACATTGCTACCCAAGCAATTACACTATTTACTAGAGGAGCTAAAATGAACGGAATAATCAATTGAGGGTTTAACACAATAGGTGTTCCAAAGATTAAAGGCTCATTAATATTACAAATTGCTGGAATTAAAGCTGTTTTTCCAAGCGATTTACCATAAGTTGATTTTGAACGCCAAACTAGTAAAATAGCCAAACCAATAGTAGCCCCTGATCCACCAATCATTACAAACCATTGATAGAATGGTTCTGCCGCAATGTTCGGAATAGCACTTCCACTAGCAAACGCAGCGGTATTTTCATCTAATAATACTAACCATAGCGGTCTTGCTAAAGACCCTACAATTGACCAGCCATGAATACCAAATGACCAAAAGAATTGTGTTAAGAAAATAATAATGATTACTGAAAAAATAGAATCTGTTGCTTGTACTAAAGGAGCAACAATTCCTCCTACAATTTTATGAACATCAATGCCAATAAACATTGTAATTGTAGAAACTAATAATAATACAATAACTGTAGGCGTTAACGATTCAAAAGATCTAGCAACTGAAGCTGGCACTTGTGGTGGCATTGAAATTTTGAATCCACTCTTTTGAGTAAAACGATAAATTTCTACTGCTAAAAATGCTGATAAAATACCTATAAACATACCTGCTGACCCTAAATTCGCCATCGGTAAAACAAAACCTGAAGGTAATGAAGATAAATAATTTTTTAATGGCTCACTAGTTTCTGCTAAAGTTTTTATTTCTGCAGAGGCAGCTGGAACAACTTTAGGAACAATTGTTAATAAATAAGCAAGTTCAGCTAAAATCCCTCCTGATAAACCATCTAAATCGTATGAAGATGATAAAGAAAAACCTATACCAAAAACTGCATACAATGACATAATATACATCGAAACACGATATGGTAATAAAATTTTCGCTTGATTTGCTTGAATAAATTGTGTAATTCCCCAATCTTTAGGTAAAGAATTTGGTAAAAATGCAATTACTAAAAACATAGAAGCAACAATAATAATTGGTAGTGTTGCAATAATACCATCACGAACTGCTCTTAAATGACGCTGCTCAGCTAATTTTGCCATCGGAGTCGATAGCTTTGTATCCATAAACTCTGTTATTTTATCAAACATAAAAAATCCCCACTTTCCTATTTTATTTCCAATTCTTCTTTAATTTGTTGAAGCAATTTCGGTCCTCCTAGAGGAGTGTATCCTTGAGGTTTTATCAATAAACAAGGAACCCCTACTTCATCTGCGCTAGCTTTCAATACATCATAACGATGTCTAATTTGTGGTGCCACAAGTGAAATGTTATAGTCTTCTTTTACTTTCTCAGCAAAAGCTTGTGTACCACATTCATCTACTACTAATTCCAAACCTTCTTTTGCACCAGCGTCATGTAAAGCTTTAGCAACAATAGCACTTGACATACCCCCTGAACAAACTAATAATATTTTCATAATTTCACCTCCACTTTTTATAAAATTACTCCAGTCATAACAATAAAGTAATAGATTATCCCAATAATAACAGACCAAATTATACCTATTAACCAAAATAATTTTGTGATACCTATTTTGGAATTTATAAAAAACTGAGAAAATGATACTGTAAATCCCGCTATAATACTACCCACAATAATAAATGGCCATTTAAAATCAATTTGAATCAAATTACAAAAAGTTGGAATCAAAAACATTGATAGGATAATTGAAACAAAAATTAACATAATACTTTTATAGCCAAACATAGGAATATCATAATCAGTAATCCCTAAAGAAGTTTTGTATTTTTTATTCTGTTCCATATTTTTTACAGTCCATTTTCTAAATCTAGCCATTCTTATTCCTACTCTCTACTCTCTATTCTCCAACTTCCAAAGTCTTTCATTCATTCGAATGATATTTTCTGCCAATGTTCTAACTTCTATCGAAGTCATCAAGTGATCTTGCGCATGAACAAATAGCACAGTAACTTCATTTCTTTCTCCAGCTGCTTCTTTTTGAATTAAATCCGTTTGCACTTGATGAGCTTTATTTAAAAAAGTATCTGCTTCATTAAGAAGCTCTCTTGCTTCCTTAAATTTTCCTTTTTCAGAAGCCTCTATCGCTTCATAAACTAATGCTTTTGCATTCCCACCATTACTAATAATTTCAAAAACTATCAATTCCATATCTTGCATCAAATTTCACCTCCTAGAAGCTGAATAGCACTCTTAATATGCCCATTCCCTTTTTCTAGCGCATTCTCAGCTGTATTTCTATCTACATTCATAATTTCCATAATTAATGCCTTTTTCACATTATGTCCACTTTCTTCATAAAGAAAATCTGCCTGTTCTTGAGAAACTCCCGTAAGGGTTCTAATCATATTTTTTGAGCGAATCATTAACTTCTGATTAGTAGGCTTTAAATCTACCATATAATTTTTATATACTTTCCCAAGTTTTATCATTACGCTAGTAGAAATCATATTCAAAATTAATTTTTGAGCAGTTCCCGCTTTCATCCTAGTAGACCCCATGATAACTTCAGCTCCTGTTACAGCTTCAATTGAGTAATCTGCATATTTTGAAATTTCTGCATTTGTAACACATGAAATAGCTGCTGTTAGAGCTCCTAGTTGTTGCCCATATTTTAGTCCCCCAATCACATAAGGCGTTCTACCACTTGCTGCTAATCCTATTAATATATCCTTTTCACAAAAATGATACGACGATAAATCAACTATAGGTAACTCCATTGAATCCTCTGCACCTTCTTGTGCAACAAACATCGCATCATTACCACCTGCTATAACCCCAATTACTAAATTATTATCTACTCCATATGTTGGGGGACATTCTGCAGCATCTAGAATACCAAGTCGCCCAGAAGTACCTGCACCAACATAAAACAAACGTCCACCAATTCTAATTCGTTCTACTATTTTATCTACTAAATTCGAAATTTGAGGTATACATTTCTCAACCACTCTTGCTACACTCTGGTCTTCCGCATTAATTTTTTTAAGAATGCCCTCTGTAGATAAAATATCTATATCAGTAGTACGTTCATTATTTTTCTCAGTATCTAATCTAATTATTTCTGTCATTATCCCACCTCCTTCTAAGTTTATTCTAACATAAAAGCGCTAACAATGAAATAGTTTTTTATAAAAAAGAAACTATTTTTAAAATGTAATTTCGTTATTATGATTTTTTCCCTTCTAACAATGGCGTCCTTCCCTCAAATCAAAAAATAAAAAGAACTTCCCATAGCAGCATTTATACATGAGACTCGCTTTGCGAGTCTACTGCCGTCTTTCAGCTACTATCCCAAGAAGTCCTTTCTATAAACACAAAAAAGAGCCGAGATAACTCGACTCTTTTCTTATTGTTAAAATTATAGAGAAGCTACGTCCACTTTAACCCCAGGGCCAAAAGTAGTTGTTACAGAAACGTTACGTACGTATTGACCTTTAACTGTAGCAGGTTTGATACGTAATAATGTTTCGTGAATTGTTTTGAAGTTTTCTACTAATTTTTCGTTTTCGAATGAAACTTTACCGATTGGAACGTGGATGTTACCAGCTTTGTCAACACGGTAAGTTACTTTACCAGCTTTGATTTCTTCAACAGCTTTCGTTACGTCCATTGTAACAGTACCTGTTTTAGGGTTTGGCATTAAACCTTTAGGTCCTAATATACGACCTAAACGACCAACTTCACCCATCATGTCAGGTGTAGCTACGATAACGTCAAACTCAAACCATCCACCTTGGATTTTTTGAGCTAATTCGCTATCACCAACATAATCTGCACCAGCTGCTTCAGCTTCTTTAGCTTTTTCACCTTTTGCAAATACTAATACACGTTGAGTTTTACCTGTTCCGTTTGGAAGAACTACTGCTCCACGTAATTGTTGGTCAGCTTTCTTTGGATCTAATCCTAAACGATATGCAACTTCTACAGATGCATCAAATTTAGCGAAGTCTGTTTCTTTTGCTAATGCGATTGCTTCTTGAACTGAGTAAGCTTTTGAAGAATCGATTTTTTTAGCGGCTTCTAAATATTTTTTGCTTTTCTTTGCCATTGTATAATTTCCTCCTATTGTGTGGTTTTAACGGTTCTACCTCCCACAAAGTCCATGAGTGAAACACTCGTGTTAGGGACTTTTGGAAGCTGCATGTTTGTTAGCCTTCTACTACAAATCCCATTGAACGGGCTGTACCTTCGACCATGCGCATTGCAGCTTCAACATCTGCTGCATTTAAGTCAGGTGCTTTTAATTCAGCAATTTCTCTAACTTGATCACGAGTTACAGTAGCAACTTTTTTCTTGTTTGGTTCGCCTGAACCTTTTTCTACTTTAGCAGCTTTCTTTAATAATACTGCTGCTGGTGGTGTTTTACAGATGAAGTCGAATGAACGGTCTTCATATACTGAAATCACTACCGGAATAATTAAACCAGCTTGTTCTGCTGTACGAGCGTTGAACTCTTTACAGAAGCCCATGATGTTAACTTGTGCTTGACCTAAAGCTGGACCTACTGGTGGAGCTGGTGTAGCTTTACCTGCAGGAATTTGTAATTTAACTAGTTTTACAACTTTTTTAGCCACGAGACATTACCTCCTTGATTGTTTCGCGCGTGGTTTAAATGGAGATGAAGATTTCTCCTCCCACGTTTTGTTCCAGTGCACACAAATGCACTTTGATATTCTAGCAAGAATTCTTGTGAAATGCAAGCTGTTTTGCAACTTTTTCGATATATTTTTTTCCAAATTAATGATGATCTCTAAAATAACATACTTTAAGGTCAATAAATCGTTGTAAATCCCTTAATAACTGGAATAATGTTGCACGATATTCAAATTCATCTCTCGTTTTTGGTAGCTCTAAGTTCCTAAATTCATCAATATAATCCTGAATCTCAGCCATTAAATCTAACCCAGTATTCGTTAAGTGCAATTGTTCTGCTGTTGAATCAAACATTTCCGCTAACAACTCAGCCTCTCTAGCAGGACAATGAAAATCATTTAAATTTTTAGCCATCACTTCTAATAACTGTATTTGTTCCGCTCGCATTTCAAAATAACATAAATCTTTATTAAATTGACTAAATAACTGATTTTCACTTTCAATAAATAAAAGTTTTTGCGCCTGGGCTAACTTTTCTTTTGCTTCAATAATGAGTTTTGCATCATTTGTTCCATTTCCCATTCGTAAAAAGTATGCCATTTTTCTTAAAATATCTTTTAATTTATCTTCAATTTCTTGTCTTTTATCTTCAATATCTTGTTGATAGCTAGGCATATGCCAATTTAATAAAAGAGCTACTGATGTTCCCACTAATAATAACAACGCCTCATTTAATAGTAATCTATTTGTTATCGTATTACTTAACCAAAGGTGAATCGCAAGTACCGAACTTGGTGCAATCCCTGCTTCTGCTTTTAATAAAAATGCAAGAGGAATATAAATGATTAAATACACTCCAAAACTAATGGTAGAATGTCCCAACATTAAAAAAACACATACCGCTACTGTTAAAGCTAATAACATAGCCACTACTCGTTTCCAAGCAATTACGATGGATGACTTCTTCGTATTCCCAACACTTAGAATTGCAATAATCGATGCTACCGAAGCTGACGACAATCCAAAATATTGTGCCACTAATAATGACCCAAATGCCGCCAATACCATTTTTATCCCTTTTAACACCATTTATTTTCCCCTTTCTAAATTTAACAATTGTTCTTTTCTATGAACTCCACCCGCATATCCAGTTAATGCACCATTTTTTCCTATCACTCGATGGCAAGGAATGAAAACGCTGATTGGATTTTTTCCAACAGCTTGCCCAACTGCTTGAGCGGAGTAGGTTTCTACGCCTTTTTCTTTTGCCATTCTCTGCGCCATTTCTCCATAAGTCATCGTTTCTCCATAAGGAATTTCTTGCAACAGTTGCCAAACTCTTTCTTGAAAAACGGTTCCTTTCGGTTTCAACGGAATCGTAATTGGAATTTGCTTTCCAGAAAAATAATTTTCTAACCAACTTTCTACTTGACCAAAAATTGGCAAATCATCTTTTATCTCAATATCATGGTTGTCCTTGGCATCATTCACTTGCCCTACAAACCATAAGCCTGTTAGTGAATTTCCATCACTTCTTAATCGAACTTCTCCTAGAGGGGTTTGTATTCTACTCTCAAACACTTTTCAACCTCCCATTCCTCAGAATAAAAATAGTATACTCCATTTACTTACAAAAAAAGAAGTGGTATGTTTGTATTACTAATATTTTTAAGGAGTTTTTATGATTTTACACCAAGCTTATTTACACATTTTCGATAAAAATAGCGGAAACTTACTGTTATCCCAAAAAGAATTACCTTTATCGAATCCCTATATTACAGAATATTTTACAAAAATAATTGAAAAAACATTAAAAAGTGACCCTCGTCATGGTGTCTTACCTCCAGAAGAACCACTTCTAGGATTTTTGGCAGATGACAGCATCCCTTTTATTGAAAAAACACAACAACTGGCTCATAAATTATATGAAATCATCGCTCCAGCAGAAGATATCCCTGCAGCTGATTATGTCTTTGCATCAGGCATTAATGATCAAGGCGGAAATTTCTTTGCAATTTTGCGTTTAGATTATAGCTCTAAATATACACATTTTTTAGATTATGAAGATGATCAAGTATTAAATACCGTTTTGCAAAATCATGCGATTTTACCAAATCCTTCTCAAAAATTATCTGAAGCGTTCATTGTGGATACAAGTAATGGTCAGTATCAATTAATCGAACGAAAATATATCGTAGAAGGTAAAAAAATTCCGTATTTCTCTGAACAATTTTTAGAAATTACACCTCCTACAAGTACACAGGAACAAATCAAAGAAATTAAAAAGACTGTCACACATGTCGCCAAAAAATATGACGAAGAAAATTATCTAGCACTTGCAACGACACAGCAAGCAATCTTAACACAATTAGAAGAAAGTGATGAAATCGATGCTGGTATTATTTTCGATACAGTCTTCAAAGATAAACCTCTAGCAAAAGAAGCGGCTTACCAAGCAATTACGACTGAAAAAATTCTAGAAAAAATTCCTGTTACAAATGTGCCAAAATATGAGAAGAAATACAGCAAACAAAAATTCAAACTCGATAACGGAATTGAAATTACTATTCCAAGTGACATTTACGAAAATAAAGAAATGGTGGAGTTTATCAATAATCCTGACGGATCTATTTCTGTATTAATTAAAAATATCGACTCAATCATGAATCGATTCAACGCATAAAAAAGACTCTTCTTTGTAACAGTGGCTAACGAACCAGCTCTGCTACAACAGAAAAGTCTTTCTTCTTTTATAATGGTTTTTTCAATGGAATTCCTGGTTTCCGTGGATATTTATTTGGCGTTTCTTTTGTTTTTAAAATCGTTACAACATGACGATTTCCACCTTCATATGGCAAATCAAAAGACACATCACCTTCCACTTTTCCACCTAAAATGGCAATCGATTTTTTCGCTTCTTCTAACTCCACTTCTGTATGAGCAGCTTTCAATGCTAAAAAGTATCCTTGTTTTTTCACTAATGGCATACAAAATTCGCTTAGTACACTTAATTTTGCTACCGCTCTAGCTGTTACGACATCATAAAATGCTCTGAAATTTTTATTTTGTCCAAAAGTTTCTGCACGATCATGGAAACATTGCACATCTATTAATCCTAACGTTTCTACTAAAGTATTTAAAAATGTAATTCGTTTATTAAGCGAATCCACAATTGTCACTTTTAAATCTGGAAATACAATTTTCAATGGAATACTTGGAAATCCTGCTCCAGCTCCGACATCACACAATGTTTGATTCGACAATTCATGATGAAATCCTAGCGCTAATGAATCATAGAAGTGTTTCAAATAGACACCTTCTTCATCGGTAATTGCCGTTAAATTCATCTTCTCATTCCACTCCACCAATAATTGAAAATATTGATGAAATTGTTCTTTTTGTACCTCTGTTAAAATAATGCCATGAACTTCTTGGAGTCTTTGATAAAATTCTTCTGGTTTCATACAATTCTCCTATTCTTGAACTTTCGCAATTTTTCCTTGTTCGATATACACCATTAAAATCGATACATCGGCAGGGTTTACCCCACTAATACGGCTTGCTTGCGCAATCGTTTCTGGTTGAATTAATTTCAAACGTTGACGAGCTTCTGTCGCAAGTCCATTAATAGCATCATAATCAATATTCGATGGAATACGTTTTGCTTCCATTCGTTTTAATTTTTCTACTTTTTCAATCGCTTTGGCAATATAACCTTCATACTTCACAGAAATTTCTACTTGTTCTTTTACTTCACGAGAAACAGCTACCTCTTCTTCTGCAAAGCCAATTAAATCATCATAAGATAACTCTGGACGTTTTAATAAATCACTTAATAAAATACCGTCTTTTAATTCTGCAGATTCTTTTTCAGCTAAGAATGATTGCAATTGTTCAGTTGGTTTCAAACGGATGGATTGGATACGTTTAATTTCTGCTTGAATGGTTGCTTGTTTTTCTTGGAATGCTACATAACGTTCATCTGAAATTAATCCTAGTTCACGACCTTTTTCTGTTAAACGTAAATCTGCATTATCATGACGTAATAATAAACGATATTCTGCACGAGAAGTTAATAGACGATACGGTTCTGTCGTTCCTTTTGTAACTAAATCATCTACTAATACTCCAATATACGCATCACTACGACCTAAAATAAATGGTTCTTCACCACGGATTTTACGAACAGCATTAATTCCAGCATAAAGCCCTTGACCGGCAGCTTCTTCATATCCACTTGTTCCATTCATTTGTCCAGCTGTAAATAAATTCTCCACAATTTTTGTTTCAAATGTATTTTTTAATTGGTGAGGAATCACTACATCATACTCAATGGCATAACCAGTTCTCATCATTTCAGCTTTTTCCAAACCTTCTACTGTATGAATCATTTGAATTTGAACATCTTCTGGTAGAGAAGTTGATAATCCTTGAATATACACTTCTTCCGTATTTTCCCCTTCTGGTTCTAAGAAAATTTGGTGACGAGGTTTGTCGCTGAAACGAACGATTTTATCTTCAATAGATGGGCAATAACGAGCTCCTACACCTTCTACAATTCCTGTAAACATTGGCGCACGATGTAAGTTTTCACGAATTTTTTCATGAGTCCCTTCATTTGTATACGTCAACCAACATGGAATTTGATTATAGCGGTAGTCTTCATCTTTAGAAGTAAAACTAAATAAATTTGGCGTTTCATCTCCTGGTTGGATTTCTGTCTTGCTATAATCAATCGAAGAACTCTTAATTCTTGGAGGAGTCCCTGTTTTAAAACGAGCTAATTCAAATCCTAATTCTAATAAGTTTTCTGATAATTTAATCGACGGTTGAGAATTATTAGCTCCAGAAGAATATTTCAATTCTCCAATAATAATTTGTCCACGAGAAGATGTTCCAGCTGTTAAAACAACTGCTTTTGAACGGTAAATTGCACCTGTATGAGATACAACCCCTTTACAAACACCGTCTTCTACCATTAAACGTTCCGCAATTCCTTGTTTTAAATCAAGATTTTCTTGTTGTTCAATTGTTTTTTTCATTTCTTGCGCATATAAATGTTTATCTGCTTGCGCACGTAACGCACGTACTGCAGGGCCTTTCCCTGTATTTAACATACGCATTTGAATATAGGTTTTATCGATATTTCTACCCATTTCTCCGCCTAACGCATCAATTTCACGCACAACGACTCCTTTTGCAGGGCCTCCAACAGACGGATTACAAGGCATAAATGCCACCATTTCCAAATTCATTGTTAATAATAATGTTTTAGCACCCATACGAGCACTTGCTAGTGCAGCTTCACTTCCAGCGTGACCCGCACCGACTACGATAACATCATAGTTACCAGCTTCATAAGTTGTTACCATACTTCCTCCTACTTTCTATTGTTCATTCGTTGTATAAAATTCCACTTGATGGCGAATGTATTCACCATTTTCATATATAAATTTAGCTGAGAAAAATGGACGATTCTCTAATAGCCAACTCATAAAAATTAAATCACCTTGCCAAGTTGGCTTCGTCAATACTTGATCATAAGGAACCCACTCTAAAGTACCTTCAGGAGAGTCGATTAATTCCCCGGAAAAATCCGTCACTCGAAACACATACGTGTACCAATCATGTTCGGGAGTAAATTCAGGAAAAGTAATAATCCCTTTTAACGCCATTTGATGAACTTTCAAACCTGTTTCTTCAAAAATTTCACGAATGGCACATTCTTCTGGAGATTCACCCGCTTCAAATTTACCACCTACTCCAATGTATTTACCTTCATGTACATCGTTTGGCTTCTTATTGCGCTTTAGTAATAACAATTCTTTTCCATTATCGATATAGCAAATCGTTGCTAACTTTGTCATTCGAAACTCCCTTTCTCCAATAGTGGCTTTCTCTTATTTTCCTAAACAGAATTGGCTAAATAATTGGGTTAGAAGCTCATCTTGAATACTGTCTCCTGTGATTTCTCCTAATAAATCCCATGCTCTTGTAAAATCAATTTGAATTAAATCGACCGGCATTTCCATTTCAATCCCATTTTGCACTTCGACTAATGCCTGTTCTGCTTTTTCTAATAAGGCAATATGACGAGTATTTGATAAGTAAGTTGCATCTCGTTCATTCATTTGTCCTTGGAAGAAATATCCCGCAATTTTTTCTTCTAATTGATCGATTCCTTCTTTATTCAACATAGACGTTGTGACAATTTCTTCTTCCTTAGCATAAGGAGCGATATCCTCTGTTGAAAGTTTTGAAGGCAAATCTGTTTTATTAAATAAAATAATTCGCTTCATTCCTTTTGTCGTTTCTAATAAACGAATGTCTTCCTCTTGTAATGTTTCACTTTGGTTCAATAACAACAATACAAAATCCGCTTCTTTTAACGCTTTACGACTACGTTCTACCCCGATTTTTTCTACGACATCATCCGTTTCACGAATTCCTGCTGTATCAATTAATTGTAAAGGCACTCCACGGACATTGACATATTCTTCGATTGTATCTCTTGTTGTTCCAGCAATATCCGTTACAATGGCTTTCTCTTCTCTTAATAATACATTTAATAAACTAGATTTTCCAACATTCGGGCGACCTACGATGGCTGTTTTTAACCCGTCTCGTAAAATCTTCCCTTGGCTAGCTGTATTTAATAAAGCACGAATCCCTTGCAATACTTGTTGCGTCTTTTCTCGTAATAATTGCAAAGTCATTTCTTCTACATCATCGTATTCTGGATAGTCAATATTTACTTCTACTTGTGCTAATGTATTTAAAATTTCTTGACGTAAATTTTGAATTAAATGCGATAATTGACCATCTAATTGACGCATCGCTAATTGCATTGATTTATCCGTTTTTGCTCGAATTAAATCCATCACTGCTTCTGCTTGAGATAAATCAATACGTCCATTTAAAAAGGCACGCTTCGTAAATTCCCCAGGCTCCGCTAATCTTGCTCCCATGCGCAACACTAATTGCAACACACGATTAATCGCCACAATCCCTCCATGACAATTAATTTCCACAATATCTTCTCGTGTAAAAGTTTTTGGAGCTCTTAAAACACTTACCATTACTTCATCATAGACTTCTCCAGATTTAGGGTCGACAATATGACCATAATGAATCGTATGTGTCTTTTGTTCTTCTAATTTTTTAGTACCACATTGATAAATCGAACTTGCGATTGAAATCGCCAAATCTCCACTAATTCTGACAATCCCGATAGCCCCTTCACCAGGTGCTGTCGAAATCGCAGCAATCGTATCAAATTCTGTTTGCATACTGATATCCTTTCTTGGCTTCATTGCACAAAAAAAGTGCACACTCCACCCCTTATTAACAAAAAGGTGGCTCGCACTTTGACTGCTTACCTATATTTCAGTGATATTATACAATACTTTTTGAACTTGTGCTAGTAGGAGGAATGATTAGAAGACTTTTTTCGTTTCCACATTGCTAATTTTTGATAAAAAAGGTACAATTTACCTATCTATAACACAGGGGGTAACAAATGTTAGAACATCCATTCAATCAAGTCGTTGAAAAAATTGCCGTTTCAGATATTCGTCAATTTGATGCAGAAGTTTCTCAAATTCCTGGAATCATCAAATTAACATTAGGTGAACCAAATTTCAACACACCAGAACATATTAAAGAAGCTGCTATTCAAGCCATTCGTGATAATCATTCCCACTATACTCCAAATGCTGGGATTCCTGAATTACGTCAAGCAACTGCAGCATACTATAATAAAAAATTCAATTTAAACTATACAGCAGAACAGGTCATCACTACTATCGGAGCTACTGAAGCGATTAACGCTAGCTTCCAAGCTATTTTGAACCCTGGAGACACAGTTATTGTTCCTACTCCAGTTTTCCCATTATACATGCCAATTACAATGGTGAACCAAGGGAACTTTATTACAGTCGATACTAGTGAAGATGGTTTTATTTTAACTCCAGAAAAATTACGTGCTACTATTGAAGCTCATCCAGAAAAAACTTTTAAAGCAGTTGTATTAGTATATCCAAGTAACCCAACAGGGGTAACTTATTCTAAAGAACAATTAGAAGCTTTAAGTGTTATCTTAAAAGAATATGGATTATGGGCATTATGTGATGAAGTTTACGCTGAATTAACGTATAGCGGAACTCATAAATCATTAGCTTCATTCTTACCTAATCAAACAATCGTAATTACCGGTTTATCCAAATCTCATGCTATGACTGGCTGGAGAATCGGGTACATCCTTGGCCCAGTTCCATTTATCAATGAAGTTGTTAAAACTCACCAATATATGGTTACTTCTCCAAGTAGCTCAAGCCAATACGGTGCTTTAGCTGCGATGTTACACGGAGAAGGTGACTGTGACATTATGAAAGTAGAATACCAACAACGACGTGACTATCTTGCAAAAGAATTACGTCGCTTAGGTTTCAAAGTAGCAAGTCCCGATGGAGCTTTCTATCTATTTGCTAAAATTCCTGCAAAATTCGGAACAGATTCATGGGCATTCGTTCGTGACCTTGCACAAAAGGCTAAAGTAGCATTAATCCCTGGGGTTTCATTTGGACCTGGTGGAGAAGGCTACGTTCGTTTCAGTTACGCTGCTTCAATGGAAAACTTAACAGAAGTAGTTGCTCGATTAGAAAAATATTTAGCGTAACACAAAAGGCTGGGGACAAATCCCAGCCTTTTTACTATTATCCTAAAGTTTGTACTTTCACACCATCTGGCGTTCCAATTAAAACTGTTTCTGTCATATTTGTAAATAACCCTTGTTCCACTACTCCTGTTAGAGCTTTTAATTCTGCTCCAAATGTCACAGGATCTTTAATTGGGAATACATCTAAGTCAATAATATAATTTTGACTATCCGTTAAATAACGTTCGCCATTTTCTAACACTCGGAATTTTGGACGATAGCCTTTTGCTTCAAATTTTTTGAATAATTGTTCTGAACCATAAGGAATCACTTCTACCGGAAGTGGGAAGCGTCCTAAATAATCCACCATTTTAGATTCATCAACAATCCAAATAATACGTTTTGATTGTTCTGCAACAATTTTTTCAAATAATAGGGCACCACCGCCACCTTTAATTCCTGAAAAATCAGGAGCAATTTCATCGGCACCATCGACTGTTACATCAATGAAATCTACTTCGTCTACACTCTTCAATGGAATTCCTAACTTCTCAGCTTGTTCTTTTGTACGTTTTGAAGTTGTTACACCAATAATGTCTAATCCTTCTTCTTTTACACGTCTACCAATTTCTTCTACAAAATAATAAGCTGTAGAACCTGTTCCTAGACCTACGGTCATCCCTGATTCAATATAAGTTGCGGCCTGTTTGCCAACCATCTCTTTCATGTTCACACGCATACCCTCCAATATGATTTAACTATTTTTAGTATAGCATAAATTCTTTTACTCGTTTCAAATCTTCTTGCAATTGTTCATAGATTTGTCGCATTTCTTCAGCAGATAAACTCAATTCCACTTCAACCGTTTTTGTTTGTTTCTTTTCCTCTTCTTCTTGATAAAGAAACACTGCTTCTTCATCCAATTGAGCCAAATCAATTCCAATGACTTGAGAAGCCGTTGTTAAAATATTTTCTGGAGCAATGACCCATGTCATAACATACTCTTCTTCTAATTTTTCTAATAACACTGCTAATCTGGATTGTTCAAATTCTGAAGAATACTCTTCTCCTTTTTCTAATAAATTCTTCATCGACACCAGACATTCTTCCAATTGTGCTACAGATAATAAGTCTATAAGTTCTTGATAAGCTTGTTCTTGATGAGAAACTTGTAAGAAAACATCTGTTTGAATGTTGTGAGTTTGAGGATGGATCGTTAAAAATTTTAATTCAAATATAAAATCTCCTTCTGAAATCTTCATGCGCTCACCTCTTTCTTCATTTTATTGCCATATCTATAGTACAAGTTTCTCCTTCATGTTTCAATCATTTCAAAGAAAAAAGGCTGGAGTTTCTCCAACCTTTTAACGTAATATTTCAATGACATCTTTATTGGCAGCAGACTTAGCAGGAAATACGCTAAATACAATTCCAATAAAGACTGATACTCCAACTGTTAAAGCTACTGCTGTCCAGTCAGTATAAATTTTAAATGGTAGGAAATTCGAAATCAGCATCGCAAGTAGCACGCCTGTTACATATCCGATAATTCCTCCAATAGAAGTAATCATAATTCCTTCTAATAAAAATTGTAATTGAATGGAACCTTTAGTAGCTCCCATTGCACGACGAATCCCAATTTCTTTTGTTCGTTCAGATACTGAAATATACATCATATTCATCACCCCAACACCTGCAATGAATAACGAAATTCCGGCTACTGCCGAAACGAAATAAGTTAATCCATCTAACACTTTTCCAATAATATCCATTTGAGCAGCTACGTCAATAAAGGTATATTTCCCAGAAGTATGTTTTGAACCCACTTCATTCAAATGAGTTTCTACCTTTTTAGCAACATCTTTTGCTACATAGCCTGGTTTAATAAATACTTTTAGTCCATTCACGTTTTCTTCTTTTTTATGATAATGTTGATGAGTGGTAGCTGGAACATGTACTGCTTTATAAGGGTCTGCACCTGTAAACACGGCTTGCAAAGTATCTACTTTACTCGTTGGTTTAATCCCTTTAATATAATACACTTCTCCATCAATCGTTACCCCATGACCTAGTGCTTGCTTTGGACTAGAAAATAATAATTCTGCTAACTCTTCATCAATAATCGCTACTTTTTTATTCGCATCAATATCTACTTGGGAAATATTTTCTCCAATCGTCAAAGATTCTTTTGTTGCAGATTTTTCTAATCCAAGTACAATTTTTTCTGTTGTTTTCTTCGTTGGAATCGAAACTCCGAAAATATAATTTTGTTCCCTTGTTTCAGGAATTTCTGTTCCCGAAACTCCTTCAATACTTTCCACACCAATGCGGTCTTGCTTTGAAAAAGCTTTTTCTAATTTTCGAACAGATTCTGGATTGTCGGGTTGATAGAAAAATTGTACAGTGACTTTCCCATTATCTTCTCCAGCTAATCCTGAAACAGCCATTTTTTGGAATCCTTTCCCAAGACTCATAATCGTAATAACAGCTGCAATTCCGATAATAATTCCTAACATGGTTAAAATTGTACGACGAGCATTTCCTTTTAGAGAATGCAGAGCGGATCCTAATAATACACTAAATTTCATTTGGAATCCCCTCCTTTTGCTCATGAATCACTCCATCGATTACATGGATGACACGAGAACAATACTTCGTCAAAGTGGGATCATGCGTCACCATTACAATCGTTACTCCATCTTCAAGATTTAAACGATATAAAATATCCATAATACTCGCAGAAGTTTTACTATCTAATGCTCCTGTTGGTTCGTCAGCAATAATGAATTTTGGACTATTCACTAGCGCTCGAGCAATTGCCACTCTTTGTTTTTGACCACCTGAAAGATGTCGAGGATATTTTTCTAATTTATCTCCTAATCCTACTTTTTCTAGTGCTTGCTTTACTTTTGTATGAGTTTGTCGAGGTGTTAATCCACGATATAATAAAGGCAGACGCACATTTTCTTCGACTGTTGCTTGCTCAATTAAGTTAAAATCTTGAAAAACAAATCCAACGGTAGAATTACGAACTTTGGAAATTTGATTATCGCTCAAATTAGAAACAGACTCGTCATTAAAAGAATATTTTCCTTCATATTTAGAATCTAGGAATCCTAATATATTAATAAGAGTAGATTTTCCAGAACCAGAAGGCCCCATAATTCCTACAAATTCTCCTTGAGTAATACGGACAGTCACATCATTTAATACATGTAACTGCTCATCTCCAACTTTATAATATTTATGAATATGTTCTAGTTTAATCATGGGACTTCACCGACTCTTCCAATTGTGTAGAAGACACCGCTGCTCCATCTGTAATGTCTGAATCAGGATTTGCAATCACTTTATCGCCAATACTTAATCCTTCTTGAACAATCCATTGGAATCCTTTTTTCAAACGTTTGATATTTTTACGTTTAGCTACCCCATTGTCGTATAAATAGACATATTCTTGTTCACCATCTTTTTGAATAGCTTGTTCTGTTAATACTAATCCTTTTTGAGGAATTTTTACTTGAACCGTAAAGCCATTCGGAAGAGAAATTTCTGGTTTTACAATCACATCATAACGAGCAACACCATGACCTCCACTGCTAGAAGCTGCACTAGGAGAAGTTGGCAATGTTGGTACTGGATTAGCACCACTTCCTGACGGATCCGTTGAAACAAATGAAATCGTTCCTTTAATTTCTCGATCTTGAGCTTTCACATATACAATTACAGGAGTTCCTTTTTCAACAGATTCATAATCATATTCAGAAACGGTTGTTTTCACTTCGCTATCTTTACTTGCAATTTTAATGAAAGCTAATTGTACATTTGTCTTTCCTTCTGGATTAATGCTAATAGTTCCTGCAATATCCGCTGTTACACTTGAGCTTGTTTTTTTAGACAGACGTTCAATTTTTGTGTTTACATCTTCAATAGTATTGTTCATCTCACGAATCGCTTTTTGAGTTCCCTCGATGGCTTGATCAAAGGCAGTCGTATCCATAGTACCTACATGAGCTGTTTGATTCGTAGTACCTTGCTGATTTTGAGTAGGAACTTCTTTTTCTACCTCTTGTTTTGCTTGAGTTTTACGATTCTTTTGTGTTTCCAATTCTTGATATAGATGATCACGTTCAGATATTAGGCGACTCACTTGTCGATTTAAATCGGCAACTTCGTCACTAATTGTTTCATTATCATATTCAAATAACACATCGCCTGCTTCTACTTCTTGACCATCTGTTACTTTTACTTGAGTGACTTGCCCTTTTTGAGGGTCGACATGATAACTTTGCTCTTTAGCCGTTTCAATATTTCCATCTAATACTAAAGGCTCCTGTTCCGTTAATTCCATAATTGTATAATGGTGTTCTTCTTTCTTTTCTGGAGAGCGTAATTTTAAAAATCCTAATACGATAACGACAACGGCTCCTAATACCATTACGCTAATCATGCTCCATTTTAATGTTTTACTCATTCATACCTCTCCTTAATGTTTTGCTACTTCTTGCTCCCATTTTTGGTATGTCACATATACCCATCCTAGTAATCCGGCAATAATCGCTGGGACAATATATGCAGTAATATCAAACCCTTTCGGACTAATGAATTGACTCACCAATTGTATTACAATTGAAAATGCATGAATTCCAATTGCAAAGTTTAATAAATTTTTATCTGGTAATTGTTGTTGTTTAGCAGTTTTTCCAATTTTATGGTATAAAATTGTTGAAAAAATACATAACAATAAAAAGATTACAACAATGGCTCCACTCAAACCAATCGTTTCCGTATTAAAAGCTGGATTCTTTAATTTTGCTAATTCTTCTTGAGTAGATGGCAATAATAAAAATGCTAGTCCTGCTGTTGCAAAACCATTCCCAACAATTCCAATAATATTCCAAACTTTTAACCCCATAGAAACTTTTCTTACCACTCCTGCATAGTGTTCAACTTTTTGTGTATCCATGATACATTCCTCCTCAAAACTTTTTTAAAAAGAATAGGTTAGTTACTATTTTAACTAAAAAAACACCCGATACTGTACTGCACCCCAAAAGTTAGACATGAAAAATCTAACTTTTGGGGTGTTTTTTAATGAAATTAACTTATGAAGATAAAATAGAAATTTATCAACTAAGAAAACAAGGTGAAAGTTTAAAGAATCTTTCAAAGAAATACGATATTGCCGATTCTAATATTAAATACTTAGTTCGATTGATTGATCAATATGGAATAGAAATTGTTAAAAAAGAAAAAAATCGTTACTATTCACCAAAACTAAAGCAGGAAATAATGAATAAAGTTCTTTTAGAAGGTCGTTCACAAACAAGTGTGGCTATTGATTATGCACTTCCTAATCGTTCCCTACTTTCAAATTGGCTAGCACAATATAAGAAAAATGGGTATACTATTGTTGAGAAAACAAGAGGGAGACCAAATTCAATGGGACGTAAGCCAAAGAAAAAATTAGAAGAAATGACAGAATTAGAACATCTTGAATTAGAAAATCTATACTTAAAGGCGGAAATTGCTGTTCTAAAAAAGTTGAGGGAACTACGATTGAAGGAGGAAAAAGAGAAAGAAGAAAAACTGAAATTGTTCAAGAATTAATCAATGAATTTCCATTGGATATTCTTCTTAAAGTAATTAATTTAGCTCGTTCAACGTACTATTACCATTTAAAACAAATGAACCAACCGGATAAGGATCAACAGCTTAAAGATGAAATACAAGATATTTTTACAGAACATAAGGAAAACTATGGTTACCGTAGAATTCATTTAGAATTAAGAAATCGTGGCTTTAAAGTGAATCATAAGAAGGTACAACGCTTAATGAAAGCACTTGGTTTAATTGCCCGTATTCGTCGTAAACGCAAATATTATTCATACCAAGGAGATGTTGGAAAGAAATCAGATAATCTGATTCAACGTGATTTTGAAGGATCTAAACCAATGGAAAAATGTTACACAGATGTAACGGAGTTTGCCATTCCAAGTAGTGAACAGAAACTATATTTATCACCAGTCTTAGATGGATTTAACAGTGAAATTATTGCGTTCAATCTTTCTCGTTCACCTAACTTACATCAACTAAAGGCAATGTTAAACGAGGCATTTACAGATGAAAAATACAAAAATACTATTCTCCACAGTGACCAAGGTTGGCAATACCAGCATGATTCTTATCATCGATTTTTAGAAAGTAAAGATATAAAGCCGTCTATGTCACGTAAGGGGAACAGTGCAGATAATGGTATGATGGAATCTTTCTTTGGTATTTTGAAATCAGAAATGTTTTATGGATTTGAAAAAGAATTTAAGTCTCTTGAGGAATTAGAGAAAGCTATTATCGATTATATTGATTATTACAACAACAAACGTATAAAAATTAAACTGGATGGACTAAGTCCTGTAAATTACAGAATAACTCATTCAAACTCTGCTCGTATTGCTTAACTAGTAAATCTAATTGAAAGTTTAATAATATTTCCAAGAAAAAACGCGCCAAAAATTTTGGCGCGAACCCCCTAGGGGGTTATTCATACATTTTGTTTTATTAATCAAAAAGAGACGACTTAAGTCGTCTCAAAAAAGTCTAACTTTTTGGGGTCACTTCATACTCTTTTTTGTCAATAAGTTTCTTTATTTTTTATTACACTCATTATACACCAGTTGTTTCCGTTTTTATATAGATTTTTCTTGTTTAAGCATTCTTAAGCATCGTTTATTTACAATAAAAAACGCCCTTTCAACAAGTCCTACAAACTTTATCGAAAGAACGTTTTCTTCACTCTATTAATCTTCTAATTCACAGACAAGCGCTTGATAGCCAGCAAGAGAGAGTTGATTTCCTTGTCCATTCATTTCTGCTGGAATATTGGCTAGCAATACTTTTCTTACAGGCGTTGATAAATTTACCGTTTGAGGTTCTGCGTGATAGTTCACTAATACAAGCACACGTTTTTCGCCACGACGCTCATAAGCAATCATATTTTTTACTTCTTCTAAAACAGGGATAAACTCCCCTTCTCTTATAGTTGAACCATAAACTTCATCACGATATAAAGCCGTTAGCAATCTATAATAATTCAAGATGGATTGTGGGTTATCTTCCTGAGATTCAACATTCATGTCTCTTTGTGGCTGTTTTGAAACAAGCCAAGCTTCTCCAGTTGTAAATCCTAATTTCTCCTCACCATTCCATTGCATTGGAGTACGAGCATTATCACGACTATATTTTGAAATAGCCTTCAACGCTTCTTCATCCGTTAGTCCCGCCTCTTTAGCAACATGATATTCATTTAAAGTATTAATATCATCAAACTCATCAATCGATTCGAAAATTTGATTTTCCATCCCAACCTCTTGTCCTTGATAAATAAATGGAATTCCTTTTCGAAGCATTTGCACCGTTGCAAGAGCTTTTTTACTAATTTCTGTCACTTCTCCTTCAGGAATGTAATGAGAAACTCCACGTGGCTCATCATGGTTTTCAATAATAGTTGATAATACACCAATGGAATCCGCACGACGATGCGCTTTGAAAATACTCTCTTTTAATTCTTCTGCAGTTGGTAATTCATGACTATACCAGCCATTTCCCTTTTGCCCTAAAATCGTTTGTTTGAAATCAAAAATAGACGAGAACACCCCCTCTTCGCCAATAAAGAAATGTAATTCTTCATCCGTTTCATCAAATACTTCTCCTACTGTAAAAGCATGATAGCGTGCAAATGTTTTTTCCTTCATTTCTTGTAAAAATGGTTCGATTGGTTGCGCATTTGCTAATGAATAACGAACAGGAACAAGTCCATTTTCTTGTTCAGATGGTAATGAACGCCACTCTAAATCCTTTTTAATATTAATAATGGCATCAATACGGAATCCTCCGATTCCTTTTTCTAACCACCAATTAATCATTGTATAAATTTCTTCACGCACAACAGGATTTTGCCAATTTAAATCAGGCTGTCCTTTATGAAATGAGTGTAAATAGTATTTATTCGTTCCAGGAACTTTATCCCACACGCTACCTCCAAAATAAGTTTCCCAGTTATTCGGTTCTTTTTCACTTTCAATAAAATAAAAATAATCTGCATAAGGGCCATCTGGATCTGCTAATGCTTTTTGAAACCATTCATGTTGATCAGAACAGTGGTTGACAACCAAATCCATAATAATGGAAATATCCCGTTTTTTTGCTTCAGCAATTAATTCTTCCATATCTTCCATTGTTCCAAATTGTGGATCAATCGCATAATAATCTGCAATATCATATCCTTGGTCGACAAATGGACTCTTATAGACAGGAGACAACCATAAAATATCAATTCCCAAATTTTGTAAGTAATCGAGTTTTTCGGTAATTCCTTTTATATCTCCAATTCCATCTCCATTACTATCATTAAAACTTTTTGGATAAATTTGATAAGCTACTTTGCCTTTCCACCAATCTTTTTCCATCATCGGTAGCCTCCTTCACAATCGTTAATGACTTTATTCTGATACAATTCCCTCATACTGTCAAGCAACAAAAAAGAGATAAACGATTGTGTCCGTTTATCTCTCCAAAACGCATACCATTTTAAAAAACGCTATTCATTCTCTTCTTTTTTCTGTTTATCTTTAACATATCGATACGCATTAAAAGCGCTAGAAATTCCAAACAAAGCAGCAACTAATGCATACCATTTATTATCCACCACTGCTAATAATGCGAATGAAAGAGTACATAATGCATAAATAATCGTATTCCATAAATAGAGAGGAATGTTTTTCATCTTCATGTCTCCTTATTTCAATTTATCATGTTCATAGGTATGAACTAATTCTAAGCCTTTAAACTGTTGTTGTCTTAATGCTTCATAAACAACAATTGCTGCTGTATTCGATAAGTTTAACGAACGAACGTGAGTGTCATTCATCGGTAATCTTAAACAACTTTCTTCATGTTCCCGCATAAATTCTTCTGGCAAACCTGTTGTTTCTTTTCCAAAAATGAAAAATTGCTCTTCATCCTTTGCCAAATCAACTTCATCATAAGTATGATTAGCAAATTTTGTAATTAAATAAATAGGACGATTGCCTAAATATTCCATAAATGCTTCTAGCGAATCATGATACGTAATATCCACATCATTCCAATAATCTAGACCCGCACGTTTTAAATGCTTATCATCTGTCGAAAATCCTAATTGCCCCACTAAATGTAGCGGTGAATTCGTTGCTGCACAAGTACGTGCAATATTCCCAGTATTCGCTGGAATTTGTGGTTCAAATAATACAATATGATTCATTGTCATAAGATCCCTCCTTAGGATTTTTTGGTTGTTTTTCATGTAATGTTTGAATCGCTTCTTCTAATTCGGTCACTAAATCTATTTCTTCCTTCGTTGTTGCTTCAACTTTTCGAGCTTTTTCTAACATTTCTGTAAAATAATGAATTAGTTCTTCACTCGATTCACTAATAATCTCACTCACAGCCCAAGCTGCCGTTCCTTTCATGACAGGTCGCATATCTTCCTTCATAACTTTCAATAATAGCGGAACAGCTGTTTTATCACGGTAATTCGCTAGCGCAATAATCGCATTTCTCTGCAATGGCTTCTTTCCACGCCACGAACCAGCCATCTTCCCAAAACGTTCTTTGAACTCCTTATTCGAAATCGTCACTAATGGTTTTAACAATGGATGTGTTTCTTCAACAGATGGTTCCATTTCAGGATGTAAATGAAAATCTTTTCCTTTATTATACGGACAAACTTGCTGGCAAATATCGCAACCATAAATGACATGTCCCATTTTTTTACGATATTCCTTCGGCATAAAACCTTTCGTTTGCGTTTGATACGATAAACAACGTTGCGCATTCATTTTACCATTTCCTAACAAAGCCTTGGTCGGACAAAAATCTACGCAACGAGTGCAATCTCCACAGCCATAATCAACGGGAGCATCGACTGGAAATTCAATGTTTGTAATTAATTCGCCTAAATAAACATAGGAACCAAATTCCTTTGTCACTAATAAACCATTTTTTCCAACAAAGCCTATTCCAGCTCGTTCAGCCACACGGACATCGATTAATTCTCCCGTATCCACCATTGGTTTAAACGCAACATCTTCTTGATTCACTTCACTTTTAATATAGTCAATTAAAGCTTCCATTCTTCTAGATAAAATAAAATGGTAGTCTTCTCCCCAAGAAGCTCTCGCAAAAGCTCCACGTCGCTCACCTTTTACACGTTCAGGTTTCTGACTTGGTAAAGTAGGATATGCCAAAGCAATCGAAATAATTGTCTTAGGAGAATCAAAAATCTTCTCTGGGTAAATTCGCTCTTCTAAAATCGGATGTTCAAATCCTGTTGTATGTCCTAACTCTTTAGATTCTTGCATTCCTTGAGCTAAATAATCAAAAGGTGCAGCAGAAGCAAATCCGATTTTATCGATACCAAGTTCCTTACTTTTTTTTTGAATTTTTTCTTTTAAAAGAGCTGTATCCATCGATTCACTTCCTTTCACTTTCCTTAATTACTTTACCTATTGTAACTCATTTTCACCAAAAAAACGATAAAAAAACGCTAGCCTTCGGTGTCAATCACGGCGAAAGTTAACGTTAGTCTAGAGATTCGATTATTTAGCAAATACTTACTAAATAAAGCGTTGAATTTATCTTAACTTTTTTTTATAAAAAAAGAATGGATTCCGCTAAGGAATTCATTCTTCATTCATATTATAATCCAAAGTTAATATAAGTTGCTTGAGCTGCAACGCCTGCTGGAATTGTACGTGTTGAAATAACATTTACACCTTGTACGTTCATTTCAGAGATGAATAATGATCCATCAGCATTTACACGTTCAACGAATCCAACGTGACCATATACAGGGTCTGCTCCACCGACACCGCGTTGGAATACAATTGCTGTACCTGCACGAGGAGTTGAAGAAACTCCGTAACCTGCTGCTGCAGCGTTTGCTGGCCATTCAGCCGCATTTCCTAATCCTGTAGTTCTAATTGGAGAACCTAATTGAGCAAAACGGTTATACACATAGTAAGTACATTGTCCGAAGTAACCACCGTTTAAAGCTGCTACAAATGATGGGTTTGGAGCTGCAAATGAGCCACCTACCACGATATTTGCTGCTTTAGCTGGTGTTGCACTTTTAGCTGCAATTGATACTGTTGCTGCTGCAGGAGTAGCTGCTGCCTGTGCAACTGATTCTTCTGTCGCTTTTAACATTGCTTCTTTAGCAGCTTCTGCTGCTTTTTGTGCCGCTGCTTTTTCAGCATCCGCACGAGCTTTTTCTGCTGCTAATCTTTCTTTTTCTTGAACTAAGCCATCACGTGCTGCAATTGCTTCTAATTCTTCGTTTGAAAGATTTGCTAAAGTCGCTTTATGTTTATTAAATGTTGCACTTAACTCAGATTGTAAGTTTTGTAATTGTGCTTCATTTGCTTCTTGTTGCGCTAAATTTGCTTTTTGAGCTTGTTCTTTTGTTTCAACTTGCTCTTTATCGCGAGCTTGTTCTTGCATTAATTGACGGTTTGCACCTACTAAGTCAACAATTACCCCAATACGATTCACTACATCTGTAATAGAATCTGCATTTAGTAAGAAGTCTAAGTAAGAACGTGATCCATTTACTTGTACTGCACGAGCTTGATCTTTTAATCGTTCATTACGTTCTGCGATTAATGTTTCAAGTTTTGAAATTTCTGCTTTTAGTACTTCTAAGTTTGCTTTAGCAGTTTCTTGTTCTGCTTGTACTGAGTTAATTCTTGATTGTACATTTGATAAATCTTGAGATAATTGGTCAACTTGACTTGCTACCGCTTGTTTTTGATTGTTTAAATTTTGAATTTGAGAATTTGCTGAGCTAATTTGCGAATCAATATCTTGAGCGTTTACTGATGGTGATAATGCCCCTAAGGCTAACGCTGTTCCTGTTACTACGAATGTTAATAACCTCTTGTTCAAATGATTCCCTCCAAACGATTTCTTATTTATATACATGGCACCATATGAAGGTGCTTATAATTCTGACTGGTACCATCATACCATACGACTAAAGTCTTATGGTAAATTTCGCAGAATTGTATCTTCATTGTAACAAAACTGTAACATTTCGTTTTAAAGCTGATATAATTGCATCTTTAGCACCTTTATTTGTCATATTTTTCGTGACAATTCCATAAGAAAAAGGCTAGATTTCTCTAACCTCTTCCAATGATACTATTTTAATTTAACTAAGAAATATTTTTTCTTCCCACGACGAATTAATACAAAACGTCCTTCAAAAGATTGTTCTGGAGTCCATACATGTTCTAAATCTGTAATTTTTTCTCCATTAATTGAAATTGCACCATTTTGAATATCCTCACGAGATTGACGACGGCTTGTTTCAATTCCTAAATCTACTAACCATGTTGCTAAGTTTTGTTCTACTTTTTCACTTTCAAATGTTGGCATATTTTTGAACCCTTGTTCAATTTCATCAGCATTTAATTGTTGAACATCTCCAGTAAATAAAGCATTTGTAATTTTTAAAGCATCTTGTAATGCTGCTTCACCATGTACAAAACGTGTCACTTCCTCTGCTAAACGTTTTTGTGCTAAACGTTTATGTGGTTCTTCTTGTACAGAAACTTCTAATGCTTCAATTTCTTCTTTTTCTAAGAATGTAAAGTATTTAATATATTTAATCACATCACGGTCATCTTGGTTTAACCAGAATTGGTAGAATTCATATGGAGTTGTTTTTTCTGGATCTAACCATACTGCACCACCAGCTGATTTTCCGAATTTAGTACCGTCAGATTTTAACATCAATGGAATCGTCAATCCATACACACGAGCTTCTGCTCCTTCTACTTTACGAATTAATTCTAAACCGGCTGTAATATTTCCCCATTGGTCAGCTCCACCGATTTGTACTTGAACATCTTCTTTTCGGAACAATTGTAAAAAGTCGATTGATTGTAAAATTTGGTAAGAAAACTCCGTAAATGAAATCCCTACTTCTAAACGACTTGCAACAACATCTTTTGCTAACATTGTATTTAAGTTAAAATGTTTCCCGTAATCACGTAAGAAGTCTAATAATGATAGTTCTTTTGTCCAATCATAGTTATTCACTAAACGAACTGCTTCTTGGTCTTCTTGACTTGTTAAGAATAAACGTTTCATTTGAGCAGTCAATTTTTCGACATTATGTTGTACTTGTTCTTTTGTTTGTAGAACACGTTCACTTGTACGACCACTTGGATCTCCAATTGAACCTGTTGCTCCTCCAATAACGATAACTGGACGGTGACCCGCTAATTGGAAACGACGTAAAATCATAAATGGAATTAAATGTCCAATATGCATACTATCTCCTGTTGGATCCACACCACAGTATAGTGAGACTGCTTTTTCTTGCGTTAATTGACGCAACCCTTCTTCATCTGTCATTTGATTAATGGCACCACGCCACATTAAATCATCAATAATATTCATACAAATCCTCCTTATATTGTTGCAATTTTCTTACTCAGTTTTCTAGCAAATAAAAAAGTCCCTAATAGCCCAAAAGCTATTAGGGACGACTTTGCCGTGTTACCACCCATCTTGTAGTTAAAAACTACCTCTCAAATCCTTATCGCGGATAGACGCTGTTTGCCACAGTTTGCTCTCAAGTGTACTTCGATTTTAGATAGGATTGTCTTGCACCTACCGACAATTCTCTTTTTGCTCCGATGCTAGTCTCTACTGCGCTTGATCATTGCTCTCGATTTAATTGTTATCAGTATACTGACAATCCGTAAAACTGTCAACTGTTTTTGCTAGCGAACCCATGCTCCAGTTACATCTACTTGGTAGCCATCTGATGTTTTTTCTGATACAGCCATTTTACCACTGTCTTTTAAGAAGTACCATTTACCTGATGACTCAACCCAGCCTGTTTTCATTTCTCCTGTTGGTGCAAAATAATACCAAGCATCATTCCATTGCACCCAACCTGTTTCCATGCCTCCTGAAGTATTGAAGTAATACCATTTTCCATCTACTTGAACCCAGCCAGTTTCCATTACACCAGATTCATTTAAGTAATACCAAACTCCATTCAGCATTTTCCATCCTGTTTGCATTCTTCCAGATGCATCGAAGTAATACCATTTATCTTTTACTTCTTCCCAACCTTTTGATACAACACCACGTTCTGGAATGTAATACCAATGTCCATCATCGAATACCCATTTTTCTTGTAAATATCCTTGTTCATTAAAATAGAAATATCCTAAATCTGGTACAGTTGTATAAATATCATCACCTTCAACAACATTAATCAAACCTCGTTGAACAACTGGCAATACTTGCCAACCTTTCAATGGTTTAAAGTTATCCCCAATAAATACCCAAGTATCATCGACTGCTTGCCATTTTAAAGCACGTTTTCCACCACGATATAATACTTTACTGCCATCTTTTTCAACTTTCCATTCAGGCATACGTAATCTGAACGGGTGTCCACACTTCGACACAGATACATGTCCATCCCCTTGAACAACAGCTTTCTCTTCAACTACACATTTTGATATCAAATCTTCATTTTCAGCGGCTTGAACGTTTTGTGTCACTGCAACAGTTGCTAACGCCATCGTACCTAATAACAACTTCATTTTACTCATCATATTCACTCCCCTTTACTTATATGAATATTATATCAAAACCTTCTTTTCTTTGTCTATACTTCGGGGGGTATAACAAAGATGTATAAAAACACACTTGAAATAAAAAATATTTATAACCAGAATAACGAATCATCTTCCCAAGCATAAATGCTAGAAAACAAAAAATAGGGATCGCCCTCAGATAGAAATCTATCGTCAGACGATTGCCCTATTCAATCAAAATCGTTATTATTTATTAACGTTTTCCCATTTCCAGCTTACTACTTCTGGAATATCTTCACCGTGTTCACGGATATAGCTGTGGTGGAATTCCACTGTTTCATCCATTTTCGCAGCAAATTCACTAGCTTTGTCACCATATACAGCAACTGCAGCATCTTTTGCAACGTGGAAGCGGTCCATTTCAGAAAGAACACGCATATCGAATGGAGTTGTAATATCTCCGTTTTCACGGTAACCATGGATATGAACATTGTGGTTATTACGATTGAAGAATAAATCACGAATCATACCTTCATATCCGTGGAAGCAGAATACTACTGGTTTATCAGCTGTAAATAATTTATCAAATTCTGCATCAGATAAACCACGAGGGTCAACTTTTGGAGAACGTAATTTCAAGATATCTACAACGTTAATGAAGCGGATTTTCAATTCTGGGAATTGTTTATGCAAGATTGAAATACCTGCTAACGCTTCTAAGTTTGGTTCAGTACCTGCAGCAGCAATAACTACATCTGGCTCTTCGCCATCTTTAACAGTTGAAGCCCAATCAATTACTTTGTATCCTTCGCTTACTAATTCTTTAGCTTCTTCTACTGAGTAGAATTGAGGACGTGGGTGTTTAGATGAAACGATTAAGTTAATTTTATCTTCTGAACTTAACGCTTCAGCCATAACTGCCATCAAGCTGTTTGTATCTGCTGGTAAATATTCACGAACGAATTCTGGTTTTTTCTCAGCTAAGTGAGTTAATAAACCTGGATCTTGGTGAGTATATCCATTGTGGTCTTGTTGGAACACTGTTGATGTTGCAATCAAGTTTAATGATGGATAGTTTTTACGCCATGGAGCGTGAGTTTTAGATTTACGTAACCATTTGAAGTGTTGAGTAATCATTGAGTCTACTACACGTAGGAATGATTCGTATGAAGCAAAGAATCCGTGACGACCTGTTAATACATATCCTTCTAAGAATCCTTCTGCTTGGTGTTCTGATAATTGTGAATCGATAACACGACCAACTGGTGAAATCCATTCATCATAGCTTTCATCACGACGACCAACCCATTGACGGTTCGTTGCTTTAAATACTTCGTTTAGACGGTTAGATTTAGTTTCATCTGGTCCGAAAATACGGAAGTTTTCTGGGTTAGCTTTTACTAAGTCAGCTGCAAATTTACCAAATTCAATCATATCTTGTTTTTGGATAGCACCTGGAGTTGAAGTATCAACAGCATATTTAGTCCAATCAGTAATTTCCATTGGTTTTACAACCCCTGCATTAGTGATTGGGTTCATGCTCATACGACGGTCACCTTTTGGTGAAATAGCAGCAATTTCTTCTACTAATTTTCCGTTTTCATCGAATAATTCTTCTGGACGGTATGATTTCAACCAGTCTAATAATGCATCGATATGTTCCATTGATTCACCTGATACTGGGATTGGAACTTGGTGAGCACGGAATCCACCTTCGATTGGTTCGCTGTTCCATTCTTTTGGACCAGTCCATCCTTTTGGTGTACGTACTACTAATACTGGCCAATGAGGCATTGTTGCTTCTTCAGCTTTTTTAGCACGAGCTTCTTTTTGAATTGCTTGAATTTTTTCAATTGCTTCGTCTAATTTTTCAGCCATTAATGGGTGAACTTTTTCAGGATCAGTTCCTTCAACGAATACTGGATCCCATCCTAAACCGTTAAAGAATTGAGTTAATTCTTCATCAGTACGACGAGCTAAAATTGTTGGGTTGTGGATTTTACCACCGTTTAAGTACAGAATTGGAAGTACAGCACCATCATTTACAGGGTTGATGAATGTGTTTGAGAACCAACCAGCTGCTAATGGGCCTGTTTCTGCTTCTCCATCTCCGATAACTGCAGCAGCAATTACATTAGGGTTATCTAAGATAGCACCTGTCGCGTGAGATAATGAGTAACCTAATTCTCCACCTTCGTGAATAGAACCAGGAGTTTCAGGGGCAGCGTGTGATGCAATTCCTCCTGGGAATGAGAAAATTTTACACAATTGTTTGAAGCCAGCTTCATCTTGCGTAATGTTTGGATATAATTCAGTATAAGAACCATCTAAGTAAGAGTTAGATACCATTACTTGTCCACCGTGTCCAGGACCTTCAATATAGAACATATCTAAGTCATATTTGTTAATCGCACGGTTTAAGTGTGCATAAATAAAGTTTTGTCCTGCGATTGTTCCCCAGTGTCCGATTGGATGCAATTTAACGTCTTCTTTTTGTACAGGACGACGTAATAGTGGATTATCTTTCAAGTACATTTGTGCTACTGAAATATAGTTAGCTGCGCGCCACCACGCATCCACTTTCGCTAAGTATTCTGGTGTATCAAATTGTGTCATTTATAATTCTTCCCTTCTAGTTTTCTCTTCCAAAGAAAATTTGAAAAATGGCGTTTCAAAAATCCTTCAAAAAATAACCGTCAAGTATTTAACATATCTTTTTTTACTTGTCAAGAAAATTTTAAAAATCAATCATTATTTCACACTATTTTCTAAACGTTTTAGGAAAGATTCCGAAAAAACGGTTATCATTTTGAGCTTTGAAAATGTTCATAACCACTTTTATTTGACTGTTTGGCTACAATTTTTTTAGTGGAATGATACAATTTTTAAAGACCTTTGCTAGAGTATTCAATAGAAATTTACATAAATTTTTAAAACAAAAAATTCAATCAAAAACTGTATAAACGTCAATCTAAAAATGTACAATTTTACTCATTCAATATATCCTTCAAGCGGTAGGATTCACCCATAATTTGAATGACATGAGAATGATGTAATAGTCGATCGAGTATCGCATTCGTAATAAACGAGTCATTAAAATTTTCATTCCATTTATCAAAAGGAAGATTCGTTGTGGGTTCTATAATTTATAGTGTATACAAAAAGGGCTTCATCCCTTCACTAAAATTGTTTCATCAACCCTATTTGACAAAGAACCACAAAAAGCCAGAGATAATTATTTTAATCATCTCCAGCTTTAATGCTAAATTTTTAATTTACATATATTTTCTCTTCTTAGTCCCTATTTATTATTCTTTTTCTAAAAATATACGCAAGACCAATTATAGATAAAGCCAACATTTTATAATGAATAAGGGAAATGTTTTCACCTGTACTTGGGAGTTGTGGTTTCTTTGGTTCTTCCCGTGGAGTTTCTGGTGGAATCTCTGGCTTTCTTGTGTTGGTTAACACAAAACCTTCTTTAACATTTCCACTTACTTCCCCTGTATAACCTTCGACCTTTTCTTCTTTTATGGTATAAAGAATTTCCTTGCCATCTTCATACTTGTCAAGATCCTTAAATACCACTTTCCAACCATCTTTTCCACTTATTTTTCTTGTTTGGAATAGTTTGCCATTTTTATATAAGTGGACTGTAATTTCCTCTGGTCTCTTGCCGTCTGCATTATTTTCATCTTTCCAGATTTTTTCTACTCCTACTTCGGTCTTTTCTGGTGGGGTTTGTGGTGGAATCTCTGGCTTTCTTGTGTTGGTTAACACAAAACCTTCTTTAACATTTCCACTTACTTCCCCTGTATAGCCTTCGACCTTTTCTTCTTTTATGGTATAAAGAATTTCCTTGCCATCTTCATACTTGTCAAGATCCTTAAACACTACTTTCCAACCATCTTTTCCACTTATTTTTCTTGTTTGGAATAGTTTGCCATTTTTATATAAGTGGACTGTAATTTCCTCTGGTCTCTTGCCGTCTGCATTATTTTCGTCTTTCCAGATTTTTTCTACTCCTACTTCGGTCTTTTCTGGTGGAGTTTGTGGTGGAATATAGCTATTTTTGATAGTATATCCTTTTGTAATATCCCCTTCTATAGTTGAAGTGTAACCATTAGCGACATTCACTTCTTTGATAGTGTATTTAATTAATTCGCCATTATTATGAGATGGTAAATCATTAAATTCACCTTTCCAATCATTGCCTTTATTTAACTCAATAGTTTTTCCAGTTTCTTTACCATTTGCAAGTAGGGCTACAGTAATACTGTCTGGTCGTAAGCCAGCTTGGTTATTATTGTCATTCCAAATTTTATTAACCTTGATAGATGTTTTTAATGAGTTTTCTAAATGAATAATATAAAGACTTTCTTTACTATCTTTTTCTCTTTTCACTTCAGATAGGATATATTTACCACTATCTTTTTCTTTAAAGTTTATAGGTAAAAGCTTACCGGTTTTGTTGTCGATTAAGGTATCTGGATCTGGAAAATCTTCAATTGTAGCAGTCCAGTTACCCTCTTTTGTTAGTTTAATATCTTGTATGTAATGTTCACCTACATACATTTGTAAAACTATTTCTTCTGGTCTTGTTTTTTCATCATCCCCAAACCAAGACTTTGTAATTTGTATCTTGTATGGTTTATCTTCACCAAATATAAGCTTACCGTTGTTTGTAATAGCTCCGCCACTTATGCCGGTTCCTTGGGCAAAATTATTTTTAAATATTGTAGTTGCCACTTGTTCTGCTAGGTTTTTTGATTCTTGCGTAGGAACTGACTTGTAAGCAAGTTGAGCTCCTTTTTTCTCCTCTATTACAGTATTGTAAGGAAGTGGTTTGCCAGGATTTTCAGGATTGTACCTTGGTGTTTGTTGATCTTCAGGCCAATTGTTATGAATACCTTGGAATGAACCATCTTGATACCATAGTCTATAACCACCACCTAACATTCTTGAAGCGAGCTTTACAGAAGAACTTCCTACAGCTTCTCCAAATTCATATTTTGTTATATTTTCAAAGTCATCTCCTGAGCCTTTAGCCGCAGTACTATATTCCAAGTTTGAAGCTATGTTATCAAAGAGTGCCACACCATTGGTTATATTAATTATTGTATGTCCTGTCGGACAGTTCCATACTCCACCACCTTGGCGAGATATTGGTTTATTGCCAGCTCCAATTAATAAGCGTCCCTTACTTTCATTATTTTTTATTAGAGCTCTGTTAATAGTCAATTCACATTTTGTATCATTATAAATGGCTCCACCACCCCAGAATCCGTTTGAATTATTACTTTCAAATAGTCCAGCATTAATTTGTCCTTTACTTGTACCAACTGTTGCTATGGCTCCGCCACTTTTTAGAGAAGAGTTTTCTACAAAATGACCACCATTTATTGTAAAGTTACAAGTATCTAAAAATAGGCCACCACCAAGACCATTTGCATGATTCTTGAAGAAACTTCCTGCTTCTACTATGATATTGGAATTTAATCCAAAAATTCCGCCACCTTTACCATTATAGTCGCCATTTGTATTTTCACTTATAGTCCCACCTGAAATTTTAGCATTTGTTTTACTCAACGAGAGTCCGCCACCAAGTTCAGCAGTATTTTTGGTAATTGAACCTGCAGTCATTTCAAATTCAGCATTTTCCATAAAAATAGCGCCGCCCCATGCATATACCTTATTGTGGCTTGCAGCATTTTCTGTAATTTCTCCACCTGAAATTTTTACATTTATTTTAGATGTGTCTGTTCCCCAGGCACCTATAGCTCCACCTCGTAAGAAACCTTTGTTATTAGAAACTTTGCCTCCTGATATATTAAGAGTTCCTCCATATAAGGTGATTGGAGCATAATTATAATACTTTTCAGTCTTTCTCAAATTATCAGGTTTTGGTGTTTGACTATCAACCGCTTCATTTCCACTAAACTCTCCACCTGACATTGTGAAGTCTCCACCATTTACAAGTATGGTTGGGCCTTCAAGTTTTGTATCTGAAATTTTTCCACTTTTAATATTTAATTTACCTTCAACTATAATTTGAGCATTTGAAGTAGAAGGTCCATCTATAGTCAAGCTTCCACCTTTTTCAATTTTAATACTATTAAATCCAAAACCCTTTAGACTTCCATTTCCCTTTAAGGCTATGTTTTGTCCGTTTTTTATTAAAATTGTTTGCTTATCATTAGCTGGATCCGCATCTATATTTTTATTAATATTTATAGAAGTATCAGCTTGTGAAGAAGCAACTTTTTCTACTAATTCTATCCAAGCAGTTTTTTCGCTAGCATCATTGTAGGTGCTTACTTCATCGTTTTTTTCATGACTTTCTTCACGGTTTTCTGATGATTCTTCTAATTGAATTTTATCTGTTTTTGGTTCTATCATTGTTTCGTTTGAATGAGCTAAAATACTTTTAGGCATAAAAAAAGTAAATATTAGCACTAAAGAAACAAAAATAGCCATCAATTTTTTGTTCATTTGTCCATCTCCCTTGTTATGTACATAAAAATTCAGCTTTATTAAAATCTAAAGTCAAGTTTTTATTTTTTCACATAGTTATGACACCCGAATCATTAATTTATATAAATATGACTTAGAAATGTCTAATTCTTTTATTACATCAATAACATTAAGACTTGATATAATTATCCCACCTTGTCACATTTTAATCTATTTAGTAGGCATTATAGCATATTTTGCCTATTTCTTCTATGTTTTTAATAAAAAACAAGATGCTAACTGCATCAAAAAATGGAGAGCATCAAACTAATAATACTCTCCATTTACTTTTATAACTCTATTTCATTCTTCCTACTATGACTCGTTCAACTGTTTTATCTATTTTTCTTTTATATTTCTTAACAGCACCAATAACCGACTCTTTTTTCTCTACTTTACTTTTTCCAAGGTACTCATTCATATTAACTTTCAGATGTTCCAACTCCTCATACTGTGCTGCTAATGAATTATGTTCCTTGATTATCTCCTGTTGTTTAGCTTGCAATTCTTTAGAATGCTCGTTTAATTTCCTAAAAAGATTTTTACCTGATTTTGTCTTCAATCCTTCTAATACAGTACCTTTCAAATTCGGAATTTGCTTAAGAAAAATATCTATTTCCTCATAGAATTTCTGATAGGCTTCTCTATCTTTTCGGTTCATCATCATATAATTTTTATCATTCAGATTTCTGCGATAACCTTGATAATGCTCTTTTTTTGCTGATACAGATTTGAATATGCTTAACGACTCCCTTTATCCTCTTTTGTTCCCATGAAAGTTTATCACTTTGATTTCTGATATTCATATATGAGCCATAATAGGAATGGTAAACTTTGCCCTCATCAACACCAATGAAATTAAAAATGATGTGATTGTGGATATAGTCTTTATCGATATGTGTCGCTAAAACATACTCCTATTTCCCGCCTAATTTTTTTGCAAAGTTCAATTCCCACTTGATGTGCTTCTTCAAAGCTGACTTCTTCCGGAACAAAGGATTGAATCAAATGGTGTGCTAATGTAGTTATTCTTGAACCAGATTGTTTCTTGGTAAGTTGTTTCTGTTACTCAAACTCAATAATTACCATGGCATATTTGTTTCTTTAATTTTATATCAGTATCATTTCAGCTTCTGTTTTTAGCTATTTCTATACCTATTATTTGTGGTTTTAGAGTTTTTTAGTATCAAAACAGTATCAATGGTGATACTACAATATGAATGATTTTCTTTGGACAAATATTATTCATCCAACATCAATTTGCCCTTTTTCGCTTTATCTTTTAGACGTTTCATTTGTTCCTTTTCTATTTGTTGAATGCTTTTCTCCGGAACAGGCAAATCTTCCGGCATAGTGCCACCAATTTTTTCAATAGCACTTCTCACTTCTTTTCCTACTGAGTAATGAACCTTTGTTGCAGCTTCTGCACCTTCAATTTTGTCCTTCCTTAGCTTTTCTTCAGTCTGTGAAATTCTAAATAAATTAGCAATCAATTCGGTGCTTCCCATATAATCCAGAATTTTTTGTCTCGCAGTTAAGCCTTTTCTGTCATGTATATCTTCTACATCTAATCCACCATACAGTCCCATATATCCTGCATTTTGGAATATAGCAAATTCTTCATTTGTGATGACTCCTGCATCATGTGCTGTTTCTACCAAAAGCTGATTCCACTGTTTAATATCTCCACGAACAACAAGCCTTCTTCTATCTTCATCAAGCTGATTAAAATGATCTGCTATTTCTTGACGATATGTTTGAATAGCAAAATAGGTTTGGCCAAGTGCAATAACCTCTTTTCTCGGATCACCGTTTTGCACAATCAAATAGCAAGCATATCTCGTAAGTTCATAATCTTTTATAGACTTACTTGTAGCACCTGCTTCCACGATTTTGCTGACCTCAGCAAAATCGTATTCTATTTCATGTCCACTATTTTCACAAGCAATCATCGCTCTATCTATGACCTTTTGAAAATTTCTCCACTGAACATAGTCAAGCACGATGGCAAGCTCTCTTGCACTCCAATATTCGCTCCCGTCTTGTCTAACATATTTAATATTTTCAAATTGCCTATATTCTTTTGCTTTTAAATTTGGCATAATCTTACCTCTCGCTATATTTTATGATAGCCAATTTATGTATCAGCTACTTTTCTTTATCTCTATATTTTTCGATAAGATTCCCTTGTAAGTCTTTCCATTCTACCCATCCATTATTAGATTTGCCAATGACTATCCACCCGGCACTTGATGGATTCATACATACAATATCTTCTTGTAATATATTATCTTTTATCTTCACATTTCTTCTAATAGAAGGTACATAACCTTTGCCGGTGTTACCACAAAAACTTCCTTTCAACACTGTAAAGACTCCATCTTTAACTATAGCTTTCCCTTTCACTTTTCCAAAACCTTTTATGTTACGATTTAATACATACTCTCCATCTGGAATAAATCCACCCTCAGTTTTAAGTTTTATTTCTTCTGTAGATTCTTTGAATACTTCTTTTTTGCTTTTATCTTTAGGATAAATTTGTTTACCATCTAAAGAAGATAATAAGGATTTTGCCACCTCTATATCTAACGCAAATAGTTCGGTACCGACAATTCTACTTTTGCTAAAAATATCATGAATAAGTTTTTCTTTTTCATCATATCCATCTACTTCTATAGCAAACTCCCTTTTTAGTCCTGTTATATTCGCATATCCATTGCTTTCTAAAAATCTCATTCTATTTTCAAATTGCTCATTTCCTGTCTTGCCAATCTTGATAAGACCAGAAACGACTGTAGTCATTAAATATATTATTCCTTTTGCCATAACTTGCCCTCTCTCAGCACACCAGTCTATGCCGCTTAAACTAATTAATCATATTTCCTTACATCTTCTGCAACCAACTGGAGAGTTTTCTCGGCATGATTTGTATATGAATAAACATTTCTATCTTCATCAAAGTTATAATTATCAGTCCAAAGTTCGCACTGTGTCATAACAGTCTGAACGGCATCATCCATTCCTTCAGGCGGATATTTATGTTTTTTCAAAAGTTTTTTGATTAGCATACGCATTTTAGCTCTCGCTGATTCGCGCTTCTGCCAATCAATAGTCTTATTCTTACGTAGAGTATCTGCTAACTCTTTTGTTATTGCAATCAGCTCTTCGTTTTCATAAAAGTCCTTGATTGCCTGTGGTTTTGTTAAGGCATCGTAAAAAGAAAGTTCATCAGCAGTCAATCCTAATCTGTCTCCCTCTTGATGTGCTGCTGCAATCTGTTTTGCCAACTTTAACATTTCTTCTATAACTTCTTCATTAGTAAGCATACCGTTAAGATAAGCATTCAGAGAACGCTGCATAATCTCGCTGAATTTTTCTGACTTAACTACATTAGTTCTTCGATAAACAGAAACTTGCTCTGCAATCAATTTTTTCAATAGTTCAACTGCAAGATTCTTCTCTTTCATGTTCGCAACTTCCTGAAGAAATTTGGGGTCAAACAAAGAAAATTCTTCTTTGATGTCTGAGAACAAATTTATTACGCCATCACTTTTAATACTCTGTTTCAAAAGTTCATTTATTCTTGCATTCATTTCCGGTAATGAAATCTTTTTTCCAACACCGGTATTAGTAAGTCTAAGAACAAGAACTCGAACAGCCTCAAAGAATGCTGCTTCAAATCTGCTATCTTCATCAACTAAAGAAGAACAAAGAGAAAGAGCCTGATGAAGCATAAGAGCTTCTTTTACGAAGGAATCTTTATCATCAACTTTTTCTCTACCCATAATAAAGTTAACAGCACCACTGATAGCTTTTGCTCTCTCAAGATCTGTACCATTCATAAACTTGGTATAATCATATCCATGAAACTTGTCTCGACAAACTGATAATTTCTCCAAAAACTTCGGATATGCAACCTTTGCGACATCAGTATCACCATAGTTCTTTTTATCACGAGAAGTATAGTCGTTCATCGCCTGTTTTAAAGCGGTAGCAATTCCAACATAATCAACAACAAGCCCGCCTTCTTTATCTCTGAATACACGATTTACACGGGCAATTGCCTGCATTAGATTGTGTCCGGACATAGGCTTGTAAACATACATCGTAGCAAGAGATGGCACATCAAATCCGGTTAGCCACATATCAACAACAATCGCAATCTTCATAGGACTGTCGTTATCTTTGAATTTCTTTGCAAGCTCATCCTTATGGCGTTTATTACCAATAATCTGTCTCCATTCTTCCGGGTCATTGTTGCCGGAGGTCATAACAACACCTACTTTCTCAGTCCAATCCGGACGAAGTTCTAATATTCGCTTGTAAATCTTCATGGCAATAGGACGAGAATACGCAACAATCATAGCCTTACCTGTAAGCAGTTTCTCTCTATTATTCTCATAGTGGTCAAGAATATCACAAACCAAAGAATTAATAGTGTTATCATTCCCAAGTACTGCTTCCATCTGACCAAGCTCTCTCTTACTCTTTTCGATAACTTCCTCATCAGCATTAAGAGCCATTAAATCATATTCAGCATCAATTGATTTCAAGGTAGTTTCATCAAGGTTGAGCTTAATTACACGGCTCTCATAATAAACCGGACGTGTTGCTCCATCTTCAACAGCCTGTGTCATATCATATATATCAATATAATCACCAAATACTTCACGAGTACTGCGGTCTTTTGATGAAATAGGTGTTCCTGTAAATCCTATATATGTGGCATTCGGAAGCGTATTACGAATGATTCTTGCTGTGCCGATAACACGCTTTGCTACTTCATCACCATCTTCATTTTTTATAATCTTTATCTTTTCGGTAAGTCCATACTGCCCTCTATGTGCTTCGTCCGCCATAACAACAATATTATTTCGTTCGGACAGTGGTTCGTCGGACTCCTCAAATTTCTGCATTGTGGTAAAAATAATACCATTTGCTTGTCTGCCGGCAAGCAAAGTTTTCAGGTTTTCACGACTTTCAGCGTGCATAGGCTCTTGCCTTAAAAAGTCTTTACACTTTGCAAACTGTCCGTAAAGTTGGTCGTCAAGGTCGTTTCTATCTGTAAGTACAACGATAGTAGGGCTATTCAATGCTTCCTGCAATAAATGAGCATAGAACACCATCGAAAGCGATTTACCACTTCCTTGTGTATGCCAGAAAACACCGCCTTTACCGTCAGTAATAGTAGCGTGCTTTGTAGATTCAATCGCTTTTCTTACCGCAAAATACTGATGATACCCGGCAAGAATTTTAAAGGTATCAATCCCCTCATTTGAAAAGCAAATAAAGTTCTTGATAATATCAAGCAGTCTTTCTTTTTGAAACATTCCCTCAAAGAAAGTATCAAACTGAGCATACTGTGTATTTTCGTAATTCCCATCCTTTGTTTTCCACTCCATAAAACGGTCTTCACCAGAAGTGATAGTACCAGCTTTAGATGTCAATTGATCGCTCATAACGCAGATAGCATTATAAATAAACATGGACGGAATTTCCTGCATGTAGTTACGGAGCTGTCTATACGCTTCTGAAGCATCCGTTTCTTCACGAGAAGGAGATTTTAGTTCTACTAATACAACTGGTAAACCATTTAAGAATAAAATTATATCAGGACGTTTATTACAGTTTTCAATAAATGTCCATTGATTAGCTACAATAAAGGAGTTGTTGTCGGGATTTTTATAGTCAACAAGATAGACAATAGAGGAACGCTCTTCACCATCAACAAAATATCTGACCGGAATACCATTTTGCAGATAGTCCATAAATATGGCGTTTTTCTGCACAAGCTCACCATTTTCAAAATTTTTGAGTTTATATAGTGCTTCCTGAATAGCATCATCCGGTATTCCTCTATTCAAACGATATAAAGATTCAACTAGGACATCTTCATATAATGGACTGTAAAAATCCCTTTCAATATCAGGACCATATGCGTACTCGTAACCCAAATCATTCTGAAATAATTCAATTATTGAGTTTTCATAATCTGCTTCTACGAAAAAATTCGACACTATTTCTCACTCCTCTCCGACACTTCACTTGCTATCTTTATAATTTTATCACTGATGTACTCAGATTCATTCTTTGCATGTTCTTTATCTAATCCATTTTTCAGTAATACTTTTTGAACGCCCACCCTAAATCTACTTATTACAGACTCTTGTCTATTCCAATCGATTATTGAAACCCATTCTTCCACCAATTCCCATATTTTTTGCATATTGAAATGATATTTTTCGTTTAAATCTTTAATGACAGTATCTTTGAAACTCTCATCTTTTATTATGTTGCTACTTATTTCAATATCTGTTTTTATTATTTGTTGGTTTATATCATTAAAATCAAATTTTATAAATTCTGATAAAGCCTTTGTTTTAGCATTCTTTTTATTTTTTATATAGCTCAATTGATGCTCCAATTCAGGAAATAAAGTTGCCTCATTTATATTATAAGTATCTAATTCCTCTAATATTTCTTTCTTCTTCTCTCCAGGAATATAGAAAAACTTTCTATCAAATTCATCTCGTAAATCTTTATATCCCTTTTCTATACTGGACTCCCTGATTGACTCGGTATAAACAAAATTAAAGCATCCTGCCAATAAAAACATTCCGCATTGTCTTGATAATCTTTCATTGTTGTATGGAGGTATAACAATATAATTATTTTGAATAATATTTATAAATTCTTCGAAATGTTCTTTTGATTTCCATCTTTCTTCTAACTTTTTTGAAATTGCTTGCCGTTCTGTAAGTTTTCTCAAGATAGATTCAAGCGTATTATCATTTGATAAATCTATCTGAGATAAAGAGGATATAACTTTTATATTTATCTCATTTGTAGATACAGAATATTTTTTATTAAAAAATATTACACCGTTCGCTTCTTGTGTTTTAGTATTTTCTTCATCTTCAATTCCTTTATAACATACATCACCATATTCTTCACAAGCAAAGTATAAGGCAACTAACGGATTCGTAGTTAAATCCAACAATCTTGTACACATTCCATAATGCTGGTATTTCGTCATGATTTCAAAATCATTATTTATAGACATAAATTCATAAGGTGCTTTTAATAGAGGAACTTGCATCAAAGTATGTTCTGCACTTAAAAAATTACCTCTAAAAATGCTTGGAATAACATCCCAAAAATCAGTTTTTTGCCCTCTGAAAAATAATTCCTCATTGCTCCCATACAAATCATCTTTTAACCTATTTACTTCATCAATAAAAGAACTTACAGAAGTTATCTCTATTCCATAATTTTCCATTTCATCTTTATTAAATATTATTTCTTCCATATTTACGACTCCTTCTGTAAGATAAACAATAATTTAGCGGCTTAAAGGTCGATGTTGGAGACATCAAGCTCACCGGACATTAGTTTTGGTAAGAGTGTGTCACGTAAGGCTTCGAGATGTTTGTTTTCGACGATAAGATTATTTTGCTGATTCAACATGGGAGTTAGTAATGCGATAATCTCATTTTGCTTTGTAATTGGAGGCAATACAAATTCATATTTCAACAAATAGTTAATTTTCATATTTGGACGCACAGATGTTTCACTTTCTATACAAGAAATATAATTTGAAAAATCTTCTGTCTGAAATTGTCTGAATAAGTACAAAGGCAGGACATTTGATGTATTCACAGTTAAACGTATCAAACCATTGTTATATACTGCTGGTAAATCTTCAGGAATAATTGTATTAAGACCGAGAGATGCTGTTCTTGTTACCACTATATCATCTTTGTGTAGTTGATAGCGTTTGAAAACATCATCCGTAACTTTGGTAAACCCCCAATCGTGGAAACTGCGATTATTCGTCATATCACCAACTCGAATACATCTTATTCCTGTATCGTAATCTACCATGGGAGCCTTTTGAATAGCGTCTGCCCCAGTATTAGCAGATAAAACAACATCCTTAACCGTTGTCAAATCATAAAATTTATTCGACGAAAGATATTCGTTGAATAATGCTTGCATTTGCTGCTCTAAATTATTGTTTATTGCTTCATTCTTCTTAATTTTTTCGTCTATACTTGAAAGAATACTTACCAAAGCATCTTGTTTCTTTCTCTCAATTAGAGGAATCGGCATTTTCCCAAGAGTTTGAGCATTTATGTTTCCACGTGTGCTACCAGTATTAAAGCAGTTAATCCAGTCCTTATGCTGTTTAGATTGACAGAAATACTTTATATATTTAGGATTTACTTTTTTCTCATCAATACTGAATTTAATAAGAAATCCTGCATATACCAACTCCCCGTCTGTTCCATCGTAAAAATAATTTCTTCCAGTACTTGCTCCTGTTCTTGCAAATACAATATCGTTCGGTTTTAAAAGATATTCCGAAGCTTTATCATCATCAACCGATTTCAAATCTTGTAGATTGAGAGTTCCGTCATCTTTTATATCTGTAATTCTCAAATAGGTATATAAATCTCTTGAAAAAGGAACGGCACTTGCACCAATTCCGTATGAACCTTTTTCGTCTACCGTTAGTGAAGCTAACGTTGTGATTTGTTCAGCCATAATCTTTTCCTCTCTATCCAATATATTTTCTATGAGCAATTTTTACATTGCTTTGTTTAACCATTGCATATTGCAAGGTCGTATCTATCTTCCTATGTCCTAAAAGTTGTTGCAATTGCTCAATTGGCATTCCCTTATCTATTGCCATCGTTGCAAGGGTACGTCTGAATTTATGTGGGTGTACTTTTTGCAAGCCTAATTTCTTTCCGTATTCCCTTAATCTCACTTCAATCCCGCCAATTTTTAATCTATCGTGTGGCGATTTCAGCGATACAAACAGTGCCGGATTATCGTCTGTTCTGCTTTCTAAGTAATTCTGCAAATGTATCTTTGTTCTTGCATCAAAGTAAACAACTCTTTCTTTACTGCCCTTACCGAAAACAATACATTCTCTCTCATTGAAATCAATATCATTGCGATTAAGTAGCACCATTTCTCCTACACGCATACCGGTAGAAGCAAGCATATCTATAATTGCTAAATCTCTCAGTTCTGTGCAGTTATCCCTCATAAGCTCCAACGCTTCATCGGAATAGGTTTCCTTTATGTTTGTGCCAGTTTTAACTTTGTGTATACGTCGTACCGGACTTTTCAGTATATAGTCCTCATCTTCCAACCAAGAAAAGAAACTTGAAAGAATACGGCGTATATTGTCTATTGTAACTTTACTTGACTTTTTCTTTTCCTGATACTCTGTCAGGTATTCTCTTATATCATCTGTAACTATATGTTTGACATCTTTTTTGAGTTCATCAAGCATAGCTTCAATAGTAGATTTGTAGTATTTGAGAGATTTCTCTGAACAACCCTCTATTCTCTTTGCCGATAAGAACAGTTCTACAAAGTTCTGCTCCGAAGTTTTCTTTTGTTGCTTGCTTTCTGTTACATCATAACTTGCAAGGGTATATTGCAAAACTTCTTGTAACTTTTCGTTTTGTGCGTTGTTCAAGTATGGCAACATTCCTTGAACAATATCTTTGATTAAATCTTGTTTCACAGTCAATCCTCCTTATTTATTCTTAGAGAACGGCTATGGGGCGGAAGTCCCCTGATATTAACTTCTGCCACCCACAGAAGTTATGGGTATGTTATATGCTAAACAATAATTTAGAGCAACAAGCTCAGGTAATTTTTGATGCTATGTTTCCGAGTATATCAAATGGAGAAAATACTATCGGAGATATCATAACGCCTAAAAGAGGCAAGGGCTTACTATCAAAAAATGCTATATTCGGAAATGTTCCAGTTGTTGCCGGCGGGTTGGAACCATCAACTTATCATAATGTAGCTAATACATTAGCTCCTGTTCTTGCTATATCTGCTTCAGGTGCAAATTCGGGATATGTTAGCTTATGGAATATACCAATTTGGTCATCCGACTCATCTTTTATTGATAGTTCAATGACAGACGATGTTTATTTTTGGTATGTACTATTAAAAAATCGGCAGAAAGAAATATACGATGCTCAAACTGGTTCTGCGCAGCCGCACATTTATCCTCAGCATATAGCTGCTATGCCTATAAGCAACTTAGACTTTGATAATGTCCGCAACTACACAGCCACAGTAACACCGATTTTTGAGATGATTGGTCACAACAAAGCTGAAAATACCCGCTTAGCAGACTTGAGGGATACCCTTTTACCACGTTTGATGTCCGGCGAGCTTGATGTTTCTAAAATCGAGATTTAAGCCGCTAAATTATTGTTTATCGCATTATTGAGTTCAATCTTATCGTCTATCATTTCCAAATATCGAGCAATTTTATTTTGTTCTTCTACATCTTCTGGAATGTCAACTTCCAAGCCGCTAATATCATTCCTGTTTACAGAACCAAATACTGTACCACTCTCCTTTTTAAGCAAGTGAGAAATATAATATTTCATCATGTAAAACAAAAAACTCTGATTGCCATTCTTCATTCTCAATGAACAAACACCACGACCTAAGCACATATCCACCGGAGTAATATTAAGAGCTCCAACAGGTGCTCTAACGCTCATTATCACATCGCCTGCTTTAGCAGATTTTGTCATTACCGTTGTATACGTATCAAAAGTAGGATACTTAAATCCAAATGTTCTGTTTCCTTGTAAAAAAGGATAGCCATTCTTTTCTGTGTTATAGTATTCAGATTTAGGCGATTGCCCCATTGTTACATCTACAATTTCTTCCAGTTTACACTTCATAACCAATCGCCCCCAGTTTCTTTCTAATTTCCTCTTCCAGTTCATGAGATTTCTCAAACATACCCGAAAGCTCTGAGGTCAGCCTTTTCATCTTTTCCTCAAAAGGCTCTCCGTCATCTTTTTGCTCTTCAATGCCCACATATCGACCGGGAGTTAAGATATAATCTTGTTTTGCTATATCTTCTATTGTAGCTATAGCAGAAAATCCCTTTTTCTCCTCTAATTCTCCATTCTGAAAATCTTCAAATATTTTTGCTAACAAGTCAATATCTCCAAGACTTCCGTCTGCTTGTATACCTTCTGTAAAATCTCTATGCTTTCTATCAACCATATATCCCATTTTTCTGGCATCAATAAATAGAGTCTTCCCTTTTTGTTTTTTATTTTTTGTAATAAACCACAAGGTCACAGGAATAGTCACGCTATAAAACAATTGCGTCGGCAAAGCAACAATCCCTTCAACGAGATCATCTTCTATAATCTTCTTCCTTATTTCTCCTTCTCCTGAAGATTGGGATGACAATGCACCGTTAGCGAGTACTAAGCCTATTTTTCCATTCGGTGCTAAGTGGTGAATCATATGTTGTATCCACGCATAGTTTGCATTTCCCGATGGTGGAGTTCCATATTTCCATCTAACATCATCTTTTAATTTATCTGCACCCCAATTAGAAAGATTAAACGGTGGATTTGCCATAATGAAATCCGATTTTAATGTTTTATGGATGTCATTAAAGAATGTATCGGCATGATAAGATCCGAAATTGGCATCAATTCCTCTTATTGCCATATTCATTTTCGCCATCTTCCATGTATCTGCATTAGATTCCTGTCCATAAACAGAAATATTCCCTCGATTGTCGCTATGAGCCTGTACAAATTTTTCACTCTGTACAAACATACCACCACTGCCGCAACAAGGGTCATACACTCGGCAATTATTGAAAGGTTTTAGTATGGCAACGATAGTCTTTACAATACTTGAAGGCGTATAAAATTCACCGCCCTTCGTTCCTTCGTAGGCAGCAAATTGAGCAATACAATACTCATATGTTCTCCCCAGTAAATCTTTACTTGCCTCTGTTCCATCCATTTTTACTTCGTTAGTAAATAAGTCAACAACTTCCCCTAATACTCTTTTATCCAAATCAGGGCTGGCATAGTTCTTAGGCAAAACATTTTTTAAGCTTGCATTTTCTTTTTCGATTGCCCTCATGGCGTCATCAATTACTGTGCCAATTTCAGGTGTATGTGCAGCAGAAGAAATCTTGCTCCAACGAGCTTCTTCCGGTACAAAGAAAATATTTTCTTCTGTATATGCATCCCTATCGTTTTCAAAGCCATCGCCTTCTTTTAAAAGTTCCTCATAACGTTTTTCAAAGGCACTGGATATATAACGAAGAAAAATAAGTCCGACAATTACTTTTCTATATTCAGCAGCAGGAATATGTCCCCAAAGAACACAAGCTGCGTCCCAAATTTGTTTTTCAAAACCTATATTTACATTGTTTTTTCCAGCCATTCTCTATTCACCATCCTCTTCAAATTCCATAATATCGTCTAAAGTACAGTCCAAAGCTTTGCAAATCTTCCCTAAAACTTCCACCGTCACATTATCGTTCTTATTAAGTTTATTGATAGTATATGTACTAACTCCGGCTATGTGAGCTAACTCTTTCTTTTTCATATCCCTATCCAATAAAATATGCCATAACTTTTTATAATTAGCTTTCATTAAATTTCCTCACTTTCTATGAATCCCTAAACCTAATTTAGAACATTATACCATATTTAGGCACTCAAATATAGCGTTCTCTCCATTTTTGTTTCAAATTTTATAAATTGCTGAATTGTAAAATTTTAAAAGAAGCTGGATTGATCAATTACTATAATGCTCAGTATGCTGATAACTCATTATACTTTTTTTCAGTTGGTTCATTAACTTGGGAAGGACATGATTTTTTAGATAAAATTAGAGAAGATACTACATGGAATAATGTCAAGAAGATAATTAAAGATAAAGCTCTGCCGTTTACATTAGAAGTTGCTAAAACCATCGCCACAGATTTGTTGGCAGTTTCGATGAAAGCAGCATTAAACTTATAAATGATAAAAAACAAAAAAGCAACTAGGATTTTTCTCTTAGTTGCTTTTTGTATTCCTTGAAAATTATTCTTCAGGTGACCAATTTCTAAAATTTGCAAGCATTTTGCAAGCACAACACTCACAGAACAGCTATTTATAAGGCTTTAGTGCCTATTTTTAACTATTCCCATTCTTCTTTCCCAAACGTCCGATATATCCCAAACCATTCAAAATACATGTTTTTATTTTTTCTAATATCACCAAATTCATCTAATTATAGGACGTTTTCAAATTTTTAGTCCCGTCCCAGTCCCAGTCCCGGACAATAACTCTATAATAATTTTACTTAGGTAGTTTTTTAATGTCTAATTGGTTTAATTTCTCTAAAGATATAAGTTGTGTCTTTGCAAGATTTCTAAGTTCAATCATTCTATCTCTTTGTTCTAATCCTTTTTCAATTAAAATTGCATTATAGGATTCCATATTAGCAAGTACTAATAGTTCATTAAGGCTTGCATAATCTCTCATATTTCCTTTTAAGTCGGAATTTTCTTCACGCCACTGTTTTGCTCTTTTATTAAAGAGTGCAACATTCAACATATCTGCTTCACTTGCATATTTAAATGATAACTGTTCATCTGTAAGGTCTTTTAATAAATGCTCTTTAATGGCATCTGTATGAATCTTATAATTGATTTTTGATATTTCTCTATGCAGATTCCAAGATAATGATAATTTTGAATTTTCATCTTCTTTAAGTCTTTGATAATCTTTAATTATATAAAGTTCAAATTCTGCAGATATCCATGAAGCAAATTTAAAAGCTATATCTTTATGAGCATATGTGCCACCATATCTACCCAACTTTACGAATAGACCTACTGCATTAGTTGTTTTCTGCCACTTTTGAGGTGATAAAGTAAAAGCGTTACTACCAGCCTCTTTTAAATACCCCTCGAATTCGAGGGGGTTAAAATCTGGATTATTTAACTGCTCCCAAATACCAAGATATTCTATTGTGTTATAGTTTCGCATCCAATTTGAAACAACTACATTGGGTTCTTCCTTGTTTTTGTATTTTGCTATATCAGTAAGACTTATATAGTCATTTTTAAAATCTTCAGTATAAACCTCAATATTAAAGCCTTTAGCAGAAATTTTTTCTTTTTTAATTTTTGACAATATACTCCCTCCTTCTCCTGGCTTAATCTTTATTACTTGTATTATAACATAAAAAATGGCCAGGGCACCGTATGATTCCCGACCTAATCTTATGATTAAATTAAATATCCCAAATCACTAATTGCCAAATGCTATAAGCCAGTTTACTCATGTATATAATTTTTCTCTTTTTATTTTATACGCTATTTTTCGGTTAAAACTCCCACTCAATAATTACCACATTATATTTGTTTCTTATTTTCATAAAACAGTATCTATTTAGTTTCTATTCTTGAGTGTTTTATACTTATTTTTTATAGTTTTTGAGTTTTTTAGTATTAAAATAGTATCAACAGTGATACTGTTATTCTACAGCAAAACTAATAATTTATTTATAATACATATACTCTGTATTCATATAACTTTTGCACATTCTACAATCTCTGAAATATCACAGTCTAATGTGTTACAAATCCTAAGCAAAACATCTGTAGTTACATTTTGCCCATTCTTTATTTTGTAGAATGTACTTTTACTCACATTTGCCTTTTCCATAAGTTCATTGTTTGTCATATCTAAATCTATTAGTTTTTTAAACAAATTTTTATATGAAAACTTTCTCATTTTTATCTCCTTTACTCGCTTCCAATTACCAATAATTCTTGGACTTTACCCGTATTTTTTATAAATGCTGTTGCAGCAGAAAGTATAGTTCCAATTTTATCCGGAATTTGAAGAGACTTACTGATTGCAGGTTGTACAACATATACTTTTACTTGCAATACTTTCGGTCCTTGCAATATTTTTTTTAAGGTTTTAAATTCTCCCCTAATAAATTTCTCACTACTTTCTCTTGACACCCTATCATTAATTTTCCTAAGAAGCATCGCCTTAGAGGAAACCCAAATAGTACTTTTTATCGCCTGCTGAGTTACTTCATACACATCCCCTACTGACGAATTATATTTTCTTCCTTTCTTTGCTTTACAATGGTACATTTCCACATAAATGAAATCTCCATTTTCTTCAATAGTAATAAAGTCCGCAATTTCACCTGTTCCATGATCAAATATGATATGTGAAAACTTGGATTCTTTTTCTAAGTAATTTCTAAGTCCATCTTGAATAGAAATCATTCCACCAGTTCCAGTTCCACATTCTAAACTTGTATCGACCTTCATATCATCCCATTTCAACGCACAAATTCGTTTTGAATCATATTTTCCCAATTCTAAGTTCCCTTTTAAGACTTCTTGTCCACAATAAACAGTATCATTCGCCGTCTTAAAAGAGAGAGGATTATTAGAAAAATATTCTGCCAAAGAATATTCTTCTTTTCCATTTTTACAAATAAACTCTTTCTTTTCTGAGCTATAGTTTCCCATTAGATCACAGCTTATAACTTCGGATTTATCAAATAGTTCAACTTTAAATTTGATGATATTATTATTTACCTCTATAATTTTAAATATAACATCTGTAATCAATGCTTTTTCATCCAGATTGCCGCTATATGCTATAGTACAAGGAGATATATACGATTTCTTATCCAAGAAGCAAAACAATATATCACTTTCATATTCTACAATCCTAACGGGGATTGGTAACTTATCATAATTTGTATTTGTTTTTACTTTTAATTTATCGTTAGAAATTTTTTCTCCAAATAAATCACACCACTTAATATATTCAGGAATAGTAAAGTAAGAGCTACTCCAAAATTTTGATCCACTACTATAACCAATTGTACTTTCGTAACCATCTTTTTTAACCTTACAAAATGCATGCCCTGCAGAAACCATTTTTCCTGTTGTTTCATCAATTGATGTAGCTGTATTTGATCCAGCATAAATCCTATAAGATTCTCCACTTTCTGAATACCTATTCTGCATTCCAGTGTTGAAAAATTCATACTCAGAAAAATCTGCCAGCACTCTATTCATTTCATCTCTTGGAATCTTATCGTAATTTTCTACAAAAGATTCTACTATTGATTCATACACTGCTTCAGTTTTATTTTGTGAATATATAAACAGCAACTTGGTGCTTGATTGATAATGTACAATATATAATCCAAATTCATTATTTAATAGACTATCTCCAGCTAACCATAATGGTGTACTACTTATCTTGGAGATTCCTACGATAGAATTAGTTTCTTCACTTCTATATATATTTTCCCCAACTTTTAATTCTTCTGGGAAATTTCCATATATATCAAAGTTTGAAACTTTATATACTTTTGCATGGCAATTAGGTCGAATATTATTCAAAGATATCGACTCATCCTGATCTTCAGGTTTTGTGAAATTGTTCAAAATTTCATTAGCTTCTAGATTGCCCTCTATTTTTTCCTCTGACATGCTTATTATCATATCTTGCCATGCAACATCACTTGAATATAATTTATGATTTTCAATTTTAAGATTATCATCATTCATAGCAATAAACTTTGCAGTACCTATTTTTTCAGCATTAGTTCTTGCAAAACGACCAATGAATTGGAGAGTACTAGCAAGAGATTTATGCGGTTCATGTATTGCTGCAATTTTTAAATTAGGAAAATCAAACCCTTCGCCCAACATATCTACACAAATCACACCATCAAGTTCTTTTTTCTTAAGTAGCATTATGGTTTTTTCAACAGTTCTTGTAGACATTGCACTATCAATTCGTTTCAATTTTAAATTCGTAATATTTTCATATAAATTTTCTAATTCTTTTGCTTTATCTTTAGTGTCAGTTCTTACCATCAAAAAATGATCATATCCACTTTCTCTATCATTCAGTAGAATTCTTTCTGCCTCTAAAGCAATTCTTTTATCCTTTTCAGTCCCTTCCTCTATTGGATTAAACATTATTTCGCCAAATATTCCGTCTTTATATGCTCTAGATAGTGGATAGTTATAAACTGTCTTCCCTTTTATTTCTTTTTTATCCAATCTAAAAGGAGTGGCTGTAACAAGTAAAGATGGAACATTTATCATATTTTTTAATATTCGTTGCCATGTTGGAGCGGGAACATGATGTGCTTCATCAATAATAATATAGTCAAAAACATTTTTTATCTGCGCTTCAGAAATTGATGCAGCCACCTGATGGGTAGCTACCACTACATCAGCATTTAAAATTTCATCATCTACTTCTATACGATATAGATGCTTAGCTTCATATATGTTTGGAGCATTAGTATCTTTTGAAAATACTCCCACATATTTTAATGTTCTTAAACTTGCATAATCGTTTGCAATTTGCCCCCTGACCATAGCACTAGGAGTAACAATTAAGACCTTTGATTTTTTTAAAATATATGGTGCCATCATAATTACTGTCGTTTTCCCAGAGCCTGTGGGCATAACAATAACAGCGGAATCTTTTGAATTAAGTGTTGCATAAGAAGCAACAGCATGTATTGCTCCTATTTGAGCATTTCGAAGTCCCGCCTCTTTTCCTTCTGCAATTGGAAATCTTAAATTTTCATATAAATTGCTAAAATAACTGATTATAATCACCTCCAAACATTTCATTTTATTATACAACAATAAATACTCTTTTTCAAATAAGATATTCTCTTTTTTCGAACTCATGCATATATTTAAAAGGTCAAGCACCTTTTCTGACACTTAACCTTTCCTAGTTTTTATATTTTATCTTTTAATATCTCTCTTAGTTTTTCTAAAATCTTATCCCTCCTTTTGCTGGTTGCAAGATAACGTACTTTTTTCTTTTTTATCTATTGACCTTAGAGCTTATAAAAAAGCTCGTAAATCCAACAATTGGAAGTAGAGTAAGCTTTATTCTCGGATCAATAGTTTTTCTATCTGCCAAGCTTCCTACCTCCTCTCATCTTGTCTAATATATGAAATTTGTTACTTTCACTCATATTTAAAACAGTTTCTATTTTCCCATCTCCCATTACCCACAGCTCGCTCACTGTGTTTGCTAAAAACTCAAAATCGTGACTTATTACCAAAACTGTTGTCCCATTTTTTAATTGTTCTTCAATCATTTTTGCCACCGAAAGCATTGAGTCTTTATCACAAACTGATGTTGGTTCATCATAGATAAAAACTTTTGCCTGTTTAATCATTCCACAAGCTATTGTCAGTCTTTGTTTTTCTCCTCTTGATAGAGCAAACAGATGCTTATCTATATATTTATCTAAGCCAAGTACATTCAAAATAAACTGTGCCTTTTAGGTATTTTCTTTTTTATCTTTACTTGAAATACTAAGTAGCATTTCATCAATTACGCTTTCCTAAAGCAACTGATAGTCTGAATCTTGAAAGACAAAATATAAACATTGATAATAACGGAAAGGAATATAAAAATGCTCGTATTTTCTCTTCTTAGCTCTTAAAAGCAAAAGAACAAGTAAAGGAATCAAGATAAGAATAAAAAGTCCATATTAAGGCAAATAAAAAGCTTTAAGACAGATGACAAAGCTAACTCAAATAAGTAAGTTCATAGCAATTGTACATAGATATAAATCGGATTGTATAATCACGTTATGTAGTATTGATGTAAAGAAAATAAGATTATAAAAGTATTGGAATCAATGCTTTATGGGGGTTATAAAAGCTCTTATAAAACATTTTTATTTTAGAAATATCTTAAATGTTTTTTCAAAAACTATGTAATTTTTATATTATTGAGAGGTATTAACTAATCTCATGATATTTAACAATAAATACATAAGATAAGTTTACTTGTAGTTGATAAAAATAGGATAAGTTAATTAATGGTTTCTTGACGGTTGATTAAGTAAAATTATATGATATATATAAATAAAGGAGGTTTATAAAATGCCAGATATTATTAGAGAATACTTGCCGATACTTATACCTATTGTTATTTTAGAAATTGCACTTATGATTTATTCCTTAAGACATGTTTTAAAACATGATAGATATAAATTTGGAAGCAGAACTATGTGGATTTTAATTGTTATTTTTATTCAAATTATTGGACCTATCCTATACTTAACAATAGGTAGGGAGGAAGAATAATGGATGCACTAAAAATCGAAAACCTTCATAAATCCTTTGGAAAAAACAAAATTATTAATGGGTTATCCATGTCCATTCCTGAAAATACAATCTTTGGGTTTTTAGGCAAAAATGGTGCTGGAAAAACTACGACAATGAAAATGATTTTAGGATTTTTGAAAAAGGATGAAGGTTCCATTGAAGTCTTTGGAGAAGAAGTAAGCTTTGGTCAGTCAAAAACTAATCGATTTATAGGGTATCTTCCAGATGTCCCTGAATTTTATGGCTATATGACTGCAAAAGAATATCTAAATTTATGTGGGTCTATAACTGGTCTTAGTAAAAATGAAATCAAAAACAAGAGCGAGGAACTTTTAGAATTGGTAGGATTAAGAGATGTAAATAAAAGGATTAGCGGCTATTCTAGAGGTATGAAACAACGCTTGGGTATTGCCCAAGCGTTGTTAAATAGCCCCAAATTATTGATATGTGATGAACCTACTTCTGCCCTTGATCCACTAGGAAGAAAAGAGATATTAGACATCATATTAAAAATAAAAGACTCCACAACCGTTATTTTTTCCACACATATTTTATCGGATGTTGAAGCGATCTGTGATCATGTTGTGGTGCTTGATAAAGGAAAAAATGTACTGGAAGGTTCAATAGATGAACTTAAAAATATAAAGAGGAAAAATACAATTAAAATTAGGTTTAAGTCGAATGAAGAACTAAAGATATTTAAGTCACTAGATAAATTTTCAAATCTGGTAACAAATGAAAAAGGAGATACTCTGTACTTAACAGATGAAGACAATCAACTAAAAGACCTGGATATTTTATACGAGCTATATAAGTTAAACATATTTCCTCTAGAAATAAAAATAGAAGAACCTACATTAGAAAATATTTTTATGGAGGTGACGAAAGCATGAGGATATTTTTATCTCTATTAAAGAAAGAAGCTATTGAAGGTGCAAGGACTAAAAAAATGATTTCTACCCTTATCCTGTTCTTGTTTATCGGGTTAATAAGTCCTTTGACAGCAAAATTAACTCCCATGATACTTCAATCCATAGCTACAGGGAATATAGATATTAACGTAGCACCACCCTCAGAAATTGACTCTTGGACACAATTCTTTAAAAATATTAGTCAAATAGGTATGTTTGGATTAGCCATTATACTAAGTACACAAATGGCAAATGAATTCCAAAAGGGCACTTTGATTAATTTGTTATCTAAGGGACTGCCAAGGTATCAAGTCGTGCTATCTAAGATTTTTTATAATTTTATTTTGTGGTTTATTGCTTACTTTTGCTCATTTATACTCGCTTATTTCTACACAAAGTACTTTTTCAGGATTTCATTTCCTATAAGAAATATACTTATGGCAGCCTTGCTTCCTTTTATATTTGGATTATTTTTAATATCCTTAGAGATATTAGCTGGAGTGATTTCAGGAAATGTTATAGGTACATTAATATTAACAACGGCTGGGATTGTGATTCAACTTATATTATCCATTCGAGATGAAATTGTTAAATACATGCCTATCGCATTAATAGGAAAGCCTGTGAACCTTATAAAAGGAATTGGATATGATGACTACTATGTACCGATTATTACAGGTAGCATTTTGCTTATAATATGCATCGTAATTTCGATTGCTGTAATAAACAAAAAACAAATCAGTTAGGGGGTAAAATAGAATGCTAAAAATTGGAGAAAATATTCTTCAGAAGCGAAAAGAAAGAGGCATAACACAGGAAGAATTAGCAGAATTCATGATGGTAACAAAGGCATCCGTATCAAAATGGGAGACAGGTCAAAGCTATCCAGATATTTTACTTCTACCAAAACTTGCCACTTTCTTTAATATAAGTGTGGATGAACTAATAGGATATGACCCAGATTTATCTTCAGCTCAAATACAAAAATTCTATATAGACTTAGAGAATCGTGTCCCTGATGCAGGTATGGATAGTATCATAGAAGAAATAAAAATCAAAATAAAACAATACTATTCTTGTTTTGAACTCCTATACTATATGGCTTTGTTTATTTTGAACCATTGTGATTTAGCAACTTACGATGTAAAAAAAGAAGAATATCTCGAATACGCAAATAATATACTAAAGAGAGTGTGTGAGGATTCGAAAGATCCTATACTTAAAGACAAATCACTGAGCTTGAGGGCAGCTTGCTTGATCAGTTTAGGAAAATCAGAAGAAGCGTTAAACATTTTACCATCTTCTGATATGTTATCTATATCGAAAGATTGTTTAGTGGCTTCAGCTTATTTAAAAACGAAGAAAGAAAATGAAGTAGATCAAAAACTTCAAGTAATGATTTATAAGAACGTAATTGATTTAATCACTCTTCTTATGATGAAGAGTAGTTTGCATGATGACGATTGGGTCGAAACCCTGGAAAAAGTAGAGGATTTGATAGAAACTTTTAATCTCATTGAAATAAATATTTCTATCGTTTTAAATTTCTATTTATCCTTGGCAACGCACTATATCGAAGATAATAATCTCAAACTTGCTAGTCAATATGTAGAAAAATTACTCAACCTGATAGTAGAGAGCAAGGAAAAATCGTTTAAGATAAGAGGCGATGAATATTTTAATCAAATAGATGAATGGATTGATGAAAATTTATTATTATCTACTAATCCAAATAGAAGTGACGATATGATTGTTCGCTTTTATATAGATGCAATAGCGAATACTGTGAGTTTTAAAAGAATTATTTCTGGAAGAAAAGTAAATTTCTTAGTTGATAAGGTTAAGAAGATTTACTCTCTATAATTAAATAATACAATTAGATAAAAGGTTGTAATTTTGTCTGTCCATTCCTAAGTAATAGACTTTTACTTAAGTTTACACAACTTTAACAAACTGTCAATTTTTCACGAAAATTTAGAGTTGATCTAATAGGAGGATTTTTTGGTAATATGAAGAATGGTTAAAAATATATGAATACTGGTAGTATCCTTATCATGAATATATCAAAAGTTAGCTAAAGTGTAAGTCAAAAGAATATAGAGTAAGATTAGAAATGATGAGATAAAAATCTTAGGAGAATAAAATGGACAAAAAGAACTTATGGCTTATATTGGCAATAATCGCGTTTATTACACTTATATTATCAATATACATGTCATATAAAACAGGAAAGACTGAATATGCATGGATAATTGGTTCTACGCTTTTTGGCATAGGGTGTGGAGATAAGTATAGAAAGCTGAAAAATAAATAAACTATTATAACTTTGCTGACAATAGGAACAATACTCAGACTAATTGTTTATTCCTTGAAGATAAGACAAAAGATTTGGAGAGTTTAAAGCAAGGAGATTTTATAAAAATCTTTGGACAAGTAAAAACAAGCATTGACAACAACGGGAAAAAACATAAAAATGTTCGTATTTTGTCTTCTAAGCCCTTAAAATCAAAATAACAAAGAGTCAAGATAAGGATAAAAAGTCCATATTAGGGCAAATAAAAATCTTTAATACAGATGACAAAGCTAAGTCAAATAAGAAAGACCATAACAAAGGAGCAGAGAGATAAATATCGGCAGTCTTCGGACTGCCTTTATTTTTTTGTCATATTTAAATAGTGACGTTATAAAATTATGGTAGGTATGATACACAAAAGTTAGCTGTAATTATATCTTAATACGTCTATAATAGTATTAAAAGCTGAAGTTAAAATAGAAACACAAAAATATTACAATATATTGAAATTTGTAATTAATACCAGAATCTTATGTATAATTTTAATAGATCTTTTTTCGTAAGTAAGAAAATCAAATTTTTTATAGATAAAGATTATTGGATTTAAAATTTAAAAGGAGGGCAGGATGAAAAAACAAAATTTAATTTTAATTATTCATATATTACTGCAAGTTATTTTATTTATTCCCATAGCACCATTTATAAGATATCAGCAGACATTAGATATAGGGATTTTAATAGATTTTTTACTAAGTATGATAAATTTTATAGCTTATATTATATGCGTGTTAAATTCTGAAAAAAATTATATACTGACTCATAGCATAGTTGTTGAATTATTTATTATTTTTATTTTTTTAGAAGAATTAATATTAAGAAACCTGTCGATAGGGAAGTATATCGAACTATTAATGTATAGCTTGATACTATTTGCAAGTTTCAATCTTTTAAGCTCATCAAATAGAATTAAGTTCATGCCATTAATTACAACTTTAGGTATTATTGTATCAATAATAATGATGAAATTTAATACTTATTTAGCATCTTCAATATTTAATTATGTTGTGATTATTTTATTATTGACTCCAATCATATTATATTCAAATGATAAGAATATTAGAAAATATGAAAGCAAGACAATTATAATATTGCAAACCTTTTTTATAATAACTTTTTTCATATACAAGAAGTATGAATCTAGGGGTCTTGTTTTTATAAGTGAATATCAACTATTTACATGTATCTTCATTGAATCTATATTGTTGTATAGGATTAGTAAGACGAAAATCAAAAGCGGTTTATTATTTTTCTCCCGTTCTTTGAAAAAAATATTTCCTGAATTTATAATTTTGTTTCTAATGCTTCATTTTACATTATTATCTTTTTCAGGAGTTATAGTATTTTCTTTAAGCTTTTTCATATTTTTGGTAGAATTTAGCCTGTTCGAAAAACATAGAAAATCCAATTATATAACTTTCGAGGAGATGTTGGATAACTATTATGTTGAAAAACATAGAAATTTAGAAATTGATAAACTGAATACTTTAAAGATACAGACATTTTTACATGATGACATTCTACAGATTATAATAGCTATAAGAAGGTGGATAGAAGATAATCTTTCAGGATCTGGCAAAAAATACATTATAGAAAATTTGGATAAACTAAACGATTTAATCCGTCATGAAATAAATTCATTTAATCCAATGCTCAATGATTATAGTTCTCTATATGACGCATATAGCAGACTTATAGTTGATATAGAAAATATGTATTTAGATAATGAAATGCTTATAGAATTTGAATGTGATAGAAATATTGATCTGCCCAGTCCTTATGCTGAATTGATTTACAAATGTATCAATGAATTATTAATAAATGCACTAAAACATTCAAAAGGATATAGTACAGATATTGTTCTAATAATTTTAGAAGATAAAATTCATCTTGCCATAAAAAATTATGGGGACTATTTAGAAGATGAAGAAAAAATAGTAGAGGGAAATATAGGATTAAATATTTTAAGATTAAACTTAGGAGAATATGGCGGAAAATTTGATTTTAATTTTTCCAATAATCAAAATGAACTAGATGAATCATTTGTAGAATTTAAAATAGAAGTTCCAGTAGAGAGGAGTGTAGTAAATGAAAATCTTATTAATAGAAGATCATAAAATGGTTGCAACTTCTTTAAAAATGAGCTTAGAAACGGACGAATCTATTTATGTAGATATAGTAAATAATGTTAGAGACCTATGTATAAATGAATCTGTCCTTAACTATGACTTGTTGCTAATAGATATTAATTTAACAGGAATAGAAGGAACGATAAATGGTTTAGATGTGGCTGAAGAATTGATAAATAAGTATGAAGATCTAAAAATAGTAATATTAACAGCGTATAAATTAGACTTTTATATTAAAAGAGCAAAAAGAATTGGATGTAAAGGATTTATTTCCAAAGAAGAAGAGACATCTAAACTAATAGAGGATATAAAATCTATCGCCTTGAAAGGCAAAGCGATCTTTCCAGAAGATAATCATATGTTAGAGCCATTAACGAAAAGTGAAATTCATATAGTTAAACTATATTCAAACGGACTATCAAGGAAAGAGTTAGCCAAAGAGCTAAATACAAATGTAAGAAGTCTGGCAGTATCTTTATCAAGAATATATCAAAAGTTAGGCGTTAGAAATTACCAAGAAATGATAGATAAAGTGCGTGAATTAGGATATGTTGATTCATTCTAAATATGAGCATTAGAATTTTATGATTCTAGTGCTTTTTTTATTCACAAAAGTTAGCTGAAATGAAATTTAATTTATATTAGAATGTTAAAAGAATGAGTCATGTAATATATATTTTATGTTAATGAGTATAGAAGTAACTTATTTTTAGTATTAAACAAAGTATAAATTTCTAATTATCTTTTTATATTTTCTTAAATGCTCGTAAAGCCTTATTCTATGTGCTTTCGAGTATTTTTACTGTAGGAAGATACTTCACGTTTCTTTGCATATTTCCTCATGTCTTAGCTGTCAGAAGTGGTAAATAAGTAGTAAATTCATTTGTACTACTAAGCAACAAGACGCTCCTGTTGCTTCTCTTTATTCAAGCGTTTCATCTCTGACATTGCGGAATCAAATGTTGCGTGTGCGTAATAGTTCAGCGTCATGGCTATATTTGCATGCCCCATAATGTATTGTAATGCTTTTGGGTTCATTCCTGCATTTGCATAGTTGGTACAGAATGTATGTCGCAAACTATGTGGAGTGATGTGTGGTAACTTATCATCATTATACTTGTTGTATTTCTTAACAAGACCTTTCATCATACCATTATAGTCACTCGCCACTTTTGGATAGTTCTTTCTATTAAGAAAGAGGAAATCACTATATCCATCAATCTCAACACGCTTATCATTCTTTCGATTCGCTAACACTCGCTTAAATGCTTGATAGGCTTCTTCAACCATAGGAACTTGACGTTCACCACTTTTGGTCTTTGGTGTTTCAATGTAGTACCCAATTTCAGTATCTCTCAATAGCTGATGGTCTATATTGACAAGACGATTCTCAAAATCTAAATCTGGAAGTGTCAAACCACCAAACTCTGAAATACGAAGACCTGTTTTTAAGAGTATCAGAATTTCATCATAATTTTTGCTGTAGGTTTTATCAGCTTTCGCAAAGGCTAACAGTTTTTCTTCCTGTTCTCCTGTTAGTACGGTCTTAGGGACAGTATCATCATCAAGAACTGCATTCAGTTGAAAGTCAAATGGATTCTTCCGAACACAATCATCTTGTATCGCAATGTAGAATGAAGCCTTTAAAGAACGTTTATAGTTATTGATGGTTTGATAGGCATAACCATTTTCACTCATTCTAATCGCCCATTCTTTAGCGTCTGATGGTTTAATACTATCAATACTTCTTGCACCTAACTTGTCTTTCTTCAAAATATCCATAAGATATTTGCGTCCAGTTTCAGTATTTTTTCTAACCTTTGGTCTTTGAGCGTTCTGTTTTGCGTAAAGCTGGCAGAGTGTCATTTTCTTTCCTACAACATCAATACCATCATGAATGTCTTTCTGTAACTCTGCGATTTTCTCCCTAAGTGAGATACAATCACGCTTTCCTGCTGGTACTCTGTCTGTAGCCACAAGTTTCCACGAGTAAACAAATTGCGGTTCTCCAAATGAATCTGTATATTTGTATAAGTATCTTCCGTCTTTTCGTTGGCTCTCTCCAGTCTTTAAAATTCGACCTTTATTGTCACGTCTTTTTTCTGACATGGCATTTGCTCCTTTCCATTATGGAAAGAGCCCTGATACGACTTAATACTATTTTATCATATACAAGACCCTTTGGCTACGCTAGATTGCATTCAATGTATCTATAATTTTTTCAAATTGTTTTCGTTTAACCTGAATACGATTGCCATTCATAATCAGCCAGTTTGCATTTTTATTTTCTTCTGCCAAACGACGCAGCTTGTTTTCGCCAATACGAAAATATTTTGACGCTTCTTCAATAGTTAGGGTATAACGCTCCCAAATCGGAATGTCAGTCTGCTTCATAAAATCCTCCTTTCCAAATCACTTATTGGATTTCATAAAAGTTGTTTTACAAGCAATCGAACAGCTCTAGCAAAGCTCACGGGAGTTCCACCCCTGCATGGTTCTCATGTAGCCATACTCATTGCCTGCGACGCTTTTAACGCTCGGACTATTGACTGTATGGGAGTATCATTATCACGATAAGAAAGTCGTCGCTGGCAATCCTGCTAAAGATTGTTTTTCGGAACACTAACTGAAACGCTCGCTATCTTTAGAAGATAGGTCATGGCGGTTAGCTCCGTTGGCTCTTTTCTTATCGAAACGTATTCAATTACTTTTATTCAGTTTTCAAAGAACAATGGCTCGTTAGCCTATCAAAACACATTGAAAGCTCAATATGCTTTGATGGAATAACAAACCTCCCTGTTCGGGAAGCGTGGAATAGTATGGCACGCTTCCACGAAAAGAGAGAGGTTATTACTTAATTTCAAATGACAGAATCTTTGTAATCAGTCTGGTTTCCATTCTTCCACGTAAGACTTCATCAACGACCATACTTTGATTGCCATATTCATCTTTCATAAGTCGTAGGGAACGTTTCGTTATGTACCCTCTGTAATGATGTAGAATCTGGTTAATCGCTTCTGTATCGCCATCTGTTGCCTTTACAATGAGAGGAAAGGGAATCATAGGATATTGTGTTTTCATTCTTCAAATTCCTCCATAAACTTTTTGATTAAGGCTAGTCCACTGGTTCTATGCCGATAGACAGTAGAACGGTTCAATTTCAACAGGTCTGCAATTTCTGAATCGCTCATGTCCATAAAGTAAAACAGCAGTAGAATTTCACGTTTCTTGTCTGGCAACTCACGTAATGCTTCACTCAATAAATCATTTTCAACACCAACTGATATTCCATTGAGTGTAAAAATCTGAAAGTCAGTTGAATAGTTATCTGTTGTCGCAAACTGGCTAACAAGATAATCGCCAACATCAGAAAAGGACACTTCACGCTTTGCGATCCTTGAAAGATAAAGCAGATAATTCTTTCGCTCGTCTTCCATAGCACGTTTACAGATATAGTCAAACTGATTTTCTATTGTGGTCTGAAAAAAAGATGGTTTCATGTTTCTCACCCCCTTTCTGTCTAGGAAAGGAAGTGAGCCTTGCTCTTTTATCTCCTTTCACTCTTAGTCCCAATGTGAAAGGGGGATTTGTTGCATTACTGATGAATAAACTTTGTAAAAAAGTTCTGAATAACCAAAAAAGCACACAAACAGATTGATTTCTCTGTTTACATGCTTTTATTTTTCTATCTATATGATTTATAAAACCACATTGGTGGACGTACTTATCTATTGCAGATAGACGACTTTTTTTGATAAATACTCAATGTGGGGAACTTGATTGTATGTGATATACTTCATGGCGACTTTGACCTCCAACAAACCGCCATTTGGAAGTAAGATACAATATTTTAACAGCATAAATAGCACTACCATATAACGGTTTTTTTATTGGCGTTTAGTAGTGCTTTTTATTAAATATGAACCTATAAACTATATAACATGTTTTTCTATACCTGTTTCTAATTCAATAGGAACAGTAAAATGTATAGAGGTGGTCTACTATGCGTAAAAAAGAAGATAAATATGATTTTAGAGCCTTTGGTTTAGCCATTAAAGAAGCTCGATTGAAACGAGGTTTAACTCGTGAACAAGTGGGAGCATTGATTGAAATTGACCCACGTTACTTAACTAATATTGAAAATAAGGGGCAACACCCCAGCATACAAGTTCTTTATGACCTTGTATCGTTACTTCATGTTTCCGTTGATGAATTTTTCTTACCTGCTAATAACTTGGTAAAAAGCACCCGACGATTACAGATAGAGAAATACATGGATAGCTTTACAGACAAAGAACTATCCTTAATGGAATCTTTAGCCAGCGGTATCAACGAAGCAAGAAACATCGAAGACTAATTAAAAGAATCCATACATAACGGAAAGAGAGGCTGGGCAAAAAGTCTCAAAAATAGAAGAAAGCACTATAAAATTCTGAAACAGGATTTTATAGTGCTTTTTAGTCTTATAAATTAAACATAGGAGTCTACCTCTGTTATAATAAGTTTGAATGAAATAAAATAAGAAAGGGTGACTCCTATGTACAAAAATTATACCACACCAACAGATACTTTAGAACTAAATTTTACATTAACCGTCCCTAAAAACCACATTGCTCAATTTATTAATCAGTTTGTAGATTCTATTCCAGATTCTATTATCTTTCCTAATACAACATCAAAAATGGGTAGACCTGCTCATCATCCTCGTATGTTATTAAAAATGATTCTCTTCGCTTATACTCGTTCTACGTATAGTGGTAGAAAAATTGTTCAATTAAATGAAGAAAATATTCCGATGCAGTGGCTTTCTCAACAAACTTATGTCTGTTACCATGTTATTAATAATTTTAGAAGTAATGAACAGTTTTCCTCTATCATTAAAAACATTTTCGTATACTTTACTTTATTACTCCAACACTATCATATTATTGATTCAGATAGTTTATTTATTGATGGTACAAAAGTTCAAGCAGATGCCAATCGTTATTCATTTGTATGGCGTAAAGCTATTGAAAGATATGATGAAGCTTTAAATGAAAAAATTAGTACATTATATGATCAATTAATTCAAAATCAAGTGAATATTGCTTTATCAGAAGAAGAAAAAATTACTGAATATGGTGTTCATGCCATGATTGAAGCTACTAATAACTCTCTAGAACAGTTAGAAGAACTCATTGAAGAAGAACCTAAACATATTGTTGGTGGTTCTAAAAACAAACAGAAAAAACGCTTGTTAAATTCTTTTAAACGTCAACTTGAAAAAGATTTTCTGCCTCGTAAAGAAAAATATACGATAGCTAAGGAAACATTTGATAACCGGAATAGTTATTCTAAAACAGATAACGATGCTACTTTTATGTGTATGAAAGAAGATGCCATGAAAAATCGAGAATTAAAACCTGGCTATAATCTTCAAATCGCAACGAATCATCAATATGTTTTAGGTTTTGATGTATTTCCTAATCCTACAGATATGCGTACTCTTAAACCATTTTTAAATTCATTTAAACTATTAGACAAATTTTCTATTATTATTGCGGATGCTGGATACGGTAGTGAAGAAAACTATCAATTGATTCTTGAAGAGTATGAAAAGACACCTTTGATTCCTTACACAATGTACGAAAAAGAACAAACGAAGAAATTTAAAAATGATCCATCTAATAGACAAAATTGGTATTACAATGAAGAGGAAGATTATTATATTGATCATTTAGGTGTAAAATTTAGTTTTAAATATTATTCAACAAGAAACGATAAGAATGGATTTACTCGTAGATTTAAAGTGTATGAGACAGATTCAATTCAAGAAACAGAAGCATTGGATGAATTAGCGAAAACTCCTACTGGACAACAACGTCAAATCCGTGTAAACCAAGTTTGGGAATCTTATAAAGAAACGATTAAAGAAGCGTTACATAGTGACCGTGGAAGTAGTATATATGCTCAACGAAAAATTGAAGTTGAGCCAGTTTTCGGTCAAATGAAGCGCAATTTTGGCATGCGCAGAACTCATGTTAGAGGTAAAAATGCAGTTCATAATGACATTGGTCTGCTCTTTTTAGGGATGAATTTGCAGAGATTAAGGAAATATATCTTAAATAATATGAATCAAGGGTGGTTTATCCCCCTTGATTTTACTGAATTTATTAAAAAGCACGTCCTAATTTTGATTTCAGTCAAAATCGGGACGTGCTTTCTTCTATTTTTGAGACTTTTTGCCCAGCCTCTCTGCGTCTTTGCGTCTGGCTCTGTAATCACAGTTACTTTGAACTGCTTTATTTCAATTAAATTTTCTTGTCTGCATTTCGGACAATAGAGGGGGAATTTTTTTAATTCAGTATCTTCCCTTATCTTTAATCGTGTTTTATTTCCACATACAGGACACAATATCCACTTGTAGTTTATAATAACTATCTCCTCCTTTACACTTTAATTCAAATCTTTATTAAAGAATATTTCATCTTATTTAACAAGAAACCATATTTATATAACAACATAAAATACACTAAGTTATTTTATTGAACATATATCGTACTTTATCTATCCTACTATTTGGACGACGGGGCTGGCAAACAGGTTCACCGGTAGTAACATGGTACCCTTTTAACTCTGTTAAACAAACACTACGTCCATTTGTAAAGAAAGTTAAATCACTACGATATTCTTGAATACATCGAGCAGGGATTTCTCCACTAAGAATGACCTCATTATTTTTCAATTGAGTGTCTACGATGTTCGCACAATATTTAGGAGCATCGTTGTATGCTCGTGAAAGATATTCCTGTGGCGCATAAATTTTAAAACTAAGATATGGCTCTAACAATTCTGTTCCAGCTTTTTTTAAGACTTGTTCCAATACAATAGGAGCAAGCATTCGAAAATCTGCTGGGGTACTAACAGGGCTATAGTATAAGCCATACTTAAAACAGATTTTACAGTCCGTCACATTCCAACCATACAATCCTTGTTCACAGCCATAGCGTATCCCCTCCATAACTGCATTTTGAAACGATTGATTTAAGTATCCAAGAGAAACCGAGCTCTCATACTGTACTCCGCTCCCTAATGGAAGCGGTGCTACAGATAGACCAATGGAAGCCCAGAAAGGATTCGGTGGAACTTCGATGTGAATGGTATATTCTGCATTTTTTAACGGTCTCTCCATATAAATGACTGTAGGCTCTTTTAGTTCTATCTCCACATGATACTTTTCTTGCAACAGTGCACTAATCACTTCCATTTGTACTTTCCCTAAGAAAGAAAGTATAATTTCATGTGTCGTAGAATCCACGTAATATCGTAGAAGCGGATCACTATCTGAGATTTCCAAAAGGGCATCAAGCAACATTTCTCTCTGTTCAGGTTTACTCGGTTCAACAGTTGTTTGTAGTAGAGGGTGCGGATTTTCAATCTTTTTTCTCTGTGGCAATAGTTTTGTATCTCCAAGAACACTATTTAACTTCAAAAACTCATTTTGCAAAATAACAATTTCTCCAGAATAAGCTCTATCAATCTTACATAATTCACCATTTATTGAAGTATACATTTCTGTAACTTTTATTTTTTCTTTTTCTGATACTCTAACCGAATCTCGTAAATGTAGTACTCCACTATAAAGGCGTATATATGCAAGACGTTGTCTTTTTTTTGTATATTCAATTTTGAAAACATTTCCGCAAAGTTCAGACGGACCTCGATGTGTTGATGAATAAAATTTATTAGTAATAACTTCTATAAGGTTATCAATCCCTATATTACTTTTTGCACTTCCATGATAAAGAGGGAACAGAGAACAATTCTGAAATCTTATGCTTTCCTCTTGTTCGAGTTCCAATGCTTCTAATGATTTACCGGACATATATTTCTCTAAAAGGTCATCGTTTCCCTCTATTACCGTATCCCATTGTTCAGATTCGGTAAAGTTCGTCACACACATATTAGGATACAGTTCTACCTTCTGTTTGATTACAATTTCGGCAGAAAGTTTCTCTTTAATATCCTGATAAACCGTTGATAAATCAATTCCATTTTGGTCAATCTTATTGATAAAAAAGATTGTGGGAATCCCCATTTTCCTAAGTGCATGAAATAATATACGAGTTTGTGCTTGTACGCCATCTTTTGCAGAAATCAGTAGAATTGCCCCATCTAAAACTGATAATGAACGATATACTTCTGCTAAGAAATCCATATGTCCTGGCGTGTCTATGATGTTCACCTTCGTATTTTCCCACTGAAAAGAGGTTATTCCTGTCTGAATTGTAATTCCTCTCTGACGTTCTAAAAGCGTATTATCCGTCCTCGTTGTACCTTTGTCCACGCTTCCTAATTCTGTAATCGCTCCACTGTTATATAATAAGCTTTCTGTTAAGGTAGTTTTTCCTGCATCAACATGAGCTAAAACTCCAATATTAATAATTTTCATGTGATTTTCCTCCATTCAAAAACCCAAAAGGGCATAAAAATCCCAGTGATAAATACTTTTATCACTGGGATTTTTATGCATAACCATAGGTATACAAAGCATACAGATATTCTCTGGATACTTTAGAATCACATGATAAAGGTATTCTTAAACTGGGTACAAAAAACTAAGCCCTCCTAAAAAAGGACATCCAATTATTTGTTCCCACTATCAAATTGACAGTTTATTTAAGAATACCTTGCCGCATATTTATTAACTCCTTTTAAATAGATACTTAAATAATAGCACGTAAGAGCATATTTGTAAAGGAATCTCCAATTTTTTATCAAAGAGAGTACGTGATTACAAAATAGCTGTAATAATGTACCAATATTTGTTATTCTATAATCTTCCAATTACTCCCGTTCTTTTCAAGTACCAAATCAAATTGAGATACCTGCGTTGCTTTGGTCTGCTGGTCGATATACTCCACTGTCAGCGATACCGTGACTTGATTATCCTTACGATTGTGAATAGGATTTACCAGTTCTTGAAAGATGTACTCTTTTCCGATTGGTTTTAATATCCCGTCATTCACATAGTAGGAAAGTTCACTGGCTGTCGCTGTAGGATAGAGCTTGAAGAACGTCGTTAAAAACTCATTGATTTCATTGGTTGTAATGGAATCAACCGTCCCCTCACTTTCAATGGCTTTTGGTTTATAACTTGATTTCTTAGGTATGTTGGTAATGGTCGGATTCTTAACCAGTACCATATTTCCAGAACCATCTACATAGACACTCACTATATAAGCAGAGTGGACGGTCTTTGTATTTTCTCCCTCTGTAATGAGCTGGTCTACACTGTAGGTTACATTAAACTCATTGTCGCCAGTTGGCTCTACCGTCCATATCTGAAATCCTCTTACAGAAGACGATACAGGAATATCTTTGCGTACTGTATCAACATTGAGAGCTTGAAGTTCATCTGTCAGATAGCCTTTTAGACTTTCCATTCGATTATCAATGGACTTATCGGATTGCTCCCATGAATAGTAGACTTTCGCAAAGTTCTCTACAAAATTTTCTACATGATGAGTATCAACGTATTCCTTTTCTATGATAGTTGTTTCGTGAATAGTATGAGTATCTATAGCTGTAAAGTGCTTGAATATCGCAAAGCTGAAACTAAGCCCTAAAAGTACCCACAAGGCAATCACAACCTTTTTATGAGGATTGACCTTATAGTAGACACGAGGTTTCTTTTCCTTTGGTATCTGTTTTTCTTTATTCTGATTTTTTCTAAATTTCATCATTAAATCTTCCTTTCTCATTGTTTGATTCGTCCTGCTCCCACTAAATGCTGTTGCCAGTAGGGGCTTGTTAAGTCGGCATAACCGATTGGGTCGCCTGCATGAAACATACGGTTATTGCCAAGGTATATCCCAACATGAGTAATATAAGAGCCAGCGTTATAGGTAGAATGAAAGAAAACCAAATCGCCAGCTTGTGCTTCCGATAGTGGGATATGCTGGGTCACATCATATTGCTGTTGTGCGGTTCGTGGTAAGTTAATTCCAGCTTTTCCATACGTCCATTGTGTCAGTCCGCTACAATCAAAAGAAGTAGTCGGGGAAGCTCCACCGTAAACGTATCGCCAGCCCTCATATTTCAGTGCTTCGTCCATGATGGCTTGTACCGTATCATCATCAAACTCTGTTGTGACAAGATACTGCGTTACCAGTTGCACATAAAACATATTGCCATAGTTGTATCGCCAGCCCCCATTGATAGGTATGGCTATGGGATTGGGGTAAGACACTTTTTCGCCACCTGAATACTCTTTTGAGAAACTTTGAGCCAGTTCAAAGGTATATTTATTTCCACGATTAGCCACATACCCTAAGAAACCACCACCATAATTGTAGGACTGGATAACCGATTCTAAATCTACACTGAGCCTTTCGCTACTGGCTAATAATTCACTGAAATACTTCACACCTTGCTTAATGGATTCTTCTGTACTCAATGAATTAGGTGGAAGACCGAGGGATTCCGAGGACTGCATAACATCTTCCGCAGTACCGCCCGATTCCACCTGTATAATCGCAAGAAGTATGTTGACATATTCTTCAACGCCATATTCTTTGGCATATTTTTCTACCATAGGCTTATGAGCCAGCACTTCTGCGGAAACATTCACACCTCCATAATGAATATTGGAAATTCCGCTGTCCTGTTCATCTGAAAATAAAATGGCAACAAACAGAAGCAGTGAGAAGACCATCAAGAATAATCCAGAACCACCAATCACTAAAGTTTTCAACTTCATGGTTTCTTACCGACTTTCTTAATGGTGGCGGTTTTGATTGGTGGTCTACTTCTTGTATTTTGTAGTGGTACTCTTTGAACAGTAGACGGACGTTCTTTTGTGATTGGACGTTGTGAAGTTCTATCTGCTGTAGTGGTTGAAGTTGCTGGCTTTTGAACGGTTTTTTCTTGAACGGTATTGCCTTGGCGTTCCACTTTTGGACTTGAAAAATCGGACTTAACTGCTGGACGCTCTTGTTTGGCTTGTTGAGATTCCTTATATGAAGTCTGAATATTAGACTGTTTTGAGGTCTGTTCATCATGATATTGTTCTTGTCTTGTAGTCGGTCTTTCATGAACAGAAGAAGCAGGCTGTTTTTTCTGTTTGACCTGTTCCATTTCAGAGCGACGCTTCGCAATGGTTTTTCGCCTTTGTTCCTGCTGTTCCTTGCGTCCACTGGCTCTGTCCGCTTTGGTTTGAGAAATACTACTGGTTAAATCACGGACATTCTCTTTTACTTTGGATTTTCCTTGATATACTGCATATCTTGCATTGGTCGGCAAATCTTTAACCTGTTCTTTCAAACCACTAGCAGTGTCTACCATTCTGTCTTTGGTATCAGCTACTGTACCGATGGTTTGACCGATACGTTTTCCAAGTGTTGATTTTTCCTTTCCGTCTGGTCGGGAGTGATCTGCTTGTGTCCTTGCAGAACTCCCCGAACCCGACTGTCCTTTTTTACCTGTAACAATGGCAGACCCAGCCCCTAGAGTAGTCATGGAACGTCCAAGTTTCCGCTGTAGACGGTGCATGTGAGCGTGCATAAGCATACGAGGTTTTCTCATCACACGACTTCCCACACTTTGAGAATCGTTACTCTGTAGAGAAAACATACTCATTAAATCGCCCAGCTTGAAGTAGATTCCTGCAAAGGTCACAATCTGTAGAAAAGCAATCAAAAAGAACGGATAACCAGCCGATAAGGTATAGAGCATGGTTGAAATACTAAATGCTGTCGTAATAATCAATGTGATTCCAGCTCGTGTCAAAATGGTATTAAAGAGCTTTGTTATGGCTCGTTTTGACATACCATCAAATGATGGAATCATGCTTAAAATAAAGCTCACAGGCAGAAACATAGCATAGATGATAAAAAGTACCTGCGAGAAAATCATGATTCCTGTTAATAGGAATACAAATATGGAAATCCCAATATTGAAGACAAATAGGAAGAAGACTGTACCTAAACGGTTAATGGTCTTTGTAATGGTTAGATTGGTATTGCTTCTGTCTTCAATTTCTTCCGCAACAATTTTTTCTCTGTCTTCGCCATTGTTGGAATCTGGGCTGGTGGAGAGCAGGCTTTCCACACGGTCAATACCGATACTTTCAATGTCTGAACTGTTGTATTGAAGCAGTAGCCACGGTTGCTGAACCTGTATGGAAAACAGGCTATCTCTGATTAAGTCCACGCTGTCCTTGCCTTGACTATCGGAATGGGGCATGACAATCTTCGTGCCAAGTGATAAACTGGCATTACTGATGTCTGATGAAAAGTCATTGATTTTTTTAATGTAGTCGGGAGCGTAGGCAATAAAGGAAGCCGATAGGATAAACACCAGCACAAAATTCATAATGGCATGAATTGCCTTTGTGGTTTCTCTCTTTATCAGTCCCGTATAGGCAACATAAACCCCAAGAACCAAAATCAAGAGTAAGAGGAATCCAACATAGAAACCCTCTGTTGAAAATCCGTTTGCACTCACACCAGCTAAGGTCTGCATATTCTTACCAATGGAATCTGCTGTAGCGGAAATGAAGTCTAAGGAATAGGCTTCCTGTACTAAGTAACCTGTCGCATTGGAAACATACAAACTGATTGTCCAAATAAAATTGGTAATGGCATATAGTCCATACATGACCTGTTTTCCAATCCCGTCCGACCAGTTCCACGGAAGCCAGCCCCAGCTATTATCCACATAAAAATCCAGTTGATAGTTTTCAAGTGGGTATCGGCTGTATTCATTTGCCACATTGACCGTATCATCTACCAAGCCCGCAGCTTGAACCACCGTTCCCAGCATGGCTAAAAGAAAAATGGCAATCACAAGTGTGAAAGCCACTGTCATTGCCACTTTACCTAGACGTTTCAGCGTCCAGTTTGATTTTATTCTGTTTACTATTGATGGTTTCACATTTACACCTCTTTTCGCACAGGTGGTCTGGTATCAAAGGCATGGAGCAGTTCTTCAAATACAGGGTGGAACTGTATCACACCGACACGACCATATAAATCACTGATAAGGCATTGCCCGTTTTCCAAATCACGCAATCGCTTCTGATTGTTTTCGTCCTCTGGGTCTACACCAAAAAAGGCTAAGGTCTTTTTAATCTCGTTAAGGTCAGTGGAACGAAATGCAAATTTTAAGCCGAGGTTATTTTTCAGTTTTTCATCTAAGAGGTCGTCTGTATTTTGGGTCACGAAATATACCCCAGCGTTCATAGCACGACCAGCCCGAACCAGCTTCATAGATAGTGTTTTTCCTTGTGCTACCTGTAAAAAGCTCCATGCTTCGTCTAAATCTACAATCTTGAAAATGCTTCGGTCTGTATGGATAAAGTCTAAAGCAAAGGTACTAATGACAATCAGCATAGCAACGGATAAAAGCTCCATAGTGGTATATTCCTCAAAGGAAGTTTCCTTGTCGGGAAGTACCAAGTCCGCAACCTGTATAATGTTCAGTTGTTTTTCTAAGCTGATAGACTGCTCCACATAACCATTACTGAATAATAAATGTGCAAAGTCATAGTCTGTAAAACTTTCGATATGGTCGGCTATACTGGTACTTAGTGGCGTATTCTCAACCCGTAATTCCTCAATCACTTTCATCAACCCTCGTACTTCACTATTGGTTACTGCACGAATGGCTTTTCTAAGGATTGGGAAGCGTTCCCCATCACGAGAGGAAATCCCCGTAAGGAATGTCAGAATATCAATAGCCAGTGATTCAGAATCTTTGGGATTTTTCATAATCACATAAGGGTCAAGTAAGCCTTTGTTTTTCTCATCAGAAGTCAGAGTGACGATATTGATTTCATGGGAAATCTCTGGCAAGGTTTCTTTCCATCTGCCACGTTCTGCTTTTGGGTCTACAATCACTGCTTGTGCCCCATAAAGCACCGCATAATAGACGATAAGGTTATTCGCAAAGGATTTACCACCACCCAGCGAACCAACAAAAGCCGACGCTAACGCATTGGTTACTGAACCCTTAACCCCTTGACTGGCAAGAGCAGGTTTCAGATAGACATTGCGTCCAGTATCTAAGCTGTAGCCAACATAAATCCCCTCATTTTCCCCCAGCATTTGAGTAGCACCAAAACCTAAACCAGCGAGGAAATCAGAGGTCACGTATTGAATATAATCATTCATATAACGCTTGCTGGCAGGTAAAAATTCTTCATGTAAGCCGAGCATATCCCCAAATGGTCGTACCAGTTTTACGCTTAAATCGTCATAAAAATCTTTCACTTCATTACAACGACGTTTGAGTTCGTCAAGATCATTTGCTGATACCCTTACCACATAAGACAGCTTGTACATAGATTCCTTGCTTTGGTCTAAATTGGTTTCCAGCTCATTCACACTTTCCAGAGCTTCCGCCACATTGGAGCTGGTTTCATTATCACTTTGCCAAGCGTGGTTATCCAAGTCTTTCAGTTCTTTCTTTTTATTGCGGACAGTAGATAGGGCTTTACGATTCGCTACAATTTCCACATTCATTGACGTATCAATCGGGAATGTAAATTGCTGTTGCTGGTAGTAGAAGATTTCAGAGGACGGGAAGTCCAGTTCTCCGACAATGCTGTTAATGGTAAAGTAAGCTACATAGACGGTTTCATCTTCCTGCTGGATTTTCAAATATCGCTGTTTTTCTTCCACCAAACAGCGAGTAGGCTTAATCAAGTCATAGTATTTAATCAGCGTTTCATTATCCAGCTTTTTCTTTGATAGATGGTACTCATACTCTTCATAGGCAGTCCCTGTCTGTCCGTAAAGGTGTTCAATCAGATAGCCGAAGTCGTCCTTATCTAACCTGCGGATTTTGAAACGACGAGAGATTTTATTTTCTAAGAGCTTTTCCATCTTCTGAAAACGCAGGATTTCATCATTACTCATACTAACAAAATCGCCCATCAGCTTATGGTTCACATCATAGACAAAATCAGACAAAGCATTTTTTGCTTCAACGTTAAGACTTTTCATAGAAAACTCCTGATCGTTGAGAAGCAACTTAAAGCCGATAAAGAAACGGTAGTTCACTTGATTTTCGCCAATCATGGATATTAAAGCGTCTGTCTGTTGGTCGATTTTGTCATAGGCAACCGCTTTGAGCTTGCCAGTGACTTCATTTTTGGAACGCTCTTGTGCAGAACGTATGCTGGATTCTGTACTGATTTGTAAAGCATGAATTTTGCCATCACGATTTTGTGCGATAAGCTGTCTGAAAGAATCATGCACTTGTATTTTCTGTTCTGGACTTAGAAATGAGTAATTGTAAGGAACAAGCTCATAGTAAGCATAACATTCCCCGTCTTTATTCCAGACGAGATTGTTTTCAATGTATTTAATTGGATATGCCATAAAATTCACTCCTAACTGCTGTAATGGCTTCTTGTGGCTGGTTTCTGCCAAGCGTTACTTTTTTTCCTGCATAGGTCAGCTTTGGTCGCAGTGCATAAGCAATGACAGACTTCAAAAATCCATAAGGCTTTTTACCATCAAAAGTTTTTGTAGACATAAACCATGTGAAAGCCACAGGAATCCCAAAGTATTTGAGAAATGCTCCCTCTATCATGGAAAGAGGGGGCAAGTTGCCAAGTATCATCACTGCAAAGAGTGACACGACAAACCATGTCATTTGCGTAAAGGTTATGGGAAACGGAAGTCTAAAATCATTGATAGAATACAGTACCTTTTCCACAGACCAGATACTGGTATAGCTTCGTATTTTCTTCATGTAATCAATCCTTTCATAAAAAATAGGGGTAGCTGATTGAGCCACCCCGTAAAATAGAAAATCTGCCAGTAGTAATGTACCGACAGATTTAATAGACGATTTCAAAAATCCCATGATTGGTTGAGATAAACGTTCCTGAAAGGTCTAAATCCCGACCATAGGCTTGATAATCAATATAGTTTTGAAGACTAGCTGGTACTTCGCCTAAAGCACCCGTTTCTTCAATGTAGTAGCGTGCCACGTCATACATATCATCACAATCGGAATGAATGATAATATCCTCTTGATGTTCGCTTAGTTCTTCAATGCTTGAAAAATGAGTGAGCAGAGCAGATAGCTCCGATTGTAATTCTTCGGGTAATTCCGATACCATTTCCCATAGTCGATTGAGTTCGCCAATGGAAGTGTATTCGTCAACCGTAAAGGGTAACTCGTAGTCATGAATGGCGTATTCCTCATATTCATCATTCAAGCCGATTTTCTCTTTGACTTCCTCAAAGTCAATGGGAAAGGTAAACCACGCACCGACCAATTCGCCCTCATTGTATTTGCCTAAATTCGCAATATAGACTTGCATATCGTCCATATATTCACGTCCTTTCTTTGTAGAGATTCAAAAATCCCTACCGCACTTCGTTTGGTGTACCATTCCTTTGCGGAACATAAGAAAACCACTTATATTCCACAAAAGAACGGTTTTATTTAAGCACCAATAATGCGATTGAATAGCTCTAGTAAAATGTCTTTTACTCCAGCAGCGTTGAAGACTAAGCCTACCGCAATAATCGCAATAATGAGAAAGCCAATGAGTTTACTGAACTCACGCTTGAAGCCAAGATACAAGCCAATCACAACGATTGCTAAAAGTACCAGTGATTGAGCGTTTGATAGAAACCAGTTATATATGGATAGGTAAGTTCCTGATATTATAAATATCTCAAACTTTTCCCCCCATTCACACGGAGCGTGCGACTTTCACCGCACTCCGCGTTCCATCGTGTTTATATTGAAAAGTATTTATGTAGTAGACCTATATCAAGTTTAATTCTTGATTGCCAGCTAATACTCTATATTTATTTAGTCTTATGAGCTGGACTTTATTTAGTTTCAATAGAGCTATATATTTTTGTATTGTTTCTTCTGTTTTTGCGTGTATTAGACGATGTACCGCCTCTTTTACCAAAATAAGATTTTTATAATCGTCATTACCACCAGCCCTAGTTGGTACAATATGATGACAGTGTATTTCATTAGCTTGTTGAAATTCTTCCAGAGTTATAGCACATTTTCCATGTTGGGCAGAAAATAGCGAAATTCGATTGTCTGCGTATTCTATTGTGCGATTTTCCAAAGATAATTTCATCAACTGATACATCAGTAATTTATCAACACTTAGATTGGTATGGATAAATTTTCTTCCCTCTGGAGTATAGCAGTTTGCTGAATACACTTTTGCCATTGGTTTTCTGTGTTGGATATATCCAACAGGGAATATAGGTTCGCCCTCGCCAGCAACATATCGAAGCATTTTAGATTTACCATATCTTGTTGCTTCTTTTGTTGTAAGTTGTCTGCCTGTTTTTCTCAATCTGCCCTTTTTGCTTGCACCTAATCTGTTAGTGAAGATAGCCATTACAGCTCTATTAAGTTTCATACAATCCAGATTTACATTTGTTGCAATCTGATAATAATTTTGCATACCTAATACCATTGAATTATAAAGTCTTATTTCCTCTAATTCTGTTTTTCCCTTTGAGGGAGAAGCAATTTTCTTTGCCTGTGATACCAGCTTGTCTTTTTGGGTCTTGAATTGTTTATCACTTATATGTGATTTAACAACTAACTTCTTTCTTCTCGGTATCATTTTAATCTTGAAACCAAGAAAGTCGGAGTATCTTTTTCTAACATTTACAATTCTTGTTTTTTCTTGTGATACTTCCAATTTTAGTCGTTGCTCGATCCATTGAGTAATTGCTATTTTGGTTTTTTCAGCACTTTCTTTGTAGCGACAGAAAACTCTAAAATCATCTGCATAACGAACCATATACATTTCCTTTAACTTTGTTTTCTTCATTTCTTTGTAAGCGTTGCTTTTACATGGGCTACCGCTTTTATTGATATGAACCACATAGTTTTTTGTAACAGGATTTTCATGCCATTGACTTTCTACCCAATGGTCTAACTCATTAAGAACAATGTTGGCTAGTAGTGGGGATATAATTCCCCCCTGTGGAGTTCCTTTCTCTGGATATGTTATTGTGCCGTCAGGCATTTTAATTGGAGCTTTTAATATCCTTTTTAAAATGAATATCAAGTGCTTGTCCCGTATTCCCATAGCCCATATCTGTTTTATCAGTTTGGAATGGTTCACGTTGTCAAAGAAACCCTTAATATCAAATTCAATCACATAATGTAGCTGGCTGATTTGTAGGCGGTTATAGGTTGCTTTTATTGCATTTTCAACCGACCTATTAGGTCTGAAACCGTAGCTGTTTTCACTAAATTTAGCTTCGCAGATTGGTTCTAATACTTGTTTGATACATTGTTGTATAAGCCTGTCCCACATACAAGGAATGCCTAGAGGTCTGGTTTTCCCATTTGGTTTTGGTATTTCTTTTCGCCTTACTGGCTTAGGTCGATACCCGTGCGGAGTGCCTGCGACAATATATCTTACCTTTTTGACAACTGTTTCTGCTGGCAATTTGCCAATATCTTTAATTATTGTACCGTCTGTTCCTGCTGTCTTACTGCCTGCATTTGCTTTGATATTTCGATATGCCAGTAATATATTTTCTCTCGATAGGATAATATCCATAAGATGAGTGAAAATATCTCCATTCTTACTTTTGGCATATAAATCATCAAAGGTGTTTTGCATTTCGTAATATTCAGCGTGTCTTAAATCTTCTACACACAATGTTTCATTTTTATTTTTAGGCATAAGGCTTCACTCCTTTGCTTGAAATTGAGTGAGCTTTTTTATCTTACTCGTAATCCTTATTAAAGCAACATAATACTTTTCTAATATATACACGACTTGAGGGTATTCCTCCATTCCCATTACAAGAATTTCTTAGGTTCGCCCTCTGCTTTTCAGCATTGGTTCAACTGCTTATTGTTCTTCGTCAGCTTATTCTCTTGATGAGAACCCAATACCTTTCCTCGTTCCGATAATCTTATCTATACATATATATCCTTAGGTCACTAGCTATAAGCCTGCTGGCTTGATACCGCCTGTAACGGTATATGGCATTTCATAACCTATATTCTTACTTTGCCACACCAGCTACGATTTCTCGTACCTTTGCATTTCTACAAAGTACAAATTTAGACCCGTACATTCGCTGTTTCGTCAGTCCCTTGTGGAACATTCTAACCATAGATATTTTATAGACCCCCGACCTGTTGGATACGCTACCCACCTCTGGATAGTTTTCGATAGAAGATATATGTTCATCAACTATTACGGTATCTTTCAGCCGTCTTTACCGAGCTTCAAACATTCTGAGTTTCCTCATTCAATGCTTGTCGGAGGCTCAGGGCAGGCGTTTCAGAGCGTTACTTCATCATTCCACCTGTCAGATTATCAGTTCTCCTAATAATCAAACTTTTTCGTTCTTTTATTAGTGCCTTAGCTTTTCACTAAGGAACGAGTCGCACAAAGGTTTTGTCCAAAATTCATAAAAATGTTCTCCTCTCTATATTCAATGAATTTGTGTTTAGGTTATTTCTTTGTCGTTATCACGTCCTTATCTTTTGCCGACTGTTGCTTCAAAATCTGCTCATGCCGGTCTGTCAGTTTCGCATGGTCGAGAATGTCTTTCACAACCTGCGTCTGGTTGATTTCATCAAGTTTAATCGCAACCTTTAAAGTGGGTGCGACTTGATGGGAAAGCCAGTTCAGCGTCCGCTGGAAAGAGTAAGGCTCTGGTTTTGTGGTTAGTTTTAATCGTTCACGGTTGTTCCCAATAAACCAAGCCCATTCTTCATTCAGCTTCCAATCAGAACGAGGTTTGGAATCGTCTTTATCTACAAAACGGATATACCGATTGATAATTTTAAAAGCAGTCTTTTCTGGATTGTCATAGACGAGTAAATCACGGACTGCATAATAGGCACGCTCATTTTTCAGCCGAATCTCAAAACGGTTTTTTACTTCTGCGTCTTCAATGGGAATATCATTTTTCTTGTACTGTTCATAGTCCTTTTCATAGATACAGAAATAAACTTCACTCTGTAATGAACCGATATAGAGGGTATTTCCCATACATTCCTTTTCATCTTTGCGTACCAGTTCGCCACTGCGATAGCTTTTGAAACTGCGGAAGACGGATATACATTCTTCCTGTCTGCATTTTTCAGTGAGTACAGGGATATTCAAAATCCCTGTCTTATCGTTAATGGCAAGGTCAAGGCGTTTCATCACACCGCCAGCCACCAAAGCGTCCATAAAGAACTCATACCAGCTTCTTTGTTGAGCCAGAAGATAGCTTTCAAATTGCCGACACCCACGACCTTTCAATTCCACCAGAACTCCTTTGTCCAGTTCGTGGGAGCAGAGAACGAATATATCGCCTAAAGCATAATGCTCTGAATAAGAATAGAAACCATAGTCCTCATGAAGAAAATAGGACAGTTTCAGTTGTAAGATGTTTTCGACCACATGCTGTACGTCCGTTGTGGGAAAGCGAATCCTTACATAATCAAAGAGCATTTCAAGGGGAGCGTCGGGATTGAAGCGTTCCAGAGCTTCAAAAAGAGATTGCTGTAAATCCTCTGATGGCTTGACTTTTCCTGTTTCAATATCGCTTAGATACTGCCTTGTAATACCAGTCGCAACCGCTAAACGATTTTGAGATAGTCCATAAGCCAAGCGTTTTTCTTTTAACTGCTGTAACCAAGTTTGTTCATTCAGTAAAAATCCCTCCAATCAAAAAGGCGTATGTCAACTTTTAAAGCCCATTTTACATACGCTGAAATTTTGTAAATCCCTTGTAACCAAAGGATTTTCTAATGTTTTTTTGACTGTTTCCTGTCGATTTGTACCCCCCTGTTAGATACGGGGGGTTAATGGGCAGGGCAAGCCCTGCCCGACAAAGCCAGAACTTACGGTTTAAGACCGTAAAACCTGCCTTTGTCGTCTGTATCTGCCTTTGATTCTCCCTGTATGCCAGTGTAAATCACTACCAAATCAACTTCTGGTCTTAAATATTCCTGTTCAATCACTTCTGATAGACCGTCCGTTTTGAATGAATTTCTATCAAAAAGCTGAAATTCATATAGAATATTTTTGCTGGTAATACTATGTCGCTTCTCTAACCTCATTCTGAATGTGAACGGTGGTTTCTTCACTTCACGGATAATTTCATCAATCAGCTTATCTATTCTGGAATAGAATCGTACTTTTGGATTGACGGTAAAATGCCTGTATCGGTCAATGATGTATTGTTCACAATCTACCGTGAATTGGTCTGTATTCAAGCAAAGACAAATGACAGATTTTTCAGTCGGTGTATGATATATCTCCAATCTTTTAATATCCATTACTTTTATTTCTCCATTTCTTGTTGTTCTGATGATGGCTTTTTTGTGTCCTGTCTGCTGTTGGATAACTTTTTAATTTCCTCTAAAAAGTCATGTCCTTTTGGTACAAGGGGAGTATAAAACTCTGATATGACACTTGTTCCTACATCAACATAGCCACGACCTTTGATTCGCTTTAAGAAGAAATCCTTTTGTACGTCACTGCCAAACATCATGCCATAGCCCATTTCAGACATACGACCTAAAGCCACTCTGAAATTAAACTGGTCACGGATTCCGTCGCCTAGATATTTTGCGTCTGGACGCTGACAAGCCAGTATTAGAAAGAAGCCAGCTTGACGACCTAACATGACAATCTGTTTCAACTTATTTATAACTGCGGTGTTTTCTTTTGTTCCCAGCATTTCCATGAAAGCGACATATTCATCAAAGATTAAGAAGTGTGCTGGAAGTCCTAAGTAAGCATAATTTTCGCCAGTCTTATACTTTTCCATCTGCTTCATTTCCTCACTGCGTTTTATCATTTCTTCATAGAATGTATCAATGCAGGAAAGCAAGTCTTCTTTTCTGTAGTGGACATTTGCCATCACAGAGCCTAAATCGGCTAAGTCTGCATTTTTCGGGTCTAAGATATACAGCTTAGAATCTGTATGAAGCAAGGCTTCAATCAGTGTCAGGATAAAGTAGGTCTTACCGCCACCTGTACCACCAGCTATGAGCATGTGAGGCAGATTGTCATATTCCCACCACATATTTTTCATTAAGCAAAGTTTCCCATCATGAGCTTGTACTTCATCAATAGAAATACGACGGGCTATCATATCATAGAGCAAGGTATATTCCACGTAGGAATCCTTTAACTCTTTATCCGTCAGCTCACAGTACAAGCCACTTTCTAATTTCTTTTCCAAGTGTAGGAGCTGGTCTTGATATTTCCCCAGAGTGATTTCCACTTGTATCTGTATTAAGCCATTTTTAAGGCGATAATAGATTTTAGGGAAGTAGGTTATCTTTTCTTTGGTACGACTGGGGGAATCCTTGAAGAAGCCATCTGTTTTGACCTGTTCTGATTCATACCACTTATTTTCAAGAACCATCTTCGCCAGCTTTTGACGGTGGTAGAGTTGTTTAATCGTATCATAGCGATACCGTTTGAATAGAAACGCCACCAGCAAGCAGACAAGAATTGCGACACTGAAACTGATACTTAAATACGGAATGTCAATCTTATCTGCTTGTGATAGGTTAAAGTCCTGCCAGTTGACCTGCTGGATTGTCTTCACATGAAACAGTCCGACAACAAGCAGTAAAATAGGCAGTAAGGACGCTACTGTAAAATGAAAGACTAAATCTTTGTCACTCGGACGAATCCTTTTACCACGAAAGACACGCTGTTTCATGTTTGATTTTCTCCTTTCTCTCTAATGGAAGATACGTGGCTATTTGTCCGTAGCAGGTTCTTTCTTAGGTGGCTGTTGATTTCTAAAGGAATTAGAATCCTTTGTCAGCACAATATCGTCTGCCTTGATGTACCAGTCAACATCTGCTCCTTGAAAGGTAGCAGTAGCGACAGTATCCGCAATGGGATTGATAAGTTCCACCCGTGCGTTATATTCAAACTCTTTCAAAGGCACGCTGGCAGGAATACTTACTTGAATCATGCGTCCTTGCCCTTTGGATTTTAAGTCATAGGTACGTTCTTTGATTTCCTCTGAAACCGTACCGTCTTCATTTTGGATTCTCACTTCACGACGTAGAGCAGAGAATTTTAATTCTCCAAAAGTCGTGTCTTTATCTAATACGATACCATTTGCTAATCTCATCATTTTTCCTCTCTTTCTTTATTCTTTTACCATGTCGTCAGCATGTAAAAGGTAATTTGTAAAACCACGAGTGCCGATTTTATAGCCCTCGGCGGTAATACGTGGATTGACTAACTTAACACGTTCCTCAAAGCCGAAATGTTTTTCGCCAGCTTCAGCAGGAAGTACGACCACAATATCATCTGCTCTTTGAACGTCTGAATAGAGATTATAGCTTCGAGATAAGACGGTTAGATGTCCGTTGATTCTTCGCTGTACGACTTTATCCTCGCCAGCAAATTCTAAATTGCCGAATGTTTTTTCCATCTTGGGAATCACAAATTTAAGTTCCATATTTTTACCTATCCTTTCTTTTTTATGGTTGAATGAATCTCGTTTGTTTGATGGTCTTTCACGGTGGGGAGCGACCTTTATTCTCTTGTTTTTCTATTTTCGTAGTATCACGTCCTTTCAAATCGGGTAAAAAAATAGACACCTCATTTTTGAAGTGTCCACCTTTTGCCTATTCAATTTTTATTGGAAGTATCTTTGTTTCTTCACTTTTCAAGGGTAAATCGTCGTATCAAAGCTCATTCATAAGTAGTAAATTAGTAGTAAATTGATTGGTTTCGACCTTGATAAAGTGTGATAAGTCCAGTGTTTATACGGATAACTAGATTTTCATACTATTTTTATCTAAAAAATTAGTAAAAGGGAGAGATAGAAGTGAAAAAATCAAAATTTAAAATTTCTATAACAATAATTATCTTAGCATTTGTTGTATTATTATTATCCAATGCTAAAAAAGATAAAAATTGGGTTTCAGATTATTCGGAGAATGAGGACATTAAAACTTATAGCCTATTGATAACTAATAATAAAAATAAAGATATTAATGAGCAGCTTAAGTCTCTAGCTTTAAATGAAAAAATGTATTTGAGGATACTTAATATTGATAAAACTGATAAAGGAAAAAATGATATAGACATTAATACTGATAAGATACCATATATTATTATGGTAGATAATGGCCGTTCTAAAAATGTAATTCCTTTAGATAGATATAATGAGTTAGAAAATAATTTAAACTATTATTTAGACGAACAATTAGATAAAGATTATTTTGATTAACTTATACTTATTAAGTATTCTAAGATTTGTATATAAATAAGGAGAATAAATTTAATGAATTATCTACAAATAACAAATTTAACAAAATCATATGGGGAAACTATAATTTTAGATAATGTAAATTTGTCAATAGATAGCGGAGAAATAGTGGGACTACTTGGTAGAAATGGTGCGGGTAAATCTACTTTAATGAAATGTATAGTTGGACTAGTAAGAAAAGATTATGGAAAGATCAAATTTAATGGTGTAGTTTCTAATAAATTCGGATATTTAATTGAATATCCAGCTTTTTATCCAAACTTATCTGCATATGATAATTTGAAAATTTTTGCGTCAATATTAAATGTATGTGATAAAAGAATAAAAGATATCATAGATATAGTGGGTCTTACAAAGCATGGAGATAAAATATTTGCAAATTATTCTTTAGGAATGAAACAAAGACTTGGCTTAGGGCGAGTTTTGTTAACTGACCCGGATTTATTGATATTAGATGAGCCTTTTAATGGATTAGATCCTTCAGGAGTAATCGAAATTAGAGGATTATTAAAAGAGTTAGCAAAATCAGGAAAATCTATCTTAATATCAAGTCATAATTTACCAGAAATCGAAAGAATTGTGGATCAGATCAATCTAATTCATAATACAAAAATAGTTAAGAGTGTGAATATAAACGAAGTTCATAAAGAAAAGAGATTGGTAATTAAATCGAAAGATTCCGAAAAAATTATGGGGATTCTCAAAAAACACAAGTTAAGTCAAAACTATTTATTGGATGAAAATACTATAAGAATAGAGGGAAATGATATTAATTCTGAAATGATTATCCAATTAATATATTCTAATGGGGGTAGAATTTCAGAAATATATTTTGAGAAAACTACGTTGGAAGAATACTTTGAGGAAATAGTTGGTGATATATATGAAGAAATTAAATAGAGAATTATTAAAGCTTAAGAACACAAAAATTTATACTTACTCAATATATTTTTCATTACTATTAATAGGTATGTTAGTTGTTAAGGATATATTTATGAGTGAATCAGTAAGTAGGGTAGGACTCAATGAGTGGGTAAAATCTAATATAATGATTGGAAATTTTATATTTATACATGCAATAAGTATTACTTTTATTACGTTAATATTTCAAAGGGAGTATGCAAATAATATAGTACAAAATATTTTACCTTATCTTGAAAGAAAAAGTAGTTTTATTATTGAAAAAATAATTACATGGTTTAGATTGCATTTAATAATGACTCTTATTAGCTTTTTATTAACCATGATTGGGGGACTAATAATTTTTAAAGGACTAAATTTAACTGATTATATTATTTCCTTGATAACATTATATTTTAAAACCTGTATACTAGGTTTTGCTATATTACTTCCAAACTTAATAATTTGTATAGTACAGAGAAACGCATTTATATTGTCTTTGATATCAGGAGCTGTCTCTATTATACTTTCAGTAGGATTCTTGCAGTCAAGTAACATTTTACCTTATATCTTACCATGGAGTTCCGCCTTCATATTAATATTTAATGCTAACAATCCTTATGTTTATTGTGAAGTCACTTCTATACTGATTCTATCATTATTATCACTTATAGTTTCGATTAAAGTATTGAAAAAACAAGAATTTTGATGAAATAATTTGAGATAAAAATATTCAATATCTAAAATTAAGTGAAGTGAATGTCTATGAAAAATTGTTAGAATTTTTTTGCACTTGGTGCAATTATATTCGTAATATTATATTTTATACCTTTACAAATTTAAATCCAGCAGGATTTACATCTATGTTTGCCTACCCAATTATTGGATTAGTAAGGCTAATATTTGGAATAAAAGAAAATAACAAGTTATTTATAGGGTTGAATATAATTTGAAGCTTATTACTACCAATAGTAATATTTGCAGGTCATATCATAGGTATTTAATCAAGTTAGGAGTTTAGATTATATAGTAATGTTGGAGGAAAAAAATGACGGAAGAAGTAATTGTGGAAACAAAAAACTTAACAAAAAAATATAAACACAATACTGCACTTAATAATATTAATTTAAAACTAGAAAAAGGTAAAGTTTATGGTTTTATTGGTAAAAATGGTGCAGGTAAGACCACATTTATAAGAATTATTACAGGACTGGCTTTTCTAACTAGTGGAGAATTATCACTTTTTGGAAACTCAAGAGATCTTCAAATAAAGTCTTTTAAAGATTTCAAAAATCTTATAGAATTTGTGGGTTATAGTTTATCTATAGTATTGTTTTTAATTTCTGTACTGAATTTTATTAACGTTATTGCTACTGAAATATTAAGAAACATGGTGAACTTATCAATTCTTGAAGCAATTAGAATGACAAAGAAAAATATTAAAAAATATTTGGTAAAAAAGAATTTGATTTATTCTTTATGTGGCTTACTATTTTCTTTCATCATTATGCTTCTTGTAGATAAATTTATCTTGATGGATTTTATTGAACAGACTCAGTGGACTTCCTATAAATTTGTAATCATGCCGCTTATACTTGTAAACTTTGTAAATATAATCATTGGGATAATATTTACAGGTAGGTTCTATGAAAAGCATAGCCAAAACAGCCTTGTAGATAGAATTAGAAGTTTAGAATAATAGAGGAGGTTTTATGAAAGAAAATTTAAGCAAGAAGATATTTCTATTCGGACTCACGATTTTTGTGATTTCCTACCTACTGCCTATAGACATCTTTGAAAGCTATACAAGTTTAAGACCAACTGGACTGACATCAATGTTTGTCTGCCCAATTATTGGACTAATAGGTTTAATATTTGGGATAAAGGAAAAGAATAAGTTGTTCATAGTATTGAATATTCTGTTAATCTTATTACTTCCTATAGCAATGTTTGCAGGTCATCTAGTAGGATCTCTTTAAGTAAGATAATAAGTTTAGAATAAAAATTTGTAAATAATTTTAAAAAAGCTATAAGTTTATCCACTTATAGCTTTCTATCTCTCCACTTCCTTTCCATAATAATTTTCATAGTTTTTTCTATACTGAACAAGGTCAGAAAATTGTTCTTTATTCAAAGAATACTCTTGCATAAGGGTGTTCTTTTTTTCTTGCAGTTTATCGAGCTTGGATAGTATTTCTTTTGTATTTGGTAGCTTATTATAATTTTCTAAGATTTCTTTAGCGGCTATTTTATAGACGGAAAGTTCGCTATAATACTCCTCTTCAAATTGCTTATCTTCAGGATTTTTCTTGTGGTATTTATATATTTCACGATACTTATTTATAGTATAAATATTTTCCATATCTTTGGATAAACTCTTCATCTCAGTTTCAAATTTTTTTATTTTATCTAATAAGTCTTGTCTATCATCAGCAGATTTTTTGATCAGATCATCGAGCTGGGTAATGGAATTAATGCCTTGTTCTCTTAATTTAATTATTGAATCTGCCATTGTTTTGATATTGTGTTTTCTTGCCCAGACTTCGTAACCTTTAGAGGATTGTGCTTTTTCATTAGTAGATATATCAATAACATTTCCTACTCGTTTTTTAATAGGATTAGCTTTATTTATTATAGCTAAATCTATTCTTTCTTTGATCTTTTCTTCAGTATAATCTTCTCCGATAGTCTTAGCTCTTGTAAATCTTTTCTTATCTTTATGACGAAAAGCAATGTGTTTACCAAACTTAATTTCATAATCAAGAGATTTCATATTTTCTAAAAATTCTTCCCATGATTTAGACTTATTAATCACTCTATCTATATCAAATTGCAGTTTAGACTTCCAAGAATTTCCTTTCTTGTTTTGGTCATATTCGTACCAAGATTTACCAGCAGTTTTATATTTTCTCTTGTAAGCTTCATAGTATTTATCAATGACTGAAAGCTTATTTGCTTTACATAATTCATCACTTTGATACCTGATTTTGTGGTAAGATTTTTTGTTAGATTGGTAGCATTTGCCAGTCTTGTAATTAACATTATTAAAAATAATATGGTTATGGATATGCCCTCTATCTATATGAGTTGCAAGAACAAATTCATAATTTTCTTTTAAAATTTTCTTACATAATTCCATTCCAATTTCGTGAGCTTTTATAGGATCAACCTCTCCTGGTAGAAAAGATTGAATTAAATGTCTAGCCAAAACTGTACCTTTAGTATCATTATCTTCTCGTGTTTTCATAAATTGAATATGGGCAGTAGATGGATGACATTTGAATGAAGATACCAAGATTTTTTCATCAGTTTTTTCACTCTTAGTTATATAGTCTATTGCCAAATTTAGAGTTGATTTTATAGGATGTATTTTTGTAATTGCCATACTAATCACCAGAACTTTCTTTTGATTTATTAAGAAGTAGGGAATGGATCTGCCATATTTCTTTAGATAATTTTTCTATCTGCTTATTCATTGATTCAATTTCATTTTTGTAAATAACACCAGTTGTATTAGTCGCTTTTGCAATCTGGTTTATATTATTTGTTGCATTTGAAAGTAGCCATTGTAGGTTTCTGAATGGTTCTAAATCCACTACATAAATTTCTTTTTCTAATACACATTTCCTAAGAAAGTGGGACATAGTTTTGCAGTTTGCAAGTTTCATTTTATTTTCAAAAACTTCCTTTTCTTCCTTAGTTAATTTTATTTCTATTCTTTCATTTCTAAATCTATTTGCCATTTTATTCTCCTTTATAAAACTTATTTCGGGGTCTTAGGGTTCTCCCTAACAAGGTAAAAATTAAAAAAATGGAGCATTCCGTAAAGGGCTGCTCCATTAAATTTTTCGTAAGTGTCCGTACACTTACTGTGCTTGCTATTATTAACAAGTCTAAAATTTATTTTTAATATTTTTTCAAATAGGAATTAATAAGTGTAACTGTAACTTATAAAATAAAAACTTCCAAAATTGAAGTGACCCCAAAAAGTTAGACTTTTTTGAGACGACTTAAGTCGTCTCTTTTTGATTAATAAAACAAAATGTATGAATAACCCCCTAGGGGGTTCGCGCCAAAATTTTTGGCGCGTTTTTTCTTGGAAATATTATTAAACTTTCAATTAGATTTACTAGTTAAGCAATACGAGCAGAGTTTGAATGAGTTATTCTGTAATTTACAGGACTTAGTCCATCCAGTTTAATTTTTATACGTTTGTTGTTGTAATAATCAATATAATCGATAATAGCTTTCTCTAATTCCTCAAGAGACTTAAATTCTTTTTCAAATCCATAAAACATTTCTGATTTCAAAATACCAAAGAAAGATTCCATCATACCATTATCTGCACTGTTCCCCTTACGTGACATAGACGGCTTTATATCTTTACTTTCTAAAAATCGATGATAAGAATCATGCTGGTATTGCCAACCTTGGTCACTGTGGAGAATAGTATTTTTGTATTTTTCATCTGTAAATGCCTCGTTTAACATTGCCTTTAGTTGATGTAAGTTAGGTGAACGAGAAAGATTGAACGCAATAATTTCACTGTTAAATCCATCTAAGACTGGTGATAAATATAGTTTCTGTTCACTACTTGGAATGGCAAACTCCGTTACATCTGTGTAACATTTTTCCATTGGTTTAGATCCTTCAAAATCACGTTGAATCAGATTATCTGATTTCTTTCCAACATCTCCTTGGTATGAATAATATTTGCGTTTACGACGAATACGGGCAATTAAACCAAGTGCTTTCATTAAGCGTTGTACCTTCTTATGATTCACTTTAAAGCCACGATTTCTTAATTCTAAATGAATTCTACGGTAACCATAGTTTTCCTTATGTTCTGTAAAAATATCTTGTATTTCATCTTTAAGCTGTTGATCCTTATCCGGTTGGTTCATTTGTTTTAAATGGTAATAGTACGTTGAACGAGCTAAATTAATTACTTTAAGAAGAATATCCAATGGAAATTCATTGATTAATTCTTGAACAATTTCAGTTTTTCTTCTTTCTCTTTTTCCTCCTTCAATCGTAGTTCCCTCAACTTTTTTAGAACAGCAATTTCCGCCTTTAAGTATAGATTTTCTAATTCAAGATGTTCTAATTCTGTCATTTCTTCTAATTTTTTCTTTGGCTTACGTCCCATTGAATTTGGTCTCCCTCTTGTTTTCTCAACAATAGTATACCCATTTTTCTTATATTGTGCTAGCCAATTTGAAAGTAGGGAACGATTAGGAAGTGCATAATCAATAGCCACACTTGTTTGTGAACGACCTTCTAAAAGAACTTTATTCATTATTTCCTGCTTTAGTTTTGGTGAATAGTAACGATTTTTTTCTTTTTTAACAATTTCTATTCCATATTGATCAATCAATCGAACTAAGTATTTAATATTAGAATCGGCAATATCGTATTTCTTTGAAAGATTCTTTAAACTTTCACCTTGTTTTCTTAGTTGATAAATTTCTATTTTATCTTCATAAGTTAATTTCATTAAAAAACACCCCAAAAGTTAGATTTTTCATGTCTAACTTTTGGGGTGCAGTACAAATTAGGTGAGCTTGTTTTAAGAGTCTGTGTCAACCCTTTATTATCAAGCCATTAATTTATGTAATCCTAATTTAAGAAGATTTATAACGATGGGTTACAGGTTACAAAGTTACATTTGTATCTTTACTTGATTTGCTGTATCTATTTCTAATTGATTTTCTTTTTGCCATTCTTCTGGCAAAAACTTCTTATCAACTTCTATAAAATCAGTTTCATTTTCTTCTTTCTTTTCATAATATAGTTTTACTGGAATTGAGACTCCACTTGGTGATATTCTCTGGGTCTTTGATGACCTAACTGGAATCCATTCTTGGAAATAATTATCCATAATCTCTGAAAAAGATTTTGATTTTATTTGGTAGCCTTGCATGGTTAGTTCTTTGAAACAAGTTATATTAGGATCTGCACTCTTTGGCTTATATTCTTCTAAGAAATACCTAATGTCTTCCACATCTGGGTTTAGATATTTAAACTTTTCTTGCTCCTTATACAAGTCTTCTAATAGATTTTTTGGTATAGTCCATGCATGAGTCTTGTTTTTAAAGATTTCATATCCCAAGGCTAGAGCCTGATTAAAATCTTCTCTTATACTAGATATATATTCTTTGTCTGAAAGTTTTTCTTTATTATTTTTATCAGGATATATAGTCCTTATTCTTTTATTCGGGTTACATTCAACAGGTAAATATCTTCGTTCTCCAGTATGATCATTAAGAAAAGTTCTTTCGTTTAATGTACCTATAAAGATACAAGTTCTAGGCACATCTGTTGCATATTTTTCGTAGGGTATTCTTATCCTATCACTTAATTTTGATAAAAAAGATTTAGCTTCATTAGCCGATTTTGCATTTCTTAAAGCAACAAATTCTTCGATCTCAACAACAGTTTTTCCCATAAGGTTCATGACAGCATCCTTGCCTTGAATGTTTTCTATTGTACAAAACCAATCATCTGTTATGGACAAGTATCTTGCAAAAGTAGATTTGCCTATACCTTGCCCACCAACTAAAACAATCATCTCATCAAACTTAGAACCTGGATTGAAAATTCTTTTTATCATACCCAATATCATATGTTCCATTATCCAATTATTAAGATCTGTATCATCCGCTCCCAAATACCTTGGTAAAAGTTTTCTAATGGCATTTTTATCTCCATTCCATTTTAAATTTTGAAGATATTGCTTTGGCGGACTCACTTCGTATTGATGAGCTACAAAACGAATAGCTTCCCACATTTTATTGGCGTTATAATTAATTCCAAAATGTTTTTCTATCTCTAAGCCTAGTCTATTATTTAAAGAATCATCCCAAAGTCGTATTTGATTTTCCTTTATATTTCTTTCTCCGATAATTTTCCCCTGGAATTTTATTTCATTGGTAAATTTATCAAAGAATATTTGTCCATCAATGATTTTTTGGTTTTGACAATATTTGGGATTTAAAATAGCTGTTACAATATTTCCAGTAATTTGTCTAACCGTCCCCTTATCCGTAGTTTGTAAGTCTAAAAAGGCGTAAGTCTGATCTATTTCTGGGAATTTTAATTTAATATCTGTCATAAGCCTTACTCCTCTTCTTTTTACAACCATCTAATCTCTTTATTGCTTTATATTTATTCTCCATTTTATCCTCCTGTCTGGTATAAATAAGACTCCTGTGGTAAAATGAACTTGTCTAGAGAACACTTCTCACAGGAGTGTATGCCTTTACTCTTTGTAGTAGGGGCTTTTTTCTTTTTTGATTTTTTCATATATTTCTAAAATATAGATTAAAATATCAGCTTCATCGTCATCTAGTTTTCCAAACTTTTTAATAGCTTTTGCTAGTTGAAATATTTCCTTGGCTATATTATCAGAAAGTCTGTAATCACTTACTAACTTAACTTCATGATTTAATAACATTTGTAGAAAATAATCTTGTTTTTTAAGTCCACTTATTTCTATCTTTTTGTTTATTAGATCATATTCTTCTTCAGATACTCTAAAGTTTAAAATTCGATTTCTTTTTCTATTTTTGTCTTTATTTCTCGTTTTTTTAGAAATTTCATCTAATGAATGTCTTCTAAACATCTTTATCATCCTCTTCTAATAAATCTTTCCAATCATTTGCCTTATTATTTCTTACTTGCGTTAAAGACAGAGCCATTTCTTTTTGCTTACTAGGGAAGAGATGAGCGTATCTATAGGTGATATCAATCGATTCGTGTCCAACCCTATCAGCTATTGCAGTTGCAGAAAATCCTAGTTCAATTAAGAGTGAAACATGAGAATGCCTTAAATCATGTATTCTAATTCTCTTCACTTGGGATTTCTTAGATCCCCTATCCATTTCATGGTGGAGGTAGCTCTTAGAAAAATTAAATATTAAGTCTTTTGGTTTTAACTTATAAAAGCTGTCTATATACTCTTTAATCTCATCCGTTAAAAATTCAGGCATAACTATTGTCCTAATGCTTTTTTTAGTCTTAGGGGCTGTTATTACATTTTTCCCATCAATCCTTTGTAAAGATTCATCAATTTTTAATGTATGCCTTTCAAAATCAAATTTCTCTTGTGTTAAAGCTAATAATTCTCCCATTCTAAGACCACACCAATACAAAAGTTCAAAAGCATAGAATGACTCAGGTTTATCTTTAATAGCTTCTATAAATCTTTCATATTCATCTTGAGTCCAAAATAGCATTTCGTCAGCTTCTTTTTCACCCATAGAACCAACATCACGAGCAACATTAGTTTTTAAATTGTAGTACCTACAAGCATGATTTAAGATACTGGATAACTGGGCATGAATAGTTCTCAAATAAGTAGGAGAGTAGTTTTTTCCATTCTTATCCTTAATCTTCATAAGCTCATTTTGCCATTGAATGATGGTTACATTATTAATCTCATTAAGCATTAAATCACCAATATAGGGAAGTATTTTTTGATTTACAATTGATTCTTTTGTCCTCCAAGTATTTTCTCTTATTCTTGGTTTTCTATCCCTCTTGTAAAGTTCAAAAAACTCCCTAAAGCTCATCTCAATTGATTCAGAATGTTGATTTAAAAATTCTTTTTCCCATTTTAATGCTTCTTTTTTTGTTAAAAATCCGCGTTTTTTCTTAGTTAATTTTTCTCCTTTCCAGTTGGTATAATAAAACCTGCAATACCAAGTTTTATTTCCACTTTCATCTCTGTATGCTGGCACTTTAAACCTCCTTTGTATTTGTTGGTTTATAGCAATACTTTTCCATAAAGTATTCTCTATTTACCTTTCCTCTTTGCACACGATAACCTAATTTAAGTAGATCTTGATTCATATCGTTTATTATCTGATATGCTGTTGTCCTACTTACATCAAGAAATTCTTGTACATCTTTTGCATTCATAAAAATACCTTTCATAATGTCCTCCTTTTATAGTTTGTAAGGTTCTACATCCTAAAAAGGGCGAGCATTAATTTATATGTCTTACAATTTCCGTTCAATATCGAACGGTATGTATATATAATAACAGTTCATATTTGTTCTGTCAAGTTTTTTCTATTTATTTTTTTCTATAATATTCAGATACTTGCAAATATTTACAACAGAACAGTTTTGTTGAGCTTTTATTCGTTTTGTGATAAAATATTTATAGTTATTGTGAAATAAGGAGGAGTTAGTTTGATTTCTGGAGAAAAATTAAAAAAGTTAAGACTTATACGAAACTTAACTCAAAAAGAACTTGCCATTAAGTCTGGTTTGACAGATGCTGCTATAAGAAATTACGAGCTTGGAAATAGATCTCCAAGTAAAGAACAATTACAAAAAATATCTGAAGCACTTGATTGTGACATATCAGCATTAATTAATCATGAACCTAATTCTATTTTTGAAATAATGCATATAATATTTGATTATGAAAAAGACATGAAGTTTAGACCGTTGGCAGGCGATGGAGAGATCACTGGACTTTTATCAAATGATGTAGACTTCAATAATTTTCTTATAGAATGGAATGAGATGAGAAAAAAGCATTACAACGATGAGATAACAGACGAGGAATTTGAAGATTGGAAGTTATCTTACCCTAAAAAATCAAGATTTTTAAAATAAGAGGTAATTATGTTAAACACTAGTGGATTATTATTTACACTCAATTCTGATGAATCAGCCGAGATTGGGTACGAGGATTATGATGTAGAAATTTTTGATGGAGCTGACTATGAAGTTATGTATTATTTAGACAAAAATAATTTTAAATTATTGCTTGATGCTCTCGGCATATCTAAAAAAGATAATATTGAAAAATACTTAATTGATGAGTTTGATAAAAATTTCGACTCCAATAAATTTGAAGATTTCTGTAACGAAAAACATATAGAATTTAAAAGGAATGTTCATATTGGATAAAAATAAAGACCATAGCTTGAAACTACGGTCTTATTTTTTGTCCAAATGTAAACCACTTGGAACTATTATTCAATTTATTCTTTTTAACAAATGTTCCCATTTTAATCCCAGTTACAGTTTTTCATCTTCTGTAACTGTTGATTTTACAAGGTTTTTTGTTTTTTTGCTACTATTCCCATTCAATCGTAGCAGGTGGTTTACTTGTAATGTCATACACCACTCGATTCACATGTCCGACTTCGTTAACAATTCTTGCACTGATGGTTTGTAAGACTTCCCATGGGATGCGGGCGAAGTCACTTGTCATACCATCGATACTTGTCACTGCACGAATGCCGATTGTGTAATCATAGGTTCTTCCGTCTCCCATTACTCCGACACTGCGAATTCCTGGTAAAACGGTGAAGTATTGCCATACATCTCTTTCAAGTCCGTTTTTGGCAATTTCTTCTCTTAAGATTGCATCACTTTCTCGTACGATTTCTAGTTTTTCTTCAGTTACTTCTCCTAGTACACGAATACCTAATCCTGGTCCTGGGAATGGTTGGCGCCATACGATTGAATCTGGCATGCCTAACGCTGTTCCTAAGGCACGAACTTCGTCTTTGAATAATGTATTCAGTGGTTCAATTAATTCAAACTGCATATCCTCTGGTAGTCCTCCCACATTGTGGTGAGACTTAATTGTTTGAGCTGTTTTTGTTCCTGATTCGATAATATCTGTATATAAAGTTCCTTGTGCTAAGAAATCCACATCCGTTAATTTTGCGGCTTCATCATCGAATACATAAACAAATTCATTTCCAATAATTTTACGTTTTTGTTCTGGATCACTAACACCTTTTAATTTTGATAAAAAACGATCTTGGGCATTCACTCGGATAATATTTAAGCCGAATTTTCCAGATAAGCTTTCCATTACTTGGTCGCCTTCGTCTTTTCTAAGTAAACCATGGTCTACAAAAATACACGTTAATTGGTCGCCGATAGCTTTTTGTAATAGAACACCTACAACGCTTGAGTCAACCCCGCCTGATAACCCCAATAATACTTTTTTATTACCAACTTTTTCGCGGATTTTTTCAATTTCCATCTCGATGAAGTTTGCCATCGTCCAATCACCTGTAGCACCACAAATATTGAACACGAAGTTTTTCAACATATCATTTCCATGAATACTGTGACGTACTTCTGGATGGAATTGTACGCCATAAATATTCCGTTCTGGGTTTTCAAATGCTGCAAATGGTGTATGGTCATTCGAAGCTGTTACAGTGAAACCTTCAGGAATAGCTGTAATTCTGTCACCATGGCTCATTAAGACTTCTTCTGAAGTAGATAATCCTTGGAAAATTCCTGAATCTGTATTAAATACTTCTACTTTAGCAGGGCCATATTCTCTTGTCGTTGAAGATTCAACAGTTCCTCCAAATAAATGAGTTGTCAGCTGCATTCCATAACAGATTCCTAATACCGGAATTCCTAATTCAAAAATAGCAGGATCTACTGTAAAAGCACCTGATTCATAAACACTATGAGGTCCTCCAGAGAAAATAATCCCTTTTACATTTCCATGTTTTTTGATTTCTTCCGCTGTAATATCATTATGAAGTAACTCACTGAATACTCCAAATTCACGAATACGACGTGTAATCAGTTGGTTATACTGACTTCCAAAATCTAATACAATAATTTTTTCTAACGAAGTGGTTCTTGTTGACATAAAAAGCCTCCTTAGTCTTATTACCTATATTGTATCAGAAAATCACGAAAATCACCTTAAATATTTATAAAATTCGTTCGGATTTTTATTAAATTTTCTCATTTTTCTTGTATACTCCTTTCAATTCCAAAAAAGAACCCACAGCGACATTCATACTGTGAGTTCTTCTTCCATTATTTAGTATTTCTTCACTTGGACATAATCAATATGATGTCCGTATGTTTTATGCAAAATGAAGTCTGCACGCCTTTTTGTTGGTAAGATGTATTCTTTTAGATTTTTCAAATTGGTTTTTTTCCACACATCTTTTGCCATAGCAATCGCTTCTTCTCGATCTCCAATCGCAAATTGGTAATAAAAATTATCAGGTTGAGTTTTTGCTCGTTCCATTAATAATTCAAAACGTTCTAAATACCATTTTTCAATCAGATGTTCTTCTGCATCAACATAAATCGACCAGTCAAAGAAATCACTTACGTAAATTTCTCGATTTGGTGGTAATTGTAATACATTAATTCCTTCCACAATTAAAATATCAGGTGGATAGATAACTTGTTTTTCATTTGGAATAATGTCGTAAATTTCATGAGAATAAACAGGTGCTTCAACAGCTTCTTCTCCTGTTTTAATATCCAGTAAGAAATTCACTAATGATTCCATATCATAACTTTCAGGGAATCCTTTTCGGTGTAAAATCCCTTTTTCCACCAAATCCTTTGTAGGCCATAAAAATCCATCCGTTGTCATCAGCTCAATGGTTAATTCTGGATATTTTTGTTGGAGCATTGTTTGCATTAAACGAGCCGTTGTACTTTTCCCAACTGCCACACTTCCTGAAACTCCAATAATAAACGGAACTTTCTTCTTCGGTTGTTTTAAAAAACATTGTTCTTGTTCATGAATTTGCCCATGTTTTTGATAATAGATATCAAAGTAATCTAATAAAGGTGCATATACTTCTTGTACATCAATTAACGAAATTCTATCATTCAATGATGTTAAATGTTCTAATTCATGTAATGTTAATGCCAAGTGATGAGCGTTTTGGTATTGTTTCCATTCATCTCGGCTAATATGATAATACGTCGATGTGTCTGTCACAACGATTCTCTCCTTTTGTTGAATTCCTTTTCTAGCGTATTTTACCATAGTTTTTTTAGGATGACTAACGATTGGGTCTTTAAATTTCCGTTAAATCCTCGCTTGTTCGTTTACACCTTTAGTGGTTTTTAGTATGATAAATAAGAGAAATTATGAAGGAGTTTTATCATGGAATATACAACAGCTTCCGGTATGGGACAATCTACTGGAAAAGTCATTTTAATGGGGGAACATGCAGTCGTCCATCATCAACCTGCGATTGCCATTCCTTTTTCCGGTGTATCAGTTCAAGCAAAAATTCAACCAAGCTCTCATCCGCTAAGCATTCATTGCGACTTTTATAGTGGATTAGCTTATGAAATGCCGGAAATATTAAAAAGTTTAAAGTTTACCATCCATGAAGCATTGAATCAAATTGAACAACTTCGTCCTGAATTAAGAATTACACCTACTACTCATTCGTATTGGAATAATGGAAAAGTAGAAAAAGGCAAGGCTTCCTTCGTACAAGCACCTTCTATTGAGATTACAATTACTTCTTCGATTCCTGCAGAACGCGGCATGGGATCTAGTGCTGCTGTTTCAGTAGCAGTAGTGAGAGGATTATTTGATTATTACAATGTTCCTTTAAGCGATCCATTATTATTTGAAATTGTACAAGCTTCTGAAAAAATCGCTCATGGAAATCCAAGCGGTATTGATACAGCAACAACTAGTGGAAAAGAAGCCGTATTTTTTATAAAAGGAGAAGCTTTACAACCGCTGTCGATTCAACTAAAAGGAAGTTTAGTCGTGGCAGATACAGGCATTACAGGACAAACTCTAAAAGCTGTTCAAACCGTACAAAAAAAAATCCAACAAAAACCCATTTCTACTCAAAATATCATTGAAAAAATTGGATCATTAGTACACACTGCTAAAGATTGTCTATCAAAAGGAGACGTGCAGACATTAGGAAGTCTTCTGACTCAAAACCATGCACTTCTCCAACAATTAGAAGTATCAAACGAAACATTAGACCATCTTGTTCAAACGGCTCTTGAAAATGGAGCGATTGGCGCCAAAATGACAGGTGGCGGACTTGGTGGGTGTATGATTGCTCTTGCAGCAAATCTTGCAGACGCACAAAAAATTGCTGCAGCTTTACAACAAGCAGGAGCGATACAAACATGGACACATTCATTTTCCAATGAATAAAAAGGAGCTTATATGAAAACAACAGGAATTGCACGTGCACATACAAATATTGCACTTATTAAATATTGGGGGAAAAAGGATAAAACATTATTCCTTCCAATGAATAGTAGCTTATCCCTCACATTAGAGGCTTTTTATACCGATACAAAAATCACTTTAGATGAAACTTTAGAAAAAGATGAATTTTATCTAAATCATGTTTTGCAACAAGAAGCAGAAACACATAAAATTTCAAAATTTTTAGATTTATTCCGTATTCCTGCTAAGGAAACACGATTTGCTCGTATTGAAAGTTATAACTTTGTTCCTACTGCAGCTGGTTTAGCAAGTTCTGCTTCAGCTTTTGCAGCTTTAGCAGGAGCGATGCATCAAGCAATGGGATGGAATTTATCAAGAAGTGAATTATCGACATATGCTCGTCGTGGAAGTGGAAGTTCTACGAGAAGTTTATTTGGTGGCTTTGTTGAATGGAATCAAGGAACAAATTCCAAAGATAGTATGGCGATTCCTATAGACGATGCTTCTTGGGATATTGGGATGCTCATCGTCGTTGTCAATGGTGCTGCTAAAAAAATCTCCAGCCGTGTTGGAATGGAGCAAACAGTTGCCACTTCTCCGTTCTATCCTGCATGGGTAGAAAGTGCAAAAACTGATTTAGAAAAGATTAAAACAGCCATTCAAGAGAAAAACTTTACTCGAATGGGAGAAATTGCTGAATTTAACGGAATGAAAATGCATGCGACAATGCTAGCCAGTCAACCTCCGTTTTGTTATTTTGAACCAGATAGTCTGATTGCTCAGCAACAAGTCGTTTACTTACGTGAAGTATTAGGAATTCCTGCTTATTACACAATGGATGCTGGTCCGAATGTAAAAGTTCTTTGCAAGGCGAGTGATTTAGACAAAGTCCGTGACCATTTCGAACAATATTTTGCTTCTGAAAAACTTATTTCCTCTCTTCCAGGAGAAGCAATGAGAACTCTAACAGAAGATGAATGGCAAGAAAGCATTCAACATTTTAATCATAAAGGAATTTAACTATGAATATACAAGCTACAGCTCCTGGAAAATTATTTATCGCTGGCGAATATGCAGTCGTTACTCCAAGACAACCGGCACTGATTGCAGCTGTCAATCGCTATTTAACCGTTGACTTAACTCCTTCTCTTGCAGAAGTTGGAACGATTTATTCCACTCAACAACCGAATTTGACGCTTCATTGGAAAAGAGAACAAGGACTTTTACAAATGATCGAAGAAAATCATCCATATACATTAATGACTACTGCAATTGAAGTTGCTGAAACTTATGCGAAACAACGAAACTATTGGAATGAAAATCTCTATCATTTAAAAGTAACAAGCCAATTAGATGATGTTCACTCTACTATCAAATTCGGTCTTGGCTCTAGTGGAGCTGTTGTTGTTGCGACCATTGACGCTATTTTACAATGGCATCATATTCCTGTTGAACCTCTACTCATCTATAAATTAGCAGCCATTACCAATACTCTTCTTGGTAGTAATGGTTCCTTAGGAGATATTGCTTCTAGTGCATTTGGAGGTGTCATTTTATATCAACGAATCGATGCAACATGGATCCAAGAACAATTACAACAGCATTCTATTTCAGAAGTCGTCGACAAAGGATGGACAGGCTTAGTGATTCAGCCAGTATCTTTACCAACATCGCTAAAAATACTTGTAGGATGGACAAAGGAAAAAGCAGATACTTCTTCGTTCGTATCATCCGTCACTCATACAAGAACACAAGCAGAAAAAGATGCGTATTATCAACAATTTTTGAAACAAAACACAATGATTCTAAACCAACTAACAACTGCTTTAACAAACCAAGATACAGAAGCATTTCTACAAGGAATTACGGATAATCGAGCTCTCTTATTAAACTTTGCTAAGGAGATGAATATTGTACTCGAAACCCCATCCTTAACAAAACTTTGCCAAATTGCACTTCAAGAAAACGCAAGTGCCAAAACTTCTGGAGCTGGCGGAGGCGATTGTGGGATTTGCTTTATTACAAAACCACAACAAGAAGACACCATCACAACCCAATGGGAAAAATCTGGTATTCTTCCACTAAACTTAGAAATAGCCCCTTCAAAAGGTGCTATTAGAAAGGAACTCTCATGATACAAGCCTATACACAACAAATGAAAAGAAAAGATGAACATGTAGGTCATGCGACTCAACAATATCAATCACAGTCGCATTTAGAATTACGACAAACTCGTTTTGTCCACCATCCTCTATCTGAAATGGCTGTAGATGAAATTTCTCTTCAAACAAAAATGGCAGGATTCACTTTAGAAACTCCATTTTTCATTAATGCGATTACTGGTGGAAGTCCTCGAACAACTCTGATTAATCAACGGCTAGCACAATTGGCACATGAAACAGGAATTGCGATGGCCACTGGATCGATGAGTATTACCATGAAAGACCCTTCTACTGCAGAAAGCTTTACCATTATCCGAAAAGAAAATCCTAACGGAATTGTATTGGCGAATTTAGGTGCACACTATACCGTTGAATCTGCTAAAAAAGCGATTGACCTCATTGAAGCTAATGGCATTCAAATCCATGTGAATACTTTACAAGAATTAGTGATGCCTGAAGGAGATCGCTCTTTCCATCATTGGTTAAAAAACATTGAGGAAATCGTCTCTAATGTAGATGTTCCTGTTATTGTTAAAGAAGTGGGATTTGGATTTAGTAGAGAAGCAATGCAAGAACTGATCAATATCGGAGTTCAAACGATTGATATTAGTGGACGTGGAGGCACAAATTTTGCAGCCATTGAAAGTGCTCGAAGAGAAGATGATTTATTTGATGAATTAGAAGACTGGGGACAAACAACAGTTCAGTCCTTAGTAGAAGGTTATGATTTATCTTGTGAACTCATTGCTTCTGGGGGCATTCATTCACCATTAGATATCATAAAATGTCTTGCTCTAGGAGCAAGTGCTGTAGGAATGTCTGGAGAATTTTTACATTTAATTCGCCCACAAGATTCCCTACCAACAGCCATTCAAACGGTCAATGACTGGAAGAATCAATTAAGAAATATTTACACCCTATTAGGCGTTTCAAAAACAGAAGCATTACGCCAAACAGACATCATTCTCCCAAAAACCACCGCTCACTGGTGCAACGCCCGCCACATAGACTGGACAACCTTCGCAAATAGAAGTAAAAAGAAATAGAAAAACAAAGATTTGTTTTAATAGCAGAAGCAACCAAAACCGCAACAGCGGTTTTAGTTGCCGGAAAATTTGAGACCCTAGGCTCAAATTTTAGCCATGAGATTCGCTTTTGCGAAGCTGCTGGCGTCCGTTGCCATTCAAAACAAATCTTTGTTTTTTCTATTCTACGACACAAATAAGAAATGTATGATTCTTAATAGATAGGCGAAAAATCCGATAATCAACAAGCAAATCATCACCACATGTAAATAAACTCCAACCATCGAAGTATTTACAAACGATTGAACCGCATTTACCTTCAAAAAAATCAAAAGATAAATCAAACCTATCCAAAATCCTACACTCAATAGGCGCTTCATAAACTCTCCTTCATTCAGGGACTACTTCATTACAAAATATTGAAAAAATAAACTAGTTACTCCTACTACAAACCAAGTTGCCAAACCTGTAGCAATCGGTTTAGCTCCTGCTTTACGGAAACTCTTAAACGATACTTGGCAACCAATACCAGCTAATGCCATTGCCATTAACCAGTTAGAAGCTAATTTTGCATATGGGATAAATGCTTTAGGGAAAATTCCCACACTTGTCACAACAGATGCCACTAAAAACCATAAAATAAACATCGGGAAAATTTTCTTCCAATTCACAGATTCCCCAGATTGCTTTTGACGTCTTGCTTCAATAAGTGACAAAATTAAGCAAGCTGGTAAAATCATTAACGCACGTGTTAATTTTACAATCGTGGCAATATCGCCTGCCCCACTACTATAACTATAACCAGCAGCGACTACGCTGGAAGTATCATTAATCGCTGTTCCTGCGAACAATCCAAATTGTGCATCTGTCATTTGTAACACATGTCCTAAAAATGGGAATAAGAACACAGCAATAATATTAAATAAGAAAATTGTTGACATCGACAAAGCAATTTCTTCATCATCTGCTTCAATAATAGGAGAAGCTGCTGCAATTGCAGAACCTCCACAAATGGCTGTCCCAAATCCTACTAATGTTCGTAAATGATTAGATAAGCCTAACCATTTTCCCACAAGAGCTGCTGTTAAGAAAGCTGCCACAATCGTAAAAAGCGTTACTTGTAAAGACTCTAATCCTGTTTGTTGAACTTGGGCAAATGACATTGTAAACCCTAATGCAATAATCGAATAATGTAATAATTTTTTAGCAGAATAATTAATTCCTGGTTTAAAATCACTTGGTAATGTATAGAAATTACTGACTAACATCCCAAAAATAATCGCAAATACCGCACTTCCAATAACCGGCATTACGTCTCCTAACATAACAGCTAATACTGCTAATCCAAAAGTTAATAAAATTCCTTTACTTCGTTGAACCCATTATTCCATTTTTCTCCATCCTTTCAAAAATGATTACAAATAAATATATCACGTTCCCTGTCTTTTCCTGTGAACAATTGTTACTCTTCTACAAATTGTTGTAATTGATTCGATAAGGCTGCAAATTCTTCAATCGTTAATGTTTCTGCTCGACGATTTGGTTCAATCGAAACAGAGTCCAAAGCTTCTTGGATTTGTTCTTTTGTTAGTTTACCTGGCACATAAGCTTTAACCAAATTATTCCATAATGTTTTTCTACGTTGGACAAAACTATTTTTTACTAAATCAAAGAAGAAAGCTTCATCTTTGACCGTTACTAGAGGTTCTTCTCTACGTTCCAATACTAAAATGGCTGAATCTACATTTGGCGCTGGATTAAAAACTGTTTTAGGAACAATAAATCCAATTTTGGCATGGCACCAATATTGAATTGCCACTGTTAATGAGCCATAAGCTTTTGAATTTGGTTGAGCAGTCATTCTTTCTGCCACTTCTTTTTGCATCATCATCGCAAATCCATCAATTGGTAAACCAGATTCTAAGAGATTCATAATAATCGGTGTCGTAATATAATACGGCAAGTTTGCAACGACTAGCAATCTCTCCTCCACATTGAAGTGTTCTTGAATCACTGTTTCTAAATCAACTTTTAAAATATCTTCATGAATCACAGTGACATTGTCATAATCTGATAAAGTATCCTCTAAAACAGGAATTAAACGTCCATCAATTTCAAATGCTAATACTTTTTTAGCAGCTCTTGCTAAGCGTTGCGTTAACGCACCAATTCCGGGTCCAATTTCAATGACATTGGTTTCTTTATTAACATCTGCCACATCTAACATTTTTGTTAAAATATTAGGTTCAATTAAAAAGTTTTGCCCTAAACTCTTCTTTACTTTAATGCCATGGCGTTCCATAATTTCTCGTGTTCGAGTCGGTGTGGCAATATCTTTTTCAAACATCTTTTTAACTCCTTTCCTGTACATTTTGCACCGCATTTCGTAATTCTTGCTCTGAAATGCCAAATAATTTCAATCGTTTCGTTAATTGTTTTCCATTTGTATGTCCAATTCGTAATTCTTTAGACACTTCTTTTCTTAAATAAGACGAATGCGGATAGCCAATCAATCCTAGTTCTAAAATTACCGATTGAGCAATCGCTTCTTGAAGGTCTGCTACTGGCTTATACACATGCTCCAATGCTTTTTGAATACTTTCATCGCTAGCATGTTCCACTCCAAGACTTTTATGATTCGTTTTTCGAACGGCTTCTTCTCTTTCAATAAAAGCATGACTAACCGTCGGAATCGCTTCTTGAATCATCGAACGAATTCTTTGTCCGGGATAATCTGGATCTGTAAACACAATGACTTCTCGAATTTCACTTGCCTTTTTAATTAATGCGAGTGTTTCATCATCAATAGCTGAACCATTCGTTTCAATCGTTTCAATTTCTGGAAAAACTTCCTTTAATCGACGAGTGTCATCTCGCCCTTCAACTACTATAATTGGATTCATTTTAATCCTCTTTCTTCAAACCGAAATAGCTTCATTGCATTTTCTGTCGATGCTCTAGCAATTTCTTCCCAAGCCATTTCCCGTTCCTTAGCAATTGTTTCAACAACATAGCGGGTATACCCCGTTTCGTTTCTCTTTCCACGATACGGAACAGGAGCCAAATAAGGGGCATCTGTTTCAACTAAAAAACGATCGAGTGGAACGATTTTCGCACACTCACGAACTTGAGGAGCATTTTTAAACGTTACAACTCCACTAAAAGAAATATGCATTCCTAAATCTAAGAAACGTTTCATATATTCCACATCGCCATTATAACTATGCATAATTCCACCAATATCTCGAATATCTTCTTCTTTTAAAATACGATAGCAATCTTCTGTCGCATCACGATTATGAATAACAATCGGCAATTTCATTTCTTTAGCAATGGCAATTTGACGACGGAATACTCGTTCTTGTTCTTCTGGTGTAGAATCATCCCAGTAATAGTCTAATCCCATTTCCCCCATTGCCACTACTTTTGGATGGGTTAATTGTGTGATTAATGTTTTCTCAATTTCTAGTGTATAGGCATGTGCTTCGACCGGATGCCATCCTACAATCGCCACTACTTCTTCAAAAGTTTCACTTAATCGAAGAGCTTTTTCAATCGTTGGTGTATCAAATCCGACAACCGCAAATCGCGTAACAGCTAATTCCTTTGCACGCTTAATAACGTCTGCTTCTTCTCCTTCGAATTGCTCTACATTTAAATGTGTATGTGTATCAAAAATCATTATGAATTCTCCTACTGAGTCCTATCTCGTTGCGCCATTTAAAAACGGATTACTTGCAATTTCATCTTGTAATGTTGTTGGTTCTCCATGTCCTGGGAAAACAACCGTATTTCCTGGTAATGGTAATAAATATTGTTCAATCCCTGCCATTAATGTCATATGACTGCCATATGAGAAGTCACTGCGTCCAACGCTTCCTTTGAATAAAACATCTCCTCCGATAACAAATCCATTGTCTTTGAAGATAAAGACTGTACTACCTGGAGAATGTCCTGGAATTAACGCTAATTCAGGCTCGAAACTTCCAATTTTCCATTTTCCTAATTCTGCTGGATAGTATCCGTCAGCAGGTTTTACCGTAATATTTTCGTTTGAATATAATGAACGATTGAAATCTGTATTCGTTAAAAATTCTTTTTCAATTTCATTCATATACATTGGAATATTATAGGCTTTTCTTAATTCATCTACTGCTCCAATATGATCTCCATGCGCATGTGTTAACACAATCGCAATTGGCTTCAATCCTTCTTCTTCAATTAATTCTTTAATATCCTCTGCTTGTGCACCTGGGTCAAAAATTAATGTTTCTTTATTTTCATCAATTAAAAAATACACGTTCTCTTGTAGACGTCCTACTGTTAAACTCAATAATTCCATTGAAATTCCTCTTTTCTGATTCATAGTCTACTATAGTTTAGATGCTTTTATGCTATTTGACAAGTTATCTGGTTAAGTTTTGACTTTTTTAATAAACCTAACCAACAACATTTCCCACAACAATAAAAGGCATACCCGAATTCTCGAATATACCTTTTAAAACATCAATTATGCATTCATTTGTTTTGTAAAATCAATTGCTTTGTCGGCTGCTAACATGACTGGAATTCCCACTAACATGACTACAATTTCACCAACAAAAGTTTCAAAGTAGCTTAACCAAAATGGTAATTCTAATACAATTTTCAACTCAATAGCTACTAAGAAAATCATCACACTAAATACGATGGATAACAATAACATTTTCCCTTTTAAATCTTTTGCAAATCGGAACACTAATGTACCAATCAATAAAGATAAAATAGAATGTCCTAAACCAAATACTAAATCATACACTCCTAAACCAGAGCTAGACATAAAAATCGTATTGGCTAAAATAACACCCGCAATAATTCCGTACCCATATTTTTTATCAAAGACAAATAAATGGTTTAACATTTCTGAAATACGGAATTGGATATTCCCAAAGGACATAAAAGCAAATACTGTTGTAATCACCACATATAGTGCTGCTACAATCGCATTGATAATCAACACTTTTACATTATTTTGTTTCATTTCTTTTCCTCCTAGTTTTTTGAATCGAGGGATGGTTGCGAACCTCGAGCGTTCAAAACGCCACGAATGATTATACTATAAACCTCTTGAAAATACTAGGAATATCGCTAGGCGTCCCCTTGAAAAAGAAGAAATTCAAACAAAACTCACACCCCAACCAACTAACTACGCAATAGGTCCTAATAAAATATTTGCCCATGCATCATGAAGAGATTCTTGATCAGATGGTTGGAATAAACCAGCTAATACATCACGATATAAGCGTGAAAGTTCTGTTGTATTATAATAAGAACTTCCTCCACTCGCACGTACAATTTCTTCCACCGCTTTTTTAGACACTTCAACAGAACGATTTTTAATCGAAGATAAACGTGGTAACCAAATAAAGCTATATTCTTTGCTTGATTCCAATCTTTGACTTAATTCATTAATTTGTGGTTGAATGCCATCTAAAATAATAGCTGCTTCGGCAATTCTCCAACGAATATTTTTATCTTGAGAATACGGCGCATCATTCGATACAGAATGACGATTTTTTACCGTTTCAATTCCGATTTCTAACGCACGTTTTCCAATCCCATGATAAGTAGCAGCTAATAAAATTTCAAAATAAGCAAAAATACCAAAAACCACTGGATCAAAACTTGGACCAGGAGCTACTTTTGTTAAAATTTGCTCTTCTGCAGCATAAATACCTTTTAATTCAACTGTGTTTGATTGAGTTGCTTTCATTCCTAATGTATTCCAATCATCTTTGACTTCGAACGTTTCTGCATCAGGTGTTAAATAAGCAAAGACCGATAATGGAGATTCTCCAGAAGTATCTGAACCAAATGAAACTAATTTATCGCAATATTTCCCCATCGATAGGAAAACTTTCTTCCCATAAAAACGATAGTCTCCATCTTCTTGTGGCTCCGCTTTTGAAATGGAGCCAAATAAAACTCGGTCATTACTTGGTTCAGAAATACCAAACGCCAGCAACTTCCCATCAGCCGCATCTCGTAAAATTTGCTCGCCCTTCTTATTCCCGAATCGAACCATATGTTTGGCTAATCCGACAATAATTTGGTGCATATTAATACCAAGAGCTGTTCCTGGTGCTGCCATCGCCAGTCTTGTTTGTTCTTGTGCAATTTCTTGAAGAGATAAACCATATCCCCCATATTCTTTTGGCACAAAAGCTTTATAATACCCCGCTTCTTTTAATGCCTCATAATCTTCCTTTGGCCACGCATTTTCTAAGTCATATTGCGCTGCTCTTTGATGAATTTGTGCTAGTAATTCCTCCGATAAAAACATAAAACCCCTCCTATAAATTCATGATTACGCTTTAAGTATACGGAAATCCCTATACGGATACAACGAATCAAACTTGCATTTTCTATAATATTCAACTTTTCTTCATTCTGTGCTACAATATTCTCAATCTTTCTATAAGGAGGCTTTATGGAAAATCAAACTTTACCTGTTTGGAAATCTGTTCGATTTGTATTAAACAATTTATTTTCCAATAAAATTACCTATGTTCGAAATGCTGCCTTTTTACAATTTTTCATATCCTTTGTTGGTTTTCGAATTTTATCAACTTTATTTAAAGGCATTATTTTTTTATCGGGAGAAAGTAATTTTAATTTTAGTAATATGAAATTATTCTTCTCTTCTCCCATTATTATTTTAGCATTTATTGCGTATTTATTCGCCGTCATTTTATTTGTCTTTATTGAATTTTCAATTCTTACGTTTATGGTTTATGGAACCATTTCTAAGACACATTTTTCGTGGCGAACGAGCTTGAAAAATGCTTTCGGTGAAGTAAGAGAATTTTTCAGCCCACAATTTATCTATTTCTTATTGTATTTATTGACCCTATTACCATTAGGAAAATTTGGAATGACTTCGTTTTTAACCGAACAATTATATATTCCAAACTTTATTACAGAAGAAATTCAAAAAACAACTACCGGAGCAATCGGATTTAGCATTGTATATATCGTGCTGGCTTATTTTCATCTTCGATTCATTTACGCTATTCCACTACAAATTTTGACGAATCATTGTTTCTTAGAAAATCTAAAAACAAGTTGGTCTCTCACAAAGAAGAAGATTTGGAGACATATTGGAATCTTCTTACTAGTTGAGGCCGTCCTATCCATTATCGGATTTTTAGTGACATTTATTCTCACGGTTACTTTAGGAAACTTATCTTCTATAATGGATAATGTCTTTATCGTAACGAGCCTATTCGTCTTATCAAAACTAGTCATTTTCTTTATGGCGATTTATACTAAAATTTCTCTAGTCATTATTTTAGTAAAACTAGCAGATGATGAAGACGCAGTAGATGTAACAATTAAGCATCATATTCCTGAAATCCCCTTTAAAAGTACCATTATTACAGTGTCAGCTTTTATCGGTTTAACGATTTACTATTCTAGCGAAGCGATTACAAAATATTACTGGGAAAACTCTTCCTCAGCTGCTATCGTCGCTCACCGAGGATTTACCGAATACGGAGTAGAAAATTCTCTTGAAGCTCTAGAAGCTGCAGCAAAAGAAGGCGCCGATTATGTGGAAATGGATATTATACTCACAAAAGATAATCGCTTTATCGTCATGCATGATTATAATTTGAAACGATTAGCACGTCTCAATAAAAAAGTTAAAGATATGACTTATGATGAAATTGTTGGACTTCCAATTTACCAAAATGATTACGAAAGTCACATTCCTTCTTTTGAAGAATTTGTTGCCAAAGCAAAGGAACTGAATATCAAATTACTTATTGAATTAAAACCTCATGGTTTTGAAGGAGATGACTACACCGACCTCTTTATTGCAAAAATGAGAGAATTAGGGGTTGAAAAAACTTACAAAGTAATGTCTATCAACTTAAACGTGATTGAAGAAATTGAGCGAAAAGCTCCTGAAATGGATACCGGATATGTCATTCCACTCCAATTTGGTGGATTTGGAAATCCTGCTGTAGACTTTTATGTGGTGGAAGATTTTTCTTACCATGACTTAACAGCCATTGCCGCAAGACAACAAGGTCATGAAGTTTATGTTTGGACGATTAATGAACCTGAAGAAATTCATAAATATCTTCATAGTTCCGTTTCAGGCATCATTACTGATCACCCTGATATTGCTAAAGAAGAACAAAAGCACTTACTCGAAGAAAGCACCCCTGTTGAGCGTGTGTTAAATGCAATTAATATTAGTGTGAAAAAATAATTTTAAAGGTAACAATCATTTACAAGGATGATTGTTGCCTTTTTATTATTAGAAAAACTCCTCTCCTATCTGGAAATATATCCATTCAAACATTATTTTCACTAATTATTTCGTATTATAAGTAATTCATAACGTATATTTAAGAATTATTTTAGATTTTGATTAATTTCACTTTATTTTCACCTCGTATAGTATCAATGTACAAAATAAATAAAACTTAGGAGGTTTTACTGTGAAAAAAATATACAGGGCAAATTTACTAGATGGTCAATCCGTCGTTTAAGTGTCGGTGTAGCATCCGTCGCCATTGCTAGTGGATTCTTTATGATTACCTCTCCAGCAACTTCCGTACTAGCAACAGAAATCAATGTTACACCAGTTACTCAAACGAAACCAGATAAGGTTGATAACGAGAAAGAATCAAAACCGGATGATGTTAATAAACTTATTAAAAATGCTGTTGATACAGCCTTAACAAATCAAAATGATTCAACTACTCCTGAACAAGTAAAAGATGGAGTGAAAGAAAACACAAAAGACAGCATTGATGTTCCTGCTGCTTATCTTGAAAAAGCTGAAGGAGTTAGTCCTTTCACTGCCGGTGTGAACCACGTAATTCCATATGAATTATTCGCTGGTGATGGTATGTTAACTCGTCTTTTACTAAAGGCTTCTGATAAAGCTCCTTGGTCTGACAATGGCACAGCTAAAAATCCTGCTTTACCCCCTCTTGAAGGATTAACAAAAGGGAAATACTTCTATGAAGTAGACTTAAATGGCAATACTGTTGGTAAGCAAGGTCAAGCTTTAATCGATCAACTTCGCGCCAATGGTACTCAAACTTATAAAGCTGCAGTTAAAGTTTACGGCAATAAAGATGGTAAAGTCGACTTGACGAATCTAGTCGCTACTAAAAATGTAGATATCAACATTAATGATTTAGTTTCTAAAGAAACTGTTCAAAAAGCTGTTCAAGATAACGTAAAAGAAAACATCGATGTCCCTGCTGCTTATCTTGAAAAAGCTGAAGGAGTTGGTCCTTTCACTGCTGGTGTGAACCAAGTAATTCCATATGAATTATTCGCTGGTGATGGTATGTTAACTCGTCTTTTATTAAAAGATTCTGATAAAGCTCCTTGGTCTGACAATGGTACAGCTAAAAATCCTGCTTTATCTCCTTTAGGTGAAAATGTGAACACTAAAGGTCAATACTTCTATGAAGTAAATTTAAATGGCAATACTGTTGAAAAACAAGGTCAAGCCTTAATCAATCAACTTCGCGAAAATGGCGATCATACTTATAATGCAACTGTAAAAGTATACGGTAATAAAGATGGTAAACCTGACTTAACAAATCTTATTGCAACTCGTAACGTGAAAATTCATTTCAATAAAGTATCAACTTCTACAAATACAACTCAAGCAACGAACAATATGAGTATACCTAAAGAAGAAATGAATTCTTCAATGATGGCACATCAAAAAACAACATCTCAAGATATGATGAAGAAAGATAACATGTCTACTCTTCCAGAAACTGGAGAAACAGCTACAAACACTGCAACATTAGGTGTATTTGCAACAGCATTTGCTTTTATCATCGGAAGTTTAGGATTAAAAGCTAAAAAAGAAAGAAACTAAGTTTGATTCAAACAGAAATGGTGTTATACCGAGCGAAAGTATAACACTATTTTTAAAAAAGGAGTTTCTAATGGAAAAAACAATATTACTGGTAGATGATGAATTTGAAATTACAGATATCCAAAAACGTTATTTATCTCAATCTGGATACAATGTTTTAGTGGCTCACGATAGTCTCGAAGGATTAGAAATATTTAAAAACAAATCCATCGATTTAATCATTACAGATATTATGATGCCTAGAATGGATGGGTATGATTTCATTAGTGAAGTACAATACTTATCACCAGATCAGCCTTTCCTCTTTACCACCGCTAAAACCAGTGAACAGGATAAAATCTTCGGTCTTAATATGGGAGCAGATGATTTTATCATTAAACCCTTTAGTCCAAGAGAACTCGTTCTTCGAGTCAATAATATCTTCAAGAGAATTTATAAAAGTGGAAAATCTCCTCAAGTGCAGCTTGGAAATCTCACCATGAACCACGAGACCTATGAAGCTTATATTGGAAACCACCTACTGAATTTAACAATTAAAGCATTTGAACTTCTTTGGATTTTATGCAAACATCCTGAACGTGTTTTTTCAAAGACAGAATTATATGAAAAAGTTTGGCAAGAAGAGTTTATCGATGATACGAATACCCTTAATGTCCATATCCATGCTTTGAGACAAGAATTAACAAAACATGCTAGTATGCATACTCCAACCATTAAAACCGTTTGGGGATTAGGCTATAAAATTGAAAAACCACGAGGTACATTATGAAATTAAAAAGTTATATTATCATCGGTTACTTGATATCTACTCTTTTAACGATTCTTGCAGTTTTTTGGGCTATTCAACGAATGCTAATTGACAAAAGTGAAGTATATTTTTTAGTTGGAATCACACTCATCGCTAGTTTTATTGGAGCTATGATTAGCTTATTCCTTCTTTCCCCCATCTTTTCTTCACTTCAAGCTCTTAAATTAAAGGCGAAAAAAATTGCCAATAAAGACTTCGGAGAACCTGTAGCTAGTAAAGGTCCCATTGAATTTCAAGAATTAGGGGAAGCTTTTAATGATATGTCTGCTAACTTGCAACAATCATTCTCCTCACTTGCAGAAAGCGAAAAAGAAAAACGGTTAATGATTGCTCAACTTTCTCATGACATAAAGACTCCAATTACTTCTATACAAGCAACTGTTGAAGGTATTTTGGATGGCGTCATTACTCACGAAGAACAATTCCGTTACTTAACCACTATTAATCGTCAAACTGAACGATTAAATAAATTAGTAGAAGAATTAGATGACTTAACTCTTAATACACAAGAAACTGAGTATCATCAAAAAAACGAAGTGATTTTCTTAGATCAGTTATTAGTTCATGCTATGAATGAGTTCCACCTTTTAATCGAGCAAGAAAACAGAGAAATTAATATACAAGTTCTACCAGAATCTGCTAAATTTATAAGTCATTATGATAAATTATTACGTATTCTAATCAATTTATTGAATAATGCTTTTAAATACTCTGAGCCTGGCACACCAATCAATGTAAAAGGTACGTTAGAAGATAACACTCTCACAATTAGTCTATCGGATAAAGGAAAAGGAATTGATGCTAAAGAATTTGAACATATATTCAAAAGACTCTATAGAGTTGAAAGTTCAAGAAATATGAAAACTGGAGGCCATGGACTTGGTCTAGCCATTGCTCAAGAATTAGCTCATCAACTGGATGGAAAAATTACGGTTCAAAGTCAAAAAGATGTAGGAAGTACCTTCATTCTTTCTATCCCTTTTGAAAATAAAAATTCTAAATAAGAAAAAGGAATGAACGTGCCATAAGGTTCGTTCATTCCTTTTATTTTGATTGTTCGACAAATGAGACTTTTTGCCCAGCCTCTCGCGTCAAATTTTTGACGAGTTTTTTCTTTTAATTGACTTCCCGAGATAATTTTTTTGATTTCTGAAACAGATTTGTATGATGATATCGCTATTTCCTCTAAAAAAGGTCACAGCGTAAATAATTCTTATTTCTTTATAGTTGAAATTTTTTATCTTTTGTTTTAAAATAGTAATCATTACGATTTGAAAAAATTTATGATGATTTTTTTCAAATCAAAAATATAAAGGAGAAAAATAATGAAAAAAAGTATTAAATATTTCTTGGTGCTTATGCTTACAATTTCTGTTATTTTATCAGGTTGTAGCAAAAATGACAGCAAGAATAAACAGCAAAATAACAACGATAAAAAAGTAATTTATACCACTTTCTTCCCTGTTTATGATTTAACTAAATTAATCATTAAAGATAAAATGGAAGTGAAAACTATTATAAAAGGCAATGAAGAGCCTCATAATTTTGAGCTTAAAGCCCAAAATATGAAAGAAATTTCTAACGCAGACCTTATTATTTACAATGGAGCTAATATGGAAAACTTTATAGATGCTCTTAAAAAAAGTACAAATAATGATGATAAATATTTAGACCTTTCTAAAGGTTTAACTCTTCTTGAAGGAAAAGGAGGAGATGACGGACTTAAAAAAGAAGGAGAACATATTAATATAAACCCTCATACATGGTTAAGTGTTAAAAATGCCATGACAGAACTTGATACAATTTATCAAAAAGTTTCTAGTATAGACCCTGAAAATGAACCTTTTTATAAAAAAAATTTAGAAGAAGCTACAAAACAATTTAAACAATTAGATAATAAGTTTGAAACAGAATTAAAAAAAGTGAACAAAGATGAAAAATATTTTGTTACTTCTCATGCTGCATTTAACTATCTTGCAAAAGATTATGGACTAAAACAAGTGGCTGTTACTGGAATTTCTCCAGAAGATGAACCATCAGCACAGCAACTTTCTAAAATTGCAGATTTTGTTAAAAAACACAATATAACTACGATATTTTTTGAAGGTAAGGCTACACCAAAAGTTGCTGAAACTTTAGCAAAAAGTACAAATACTAAAACATCAACACTTTATACAATGGAAAATTTAACGGAAGAAGAAGCTAATTTAGGTTATGTTAAACTTATGGAACTTAACTTAGATGCCTTGGTGAAATCATTTAATGAATAATGTACTTGAAATAAAAAATTTAGATTTTAAATATGATAAAAATTCTGATTACATATTAAAAAATATAAATTTTAATATATTAAAAAATGAATTTGTTGCCATAATTGGAGAGAATGGAGCAGGGAAAAGTACTCTTTTAAAATTAATATTAAGAAAACTTCAACCTGATAAAGGTAGTATTTTTATTTTAGGAGATGATATCAAGAAAAATAATCACTATAAAGATATTTCTTATATTTCTCAAAACTCTGTTCTTTCATATAAAGGTTTTCCTACAACTGTAGAAGAAGTTATAAATAATCATCTTAAATTTTTAAAAATAAATGTTAATGTAGATGAATATTTATCTATAGTAAATCTTTTAAAACATAAAAATAAATCTCTTTCCTCTTTATCAGGAGGAGAGTTACAAAGAGTTGCTATATTAGTTGCTTTAATAAAAAATTCTAAAATAATAATACTTGATGAACCTACATCTAATATTGATAAAAATTTTTCAAAAGAATTATTTACTCTTTTAAAAAATTTAACAAAAAAAGATAAAACAATTATCATGGTAACTCATGACCTTCATGAACTTCACCATTATGTTGATTATGCCATTAAAATAAAAAATAACTCTTGTGATAAGTGTTTAAAAGAACATTTAAAAAACTTAGGAGGATAAGATGCTAGATATTTTTAACTATCAATTTATGACAAGAGCTTTTATAGTTGGAGGTCTTTTGTCGGTAATATTACCCTGTATGGGAATGCCTATACTTCTAAAAAGATTATCATCTATGGGCGATACTCTTGCTCACTCTTCTCTTGCTGGTGTAAGTATTGGACTTTTTACGGGGATACACCCCATATTAGGGTCAATAGTAGCGTGTATTGTCGCCTCACTTAGTATAGAATTTATTAGAAATAAACTAAAAGCATATCAAGAAATTTCTACTGTTATAATATTAGCAGCTTCTGTAGGTATTGCTGGTATTTTCTCTAGCTTTAGTAGTGGAAATACAATTGCATCTTATCTTTTTGGTTCTATTATAACCATTAGTGATAGTGAATTTTATCTTGTAATATTTATATCACTTATAGTTTTAATATCTTATAAATTAATATATACAAAACTTTATCTTTTAATATTTGACGCTGAAAATGCAAATATCTTAGGAATTAATAATAAAACAATTAATTTTATTATAACTTTTTTAAGTGCAATTTCTATATCAATTTCAGCAAAGACAATTGGTTCACTTATAGTGTCATCACTACTTATTATCCCATGTATTCTAGCAATGCAATTTTGTAAAACATATAAAAATACACTAATCATTTCAATTATATTTTCTATATGTTTTATCTATGCAGGACTTTTTATATCTTACTATTATGATTTAAAACCAGGTTCTGTTATTGTTTTAATATCTGTAATAACTTTACTTATGACCTTAATAATAAAAAGAAAATAAATTATAACTTTAATAGTGAAAAGGAGAATTATGAAAAAAAATAAAAAATTAACAATAGCAAATTACTTACTAGCTACAACATTATTGCTAACGGCGTGTTCTACTTCTAATTCAATAAAAAATACTGAAAATAAACATGATTTTGAAGAAAAAAAATCTTCTTATGTCCAAGATAACACTACAGAAGTGTTAATTGATAATCCTAATATTAAAAAAGAAGATATAGCTAAAATTATAAAACACGGTGATCACTGGCACGTATTTACAAAAGATGGGAAAGAACATATAACTTATACAGACCCTAATACTATCTCTGACGGATCAAGTATAAGTTCTTCTAGTGTAGTTGATAGCAAAGACCTTAATGGTACAGATGTTGTTGCTATAAAAAAACACGGTGATCACTGGCACGTATACACTAGAGATGGCCAAGAATATATTACTTATGATGACCCTTCTAGTATGTTCCCTGATGTTCCAGTTACGCAGTATACAGGTCACCATGGAGATTTAGGCAGTAGCAATTATGGCGGAGCAAGTTACAATTACTTAAGTAATAGTAATACTAACTCTTATGATTCATCTTCTGAAGAACACGATTCTTCAAATGCATCTACACCATTGGTCCCACAAAATGGAACTATAAAAGAAGCAATAGAAAGATTGCACATTGTAGGAGTTTTGGGTAAAAAGGCAGCCAATCGTTATGATATAGTTAAAATATTGCAACATGAAGACCATTTCCACATATATGATTCAGAAGGTAATGAAGGAATAACATATACTAACCCTAGAAATCTTTATCCTAATGCTTCATTTGGGCAATATCAAGGAAGCCATGGAGATAATAACAATAATAATAATAACAATATTACTAATTCTCAGTGGCCAGCAGGAATTACAAGAATAGTTGACCACGGTGATCACTGGCATCTTTATAGAGGAAATACTGAAGTTGCAGTTGTCCATGAAAATCCAAGATCACACTACCCTAATGCAGAATATATAGACGAAAGACCTCGTAAACATAATAATACAAAAGTAGAAAACCATGAAATTTTTAGTTACTGGAGTGTAAGTGCTGAATTAAAAGATGGAATACTGGATGTATTAGATGATAATCTTAAAAATATGACAAACTATGGTAGTTTAACAGATACAAACATACCTGTCTATGGTTCTGACGGAATAAAAGAAAATATATTTTACTGGCTTCACAACGGAAATCACTATCACGCTATAACAATAAAACAAATTATTAAAAATGCAAAAGCGGGAGATTATGGAAATTATACAGCAAGAGAAGTTGTTGCAGCACTTAAATATATCATACAAAATCCCGAAAAAATAAAACAATTACAAAAAGAAAATGAAGAAAAAATAACCGTAGATCCAGAAAAAATAATTAACTTTTTAAAAAATCATTATCACTTAAAAAATGATGATATTTATGTTCTTGGAAATGAAGCTTATATATACGATGCACAATCAGATTCACACAAATTCTTTTTAAAAGATTTTAAAGAAGAAAATGGAAAAGTAGTATACAAAAAAACATTACCACAAATAACAACAGCTAAATCCAAAAAAGATCTAAACGAAAGTGTGGAAAGTACAGAAAATGAAGAAAATGAAGAAAATGTAGAAAAGAAAGAAAATAAAGAAAAAGTAGAAAATTCAAAAAAAGAAGAAAAAGATATCAAAAATAAAGAAAAGAAAAACGCTAAATCCCAAGAAGATCTAAGCGAAAGTGTGGAAAGTACAGAAAACAAAGAAAATGAAAAAAATGTAGAAAAGAAAGAAGACAATAAAAAAGAAGAAAAATAAATAAAGTTCTAAAATTTGGTTGTTCGACAAATCCTGTTGGTGAGAAATCACCGACAGGATTTTTTACATGCAAAAAAGAGAAATCCAGGTTATGATTAAGTCGACCAAAACAAAAAACAAAGGAGGATTTCTCTCATAGACTATTGTATAGGATCAATTAAAGTAGATCCTCCCTTACTTTCATCTCTTAAGTAATCCTCTTTTAAATAGTTAAAATGTATCGGTTCATAATCCCAGATTTCTATTCTATGCCCTTGAAAAATATGTTGTTGAAACGATTCCTCAATTTTCTTAACCTGTTTTCTTGCAGTATTCATCAAAGACTTTCGCTAACACTTCTTGAACACGCCAATTTTCGTCTTTAGATACTTCATTCTTCATCTAATCATTATTTAGTAATTTTTGTAACTCCACCCATATATGGAACTAACGCTTCAGGAATTGTTACACTTCCGTCTGCTTCTTGGTAGTTTTCTAAGATGGCTGCTACTGTACGACCAACTGCTAAACCAGATCCATTTAATGTGTGTAATAATTCAATTTTTCCAGTTTCAGTTTGACGGTAACGAATTTTCGCACGACGTGCTTGGAAGTCTACACAGTTTGAGCATGAACTAATTTCACGGTAAGTATCCTGTGCTGGAATCCATACTTCAACATCATATGTTTTAGAAGCTGAGAATCCCATATCTCCTGTACATAATACAATTGTACGGAATGGTAAGCCTAATCCACGTAATACATCTTCTGCATTATCTGTCATTTTTTCTAATTCATCAAATGATGTTTCAGGAGTTGCGAATTTCACCATTTCTACTTTGTTGAATTGGTGTAGACGAATTAATCCACGAGTATCTCTTCCGGCACTACCTGCTTCTGAACGGAATGAAGGACTTAATGCTGTGAAGTAAATTGGTAATTGTGCTTCTTCTAAAATTTCATTTGCATAATAGTTTGTTAATGGAACTTCTGCTGTTGGAATTAATGTTAAATGACGTTCGTCTGTTAATTGGAACACATCTTCTTTAAATTTAGGGAATTGTCCTGTACCATACATTGATTGTTCGTTTACTAAATATGGTGTAATCATTTCTGTATAACCATGTTTTTCCACATGTAAATCAATCATGTAGTTGTAAATCGCACGTTCTAAACGAGCACCTAATCCTTTGTAGTATAAGAAACGACTTCCTGATACTTTCGCTCCTCTTTCAAAGTCTAAAATATCTAATGCTTCTGCTACTTCCCAGTGTGGTTTTGGTTCAAAATCAAAGACACGAGGAGTTCCTTCACGACGGATTTCTACGTTTTCGTTTTCATCTTCCCCTACTGGTACATCTGCTGCAGCAATATTTGGTAAGCGTGAAGCGATGTATTCTAATTTTTCTTCTACTTCTGCTAATAACGCATCTGTTTCTTTTACATCTTCCCCAACTTGTTTCATTTCAGCAATTTTTGCGCTAGCATCTTCTTTATTACGTTTTAATTGAGAAATTTCTTCCGTTACTGTATTACGGTATTGTTTTAATTGCTCCGTTTTTAAAATTAATTCACGACGTTTTTCGTCTAAATCACGCAATTCTTCTACTACTTTACGTTCTACTCCGCGGTTTTGTAATCCAACCACAACTTCTTCAAAGTGATCTCTCACTCGTTTCATATCTAACATATTGATTCCTCCAATTTCTTTTGTTTGCCTGTTGAAAATTTGTTTAAACCATTGTAAAAAAATACACACAACTCATCCCCGACAAATTGTCACTGGGACGAAGTTGTGTGTTTCACTTTTATCTTCGCGGTACCACCCGTATTCAATGTTTCCATTGCACTCATTTGCGATAACGGTTTGCTCCGGATGGCTTAATCAATGCTTTCGCCATGCATCATAGTATGTGGATTCGCTTGTCATACTTTACTAGCTTTCACCAAACGCTAGCTCTCTACAAAAGACTTCAAGTTACTATTCATACAGTTTTTATATGTCTATATTTTACAATATTCTCTAGACTTGTGCAACAGGTAAGCCACAAAGAATTAACGATTCAAGACTAAACGTGTTTTTTCTCAATAGTATTTAGAAGAGTTAGCAAATAGTAAAGTCTATTATTTCTACTCAAATAATGGAAAAGTAAATTTGTTAGATGTTAGTTTTAAACAAGAAAACTTTTTACACTTAACAGGAATCAGACCTATTGTGGAAGGGAAAAAAGCTTCAGATTTTGTAGTTGATTTTGAAGAAGGAAGAGGAAACTATAACCAAATAATGGTTAGTAATAGTCTAAAAGAAAAATTACAAGTCATTCCCATGTTGGAGGATATTCTTGATTCTAAATCGTTTGTATTGGATAACTTAGATGAGGTAAGAATAGCACAACGGCTTAATTTTTCAGAAGCTATTAAGAGTAAAGATGAAGACTTCCTACTTCTTTTCAAAGATATAGGAGAAGAACGTGTCCCTGCATCTCTTATCAAAATTAAGAAAGATTTAAAAGTTGATGTGGAGAAAACCGATGGAAAAGTTATTCTTGGTATCTTCCATGAACGTAATGGCCACATTGAACAGCTATCAATCAATGAGGACTATATTAAAGATGGGGGCAAAGAATTGCAATCCATTATGGAAAACGGCTTGTTTGAGGCAATTCAACCAAATGAGATTGACAAAAATAACTACAATGTCCGCCTTCAATGGGCAGAAAAGCATGATGGTGGGCCAATTTTACCTTTTAGCGAAACAGAGTTGGTTGATTATCAGTCTTTTGCAACAGAGCTATATAAGCAGAATAATATCTATTACGAAAAGCATCATGCAAGTGTAAGTGATCGAATGAACCAGGTAGAAGGTGCTTCCTATACCCCTTTTACAAAGGTTCAATTTGACTTATACAGTCCTGAAGGTGAACTGATTCAGGATAGCATCCGTTACAATATTGGTGAGGAGATTAATCCAATCGCTCATAAAGAAAGACTTGGTACACGAGAAATGAGAGAGCATCCAGAGCTGATAAAGCTAGATGGGGCATTATTTAATCAGTATCATCTGGAGAGATTAGCGAGTGAACTAGATATTTCTCAGTTCAGTTACGCTTTGAAAGATACTCCTTATGCCGATCAACTTTTATCCCAAGTACCTTATGGAGTGTTAGAAAATAGTCCGATTGGTTTTTCGGATAGTAGTCATGATAGTCGTCTTGGCTTTATCTCTTTTGATGGAATGGATAGTGTTGAGGTAGACAATTTATCTGCTTGGTTTGAGAAGTTGGGAGTTAGAGATTCGCCTCAAGAACAAGTAGCTCTTGTAGAAAAATGGCAAAATGAAATTAAAGAATTATCGGAAAAAGTTGAACAAACCATTGTCAACGTTCTAGATAAATTTGAAAAAACACAAGTCAAGAATTCACAAAATACACTAGATAATCCATACGAAAAAATTTATCAGTATAACCGAAAAGTTGAGAGAGATCGTGATTTGGATAGTGATGGTATTTCCAATTCTGATGAGATGTTGCAGGGAACAGATCCATACAACAGTGCCTCTAACCTTCATAAAAAACAGGAAGATAGAGAAAGAAGGACAGATGTTGAAGCTGAAACTGGAGCTATTATAACCAATGCAATTGCTACTAAAAGTTCAGAACAAACTATTTCCCAGTTAGTCGCAAATAAAGATACAAAAGCTTTAGCTGAACACTTGAAAGAGGGAATGAAGAACTATTTAGATTCAGAACAGTTTAAATCGTTCTTGGATACGATGAGTAAGTTTCACAACTACTCACTCAACAATATTCATTTGCTGAAGATGCAAAATCCTAATGTTTCCCGTGTTGCAAGTTTTAATAAATGGAAAACGGATTTTGAAAGAACAGTTAAAAAGGGTTCTAAAGCTCTGAAGATTTGAGTTCCTTACCAAGTGAAAACTAAGATTTCCGCTAATCAAAATGAGTTGAGTTTTTCTCCATCTGAGAATGAAATGGGAGAGAAAGAAGTCACTGTTACTCGATTCAAGTTAGGGAATGTCTTTGAGGGCTTGGATTGCAGAGTTTGTCCGATACTTGTGTCATCATAATAGCTATAGGACACAGCACCGTCCGTATCCTTTTCTGCTATCAAGCGCCGAACCTTCTCAGAAATTTTAACCAGCTCTTCTACTCGCTTGTCAAATCCGGTTGAAGCTGTTCCAGTACTATAGGCTCCTGCTTGAACATTGGTGTAATTCCCATAGCCACTGCTTGAGATTGTGGAATTTTCAGTGAAGCCTGTCAGGGCTTATTGCATCGTCTTCCAGGTCGATGAATGAAGTTCTACGTCTTTGGTCATTGGTCACCTCGCGGAATCATTCCCAGAGTTTCTAAATTTTTTACTAGAGTAGGATTAGAAGAAAGACCATTTAGAAAATCATCTCTCAACTGAGCATCTTGTTGGAGCCACTGTCCCATCATACTTAAAATTTCACTATTGGCTCGCTGATATAAATCTCCAACTTCATTCACTTTGTTGAGCATTTTAGAATAGTGATCCATTGCTTTCGAGGCTTCTCCACCTTCATAATATTTTGTTTCAGATAGGCTCTTCAATTTTGGAGCCAAATTATTTTGAAATGAAACCTTAACTGTGGTGATGTAACGCATGATTGCCTGTAGTTCATCAGGATTCATGACGATTTTTTTAGATCCACCACTCCCATGACAAAATTTAGACATGGATTCAATTCTTCAATAGAACTTCCGCTTTATCTGAATTTAGAAAGTCTTTCAATATATTCAAAGTTTGTTCGACTGATTCTTCATCACGGCCATACACTCTTTTTATACTCTTATCATCAATAATCTTGGATAAAAAGGTGATTGAAAATCTCTGTTCATCAGTTTGAGTGAACCAAATGTTAAACAAGCCACCCTCTCCTGCTTCCAATTGCGTATTTTTACCGGTTGACGAAATACCTATTGTCATATGATAACCGTTATACATGAACGGAAAATTAAAATTTTCATCTTCTCCTTCATTAATCGTAATTGTATCAAGATTAATCGAAAAAATTTTCTCTAAAGCTTGTTTGACATTCTGATAACCTAAACTATCTCTTGTAGGCAAGTATACTTCGCTCATTTATAAGCCCTCCACATATTTCCAAAATTCTCAAACTTATATTCATTTTCTCTTAGAATATTCATTTCATTCATAAATGATTCCCCTTTACCAGTCGTATGAAATACAAAATCTGCAGCTTCTGGATTGGAACTCAATATAAAATTCTTTCCTTCCTGAATCTGTTTTAGCAAGAATTCATCATTTACTTTATAAGCTAAGTCTGGATCCACTTTCCACATTGCATTCCATCCATCATTTCAAGCATCAAAATAAGTCCAGCCATTAGCATGAGCCACTTGCTCATAAGAAGTTACACTATTAGGTTGAAAATAACCAAGTAAGGCGGTATTTGATTCTGTATTGTGTGTTGTTAAATCAGTTAATTTAGCAACATCAATTTCTGTATAATTTTTTTCATAGTTTCCTTATAACTAACAATATCTATCTCATTAAATCTGTCCATAGTAGAAAGAGGCTTTTCAAAAAACTTAACTATGTTTTCTGAAAGATCATCTACACTATCATCGAGATTCCTCGCGAAAGCACTGAGATTGTCTGCTAAATGAGATGACTTCCCACCGCTCTCTTCTGGCTTCCATAGACTAGACGGGCATTCTCATCAAAAAGACCAGCCTCATAGCGTGCAACGGATGATGGTCTGAGCCTACTGCCTAAGAATTTTCTTATAATACGTAAGAGACAAAGCAAGAACTCTGCCTCTTATATTCTTTAATGTAGGGAATGATTACTTATCGTCTGCATCAGAAACTTCATGAGCTTTTTTCAACAATTCTTCAAATTCTTTTTCGGAGAAATAGTGTCTCTTTCTATCTGTATCAATAAGAAGAAATTCTGGATTATCTCTTAAAAATTGTATATTAGCATCTTCTTGACTAATTTTTGATTTCCAAAATCCGAAATTAGCATAATTAATTAATTCTTCACCATCATGTTTTCCTGCTAAATAGCTATCCACTGCTTCTTTAGAGATTTCTTTAACAACCTCTGGCATGGTGATATTGAAAGTTGGATACTTTAAAATATACTTACCATTGGCTTCATAAATTTCTAACATATCACCTTTTTTTGTTGGTATTTCTTTCATTATTATTCACTCCACAATTCTTTAATGTTCAATTTATCTTTAGGAACTCTGTCAATCACAGATTCTGGAACACCGCCCGGATAGGTCTTACCACCCGGACGCCATTGAACATTCCCGCTTGCTCCGCCCTCATTGCCACTTGGAATCCTCAGATTTTCAACTTCCTTAGGTTCGATCATAATTGGATTATTTCCAAGACTACCTTTATCAAGTCCAAAAAGTTTTTCAAGTACATGGGGATCACCATCAGCTCCCTTGACCATAGCTTCAGCTACATCTTTTGGAAAGACAAATGCCCATCCGGTCGACCAAAATAACCTTCTTTTTGAATCCAATAATCATTTTTAGCAAAAGCTGGCACCCCTTCGTCAAATAAGGCATTATGTTCTTTAATATAATTAGAACTCAAATATTGCTCCGGATCTGGTCGTTTAATTGTTTCACTTGGTTTAATATTGACTATCTTTTCTGATTGTCGTTCTGATAATCCTGAATCCGGAAAACTTTTCTGCAAATTATGCCACTCTAAGGAGAACCGGTTGGCTTCCACAACATCATCCACACTACCATCTAGATTCTTCGCGAAAGCGCTGAGATTATCTGCTAAATGAGATAACTTCCAGCTACTACTATCTACTAGTTGCATTAAGCCAGGTTCTCGATAGTGATACTAAGTTGCTTTTGATTAGATTATCAAAACTATGACCTCTTTAATCTCCGATAGGACCAGCCAATTGAGTAATCAGTAAAATATGTTCGTACATTTTTACCTTATCCAGATGATTCACGTCTTTAAAGCCACCTAAAACCAAAAGTGGCACAAAACCAAAACACTGTGTATAATCAAGCGAGCCATATTTCTCTATCGCCTTATGATAAAGCGGTAGGTTAAAATAATCATCTGTAAAACTTTCATCAGGTAAAAATTTGATAAAAAGCGATAAATTTTCTAAAAAAATATCAAATGTACCATCTTTATATTTAATAATCCCCAAAAATTCGTTCTTCTCCCAAGTAATAATATCCCCAAAAGCTGTCGCAAAAATGGGAATGGAAATATCCCCTCTGAAATAGGTCTCCTGAACCAGTTCAAGATATTCATCCGGATTAATCACTTTCAGATAACCGTCTAAAAAGGTTCCCAAACCATCTTCTTCCCAGATTTGAACCAGCTCTGACGGAATTTGATTCTTGTACTTTTCAATCACTTCTTGAGGCATGGCTGCCACTCTTGTAAAATCTTTTAACATATAGACTCCTTGTTTAATAAGTTAAGCGAACATTTAGATAGGTAGTTTGTAATTGCTCTGGTGTCATCTTCTCAACCAAGGCTTGTATCTGCTCATCTACGGCATCAATCCGATATTTCCATTGAGAACCGATGGAAGAATTAATTCTCTTATCCCCCATTCCGCCAATCTGATCGGCATAACCTCCAGCTATCTGGTCTGGATTATGAAGAGCTGCTTGAGTATCCATCCATTTTTGGGCTTGTTCCTCAGCAACATCAATATCTATACCTTTATTAACCAACTCTTCTATTTTTTCTTCTAAAGCTGTTTCCCTAGCCGCTTTCTGTGCCGCATTTCCTTCAATCGCTCGACCTTCGGCAATATATCGTTCGCGATTATCAAGATACTCTTTAACGGTAAGCTCGTTCATGCCTTTTTCCTGATCAGTGAGCTGACGTGCAAACTCCGGTTCATTATAGCTGAAAATTCATCTTCAAATATCATGATGCCCTTCAACTTCTTCCTTCACTTCATTGTACCATTCCATGAAAATATCTTCAGGAGTTAGTGAGTCAGAATTTGAATAAAAAATTTCATAAGAATATTTAGCATTAGCTTTTTTATTCACATTATCATATACCAATTTCAGTTGAGTTGGGGCTTGTTTTTTATCCTCTTGAAATAATGTTATAAATCGCTCTAAGTCACTTATTCCAATTTCTAAATATTGAAACATTCTATCTTTTGTTAAATTTTCTATACCAAGCTGGTCTAGTTTATTTATCGTATATACTTTGTTATCTTGAGCAAAAAAACTGTTAAAAGATAAGGAATTATTCTCGTAAGAACCGTATATATATGCAGTATCAATTTTATCTTCTGCTAGTTCAAGAGCTAAACTAATCATATCTGTTTGAATTTCTGATAACTTATCTTCAAAAATCATTTTTCACCTCTAATTTTTTATTCTTCTGCTAAATGGAAAACCCTCAATTGTGTACCTCACATCAAAACTATCCGGCTTCAGACTATCGCCAATATAATTCACTTTGACATTGACTGAAACATCCTTACCTTCTTCCAAAGCTTTGGCCCATTGATTTTCCAATTTTTTATAATCACTCAAGTTCACATCGCTCAACTGTGAAACCAAATTATCAATCTCCGGAGAACCACCAAACCAATCTCCTGCCAAGTGACCTGCATGGTCACCCGGTAACTTACCTGGAGTGCTAGAATCGTGAGGAAGTCGGCCATTTCGTTCTGTCAATTGAAGTTCTGATGCATTCCAATCTGTCAAGCGTCCTAGACCATCTGTTTGATAGAGATATTCAAATTCGCCTGTTTGATATTTGACATTCGGTTTTAGTTTCCCAACTTCATCCACACTACCATCTAGATTCTTCGCGAAAGCACTGAGATTATCTGCTAGATGAGATAACTTTCCTCCACCACTTGATAGAACACCATCTGCTAGTTGAGGCTCCAGCCCAATATTCAGACGGAAGTTCTGTGCGGCTTCACTTAAAACATTATCTGCATGGCGCAAACCATCGCTTAGAGCATCTGCCGAATTAGATGGTCGAAGATTGTCTAACTGTTAGGAGTATATCCTGATAACCAATTTCAGACAATACACCATTAACAAATTTTATTCCTATGCCATTTTCTTTATCCCAATCACACTCACATAAAAAACCAAACTCTTCAATATTTTCATCAAAAGTTAAAGGAAACATGATTTGTTTGGGTTGCAACAAAGAATAAATTTTATCTTTGTCTCCAATTATATCTAAAAAATATTTTTTTTCGTTATTATTCGTGTAGCTTGAAACAAGATCTGATATTTCACGATTGTAATATGATATAATTGCAGAATCTGCCTCTTTTACTATTTCATCTAAGTGATTATTGAAAAATATATAAGCTTTTTCCTAATTAATTTCAAATTCAGCATCTTCATCCGCATCAATATTGATTTCCAAAACATGGTGCTTATTGAAAATATCTAGAGAAATATCTTTTGTCCAACCGTAATTAAATTTTATTTTACCAAAAGTCTTATGATTTACTTCCATTGTTTTTTACAACCTTTCTTTCTATAAACCTAATAGTTTTTTAACCCTATTCTCCTATTTCAACATCTTTAGCAAATGTCTTTGCTCTTTCAATCGTATCTCGATACAATTGTTCATCTTTGAAATTAACGGTATAGTAAGCTAATCCTCGCATTCCTTCTGTTCTAGTGGTTAAATTTTGCTCATCCCTTTCATTGACTGCTAAATGATGGTGATAATTTCCAGAGGCTAACCATGAAGCAGAACGAACAGAGAATTTATCTTGAACTTGAAGAACATTTTGATAAAATTCGCTCGAAACACCACTCTTACGAACCGATAGACGAACATGCCCCATTCGGCTTCCTTCTGGCATTTGATAAGGACTTTCTAAAGGAGTGGCTAAACGATATAATCCTTCTGCATTCATCGCTTCTGTTGTCCCAATAATACGGCCATCTTCTCTAATATCCCATTCAGAAACAGGTCTATCGCGATAGATTTCAATTCCATTTCCTTCTGTATCTTCTAAAAAAATCGCTTCGCTATAGTCATGATCACTCGCTCCAATTAATGGAACCGAACGATCTACAAAATGTTTAAAAATCTGTGCCAAATCTTCTCTAGAGGGGAGTAAAATCGCCAAATGATAAAGGCCATAACTACTAGCAACATCCCGTAGTTCCTCAGTTTTGATTAATCGAACTAAAACGGTCTTGCCTACACCTAAATCAATCATCGAATCATCTTAATCTTCATAAAATAAAATCGTCCCTTTTGCTTGCGCAAATCCTGCCAAACGTTGTTTTGTAGTTTCAAACGCTTCAACAGGTGTTACTTTTTCTAATTCTGAATAAGCAATTTCATTCCAAAGTGCATCTGATTCTTCATCAAATAAAATCACAGCACGAGTTGTTTGTGAATGGAATGCTGATGGATTTTGAAGAATAGCTCCTTGAATTGTTTCTACCAATTCTTGATTAGAAAGTTCCACATTTTTTCCTAAATCATAAATTGAACGGCGTTATTTTTTGTAATTCTGTAAAGTTTGTCATATATATTTCTCCTTCTATTCTGAACTAATTTAAGAGTTAATAATCGGTTTTCCTACTCTTTGATAAAAAGTATACACAAAAGAAATCAGCAATATCTACTTTTATGCATGTGAAATATTTTTATATAGAAACAATTTTCGCCATAATAAAAAAACGACGAATACATCGTCGTTTCATAAGATAAATAATTGTTTAAGAGGATTCTTTGCGTTTATAATCCATATATCCAAAAGCAAAAGCTTCAATTAAAACAAAAAAAGAAGAGGCTGTCTGTATCCACCAATCTTTAGGTAAAGGACTGCGACTAGTTGTAGCATACAAGTTAAAATCTGATTTTCCAGATAACCAATTATTCTGTAAACTGGTAATTGAGACAATTTTGCTTTTAACAAGTTCTAATTGATGAATGATAGATTCTAACCGATTATTTTCTCCAGATAATGATAAAACAAAAACGATATCTTTTTCAGTTAGTCTCTCAAGGATTCTTCTGAACTCGTTGGAGTTACCATTTCCAGGAATGATTTGCAGAGGTTTACCAATCAAAAGAAATAATCGTTGTAATTCTGCTGCCTGATTTTTTTGTGTAATCCCTGTTGTAATGACGTAGATATTATCTACAGAATCAATAATTTGATAAATTGGGAGCCAATTGCGGTCTTTCAAGATGTTTAATAAACGTTCTATGTCTTTAATTACTTGATTAGTAAAAGTTATTTGCTCATCAAAACGTTCTTCATGATCTTGCCATTTAATGAAATTTCTAAGTTCGGTGAATCCAGTAAACCCTAATTTCTGTGAAAAGCGTATAACTGAAGACTTTGAGGATAAACTATTTCTAGCAAATTTAAGTGTACTCATAGTGGGAATTATATCGATATTTTCCATGATATAATTACACATTAATAACTCTGTTTCGTTTAAATCAGCATAATGTTCGTTTACTAAATCTGTAAAGTGCATAATAGTACTCATCCTATCTCAAATAAAATTCTTATAGTATCTTATCCATTTTTATAACATACTTTCAGATAGAAGACAATTAACTTAATGTTGGCCACCACTCTTGATTTGCTTCAATTAGCTCATCTAAAATTTGTTTTGCGACTTTAGCTGAAGGAACTGTTTTTGATAGAGTCAATGCTTGCCATAATTTTTGATAAGATTTTTGCTCATAAGCATCTACTACTAATTTTTCAACTGCTACTTGTTGTTCAATCATTCCTTTTTGGAAATGAGGAATTTTACCCATACATAGTGGTTCATAACCACGTTTACTTACAATACAAGGCACTTCAACCATCGCATCATCATCTAAATTAGCAATTGCTCCGTCATTTTTTACAATTAATAGCATACGTTCGTAGGTATTGTAAGCTAATGCTGCTGCTAAATGTACAATAAACTCTGCATGTTCGCCAGCTTCAATAGTAGTATCTTTTGCTGATTGATTGTCTGCGACCCTCTTGCATTCAGCAAATACATTTTTTTCACGATTATCCATTACTTCATTTGCCCGAGTATAATCAGGATTGGCATGAGAAACTACATAATCGGAGTATAAATAGTATTTTAAGTACGTATTAGGTACAGTTTCAGGATCAACTGCATAAACATCTTTTGCTTTTTGGAAAGTGTCCATCCAGCTGGCTTCTTCAAGTAAAGGATTACTTTCCTCAGTAGCAGAAGCATACCCATATTTTTGTACATGCTCTTTTAATCTTGGCATTAAATCATTGCCCTCTTTGTCATACATTTCAGTCCACCAGCCGAAATGATTCAATCCATAATATCGATCAACAATTTCAAGTTCACTATCGAGCCCAAGAATATCAGCGATTGATTTCTTAATAGCTACAGGCATATCACAAATATTAATGATTTTTGCATTTGGTCGCATACGACGTGTTGCTTCAGCAACGATTGCAGCTGGATTTGAATAGTTTAACATCCAAGCATTTGGGGAATATTTTTCCATATAGTCAATCAGCTCAATGACTCCCGGAATAGAACGCATTCCATAGGCCATTCCACCAGGTCCACAAGTTTCTTGTCCTACAACACCATATTTTAAAGGAATTTTTTCATCTTTTTCTCGCATTCTTAATCCACCTACTCGGATATGAGCCATGACAAAATCAATATCTGTAAATGCTTCTTTGGGATCGGTTGTTGCAATAAATTCAATTTCTGGGGCTCTTTCTTTTACAATCACCTCGCAAGCTTTGGCAACAATATCCTGACGTTTCTGATCATTATCGTAAAACTTCAATGTGCGTAAAGGGAATTTATCTTGATTTTCAATTAACATCATAACAATTCCCGCAGTATAAGTACTTCCGCCTCCTGCGATAACGACTGATTGTTTTTTTCTTTCCATATTTAATCCACTCCTTGATTCATATTATTCTGTAATTCCTAAGACATCGCATACTTCTTCTTTGAAAGTTTGTACACCCATACCAATAACAACTTGAATATTTTTTCCATTTTCAACGATCCCTTTTTGTTGAGAAACTTTTTCTAATATCCCTTTTTCAACTTTGTTTTCGTCTTTTACAGTAACTCTTAATCTTGTAAAACAATTTGTTACATGTTCAATGTTATTTGGACCACCTAATCCATCAATGACTAAAGTAACGTCATTAGAATTTAACAATTCTGATTGACTATTTTCTTCTACTTCTGAGGTAGTTATAACATTATCTTCAGCGGCTAATTCTAAATTCTCTCTGCCAGGAGTTTTAATATCTAATTTTCTAATCAAGAAAACAAAGATTACAAACCAAATGGCACTCATAATAATTCCTACGATAATCACAATATAAAACTTGGTTACACTTGGACTAAATGCTGAATTTGATACAACGGTGTCTATCAATCCATAGAGCATATATGTCCTTGCGCCTAATGCCCATAAAAGTGTTTCTGAGATAGCAGTTAATACGCTATGAACGAACCATAGCAGAGGCGAAACAAATAAGAAGGTGAAATCTAAAGGTTCGGTGATACCTGCTACAGATGCAACAAACATTGAAGGTAAAACCATCCCTTTTACTTCATCTTTTCTTTCTTTTTTCGCACAGTAGATGATTGCTAAAGCAACTGCAATCGAACCAAATATTTTTACAAAACCGAATGTTGCAAATCTTAAAGAGGAATCTAAGCTAGTAATTGTGCTAGCATTAGCCAATTGCGCATAAAAAATGTTTACTGCACCACTATATACTTGCCCATTGATTTCTGCTGTACCGCCAAGTGCGGTAAAACAAAACGGCATCCATAATAGGTGATGAAGACCAGTAGGGATTAAGAAGCGATTTCCGAATGAGTACACGAATACGCCAATTAACCCTGTTGTTAAAATAAAGCCAGATAGTGATGAAATCAATCCATTGACAATTGGCCAAATATAACACATTGCTACTGCTAAAATTAAAATGACAGGAATAAGTAACATGAACGTAAAGCGAGATTCACCATAAATACTTAAGAAATCAACAAATTTTTTATCTGAAAATTTATTGTGGAAGTAACCAACTATACAACCAATAATCATTCCTAAAAATACATTCATATCAACAACTTGAAAACCTAACACCATTCCTTGCCCTGTCCCAAACAATCCCACTTCTCCTGGATTAGCGATTTGATTCGTTAGATTTAACCATGCATTATTCGCTGCTAGAAAAAAAGAAATGAAACCAAAGCGATGAGGGAGGCTTCAACCTTTTTCTTGTTAGCTAAAGAAGAAGCGATACCTATACAAAAAATTAATGATAAATTATTCAACATGCTATCCATCATGGTTTTTATCAATGTGCCAAATGTTTGTAGAAAACTAGGCATAAATTGAAGCTGTAAAACAACTGAAAAAGCTAAGAATAAACCCATAACAGCCATGAATTTTACAGGAACGATAACAGATCGAGAAAATTTTTGCATTGCTTGACTAATATTCTCTTTCATCAAAACAACCTCCTTATTTACATTTCTTAGATACGTATCTACAAAGTAATTTATCATATTAGTAAATCGCTTACAACGTATCGGATGAGGCTGGGCAAAAAGTCTCAAAAATAGAAGAAAGCACTATAAAATTCTGAAACAGGATTTTATAGTGCTTTTTAGTCTTATAAATTAAACATAGGAGTCTACCTCTGTTATAATAAGTTTGAATGAAATAAAATAAGAAAGGGTGACTCCTATGTACAAAAATTATACCACACCAACAGATACTTTAGAACTAAATTTTACATTAACCGTCCCTAAAAACCACATTGCTCAATTTATTAATCAGTTTGTAGATTCTATTCCAGATTCTATTATCTTTCCTAATACAACATCAAAAATGGGTAGACCTGCTCATCATCCTCGTATGTTATTAAAAATGATTCTCTTCGCTTATACTCGTTCTACGTATAGTGGTAGAAAAATTGTTCAATTAAATGAAGAAAATATTCCGATGCAGTGGCTTTCTCAACAAACTTATGTCTGTTACCATGTTATTAATAATTTTAGAAGTAATGAACAGTTTTCCTCTATCATTAAAAACATTTTCGTATACTTTACTTTATTACTCCAACACTATCATATTATTGATTCAGATAGTTTATTTATTGATGGTACAAAAGTTCAAGCAGATGCCAATCGTTATTCATTTGTATGGCGTAAAGCTATTGAAAGATATGATGAAGCTTTAAATGAAAAAATTAGTACATTATATGATCAATTAATTCAAAATCAAGTGAATATTGCTTTATCAGAAGAAGAAAAAATTACTGAATATGGTGTTCATGCCATGATTGAAGCTACTAATAACTCTCTAGAACAGTTAGAAGAACTCATTGAAGAAGAACCTAAACATATTGTTGGTGGTTCTAAAAACAAACAGAAAAAACGCTTGTTAAATTCTTTTAAACGTCAACTTGAAAAAGATTTTCTGCCTCGTAAAGAAAAATATACGATAGCTAAGGAAACATTTGATAACCGGAATAGTTATTCTAAAACAGATAACGATGCTACTTTTATGTGTATGAAAGAAGATGCCATGAAAAATCGAGAATTAAAACCTGGCTATAATCTTCAAATCGCAACGAATCATCAATATGTTTTAGGTTTTGATGTATTTCCTAATCCTACAGATATGCGTACTCTTAAACCATTTTTAAATTCATTTAAACTATTAGACAAATTTTCTATTATTATTGCGGATGCTGGATACGGTAGTGAAGAAAACTATCAATTGATTCTTGAAGAGTATGAAAAGACACCTTTGATTCCTTACACAATGTACGAAAAAGAACAAACGAAGAAATTTAAAAATGATCCATCTAATAGACAAAATTGGTATTACAATGAAGAGGAAGATTATTATATTGATCATTTAGGTGTAAAATTTAGTTTTAAATATTATTCAACAAGAAACGATAAGAATGGATTTACTCGTAGATTTAAAGTGTATGAGACAGATTCAATTCAAGAAACAGAAGCATTGGATGAATTAGCGAAAACTCCTACTGGACAACAACGTCAAATCCGTGTAAACCAAGTTTGGGAATCTTATAAAGAAACGATTAAAGAAGCGTTACATAGTGACCGTGGAAGTAGTATATATGCTCAACGAAAAATTGAAGTTGAGCCAGTTTTCGGTCAAATGAAGCGCAATTTTGGCATGCGCAGAACTCATGTTAGAGGTAAAAATGCAGTTCATAATGACATTGGTCTGCTCTTTTTAGGGATGAATTTGCAGAGATTAAGGAAATATATCTTAAATAATATGAATCAAGGGTGGTTTATCCCCCTTGATTTTACTGAATTTATTAAAAAGCACGTCCTAATTTTGATTTCAGTCAAAATCGGGACGTGCTTTCTTCTATTTTTGAGACTTTTTGCCCAGCCTCTGAAACCAAATTGATATAACGAACTTGAATTACTAGCAAGAGTTTGGTTTCAAATGGTGGACTTAAGATTGTCTTTGTGAGCTGTCGTATGGCGAAATAGATTCATTTAAGATAGGATATCTGGTGGAGAAATTCAATTTGTAAAACCATTTTTTATTTATAATCACTAAAATTACTTTTTTCATCGATACTGTCATGGTTTAGGTATCGCTTGAAAGATGATCATTTTATTCTATCGTGTACTTAATAAGTTTTTCTGATTCTGTTGCAAAGTTTTAAATCTACTATAAAATAAGGTAGAATAATAGCTCCTTGAATTGTTTCTACCAATTCTTGATTAGAAAGTTCCAAATTTTTCCTAAAGCGTAAATTGAACGGCGTTTTTCTTGTAAATCTGTAAAGTTTGTCATATTAATTCCCTCTTTTCTCTTATTTGTTAAATAATTTTTAGAGTTTAGAACTAGTTCTCTAACTCTTTGCGTTTTATTCTATATAAAAATAAATTCTCCATCAATAAAAACGTTCTATATAGAAATAGTTTTTGCTTATAAAAAAGAGACGACCTTCGTCGTCCCCACTCTTAACAAATCCATGCTACGCTTCTTGCGCATGTAAGAAACCTGTTACTTTTTGGAAGATATTTGCAAAAAAGTCTTGGATTCGGTGAATGATCTTTTCAACAAATCCTCTCGCTTGTCGATAGCTATCTGTCACAATATTCGATGGATCAATTTCATATCCTGCAAAAGCTGGTACATGACCTTCAGCTTGTCCATCTACATATCCCAAATCTTCTCCAGGCATTTGGAAATAAATATCTCCAATTGTTTTTCCTGCAGTGATAGGTGCTTTTAAAGCATTATTTTCATCTAATAATTCCTTAAATGGTTCAAAACGAACTTTTACTTGGCTCATAGCCGTTCCCTTTGGAACAGCTGCTACAAAATTATCGCCATAATCGACACTAATTTTTTCATCAGAACCGCCGTTAACTGGATAAGATTGGATATTTTGAACCGATTTCCCTGGAATTCCTACTACTAAACCTTCATATTTCTTGAATAATTCATCTAACATTTTCGCTGTTACTTTAAAACGATTCAAAGGTTGCTTAGACCCCATAGATACAACAATGACTGAAAAATTATTACGAGTTGCAGTTGTCGTAATAGAAGCTCCACTCATCTCAGAAGTCCCAGTTTTTAAGCCAGTTACACCCTCATAGCCAAATAATAACCCTGGAATTAAATAGTTAAAATTATCCATCTTTGTCATCCCAGCAGTTCCTGGTCTAAATTCCTTCGTTGCAACAGAAGAAATTTTTAAAATTTCTGGAAAATCTAATACTAAACGTCTTGCAACAATGGCAACAGAACGTGCAGACATACTATTTTCTGCATCATCACCAAAATTTGGATTTTTTTCTGTTGTTCCGTATTTATTTGGTAATCCTGTCGCATTCATAATCGTTGCATCTTGAATCCCCCAAGATTCAACTTTTTCCTTCATTCGTTCCACCCATTTAGCTTCACTGCCCGCTAAATATTCTGCCATTGCAATGGTTGCTGCATTAGCAGAATAAATGGAACTTGCTTCAAATAATTCTTGAATACTATATTTCTCATTTGGCCATAATGGAACATTTGATAAGGAATAATTGGCACTTAATTTACTTGCACGTTCACTAATGGGGATTTTTGTTTCCCATGTGATTTCTGAATTTTTAATCGCTTCTAATATTAAATATTGACTAATCATTTTACTCATCGAAGCAATGCCTCGAACATCATCTTGATTTTTTTCCATCAAAATTTTTCCACTTGTTTGTTCAATAGCAATGTAAGATGCTACATCTTCTAATGCGGCAATTTCTTCTGCTGTTTTAGGTCTTTCAGGTTCATCAGCGTGAACCCTTGTTTGCATCGGAGCTGCTAAACAACAAGCCAATAAAACTGTCACTACCGCCTTCATCCATTTGAATTTTTTCATATCTATATCTCCACAATTCTCTCTTTTGCCTATCCATCGTATCGAATTTTCTACGAAAAAACAACTCTATTTATATTAAGGTTTTATTACTTTTTTTAATCCGCTTTACAAAAAGTTTTTACTTAAAATCCTGAATGATTTTGAAGAAATTCTAACTCTTCTTCAGTCGATTTTCTTCCTAAAATTTCATTTCGATGCGGATAGCGTCCAAACTGTTCGATCATATTTCGGTGCATCTGTTCATATTTCGCACGCTTTTCCATACCAGGTTCGGAAAATAATTTTTCCGCTGCGTGATGAATCGCTAATGATTCTGAATGCATAAATGGCATATATAAAAAACTTCGTTCAATAATCGTTAATTTTTCGGAATAAGGTAGAGCTTCTTGAGCGAGTACAAGTGCCATGCCATCATATAAAAAAGCTCTCGCATCATCACGATATAAATTTCTAGAAAATTGATCCAATACTATAATTTCTGCTAATCTTCCTTGAATAGTCTTTCTCCAATGACTTAATTCTCCAGCAATAGCTGCTTGATGAATGTTAAAAAAACGTCGATAGATTTCTGAATCTACTGCAACGGATTTTTCAAACCAGTCTTTTGGTTCTAATTCCTCAAACCAAAATTGTAATACTTCTTGAGCTTCCATACTCTCCTCATTTCTATGCAAAGAAAGAAGAACTCCTTATCAAAGTTCTCCTATATCTCTTATCCAATTTTTGCTTTTTCTTTATCACTTAACACTTGATTCATTCGTCCATACTGGTAACCTGCTAAGTCTAATGCAACATAACTAAACCCAATCGAGCGTAATTTACTTTCAATTTCTTGACGATGCTCTAATAATGTAGGGACTAAATCAAGAGACACTTCAATTCTTGCTAAATCATGGTGAACACGTACACGCACTTGTTCAAATCCTAATTGAATTAAATACGCTTCTGCTTCTTGTACCCAACGAACTTTTTCCGCGGTAATTTTTGTACCATATGGGAAGCGAGATGCCATACTACAGGAAGGCACTTTGTTCCAATTTTCTACACCAAGTCTTTTGGCTAATTGACGAATTTCGCTCTTATATAATTCAGCTTCTTGTAATAAACTTCGAACGCCTTCCTCATTACGAGCTTTTACTCCTGGACGAAAATCATCCACATCATCCATAATCGTACCATCTGATAATACGGTAAACCCTTCTTTTTCTACATGTTGTTTAATCGTTTGATACAATAATTTCTTGCTGTAATACCAAATTTTAGGAGTATTTGCTGCAATTCTTGGATCTGATAATTCTTCCATTTCTAATCCTAGCACACGAGCTCCCATTTCATTGGCCAAATCAATTGCCATGTCAAACTCGTAATCCGGAAATAATTCAGAATTCACTACGGCCGCCAATACATTCTCACTACCAAGAGTGTCTAGTGCTACTTTTAATAAGTAGCTACTGTCAATCCCTCCTGAATATGTAATAACAATCTTTCCAATTTCATTTAATAGTTCTTTTAGCTTCAATTCTTTTTCATCCATATTGATTCTCCTTAACATTGGCTCTTATTAGCCTTCTCTTCCAGTAAAATCTGCTAAATAACTAATATCTTTAACAATAATTTTCTGATTTTTGATTTCGACAACGCCGTCTACTTTTAAATCATGAATAATACGATTCACACTATTGCGAGTAGAAATACCACAAAATCCTGCAATATCTTCATTCGTTACTGCAAAATCAATCAGTATCCCGTCTTCCGTTTGTACTCCAAACTGCTTTACTAATTTATAAATAAATGCACATACTGCACCTTTTTTTCCATTCATCGTCATATATTGTAAAGATTCGATATTTTCAGATAATTTTTGACGATAATATTCTCGAATATAGTCTTGCAATTTTCGATTTTCTTTAACATATTCCCAAAACTTAATACGCTGAATACGATAAAAACTTGCTTCATCTGATTCTACTCGTACATTAAAGGGGGCACAGGTATAATTCGATACTTCGTCTCTTAATAAGGAAATAATATCAATAGGGGTAATATACGCTAAGTTAAATTCCCGCCCATCTTTTAAAATGATACTTGTTTTAACAACCCCTTCTTTCAATACATATGTATAAGATTCCTCTAATCCGTGATACGCTAAATACATGTGCTTCTTCTTTTTAATCACAGGTGCATTATGCGATTCAAGAAAGTTGACAAGATAATTTTCTTCCATTTTTATACTCCTTTTTCAAAAATCCACTTGCATTTCTTAAACATTATTATCCTATTTACAAAAATATTTTTATTAACATATGTTAACATCATTTGTATTCACATACAAAGAAAAAAATTATATACTATATTGTGTTAGCTATTAACAAAGGAGATGTAAAAAATGGTAGACATTAAATTACCTTATGACAAACAACTAATCACTGCTAGCATTCCTGATAAAAATTTTGCAGGATTGTTAGAATCAGAAGCAGAAAATTTTTCAAATCCACTTTCTGAACAAGAAACTGTTGAAAAATCAATGGATAATCCTATTGGTAGTAAATCATTAGAAGAATTGGCAAAAGGAAAAAAAGACATTGTTTTAATTAGTTCAGACCACACTCGTCCGGTTCCTTCTCATATTATTACTCCGATTATTTTACGTCGTATTCGTAGTGTCGCTCCAGATGCTCGTATTCGTATTTTAGTAGCAACAGGATTTCACCGTCCTTCAACTCGTGAAGAGTTAATTAATAAGTATGGTCAAGAAATTGTAGATAACGAAGAAATCGTTATGCATATTTCAACAAATGATGAAGATATGGTAACCATTGGTAAATTACCTTCAGGTGGTGACTGCATTATTAACCGTATCGCTGCAGAAGCAGACTTATTAATCGCTGAAGGTTTCATTGAATCTCACTTCTTTGCGGGATTCTCAGGCGGACGTAAATCTGTATTGCCTGGGGTAGCTTCTTATAAAACGATTATGGCTAACCACTCTGGTGAATTTATCGACTCTGATAAATCAAGAACAGGTAACTTAAAACACAACTTAATTCATGAAGATATGGTTTATGCCGCTCGTACTGCAAACTTAGCCTTTATTGTTAACGTAGTATTAGATGGAGAAAAACGTATTATCGGTTCATTTGCTGGTGATATGGAAGAAGCCCACCATGTTGGATGTGAATTTGTTCGTAAATTAGCTCATGTTAAGAAAATTCCTTGCGATATCGCTGTTTCAACAAATGGTGGATTCCCACTTGACCAAAATATTTATCAAGCTGTTAAAGGAATGACTGCTGCTGAAGCTACTAATAAAGAAGGCGGCGTTATTATTATGGTTGCAGGATGTCGTGACGGACACGGTGGTTCAGGTTTCTATCACAACTTAGCGGATTACAACCATCCAAAAGAATTTTTAGAAAAAGCAATTAACACACCACGTTTAGAAACAATCCCAGACCAATGGACTTCTCAAATTTTAGCACGTATTTTAGTTCATCATCGTGTGATTTTTGTTTCTGATTTAGTAGATCCTACATTAATTACAGATATGCATATGGAAATTGCTAAAACATTTGACGAAGCATTAGCACGTGCCTTTGAAATTGAAGGTCCAGATGCTAAAGTTACCGTTATTCGTGATGGTTTATCTGTTATCGTTGAAGACTAGGTAATCATTATGGATAAAAAAGAGATTCTTATTCGCTTTCAAGAGGGACAGCTTTCATTAGAAGAAGCTGCCTCTCTACTAGAAGGCATCGACGATATGGGTTTTGCTTCTTTAGATCTTTCTCGTAATAAAAGAAATGGATTTCCAGAAATTATTTATGGAGAAGGAAAAACAAAAGAGCAAATCAAAAAAATTATTGAATCATTAGAAAAAGAAAATCTTCCTGTACTAGCAACTAGAGTGGATAGCGAAAAAGGAAAATATTTATTAAAAAAAATTCCTCACGGATTTTATTACGAAACAGCTAGAGCTTTTGTCGTTCATCCAACTCCAATTCAATCTGAACATTACATTGCTGTAGTAACGGCAGGAACAAGTGATATGCCTGTAGCAGAAGAAGCTGCGATTACTGCTGAAACATTTGGCAATCCTGTAAAACGGATTTATGATGTTGGAGTTGCTGGTATCCATCGACTATTCAATCGTTTAGATGATATACGTGGTGCTAGCGTCATTATTGTCATTGCTGGAATGGAAGGTGCTCTTGTGAGTGTAGTTGCAGGATTAGTAGATGTCCCTGTCATTGCAGTGCCTACAAGTGTAGGATATGGAAGTAACTTACAAGGTCTAACGACTCTGATGAGTATGTTAACTTCTTGTGCTTCTGGTGTGACAGTTGTCAATATTGATAATGGATTTGGCGCTGCTTATTCTGCTAGTATGATTAATCAGATTCGAGGTGTTTCATCATGACACATTTATTTTTAGAACCTTTATCTGGCATTAGTGGTGATATGCTAAATGGTCTCCTAATTGATTTAGGAGCTAGTTCAGACTATCTACAACAAGAACTTAAAAAATTAGCTGTAGATGGCTATCATTTACATATTCATAAAATTGCTAAAAGTAGTATTTATGGAATTGATTTTGATGTTCATTTAGACCATGGTGAAAAAGATCAAGGAGTCCATGGAGACTTCTCACATGACCACGATCATCATCATGAACACGATCATCATCATGGACACGATCATCATCATGAACATGGTCACCACCATCATCACGATGACGTTCGTGGATTACAAGAAATTATTGAAATTTTTGAGAATAGTACCGTTTCTGACTTTGTAAAAGAAAAAAGTATGGAAGTGTTCCGTGACATCGCTCGTGCAGAATCTGCTGTTCATCAAGTTCCAATTGAACACATTCATTTCCACGAAGTGGGTGCAATTGATTCTATTGTAGATATCGCTAGTTTCTTCATTTTGTATGAAAACTTAGGAATTACAAAAGTGTATAGCGCACCTTTAGTCGAAGGTAGTGGTACTATCAAAGTTGCTCATGGCGTTATGCCTGTGCCTGTACCCGCAGTCATGCAATTAAGAAAAGGAACTTCTATCTTAATTCATCAAGACTTTGATATTAAAACTGAACTGATTACACCAACAGGTATTGCCTTGCTCAAAGCGATTCATCCAGATTTTACTATTCCTGAAAACTTGGAAATTACTTCTGTCGGTTATGGATTTGGTAAACGAGATACTGGAAAATTCAATGCTCTACGTGGAAGCCTATGTCAGCCAACCACTCACTCGTTCAAAGAAGTACATCAATTAGACGATGATATTTATCAAATCGACACTACAATCGATGATCAAACACCTGAACAAATGGGTTATTTAATGAATTTCCTATATGAAAAAGGAGCACTAGATGTTACTTATTTCAGTGTTTTAGCGAAAAAAAATCGTCCCGCGATTCATGTAACTCTTCTAATTTCTCTCACACAATTAGAGGAATTTACTAACATTCTATTTGAACAAACAAGCACCATTGGATTTCGTTATCAAAAAATTTCAAGAAAAGTCATGCAACGAACTTTTCAAGAAGTCGAAACAAGTTTAGGAACGATTCGTGTCAAACAAAACACATACCAAAACATCTCTAAAACAACTCTCGAGTACGAGGATTGTGCCAGACTAGCCAAAGAACATCAATTACCAATTGGAAAAGTCTATCAACTATTAGAAAAAGAAATATTGTTATAATTTAAAATTAAAAACAAAAAGGAGTCTTTTATTTTATATGTTTACACAAGAATTTATTCACTTATTATTATCAGAATTTATGGGAACTGCCCTTATGATTTTATTCGGGGTTGGGGTACACTGTGACGAAGTATTGAAAAAAACTAAATATAATGGTTCAGGTCACTTATTTGCTATCACAACATGGGCATTCGGTATTACTGTTACATTATTCATCTTTGGTGGAGTTAGTATTAACCCAGCAATGGCATTAGCAAAAGTTGTATTAGGATTATTACCTGCTGAACAATTTATTCCTGTAGCAATTGCTGAATTTTTAGGAGCTTTCGTAGGTGCAGTTATCGTATGGTTCATGTATGCAGACCACTTTACAGCTTCTGAAGGTCAAGTAGATGGAATTGCGATTCGTAATATCTTCTCTACAAACCCTAACTGCCGTAACTTACCTCGTAACTACTTCGTCGAAGCATTTGCAACATTTATTTTCTTAACAGCTATTTTAGCTACTGAACAAGTGAATAAAGATCAATTAAACATTATTGTTGGTTTACTTGTATGGGCTATTGGTATGGGTCTAGGAGGTACTACAGGATTTGCGATGAACCAAGCTCGTGACTTAGGTCCTCGTTTAGCTTACCAAGTATTACCAATCAAAAACAAAGTAACTAATGACTGGCAATATGGATTATTAGTTCCAGGTACTGCTCCATTTATCGGTGCTGTAGCTGCTGCATTATTTGTTCGTTATTACTTAGGATATTTCATGTAAAACAAAAAAGCTACTAAAGGAGCGTTCAGTTAGGGATTGAAGAAAACAAAGTTTAACTGATCGCCTTTAAGCGGTACAAAAAGAAAAAACGACCATACAAGAGTAGAAATACTCCTGTGTGGTCGTTTTCTTGTACCTCATTATAACACATACCAAAAAGTATGTGCGCTAATCATAAGTTACAGTATCATCAGCTACCATCATTAAGGGTTGCTTTGAAGAGGAATCAACATAGTTCAAAACTTTAGGTGTATCTGCGGTAAATGAACCACCAACACGAAAGGCATTCTCAATGAACTTCCTTGTTTCAAGCTCTTTAAGTTTTTCTTCCTTAATCATTTGAACAAGTGCTTTCTTGCTCCGAAGCTCCGGACTGCCCTTCGAATAATCCTATCCAATTTCATTTCCAATGTAGTGAAATAATATGGTAGTATAAATATAGGATCAGAAAAAGGGGATATATACATCGAAAACACTTATGAAAATAAAAATAGTATCAATAGAGATAAGGAGAAAAAATGTTTATATTAGAATTATACCAAGATGGAATAAGCACAGAGCTAGGACTATTTGACACCATAGAAGAAGGAAGAAAATTTGTATCTCAACTTAAAGGATACAAATTTGAAGAGATAGACGGATTTGAATACGAAACTATAAAGCTAGATTCAATCTCAAACTACATGGAACTAGAAATAAATGGCAACATAGTACCACTAACTAAGTTTATGTTTACAGAAGATGACGATGTAGAAGTATATTGGAAAGAACTTCCAAACCTATCTAAAAAAGGAAAAGGAATCATAGAAGGTGCAACTAGAGTGGATGCCTACACAGTGGCGAATTCAGATTTAAGAGAATATATCGAAGTGAGAGAAAATAATTATTTAGAAGTAAAGAAAAATTTAGAAAAGAAAGGCTACCAAGTAGAAAGAGCCTACTTCGGATCAGAAGACGGAGAAGCAATCCTATTTAGAAAAAAAGATTCTGAAGATTGGCACTTCTTAACCCATCTGGATCCAGAATTCACAGAAGAATTTGATTTAGATGAATGTTTAGAAATGGTAGAAGAAGATCATTAAATTGAAAGCTAAAAACACTTAAGATTTTACATAAGCGATTTAAGTGAATATATCCCAATTAATAGAAAACTTCCATAAATGATTATCCCTGTACTGCTTAACCCCTGATGCGCAAGCTGGAGCATCATATTCTCAAATAACACTCACAAGATGACATACAAAAAGATGGCTCTAACATATAGCTAGAGCCATCTTCCAATAAACAATGCTAGTTACTTAAAACAAGCAGTGCCTACTTATTGTTTTCTTCCATCATTTTCTTCTTACGAAGAATTGCAAGTCCTGCAATTGAGAAGCCAAGCGCTGCGAGCAAGCCTGCATATGATGCTGATTCGCCTGTCTTAGGAAGCATACCAATACGCTTTTCAGGCTCCGGCTTAGATGCTGGTGTCTCAGGCTCCGGCTTAGATGCTGGTGTCTCAGGCTCCGGCTTAGATGCTGGTGTCTTAGGCTCTGGCTTAGATGCTGGTGTCTTAGGCTCTGGCTTAGGAGCTGGTGTCTTAGGCTCCGGCTTAGGAGCTGGTGTCTGCGGCTTCAATTTCGTCATAGGCACAGAATCTTTCGCTTTTTTAAAGCTTACTTCTATAGTGTGAGGCGATTTTACCGCATTGAATTCATATGAACCCGAAGCTGCAGGTTTGACGGTCTGTTCTACTCCGTCTATCTTCAGCGAAGCTATTACGTATCCTTTGTTGGGTGTAAAATCGTATTTCTGATTTCCTCCGTATGAGACTTCTGTCGTTCCGGCAGAAGTTATCGATCCGCCTTCACCGGCAGTTGCCTTTATAGTAGGATTAAGGTTTGCATAGACCTTATAAATTCGCTTACTGAATACTGTTTCTCCTATAGTTCCCGTCCTGTTTACGGAAATCACATTTCCCGATGTATAAGGAGTTTTATTGCTGTTGCGATTTTCCGAGAATGAAGAGACCCCCCCTGCAGGATCTTTGTAGTTTTCGTAGTCCTTGCCATTAAAAAACTGCTCGTACGTCCAGTTCTTAAAAATCCAACCTTCCTTTGCAACGGCTTTATACTCCCTTACGCCTGTAAGCTGAGGGAAAACTCCAAGCGAATTTTTGTACGTGATAGTTGTTGTGGCTGCAGGCGAGCCGTTATCGTCTTTTACAGAATAAACATGCAGCTCTGCGTCTGGTATAATCGGCTCCTGCATGTCTATTTCCGTATATTTGTCGTGACTTTGATACTCCCCAATACCACCTTGCCGATCTTGCTTAACTGTTTCTGCACTGCCATCAGCAAATGCTCGTGTAGTTCCAGCCATAACGCCAAATACTACTAATGTGGCCATTAATAGCCCCGTTTTCTTTTTTAATAATGTTTTCACCTTATATATCTCCTTATCAATTTATTGATATTCCTTTTATTGTTTTGAAAAATTGAATAAAAATAGTCAGAAACACGTACCTATCCATCAGGTATATATATTCTGCCAATTAAAAATTCTATGTGAAAAGAGACAGAGTTATGCTGTCTGTCAAGGATTTTGTCAGTATTTTCATGGCTTGTCAACCTTTTATGCGTAACTTTTAATACACTAATTATAAAAGATAAATTTTATATTGTCTATACTTTTTATATTCTAAATCATTTACTCTGTAGTACTTTTTTATCTAAAATAGCGGTTTCGTTATTTTTGAAAAAGAAAATCGATTCTCGAAACAAAAAATGATTCCAAAAACGGAAAATCATTTCGGAAAACCTTTTTTATTTTCATTTTCGGACATACTTATTCAATATTAACCTCTGTTCCTAAAAAAGGGCAAACTATTCCCCCTTAAATTTTCGCAATTTTTTTAAAAGTTATACAACTATTATGCAACCCAACTGCTCAAATGTTTTGTTTCTTGTTTTTTCACTTTTGTACATTTTTAAATTCCAAAATGTGTGCATTATTATAGTAGCATTTATACTCTAGAAACATTGATATGTCAATAACTTAAAAGGAGAAGAGGAGATTTGAACTCCCGCGCCGCTTCCACGACCTATCGCATTTCGAGTGCGACCCCTTCAGCCTCTTGGGTACTTCTCCATTATAAACAATAGTATATTCCTTTTCCCCCAACTCCTCAAGATTTTTCCAAAATATTACAAGAAATTCATAACTTATCCACAGACTTATCCACATGTACACATGTTCGCTACTAAATTTTGTTTATCTTTCCTCTCTATTCACTATATATTGGTCAATACCCTTTTTTTGTAATATTTCTGTTATATCTTGTTCGCTTACTTTATCCACAATTTTAATCCACTATCCAAAGTTGTCCAAAATAGCTACAATCATTGCTATAACAACGTTTTTTAGACATTAACGGTGGACTTATTCACAACTTGCCATTCACTTGTGGATAACTTATTTTCAAAAAAAGCTTATTATATCAATGATTTTAAAAAAATTTTTTCTTTTTTTCTGCACAACTAAAAAAAACTATCCACATAGTTATCAACATTTTTGTGGATAACTATGTGGATAGCATCATTTGATTCTATTTTTATAAACTTGGACTGTCTGAACTTGTTAATTGAATGGTTTTTGTTTGTTTTTGTCCATTTCTATAGTAAGTGACTTCTATACCAGAACCAACTGTTTTACTATAGAGTGCTTTTCTTAATGTTTGCACACCTTTGATTGGTTTACCATCAATTTCTGTAATGACATCATATTGTTTTAATCCACCTTTACTTGCACTACTATCATCTTGAACATCTGCTACAACGACACCTTCTTTCACATCATTCGATAATCCTAATTGTTGGCGCCCTTGAGAAGAAACAGATGTTAAATCAACCATGGAAATACCTAAGACTGGACGAATCACTTTTCCTGATTTTTCTAATTGGTTAATAATCGAAACAACTTCATTACTTGGAATCGCAAATCCAATTCCTTCTACACTAGTCTTACTAATCTTCATAGAATTGATACCAATAACTTGTCCTGCGGCATTGACTAATGCTCCACCGGAATTTCCTGGATTAATCGCTGCATCTGTTTGGATAGCCGTTACAACCCAATCTTGTTTTCCATCTCCATCTACATCTGTTGGAACAGAACGATCTTTGGCAGACACAATTCCTTGAGTGACACTTGTAGCAAATTCCGTTCCTAGAGGTGAACCGATGGCAATAGCTGTTTGACCAGCTTTCACTTCATCAGAATTAGCAAATTCAGCTACTGTTGTGACTTTATCGGCTTTAATTTTTAAAACTGCTAAATCAGTCCATTTATCTGCACCAATTAATTCTGCTTTTTCACGAGTTCCATCTGCCATTAATACTTCTAATTCTTGAGAACCAGAAATCACATGATTATTCGTTACGATATAAGCATAACCATTTTCAACTTTGTAAATAACTCCGCTACCTTCAGAAGCAGTTGTTAAATCACTATCTTCTGCTTTTTGATTTTGTCTACGACTTTGTCCGTAATTACCAAATAAACTATTTTGATTTAAACTTTGTTTATTAATAACAGATACAACTGCATTTTTTACATTAGCAACAACATCTGAGACATCTCCAGCACCCTTGTTCGATAATGCCGTAGGGCTTGTTTTGACAGTTGTTGTACTACTTACCGTAGATTTTGCTCCAGTTAATTGGTTTAATGTTCCAGTTGCACTCATAGCACCGAATCCAATAATAACCGCTAATAATCCACCGGTTACTCCTCCAACAAAACCTGAACGAAAAACTTTTTTCTTTTTAGCACTTTTCTTTTCTACCGGAGTAGGCTCTGGTGTGATTTCTTCATTTAATACGATATTTTCTTGCGTAGTTTCTACTTCTTCATGGAATTCATTTGTCATGAATATCCCCCCTTTTTCATTTTAGCAATCACTTCATTGCTTTCTTTTGACACTCTTATACTAATCTAGTTTTTTGAAAAAAGTTTGAAGATAGTGTAATGAAATCGTTATAAAGCTGTTAAAAATCCCGTTATTATTTGAAAATTTTATTAAACTCTAAACAATTCAGTCGGTTCATATGGATCGGTATGATACACTTCAAAAGTTTCATGAATGCCACAATCATGTTGTAATAAAATAGATTCAGCTGTTTGATACGCTAATTCTTTCAAATTATTATCTTGGCTTAAATGACCTAGATAAATTCTTTTTGTCTTATCTCCTAGCATTTCACACATCGCTAATGCGCCATCTTCATTGGATAAATGCCCTTTATCGCTTAATATCCTTTGTTTTAAATGCCAAGCATAATTTCCCATGCGTAACATATCGACATCATGATTACTTTCCATTAAATAAGCATCTGCATTATATAATAATCTTCTTAATTTCTCACTCACATACCCTGTATCGGTCAGCATGACAAATTGTTTTTGATCTTTTTGAAAAGTGTAAAATTGAGGACAAGCTGCGTCATGAGATACAGCAAAACTCATTACATCAATATCTCCAAAAGTTTTGGTCACTCCTGGTTCAAATAAATGCTTTTGTTCTTGCTTAATCACACCAATATTTTTATTTTCCATCGCTTTCCATGTTTTCTCATTGGCATAAATATCCATACCATATTTTCTTGCTAATACTCCGATACCTTTAATATGATCTAAATGTTCATGCGTCACTAAAATGGTATCAATATCTGCAACTGAACGCCCTATTTTTTCCATTTGAGCAGTAATTGCTTTTCCAGTTAAACCGCAATCGACTAAAATTTTTCGTTGTGGTGTTTCAATATAGGTCGCATTTCCCGAGCTTCCACTCGTTAGCAAACTCACTAAAAAACTTGATTCACTCATGCTTGTTTCCTTCCTTGATAATCTACATTTCTACTATGGATTCGTTGTATTCACTGTTTCTGTAGCCTCATTTGTTAATACTGTACCACGAATCGCATCTACTCGACGAACGAGAGTTTGTCCATCTGCTTGTTTAAATTCTACATACCATGCTGGAGAATAAATCGATAAATCTTTTAATGCTAAAGACTTGTAATACGATAATCGAACAACAGAAACAGTCGAACGAGTTGGGATTCTTCCGGCTAAATATAATACTTCCATTGCTTTTTGAGAAGTAATTAAGGCACGATTAGCCCCCAACACTTCAACGTTTCCCGCAAAAGTTTGTTCATAACTAATGACTTGATTATTGGCATTTAGCGTAAAAATAATTTGACTACTTCCATCCATGACAGGAATTTGATTTGCACGTTGCGCGTAAATCACTTTTCGTGTTGTCGGATTATAATTAAACCATGTATATTGATTTCCGTTTATAATCGAACCACTTTCTACATAACTTGTTAATTCTGCAAAATTATCCATTGTAGTATTACTATTCGCATCCAATGTTAGTTGAATCGGTGCTAATAATTGTGAAGAAATAACACCTTTATCATAAGTTGCAACTTGGTTCGGTAAATTGCTGATTAAATGTTCAATATTAGTTGGACTGATTTGAATAATAGGAAGAGATTCTACCGTCGTATTCACGCTTGTTACCGTTATGCCATCCGCTCTCATTTGTTCCATTACATTGATACTTGTATTTAAAGGCGTCTTGATTTCTTTTTTCATTTGCCAAAATGTTCCAAACAAAAAGATATCTAGAAAGAGAAAACTGATAATTAACACTAATGTTGAACGTCTAAAATCCATCGTTATCTCCTCCTTGTTCAAGCGTTGGTAAAGTTAGTTCTTCTAAAGTTCTCCAAGTATGATCTATCTTCATAAACCAATTTGGAACAAATTCAACAATTTGGTTACTTTCACGGCTTAATTGCCAAGCATATCCTAAACGAATATCCTCTAATGTATCTAGTGCAATTCCTTTTCCTAAAATTTGGTCCATTAAGTCTTTTCCACTCATTAAATCAACCGATTCATTTTTAGATGGAATTGGTGTTTCTGCAATTAAAGAAGATACACGCATTTTTTCAATACCTGTTGCTGTAATAATAAATTGAGATAATCCTTCTTTGGCATTTGAAAGAATCGGATAAGCCCCTGCATATCGCATATATTCTACAATTTTTCTCTCACTATCAAAGTCTGAAAAACTCATTCCTAATTTCCATCCACCTAATTTTTTCATCTGAGCAAAAGATTGTTGTAAATGAACAGTTGGAGTTAAATGTTCATCATCCACTCGATTTTGGTAATAAGAAATAACATTCGTTGAACGATCCATTTTTAATTGGGATAAATTATCATTATAAATAATCGATTGTCCATCACTTCTATTTCTTAATTCCGAAGGATTTGCGAAAAGTTGAGTGATATAAAAACTCATCGGAATTTGTTCCATTAAGTATGTTTGTTTTTCAAGAGGAATCGTATTCACTTCAATAAAAATTTGTTTATTTTTCAAAATATACGATTCTACTAAGTGAAATTTATCCTCCTCATAATATTTAGCAAATTCTGTTTGAATATCTACATCTGACTTAGCTTGAAATACTTGCTTTGTATAATCATTGATAAAGTAAACATTCTTTTGATCATCATGACGATAAATGATACGACTAAAAGTTTCTTGTTTATATTCATCAGGCACATCATTAAAATATCTTGTCATCACTCCAAATGTTACTGGAGCATCAAATAATAACTGACTAAATGAATCTCGAATGACTAATTGTTCATAATTTTCTTGAGATAGTACTTCTTTTTTCGATAATTCTTTATATTTTCCTACAAAAAAATTATTCACCGCGTCAAGAATCGAAGGATCACTAGTCATTTTTACTTTATTTTCATAAGAATAAACAAAGCGTGTTGGTCGAAAAACATCCTCTAATGTATAATTAACTCTTGTTTGCGTACTAGCATCTTGGTTTGTAGAAGCAACATTTCTCGTAAATCCATTTGGAGAAAAAATTTCTACTGGACGAAAAACAATGACTGTTGTTAATACTAAACTCAATAAACTTAATAGTAACAAAATTGCGACTAAAAATCTTAAACGTATTCTCATTCCCATTCACCATCCTCTTCAAATGGAATATATGGTAAAGAAACAAAGAAGGTAGAACCTTTATTTTCAATACTATTCACCCAGATTTTTCCACCATGTAATTGAATAACTTCTTGAGCAATCGCTAATCCAAGACCACTTCCCCCCATTGCACGAGAACGAGCTTTATCTACACGATAAAATCGGTCAAATAAATGAGGAATATCTTTTCTAGCAATTCCTAACCCTTCATCGCTCACACTTACAATAATATCCGTATGAGTTTCCATTAAACGAACAATAATACGTCCTCCATCTGGAGAATATTTAATCGCATTATTAATAATATTATCTAACACTTGCGTAATCTTATCTTGATCTAATTCCACCCATAAATCACGTTGCGTAATATCTGTTAAAATACGATAATTTTTATCTCGATAAGGTTCTGATTGCAATACCATTTCAAATCGACTCACAATATGAACCACTAATTCATTCATATGAATAAATTCTTTTTCCAAGCCTAAACGATTTTGATCCATACGAGATAAGTTTAATAAGTCTGTAATCATTCGCATCATACGTTCTGTTTCAGTTTCAATGACTTTTAAAAATCCTGGAGCAATTTCTTTATTTTCCCACGCTCCATCGACTAAGGCTTCAGTATAACTCTTAATACTTGTTAACGGCGTACGCAATTCATGCGATACATTGGATACGAAATTTCTACGCTCACGATCAATTTTTTGTTGTTCGGTAACATCTGTTAAAACGCAAACTAATCCACTAATAAATCCCGATTCACGCTGAATAACAGAAAATTCACATTGAATAATGGAATCTTCTCCATCATCTTCCAAGTGTATCAAACACTCTTGTTGCGTTTCTAATAACTCTCTAAAACTCACTTTTTCTTCCAATGGTAAAATAGATAACAATGGCATTCCAATCACTTTTTCAGACTTTAAATTCAAAATATCTAAAGCTGCCGTATTCATAATAACAATACGACCACGTCTATCAGTTGCAATCACTCCATCACTCATATGACGCAAGACACTGTCTAAACGTTGACGTTCTGACTCTGTACTCTCTTGGGCTTCTTTAATTTTAAAGGACAAATCATTAATCGCTTGACCTAATTGCCCTAACTCATCATCACTGTATATTTTAACTTCACCCGTATAATTCCCTTCCGCAATTTTTTCCGTTTGCTTTTTCATTTCCGCAATCGGTTTTGTAATCCCTTGAGAAATTAAGAAAGTAATAATAATGACCAACACAATGGCAATTAATGATGAACTAACAAAAATAACCCCGATATCTTTTACTTGAGTATACCTCGACTCAATGTTAGTCGTTACAGAAATAATGCCTAGAGGATTTCCTAAATTACCACTACTAGACGAAATTGGGGAAACAATTTTCCAATAACGTGTATCATGTTCCGTATAATTATATGTATATACAGTGTTCGTTAATAACACTTGTTGCACATCTGATTCCGTAGTTCTAGTTCCAATAACCGATTGTTGAGACTGATTAGTCGTTCCTAATATATACCCTTGCGAATCTAAAACTCTTGCTTCCACAATACTACTTCCCGTCGGATAATCTTGCAGAATTTTCGAAATTTCTGTAATTTTCACTTCATCCTTGTCTTCTCTATCTAAAATGGGTTGCACACTATTTTTCAAAAATCCAACTTGTAATTGAATTTGTTCTTGGAAATTTGAAATCATCTGTGTTTCTAATTGACGAAGGAAATTTGCAACAATTAATTGTAACGAAATCATCAGCATGAAAATAAATAACACAGGGATTTTAAATTGAATGGAACGAAAGAATCGTTTCACTTTTTGCATCTTTTTTCTCCTTTATAGATAATAAATGCGCTTTTCTTCCCAGAATAGTTCTTGGTAAAGAAAAGCGCATCTTTCTAAGCTTCTTTTTCTTGTTCTGGAGTTTTAATATAGTAACCTACTCCACGTCTTGTCATAATCCATGTCGGATGACTTGGTGTGTCTTCAATTTTCTCACGTAAACGTCTGACAGTTACGTCAACCGTACGAACATCTCCGAAGTAATCATATCCCCAAACTGTTTGTAATAAGTGTTCTCTCGTAATGACTTGCCCAATATGTTTTGCTAAATAGTGAAGTAATTCAAATTCACGATGTGTTAATTCAATTTCTTCTCCTCGTTTAGATACCACATAGGCGTCTTCATGAATAATTAAAGAACCTAATACAATTTCGTTCGCTACTTTTTCTTCCTCCGGTTCACTAGGGGCAATATGTTGACGACGTAAATTCGCTTTTACACGTGCCGTTAATTCTCGATTCGAGAATGGCTTTGTCACGTAGTCATCGGCTCCTAATTCTAACCCTAACACTTTATCAATTTCTGAATCTTTAGCCGTTACCATAATAATTGGAACATTACTTGTTTTACGAATTTCTCGGCAAACTTCTAATCCTTCAATTTTTGGTAACATCAAATCTAAAATGACTAAATCAGGATTTTCCGCAGCAAAAACTGCTAATCCTTCTTCTCCATCAAATGCGGTAACAACTTCGAACCCTTCTTTTGACAAACTAAATTTGACAATATCTGAGATTGGCTTTTCGTCATCTACTACTAAAATCTTTTTCATAACTAGCTCCTCTCTTGCGATTGAGCGTTCGGGAAATATTATTTACTATCCCAAACATCTTCTAAAATGTTGGTTTGATTTCTATCAGGGCCTACTGAGAATGTTGAGATTTTTACTCCTACTAATTCTGAAACTCTACGTACATAGTTTTGCGCTTCAATTGGTAATTCATCCAATGTACGGCAACCTGTAATATCCTCAGTCCAACCTGGAAGTTCTTCATAAACTGGTTCACATTGTCCTAATTCTACTAAACTTGCTGGATAATGGCTAATTTCTTCTCCATTTGGTTTACGATAAGCAACACAAATTTTTACCGTTTCTAATCCAGTTAATACATCGATACTATTCAAGCATAGATTTGTAATGCCTGATACACGTTTAGAATGTCTCATCACAACACTATCAAACCATCCAACACGACGTGGACGTCCAGTAGTTGTTCCATATTCACGACCAACTTCACGAATACGGCTTCCAATTTCATCACATAATTCTGTAGGGAATGGGCCATCTCCTACACGAGAGGTATATGCTTTACAAACACCGACTACTTTTGTCACTTTTGAAGGACCTACGCCACTACCAATTGTCACCCCACCTGCTAATGGATTAGAAGAAGTTACAAATGGATAGGTTCCTTGGTCAATATCCAACATCACACCTTGTGCACCTTCAAATAATACTCGTTTTCCATTATCTAAAGCTTCGTTCAATAATACGGAAGTATCACAAACATATTGTTTCATTTGTTGCCCATATTCATAATATTCTTCAAAAATTTCTTCAAAATTCATTGGACTTGCATCATATAATTTAGTAAATTGACGGTTTTTGTCTTCTAAATTCAAACGTAAACGTTCTTCAAAAACTTCTCGATCTAACAAATCCGCAATACGAATTCCCACACGAGCAGCTTTATCCATATAAGCAGGGCCAATTCCTTTAATCGTTGTACCGATTTTCTTGTCCCCTTTAGCTTCTTCTTGTAAACGATCCAATTCAATATGATATGGCAAAATTACGTGCGCACGATCTGAAATTCTTAAATTATCAGTCGTAATATTTCGTTCATGTAAATAAGCTAACTCTGTTACTAAAGATTTTGGATTGACCACAACCCCATTTCCAATAATACAAAGTTTTTCTGGCGAGAAAATTCCTGACGGAATTAAATGCAATTTATACGTTTCTCCACCAAACTGAATCGTATGTCCAGCATTATCCCCTCCTTGATAACGAGCCACATACTCTGCTTTTTCACTTAGGAAATCAGTAATTTTACCTTTTCCTTCGTCGCCCCATTGTGTACCTACTACTACTACTGATGACATATCCACACCTCTTTAATTGATTTTTTTTACATTGGTGGCATTGAAGCTTCTAAACTTTTCGATGCTATCGATGTAAATTTATTATATTCTTTAATAAACATTAATTCTACGGTTCCTCGTGGACCGCTACGGTTCTTTTCTATAATGACTTCAATAATATTATTCGATTCTTGTTGTGGAACATTTCCATCTTCATCTGGTTCTTGTCGGTAATAATCCTCTCGATATAAGAATGCTACAATATCCGCATCTTGCTCAATCGAACCAGATTCACGAATATCCGACATCACCGGACGTTTATCTTGTCTTTGCTCTACTCCACGAGATAATTGAGATAAAGCAATCACTGGAACACTTAGTTCTTTAGCAAGTTTCTTTAAATTTCTTGAAATTTCTGAAACTTCTTGTTGACGACTTTCTCGTCCATTTCCTTCGATTAATTGTAAATAATCAATCACAATTAATCCTAAATTATTTCGTTCTTGTTTTAATCGTCTGCATTTTGCACGAATTTCTGATACACGAATCCCTGGAGTATCATCAATATAAATAGGTGCATTCGATAAAGTACCCGATGCTACAAAATAACTACGTAGTTCTTCTTCCGTTAAACGTCCATTTCGCATATTACTTGCATCAATACTTCCTTCCGAACATAACATCCGGTTTACAAGAGATTCCGCACTCATTTCTAAGCTGAAAATGGCTACCGTTTCATTTGTTTTTGTCGCAACATTTTTAGCAATATTTAATACAAACGCTGTTTTACCAACAGATGGACGTGCTGCTAAAATAATTAATTCATCCGAATGAAGTCCAGAAGTCATTCGATCTAAATCGATGTATCCTGTTGGAATCCCTGTAATTTCTCCCGTATTTTTCATACGCTCTTCAAGAGATAAATACGCTTCATTCAAGACTTTTGTAATATCTACAAATCCTGCTCGATTTCTCTTTTCAGAAACTTCTAAAATACTTCTTTCAGCTCTATCCAACACGGCTGCTACTTCATCTGTTTCACCATATGCATCTGTTGCAATATCCGTAGAAGTTCGAATTAATTTTCGTAAAGTTGATTTTTCACTAACGATTTTAGAATAATATTCCACATTCGAAGCAGTTGGAACTTTTTCTGCTAATTCAAGCAAATACAGTTGTCCTCCTGCATTTTCTAATTGTTTATTTTGATTTAAACGTTCTGCAACTGAAACAATATCAATGGGCGAAGAATCATTATTTAACTCTACCATCGCTTTAAAAATGACTTGATGATTCACACGATAAAAATCATCAGGCATTAAAAATTCCATTACAGATACAATTGAATCTGGATCTAATAATATCGCTCCTAGTACAGATTGTTCTGCATCTAAATTTTGCGGTGGAATTCTTCCTTCAAATTGTTCATCCACTTGTCCATTGACACCTTCTTTCATTCCATACATACGGTGTCATTTTACCATAAAATCTACAAAAGAAACAGACAGAACCTTTCACAGAACAGAAAAAATCCAAGTCGGTTTCTCCGTCTTGGATTTTCTAAGAAGCGCCTCTTCTATTAGTCTTGATGTTTCATTGTTGGGAAAATCCCCTCTACTTTAGATAATTGTCTAAATCTCTATAAAAGTCTATTTTATGGTACTTTTCCATTTACGACAATTTGCTAACTCTCTATAAGTGCCTATAGATTTCTAGCAAATTGTCGTAAATTTGTCGTAAGCTGTCGTAAATTCTAAAATATAAATTTCATCGCTTTTTCAAATTCTCCCATCTGTTCTATCTTAAAATCTTCTGTTGCATCTACATATATATCCATTGTTGTACTAATATCAGAATGACCTAGAATAGACTGCATTGCTTTTGTATTTATATTTTGTTCATTAAGCCTTGTAGTAAAGGTGTGTCTGAAAATGTGATTGCTTAAATGTGGAACTAATAGAATATCATTAGAGCTCGATTTATTTTTATCCATTATACTTAAATTGCAATCTCTAACAATTCTTCTTAAAGCTTTATTAAGTGTTCCATTATTGTGAACCTTTCCGAACCTATTTAAAAATACAAAGTCTTTAAATCCATCGATTGAATCACAACATTCGATTCCAAAAGTCTTTTGTAACTCTCTTTCCATAAGAAAAGCATCTTTTACTTTTTGAACCATAGGAATACTTCGCTTACCTGATACTGTCTTCGGTGTATTAATAGCATATCTATTGTTTAATCCTTTACCTTTACTATAATATACCAAAGTCCTATTTACATTTATAAGACCATTATCAAAATCTAGATCGTCCCATTGCAATCCTGTAACTTCTCCAACTCTCATTCCTGTCCAAAGCATAACAATGAATATTGGATACCATTTTTTATATTCATCACTATTAGATAAATATTCTTCAAATAGCACTTGTTCTTCTATTGTCATGGCTTTTTTCTTCAGAGATTCATTTCGATAAGCTACTTTCAATTCCTTCAAAGCATTGTCAGATGGATTAAATCTTATATATTCGTCATCCACTGCTAATTCTAAAACCTGATGTAAGACAGTATGAACACAATCTATGGTAGAAACCATCAATCCCTGATCTTCCTTTAATCTGTTATAAAAACTTCTAACATCAGATCTTTTAATATCAGATAGTTTAATGCGACCAAAAGTCGGTTCGACAAATTGTTGATACATATAGATGTAATTTTTAAAGGTATTATCTTTTAAACCTCTTTTTACCTTTGTCCATAGCTTAAAAGTATCATTTACAGATAAGCTACTTCCTTCGTTGTTGATTCCATCTATAGTATTGCGTAAAATATCTAATTCCTTTTCTCTTAATTCTTTTAGAGTTTTCGCATAGATAGATTTTCTACGACCTATTTTGTCTTGCCACTTAAATTCATAAGTGCCATTTGATCTTTGATATTCACCGTCTTTTAAAACAACCCCTTTACTATCTTTGCGTCTTTTTACCATAAAAATTCTCCTTTTTTGATAAAAGACACGCTATAATTATTATACCGCATTAAGCGTGTTTTATATATAGTTTTAGATTAAATAGAGAACTGTCTATTTAAATATTCTTCCATTAACTTTTTCTTAATAAGACGCTTACTACCATTAAATAATACAAAATCGCAATCATTTTCATCCGTTAATTGTCTAACTTTATCTTGACCAATATTAAAATATTCAGATGCTTCTTTTAATGTTAGAAATGCTTTTTCACAAACACGAACTACTTTTATATTTTCATTAATCATAAATCCTCCAAATAATATATTTAAAATATTTATTTTAATATTTTTAAAGTTTTTTGACATTGACAAGTGCATTGGATTAGCAACATAGGAATCTCACCTCCGCCTCTGTTCAGGATGAGCCGGCTTCAACCTTAGAAGTATCATTATCCTCACTTTCTTCATAGCGAATAGGGTATCCCTCCCTATATTCAAACTCTTACTTATCGCTCCCTTTCTTCTTCCCTTGCTTTTAGCTTAGCAGTACTTGTTTTACCGAATTATTCAGCAGAAAGATCTTGGCGGATAGGTTATCACGCTCCAAAAATGATTAACGTCTTGTCTTGGTCTATTCAATTGTTAAGGTTCAAATATTGTTTAAATTTCTTTTAAAATAGAAAGAGGACAAAACTCCCCTCACTTTATAAAGGAAAATTTGCCCTCTTTGGTAACCAGAAATTATATTTCTTCTATAAGTTTCTTTAGTTTTTCTAAAATCTTATCTCGCCTTTTTATTAAAGCAGGATGTGATATATTTTGAGTCTTCGCTACTGCACGAAGTGTTTCATCATTGAAATATAATCTTTCAATTATTTCCCGTTCCTCCTCATTTAACTTTGACATTGCATTTCTTAGTGCTTCAATCATCATTTGTGTTGCGACAACTTTTTCTACATCAACATTTTTATCTTCTAGATTATTTTCAAAATTCCCATCGTGATTTAGAGACGAAAAAAATAGCAAGTGGTTTTTCTTGTCCACCTGCTCTAAATATTTTTCATGTTCTCTTTCTTGCCAGTAGGCTTTGTATATCTGCTCACTTACTTTGATTTTTTGTCCACCGACATAAAGGTAATATTCTTTTGTCATTTATGTTTCCTCCATTCTTTTTTTGTCTTTATGTTTTCAGACAAAAAAAGGAGGACTCCTGCTCTTGGGCATGGTTAGTCCTCTAGAATGAAAGAAACTCTTTCTAATAGTAATTGTATTTAATTTTTTAACTGAGTTATCTAACTTGTAAACAGCGTAAACCAAAGAAAAAAGGTAAATTTACTTTAATTATATTTATTTGCATATTTCCCTCCATTCTTTTAAATAAACCCACTTATTATTCATTACTTGAATTTTTCAAACTGATTTTATCCATCCTATTTAATTCCCCAAACATCATTACTACACCAGCTATTATCATAATTAAATCTACAAGGGGTTCTGCAAACCATACTGCTTTAACTCCAAATATCATTGGTAAAATAATCATGGCAGGTACGAATAAAAATAACTGTCTTAGCATTACTATTATGCCGGCTTTTTTAGCGTTTCCTATTGATTGGAAGAATGTTATAGTCATTACCATTACTCCATATAGGATAAAGATAGAATAAAATAGTCTAAAGTTTCCTATTCCCTGAGTTATAATACTTTCTTCTACTCCAAATAAAGACAGAATATTCTTTGAAAATGCTAATGCTGGTATCCAAAATATTGATGCAAGAACTAATCCTCCGATAGAAAATACTTTCATAGCTTCTTTTACTCTGTCGTATTTTTTCGCTCCAAAATTTGTACCAACTACAGGTTGTAAACCTTGACTCATTCCCCAAAGTGGAATGAATGAAAAGGCATATATTCTAAGTGTTGCTGCCATCAAGATAGCATTTGTATCTCCGCCATATTTAAATGACATTTTATATAGCATTGTTTGTTGAATCATAAATAAAATTTGCATCATCATAGCAGATGACCCTACGCCAAACATTTCTTTTTTTATTTCCTGATCAGGTTTGATTTTATTTATTTTTACTGCTTTACTTTTATATTTGAAGTAATGGAGTGTTATTATTGCTTGAACAAATTGTGCTGTAATAGTTGCAAGTGCAGCCCCTTCTATTGCGTATTTTCCCATTAATTTCATTAGAATTGGATCAAGAATTATGTTTAAAAAAGCCCCTAGCCCCATAATGAACATTGCTTTTTTCATTAATCCTTCTCCACGCATAACCATGTTTGCTGATTGAGTAAAGTTTACAAATAAAGAACCAATGAAAATTACTCGTAAATATCTGATACCATATTCTTTAATTTCTCCACTTGCTCCAACCATATCTAAAAAATGTGGTGCAAGTAAAATTCCGCCTATTGTAATAATTGATGAGAATAGAATAACCCAAAAGATTAAATTCCCCATAATTTTATCAACTGTTTTTTGGTCACCCTTTCCTATAGCTCTTGATAAAACTGATGCTGAACCTACACCTATGAGTGTAGATACTCCACTATTAAAAAAGGTAAGTGGCATAGCTACACCACAAGCTGTCATTGCAGTTTGTCCTATAATATTTCCTGCAAAAATTCCATCCATTAGTGGATAAAGACCTATTACTATCATTCCTATTACAGCAGGGACAGATAATTGAAAAAGTAAATCTATGGGTCTTTTTGTTAATAATTGTTCTTTCATATCTTGTTTCATAAAATCATCCTCTATTAAATTTTATTCAATTTTCCAACCAGTAGCTTTTTCTCTTTTCTCAATAAAACTCTTGTATATGTGTGATTTTTCCATAAGCTCTTTATGTTTACCAATACTTTCAATATTTCCTTTATCCATAACAACAATTTGATCAGCATTTTTAATAGTTTCAAGTTTATGTGCAATCACAATTACAGTTTTATCTTTTAACAAATTGTTTAAAGCAGTTATAAGTTGTTGTTCATTTTCTGGATCTACACTTGAAGTAGCTTCGTCAAGAATAACAATTCTGCTTGGTTTTAGCATAGCTCTTGCTATAGATATTCTCTGACGCTCTCCTCCAGATAAATTTGAACCACCCTCTTGTAAAACTGTGTCATAACCATCTGACAACTTCATAATAAATTCATGACACTGTGCTTGCTTAGCAACATTAATAACTTCCTCATCACTAGCTTCTGGATTTCCGAACTTAATGTTGTTTTTTATAGTGTCATCAAATAAATAGACGTCTTGAAAAACAAAAGTGAAATTAGATAACAGATTGTCATACCTAAAATCTTTTATGTTATTATCATCAATCAATATTTCTCCAGAATCTACATCCCAAAATCTAGCTATCAAATTACAAAGTGTTGTTTTTCCACTTCCAGAACCACCTACAATTGCTGTAGTCTTACCTTTTGGAATATCTAAATTTAAACGGTTAAATAAGTTCTGTTCGTCATATGAGAAGTCAACGTCCTTTAGATTTATATCTCCTTTTTCAAAGCTTGTTCTTGTGCCTTCTGAAATTGTTGGTAAATTCCTAAGTTTAGCAATTGAATCCAAGTTTTGTATAGCTATTCCTCTAACGTTTTGCATACTTCCAGCCATTTCAAAACCAGAAAAAACAATAAAACTAGACACTACAAGCATTACAGCTTTATAGTGATCAATTTCTCCTATACAAAATCTATAAATAGCTGAAAATATAATAAGACAAATCCCTAATTTAAATATAATTAGAAATATCAAAGCAGCAGGTGCTACAGTTTTTTCAACATTTATAAAGCCTCTTCTATTTTTATAAATCTCTCTGTCCAATTCTTTAGTCATTTCACCACTTTTTCCAAACGACTTAATGACGCTAATACCTTTAACATACTCTAAAGTAGATGCGTTTAGATTTATTTTTAACGCTTGTAATTTTTTAGTCAACTCATCTGATTTCTTTTGAAAGATAACATTGCATAACATTCCTAAGAATAAAGTTCCTAAAATTATAGAACCTGTAACTATATCAAACGGAATCATAAATATCGCCATTATTATAGTTTGAATTACTCCCACAAATAAAGTTTCTATTATATTAACTCCTACGGTTTCAAGTTCACCTATAACTGTGGTTAATCCGCCTGAAATGTTTCCAAGGCGATTACTGCTAAAATATCCCATATTCACTTTTTTTAGCTGATCACCTATATATAGCCTATTTTCTGCTCCCATATTGTAAGTTGCGATGTATTTATTTCTATCAGCCATATAACTAGATAATATTTTCCCTACTACACTTAGTAGAGCTATTGCAAATACGACATAGATGTCTTCTTGTGTAATATTTCTTCCTTCAAATATATTTTGAAATATTTTAAGTAAAAGCAACATTGTAGCTCCAAGGGATATTCCTTCAAATATACTTTTTAATACTTCAAAGAAAAACATCTTGCTAATTTTGGAAGATTCTTTTCCAGCGACCCAATATAACTTGTGAATTAATTCTTTCATTTACTCACCCCTATCGTTTGATAAACTTATGTGTGATTTCCACATTTTTGCATATGTTTCACTTTTTCCAAGAAGTTCTTTATGAGTTCCTTCTGCTTCAATTTCCCCATTGTTTAATACTATGATCTTATCGGCTCCTATTATTGTAGAAAGCCTATGAGCAATCATAATAACCGTTTTATTTTCAACTAATGCATCTATAGATTTTTGAATTTCAGCTTCATTATCTGGATCAGAATATGCTGTAGCTTCGTCTAATAAAACTATTGGGCTATCTTTAAGCAAAGCTCTTGCTATTGTAAGTCTTTGTCTCTCTCCTCCAGACAAGTTGCTCCCAGATTCTCCAATTATGGTTTCATATCCATTAGGAAGACTCATAATAAAGTCATGACAAGAAGCTTTTTTACAAGCGTCTTTTATCTCTCCAATACTAGCATTTTGATTTGCCATTCTCATATTATCTATAATACTTTTTCTAAATAGATAAGTTTCTTGTGATACATAGGTTACAAGTTCCATGTTCTTTTCAAGAGAAACATCTTTAAGATTTACATTTCCTACGGATATTTTCCCTTTATTAATGTTCCAATATCCCGCAATTAGCTTAGCAATAGTGATTTTCCACCACCAGAATAACCAACAATAGCTGTAAGTTTATTTTCTTTTGCACTAAAGGATAAGTTATCAAAAACTTTTTTCTTATCATTATAGGCAAAACATACATTTTCAAAATTAATATCGTATGATCTTATTTTTTCCTCTCCATTACCTCGTTCTAACTCTGGTAACTCCATAACATTTTTTATTTCATCTATTACAACTCTTACATTCGCCATAGTATCCATATGACTCATAGCTTTAATCAAAGGTTTGTAGCAGGCATAAGATAATAAAACACACATTATTAGATTGCCTACTTCAATACTTCCATTCATATACAAGTATAAAGAAGTTGGTAAAACAAATAATAAAGTTGATGGTAAAACTTCCATTACGCACCTCCTAAATTATTTAGCCTCCATAGCTCTTAACAGCTGTCCTATATTATCAATATAAAAATCTTCTGTTATTATCCCATTCTCTAGTTTTACAAGTCTATCACACGTCTTTGCTATAAATTCAATATCATGAGAAATTATCAAAAATTTTGTTCCTTTTTTTTGTTCCTCTTTGATTAATCTCCCCACCTTATCCATACTCCTGAAATCAAGCCCTGATGTCGGCTCATCCAATATAATAAAAGGTGTTTCTCTCAACATAGCTACGCATAGAACCAATCTCTGTTTTTGACCACCTGATAAAGTTGCTGGATGCTTATCTCTTATATCAAATAATCCAACTTTTTTTAAAAGTTCCTCTGCTTTCGTGATATAATCTTCTCTATTTTTTAACCCAGTTAATAATTCATCCATCAAATCTTCCCCAAATAATTGAGAGTCTAAATCTTGAGGAATATACCACACTTTGCTTAACCTCATCTTTTTATTAGCTTTGAGTCCATTTATCTTTATTTCTCCATCAGTCTGATTTTGAATCCCAGAATAAATTTTACCGAGTGTACTTTTACCTGTTCCATTTATTCCTACTAAAGCAATAGTCTCATTGCTATCAAATTTAAATGACACATCTTTTAGTACGAAAATATTTTTATATTTTTTACAAATATTTTTCACCTCAAAATCAAAAGAATTGTCACTACTAATTTCTTTTTCTTTAACTTTGTAGTCATCTACAACAATATCATCAAGATTTATTGAGCGTAAGCCCAATGCATTTAAGTCTTTTGAACTAATTTTTTCAAATTCTTCTGCTTTATAACTATTTGTTAAAGATCCATTTTGTATCAATAAATACCTATCAGCTATTCCTTTTAAATAAAATAACCTATGCTCAACGATTACTATAGTTTTTCCTTCATTTTTTAAGTCCATTACAAGTTTTGAAAATTTATATATTGATTGTAAATCAAGATTTGCAGATGGTTCATCAAATACATAAATAGATGGTTCAATGGCTCTTGCTGAACAAATTGCTACTTTTTGCCTAATTCCATAGGATAAATTGTATATCCTATTATTTAGCAATTTATCAATATTCATTTTCTCAGTTGATTCATTTACTCTTCTTATTATTTCATCACGCTTATATCCCAAATTTTCCGGTCCAAATGCAATTTCTCCATTAACTTCATTGGCAAAAAATTGGCTTCTAGGATCTTGAAATACATTACCGACTAACTTTGCTATTTCCCAGGATTTTAAATTTCTGATAGATTTGCCATCAATAAATACTTCTCCATCTAAATTTCCTTCGTAAAAATTTGGAATTAATCCATTTATAGCCCTTGTCAAAGTAGACTTGCCACATCCCGACTCCCCTATAATTACACAACATTCACCATCTTTAATGTCTAAATTTATATCTTTCAACTGTTCATCTTTATTGCTATTATATGAAAAAGATAATTTCCTAATTTCCAGTTTATTATTCAATGATGCACCTCTCATATAAGACATAATATAAATAAAACAAAGCTTGCAGTTATTATAATTATGTCTAATTTACACAACTTGTTACTATAATATGAATCCCTTTTTATTGGGTTTTCAATTCCTCTAACAATCGCTGCTGCTGATAATTCATCTCCTACTTTTATAGAACGAAAAATTAAAGGAACTATAGCATATTCAAGAGTCCTCAAAGGATTTGATAAAATATGAAAAAAGTTACCTATAAATCCCCTTACTTTCATAGCTTCTTTTATTGTTCTAAATTCCCCAGCAATTGTTGGTACAAATCGAATAATTACCGTTAATATAAGTACAAAATTTCGTGGCAACATTAATTTGTGAAATATTGAAATTAATTTTCCTGATGGTATCTTAAAAGTTAAAAATCCTGCCATGATTGGAACTATGAATTTATACAACATTCCCAAAAGCATTGGTGAAATTATAACTACACCACTAGGTATCATTTTTAATAACCGAAATGTAGTAAAACTATATATCATAAAATAAATTATGCTCTGTTTGATAAAACCAAAATATGCTAAAAGCATACAAAGCCATCCTACAAACAGAGCATGCATATAGTAACTTTTTGTAAATATTGACACCATACAGGAAATAATAGTTAAAAAAAGACAAGTTATTCCACTTATTTTTTCTATTTTCATTTCCCATATATCTCCATTTACTCTAAAATACCCGCCTTTTTAAAGTGCTTTTTAAGAATTTTTTGTGCAAACAAAACACCTAAAGCAGATAATATAACGGTTATTGTTACACCTAATAATAGTAGTTTTGGTGAAGATACCAAATTATATTGCAATGTTAATGTCTTATCTGCAAACCCACTCTCTAAAGCTTGCTTTTGATAAGATTCCCAAGCTATCCAACATGGAACTCCTATTCCCATGAACATACCAGCACCATAAACACTCCAGCCAATCATATTTCTTATTGGATTTATATAAGTGTCTTTGCCTATCATTACTATTTCACACAAAATAGCAAGTCCAATAAAATATGGAAGCATAAACACATAACCCATAGCTGCTGTGATAAGACCATAAATTAATATCCATATAAATAATAGCCCGTGTTTATTAAGTCTGTTAGCTGCTACTAAGTAGAAAATAGCTCCTATAAACATTTCAATTCCAGCAGTACCATAAATATATACAACTGGAACAGCAACCATACTCATTCCAATAACAATAGAAATTGCATAAAATAAAGCAATCATAATAGCTACTGTTACTACATCTTTTGTAGTCATTTTTTTATTGTTCATAAAACACCTCCGTTAATTAATAAAATGTACATAGAATGTGTATAGAGAATATTTACAAAAAAATATCCATCTCAACTTTATTATAAAGTAAGATGGATATTTTCTTTATAACCTGACAGCTCTTTATTTGCTCTAAAAAGGTCAGATGGATTTTTTTCTATATTCTTGAGGAGTTTGCCCAAAATGTTTTTTGAATGACTCAGAAAATTTACTAGGATTCAAATATCCTGACAAATCAGAAATCTCTCCTATCGACATTAAGGGTTTATGAATTAATAATTTAGCAGCGGCTTCTAAACAATTTTCCCTAATAAAATTACCTATTGAGCTTCCAGTTATGTATATAAAACATCTCTTCAAACTGGATTCTGAAATAGCATATTTTTTTGATAAATCAGAAATAGAATATCTTTCAAAAGGATTATTTAAAATCGTCTTATATGATTCTACAGTTGCTTTATATACTGGTTCTGAAAAAGACGTTAACTTAAATGTATCTGAACTTTCAACTAAATTTAAAAATAATAACAACTCTATTGTTTTTATAATTGAATAAGAAAGTCTTATTCTAGAATCTACTCTATAAAGTTCACTAATAACATGGTCTATCTCATGACGTGAATGAATAATTAAAGCTGCACCATTTTTACATAAACGGTCTTTTATTTCTAACAAATCAATTTTTGCGTACGGAAAGTATTTATCAATAGATTTTTGTGCCTTTTCAATATCAATAAATATTGAAAGTCCCACATATTTTTTTGTTGGTATGCATGAATCTTCAAAAGGAACTTTACCTATTTCGATTACACTTAGATCACCTTTACCTATCAGAGCACGTTCATTATTTTCAAGTTTAAACTCATAACATCCCTCTAAGCAATGATCTATTTCTAAAACCCCGCTTTTAGGATTTATTTTTTGATATGCCGTCTCCATATTAAGGTTATTATAAGATAATTGAACACCTTCAAATAAATTGTAGCAACGCATTTCGCCACAGCCAGTAGAATTTTCAATTGTATAAATTTTACATTCATCAGTAACCTTTTTTTCAGAAAAAATATATCCTTCAAGGACATTTTCTATAATATCTTCATGATTTAATTCCAAAACTCTACCTCCTAATGCATCATAATAATCAATTAAATTATACCCCAAAATTAGTTTTTATACTAAAAATACACTATAGCATATTAATCGTACATCTATATTTTAAGCTTTTCTATTAGATACAGACATTTCAATTTTATGGTATAATGATAGTAATTAAATAACACGCGCTTAACGCTTATAACTTTAATAGCAAGCACAGTAAGTGAGTACCCACTTACGAAAAATTGATGAAGCAGAACCTTTATGGACTGCTTCTTTTTTTTATCAATTTTACCTTGTTAGGGAGAACCCTAAGACCCCAATAATTTATGATAAGGAGATATACTATGGATAATAGAAAAAGAAATAATCAACTAAAAATATATTTAACAGATGAAGAAAAGGAAGTTTTTGAAAAGAAAATGAAACTTGCTAATTGCAAAACTATGTCCCACTTTCTTAGGAAATGTGTATTAGAAAAAGAAATTTATGTAGTAGATTTAGAACCATTTAGAAACTTACAATGGCTACTTTCAAATGCAACAAATAATATAAACCAGATTGAAAAAGCTACTAATACAACTGGTGTTATTTACAAGAATGAAATCGAATCAATGAATAAACAGATAGAAAAATTATCAAGAGAAATATGGCAGATCCATTCCCTACTTCTTAATAAATCAAAATGAAATTTATTATATAAGTCAAAATTTAATTTATAAATACATTAAATACCAGATGAGAAATTCTACATTTTTAATAAAAACTAGGTACATCAAATACTGCATTTTTCATGAATATAATCAAGTTTTTATTTTTCAAATCAATCCACATGATTTGAAAAGTATCTTTCCGAACTTAAATATAGTATTCTAGTAAATACAATAAAAAAAGAATACCCTCATGCAAGAGTATTCTTAAAATAAAAATAGTAATTATCTTTTTTCATTCTATAGAATAATATTAAAAAGTAGCTTAAAACATAAGTAGAAATAGTACCTACTTTTCAATTAAATCGAAGAGAGATCTATAACATTTTCTTCTCCAAAATACTCTTTAGCTTTTTCTAATATGTCAGAATCATCAGTAGGCATATATATTATTAAATTCTTTTTTGCTCTTGTTATACATACATAAAATAATTTTTTTGTACGTTTCTGAACATTAGAGTTCGGAGATCCTTTCCCAAATAATGTTCTAAAGTCATATTTATTCCAATCAGACTCTAATACAAGCAATACATTGTCATATTCACTACCTTTAACACTATGTTGAGTACAAATTGGTGAAAATTCTTTTAAATATAAAACGCTTTTTCTATATTGATTAAATGTTATCTTTTTTATTCTCTCCCATAAATAAAACCCTTTATTTGAAATATAATCACTAAACAATTCATCTTCTTTGAGTAACCCTTTTACTTCCGCAAATTTTAATACATTTTCTATCGTTTGATTATCTTCACTTACAAGATAATCAATTGCTTGCTTAAGGCAAATCTTATCATTTCTATTATGAATAGAAAATTTTGTTATTCGTAGAAAATCATTAAATCTATTAGCCTCATATAATTCAATAATCTCCTCTAATATATCTAATCTGCGTAAAATCCTATCTCTATAAGAATTAGCTTCATATCTACCACTCATTCCATTTAATTTATATGACATGAGTGATTCCTTAGTGATTCTACATTTTTCGTAAGCTTCTTCCCATGACATATCTTCTAAAACACTATATATTGACTGATAAATTTCATTTCCGTTAATTTGATCTAACAGATCCACTTTGTTATATATCGGTTTTACCTCTAACGCTATTTCTCCCAAAGTCTTATTACAGTCTAAATTTCCCTTATCAATTTTTTTCTTTATCCCACTTATAAGCTTAGTTATCAAATCAGCATTATATAGATCATATAAGTCTTTAAAGCCAGTCATTTCAGCATTATATTTATGTGTTAGCCTTAACTCTTTTGTTTGTTTTCCATCAGAAAAATCCCAAGATTCAAAAATATTCTTCCCCTTTACACTTATAAAATCATTTATTTCAGTTCCATATAAAAATTTAATACTACCTTCTCTAATAGTACCATTTTCCATATTAGGTGCATTTATATCTTCTGAAGGTCTTTGCTCAATATCATCATCTCTAAACTTATTGGCTACTTCGATTACAACTCTTGGATTTCTTCGGTTTTGCGTCTTTACTATTTTAGTTAAATTATATTGATTTAAATTACCAACTCCGGCGTCATATATAGACTGCATTGAATCTCCAAAAAAACCAATTACATTTTTCTTATCGCTTTGCTCAAGATGCTTTAGTAAAATATCAGCAACTAAAGGACTTGTATCCTGATATTCATCAACAAAAATACAATCTGCAATATCCTTTAAAATGTCCGCTATTTTTTTATATTTCCCAAACATTTTCTCTGCAACAATCAAAATGTGATCATGGCTGATTTTCACTATATTTTCATCATTTGGCGTTACAGAATAATACTCGTCATAATCAACATAAAGATTTTCGAAATATTCTTCAGAAATTAAATCCTCAGAAAAATCTTTTGGCTTTTTAAAGTTCTTTTCATTATCATCGTTAATAAGCTCAACTAAAATATTTTTTATTTCATTCTGATATTTTCTGATAAGAGCCCATATAAACTCATGTATTGTTGAAACCCAAATATTCTCATTTTCTATTCTTGATAAAATTTCGGCAACTGCATTATTTGTATATGTAATGCATACTATCTTAATATCTGGAAATTCCTCTGTGAGTGCATTTATTAAGGAAATTAAGGAATATGTTTTTCCACTTCCTGCTCCACCTTCTAAAATAAAATTTTCACCATTTTTTATACATTGAAGAGCTTCTAATACTTCTTTTTCCAATGTTAGCGTATCCATAATAAGCCCTCCTCAATATAATGTGGAACTGCCCATTTTTCATCTTCTTCTCCATTCTCATCATCAAAATACAATAAGCTTGATGCAAATGCCGATTTCTTTTTCACATTATTTAAAGCAAAATTATAATAATCACCATTATCTATTTCATCATTCGAAAAATCTTTTAAAGCTCCGTACTCACAAAGACCTTCTTTATTCTTTAATATAAAGTCTTTATTTAACGCTATAAATGCATCTTCAAAACTACTTGCTTGGTACCCACCATCAGTTTCCGGTATTTGATAAGCTATTCTTATATTATTTTTAATTTTATCCTCAGGTGTTTTTTTTAAAAGTTCCTCAAATTCATTATTTGACTCATCAAGACAAGTATCTTTGAAAAAATCTTTTATCGAAGCGTTGCTTGTATACTTTGCTTCCTGAGGGTGAGATTTTACATATCTCCCATTGTTATTTTTAGTAGCGGCATCTATATCTGTGATTATTAAAACCTTAATACCTAAAAACTCAAATAATGGAATAAAGATATGTGAATGCGCTCCAACTTCTATTATAGAAATATTCTGTGATAATAGTGGTATAAGATTTGCTTTTGGCTTTTCTTTATTGTCAATCTTATGCATCATCATTGGCATTAAAATTCGTTCAGTATCTCCTTCTATACAAATAGCTTTATCAGTAAAGAAAAGTTCACTTCTATTCATTGTCAGATATTGTTTTACAAACTTAAATCCTTTCTGTTCATCTCCGCCATACTCTTCTTTTAAAGAATTAAAACTCTTAGCTATAACCGTATTTCCGTTTTTCTTCAAATATATAATGTCATCAAAGTTACATTCAGAAACTATATGTGATGAATGCGAAGTAATTAAAACCTGCAACTGCTTATTCTTTTCTTTCAACAACTTATTTCTATGTGCTTTGATATGAGATTTAATATTCCTTATAAATATATACTGTAACTGAGGGTGTGTATGTGCTTCAGGTTCTTCAATATATAAAAGATTTATATCTGCTGGTTGTTCAAACAATTCTTGTATATTGGTTTCAATCTCAAATAAAATACCAATTAAATTCAAATACCCCAACCCATTATATGTTTCTGGAAGCGAACAATCTCCCCCTTGTCTATAACTTAAGTTTGTATTATCTGACAATAAATTTTTCTCTGAAATAGATGACTCTATTGCTATATCAATTCCATTTTCTGCGCCACCATAAGTTTTAATAACATCTATAACATCACTAAAAATACCATCAATAGGTTCTTCACCTTCACTTTTTTCTCCATTGTAAATCTTATATAATTCTTTATCGGCTTCCTCCAATTTTTCTTCAAGTCTTGTAAATACCGATTCACTTTCATCTTTTGCAGCTTTATAAGAACTGAAATATTTACCAGTTAAACCTGATAAAACATGATTACGATCATCATTAGAAACCGCTCGATCAGCTCTTATTCCTGCCACTTTAATGACTTTTTGAATATCTTTATTATCAATTTCTTCTGATCTATCTTGCGTTATTTCGTTTGCTTCAACATCAAACCCTCTTGAATATTTTTTCGTTTCAAAGAAGTTTCCAAAATTCTTACTCATAAATTTGGAAAATGATTTAAAATCTTCAATATTTTTTTCACTCATAATGTTTTTTAATTCTATGATTTTTTTTGCAGCTATTAACGAAATAAATTCTAAAACTATTATGTTATTATCTGGATTTAAGTCCATCATGAATTTTTGAATATTCTCATATGAATCATTATCATTATACTCAATAAATAATTGCATATTAATAGTTTCTAATAATTGAACTTCATCCAGCTTTGTTATATCAAAACCAATTATTTTTTTATAAAGATCTTTCTGGCATTCTAAATTTATATCTTCCCAAAATAATTTAGATGAATTTAGCATTTTATCTAAAACAATAATGGATGACGTTTTTCCACAATTATTTTTACCTATAACTAGCGACAATTCATCTTTAAAATTTAACTCAAAATTTTTTAATAATCTAAAGTTTTTGACTTTCATCTTTTTTAAAATCATTTTAATACTCCTTTTTACCTTCTACATCAAACTTTTTTTTATATTTATTTTCCTAAAATCCTTTGTCTACTTACATCAACTTGTTGTTTCCGAGACAATTCTCACTACATCAACAACTTTATCAAAGGTCAGATCTTCAATATACTTATTTTCACTGCAATATACTTCCCACAAAGATCTTAGGTATGAATCTTCTTTTATTTCCTCGATTATTTCCTCATAGTCTTTAATTATCTCCTGACTTCCTCTTTTGTTTGAGGTTCTCTCTATTGCTTCTTTTAAAATTTTATAGTTTATCTCATCTTTTTTTAACTTATAGAGGGTGTATAGGTCGTAGAAGTCTCTCATTCGTGTTGTTGTTATATTTCTTCTGATTATGGTTTCATATTTTTCAGCTAAAATTGTTTCTAATGGATATGCCATTATTTTTATAGCTTCTTTGCTAAAGATACAGGGATAAGTATATTCTATTTCCCTTGGTGTTATTGCATCTCCTGTTGTTAGGTCTAGTTTCATTGGATTTTTAGTTTTACCAACATTTGCCATTAGTGATATTCTAAAATTCTCGTACTCGTCTTCATCTCTTATATAACTGATGTCTTTTATTTCAAATCTTATTCCATCATCTACATTGATATTTATAATTTCCTCTACAATTTCTTTTATTTTTTCTTCTTTTAGAGCTATGCCTTTAATGGTTGTATCCATGTCCATGGTTGTTCTATTTTCAATGCCGATTAAGGATGATATAAGGAATCCCCCCTTTATTACAAAATTACTTTTGTATGATGATTTAGATAGTCTGTCTAAAAATCTTTCGAAGAAATATATTTGCAGAACTTCTTGCGACTTCAGATTTTTCTTCTCTGCTAAACTTCTTATCTTACCCTTTATACTCTCGATATTAATCACGATAATACCTCCATGTATTTTCTAATTTCATCTTCTATTTTAAATAGTCTACTGTATTTTATGAGTCGCCTTAGATTTTTATTTGGTGATTTAAAATATCTTTTTATTGCTTCTGTAAAAATTTGCTTATCTATTTTTTCTCTGTCTATTATGATATCGCAAATTGTTCGATCTATATCGTAAACTGGAATAAGGTTGCCTTGTGGTGATTTTATTTCTGTCTTTCCTATTTCGTATAAGTCTTTTTTTACATAGTGAACTTGTAGATCCTCATATCTTTTTTTGATATGGCTTGCATTATAGCCTTGGGGCACAGATATGTGAAATACATTTGGAGTCCTATCGGATAGGTCGTGGAGGTATAGGGCTGTTTGATGGGAAAATATAATTCGATTGCTATTAGATGATATTAAAACAAAATCGTCTATTACTTTTCCTTTTAATTGATATAGTCCTGGTCTTAATCTTTCTAATTGTCCGATTTTTGTTAATTCTGATAAATTATGCCTACTATATCCAAGTTCTTCTGCTTCTTTATTAGTTATTACTAAATTTTCTTGTATATATTCTTTAAGTGTATTCATAGTCCACCTCCTCTCGTTTACGCTTTTATTATATGTTATAAAAGCGAATATGTAAAGTTGGCTTGTGATTGTTTTATATTTTGAAAAGGATGTAACGAATCCTTACTCCCTTCAATAAAAAAAGAGCAGCTTTTTATGCTACTCTTGTAGAAAGTACAAAATGAGTTAATTATATTTTTTGTGTTTCCTCATACTAGTCTCAAAACAACTCTCACGTCCATATAGTTTTTTTGAGTCTTTTTGACATATCCTTCTTCGTCTTTTTCAAATACAAAATGCTTATAAAACTGCTTAAAATGCAGGATTTCTAAATTTACATCTTTTGTATCAACGCTATAGCTTCGACATGTGTTGTCAATAGGATAGGAACACAAATTATTAACCTCGTCGCTTGATTGAGGATACAATTTGTTATCAGTTTTCTCATCAACTTCCTTAGCATTTTTTCTTCTACTCTTAAATAATCTTCCGTCCTGAGAATCCTTTTTCCCTGTCTTATATATGATAGTAATCATTGCAGGATCAATTTCTCCTTCATCGTTAGTTCCTCCAATGATGATTTTATCTACTATACTTTCAAATACAGCTCTATCAAATTCCTCAAGGTATTTATTGGATTCAAGTAATTTTTTAAAACCCTCAAGCCTTTTCTTCAATGCTTTTTCATCAGTAAGTGTTACTTCTAAAGTCCTTTTTTCTGCAAGTAATTTCTCTTTGCTAATGGCTATTTCATTATACTTGTCCTGATATATATCCATGCTGATTGACTCATTCAGCCTTAACTCAACAAGATCCTTTTCTTTCTTTAGCACCTTATCAAGTTGATTTGTAATCTTCTTCAGATCTTTAGCTAAACTGTTGTCTTTCAATTCTTCTTCCACAGTTTTAAGGAATTCATTGGTAATTTCCACATTATTATGGCATACCTGACGATAGCTTTCCATAAATGCTTTTTCTATGGCTTCTTCTTCAATCCCTTTACTATGCGGACAATACTTCTTTCCGTTTTTAGTGGCATTGACACACTGCCATATAACTTTTGTGTATTCTGAACTCGAATGCCAATTTCTTCTTGAAAGATTATGACCGCAAAATCCACATTCAAGCATACTGCTAAAAGCATATTTTCTTGAATACTTTTCTCTTTTACCACCATTATTGGCAACAGTATTTCTGTTTTTTGACCTTCTCAATCTAATACCTTGAGCTTTTTCAAAATCTTCTTCTGAAATGATTGGCTCGTGATGGTTTTCTATATAAAACTTATCCTGTTCTCCATAATTGTCCAATCTTCTCTTTGAAATAGGATCAACCGTATAGGTCTTTCCCATCATAAGATCCCCTTTATATTTTTCGTTTTTTATGATTCCTAAAACAGTTGTTTCAGTCCATCTTTTATTTCCTCTTGGCGATAAATATCCTTGTTCTTCCAGTTCTCTGGAAATTACCATACCGCCAACACCTTCAATGTATCTTCTGAAAATATATCTTACAATCTCAGCTTCTTTTTCATTGATAGAAATACTTTTGGTTTCCGGATCATAGTCATAGCCTAAACACCCTTGAAAGCCGACCATTTCTCCTCTTTCCATCTTCATTCTCAAACCTTTTTTGACATTGGCTGAAATGTTCTCTACTTCCTGTTGAGCAACTGAACTTAAAATTGTTAAAAGCAACTCACCGTCCATTGTTAAGGTGTTTATGTTTTCTTCTTCAAAAAAGACTGCAACATTAAATTCTTTCAGCTTTCTTACATACTTTAAGGTATCTAATGTATTTCTCGCAAATCTTGATATAGACTTTGTAATTATCATATCTATATCGCCATTCATACAGTCATTTATCAACCTTTGAAAGTCAATTCTTCGATCAACCTGTGTTCCTGTTATCGCTTCGTCAGCATATATTCCGGCAAGAGTCCACTCGTTATTCTTCTGTATAAATTCTGTGTAGTGCTCTACCTGAGAATTATAGCTGTTAATCTGATCTTCGGTATCCGTACTAACTCTGCAATAAGCTGCCACTCTCTTTATTGAGCGTTCAACACAGCCTGATGCAGTTCTTTTCAGTGTGGTATCACCTTTAATAACTTTTACTTCTTTCTTCACTGCATCCGCCTCCTTTTTTTGTATCTTTCTATGCAGTCTTATTATACCACACTTGCAAAACATTATAAATATAATTCTGTTGAAATGTTGTACTTTTTCATCAGTTTTAACTTTATCTTCCTATATTCAATATCATTTAGTAAATGTTTGGAAAGCAAAATAGATAGCATAGATAATTGGAGGCTATATTTTAGTAATTCGTTATTCATTCGAAACCCTCCTTGTTAAAATTCATTTTTAAGTTTTTTGACATTGGTAGGTGCTTGGCAGCAACATAGGAATCTCACCTCCGCCCCTTATTAAGACGAGCCGGCTTAAACTATTGAAGTATCATTATCACTACTTGTATCACCGAACAGATTGCCACCTCTGTTTTTTATGTATTCTTATTTATCGCTCACTTTCTTGTATCCTTGGCTAACCCAGTATTCATAGAACCGAAATTGCTTTCAGCAGAAAGGTCATGGCGTAAGTCATAATTCTCCACAAGTAGATAAAGTCCTACCTTGGTCTATTCAGTTGTCAAAGATCAATATTTGAAAGGGATTGTTTTCTTTACATTTTCCTATTTGCCATAAGCAGGCTATCTCTTATTCAAGAAAGTAAAGGAGGTCAAACTCCCCTTCACTTTACATAAGGAAAATTTGACCCCTTTGGTTACCGAACTTCTAAAGTTCTTTGATGAATTTTTTCAGCTTTTCAAGAATTTTGTTTCTTCTTTTGATTAAAGCCGGATGTGTAATACTTTTTAGCTTTGCCACTGAGCGAACCGTTTCATCATTGAAATACAAGCGTTCAATAATATCTCTTTCTTCTGCATTGAGCCTTGATATAGCATTTCTGACTGCTTCAATCATCATCTGTGTTTCAACAATCTTTTCTACATCTACACTTTCATCAACAATATTATCTACAAAGTGTCCATCGTGATCCAATGATGAAAAAAAGAGCAAGTGGTTTTTTCTGTCCACCTGCTCTAAATACTTCTCGTGTTCTCTTTCTCGCCAGTAGACTTTGTATATCTGCTCGCTGACTTTGACCTTTTGCCCTCTGACATAAAGGTAATATTCTTTTGGCATATATGCTTCCTCCATTTCTTTTTTTGTCTGCTTGTTTTCAGGCAAAAAAAGGAGGACTTCTGCACATAGGCATAAGAAGTCCTCTGAAATGAAAGAATACTGCTCTTTCTCTATACTTTAAATTTGATTTTTTATGGTAATTACTAATATCAAAAAGGTCTGTGATTTTTTTCTATATAAACATTAGACCTAAAATAATACATAGTAATTTCCTCCAACTATTCAACCTGTTGCTAATTCATATAACGTATATTCCCCTCGTTTTTTAGTTCATTTTTTATTTTATAAACAACAATAACAGCCAAAGCAAATGACAACACATCAGAAACAGGTTGCAATAAATATATCCCAAACTTCTCATATAAATTAGTAAGTAAATATAAAAGAGGGATGTAGAAAATACCTTGCCTTGAAATCGAAATTATCAACGACCAAAAATATTTACCTATGTTTTGCATCAACATACTACTTATCGCATAATAGGCTAACAATGGAATTGTTATGCATTGCATTCTAAGTATTTGCACTCCTATAGAAATAACTTCACTATCTTTAGACATTGCAATAACAAAATGTTCCGAAAAAATATATAGCACCACTGCTGATATAATCAAAAATATAGTTCCAACAACAACTGTCAAATTAAATGCTGATCTAACTCTGCCATATTTTTTTGCACCATAATTCATTGCACAAATAGGTTGAAACCCTTGCCCCCATCCAATCATAATCATATAAGCTATGGCAACTATTCTTGAACTAACGGTTAAAGCTGCAATAATACTGTCCCCAAAGTTTGCTGCAACTCTATTCAATAAAATGAGAGAAACACTTGTAATTGCTTGCCTTGAAAAGTTAGGCATTCCTCCTACAAGAATATGGTATATGCGTTCTTTACTACATTTGACATTTTTCAAAGAAACAGGAATATTACCATTTCCTTTTGCCAACATAGTAAGTGCAATACACGCAATTATTTGACCTGTCAAAGTTGCATATCCAGCTCCAACAAACCCACACTTGAATATAAACATAAATACAGGATCAAGAATCATATTGCTAAACATTCCTAAAAGCAAACCTATCATTCCATCTTTTACATTTCCACAAAGTCGTAATTGATTATAAATAGTAATTGAATACAGACTAAATGGAACGCTTATTATAATCACCTTTAAATACTGAGTAGTAAATTTAAATAAGTTAACAGAAGCATTCCCACCAATGAACTTTGTCAAGTCAGATATAAAAATCCATGACATTATAGCTATTAAAAATCCACTTATAATAGAAAATACTATTCCGATTGAAGAAATAATTATTGCCTCTTCCTCATCTTGTTCTCCAAGTTTTTTAGACATAATATTCCCACTGCCATATCCAAACCAAAAACCAATAGCCTGAATAATACTCACGAAGCTAAAAACAACACCAATAGCAGCTGTCATCGATTTATCATTTAAAAGTCCGACAAAAAATGTGTCTGTCAAATTATAAATAACCATAATTAGCATACCAACAATTGTTGGAACAGACATTTTTACTATCAAAGGTAAAAGCGGTTCACTTAAAATCTTTTGCCTTCTCAATTCTTTTTGATCTATTTGATTTTTTGATTTCATATCAGCAACCTATGACCTCGCCGGTATTACCATCTACTTGTATGGTATCTCCATCTTTGAATTTGGTAGTTGCAAAACCAACTCCAAGAACTGCCGGTATATTATATTCTCTTGCAACAATTGCAGCATGGCTTAAAGCAGAACCTGTATCTGCCACAACAGCACTTGCCAGCTTAAATAATGGAGTCCACTCAGGATCTGTAAGATGACAAACTAATATATCTCCTTTTTTCATTTTATAAAATTCTTTGGGACTATTTATCAGGCACACCTTTCCAACTGCAATACCAGTGCTTCCGCTTACTCCTTTTAAGACATCACCATCCGTTTTAAAAATCAATAACTTTGAAGCTTCCCATACTTTCATTGCTAAAGGAAATTTTTCGTTTCTCCTATTTATTTTTTCCTTATCTGATTCATTTAAATTACCTCTGTTAATTGCTTTAAGTAATTCTTTATGAAAAAGATTAGCCACTCCTATTTCTATGTTTTCATCACCCAAGAGTATAAAGTTAATTCTTTTAACACACTTCCTTACATAATAAAATAGTGTTTCCCACAAATATTGACTTTCTTCACGAACCACATGAAAATATCTAAAATATTTTATCTGTTTTTCTATATCCTGATACTTTTTACCATAGATTCCCTCTATACTCTCCATAAGCTTAGAAAAATCCTTTGTATCTTTACTTTCATTACTATTTTCATTTAATATAGGTCGTAATATATTTGTTAGCCTATCAGGATCTTCGAGAAATGTTTTTGCAGATAAACAATAACAGTTATAATCAGATTTAAAGCCATTATCTTTCATAAACTCATCTGATATATTCTTAAAATCATTAAACTTTTTATATAATTCCTTAAAATTATCTCCGGAAATTATCGCTCTTTTTAAAGCTTCATTTTTTCTTATATCACAAGCCATTGTATAGACATCATTTGTAATCACCGATGTTTTATTATCTAAGTCCCAATAAAAATCAAACGATGAGTAATTGCTATTTACTTTTTTTATTATTTTGGTAAATTTCTTGCTATTTAATACTGATGGAAATAAGGCATACTTAAATCTATCATAAGCAAGCTTTTGCAAAAGAGCATAACTTTCTTCTAAAAAATTTCCACACTCCATTAATGTCATATTTTCAAAATTTAAGTGCTTGATTTCTTCTATCTCAGTTTCATATATATTCATAAAATCTTTGCACTTCTTATAACAGAACTCAAAATCTTTCATGTTCTTTAAGATATTAAAAAATTGAAAATATTCTTTCCAATTCGCTTTCCTTCATCAGAAAAAGTTTGTATGCCATCATCATCTATAATTGGATTTCTTGGTAAAATAATCCCACCTTCTGATAAAATGTTTACTTTCTGATCATTAATTGCCATTAAATAATCGAAATCAAGGACTCTATGTGCAAAAGGCATTTTTTCTAAAAAGAATGACATTACTTCTCGTGTATCCTTTTTGATTTTTTTACCCTTTATATACTTCTCTATTAAATCATTGCCAGTTATATCATTTCCGGAATTTTTTAATGTGGTAATCGCTCTCGCCTGTAAAATATATACAATATCATTTTTGATTGCCCATTCAATATCCATAGGCATGCGATAGTGTTTTTCAATCTCTAAACCACACTTCATAAGTTCAAGTATTTCTCTATCATTTAATGCACGAGTTTTTCTTTTATCAGAGCTTACTGCTACTTCAACAGTTTCCTTATCCCCATATATAATCTGTGTTTCCTTGCTTCCAATATTTACTTGAGCTATTTTCCCTGATTTATCAATAATGTAGCTATCAGCTGTAACTCTTCCGCTTACAACACTTTCTCCTAATCCAAAGCTTGCATTTATTTGCATTTCATTTTCTTTTTTGTTTACTGGATTTACGGTAAATAAAACTCCTGATTTTTCACTCTCTATCATTTCTTGAATAACAACTGCAATAGAAACTGAAGTTTGATCATAACCTTGATGAAATCTATAACTTACAGCTCTATTTCCCCAAAGCGAAGCATAACAATTACGCACTGCATTCAATACACTTTCAATACCTTGAACATTTAAATAAGTTTCTTGTTGCCCTGCAAAACTGGCATCTGGCAAATCTTCTGCCGTTGCTGAAGAACGCACTGCAACTCTTGTATTATTTCCAAGATCAAAATATTTTTCTCTTATTGCATTCTCTAACCTTTCAGGAAATTTTCCAGACTTTATCTTTCCTCTAAAATGCTCAGCTTCATTTAGAAGTTTTCTTTTATCATCTACTGATTTTTTAATTCCATTTTCAATGAGAATATCAATCCCATTTACTTTTAAAAAATCTCTATATGCGTCTGCTGTTATAACAAATCCACTTGGAACATTTATTTTAGCAGAAGTCATTTCTCCAAGATTAGCACCTTTACCTCCAGCAACTAATACATCTTCCTTTTTTATCTCATTAAAATCCAGAATCATTGTTATCACCTTCCCTTATACAATTAAATTTCTATATATTTAAAAACAATGCTTTGTATATAAATATTAAGCACTTCTTCAAAGGTATCTTTATTAAAATGGAAATAATTTGAACATAGAACAAAGCTGCCAACAAAGGCATTTGATAAGCCTTGCTTATCTACGCTTTTTACTACATTATTTTTGTACCAATAATCTATTAACCTATCCAAAAAATCACCATATAGATTTTCTACTCTATTCACTTTCTTTGAATCTTGACTTGCAAATATTCTAAATGCCTCTTTATAAATTGGCTGAGTTTTAATTTTCTCAGTCATATCTATCGAATACTTATAAATTACCTCTGAAAGGAATTTTTTAGGATTCGTGAGTGAATTTGAAAATTCTCTTTCAATGTTTTCCAATTTTTGTATTGACCTATATGCCATTAAATCGATGATAAGAGATTCTTTGTCTTTCCAAAAATTATAGAAACTTCCTTGTGCTATTCCTACTCTTTTTGTCAATTCCGAAATACTAAGTGATTTTGTACCTTTATCATGAAATAAATCAAGAGCAGTTTCCATAATACTTTCTTTGATTTTTATCTTTTCTTCTTCTGTAAATGCCTTTGCCATTTTTAACCTCCAAACTTCTCAAACCAATCTATGAATTTTTTATTTTTTATTCATAGATATTATAACACCCACAATTTTAAAAGTCAATGAATATTTTGTTTTATATTCACAGATAGTCTCGAATTGAATAAATCATTATAATTTGGTATAATATAGTTATAAATTCAAAACTTGCTTAATGCTTGCTATCTAATTCATTCTTATGTAGCAAGCACAGTAAGTGTACGGACACTTACGAAAAAATTGATAAAAAAAGAAGCAGCCCTCTGGGATCTGCTTCTTTTTTTATCAATTTTTAACTTGTTAGGGTGTACCCTAAGACCCCGAAATACATTCAAAGGAGGATTTACCTATGGCAAATAGAATGCGAAATGAAAGACTGGAAATTAAATTAACCGAAGAAGAAAAGGCTCTTTTTGAAGAGAAAAGAAAACTTGCTAAGTGTAGAAATATGAGCCATTTCATTCGCAAGTGCGTTTTAGAAAAGGAAATATATCAAGTGGATTTAGAACCGTTTAGAGATTTACAGGGCTTGCTTTCCAACGCTACAAACAACATCAATCAGATTGCAAATCGTGTAAATTCTATCGGCATAATTTACAAAGATGATATAAACGATATGAAAAAGCAGATTGAACATTTCTCAAAAGAGTTGTGGCAGATACATTCACTGCTTCTTAACAGAACTTCCGGAGGTGATTAAATTTTATGGCTATTACAAAAATACATCCTATAAAATCAACCCTTAATCTTGCCATTTCATATATTGTTAATGGAGAAAAAACAGATGAGCAAATCTTAGTAAGCACTCATAAATGCCATCAGGAAACTGCTCATACCCAGTTTTTAAGAACACGAAATGATGCCGGAACAAACGGAACTGTTCTTGCAAGACACCTTATTCAATCCTTTTTACCCGGAGAAGCAAGTCCGGAAATAGCACATCAAATCGGTCTTGAACTGTGTAAAAAGATATTAAAGGATGAGTACGAATATGTCTTATCTACCCATATAGATAAAGGGCATATCCACAATCACATCATATTCAATAATGTAAATATAGTTACAGGCAAGTGCTACCAATCCAACAAGAGAAGCTACCACCAAATCAGGTATCAAAGCGATAAACTATGCAAAGAAAATAATCTATCTGTTATTGATGAGTTCTACGAGAGCTATAAGAGAAAGTACAAAACAAATGGTAAGTCATGGTATGAAAATGAGCAATCTAAGAAAGGCAATTCTTGGAAAAGCAGACTTCAATTTGATATTGATCGTTTGATAAAACAGTCTAAAGATTGGGAGGAATTTCTAAAGAAAATGGCGAAACTTGGTTATGAAATAAAACATGGAAAACACATTGCTTTTAAGCCAAAAGATAAGCAAAGATTTACAAGGGCTAAGACGATTGGTGAGGACTATACCGAAGAAAGATTAAAAGAGCGTATTACGGAAAATCAAACGATTAAAACCCCACCTGTCAAAAAACGAATCGGAAATATCATCAATATGAATACCAATGCCAAAGTGAAAGAGAGCAAAGGCTATGAATATTGGGCAACCAAGCATAACTTAAATACAATGGCTGAGTCAGTTATTTTTATCAGAGAACATGGCATTAAATCCGTTAAGCAGCTTGATGAATACATTAGGAAAAGTGCTGAAGAGAGACAGAACTTACAAGATAAAATCAAAGAAATTGACAAGGATATGCAGCTACTTTCTAATACGATGGAACAAATTCATACCGTTAAAAAGTATCGAGCCTGTTACAAGGAATATAAGGCAAATCCATCGGACAAGGCATTTTTTGAAGAATACAAATCGCAAATTGCGCTCTATGAAACTGCTCTTTCCAAGCTAAAAAGCTCCTATTCTAAACTTCCAAATTCAAAGAATATTTTAGATAAACTTGATAAATTGCAAGAAAAAAAGAATACCCTAATGCAAGAGTATTCTTCTACCAAATCTACTATGGACGAGCTTTATCAAATACGAAAGAACTATGGAATTTACATGGGTAAGGAGATGGAGAGATAGCTTTTCTCTCCATCATTTATTACCAAGTTGATGGTTTGTGTTCAATACCATATTCTATCAAATCTTCTATGTTATCCTTGATGTCATTATAAACATTATCACTTGCTGACCAATTGGACTCAAAACATTTAACATATTTAGACATTGATACTCCGCTTATATTATAGTAATCAAAAGGATTAGAACCTTTACTATCTTGTTCACCCTTTGCGTTTTTCAGTTTGTGAATATAGATTCCTACAATTCCTTTATTTAACTCATATGCTTTTTTTATTTCATAATTTATCCATTTTCTGTTTGCTGTTTTTTCTCCAATCAAAACAACTAAACATGAACGCTTATTCAACTGTTCATCAATCCATTCTTTAATTTTACTTTCAGTTTTTTCTTTTACTTCCTCCCAGTCATTATCAGAAAAGGTAGAACTACTGTCTACTTTCCCCATGTTGCGAACCTGTCCTGCCCTCCAATTATCATTATCGTAATGAAAGCTAAAAAATACCTGTCTTTTTGCCATTTAAAGCTCCTCCTTGTTTAATATTTTAACTGCTTGAACTATGTTTTTAACAGACATATCAATATCGCCATCGCATTGTTTATTTGCCTGTTCAATTGCACTTATTGTATTTTTATCTGTAATTTCTCGAGTTATTTTATTGAATATTTCTTTAGCTGACCCACCAGTATGTTCAATTGGTAAACATACTAACCCATGCTTTTTACATAACTCAAATTCATCTATAACTCCACTTGCAATATTTTCTGTTTCTTTGTTTCCAAAAATGAATATAGCGATTCCGCAATTATCAATCATTTGCTCTCTATTTTCTTTATATAACTTATCTAAATCTATTCCCAATGAGCTATTTTGCGGGAAAGGCATAAGCGTCAAAAAATCACTTATTTTGGAATTATGATTCAAGCAATAATCTGCGACACCATTTAATATAAATTCACCTACCCCTTTGCCATATCCATTCACAATACGATAACCATTCTTTGATAGTTCAAAAGATAGCTTGTGAATAAAATTTTTACCAGTTTCATGAGAATAACCCGGATAACAATATGCACTACCCGATACAAATATTGTTTTTCTTCGATATCTATCTACAAGTATACTTAATATGTCAGTAATTTCATTATAGTCATCTACCAAATAGGTAAAAATACCATACCTATTTATATCTTCTATTTGCAGCTCTTGTCTTACTTTTTTGTACTCATAATCCTCATCAGTATCTTGAACTCTTTTCATAATACAATAATGTTTTCTTGTATTCTTTTCGTCGAGTAATACCCTTAATCTTCCTATTACATAGTTAAAGTTTGGATCTTCAAAGCTAAATCCTAAAAATAGAAATGTCTTGGTAAGCAAATCGCCCTCTAAAACCTCTCTGAATAATTTTCTTTTGTTATATCCAAATTCTTCATAATCACTTCTTGTAAGTACTGCATCTTCAGGAGATTCTACATCGCCATGCAATTTGTATACTATTGCATCAAAATTATAATTTGTACCTCTTAGTTGTTCATCCTTTGTTTTTACATAAGGCTTTTTCATATTGGTTTCTAAAGCCTTTTCTATTAACTTATCATAATTTGTTGTCCAAAAAGTTGAAATGGGTAACTGTGATAATAATTTATGATTTTCAGTGGGTTTTACTAATTGAGAAAATTGACCTTTGATAAGATCATCTATTGATGTTCTCTTTTTCGAATTAGAATAATACTGAGCCAAATTAACCAAATCATTTTCTTTTTCAACATCTAATCCAATCTCTTCTGCTGGTTCTCTGAGAAGTTCTTTCCAACTACAAAACCCAGCAGGAATTGATAATCCTGCTCCAATAAATGCTCCTAATTCATCACTTTTAATAGCTTTTTCAATTTCTCTAATCAAATCTTTTTTGGATACTTCACCTTTAATAAAAAACACCTCCCTCATTATTTTCTCGGTCCTAAGAATTTATCCCCATTTAGATGAATCATATGGTCTGGCATATCCGCAATCCATACTTCCGTTTCCCACGCTAAAGACTCTGAAAATTTCTTAAATGTTTTAAAGTCTAAAAATGCTGTTACATATATTTTCCCAGCTGAAACATTTTCCGTCATTTCTTCAATTTCTTTTATTCTTTTTGGCTCCATTGCACCTACAGAAGTTACAGACTCAACAAAGTAAATCCAGTTCTTATCTTCTGAATATAAAACAACATCCGGCATTTTGTCATGGAGTGTTATCTCAAAGCCTAATTCTTTTAGTTTCTCCTCATTCTTCACCAAATCCTTTTGAATTGTATCACCAACATACAAACATTCAGAGTTCTCAGCAAATCGTGGAGCAAATTCTTCAATAATAAATTTCTGTAATTGATTGTGTTTACCGGGAGAAAATGTGAACTCGTCCCCGTTTATTTTAACAGGCATTTTTCTTACTGCTTTTTTAGAACTATATAGATCAATTAAGTTCTGATGAGATTTTAAGAAAATATTCTTCTGTTCTTCCCACAGACTTGATTGAAATGTTTTTACTAATAACAACATTTCATCAGTTAATCGATACCTGTAATTAGGGCTATTTGTTGCTTTCCCATTATCTTCAATAAATGCTGCATTCCTAAAATGATGCATCGCCTGTTTACGGAATGTTTCTCTACTATTCTCTGCATATGAAACCTCATAAAACTCTCTAATAAAGGCAATAACATCATGTATTCTTATCCATTTATTAGTTGCATTAGCCCATTCATCATTCTTTTTAATATCTGCCATTGCCAAAATAACATATCCACATAGATCTGACTGCTGTTTTGGTGGAACCTTAAGCTCACTTAAAATATTCTTTGCTTCTTCTAATTTAGACATATATAAATCTCCCTAATATTTCATCACAATTTTCTTCAGACATATCCTTTAATTTAATCAGTTCCTTTCCCATATTCTCAATACAGGTTAGTGGCGGAATTGGCATCGAGTTAATTTCAGTAGCATTCACTTGAGTTGATCCATTTAAAATTCTGTAATAATTATCATAAAGCGTAGAGTTCATTACAACATACAAACCATAAACCAAACAATCTGATAATCCTTGTAAGCCTGTAATAAAATTTATCTTATTCTGTGTGCTAATTGCCTTATATGTTGAAAAATTTTTAGCTAAATAAATTCCACATTGTAATCTACGCTTTTCTTCCTTTGCCGTAAATCTTTTCACAAATAAATAATTAGTGTTCTCCTGCAATAATCCTTTTTGCTCCGTTAATAGATACTCATTTTCTTTTCCAACAGGAAAAATCACTTTACCATCTTTTATATGTTGCGAATAAAATAAAGGAACTGCTTTTTCCTCTGCATCATTTCTTAGAGACTCTCGATTTCTAAAATCAACTGTCAAACCAGTTTTCATTTTCAAGCCAAGAGTTGGCAAGGTATCATTCCATTCATTTACCTTTTTAATCGTATCAGCTTCTTCTTTATCAGTTATCAAAAAAACATATTTGTGTTCTCCAGAAACAACCATATCGTAAGGAGCTTCAAAAACAGTCTTGCTGTCGAAATCAAAATTAGCGTTCGTTGTAGTTATAGTAATATTTTTAGGCTTGTTAGATTCTTTCTTAGCCTTAATAATTATTGTTTCTTGCAAAACAGCTTCCTTATCGAAAACTTTATCTCTGCTCACAAATAAATGAATATGCCTCAAAACTACTTCTCTTAAAAATTTCTCGCGAAACTTTCTGAAATAAGCTCCAGAAGTCCATGATCTCGGAACGATAAATACTAATTCGCCATTATCGACTAAATTAAAACTTGCCATCTCCATAAAAAGAAAATACAAGTTTGGTGCTCCATAACAGATGTCAGGCATAGATAAAGCTTCATTAGCCGTTTTCCCAATCTTTAAATAAGGCGGATTTCCTATAATCACATCGTATTTTTCAGGTTCAGTACACGCACCCAGCATGTTGTTGTATTCAAGCGTTTGACTCGTTATATAATTATCTTTGACTATTTTGTATTCAATTTTTAATGATGAATTGTCTCTTATCCACAACAAATTTTTATTTAAAAGTTCTAAAATATCACCATCAGTTTCATAACAAGTTATTTTTATCGTTTTAATCTTATCTGTATCAATTATTCTTTGGACAAGTGCCGCAGTAAGTATCCCTGAACCCGCTCCCGGATCAAGTATAGAAATTTCTTTTGAAAATGATGATAAATCAAATAATGATGCCATAAAAAGAGCTGTTTCTTTGCTTGTAAAAAATTGCCCATTTTTCTTGCGAATTTCTTTTGGCATCTGTTCAATATATTTATTTGTAGATTCAATTACATAATCAATTATTTTCATCATTCACCAACTCCATAATTTCATTTATACCACAGTTCAAACTATCACATATTCTGACAATCACATCAGTAGTGATATTCTCACTATTCTTCATTTTATAAAAAGTACTTCGACTAACTTCCGCTTTTTCCATTAGCTCAGAGTTTTTCATGTCTAAATCTATCATTTTTTTAAATAGCTTTTTATAACTTATTTTTGACACAATTGTCCTCCCCATGCATCTGATTTCTTTTTTATCATTATATCATATTTATTCACTTTTTTCACTACAAACTTCCTTTTACGCAAACATACGCCATTTGTATAAAAAAAGAGTCGGTGCAGTCCTAAGACCACACCGACCATAAATTTATCTCTCAGCTTCTTTGCTTGCTTCTTTCTTTTCTTTTGGCTTTTCCTTATCTTCCGCCTGATATTTCTTGATAGCTCCAAGTACAGATTCTTTCTTTTCTTCTTGTCCTTTCATTTGTTCCTTTGCCTTTAGTAGCTTTGAAGAAAGTATCCTGATGTTGCTATGCTCCTTGCCGTTATCATCAATGGATGTTCTTATTTGTCCAAAGAGCTTAACAAAGTCTCCCTGCTTAAAGTCCTTTGGAATATCGCTTTTTTCTCCATAAGCGGAGCAGTTGCGATATACCTTGTTTCCTTCATCGTCTTTAGATACTACGGAGAAATTAGCTACCTTAAAGGCTTCTCCGTTCTTATTTTCCCTTTCAACTAAATCGACTTCCCCTACAATATTGCCAACGATATTGATAAGATTATCCTTTTCTTCCTGAACATAAGGCAGATCTTTTATCTGTCCCTGTTCCCTTAAATCATCAATCATGTAGTCAAATTCCTCATGTAGCAAATTAAGGCTGTCATTGTCCATATAAGCGTCATAGAGCTTGTCTAAAGCACTTTCATCATTGATACCTTTTTCTACGCTTATAATCGCTTTTACAAAGTCCTTATGATTATCATTTACCATATCTTCTATTTGATTTCTCATTGTTTTGTAATCCATGTTTTTGTCTCCTTTCATGGCAAAAGGGAGGTTACCCTCCCCTTATCTTAAAATTTCCTGTTCTTTTGTTTTTTGCTTTTCTTCTGTTTTACTTTCATTTTGATAGGCTCTTATCTGTCCTAAAATAGATGGCTTATCATCTGATTTTTGTGCGGTTTCTTCTTTGCTATGAAGATTGTCCTCCACATCATAAGTTGACTCAAAATAATCACTGTCCTTAAAGTCATTGTCATATCTATCAGGAATACCGTCATTATCGAGGTCTTTAGAAAGTGGATCATAGAAGTTACCCTCATCATCAATATCAAGTCCTGTTGCTGCTCTTAAATCTTCGGAATCAACATAAACTAAATCGCTAAAAGAGGACATTTCTATTTCATTTTTCATATTCCTTAGAGCTTCATTCTCTCCCTTGTTTTCATAATCGAAGCTCTCTGTTTTTATAGGCGTATCATCAATATACTGTGTCCAAGTTTTTTCATCTAAATTAAGCTCATACTGAATACCATGTCTTTCATCCGGTGTATTGGTATAGGCGATACCGATATGCTTTAAGTCAGGATACAAGGTATTAAATTCATCGTAGCTGTGATTTTCTTCATACTCCCTGTTACAGAAATCAATGATTGCCCTTTTTACATCTTCTATAAGCGGATTATCATTTCTCTTTTCTTCTACTTCTCCCATATCGAGCAGCTTATTCAGTTCTGCAAGTCTTAATACCTTAGTTTTCAGCTCATCTGCCTTTTCAAAAGGCTTTTTGAGTTCTTCTTTGGCATTTTCCAGTTGTTCCTTTGTGCTGATGAGTTTTTCTTCAAGCCTGTTTAATTTCTCAGGCATTTTCTCAAGAGCGTTATCCAGTCTTGTGATGTTACCGTCCGCACTTGTTCCAAGCTCTCCTGAATGCTTTGCAGCACCGTTTAAGCTAAAGTTATGCTCATTGGTAAAGAAATTATAGCTTACCTCTAAATCCATATTCCTATACTTGCCTATAACCTTGCTTTCATTGATTTTAATCTTTGAAATTGCTTCAAGTAGTCTTTCTCCGGCTAATTTCTTGTCGGTAATCTTTTCTCCTGCAATGGTAATGGAAGTAAACTTTTCCTCACCTTCCGCTTTAGGCTCTACATCAGATATATCTTTTTTGACAGCTTCAATTAGTTTTTCCGTTCTTGCAATTTCTTCAGGATAGTTTTTCGCCACTTTATCCTCTAATCTGTAACGGTTAGACTTATAGTTTGCTTCAAGCATTTTTAGTTTCGTAACCTCATTATCCAAGTCCATCTTCTCTTTAATCTTCGGATCACCTGTGGCAAGAGCTTTAATTTCTGCATAGTTGAGAGAACTTTCATCCACATCTTCTGCCACACGAACAGGTGTCTTTGAAGTCATAATCTGAGAAATGAATTTCTGTTTGTTTTCTATCGTCTGGTCGAGTAGGTCGGGGATATTACTATCCCTTTCCCCTCTAAGAACCGTGCATGAGAGTTTCCCCTCACACGGCTCAAGTTTTTATAAGCCCTAATTAAAGAGCCAGCGTGTTTTCTTCATCATTTATATGCAATTTTCTATGACACCAAGGGTGTACTAAAGTTTTAAGGGTAATGTTATTTTGAATTGTTTGATGTACTCTAAAGTCTGTATCTATAGTTATTTTCTCTCCACAAACAGGGCATATTCCATTTTGCGTTTTATACAGTCTATTTATAACTGTACGTCCTTTAAGTTCGTTTCGTATTTTTAAATCTTCTCTTTCTTCAAAGTATATTTGCCAATTTTCATCAAATGGATTTGCTTCAGCTTGTATCTTGGTAAATCTTTTAATATCAGTGTCTGTAGCATATTTAAGACGAAGATAGTATTTCTCGCCATTTTCCATTCTATCGCCAGTTGCTACACTGAAAGTCCAGGTTCTGTTTCCAATGGTATGGAAGTATTTCTTAGCTATCCATTTTCTACCTTTCTTTGGGTGTCTACGAACGCACCAGGTCCACAAGCTTTTATATATTTCATAATCAAGTTTTTCAAAGGCTTTAGATGAAACATTATATTTCTGATAGTTTACCCAACCTATAATGATTGGATTTAATTTTCTGATCAAAATTTCTTGTTTCATTGACGGATTATCTTTTATGATTCGTCTGATTTTATCGACAATAGCCTTGAAGTTATTATCAGATGGTTTTGTAAGCAACTTATCTTTATACATCCTAATATTAACTCCAAGAAAATCAAAACCGTCATTTATGTGTGTTATAAGTGTCTTTTCCTCTGATAATTCTAAACCTCTTTCAGCCAAGAATTTTACAATGATTGGCTTTACACCATTTTCAAGCAATTCTTCACTTTCTCCTGTAACAATGAAATCATCTGCATATCTAACAAAATTAACCTTTGGGAAATATGTTTTCTTGTTTACTGTTCTTCTATGGTATTTCTCTTTGATTGCTTTTTCTAAACCATCTAATACCATATTGGAAATAATAGGTGATATTGGCGAGCCTTGTGGACTTCCTGTTTCTGTTGGAAATACTTTTTGTTTTTCTATATATCCACACTCAAGCCAGAGTTTTAATAATTTCTTGTTCATTGGGATATTATTTAATATCCATTCATGACTTATATTATCAAAACAACCTTTTATATCTCCCTCAAGTACCCATTTTGCAGACTTCTTTTTATTGAGTGACGTAAAACACTGCTCGATAGCATCTTGTGTACATCTTTTTGCCCTAAATCCATAAGAATTAGGGTCAGCAGTAATTTCTGCTATGGGTTCAAGTGCAAATTTATATAGTGTTTGCATTGCTCTATCTGTCATTGTAGGAATGCTGAGAGGTCTTTTCTTACCATTTTTCTTTGGTATATACACTCTTCTAAGAGGCTTAGGTTTATATCCTCTTAAATTTAACTTTTCTATCGCCTTATACTTTGCCTGTGATGTTAGCCATAATTCACCATCAACACCACTTGTTTTCTTGCCTTGATTTTCAGTTACCCTCTTAATAGCCAAGGCTTTTGCATAAAATGAAGTTGTGAGTAAATGTTGTAAAGATTTTACCTTTCCATATTTACTCATTTTCCACGCTTTCACAATACGCATTTGTAGTTTTTTAACATAGCTTTCTGCTAGAGAAAAGTCTATACTTTCCCAGTTTTTAGCTCTGTTAGTAGTAGCACACATTTTACTGTTCATTTGCTTTCTCCTTTCAAAAATTCTACAAGTTCTCTTGTGATTAAAAACCAAATGGAAGTCTGCACTCTTTCAAGTTAGGGCAAATTTTGAACCCCTATCCATCTCATTACAAGATGGCATTCGCTTTTTCCATTCTCCTTTACCTGCACCATTATCAGCATTTCTTACGATTTGCCTTGCCTTTTGGCAATAGTACAGGCTTACCATGTTTCACTTAATTAACGTTGATAACTTAGGCTCTACCTCTCTGCCGGTAGTCTTTTTGTCCGTGTAATCCCACTGCGGAAAGGATTATCCTACTACACACCATTTTGGTTCAGGCTTATCAGCAACTTTAGCCTGTTCGCCTTAACGACATTTATCAGTAGTTCACATATGTTAGCCATATTATCAAGCCTCGCTCCCTAACCGCCTTGTTGCTAGCAGTTTCGGTATTACCTCACGGTTTTACATCAAGTAGGGCTACTTTAATATCGGCTTACCACACCTAAGTGCAGTCGATACTCGGCTCAACTAACGGAATAGTTGGTTTGGTCATCATGCCAAACAGTTAAATTAAGCGACTTCATGTCGCACCCAAAGGTAGGCATCAAAGGTATTCTCCGTAACATAACGATAAATATTTACTTTCTCATTTTCGTTTCCCTGTCTTACAATTCTACCCGCACGCTGTTCAAGGTCGGCAGGACGCCAAGGCACATCGAGGTCATGCAAAGCAATCAGTTTGTTTTGCACATTCGTTCCTGCTCCCATCTTCTGAGTTGAACCCATTAAGATACGGATTTCCCCTTTTCTTACCTTTGCAAAGAGTTCATCCTTTTGCTTATCGGAATTCGCTTCATGTATAAAGGCGATTTCTTCTTTCGGTATGCCCATAGCTACGAGCTTTTCTCTAATATCATCATAGATGTTAAATTCTCCATCTCCTTTAGGAGTAGACATATCGGAAAAAAGTAGCTGTGTAGATTTGTTTTCTTTTGTCTTATCCCAAATGGAAAAGACATTCTTTACGCATACATTGACCTTGCTATCAGGATTATCAGGAAGAAGTGGATTGATTAAACGCTGATCTAAGGCAAGTTTCTTACCGTCATTAGTAATTTTAAGCATATTATCTTCATCAGGCTCCACAACCCTATTTCTGACATCATCTGCTCTTTTAGAAAGGCTCTTTAGGATTTCCTTTTGTTCTTCAGAAGGCTCTGTCTTAATAACCTCGTAGTTAGCTTCAGGTGTAGGAAGATTAAGCATATCTGCCGTCTGAATATCAGCAACTTCCTTAAACATAGACATAAGCTCAGGCAAGTTATAGAACTTTGAAAATCTCGTCTTTACCCTATATCCTGTTCCTTCAGGAGATAATTCAAAGGAGCTTTGAGTTTCTCCAAAAGTGGAAGCCCAAGAATCAAAATGCTCCAGTCCGTTCTTTTTAAGACTTTCATACTGAAGATACCTTTGCATAGTATAAAGCTCGGTCATTGAGTTACTTACAGGCGTTCCTGTGGCAAAGACCACGCCTTTTCCGCCTGTCATTTCATCCATATATCGGCATTTCATAAACATATCGGAGGACTTAAAGGCTTCTGACTGTCCGATACCTGCAACATTACGCATTTTTGTATAGAGATAAAGGTTCTTAAAGCCATGTGCCTCGTCAACAAAGAGCTTATCAACTCCCAGTTCCTCAAAAGTAATCACATCGTCTTTCTTAAAATCATCGTTTAGTTTCTCAAGCCTTGTTTCCAGTTTTTTCTTTGTCTTTTCAAGTTGTTTTACTGTGAAGTTCTGGTTTCTATCATTCTTGTATTCTTCTACATAGTTTACGATTTCATCAATCTGATCTTGGATGTGCTTCTCCTGATATTCCTTACTCATAGGGATTTTTTCAAACTGCGTATGTCCGATAACAACCGCATCATATTCCCCTGTGGCAATCTTACCAATAAATCTCTTTCTGTTTTTTGGCTCAAAGTCTTTCTTATCAGCCACCATAATGTTAGCTGACGGATATAGCTGCATATACTCACGCCCGATTTGTCCTGTTAAGTGATTGGGTACAACAAATAAGGACTTACTGCACATTCCAAGCCTTTTACTTTCCATTGCGGAAGCTACCATTTCAAAGGTCTTTCCACTTCCTACTACATGGGCAAGTAAGGTATTTCCTCCATAAAGACTTCTTGCTATGGCATTTCTTTGATGAGGTCTTAAATCAATCTCCGTATTCATTCCCTCAAAAGAAAGATTACTTCCGTCATATTCTCTATTGCGGATGGAGTTAAAACGCTCGTTATACAGTTTTACAAGACGGTTTCTTCTTTCCTGATCGTTAAATATCCAGTTTTTAAACTCTTCTTTTAATAGCTCCTGCTTTTGTCCTGCAAGCATGGTTTCTTTTTTATTTAAGACAGAAGTTTTAGAGCCATCCGGATTTACAATCTGGTCAAATACCTTTGTTTCTTTCAGATTTAAGGCATCTTCAATCAGCTTATAGGCGTTTACCCTTGATGTACCAAAGGTCATCTCAGCAAGGTCATTTCCCCTGTCCCTGCTTTTTCCTTCTACATTCCATTCGCTTGTCAAATTTGAAAATTTAACCTTAATATCCCATTTGGCATATCCCGGAGTTTTTAGCGTTTCAAAGATGAATTTCTCAATATCTTTAATCGGTATCCAAGTTGCACCAAGACGCACATTGATTTCACTTGCTTCCAATTCCTTTGGAAGAACTTTTGTAAGCTCTGCTTTTTGATATTCCAAACGGTTCATTTCATATCTTATCAGCTCTTTTTCTTTTCCATTCTCGGCGAAACCAAGATGAGGGAGTTCTCTTTCCGTTTGTCTGAGCTTTGATAAGTAACTGTCTACTATGGCAATCTTATCCCTGATATTCCCACTTAGGTATTCATCTTTTGTTACATAGCCATATTTATAGGAATTGCTGCCATTTGCACAGGCAAAAGGTAAATCGCCATCCTCTAAGTTAAATGAAAGCGGTCTGTAAAAGTTTTGTTCTTCTCTGATATTTAGATAGATTTCCCCTCGAAGCTCCTCAATTAAGGTCGTTCTGTCTTTTCCTGTAAGACTTCCCATATAGTCAAAGTCCACATAGCCTTTTTCAGATACCGATAAAACAAGAGCTTCAAGGGAAGTGTCTACATGGTCGATAACCTTCGCCTTTGTGATTGTTCGCTTGGAGAAAATATCTCCCTTTGCCTTAAAGTTTTCTTCTTCATCAAGGATTTCAATGGAAGAAACAAGCGGGAAGTTGCTATCCTCTTTTAAGGCTCTGGTATTACTTAGGTTATTTACAAAGCCATGCTTCTTTGAAAAGTTATCATATACTTCATTTAGTTTTTCCTGTGAAGCCTTGATTTCTTCCTCGCTAAAATCTTCTTTCTGCTTGTAAATTACATCTTTTAAAACAGCATTCAGCTCAAGATAATCCTTGATTTTTTCTTTGTTTTTATCTGATACTTCCTTTTTGATAAAGAGTGAATTTTCTCTGTAATAGACTTCATCATCAATTAAGGTATAAGAAAAGTTCTTTACATCATCAGTTGCAGGGATAGAAGTGATCTCATCATCAAGTAGCTCTACTTCTTCATACTTGGCATCTTTTGAAATTCTTTCTCCTGCAATCTCGATACGCTCCTTTAACGAAGCCATATTGTTCTCTTGCCCTAAAAAAGCTATCGGTTCACAAGTGAGTGTCTTTCCAAATCTTCCGCTTACCTCACGCATTGTGCCAAGCACTTGTTCAGGATGATCAACAAAGTATTTGTTATATGAAAGTCCATTTTCATCTTCTGCAAGGTGTATCCAATCTTCATCGCGCTCTAATACGCTATCTCTTTTCTTTAGGAAGATAATATCCGAAGTTACTTCTGTGCCGGCAACACCCTTAAAGGTATCATTTGGAAGTCTGATTGCTCCTAAAAATTCGGCTCTTGCTGCAAGATAGCGTCTTACACTTTCGTCTTTTTTATCCATTGTTCCTGAAGATGTAATAAAGGCGATAACACCGCCGTTTCTTACCTTATCAATGGACTTGGCAAAGAAATAATCGTGGATAAGAAAGTTATTACGATTGTATTCCCTGTCATTTACCTTATACTCTCCAAATGGAACATTTCCGATTGCTACATCAAAGAAGTTATTGGAAAAGGAAGTTTCTTCAAGCCCCTTAACCTGTATATCACTTTCAGGATATAAGAGTTTTCCAATACGCCCGCTTACCGAATCAAGTTCCACACCATAAAATTTTGACTTACTCATTTCATCAGGTAGATTACCGATAAAGTTCCCAACACCCATTGACGGTTCAAGGATATTTCCCTGTTTAAATCCCATACCTGAAAGCGTCTTATATATTCCGTCAATGACTGCTTTCGGTGTGTAAAAACTCGTTAGGGTAGATTCTCTTGCAGCTTCATATTCTGATGGCGATAGATTTTCCTTTAAGAAGGCTCTTGCCTCTTTCCACTGTCCATCCTTACTTTCATCAAAGACTTCAGATAATCCACCCCAGCCTACATATTTTGCTAAAACTTCCTGAGCTGTAATATCAAGCTCTCGTTCTCCACTTTCAATCCTATTAAGCATAGAGATTGCTTCAAGATTATTGTTTAATCTCTCACTTGGAGATAACTTTGCAGGGATCGTTTCTTCTGCAATCTTGAAATTGTGAGCCTCATTTTTCTTTATTTCTGCTTCCTTAAAAGTCTTTTCGGGCTTCTCATTGGTCATATTTTTAAAGATTCTATCAAGCTCACTTTCCTTACGATAAGGAATTACATCGGAGCCTGTAATCATACCTCCAAGATACTCTGTATTATCCTTGACCGTTACTGTCTTTAGGTTATTTCCCATATCATCAAATCTTGTGATGGTATACTCTTTTCCCTTGTACTTCACTTCATCACCGATGATAAATTCAGGTCTTTCAAGATTTACTTGTCTTAATAAATCCTCATCATCTATAAAGGATATAATCGGAATTTGATGATTACCTTGCCTTACAGGATCAAGCCACAAATCATTTCTTCCTGTGATTTGATTTTTAGAGATCTCTCTTGCTTTGTACTCCTCATGATTAAAATAGACGGTATCACCTTCTTTAACTGCAAACTCATCTGAAGGGTTATCCTCTTTTTCGTTAAGTTCTACTTCTTCTCTTTCCTTTAGATAATCTAATAAGGTAGCCTGAAAAGGTTCTGCTTGTATTCTTTCTTCTACTTCTTCAGGTGCTTCAAGCTCTGCAATATTGTCCTCAAAACTGAGTTCTCCATTAAAAACATGGTTAAGCTCCTGCTCATCCATCTGCTTTTTAAGTTCACTGTCTTTCAGTTCTCTAAAGGTCTTTGGGAAATCCTCTAAAACAAGTCTTTGGGCATTTAATTCCTTTAGCTCCTCAAGATTAAAATATCCCCATTCAGGTTCAATTCCTAAAACAAGTCCAAAAGCATCTTTACTTTCCCTGTCATACTCCGTCATATACCAAGTCCAGTTACTTCTAAATGGAATGATGTATGCTGCATGAACCTGTTTGTCTGCTAAGGCTACATCTTCCTGTGCATAAAGCTCAGGCACTCTCTCAAGCATTTCATCAGTCATTAGATTATTTGGATCATCTTTAGAATAATAACTTGGCTCTTTTTGTTCTTCTATCTCTACCTTGCTTTCAATATTTTTTTCTTCAAGATAAAGATTTTTAGAAAGCAGCTCATCTATATGCTTTGCTACATTTGACCATGTAAGAAATACATCGTTACAATGATTCTTCTGTAATTTAAGTCCCTTTGCATCGTGCCATTCATCACTTCCCTTTGCTCCTGAAACAGCATGAGAATGACCTCCGATTCCATACTCATCTTTTAAGAAATTTGCTTTTTCCTGCAAGGTATGATTTTCTTTGAAAAACTTAGTAATTCGCTCTTTTCCCTTATCGACTCCACTTCCCCTTGAAATCGTAGCAAGGACTTCATCTTCTGTAATAAAGCCATGTACTTTTGGAAGTTCAGTTAGGTTAGAGATATATTCCTTTCTTGGAAGTGCAAGCTCCTGTAATTTCTGATAAAGGCTATCTACCTTGTGATAATGAAATCTTAGTACATCTTTGTTTTCTCTATATCCTTTCAAAAAGCGACTGTACTCGGAAATAACATTTTTTAGATAGTCAGGATTTTTAAGAGCTTCCGATAACTGTCTTGTTTCTTTCGGAAAGCCACCACCCCTTTCTATAAAGTCAAAATAACCTTGTGTTTTTCCTTCTTCGCTTAAATCGTGATATAGATACCATAGCGATTCTGAAACTCTATCTCTTGCATAGTCATGTGCTTTCAAAATCTCTACATTTGTAGCAAACTCTCCATTTTCTAAAAGCTCATTGATTCTTCTTGCAGCATCACTCCAGCTTAAAATTTGCGTGCTATCTTCTCTTGCAGAAGTTCCATAAGCTAAATGAATGCCTTTATCCGAATACCAGGAAGATACTTCTGCTCCATTAAGAAATAAACCGTTTCCGCCTCTAAAGGTATCTTTAAGGTATTCTCCTAATTCTTCTACTGTTTTCCCTTTGGAAAATTCAGCAATGATAGGAAGTCTTTCGCCCTCATGGTTTCCACCATTTACAAGAATACTGTCAATATCATTTTGAGTAAGAGGTATTGTAAGTTTAATCTGCCCTGATCTGTTTTCGGGTAAAGAAAAAGAAGCCTTGTCAGCTTCTCTTATCTCTTTATCCGTATTTTCTTTTAGATTTCCACTATCTCCTTGATGGTCATTTCTTTGAGGGCTGAAATCATCGCTTTGTACTGCGGATGGCTCTCGTCCTCTATCTTCCAAGCCATCATCAGTTTCGGCTTCTCTGCTCTCATAAACTCTATCGCCTGTTTCTGAGTATCCATCAGGTGTCCTATCAGCTTCTTCTCCTTGTATAGATCCACTAACATCTCGAAGTTGCTCTGCTCCTCGCTGCTTGAAAGATAATCCAGTCTCATCACTGCGTACACCGGATTCGGATATTCCTTGATGAAGTCCTCCTGTTCCTCTAACTGATTCAGTGTATTCTCTTTGATTTTCTCTATTATCTCGTCCGTACTCTCCATTTCGGAAAATTCGCTCGTTTTCACTAATTCTTTCCTGATCATCTCGTCGAAGTACATTTTCTTCTACCTCCTCTAATTCTTCTTTTATTTTATTATATCCTGCTTCTTTACCTCTTAAAACTTCTTTTTGAAGCTCTAACTCTTTGCTTTTTTGAATGGTTGCATCAATGACTGTTCCGCTAATGTCCGATACCGTTTCTCCAAGGCTCATAAGAGAAATGCTGTCAAGCATTGCAAAGTTTTCCTTTAACAGCTCCTTATCCACAGGATAGTCTAACTTAAATCTTGAAGCTACTGCATAGCTCACTGAGTCCCTTGCAAACTTGGTAAAGGATATTTTGTCCTCATCAGATATTCTAAGTTCATTCATCAAGCTATCTATTTTTTCATCTCCGTAAAGCCTACTTAAGGAAAAGATATTTTCTAAGGTGCTTTCGCTTTCTTGATAGCCCTCAGCTTTTATCATTTCTTTTAATACATCTCTATGAGCTTCTTTATCAAATCTCCAAAGATTTACCTCATTGACATCTCTGTTTTTGGAAACTGTCTGACTAATATCAAAGATATAGTCCACCTTTTTGTATGTGCCATAGTCCTCTAAAATGGGAATACCCTTTTGACCTCGCATGACAGTTCGGTTAAAGTGTTCTCTCCAGTAGTCAAACTTGGCACAAGCTGTCGCTTCAGGATTTTTATCATAAATACTTAACTGACTTCTAAAATCATATTTCTGATTGTTTCCGACAACCTTTAAGAGCTTCAGATACTCTGCTTCACTCTGCAGAATATCTTGTTTTATTAGCTCCAAAATGTTATGAAAATCATTTATTCGCATGTTTACCTCCTTCTTTTTTTACAAACAAAAAAGGCGGTTAGATTTTACTCTAATCACCTTTGTAATAATATTGCATTATCATCCTATTTCAGCTTTTTAATTGATTCACTCTCGGATAATATCTTCATCTGTTCAATTGCTATTGAATTTAGTTTTTCCAGTCTTTCAGATTGACTCATGCCCTCATTTATAAATACCGCATTAAGATTTTCAAGATTAGAAAGGCATACAAGCTGCGATATATCTGCATAATCTCTAATATTTCCTTTCAAATCCGGATTTTCATCACGCCATTCTTTCGCTGTTATTCCAAACAAAGAAACATTAAGAATATCTGCCTCACTTGCATAAATAAAGTTAATTTTTTCTTTTGAAAGTTTTTCAGGTACAAGTTTATTTTTAATGGCATCTGTATGAATCCTATAATTGATTTTTGCCAAATTCCTTTTTATATCCCAGCCTAACTTCTTTTGTTCTTCTTCCTTTAGGCGTTCAAATTCTTTAATCAAATACAATTTAAAGTATGGAGATACCCAAGAAGCAAACTCAAATGCTATATCTTTGTGAGCATAAGTTCCGCCATATCTTCCTGCTCTCGCAACTATACCGATAGAATTCGTTTTTTCTACCCACTGCTTAACAGATAAAATAAATCGGTTAAATCCTGCTTCATTTTTAATTCCCTCGAATTCGGGGGAATTAAAATTTGTATTATACATTTCTTCCCAAATACCTAAAAACTCTATTGTATTCTTGTTTCTAAGCCATTTTTCTATTAAAGCAGAGCCGTTCTCAATATTTCTAACCATATCTGTCAAAGAAATGTAGTCCCTATTATCTATGGCAATAATGCTGATTTCTGAACCTTCAACATTTATTTTAGACACATAATCACCTCTCAATCATTAAATTGATTACCTTATATTATAGCATTTTTAGGGCATTTTTTCCACCTTGAAATTGGTAGTGTTTTACTTGCTATAAGTTGAAACTACTTCCTTTATCTCATTTTCAATCGCCTCTAAAAATTCTTTCTTTGAAGATTTTCCCTGTGCAATATCCGATAACTCCATTTCCCACTTTGCTGTTGTTTCTGCCGATTTAAATGTATCGGCTACAATAGTTACAAGGCTGATTCCTTTATATGTAGCAATAAGATTCTTTTTATCTCTTTCTACAAAACCTTTAAAGATTAAATTTTCAATGATTCCTGCTCTTGTTGCAGGTGTTCCAAGTCCTTTTCGCTCAACTTCTACACCTTTTTCCAATGCGTCATTTCCTGCAAGCTCCATCGCCTTTAGAAGAAGATCTTCCGTAAAATGTTTAGCCGGTGATGTGTATTTTTCTTTTATCTCTTTGTTCTTAATATCAAGACTATAACCAATCTTTACATCCGGAAGCACTGTAGCTTCATTTTTCTTTTTTGCATATTCGTTTAGGTATTTGGTAAAGCCCTCATTTACAATCACCTTTCCACTACTTGTAAATTCAAATCCATCAAATTCAGCCACAATCTTCGTTGTATTCTCAATTAAAGGATAGCCTACACTTGCATGTAGCTTATTTAAAATAAGTTCATATACCTTAAATTCACTTTCCGGAAGAGAAGTTAAGTCCCCATTCATACTGCTTGCTGTCGGTATAATCGCATGATGGTCTGTAACCTTTTTAGAATTAAATACCGTCTTGATACGCCCTGTGTCAAAATCATTCTTTCCTAAAATGTTATTAACCGTACTTACAATCATATCTTCAGTAAGGCATCTGCTGTCTGTTCTTGGATAGGTAATCAGTTTCTTTTCGTAAAGACTTTGAGCATAATCAAGTGTCTGCTTAGCTGAGTATCCAAAATATTTATTGCACTCTCTTTGAAGCGTTGTCAGGTCAAATGGCAGCTCAGGCTTTGTTATCTTTTCCTTTTGAATAACATCGGTAATTTCTATCTTATCGCCTACTAAATTTAAGAGCTGTTCCGCTGTTATTTCATCATCAATTCTATCTGTTGATAGTGTAAAACCATTCATAGAAAGTTCGACTGTAAAATATTTTTCTTTCTTGAAATTGGCTATCTCATCATCTCTATTTACAATCATTGCAAGGGTAGGTGTTTGAACTCTGCCCACACTGTAATTTTGCTTGTATAGACACGAATACAGTCTGCTTAAATTCATTCCCACAAGCCAATCTGCAATCGCCCTTGCTTGTGATGATTCAAATAGATTATCGTAAAAACTTCCGTCTTTCAGGTTATCAAAGCCCTCCTTTATGGCACTATCTTCCATTGATGAAATCCAAAGGCGTTTCATCTGCTTTTTACAATTTGCCTGATTGTAGACAAGTCTGAAGATGGCTTCTCCTTCACGCCCTGCATCGCAGGCATTTATCACGATGTCTATATCCTTACCATTCATCAGCTTTTTAAGAATCGTAAATTGTTTCTTTGTGGACTTTGCAATCTCATACTTATATTCTTTTGGGATAATCGGTAAATCAGCCATATTCCACTTCGCATATTTTTCATCATAACTATCAGGATTTGCCATTTGAATTAAATGTCCAACACACCAGCTTACCTTGTATCCGTTTCCTTCATAATATCCGTCTTTCTTTTTTGTAGCTCCAATCACTTTTGCAATAGAGATTGCAACACTTGGTTTTTCAGCAATTACAAGTTTCATATATATTTATCCTCCTGTTTTTCAAAATAAGAGGGCGAAAGATTTTACTCTCTCGCCCTGTATTTTGCCCCAAATATTGTATAGTTTTAGGTGCAAATCTACTCTAACTCATCATCTTCTTTATCTTCTGTTTCTGTTTCATCTGTTTCATTTTCACTTTCTTCTGCCTCCGAAAAGAAATCATCATCTTCCTCCTCAAAGCCTTCAAGCTCCTTATCTTCTTTTTTCTTAATGACCTTGAAATAATATCCTGCCCCTAATGCTCCTGCTACTACAAGAATGAGAATTAAGTAAGTTCCCATATTGCTGCTTTCTTCTTTTTTTACTGGCTTAGGTTCTTCTTTTTCAGGTTCTTCCTTTTTAATTTCCTGTTTCGGAGCTTCTTTCTTTTCAACCATATTGAGAAGATCATCTTCTGATACTTCTGTTAGGAGCATGACATTCTCGCTATCCTCATCGTGATTGATGATTAAATGAAAGGTCTTGCCATTCTTAGTAGTAAAGGTAACAAACTGTCTTGCATCAGCAGAATATTTATCCGTTTCTTTATTATCTTTACTGTCATTATGGTGAATTGGATAATCCTTGTTCGCATTATCCTTATTTTCCGTAACAGTTCCTCGTGCCTTTGATGGAGCAGAAGCAACTCCTTTATTGGTATTTACATTCTTACTTGAACCATCCATAGAGGAATCCTGACCGCTGTTATTGGCAGGTTGTTTCGGTGTCAGCTTATTGGGATAACGAACTTCTTTTTCTTTGCCATTATTCTTACCAATATTTGTGTCCTTTGTAATCTTTCCTGTATTATCCTGTGATGATGAGCCTTTACCCGTATCACTTACAGATGTTTGAGGAAAGTTTCCTGTTCCTGTTTTCATTCCGGAGATAGGGCTGATTGGTGTTACAGTAGGATTATGCGTAACTGTAGCCTTGCCAACCTCATTCGTCTTTTTCTCAAGCTCCTTAATTTTCTCAGTTAGCTTCTCAATCTCCTTTTTCATATCTGCCGATAAGTCCTTATCGTCTTTGCCCTTTTCAAGTTTTTCCTTCAGCTTATCTATTTTTTCCTCAAGGTCTTTGATTTTCTCCTTTTGCTTGTCGCTTAATTTATCCTTGTCCTTAATCTCCTGACTTAGCTTATCAAGTTTTTCCTGAAGTTCCTTAGATTCCTTTTCCATTTTGGAAATATCATCTTTGCTAAGCTCTGTTTGAGTTCCCTTATCTTCTGTTTTTGGCTTTTCCGTCTGCGTCTGAGCATTACTTTCTAACTTCTTTACAATTCGGATAATACTATCGCTTCCATCACCTTTTACTGTGTAGCTTACAAAATCGTCATTAAAACTCATATTATCAGGAAGCATTTCAAGGTCAGACGCATCAATCATCTGATTTTTGTCAAAGAAAGCTGAATACTCCTTATATACCTTTCCGTCCTGATATTGATATTTGACCTTTACTTCACTTTTTGTCTGACTTTCCTGATCCTTTGTATCCTTATTATCTGTTTGAGCTGACGCATTCGCTACCCTCTTATATAAATCCTCTAAAGGTAATTCAAGGTATGGTACACCGGTATGAAATCTGTTCCATGTTTCAATAATCAGCTTGTCCTTAACAATCTTAATTTCTTTTACATTATTGATATTGGGATTTGCTTCCTTTACTCTGCCAATAATAGCGTTCTTTGTTTCCTCTTTAAGCTCTCCCTCATAGTCAACTGTTACTTTCTCAATTTTTCTATTTAACTGTAAAACAGGGCAGGTATAGACAATGACATTTACTTTCTTTCCTTTTACGGTTCGCTCTTCCGCATTTTCTGTAATATCTCCAATATAGTAATTATCTTTATCTCTTGGAGAAACGATACTTGTAAAAGCACCTGTCCCTACATTATGAATTCGATAATAAGGATAAGTTTTCTTTGTCATATATCTTAGATCATCTAACTCATTTTCCTTGTCCATGTTCTCATTGGTAAAGGTTTCATTATACTTATCGACAACCACACCGCCCTTTTCTTCAAAGGATTTTGATAAGGAAAACTTAAAGTTCAATGGCTGACCTTCTTTATTTTCTTTTCCTACATAATAAAATCCTCTAAAGGTGTCATCTGAAGTATGATCCTCAAATTTCAGTTCATAATATGTTTCATATTTTTCAGGCGGTTCATTTGACGCAAATACTGTCTTTGCACCAACTTTTAACACCCCTAAAACTCCACCCATTAACAGGGTAAAAGCTACAACAATAGCTGTAATTCTTTTATTTTTCAAACTGGTTTTCATTTGTTTTCTCCTTTTTCACTTCTGCTTTTTCTCTGTTTACTTTTGCCATTAAATCACTGATTGTAATGTTGTTCTTTCTGCAAATGGCAATAATTTCTTCGTTTTCAAGTTCTTCCTCACGAATGAACAAAGGCTCCAATTCTTCATCAATCAGAGCCTTTTTATCCTTTAACTTCTTTATTCTGTTTTTTACTGCTGTCAGTTCTTTTTTCAAATTGTGTCCTCCTTATCTGTTTACATTTGGCGGAAAGCCGAAGCCTACTGGATGGTGCTTGCAGAAAGTTGCTATCCAATCATCTAAAGTTGTTACTCTGATTCGACCGATATTATCTATTACCTTGCCATCGCCTATATAAATTCCTACATGACCATAGGTAAGTCCTGCTGTACTTCCACTACTACTGCTTTCAACTGCAATAAGCATTCCTACCTTGAGTTTTGATTTATCTGATGTAAAGGTGTGGTTTCGGTACATATCACAGGCATTTCCTCCGATATATCCAAGTCCTGCATTTTGATAAACCTGCGATACCCACATAGCACACCAGCCTGCACCCGGAGATGGCGTAATGTATGCAGCATTTACAATCTTCTTTTGAACTTCCGTAGAAGCTTCATATTCTTTTCCACCTCCGATACCTCCATTGGAAGCAATAAGGTCGCTATTACCAAAGGCTTCTCCCATATTGCCTTGAGCAAGGAATAAAGCTTCATAGTGTTTCAGATTGTCAGGATAGTTTGCAAAGACTTCCTTTATAATGCTGTCCATTTCCCTTTTATGAAGGGTTACAATGAGTTTCTTGTACTCGTAAGGTTCTTCATGGCTTTCGGTATATTCATTTCCATCTTCATCGGTATAGGTTTCTGTAACTGTCCTGTATCTGATTTCTACTTCTTCCTTATACTCAAGGTCATACATGGACTTAAAAAGCTCATTTAATACAGAGCTTACTTCCGATACATTCTTTACTTCTCCGCACCTTGATGTAATGTAGGATAAAAGCTCATGGACATTATGCCCGATGTACTCTGTGTTATTTAGGATGTACTCGTCATATCCGGGATAATTCTCTTTGACATGATCAACCTCGTTTTGAAGCTCACTTTCCATAGCGGAAAAGTTCTGATTGATTTCATTTAGGACATTTGGCTTTGACAAATAGCTTGTTGTAAGAACAGAACTTGTGGAGTTCATAAAGCCTGTCATTCCCGTTCCTGCAAAGTTGATAAAGAAAGTTCCCAAAATAATAAGACCTATGAAAATAATCATAAGTCCCTTCGCTTTTCTTAATATAACTTCCTTTGAACTTTTAAGACTTCCTATAAGCCCTTCCTTAATGCGATCTCTAAGCCTTGACTTATTCTGCCTTTTAATGGAATCTTTCATCTGCTTTCGCTTTTGAAATCGCTTAAAGTTATTTGCTTTTTGATACTCCTGTGTCTTTTTCAGTTCTTCTTTGGCATCTCGAAACTCTAACTTGGATTTTCGCTTTCTAATTTTATAGTCCTTATTCGTAAGGTCATATCCTTTTTTTGCTCTTTTCTTATCTGAATAGTTCTTAATGCCATGAATGAGTTTTGAGCTTGTGTCGGCTGTTTTTTCTCCTGCCTCTACACCTTGATTTTCATCACTTCCATGTGATAAGTAATCTCTTACGGTTTCACTTCCTTTAGCAAGTCCTGATAAAGCGGACACCTTAGAAGCCTTATCCCTAAAAGTTCTTTCCTGTTCTTTAGAAAGCCTGTTTTTCTTTTCTCTATCCAGAATGGCTTCTTTTCCCCTTTTTTTACTGTCCGCCTTTTCCTCTTTGGCTTCTTTGTCCTTTTTTCTGGTATAGAGCTTATCGGAATAGTTTTTTCTCTTATAATTTTTCTTTTGAGCTTTTTGGCTTTTTGAAAAGCCTTTTGTATCTTCTACTTTATGATGAAGATTATCCTCTACATCATAGGTTGACTCAAAATAGTCGCTATCCCTAAAGTCATTGTCATATCTGTCTATAATCCCATCATTGTCGAGGTCTTTTCCTAAAGGATCATAGATTTTTCCATCTTTAACCTCAGTAATATAATCAGCTTTTCCAATTTCTTCCTGACTTACACTTCCTGTTTCAGGACTTCTATACCTTGCATTGCTTTTAGAAGTTTTCCTGTTTAATTCAGTTTCTGAACTTCTCTTACTGACCTTTTCATAAACCTTATCTTGAAATCTGTCTTTGTCATGGACGATTTTCCCTCTGTAATCATCGTTATGCTTTAACTTACTTTCTTCAGGCTCTATGCTGCCATTACTTTGCAGCCTTTCCTTTTCAATCCTTGCCCTTTGCCTTTCCTTAAAGTCCTTTTTCAGTTTCTTTCCCATAAGCCTACCTCACTTCTTCAGGCTTGGTTGTCATCTTCTGATAAAGGATTGTGTCTTTCGGGAACTTATCAAGGAAAGGAACAATGGTATTTCCAAAGAACAAAAGTCCTTCCCCTGCATTGGAATTGGTTACATATTTTAGCTGTGGCTGTGATATTTTAAGTTTCCTTGCTAAAATTTCTCTATCGCCGCTTGCTTGATTAAGCATTAAGACAAAGTCCGTATTGTCAAAGATATTTTCTATCTCCTTACTCATCAGTAGGTCTTTGACATTCTGTGTAATGCCTGTCGGGATTCCTCCCCACTTACGAAATCTTTTCCAAATCTCTACGGAATAGGAAGCTGTCTGCTCGTCTTTTAAAAGCAAGTGAAACTCGTCGATATAGTACCTTGTAGCCTTATTTCCTCTGTTTTGCGATACCTTATTCCACACCTGATCCTGAATAACAAGCATTCCGATTTTTTTAAGCTGACTTCCAAGTTCCTTAATATCAAAACAAAGAAGCTGCTTATTTAAGTCCACATTGGACTGATGGTTAAATACATTAAGAGAGCCTGTTACATAAATCTCCATTTCCGTTGCCAGTTTTTTGCCGACTTTTTCTTCCTGATTTTTTAACATATCATACAGGTTTTGAAGAATAGGCATATTCCAAGGCTTTGGATTTTCAAAATACTTTTCATAAATCTTAGGTAGGCATCTATCTATAACCGACTTTTCTTCTGCCGTAAGACCGCTACCACCTACTACAAGCTCAAGCATTGACATAATGAAGTTTGCCTTATCTTTCAGCGGTGCGTCCCCATCGCCATAGTTCATATTTATATCTAAAGGATTGAGATAGTCTTTTGACTTACTGCTGACCTTTATGACTTCTCCTTTAAACTGACGCACAAGGTTTCCATACTCGCCCTCCGGATCGCAGATAATAACATCGTCATCGGTTGTAAGAATGGCATTTGCCATTTCTCTTTTTGCACTAAAGGACTTACCGCTTCCCGGAGTTCCGAGAATTAGACCGTTTGGATTTTTCAGTTTCTTTCTGTCTGCCATAATCAGGTTATGACTTAGGGCATTTAGTCCATAGTACAAACTGTTCGCCGAATTTATGAAAAGCTCCTCTGTGGTAAAAGGCATAAATACTGCCGTAGATGATGAGGTTAGTCCTCTGTCAATTTCAATCTTATTTACCCCAAGTGGAAGTACACTGATTAAGCCCTGCTCTTGGGAATGGTCAAGCCTTTTTAACTTGCAATTATGCTGATTGGCAATAGAGCTGATTTGAGAAATGGTATTGTCCAGCTTTTGAATTGTCCTTGCAAAGTTCATAAAGATAATGGTTACAACAAACATTCTTTCATCTCTTGTCTGAAGATCTTTTAAGAGGCTTTTTACATCTTCCCCATAGGTGATTAAATCACTTGGAAGAATGTCCATATCATATCCCGACCTTACAGCCTTTTTGTTTTCCTCAATCTTCATCTTGTCAATATCGGTATTTTTCCTTTTTACCATCTTGATGGCTTCTGACTGTTCGATTGCCTTGATGTGAAAAGAAATATTGATGTTATCATCTATATCCAAAAACTCGGCAAGCATACGGTCTGAAAGCTCACTTGCAAGGATTTGAAAATGACTTGCTGCTCCGATAAATTTTCCAAACTTAAAATACCTTGACGGTGTAAAGTTAAATTCATCAGGAGCAATGTATGTCTTTGTGCTTTCTTTCTTCTTTAAGTCCTTATATGAAAATTCAAAGGTCTTATTCGGATTTAAAACATCATGAAGTATCTTTAGCCTTTCCTCTCCGTTAAGGCTTTCTGCTCTTACTCCCATACTTTTAAGACTCGATAATATATCTATCTCCAGTCTTTCCAGTTTTGATGTTGCCTGCTCTAAATTATCCGCTTCCACCGTAAAGGTTACATACTTTGATTTTTTCAGTCCGTTATTTCCCTTTACAATCTGACTTTTCAGCATTTCTCTAAACTCAAGGCGAATATCGTCAAACCCGTCCTTTTTATCCGGTATTTGAATAGCTGATTTCATTTCTTCATTTCTGCCAAGCTGATTAATATATGAAAACTCTATGCTGACACTTGGATCAAAGGAATTAAGAAAATTTGCAAACTGATTAAAAATCAAATCTCTATCTTCTTCTAAGGCAAGCTGATAGTTTATATCCTCAAAGGCAATACTCTTATTAAAATGCTTTTCATCAATCTGACATATCCCGCTTTTTAAGAGTCTAAGATAGGGAATGGTATCTTCAACAGTGTATCTTTTCGGTTCTTTCCTAAAGATAAGGTCAAGTAATCCGCCCCTGTCTTTTTTAGACTTTCCCTTATTTTGCTTTAAGTCCTGTTTTTGACTTCTTAACTTCTTTTGATTTTGTTCTAACTTTAGCTGCTGAATCTTTCTTTTGTCTTTCAAGGTAAACCTCCTTTCTCACTCTTTTTTGTGGCTGATAAAATTTATGAAGGTAAATATACTTAAAGTATTTCTCAAAGCTAAGTCCGTCCTTTTCAAAAAGAGTGATAAAAAATATTGGGAGAGTAGACACAATGAGAAAGATGACTGCTATATCATTTGGAACAACCTTTCGCATAAATAAATAGATTGGTATTCCAATCAGTCCTGCAATCGTAAAACCGATAAGCTGTCTTTTCGTCAAGTTGAATGCTACCTTTGTTTTTACCTTCTTTAAGTCTTTTGGGATAGGTACATACGCCATAACTTACCTCCCATCTTCTTTACCCTTTGAAAGCTCCTCTATATGCTCATATACGGAGCCGATTTCTTCCTGAATGCTTGCAATCTGTTCATTTGTACTTCTGTTATATCTTTCCTGCATTAGACAAAAATCATTATGGCAGCGACCGATGTCCTTTGTTCTTTCTTCCAAGTCATTCACTTTGCTGTGAAGCCTGATTCTATCCATCACTGCCAAAATACCTGTTCCAACTGCTACTGCTATCAATACTGTTTTTCTTTTGTTCATCATATCTATCCTTTCTTTTAGTGTGCATTTAATACGCTTTTGGCCAGTGTTCCGCTCTTTAGCATCATTAACCCCAGCAAAACCGCATATCCAAGTATCGTAAAGGTACTTGTGTGTATATCTGTTATCTGTATTGTCTTAACTAATACTGCGTATATTCCAAGACAAACCATTAAAAAGAGTCCTTGTAGTCCTATGGCAAATAAGCCTTTGATATAGTTCGTTCCAATCTGTCCCCACTCTTTGTTTCCCATTGTGGCAAATGGAATGGCTGAAACGGATGAGTAAACATAAATTTCAAACATTCTTCCGTACACTACAAGCATAATCACAATGGAAATGACCTGTATTGCCACCTTTATGAGCGAGGTTTCAAAGAGTATCATGACAAGCTCTCCAAGACCTTTTTCCTTTAAGCCTTCTACCATCGTTACAATCTGATCTCCGGAGATAACGGCAGAGGTATTGATAACCCCTGCCGCTTTATTTACCATGTGCTGTGCCACATCAAAGACTGCCATAGAAAACTGAAAAGCATGAGACACTAACCATACGGCAATCCACATCTTTATGATGTATTTGAAAAATTCAAAGGTATCCGTATCGTGCATATTGTTCTTTTGCATAACCATATTGATAAGCTCGATACAAAGGACTGCCGTAATGATTAGCCCTGCAATGGGAATGATAACGGAATCGTTAATGCTTTTAATAAAACTGAAAACCTGACCGTTCCACCCCATTGGTGTCTTTCCCACATCCGTTGCAATCGCACCAACTTTATCGTTGATGTCAAGAAACATGGACTCAAGATTTGCTTGGATACCGCCCAGTAGAAGGTCTTTGAAAAACTCCTCTATCTTGTCGAATATCCCAAACATTTAATTTCTCCTTTTCTTCTTACTTGAGTACATTTGCAAGTAGTGGAATTAATTTAATACCGATTAGTACAATTCCCCCACCAGCCATAAGCTGCTTTATGCCTAATTAGAGATTGTAAAATACTTGTAGTGTGTCTGTATTTCCTATGAAATTGTAGTAAATATCAATTGTTTGGGTGATTTCTCCATTCACTACTTCTTTTTCGTGAACATAGATTTTTGAGATGAGTTCGTTTAAGGTTTCTTTGTCCAGCTTCTTTATATCCCTATGTTTTTTTATGAGTTCAATCCATTTTTTAACATTAATATCTTCAAGATCTTCTTTGACAATCAATTTTTGATTATCTTTTATTCTTTGATTTAGATAATCTTGTTCGTTTTGTGATTTTTCAAGAATTTTTTGGAAGTTACTTTCACTTATCTTATTGTCTAGCCAGTCATCATATAATCTTTCAATCTTTTTAGTTAAGTCTTCTACTCTTATTTGATCTTCGTAAATCTTATCCATAATAAATTTTTGTTCTTCTTCATTATCAATTTCTCGTGATTTTTCAAGTGCTTTTATAATTTCTTTTTCATCTTTTAATGCTATTTCTGCATTTTTTCTAATATCCTTAAGCACTATCTCATAAAGAGTATCGTAATAAATTCTATGTTGACTACATAATGACTTTCCGTATCTTCTATAAGTGTTACAAGTGAGTAACTTTTCTCTTTTTTTCGATTTGTTTCTTCCAAGATTTAAAGATTTTCCACAATCGGGACATTTCACAATGCCTGCAAATATGCTTTCTTCTCCATTTTTAAATGGTCTTCTCCTGCTCTTTAATTTTTCATTTGCTATATTATAAATATCTTCAGAAATAATTGGTTCGTGTGTATTTTCTACTATTATCCATTCCTCTTTAGGTTTATCGGATAACCAACCTACTTTGAATTTATAATTAACTTTTTGACTAGCAATATGACCAATATAAACTGGGTTTTCAATAATTTCTTTTAGGGTTGTGCAGTCCCACCAATACTCTCCACCATCTACGGTCATTTCTAACTTAGTTTTTTTATTTCTAAGTCCTTTTTTTCTATTCCACCAGGTAGGTGTAGGTATTTTTTCTTCAAAAAGTCTTCTTCTAATTGCTTGTACTCCATAACCACTAAAAGCAAGATCAAAAATTTTTTCAACAATCCATGAAGTTTCATCATCGATTACTAGTTTATGTGGATCATCATTGTCTTTCCTATATCCTATTGGAGCAAGACAACCAATAAATTTTCCTTGCCTTGCCCTTGTCATATAAGCAGATTTCATCTTTTTGGAAACATCTCTTGAATAAAACTCGTTTAAAACATTTTTAAAAGGAACTATTTCGTTGTTTTCTTGAAAGGTATCTACTCCATCATTTAAAGCTATATATCTGACATTGTTCTTTGGGAAAAAATTTTCTGTATAGTATCCAGTCTGCAAATAGTTTCTTCCAAGCCTTGATAAGTCCTTAGTGATGACTATATCCACTTTTTTATTTTCAATATCTCTAATTAGTCTTTGAAATGATGGTCTATTTGTATTTAATCCAGTATATCCATCATCTATATATACATCGTAAATACTCCAACCCCTTGATTTTACATAGTTTTCTAAAAGTTCCTTTTGGTTTTGTATGCTGGCACTCTCTCCTTTCTGCTCATCATCTTTAGATAGTCTGCAATAAATTGCAGCTTTGAATGAAAAGTGATTTGAATTTGTTTGTATCATTTCCTATTCCTCCTTATTTGAGTTTTCGGAAATAACACAACTTTCTCTAAAACTATTTTTATTATAGCACTCTTTTTTATTACTATCAATATTATATTTGTTATACTCAATTTCATTAGCCTTATTTAATTTGCTTGATTTTTTTATTAGTCTTAGAAAAGCTTCTGTGTCTGTTCTTCTATTATCATAATTTCTTTTTACAATGTATTTTGTTTGTCTTTTTGTCATAGCTTATCCTTTCATGCAATAAAAAAAGGCGATTAGATTTTTAATTTTCTAATCGCCTTTAAAGTGTCATATTTACATTTTTATTATCTCTGGCATACTTTGATACCTTTTTAGACTTAAAGTCTTTAATAATGCCTTTCCACCTCTTTTTATCTATAAAGATTCTCCTACATCATAGTTCATTTTTTTATTTCCACCTTGATGTGTTAGTTTTTCTTTATCTTCTTCATACCATTTTAAGATTGTTGCATAGTGGTTTTGATAGGTCTTGCCACTACTTTTCATGTATCTTGATAGCTTATTTATCATTATTTCTTTGTGTGAGTTTAATTTTTCTTTAAGATTTTTATATTCTTCTTTGCTTAACCTTACATTTTTGAATTCTCCATAAAAGATGGGGGTGGACTGTTCTTCTCTCCCCTTATCTATACTAACCTTATCTAATCTACCCTTACCTATACTGGGTTGACCACTTGACAACCTTTGGTTAACCAGATGACAACCAACTTTTTCTTCTGAAATATATGCTCCATTTTCCGTTTGATAAAGCTGTTGTTTCTGATCGATATACATTGTTGGCTTGTATCTGTCTTTTCTAATAAAGTTATTTATCTTCCAATGAGTAATGACGATAATTCCCTGATCAAAGACTATCACAAAGCCTTTGGTAATAAGTATTTTTAGGTCATCTTCATTAGCTCCGATAATCTTGATGATTTTCTTAGGATTATTTACAAAACCATCATCATCTGCCCTCATTGATAGATGAAAATACAGACATTGACTACTTAGTGGCATATCCAAAAATAAGTCGCTATCCACTATCTTTAGTGAAAACATTCTTTTATCTGCCATGCTCTCCTACCTTTCTTCAAATAAAAAAAGACGATAGTTTTTACTTCTACCGCCTTGTGTACATTTATTATGTTTTTAAAATTTATTTTAGTTCGTTTTCAATTTCTTCTATGGTTGGTAATGCTCCCTTTAAACTTTCAGGAATTAAGTTTTGTAGATGATATTCTGAAATTCCAATAGGCTCTCTGGAGCTTTCAGAAGCATATTTTGCCAATACATTATCCTTTGTCTTACAGATTAAAAGACCTATTGTTTGATTATCCCCATCTCCCTTTAATATATGGTTTACAGATGTTACATAGGTTCCAAGTTGTCCTATATCCGCAGGTTTAAATGCGGAAATTTTAACCTCCACAACTACATAGCAATGTAGCTTAATGTTGTAGAATAACATATCAATAAATTCTTCTGAATTTCCAACTACAAGTCTATATTCTCTGCCCACGAACGAAAAACCTGTCCCTAGTTCCAATAAGAATTTTTGAATATTATCCATCAAAGCGTCTTTCAATTCTTTTTCATCATAATTTTGCCTTATAGATATAAAGTCAAAATTATACGGATCTCTTGTCATTTCATTAGCTAAATCACTTTGGGTTGCAGGCAAATTATTTGTGAAATTTGTTATTGCTTTTCCTTGTCTCTCAAACAGATCTGTATCCAAGAAATTTAAAAGCACAGCTCTACTCCAGCTATTTTCTAATGTTTTAGATATAAAGAAAAATGCTTTATTCAAATTTCCCTCACATCTATCCATAATATATCTTTGATGTCCCCATGGGATACTAAAAATCATATTAAAATCTCCACCGACTTTAGATATTTGTAAATCGTCCACAAACTGTGGACGATTTAATGGCGAATACATTTCATAAAATTTCTTCATATATTTTAAATTAGTAACAGAAAATCCTTTAACATTGGGAATTTCATTTTTTAAATCCGAACTTAATTTTTTATAGAATCCGCTTCCCCATCTGCTTTCTGCTTTTAAGCTAATAATTTCTTCTCCTAAACTATAATAAAACTTTAGCATTTCAGAATTGACCGAAACTGCTGCTTTAAGTTGCCTGCTTGTATATGATTTTTTTATTTTCTCAAGCATTTTTATATATTCACTATCTCCTACAATAGCTAAATCTTTTTTATTCATTCTCATCACTCCAATCTGATTTTCTTTATTTTATCTATTTCTTGCTCCAATGGTGGGAGTTTTAATCTTTTTATCACAATCAGCTTACGGTAAACAAGCTCATTTTATCATTACACATTTAGTTTAATTAATGTGATTATACCAAAAACGTTAAATTTTTTCTATCTCTCCCTCTCTCTCTTTATCTATCTCTATATCTTTCTCTATCTCTATCTCTTGTCGGACATGGGTTGGACTCATTAAGGACAATGTCCTCTGTTTATTTTGTCTGTAAAAAATTCTTTTTTTAATTTTATCCAATAATATCTTTTGTTTGTTGCCATATCTGCTCCTTTCTTGATTTTCGATAATCGAAATTCTTGATTTCCGATTTTCGGAAGTCTTGTTATTGTGGTTATTTAAGGGTGTAACTTTTCGTTACTCCCTTAGATTTATCTGGTCATATCTTTTTTGCTTGGTTTTACTTTTTCTTTTACTTTCCTTTTGACTTTTTCTTTTGTCTTATCCTTGTTCTTAGATAGGTCTTTGTATTTCTTTATTTGCTTTAGGATACTTTCTTTTTCTTTTTTATTTTCTTTGGCTATGACTTGCTTAAAGGCATATTCCATTACTTTTATGTCTTTGGCTTGGAAGAATATTTCATAGTTTTTGCTTTCTTTGTTTTTCATTACTGAGAAACTTACTCCAAGTTTGTTTAGTTCTTTTTTTAAGTCTTTTAGGTCGCTTTGATCTATGCTTATATTTTCTAGTTGTCCTTTTTTGTAGAGGTCTTTTATTTTCATTTCATCGCCCATAAGGCTTTTTAGGTTTCCATTGGCTTTCTCTAAAGTTTCATTCATCTTTTTTCTTATTTCTTTGTCTAAGTTGATTGATTCTTTTGCTGCCTTTATTGTGTATGTTATTATGGTTTGTGCTGCTTGACCTGCTTCTTTGCTTATTTCTTCGTTTATCATGTTTTATCTCCTTTGTTTGAATTAAAAAAAGGGAAGTATAGGCTTTAATTTTTCTATACTTCCCTTTGCTTGTTTTTATTTTATTGTTCTTGGTGGTGGAACGCTTATTTTGATGTTTTTATATATTTCTTAGGTCTTTGTACCTTTTATACTTTTAAATAGCTTACAATGCCTTTCCACCTTTAGTAGTTTATGTGTGTTCTTTTGTCTGATAGATAGTTTTTCATGTTGGAGTGTAAAACTTGTATTTCCTCATTGCTCATTACTTTTATTTCTTCTGTGCTTTTATATGTTTTGTATGTTCCATCTTGATCTGCTTTTATGAGTTCATCTATTAGCTCTTGCCTTTTATTCATCTCTATTACCTCCTAGATCTGCCTTTATTTTCTTGGTCATATTATAGCTTGGATAAGATATTTTTACCAGGTCTTATCTTTCTTGATTTTTGTAATAGTCTTTAGTCATTTGTCTTTTTTTATTAAAGCTATCACTATCTTGCTTATATTCTTTTATCTTTTCTATGATACTTTCTTTTTCTCCTCTCTTGATTGCCTTGTCAATTTCTATTGATAGGTCGATACCATATTCTTTATTCACTACTTCTACTGCATATTTGATATGATTTATTTCCTTGTATCTTTCCCTTATCTTTTCTGACTCTGTATTTAATATATTAATTTCATCTTCTAAGCTTTTAATTTCTCCTAACCATTCTTTTTCTCTTAAATTTTTCTTTCCGCTGATTTTTTCAATTAAGTTTCTTGCCCTTATATGTTGGTCTATTTCCTTTTGATTATTCTTGTAGAAGCTTTCTTTGAATATTTTCTTGCTTTCATATTCTTGGTAGGTTGCTTTTGTTTTTCTTACAGTCTTTGCATAGGCTAAGCATTTATTAAGGTCTTCTATCTTTTGACTGTTTTCTTTTATGGTCTTATATATCTCAGTGTTTTTACTTCTTAGGGTGTTTATATGTCCTTGTAGATCTGATATGGTTTTTATTTTATTTTCTCTTAGATAATTTATTCCACTTGCATATCTTTTTAGATCATAGATTGCCTTGTTTCTTTTCCCATAAAATGATAATTCAGCTCTATTATTTTCTTGCATTTCTTGATAGAAGCTTAAATATTCATAAAGGTTAAAGAGTCCTGATTCATTTTCGATTTGCTTTTTACTTTGGTCTTTATATTCCCTATATGATTCTTTTAGCTTATCTTTAAAGCCTGCTAACCAAGATGTTATTTTCTTTATTTCATTGCCTATGTTTTTTAATAGTTCATTCTGTTTTTTTATTTCACGATTTATATCTCCTTTTTCCGTTCTTATCCCTTTTCTTTCCATTGCACTAGCACTTGCTCCTAGATGTATTGTTGGTATTTGTTTTATGCCTTGCCTTTTAAAACTCCTATGGTCTACTCTTTTTTCTATCTTGTTTTTTGATAGATATTCATTGCAAAGGTCTGAAAAATTTTCTCTCCATTTTTCTACATTGCCCTTATCATTCCAGGTTGTTAGTTCTACTTTTCTTGTCTTGGGTTTTCCATTTTTGTTTAAAACTTTTTCTCCTTTTTCATCTAGGATATATTCTTTTTTTGACTTTGCTAAGAACTCTCCTTTTTCGTTTATGGGTCGCATTATGGTCATGATATGACAATGGATATTTCCATTTTTATCTTGACTCTCACCATGAATTGCATAATCTACTATCATTCCTTGGGATGTTAGATTTTCTTTTATAAATCTTTCGACTAGGTTTTTATTTTCACTTAAAGTTAATTCTTTTGGTAGTCCTATTATGAATTGTCTTGCTAGTTGTGCATTAGAATTTTTTTCTGCCATTTCTACTTTATTCCATAAGGTAGACCTATCATTAAATTCTTTTGGTATATGATCAGGTAATATTATATTTTTTACTAATACTTTTTCTTTTCTTGTATAGTCATGGGTTACTCCGTCCCATTCATTTTTTATTTTTTCTCCACTTATATATGCTGCACTTGCTACTGCACTTTTTCCTTTTCCTCTTGATATTATGTTTACTGAAAAATGAAAACTGTCTGCCATTATATCACTTCCTTTCTTTTTTTGTTGTTTTAGGTGGAGGCTTAGAAGATTTTCTATATCCACTTTGTGAATGAGCGTTTTGAAATGATAGAATAGAAAAAGCCGACTACTGAATTAATTTTTGTTGTTTCACCCTTACGGGTACAGGCAGTTAGTCGGCTTAATTGTTTTGTTCATTTCAAATTTTAAAAGTCAAGGGCGAGCGTTAGCGAGTTTATTTACCCTTGACTTTTAAAAAGCGAATGGTTGTTGGTCTCTGCAAGGGTTTGGCTCTAAAGGCACGCAAGCACCCTTTAGGGTGTATAATTGCGCCCTTAGAAAATCTAAGGGAGATTTGGTTATTTTATTTTCCCTAATTTTCTCTTATTATTTTTAGTGTTTCTTTAAATTCTTTTGTCTTTGTTGCTTCTTCAAGTAAGATTTTTATTTCTTCATCTGTTAGTTCTTCTGCATTTTCTATAAGGCTTTCTAAGATTGCTCCTCTTGTTATGAGCCTATGAGTTCTTTCTTTTCTTCTTTTTACTATGTCTTGTTTTAGTATCTTTTTTTCTTGATTTTTTAGTTGCCTTAGTTTTTCTTCTGTATCATCTATTTTATCTTTTATTTCTTTTGATTCTTGTCTTATTTGCTCTAATTTTTTCATAAAAGCCACCTATCTATTCTTTATTTTTTAATCTTAACTTTCTAAAAAGCCAGCTTCCAAATCTTCATCTAAGTTTTCGTCTTTTAGATTATCTAAGCTATCATTTTCATCATCAAGATTTTCAATTTCTTCTACAGGAATTTCTCTGTCTCTAAGATAAATTTCTGTAAGTTCCTTTAGTTTTTCTCTATTCCTATTATCTGATAGGATATAGTCTAAAAAGTCATAGATCAAATCATTATTTGTTTCTTCCTGCATACCTGTAATTTCTCTTTCAAAGGCTTCAAACACTCCACCTTTCCTTACTTTTCTTTTTGTTTTTGCACTTCTTTTAAGCTTCTTTTCTTTCTGTTTCAATAGCTTAATTTGATTGTCCATCTGCTCTTTTTTCTTTGTAACTTTTTCTAATTTAATCATTACATTTTCTAATTCTTTCATATTTATTTTCTCCGTTTCTATTTTTCAATCAACTCAGGTTGGAAGTTTTACTCTCCAATCCGAGTTACTAAATCTAAAATATTATAAAAGGACTAAAGTATTTTACCATAGTCCTTTTATAATATAATTTATAAGAATATAACTCTATCTGTATGTTCTATCACATAGTCATCATGTGAAACTAAAATAATCGTTTTTCCTTCTTTGTTCAATTTTTTTAATATATCTAAAATTATATCTCTGTTTTGCGGATCAACCGATGCAGTTGGTTCATCCGCTAATATTATAGACTTATTTTGTAATATAAGTCTTGCTATTGCAATTCTCTGTTGCTCACCTCCAGAAAGTTTGAATATTTTCGTATTTAAATCGACATCTAAATTTAAATCTTCAAGAACCTTTTTTATCTTATTAATTTTTTCGTTCTTGTTGCCACTAATTCCTATTGATAAATTATCTAAAACTGTAAAGTCATCTATCAACGCAAAATTTTGAAATAGATAACCTATATATGTTTTTAATAATTTATTTATCATCTTCTTATCTTTATGATCTACTTTATGGCCATCTATTATGATATCTCCACTATCACAGTTTTCTAACAAGCCTATTATATTTAAAAGGGTTGATTTGCCACTTCCTGAGCAACCTTTAATACCTACAAACTCTCCTTTTTTTACATTACAATCAAAATTTTGAAATAATATTTTTTCTCCATACGATTTGGATACTTTTTTAAGCTCAATCATAAAATCCTCCTTGTGAAAATTATTCACCCTTCAAAACACTCACAGCTTTTCTCGTATAATATAAATAAACAATTAGAAGATATACTACAATTTCCAATCCACAAACCACACATAACAACGGATTCAAAATCAAACTTATTCCTGTTGTAATTGCTATATTTATACTACATAATACAAAAATCACCCTGAGTGGTTTTTGTGACGATACTTTCATTATCGCAATCTCTTTTTTTCTAAATTCGCAGTAAACAACACCAACTGCAATAATTGCTAAGAAAAACGATAACGTATTTATTAAAAATAATTGAATATTATCTATCAATTTCAATTGCATATTATCTAACATTTTTTTGTGTTCAGACTCCAAGTTAACAAGTTGTACTGTTCCTTTATCTGCTCCTATTTTCAGTAAATATTTTTCCATTTTAGTTGTTGCTTCTTTGCCAAAAATAACTCTACCATTATTAAAATAAATACTTCTTTCTATAGGCTTCAATAAATAAATAGCATTATAAACTTTTTCGTTAGGTCTTAAGAAATTAAAATGTTCTTGTTTATCTTTTATATATATAACTTTTGGATTTGATATATAATCAAATTTTTTTAGTATTTCATTTTCTCTATTTTTCAAGTTGTTAGGTAACAATAAAATCGTTTCTTTACTGTTAACAAAAGATTTTACATCAAGAACAGAATTATCCTCTGAATATATCTTTATATATTTTAGCATATTATGAGACATTCTAATTACAGGTGGGTTAGTAATCATTTCTTCTCTTTTTTTGATATTATTAAATACCTCATGTCCACTTAGACTATAGGTTGGGTTTGAATAATTATAAATATCTTGTGAATTACTATTTCCCATAGCAATCAAAATATTTTTCATTAAATTTTCATCTGGTGTTTTTGATGTTTTTATATAATTAAAATTCTTATTTTCTATGCTTTCATAACCCTCACCGGTTAATTTGTAGTCTAAATAGTCATTACATAAATGAGTTGCAGAAAATATAAATATTCCTGTTATAGCTACCTTAAACACCACCAACAAGATAATAAGAATTTTATTGTTTTTGTTATTTTTTAAAGCCGGCACTATTTTTAATATTTTAACAAAAATTGCACCGATTATTAATATAACTGACATTACGACAAATAAGCAAACAAAAATATATATATATAATCTTAAAAAATCACCAATCAAAGTCTTATTCAGCAAACTTAAATAAACAATAAAAACCAACCCTATTAAGGTATATCCTATCGAAATCTGTTTAATTGCTCTTACTAAAATTTTCATAGATATAAGAAAGACATTGTACCCATTCAATTTCATTATTGCAATTTCCTTGCTTCGCAATATATAATATATACTTACGCAAAAAATCAAAAACATCATTACACATATAAAAAACTCAATGTTTCTTTCCGCAAAAACAATGGAGAAATTCATTCTATGACTTTCAAATGCCTCTTTTTGTAATCCATACTCTTTTAAATCTTCAGAAAACAACTTGAAATTGGTTTCATCATTATTTATAGCCCAAAATCTTTGTATTTTTAATTCCTTATTTAAATTTTCCTCATACACGATTTTATTAGTTCTAATTATCTTTTTTTGCAATCCATATCTAATATTGTCGGCATCTGAATTATTAAAATAATTAAAGGTTATGTCTTTTTCAAAAAAACTAGTGTTTTTATATTCAGTTGTAAATGTTGTAATTTTATATTTATTCGATATGGAACTTAATTCATTTGCAGTAATTGTTTTTTCTAACATACAGTCATACAACTGTCCCTGAGTATTAGGGAAAATCAGAGAACTTGAAAAAAGTATGAATAAAAATACTAAGTATATTCCTGCAAAAACACCTGTCAATGTAAATAATTTTTTCATAATAATCACCTTCAATAATAAAAGTAAGGGAGTGAGAATTCTCACTCCCCATGTTATTACAATTCAATACTATTGTAACTCATCCCACAAATTAACTTCAAGTTCAGCAGGAGTAGGTGCAGTATCCATTTCATTATAATCCATACTATAATTTGTTATAACACTGAAATTCTTATAACCAGCCTTATTAGGAGTAAACCAGTGATCGTAAGATGCAGTTTTGGTAATCTTCACTTCACCAGCTTCCTTAACACCATAGGTTGTCCCTGTTAATTCATCTTTATCTCCATTATCATCTTTAACCCATACAGTTACATGATACCTTCTTCCATCCACTTTATTATCCCATACTTTAGAATAGACAACATGGTTATCTATACCACCAAGCCAAGTTCCGCTTCCTCCATCCAGACTCTCTTTAGCTGCATATGCAACTATCGGAGTAACTAAAGCACTTACTAATAAAAAACTACTGATAACTTTATTTTTAAATTTCATAATATTCCTCCTAAATTAAAATATAAATTTTTCAAATTATAAAATCATTCTAAAAATTAAACTATCTCCGTTTTTATACCTATAAGAATTTTCATAAATCATAAAATTAACCTCTTTATAAATTTTAGTTGCTATAATAACTACCATATATTTTTATTATTTTAATTAAAGTGTTATAAAAATCTTAATTTTTTCTCCAATTACTTATATTAAGAGCTCCAGATGCATAAGGATCATTTCCATAGTTATGATTGTAAAGTCCTGCCCTGCCCCACTTAGAAGTCATATTAACTCCCCAAATATTAGAGCTTGTTCTATTAACAATTGCACTATGTCCTCCTTCAACTGGATAATATAATATTTGGCCAGAATGTTTTGGTAGAAATCCAACATTTGTATAGCTTCCATCATTTTTATATGGAGATGTATCGTTTATCCAATATCTATTATTCGCTGACGTACTATACCATGCATAAGAATGGCAATTATAATTTGTAGTTGCACCTCTTAATCTTTTTGCATTAGGATAAGTCTTGTCAAAATATGAATTTATTTCATTTTTCTTTGATTGTGATAACTGTTCGCCTAATATAAAAGCTTCCACATACGTTCCTCTAGGCGTATACACACCAGAAGATGATTTTTTTAATTCATCAGTATAACACTCACTAAATACCGAGTCTTTTTTTTCAAATTCTGATTCAATTTCTGATTCAAGACTCATCTTCACAGCTTTTTTTGATATTTCTCTGATCTGTTCTTCATTTAACTTTATGAACACTTCATTTTTTTCAAGAAGAAATTCTATGAAATTAATCTTTAAACAATCATCACTCTCTTCGCATTTTATATTTTTTGATATAACTGGATTTTCTAAATTAATATATCTATTATATAATACTTTTGCTATATCTTCTCTATTTAATAGAACATCTAGTGGATTAAATCTCTTTCTAATCTCGTTAATTCCATCTTCTACAGTATTAAAAGCATAGACATCTCCAATGAATGGATAATCTAAGACTAAGTCTAACAAGTCTTTTGTATTTAATTTATCCACATTTTCTTTAGGGATATTTAATTTATCCTGTAATTCATAAGCACTATATTTTTTCCATTCTTCTGATTTTGGTGTAATAAAATATTCAAATTCATTATTGCATTTTGCACTTACAATACTAGGTGATATTATTATTCCTAATAGCATCAATACAATTAATTTAAAATTCTTTTTCATAAAAAACCTCACTTTATGCACTAAATTTTTATAACCCGAAATATTTTTTATTAAGCTTAGAATTTCAACTATACATTTATCCAAAAGTGAAAATATAGTTTAATATATCACCATTCTTATACCTCATAGGATTTAAGTTCATTATCAATTCACCTCCTATCTACCTTACATATGAGTTTATCTTTACCTTGCCTGATAATATTTTATTTAATTCATTATCAATTGTAACTATATAATTACTTCTCCTATTAGCCTTAACCTTTAATATTGAGTCTGAAGCAAAAAATTTATTATATATAATTTTTCCATCTTCTTGAATAATTACCTGATATTTAATTCCTCCGGAACAAGACATATCTTTTAATCTAACTGTAAAACCATCATGAACTGGACCTGTCCATGTATCCATGTTAAATTTATAGTCTATCTTATCAAAACTTTTTAACCTTATATTCTCATCAACATTTGCTGCTCTAAGACCTGTTCTCGATACTTCTCCTAATTCCAATTTTTGGTACTCTTCGTCACTTATTATTTGAACTCTATCTCCAAATTCCGAATTAATATTAGTGACTATTTCACCTTTTGTATCAATCCTATCTTGATTTAGATCAGCCACATTGGCAAAGGCTGGTAAACAAAATATAAATGTCGATATAAAAACTACCAGTCCTGTAAGTGTCTTCTTACATTGTTTCATAATAAGTATCCTTTCTTTATTTGGGTTTAATTTTAAAAATAAATTATTTGTATTACTTCCTATTTCTAATAATTTTAGCATTGACATGCAATATTCTTTTCTATTTTTTACAGTATCGCCTAAGTTTTCAACCACTAGCTTATCGCAGTTGATTTCGATATCCTGGTCTAGGTATTTTAAGCTTAACCATAAGAGTGGATTGAACCAATATAGGCAGGCTAATATATTTACAAGGTGGTTGAGTAGGATATGAAATTTCTTTATATGGATTAGTTCATGAATCAAAACATGGTCTAGTAATTTTTCATCTGCTAGGATATGATCTTGTAAGATTATCTTGGGTTTTAAAATCCCAAAGGTAAGGGGAGTTTTTAAATTGTTATTGATATAAATCTCTACTTTTCTTTTTAGTCCAAATTCCCTTATTTTTTCCTTGCACAAGCTATTGTCAATCAGGACTGAGCCTTTCATAACTTTATGGAATTTATAAATTTTTATTCCTAGATAAGTAAAAATCAAAATCGAACCTATTAGGCGGTTTAGTTTAAAAAAGATACAGCCTATTTCATTTGCTAACCATCCTAGGGATGAATCAAAGAAATTTGTTATAACAAATAATATAGAATTTCCTCTTACGTTTTCTATTCCAATATCGAGTTCGTAGGGAGTTATTAAATAGATTATTAAGAGAATCCACAAGATGATACTTGCTGACCTGAAGGCTTTTTTATTTAAGATTGGTCTAACTAGGAAAATTATGGCTAATATTAAAAGACTTTTTATTGATTTTTCGAGTATAAAAACACTAGTTAGACTTAGTGTCATCCTTTTTTTCCTCTTGGTCTTCTTCCTCTTCGTCAAAGCTTGCTATTAATTTTTTCATCTCTTCTATTTCTTCTTTTGTAACTTCTTCATTTTGTAAAAACGTTTTACAAATATTTAAAAGTGATCCCTTAAAAAGTTTGTGAAAGGCTTCTTTTTGCTTATTCAAAAGTGCATCTTCCCTTGATACAAGGACCCTAATTGTATATTTAGGATACCTCCTAGCTATAGCTCCTTTTTCTACTAATCTTCCAAAAAATGTGTAGCAAGATGTTTTGCTTATATTGTGCCTTTCCATCAATACTTTAGATAATTCTAAGGCTTGGATTTCTCCATTTTCATCTAATACATCGCCCTTCCACAACTCTTCCATTACTAGTAGTTCTCCATCTGAAAATTCCAACTATATTTCCTCCTTTGTAAATTACAGTTTCGTTTATTTTTCTATTTTTGTTAATTTAATTATCTTCATCTTGAGTATACCACGGTTTTTAAAAATGGTCAAGTGTTTTGACCATTTAAAATAATGTTTTTTTATTTTAATACATATCTGTTCCGTTGTAAATTTCTTTTTAAAATTCATCTTCAAAACTAATAATATCATTAGGAGTGCAAGATAGAGCCTTACATATTCTTTCTAAATTTTTAAATGTAATTGGTTTATCCTTGCCCATTTGTGCCATAACATTTGTTGTTAGTCCTGCCATAGCTATTACATCTGTTTTTTTTAATCCTTTTTTTGCCAACTGTATCCATAATGGTTTATAGTTTAGTGCCATAATATCCCTCTTTTTCTCTTCATTAGATTTATTTAATTATAGCATAAATATTGATTTCATTCAATCTTACATTGATTTAGTGATTTGTTTTAGAGAATTTGTTGTGTTATTCCGTCCTTATTTTGCCATAAATTGCTTAATACCTTGAGATTTAGCACCAGATAGTGATAGGTAATCCTTTGATGTTATCTCCGGATTTTCCCCCACTTCACACCGTGCATGCGACTTTCACCGCACACGGCGTTCCATCACAAGAAAGATTTTCACGTTTTAACTAAGACTTACACACTTCGTAACAAATTATTTTTTTCTCTAAATTAGTGGCAATTCTGCCATTTTTCTAAGCTTATTACATTTCTCAATCTGCTTGACTGTTAACCCAAGCTCTTTTATATATTTTTGGATTGTATCTACTTTTGTTGCATGGATGAGTATATGAACTGCTTCTGTAACAAGAATTAAGTTGCTGTAACTGTCTGTACCGCCTTGTTCAAGCGGTATCTTGTGATGGCAATGTATGTCGTTTGGTATAAGTTTTACACCTGTTACTCCACATCTGCCATATTGAGCTGCAAAGAGCGAGATTCTGTTGTCTGCAAACTCTATGCTTTTATCAAGCACAGGATGTCTCATCAACCAAACAAGTGTATCTACATCAATTTGCAGATTTTTATGAATAAAAGCTCTGCCCTTTACAGTGTATTTATTTACAATCTTTTTCTTGTGTTTTGCGTCCTTTGTCCTAATATATCCAACTGGAATTAGCGGATGTCCATTAAGGAAGCGAAGCTGTTTACTTTTTCCATATTTTGCTTTGATAAATCCTTTGTTTAGCGTTCCACTGGTTTTAATATCAAGTCTGTTGTTCATCTGCTTTTTAATGTGAAAGGCTATTTTAGCAAAGTCCAAACTTACATTTGTTGCTATTTGGTAGTAATTATGCAAGCCTGAAACAGTGGCATTATACTTGGCTATTGCTTTGTACTGTTCCTTTTCGTTTGCAGGTCTTTTTATATCCGCAACACATTTAGAAATATCTTCTTTTGCATTTTTCAGTGCCTTATCACTTATATGCGACTGTACAACAAACTTTTTGCCTTTTGGTTTAACCTTAAGCTTAAATCCTAAGAACTCCGAATACCTTTGTTTTAGATTTGTTATTTTAGATTTTTCTTCACTCACATTTAGTTTTAATCGGTCTTGCAACCATTTTGTAACTGCCTGATAGGTTCTTTTTGCATCGTAGTAATTACGGCAAAATATCTTAAAATCATCAGCATACCTTACAATGTATATTTCTTTTAGGTTGCTTGTTCTTAAAGCTCTGTAAGTATGGCTTTTTATCTCTGTTCCTTGACTGTTCGTTCTCTGTTTATATGGATAATGCGTAGGCATTGTCAGCCATTGAGATGAAACCCACCAATCTAATTCGTTCAAGACTACATTAGATAGTAGCGGTGATAATATTCCGCCTTGTGGTGTTCCCTTTGTTGGTGTAATTACCTTTTTATCGGGCATAACTATGTCTGCTTTAAGCATTTCCTTAATGATACAAAGTAACTTTTTGTCTTGGATTCCTAAATTCCAAAGCTGCCTTATGAGCTTTGCATGATATACGTTATCGAAAAATCCTTGTATATCAATATCGACTACATAGTGTAAGTGCTGTATCTGCATTAGTCTTGCACATTCTGCAATAGCGTGTTCCGTACTCCTGTTAGGTCGAAACCCATAGGAACTGTCATGAAACTTGGCTTCACATATCGGCTCTAATATTTGCAAGATACATTGTTGTACAATTCTGTCTACAATAGTCGGTATTCCTAAAGGTCTTATTTTCCCATTAGGCTTTAGTATCTCCACTCTCTTTACAGGGCGTGGTTTATACCAATGAAACTGTTTTTGTATGAGAGAAATGTATTCTTCTTCATTTAGCCTTGATAGATGTTTTATTGTTCTGCCATCTACTCCGGCTGTATGACTTCCTTTGTTCCCTTTTATACTACGATAGGCAAGTTTAATATTTTCTCTTGAAGTTATCAACTCCATTAAATTTGAAAATACTTTATTATTACCGCTATCTTCATATAAATCATCAAGGACTTTTTGCAAGTCATAGTATTCCGTATAACGGATTTTGCTTTGTTTCAGTGTTTGTTTCGAAGTGGACACAGTCACCATCTCCTTTCGGATTTGATTTTCTTTGTCATACTCGAAGCTGTGTTTGTCTTAATTTCAGTTCTTGTACTTTCCTGTGACTGGTGGCTATCCCTCCACGAACTTATTATTTTCGCTTCATAGGTACTGTGCCACCGCTTTCACCAAGATAAAGAACGGTTATATGCTGTTTTTACAGTCATTTTCCCATTCAACACTTCTTTAGCATTAGACTGCTTCCGTGTTCTTGGCTTACCACGTTCCGACAATCTTATCATTGAATACGTTTAGGTTCTTCCTCTAAGCCTGTGTTTAGTTTTCACCATATCGCCTGTAACAATATATGGATTTTTATAACAACCATTCTTACTCATCCACAAACACCCCATCTTTGATGGGAATTGCCGTTAGGCAAATTCAAACGTTTAGACTTGTACATTCGGAAGTACGTCAGTGCTTTGGTATACACATTCTCACCATGCGTATTCGACACCCGGCATATAGGTAGCACCGTCCACCTCTGAACAGCTTTCGTGTCTGATATGAAATATCAGTCTTACGGCTACTCTCTGCCGACTTCACCGAGCTTTTGACAATGAAATAGTCTAATATTCATTGCCAATCGGAGTATCAGTGTAGGCATTTCAGGGCGTTACCCCATCATTCTACCTATCAGATTGTCAGTTCTCCTAAGTTTTGAACTTTTAGTCCTTCGACTTAGTGCATAAGCTTTTCACTTATGAACGTGTCGCACGGTTATCATTACCATAACCTTCCATTAAGTTAATAACTCCCCATGCTCCTAAACCTGCACCAATTGCAGTTACAAGTGTCTTTAAAACTCCAACTCCAGCTGTAAAAAATTCCATATTATTCCTCCTCGTTTTCTTTCTTATTTTCTATTTTATTTAGTGATTTAACTATAAAATTCTTGTAGACCTTATCTCCTTTTTTGTTTTCTTTGAAATATCCAAAGACATGGATTAGATCTCCTTTATCTAATTCTTTTGCACGTTCGCTTTTTTCTCCGTAGACTGAACAATTTATATATTCTTTTCCTTTACCATATTTTTTAATGAGAGTAAAATTTGCTACATCTACTTTTTCTCCATCTCTTTCAAATTCTGATAATTCCACTTCTTTAACTAAATTTGCATTAATATTTATCATTTCTCTATCCATTAATTTCTTCTCCTTAATCTATAAATTTCAATTAAAAAAGCGACTGGATCTATTTATTTCCAATCGCTATACATTATTCCTTATTAAATTGTTCTAAGTAGGAGCTCTTATCCTTAACATCTTAACCTCCTAATTTTGAGTATAAAAAAAGCAGTAAACTTTATAATTACTGCTTTAATAAAATATCCTATATTATTAATCATTAAATGAACAATCTCGACAAATACCACCTACATCTTCTCGCCTATCCTTAAATCCCTTTCCACATTTAGAGCAAATAAATGCATAATCATTATTGTAATTCTCCTCTTCTAAATAAGAGTCATCGTAGTCTTCTTCATTTTTGTTTATAGAATCTTGATCTATCTGAATTTCAATTATTTCAATATCTGTATATTCTTTATCATTATTAATATAAAAAGAATCTTCTTCGATATCATCTTTATTAATTAATCTTGTGACATTAACTATGACACTTCCACTAAATTCTTGTTCTATTGGTGGTGATTGTATGACTTCTTTTGTATCATCATCACGTCCCCAATAATCAAAGGATACACAACTTAAATTTATTAAATATTCTAGCTCATAAGTTATACTAACAATCTCGTCTGTAAACTCTTCATAAGTATCTAATATCTCATTGAATTCACAATTATTTATATCTAATTCTTCAATACCCTCACTTCCAATAACATACGATTCTAGATAATAATAGTTGTTATTATAAATACTGTCAACTATATCATTAGAAATATCTTGTTTTACTCTTTCTACATATGACACATCTTTTCTATTTAAATCTACATAAACATTAAAATCATATCTATCATATACTTTTGAAGCGAAATTCTGAAACATTCCTGTTGTTAAAAATTCAATATTTACATTTGGATTTTTTTCTTTAAATTCACTTAATAATTTATCGTGAACTACTAAATTATCTTGACTATCCTTACTCCACCAGTCTTCTTTTATATCATTCGTAATAAAAATAATATCTTTTACTGATTTTTCAACTGGTAAATCTAATATCTCTTTCCAAACAAATAAATCTCCAAATTTTTCAACTCCATCTTTATTAATGTCCTCATATCCAGGCGGAATTTTATATTTATACCTAAGTTCACCCTCTCTAATAATTTTTAATTGTTCACTAAACCTTATCCTATTACCTATCCTATTATTTTTTTCTAAATATGAAATAAGATTATCTATATCTTTAATTATTTCAGGAGAATCTGTTGTTATTTCATCATATTCAATACCAACACTATTTTTATAAGATTTGATTATTTGTTTTAATTCAACTAACTTGTTATTTAATTCATTCTCCAAATTTTTTCTTCCAAAATAATTATATTTAGATGATTTAATCAAGACACTCTCTAAATTTTTTTGACTCCTTTCAATTACTCTTAGTAAATCTTTTTCAAAATTTTGATACTTTTTTTCAATTGTCCGAATACGCTATATTTATTTTTATTAAATTCTTTATACACTTGATTCGGAATCCATATTAAATCCTTACACTCCTTGAAAATTTCTAATATGTTTTTGCTACTGTATAATGAATATCGAGCTAAGTCAAGTATTACATTTGTATCTAATACTATTATAGAGGTTTTTCTATTTATTATTTTTTTAAATTTTTCATAATTCAATTAAAGCACCAACCTTATTATTTAATTACATTCACAAAATTATTAAGTTTTTTCCATTTTCTAATCTTAGTCCTAAATGTTCCAAATGGTGCTACTGTATTTACATGGATAAATTTATATACTTCCCAAGTTGCAGTTTTTGTTGCTTCATCTGCCCATTTTCTCATATGTGGTTTAAATAATTCTTCCTCTGTAAGATTATCTATCAAAGAGTAAATATCTTCTATATTCTGTGATAGTTGTTCTTTTAATTCCTTTAACGATTTATGAGCATAGGTATCTGTAAACCATTGATACAATTCTCCAAGTTGATTCCACTTAAATTTGTCAGATGGCGTTTTAACCTCAATTCCCTTTTTTTCATCTTCTTCCCATTTCAAAACTAAAGTTGTCCAACCTACTTGATAGGCAAGATTTTCAGCTGGTGTCCTATCAACTTGATCTACTCTTTTATCTTTTAATTCTTCTGGGATATTATCAAACTCTGAAATATATTTTCCAAAAGTTTTCTTTATCTCATTTTTTAATTCTTCCTTACTTTCATAAGACCTCATATGCCTACCTCCATGGTTTATATAGATATTATACCAAAAATATTTTTATCCTAGGCTTAATTCATAATCTTGTAATCAAACTGTTCCTGTTTATTTTTATTTTATCTCTATTTGTTAAATACTCTTCCACATCAAACAAGTTCTTCTTATCATAATCTTCCAACAACTTGTAATTCTTATGCTTTGTAATATCAAATTTATCAGACAAGAAAGGTCTTACTCCTCTTAACTGATAAATACACTTACCACCATCCATTACAGTTATTTCATCTTGGCTCATAAGTTCCTTCCCAGTTTTTTGGTAATTTAGACCAAAAGATTTCTGGTTTGATCTTGTTTCTGATGTGTTATATAGGTCTATGGTTTCTTTTCCTAAGGTTTCAGATAACTCTTTTACTGTTGTTTTTTCTTTTCCTCCTAGAAAGAGTGTTGAGTCACAGTTACCAACTATTGTATCTGCATGGTCTTTGTAAATTGCTTTTAATTGAGATTGTGCTTGCAGTATTATGCTTGCTGATATTTCTCTTGAACGAATTGTCGCAATCAGTTTTTCAAATTTAGGAATCAAACCAATATTTGCAAACTCATCAAGTAGACACCTAACATGAACTGGAAGTCTTCCACCATACACATCATCTGCCTTATCACATAGGAGATTAAATAATTGGGAATACATTATTGATACTACAAAATTAAAGGTATCATCAGTATCTGATATTATTACGAACAAGGCAGTTTTCCTATCTCCAATTTTATCAAGTTCTAGTTCGTCTTCACTCATTAGTTCTCTAAGCTCTCTTATGTCAAAAGGTGCAAGTCTTGCTCCACAAGATATTAGAATTGACTTGGCAGTTTTTCCTGCTGCCAGCTTATATTTCTTGTATTGCTTAACTGCAAAATGACTTGGGTCTTTCTTTTCAAGAGCTTCAAAGAGCCTATCAATTGGGTTCATATAGGTTTCGTCATCTTCTCTAACTTCACTTGCGTCAATCATATCCAAAAGTGTCTTAAAGTTCTTTTCTTCTTCAGGTGCTTCATAATAAATATACCCAATAAGAGCAGTGTAATATAACTTTTCAGCCTTTACCCAAAAATCTTCTCCTGCCTTTTCTCCATCTCCCTTGGTGTTGGCAATAATTGTTTGGACAAGCTTTAAAATATCTTTTTCACTTCTCAAGTATGCAAAGGGATTGTATTTCATGGACTTTTTGAAGTTTATTGTGTTTAATATCTTTATATCGTATCCATTTTCATAAAGCATTTTTCCACACTCTAACACAAGTGTGCCTTTAGGGTCTGTTACTACATAGGAAGAGTGCATTTGCATTAGATTTGGCTTTACATAAAATCTTGTCTTACCTGATCCAGAACCACCTATTACTAATACATTTTTATTTCTAGCATATTTAGGATTTTTAGGTCTTGAGTTCATTGTAAGTCTTTCGGTATTAGTTATGAGAACATTATTTTCAAACTTAGGGTCAATGTATGGAGCAATATCCTTGCTTTCTCCCCATCTTGCAGATCCATATTCCTTGCCTTGCCTATATTTCTTTTTATTTTTACCTTTACTATAAACAATTAGCTTAACAAGACCAGCAACTGAAATACCTACTAACAAGTCCCTTGGATTAAGGCTTGGTATATAAGATAAAGTTCCTATATCAGAAATTCCCACCATTATTCTATCAATAATATCTCCTCCTACATAAGAATTGATGTGCTTAGAAAAGATATTTCCAATGTAGAAGAAAGATAGATAAGGAATGTTTGCTAATATAAATTTCTTTGGGTTGTCTATTTTAATTAAGTATTTAATATCAGAAAGAATGGCTTCTAATATCTTATTCATCGTAGAAACCTTCACTATCTAATAAAATTAGTAGGTAGTGTCTTCCCTTTGGTGTTATAAATGTTTGTATGCCTACAAGTGTACCTAGTGGATCAATCCATTCTTTTACTTCAAAATATCCCTTGTTCTTATCTGCATAAGGTAAGAGTTTCTTTTTCTTATCTCTGTAAATTAATCCCTTATCCATTAGAAAACTTATAAATTGATTTTGTGGTATTCCTAACTCTTTGGCAGTATTTCTAAAGTTTGTAAGTAGGTTATAATCTACTAATTTGTCATAATAATCTGCCTTTGGTCTTAATTCTTCAATTTCTTCTTCTCTTTCAGCAATAATTCTATTGGCTACAAGAATTGCATCTGCAAGTAGATCTTCATTAGTTTTCTTTTCTTGCCCTACTATATATCCTCCGTTTTTTCTAATACTTGGTAAGACTTCTCTAGTTACCCAAGCTTTGAATATTTTTGCTTGTGGTAGTTTTGATGAGAGGATAAGTGAATACAATCCTGATTCGTTAATTATTGAAATATTCTGTATTCCTCCAGGGGTGTTCCATTTCGTTACACCCTTATCTTCCTCATCTACATGGTCATAAACAGCTTTTCTTGGATTGACATATCCTAACATAGTTGCTACTTCATTTGCTATAAAGAAAAACTCACCGTCTTTTTCTATAACAGTGAGTTTCCCAAAATTCTTATTTTCAAATGTTTTTAAATTACTTATCATAAGCTTTGCTCCTTATGTTTATTTTTAACCTTATCTTTGCTAATGGTATCCTTAGCCATATCTTTAAACTTATTTATTGTCTTCGTTATTGAATCTTTTCTATCGGCCTTTCTTTCAGATTCCTTAACTGCTTTTTTAAAGGCATGTTCCATTACCTTTATATCCTTAGATTGAAAAAACACAGAGTGGTTACCAGTTTCCTTATCTTTCATAACAGAAAACTTAACTCCGTGTTTATTTAAAATTTTCTTTAGTTCTTTTAACTCAGGATCTTTTAGATTAATTTCTTCTAACTGTCCCTTTTTAACCATATCCTTTAGCTTTACTTCTTCTCCGTTATTTTTTATTACATTTTTCAAGCCTCCTTGTTCTTCTATTTGCTTGTGTACTTTCTTTAAGGCATCAAGAATTGCTTTACTTGTTGCTTTTGCAAGTCTTACTTCAAGATTAAGACTTGACCTAGATACTTCTTCATTAATCATCTATTCCACCTCCATATAAAAGTAACTCTTTGTATTTTCTTAACTTCTCTTGATGGATTTTTCTTCTAAAATCTTCTCCCGTAACTTTAACTGGTATTGTCATTTCAAGTATTCTTGAATATATCCTCTGATACTCAAGGTCAATATTAGGATTTTGAATAATTTCCAATGATAAGTTTGTAGTAAAAATTGTCGGCCTACCCTTTAAGTATCTTGAGTTTATAATGTTATATACCTGTTCTCTTGCATAAGATGTATCCCTTTCAATTCCAAGGTCATCTAAAATTAACAAAGGAATATTAGAGAGGTTACTTATTATTTCATTTGAATCTAGTTTAAATGCTGATTTTTGTATTTGGTTTATAACTTGAGATAAATTCATAATCTTAACTTTAACTTGTTCTCTTTCAATTAATTCATTTGCAATAGAACAAGCAAGATAAGTCTTTCCACTGCCAACATCTCCATAAAATAAAAGTCCAACATTGTCTTCCTTCATTTGCTCAAAACTTTTGGCATAATTATAGGCAACCTTATAGGCTTGACCTTTTTCATTTAAGAATTTCTCAAAAGTATATTGGTGTTGGAGCGGCGATGAGAAGCAATCTCTTTTCAATGATGATATTTTCATCAGTCTTTCTCTTTCTTCATTTTCCTTATCTCTTTTTATTTCACATTCACATTTAATTCTTGGAATAAACTTTGTAAATCCAAGGTCAACTAATTCTCCATCGACTCTTTTACCACATGATTTACAATAGATATGTCCATTTCTTTCAATATCATTTTTTCTTAATACAAAATCTTTTAAGCTTTTCATAAACTCTCTCCTATATCGTAATTCATTTTCCTTGTTGTATTATCATTAATGTTTTTTGCCTGATCATTAAGATACCAATTGATTATGGTTGCCTTGTGATCTTGATAGACTCTGTCATTTGCTTTCATATACGACGACAACCTATCAATATATTCACTAATTCTACTTCCTAACTCATTTGTTAAGTCCTTGTATTCTTCATCAGTCAAAAATATATTTTTATATATTCCATAAGGCTTTTGCCCTTTACTAAAATCATTATTTCTTAACTCATTATTACTAATATTGTTATAGTTACTTTCCGATTTTCGAAAATCTTGACTTTCGATATTCGAATCTCTTGAATTTCGATTATCGAACTTCTGAAATTTTGTTTTTCGAACTTCTTGATTTTTTAATTCCATATTATTAAATATGCTCATAAAGTCTTTAACATAGATTCTATTAGGCTTTCCAAGTCCTTGTCTTTTCTTTTCAATCAGTCCTATTCCTGATTTAATATCAAGTTCAGCTATTAATTTATTTGCTTTTTCACTTGCACAATTAAATTGATCTTTTATACTTTCTATTGTGTAGTAAATAAAGACTTTTCCATCTTCATCTATCCAACCATTTTTATATGAAAGACCCATTCGATTAAGCATATATGAATACAAAACTTTAGCTTCAATAGAAATGCTCTCGAAAATCTCATCTTTCATTAATACCATAGGTAACCTAATGAAGTTATACATCTCAGATTGCCTATTATAAAAATAATCAAAATTCATTCTTACCTCCTTTCTTTGAAATAAAAAAAAGACGACAGAATTATTACTTTCTATCGTCTACGATTGTCTAATATTTATTTTTCTTCAAATTGATTTTATTGTATAGTTTAATAATTCTAATAATCCAATAACATATATACCTAATTTAGGTAATCCAAATGGACTAAATAAAAATGCTAATATTAGTGCTTCAATTACAATTTGCTTGTCTCCTTGAAATATGCTAGCTAATCCAATTATAAAAATCAAAGTAGAAACTACGCTTAACAACGCAGTACTCAAACTTAATATGAAGGTTAAAAAAGCTATGAGCAAACTCAACACTAATCTTATCGGTAATAAAATTATTCTAATTATCCATCTCATACATACTCCTAAAAATTAAACTGGGATTCATAACAAACCCCAGTTTCATAATTAGCGTGTCCTTTAATATAATTTTGCTCCTGCTGGGATATTATCATCCAACATTATTAAGTTAAGTTTTTCTTCTCCGTCGTACTCACAAATTGCAGATATAATCATACCTTCTGAGTCGATTCCCATCATCTTACGAGGAGGAAGATTACAAATCGCAAGTAGTGTCTTTCCAATTAAGCTCTCTGCGCTGTAATATTCCTTAATACCAGATAAAATAACTCTTTCTTTTTCAGAACCATCATCTAATGTAAATTTCAAAAGTTTTTTTGACTTTGGAACTTCTTCGCAGTTCTTAACTTTTACAACTCTAAAATCAGATTTTGAGAAAGTTTCAAAGTCTACCATATCTTCAAATAATGGTTCAACTTTCACTTTTGAAAGGTCAATTTCTTCTGTCGTAAGTTTGTCGTAAGTTTCGTAAGTTTCTTTTGACAAACCCCCATTTTCTGCCTTTTCTAAGCCTATTGGCTTCATTGTTGGGAATAATAATACGTTACGGATTGATTGGCTATTTGTTAGTAACATGACTAAACGGTCAATACCGATACCTACCCCACCAGTTGGAGATAATCCATATTCTAATGCTTGTACAAAATCTTCATCTAATGGATGAGCTTCATCGTTACCAGTTTCTTTTTCTTCTACTTGTTTCATGAAACGTTCACGTTGATCGATTGGGTCTGTTAACTCTGTAAATCCATTTGCATATTCTTTTGTACAAATGAAGCATTCGAAACGATCTGTGAAGCGTGGGTCTTCATCATTTTTACGAGCAAGTGGAGACACTGCTACTGGATGTCCATAAATAAATGTTGGTTGAATTAATGTTTCTTCTACAAATGTTTCGAAGAATTCATTCACTACATGACCATAAGTCATTGAGTCTTCAACTTTCACACCTTTTTCTTTAGCAATCGCACGAGCTTCTTCATCTGTCATTTCTACCCAGAAGTCTACTCCTGTTACTTCTTTAATGGCATCTACCATATGAACTCTCTTCCAAGGAGCTTTTAATTCCACTTCATATTCCCCATAAAGAACTTTTGTTTTTCCTAATACTTCTTGCGCAACGCTTGATACGATTCCTTCTGTTAAGTCCATAACATCTTGATAGTCAGTATAAGCAGTATAGATTTCGATTGATGTAAACTCAGGGTTGTGTGTTGTATCAATTCCTTCATTACGGAATACACGACCGATTTCATACACACGTTCCATACCACCTACTACTAAGCGTTTTAAGTGTAACTCTGGAGCAATACGCATGTATAATTCCATATCTAAAGCATTGTGATGAGTTATAAATGGACGAGCGTTCGCACCACCAGCTAATGTATGTAATACTGGTGTTTCCACTTCTAAGTAATCACGAGAATCTAAGTAATGACGAATTTCACGGATAATTTTACTACGTGTTACGAAACGATCCATACTGTCACGGTTACTAATTAAATCTAAGTAACGTTGACGATATTGTTGCTCTACATTTGTTAATCCATGATATTTATCCGGTAATGGACGTAAAGCTTTTGTTAAATGAACAAATTGATTTGCTTTAACAGATAATTCACCAGTGTTTGTCACCATAACTGTTCCTACAACACCAACGATATCTCCTAAGTCAGCTTTATCAAATAATTCATAAGCTTCGTCTCCAACAACATCCTTACGAACATAAATTTGTAATTGTCCTTTACCATCTTGAATATGAGCAAAACCTGCTTTACCTTTTCCACGTTTTGTCATAATACGACCTGCGATTTGAACTGTCACTTCTTCTTGTTCAGCTAAACTTTCTTTTGTCGCACCTTCAAATTGTTGATGAATTTCTTCAGTGGATTGTTTTTGTTTAAATCCTGTTGAAAAAGGCTCTACTCCTTTTTCACGTAATTGATGCATTTTTTCACGGCGAACTTGTAATTGATCATTCAGTGTTTCTTGTACTTCTACTTCGTTAGACACTGTATTTCCTCCTTTTTGTGACAACTGTCACTGTATTTCTAGTCTATTGTACCAATTATTGTCAGATAAATAAAGCGTTTATATCATCGAAAAAAATTCAATTTGATCTCTTTAACATATGATAAAAGACTTACTTTACTTCTTTTCCACGCTCTAACTGTCTTTCAACACGCTCTAAATGTTCTTGGACAAATTGATCTAAAAGTTGATTCACTTGAGATACCGTTGTAGACTCATTAATCTCAACTTTTGTCTTCGTTGCACGTGGAATTCCTTTTAAGTAATAAGCAGCTAATTTACGGAATTCTTTTGTCGCTACTGCTTCTCCTTTTAACGACGCTAAACGGTCTAAATGTGTTTTAGCAATCTCAATTTTTTCTGGAACAGTATTTTCTGGTAATAATTCTCCCGTTTCTAAATAATGAACGGTTTGTTTAATCATCCATGGATTCGCTAGAGCAGCTCGTCCAATCATAACACCATCTACACCCGCAATGTCAATCATTTTCTTAGCATCTTGAGGAGAACGTACATCTCCATTTCCAATTAATGGAATACGTGTTAAGTTTTTCTTCACTTCTCCAAGAATTTCCCAGTTTGCTTTTCCATCATACATTTGTACACGAGTTCTACCATGCATCGCAACAGCACTTGCACCTGCTCGTTCAGCTGCAAGTGCATTTTCAACGGCATATAAATGTTCATCATCCCAACCGGTACGCATTTTCACTGTTACAGGTTTATCCACTGCATCCACTACTGCGGCAACCATTTCATAAACTTTATTTGGATTTAATAACCATTTTGCGCCTGCTTCAGCTTTAATCACTTTATTAACAGGACATCCCATATTAATATCGATAATCGCAGCCTCTGTATTTTCAGCTACATATTTGGCAGCTTCTACTAATGTATCTTTATTTCCGCCCATAATTTGGACGCTCAATGGGTATTCATTCGGTTCAATATGCAACATGCTTAATGTTTTTTCATTTCTAAATTGAATCCCTTTATCACTAATCATTTCGCAAACAACTAATCCTGCTCCAAATTCTTTTACTGTTACACGAAAGGCTGAATTACTAATTCCCGCCATCGGTGCAACAACTACTGGATTGTCAATTTGAATATTGCCAATCTTAAAACTCATTTCATTTCCTCACTTTCAATCATTCTGCTTAGCTATTGTACCATAGATAGCCAACATTCGTGTATTATCATGATCTATTTTTAGCCTACAAAACATTTGTGGATTTTAAAAAAATATTACTAGCATTATAGAAAAAGAAATGGTACACTATTTATAATTTTTTAATCATTTTTTAAGAAACACAGGAGGAATTTTATGTCTCGAAAGAAAATCACTGACATTATTATTTGTGGATTTGCATTATTTGCTATCTTCTTTGGCGCTGGAAATTTAATCTTCCCCCCTTATCTAGGAGTTATCTCTGGAAATAATTGGGGAATTGCCACTATCGCCTTTTTATTATCAGACCCACTATTACCAATTCTTGGGGTTATTGTAACAACTCTGTTAGGAGGACAAGCAACAGATTTAGGAAAAAGAGTTAGTAAACATTTTTCTATCATTATTGGAGCGATTTCCATCATCTTAATTGGACCATTATTTGCTGTTCCAAGAACCGGATCTACGACTCATGAGATTTTTGTACAATCACTTGTACCCACTGCTCCACAATGGATAACGTCTCTTATCTTTTTCGGGTTAACGTTATATATTGCGATTCATTCACACACCGTTATTGATGCGATTGGAAAATATTTAACACCTATTTTATTATTCATTTTACTACTTGTATTTATTGCGGCTGTAGTTCAGCCAAATGCAGGTTTCCAAACAACAACTTCTACAGGATTATTTTCTCAAAGCTTCAAAGAAGGCTATCAAACAATGGATGCACTTGGAGCAGCCTTAATGGCAGGAATTGTGATATCAGACTTAACTAGACGTGGCTATACAGAGAAAAAAGAACAACATCAAATGATGTTTGGAGTAGGGATTGTCTCTTTCATTTTACTAGCATCAGTGTACAGCAGCTTAACTTATGTCGGAGCAACTGTAAGTACGGTTTATGATTCAACCGTTCAACGACCTGCATTATTAATCGGATTAATTGAAAAATTGTTAGGCTCATTCGGTAAAGTCGCTATGGGGATTGCCATATCCTTTGCTTGCTTAACAACATCTGTTGGATTAATTACAACTTGTGGGCATTATTTTTCAACTTTAACAAATGGAAAATTAGAATATAAAAAAATTGTTGTAGTATCAGTTGTTCTTTCATTCCTTCTATCACTTTTAGGAGTGGATGCCTTATTACAATTAGCCGTTCCAGTACTAAGTGCTATTTTCCCAATGGTCATCGCCTTAATCTTCTTATCCATTTTTGATCGCTATATTGTTTATAACTGGACTTATACAGGTGCAGTTGTTGGAGCATTCTTCATTGGAGGAATTCAAGCGATTCATTTATTCTCACAAATGCAAGGTGGCAACTTCCTAGCTGAATTAGCCGCTTGGACAAATACCTTACCATTACATCAATTCGGATTCGAATGGTTAGTACCTGCTATTATTGGTTCAGTTGTGTTTACTGTTATTAGTAAATTTACTGGAATGGGTAGTAAGAGAGTTTAGGAGTAACATAAGAAACCCGAGGAATTTCATTTTTCGAAATTCCTCGGGTTTATTTTGTATACTCCTATCTCCAACTCTCTTCAATAAACGTATCACGTCCAGACATACCACGGTAACGGTAGTAATGGTCTGGATTTTTCTTATAAAAATCTTGATGATACTCTTCTGCTGGATAAAATGTACTTGCTGGTTCGATTTTTGTAACAATATCTTTTTTAAAACGTCCGCTTTCTTGTAAAGCTTTTTTCGAAGCTTCTGCGATTGCTTTTTGTTCTGGAGAGTGATAGAAAATCACTGGTCGATAAGAATCGCCTCTATCTACAAATTGTCCCATCGCATCGGTTGGGTCTGTTTGTTGCCAATAGACTTCAACTAATTGCTCATAAGAGAAGATTTCTGGATCAAAAGTAATTTGTACAGCTTCTGTATGTCCTGTTGTTCCTGAACAAACTTCTTTATAAGTAGGATTCTCCTTATGCCCTCCTGTATAACCTGCAATGACAGATTCAATTCCTGGTTGTGTATCAAACGGTTTAATCATACACCAGAAGCATCCTCCTGCAAATGTTGCAACTTCTTTTACCATCGTTATTCCTCCTCTTTTTCTAACGAAACATCTTGTCCAAAAATTTTCATTTTAATTGCTAGTCCTGTTCGAGTACCCGCGGTTCCACCTATCCCTGTTTCTCTTAATTCACTTGGCATTTTTCTTCCGATAGAACGCATTGCTTCAATCGTTTCATCTGCCGGAATAACATTTGTAATTCCTGCTAACGCCATATCAGCCGCAATTAATGCATTTCCTGCTCCAATCGCATTTCGCTTCACGCATGGGATTTCTACTAAGCCGGCAACAGGGTCACACACTAATCCTAACAAATTCCCTAATGCAATCGAAAAAGCTTCTGAACATTGTTGTGGGGTTCCTCCGGAAGCTTCAACAGCTGCAGCTGCAGACATCGCACTAGCACTACCAACTTCTGCCTGACAACCACCCATTGCTCCTGCAATCATCGCATTATTGGCTACAACCATTCCGAATGCTGAAGCAGTGAATAGGAATCTAACTTGTTGCTCATGAGTTAAGTCCATGCTATCTGCAATGGAGAATATAACGCCTGGTAATGTCCCACTTGCTCCCGCAGTTGGAGTTGCACACACAATCCCCATTGCTGCATTCACTTCATTCGTTCCTAGAGCGTACTGCACTCCTGCTAAAATGTTATCTCCGGATAAAGTTTTTCCCTTTTCGCGATATTTTTTCATTTTTACAGCATCCCCACCGGTTAGTCCTGTTGGAGAGAATACTCCCTGACCCTGTACACTTCTTTCTACCGCATTTTTCATAGTTTGAAGATTTTTATCCATCTTCGCCCAAATAAATTCTCGACTTTGTTGGGTCGTTTCCATTTCTTGTTCAATCATGACTTCAGAAATAGATTTATTTTGGCTAGTTGCTAATGCGACTAATTCCTGTATGCTAACAAACATCACGAAATTCCTTTCTTAATTTTATGTAAAAACATAGATTGTTTTTTCTTGTTGAATCAATTGTAATTTTTCTTGAAGAGTTGGGGAAATTAATCCATTCAATTCATACCGAATAAAACGAGATGAACCTTCCTTCAATTCTTTTCGTTTTCCAATCGAAACACTAAATTCTTCTAATAGAAGTTCCACTGTTGAAGCTTCTTCAATTGGAAGAATTTCTAAAATAATCGGTAGTGGTCCTGAAAGATTAGAGATGAATCCATCTACTTCCACATATTTGATTTCCACAGTTCCTCCACCAATAGAAGTCCCAATTAAACGGACTCGTCTTGTGGCAGACATCAATGTTAAATCCGCCGTATTCGCATGAGCGACTGGGCTTGGATCATCTCTTTCGATAAATTCAATGGAAACGCCTTGTTCCGTAGCAATTTCCACCGCTTGTGGAACACGTTCATCATCCGTTTCAAATCCCAGAACACCACTAATAACCGCAAAGTCCGTTCCATGTCCTTTATGAGTCTGAGCAAATGATTCGTAATAAATACATTGAACACTTGTAGGAGTTCCTCCAAATAATTGTCTGGCATATCTTCCAATCGCAAGCGCTCCTGCCGTATGAGAACTTGATGGTCCAATCATAATGGGACCGATAATATCGAAACAACTTTTATAATTGAACACTTTATCCACAATAATCCCCCTCTCTTCTCGTACCCTTTATTTTACTTTTTTTCTAGGAAGCTCGTCAAGTTTCCAACTTTCTTAGCTTATTCAAAAAAATACGAACGACTAATCGTTTTTTGCTATAGTCTTTATCTAAAAGCACCTTCCTCATTCTATGGTTACCAACAATTATTTTTCAGTGTCTTCTTGACTTATGTCCTTAATAAACTTACAATATAGTTAACTGGTAATGACCAGTAGACGTTACATGATTTGGAAAGGAGGAAATGATATGGTAGAAACTGAACAAGTGCCACTTTATTCCAAGCTTAGTTTTGACTTAATCGAATATATTACGACACATGGACAGGTTCACCAAAAAATGTTGTCGGAAAGAGAAATCTGTAAAGAGTATGGAGTTAGCAGAACCACTGTCCGTACGGCATTAAAAGAATTAGAAACATTAGGCTATATTTACAAACGCCATGGAAAAGGCACTTTTATTTCTAGTCAATGGAAAGAACGTCAAAATTTACTAGAAGGTTACAGTTTTACAGAACAAATGAAAGAATTAGGAAGAACTCCTTCTACTATCATTACAGCTTTTCACTACTATAAAGCAGATAGTTATATCGCTCAGCAACTAGGAATTGAAACGGGCGAATATATTTATCGACTCAAACGTATTCGGTTTGCAGATGGTATTCCAATGATGAAAGAGACAACCTTCCTACCCGCTAGACTATTCCCTAACCTCACACAAGAACAACTACAAAATCGTTCCTTATATGAAGTTTTCTCTGATGATTTTCAACAAAAAATCATTTATGCAGATGAAGAATTTTCAGCGAGTATTTTAACAAAAGATGAAGCTCCAATATTGGACGGTTCAATTCATGCTGCTTGCTTGCGTTTAAAGAGAACAAGTGTCAATAGCGAAAATCATGTGATTGAATTTACATTAAGCGTTGCTAGAAGTGACCAATTCTTTTATAAAGTTCGTTATCATAGAAATAAACATTAAACAATCAAATATGGGAGGTTTTGAAATGTTTCAATTTTCAAAAGAACAACTAGAAGCACTAACAGCGGAAATCACAACTCGTGAAATTCGCCAACAACCAGAATTATGGCAGGAAGCATTTGACTATTATGCAGAAAACTTAAACCGAATTCAAGCATTCTTAGAGTCATTACCACATAATCACTATCGTGTTATTTTTACCGGTGCAGGTACATCTCAATATGTAGGAGATACAATTTTACCTTATTTAAAACGTCATGGACGTGAAGATCGTTTTGAATTCCAATCTGTAGGAACAACTAATTTAGTAAGTAATCCATTAGATTATTTTAAAGCAGAAATCCCTACTATTTTAGTTTCATTTGCACGTAGCGGAAATTCTCCAGAAAGTTTAGCAAGCGTTCAATTAGGACAACAAATTGTGAAAGAGTTCTATCAAATTACCATTACTTGTGCTCCAGAAGGAAAATTAGCTCTAGCAGCACCTGGCGATGACCGTAACTTATTATTAATGATGCCTGCTCGTTCAAATGATGCTGGTTTTGCAATGACTGGTAGCTTTACTTGTATGACATTAACAGCTTTATTAATTTTCGATGAAGGCCACTCACTTGAAGAAAAAGCTGCATTTGTAACAGCTATTCGTCAAATGGGAGAAAGTGTTTTAGAACGTGAACATGTCTTACAACAATTTGTAGACTTAGACTATGATCGTGTCATTTATCTTGGATCTGGCCCATTAGCAGGTCTAGCACGTGAAGTACAATTAAAAATTCTAGAATTAACAGCTGGTAAAATTGCCACAATCTATGATTCTTCTATGGGATTCCGTCACGGTCCAAAATCATTCGTAGATTCTCGTTCTCTAGCATTTGTCTTTGTTTCAAATGATGCTTATACACGTCAATATGACTTAGATATTTTAGAAGAAATGTATGGAGACAGCATTGCACCTCTAGTATGTGCAGTAGGTGTATCTGTAGAAGGTAAATATGAAGGCACTAGCTTTGATTTTGCAGAAGAATTTTCATCAGTTCCAGATGCTTACTTAGCACTTCCATATGCGATTTTCGGTCAAACGATTGGATTACTATCTTCTGTTAAAGTTGGGAACAAACCTGACACACCTTCTCCAAGCGGAACAGTAAACCGTGTTGTAAAAGGGGTAACCATTCACCCATTAAATGTTTAATTCGTTCATAAATATATCGTAAAAAAGATTAAAAGGAGGGCTATTATGACTACTTATATTTATGCAAAACAATTTTATTTTGAAAACAGTGTAAAAGGTCCTGGATATTTACCTATATTAGATTCTGGAGTGTTCGGAGAATTTCAAGAAGAAAAACCAACGGACGGTTCTATTGTAGACTATTCTGCCTATAGCATTGCCCCAGGTCTTGTGGACACACATATTCATGGATACAAAGGCGCAGATGTAATGGATAATGATGTAGAAGGCTTGAAAACGATTTCTGCTGGCTTACCTAGTTGCGGGGTTACTTCCTACTTACCAACTACTTTAACCGCTTCTAGAGAATTATTAAATGATGTCTGTCAAACTATTGGAGAAAATGCCGCATCTATCTCAGGAGCTAAAATTAGAGGGATTTTCTTAGAAGGGCCTTTCTTTAGTGAAACGTATAAAGGTGCCCAAAATCCTAAATACATGGGAGATCCAAAAACAGAAATTTTAGATGAATGGCAACAAAAAGCAAATGGTTGGGTGAAAAAAATTGCGATTGCTCCTGAACGTGATGGAGCCGTTGACTTTATCAAACATGCTGTCAAAGAAGATATCTACGTTGCCTTAGCTCATACAGATGCAACATATGAAGAATGTAAAAATGCAGTTGAAGCAGGTGCAAATATTTTCGTTCATACTTATAACGGTATGCGTGGACTTCACCACCGTGAACCAGGTGTTGTTGGAGCTGCTCTTACTCTCCCAAATGAATTTAATGTATTTGACGAATTAATTTGTGATGGTCACCATGTTCATCCAGTTTCTGCTAATATTGTCATGAATTGTTGTGGCCGACACCGTACAGCTTTAATTACAGACTGTATGCGTGCTGGTGGATTAGGTGAATGTGAATCTACATTAGGAGAATTTGATGTCATTGTAAAAGATGGAACAGCTCGATTGAAACATAACGGTAGCCTTGCTGGAAGTATTTTAGAACTAATCCAAGGAGTTCAAAATGTTGTAAAATGGGGAATTGCAACTCCTCACGAAGCTTTATTAATGGCTAGTTTAGTCCCTGCAAAATCAGTTGGAATTGACGATGTTTGTGGACATCTAAATCCAGGATATGCAGCTGACTTTATCGTATTAGATGATGACTTACAATTACAAGCAACTTATTTAGACGGTAAAGCTTATTTTGAAAAATAAAAAAGGTTAAACAGAGAATATAAGGCGTGAGAAACCCTTGCAATAAAATGATTAGGAGTGTTAATTATGTCAAAACTAACTGTAACAAAAGGAAAATATGAACATCTAGTTCGTTTATCAAATAAAAATCAGGTCATCGGTGCATTAGCTATCGACCAACGTGGTTCACTTAAAAAAATGATTGCTGCTGGAAATCCAGACCAAACAGGTGATGAAGGTATTATTCATTTTAAAGAATTAATTTCTGAAGAATTAACGAAATATTCAAGCTCAATTTTATTAGACCCTGAATATGGCTTACCTGCTGCAGAAAAAAGAAATGCAGACTGTGGATTATTAATTTCATATGAAAAAACAGGTTATGACGCTACTGAAATCGGCCGCTTACCTGATTTATTACCAATCTGGTCAGCTAAACGTATTAAAGAAATCGGAGCAGATGCAGTAAAAGTATTACTATACTATGATATTGACGAAGATCCAGCAATTAACGATATTAAACACGCATGGGTAGAACGTGTTGGTAGTGAATGTACTGCGGAAGATATTCCTTTCTTCTTAGAAATCGTTTCTTATGATGCAAGTAATGAAGATGTAAAATCTGCTCACTATGCAGGCTTAAAACCTCATAAAGTAAATGATGCGATGAAAGTATTCTCTGATCCACGTTATCAAGTAGATGTATTAAAAGTTGAAGTTCCTGTAAATATGAACTTCGTAGAAGGCTTTACAGCAGAAGGCGTTGAACCAGTTTATACTCGTCAAGAAGCTTTAGCATACTTCAAAGAACAATCAGAAATCACACACTTACCATTTATCTTCTTAAGTGCGGGTGTATCTGCAGCATTATTCCAAGAAACATTACGTTTCGCTCAAGAAGCAGGCTCTAAATTTAACGGAGTATTATGTGGACGTGCAACTTGGAAAGATTCAGTAGCAGTTTATGCTAACGAAGGAGACGAAAAAGGTCGTGAATGGTTAGCTTCAACTGGTCGTCAAAATATTGAAGACTTAAATGTTGTATTAGATGCAACAGCTACTTCATGGTTAGATCGTGTAGAAGTAAAATAAGTTTATAAATACAAAAAAGGTTGGAGTTATTCTCCAGCCTTTTTTAATTAGTGACTTTTAGTCCGTCATTAAAAAAACCACCTAGCCTGTACTGCACCCCAAAAGTTAGACATGAAAAATCTAACTTTTGGGGTGTTTTTTAATGAAATTAACTTATGAAGATAAAATAGAAATTTATCAACTAAGAAAACAAGGTGAAAGTTTAAAGAATCTTTCAAAGAAATACGATATTGCCGATTCTAATATTAAATACTTAGTTCGATTGATTGATCAATATGGAATAGAAATTGTTAAAAAAGAAAAAAATCGTTACTATTCACCAAAACTAAAGCAGGAAATAATGAATAAAGTTCTTTTAGAAGGTCGTTCACAAACAAGTGTGGCTATTGATTATGCACTTCCTAATCGTTCCCTACTTTCAAATTGGCTAGCACAATATAAGAAAAATGGGTATACTATTGTTGAGAAAACAAGAGGGAGACCAAATTCAATGGGACGTAAGCCAAAGAAAAAATTAGAAGAAATGACAGAATTAGAACATCTTGAATTAGAAAATCTATACTTAAAGGCGGAAATTGCTGTTCTAAAAAAGTTGAGGGAACTACGATTGAAGGAGGAAAAAGAGAAAGAAGAAAAACTGAAATTGTTCAAGAATTAATCAATGAATTTCCATTGGATATTCTTCTTAAAGTAATTAATTTAGCTCGTTCAACGTACTATTACCATTTAAAACAAATGAACCAACCGGATAAGGATCAACAGCTTAAAGATGAAATACAAGATATTTTTACAGAACATAAGGAAAACTATGGTTACCGTAGAATTCATTTAGAATTAAGAAATCGTGGCTTTAAAGTGAATCATAAGAAGGTACAACGCTTAATGAAAGCACTTGGTTTAATTGCCCGTATTCGTCGTAAACGCAAATATTATTCATACCAAGGAGATGTTGGAAAGAAATCAGATAATCTGATTCAACGTGATTTTGAAGGATCTAAACCAATGGAAAAATGTTACACAGATGTAACGGAGTTTGCCATTCCAAGTAGTGAACAGAAACTATATTTATCACCAGTCTTAGATGGATTTAACAGTGAAATTATTGCGTTCAATCTTTCTCGTTCACCTAACTTACATCAACTAAAGGCAATGTTAAACGAGGCATTTACAGATGAAAAATACAAAAATACTATTCTCCACAGTGACCAAGGTTGGCAATACCAGCATGATTCTTATCATCGATTTTTAGAAAGTAAAGATATAAAGCCGTCTATGTCACGTAAGGGGAACAGTGCAGATAATGGTATGATGGAATCTTTCTTTGGTATTTTGAAATCAGAAATGTTTTATGGATTTGAAAAAGAATTTAAGTCTCTTGAGGAATTAGAGAAAGCTATTATCGATTATATTGATTATTACAACAACAAACGTATAAAAATTAAACTGGATGGACTAAGTCCTGTAAATTACAGAATAACTCATTCAAACTCTGCTCGTATTGCTTAACTAGTAAATCTAATTGAAAGTTTAATAATATTTCCAAGAAAAAACGCGCCAAAAATTTTGGCGCGAACCCCCTAGGGGGTTATTCATACATTTTGTTTTATTAATCAAAAAGAGACGACTTAAGTCGTCTCAAAAAAGTCTAACTTTTTGGGGTCACTTCAGCCGTTGGCTAGGTGGTGTATGTTTTTTTTTACGCTAATGTATCGTCCATAGATAAGATTTCGTGGAATACACGTTGAGTTAACTCAGCTTTTTGTTCTGGAGTTAAGTATTTAGTGTTTACACAGTATCCTGAGATACGTACGATAACATCTTCACCTGATAAGATTTTATCTTTAACGTCGTTTAAGTCCATTACGTTTAAGTTAACGTGTTGTCCACCGTTTTCGAAGTAACCATCAAGGATTGTCACCAAGTTATCAACTTGTTCGTCACGAGTCTTACCAAGAGCACGAGGTGATACTTGTGTAGTCAATGAGATACCATCAGCTGCATAACTAAAGTCAAGACTAGAAAGTGAGTTCAAGTTTTGCAACCATCCACCTTTAGCTTTGTTAGATGGGTTAGCACCTGGTGAGAAGAATTCAAGTTTAGATAAGTTTACAGTACCGTCTTCGTTTAAGAATACCCCTTTATGAACTGGAGAGTTACCAGTTTGTTTAGAGTAAGCAACGTTAGAAGTAATTGTTAATAATGAAACTGTAGCTTCTGCGTCTTTATATAGTTTATGGCTACGTAGACGAGTTGTATAAGCTTCGATTAACCATTCTGCTAATTCGTTTGAACGAGGATCATCTTCACCCCAACGTGGGTATTCACCAATTGTTTCATAGTCATAGATGTATCCATCTTCATCACGAATTGGTTTAACTGTAGCGTATTTAATAGCTGATAATGTATCAACTGTATTAGCAAATCCACAGATACCAAATCCCATGTTAGCACGTTGTTTAGTTGGTAAGAATGCCATTTGAACAGCTTCATAGTTGTATTTATCTGTCATGTAGTGGATGATATTTAATGCATCTACATAAGTGTCTGTTAACCAGTCAAGAGATTTTTCGAAGTTAGCTTTAACTGATTCGAATTCAAGAACTTCATCACGGATTGGATCGATGTCAAATACTTTGTAGTCTTTGTGTACATCGTCGTAACCACCGTTCAAACCAGTTAGAAGTGCTTTCAACACGTTTACACGAGCTCCAAAGTATTGGATGTTGTGACGTTGTTCTTCGTTTTCTGGGTCAAGTGGTGATACACAGCATGAGATACAGCTCATTTCACCATATCCATCTTTAGCCATTGTTGTAACACCTTCGTATTGGATAGAAGAGTGTTTGTGGCTCATGTGCATACAGTAGCGACGGAAGTTGTATGGCAATTTGTCAGTCCAAAGAACTGTCAAGTTTGGTTCTGGAGAGTTACCGATGTTGTCAAGAGTGTTCAAGAAACGGTAGTCCATCTTAGTAACACGGTGACGACCATCGTTACCCATACCAGCCATAGAAGTTGTGATGAAAGTTGGGTCACCTGAGTACAATTGGTCATAAGCTTTTGTACGAGCAAATTTAACTGTACGAAGTTTCATAACGAAATCATCAACGAATTCTTGGATTTCTGATTCAGTAAATGTACCACGAGCAAGGTCACGCTCTGCAAAGATGTCCAATACGATTGGCACACGTCCTAGAGATGTAGCAGCACCGTTGATAACACGGCAGACAGCCATGAATGCGATGTTAACCCATTGGATTGCTTCTTTAGTGTTCATCGCTGGTTTGCGAACATCAACTCCGTAAAGGTCACCCAAGCGAACAACTTGTTGCAATGCTTGATATTGAAGATTGATTTCTTCACGAAGACGGATTGTTTCTTCATCGATTTCTTCGATTGAGTTCCAGTCGTTTAATTTTTCTTGCATTAAGTAGTCTGCACCATATAAAGCAAGACGTGCATAAACACCGATGATACGTCCACGAGAGTATGCATCTGGAAGACCAGTTACAGTGTGAGCGTGACGAGCACGACGAATGTTTGAAGTATAAGCACGGAAAATACCATCGTTAACTGTTGTTACATATTTTGTAAAGATTTCGTGAATAGCTGGATCTGGTTCATATCCATTTTCTTTCAAAGTAGTTTCCGCCATACGGATACCACCTTTTGGCATGAAGTTCAATTTGAACAATTCATCATTTTGAATACCGTAGATTATTTCGTTTTCTTTGTCGATATATCCAGCAGGAATATCAGCAATAGAAGTTGGACGAGTATCCATTGGGAAACGAGTTGCTTCATAATGAGCTTTAGTTTCTTCTACTACTTTTTTAATGTGTAGTGAACGTTCTGTTGGCCCAGCAAGGAAGCTTTCATCTCCATCGTAAGGTGTGTAGTTAGCTTGAACGAAGCGAGATACACTTGCTTTCTTTTTCCAATCTACACCTTTGAAGCCTTCCCAAGCTTTTTCAAAAAAATCTTGGGATTCAACAACTGCTTTATTAACCATTTATTTTCCTCTTTTCTTATATTTTTTTATTTTTGTTTTTCTTTTAACAAATACATTATACATCTTTTCTCAAGAATTAGCAATGGAATAATCACAAAAATCTGTACTATTTTTTCAAATAAGTGATATTTAATACAAGTAATTTGTTCAAAAATTATAAATAAAAACTATTGAAAAACCTATTTTTAAAGCTTTTCGTAAAAAAACAGATTATTTCTCTATAAATATAACACCTCTAATAAACTGTATTAATACAGACGCCTAGAAATTAAGTGGTTTTAAAAATGTTTAGAATAAAATCATTGACTTAAAATCGAACAACAGTCTTTTAAAAAAACAATGAGAACGCTGTAATTACCACGTTTTCTTATTCTTCTATTTTATTTAAACTTCTCCATTCATTTCGTAAAAGAAATTTTTATCATCAAAAATATATGAAAGATTCCCTATTTTTTATAACTGTATATAATACACTTCTTCTTTATCTTTATATTTAACTACTACTTTATATTATCTTTACTTCTTTTCATGTGCACTAAAAAAGGTTGATGGAAAATCCATCAACCCTATTTCTATCTTTTAATAAGGAGCTTAGTCAATCACGACCGCAGTACCAGATGCCATTACCATTAACATACCAGCTGTTCCTACTGTTTCAGCATCGATTTTTACTCCCACAACTGCATTTGCTCCCATTTGAACTGCACGTTTTTCTAATTCACGAAGAGCATCTTCACGAGCTTTTAACAATTCTCCCTCATACCCTTGAGAACGACCACCGAAGAAATCACGAAAACTTGCTCCAAGGTCTTTTAACACATTTACCCCTGAAATAACTTCTCCAAAAGTAATTCCCTTATATTCAACAATATGATGTCCTTCAATTATTGGCGTTGTTGTAATAATCATTCTAACCACTCCTTTTGTGTTTTTTATCAATTTATTTTACACCTATTCTACTGCATAATCAATGGGAGAATCCAATTAACCCATCTCCAACTTATCGGCATAACAAGCAAAAATAGTAGCCGTGAAAAAATCTAAAATAGATTTTGCAATTAAGATACTATGATCTCCTGTCATTCCAGAATCAAGCGAACCATAAATCCCTGTTCCACTAAAGCAAAATAATACGATTACTGTTACTAATTGCGAAAAAAATTCTTCCTGACTTAATCCACCATGACCTCCACTACTAAATCTCGCCACTGGACGTTCCAATAATTGCTCCAATTGATTGATTTTTACTCCTACTTTACAAAATATTCCCACAATTGTTCCTATAATCATAGATAGAATAACTGCTGAAATATTTTTTACTAATCCTATAGAAGTAATTCCTAGCATCATAGCAGACAATCCAAAAATTAAGTTTAATTGAATGTTGATTTCCGATAGAGTTTTATGTTCGGCAACCCCTCCAACAATTCCCTAATAAAATGGCAAATGAATTTATAATAATTCCTACCGGCATATAATCTCCTTCGTTTAATATTTTTTCAATTCATCCTACCATTATTCAAAATTTGATGCAAACCTTCTTAATCGACATACGTTTCTAAACGATAGTTCCCAGCTGTGAAAAATACAAGTGCCATGACTAATATCATTGGAATGCCTGGAAGTAATTCTTGACGATCAACGATTTGAACAAACCAGTAAACTGGACTAAAATGCGCTACAATATCAATAATCTCAGACTGAAATAGTTTTGGTGCCATTCCTAGTCCCGCAAGTAAAAGGGAACCGAAAACCCCTACTTGTTGAGCTATCATTGGATTTTTAAAAATTCTAAATAAAAACAATCCTAGACTCAAACTATAAATAATCCCACTTGCCACTAATAAACAAACATTGAACCAATTTGGAATACCTACAGACATTGCTTCATCAATAAAGAAGATAATGAATAGATTCGCAACAAACATGACTACAAAATATGCCCCTAAAAAGCTCTTTGTAATCCACGCATTTGAACGTGGCGCTAATAATGAACGTTTTAATACATAATTTTTCTTAAAAGTAATTAAGTCAAACGAAATAGAAGCGATATTAAATAAAATATAAAACATTACTAATAATAGCAATAACACATATCTTACAGTTGTTGAGTTTTCTTCTTCAAAATGAATCAGTTGATTTTCACTTTGTTTGAATAATTCTCCCTTTTCTAATATTCCTTCTTTTTGAATAGCTGTATTGACTAATTGTTTTTTCAAGATTCCTTGAATATCTTGTTCTAATAAAACTTCTTTTTGTTTTTGACGACTATACACTTCCATCTGTATTTTTTGTCCATTTCCTAAAGATTGAACAAAATTTTTAGGAACTACATACACACTTCGAATATAACCTTTTTCCAAATCGTTTAAGGCTTTTTCTTTATCCGTATAAAAAATATTTTCAGAATATAAACTTTCTAATTCTTTTTGAAACTCTTCATTTCCTTCTTCTAAAACCATTGCTAGTGAAGGAGTTGATGAAGAAGTTGTTGTATTATTTTTATTTGTAGACGATAGTTGAATAAACACCATTAGAAGCGTCACAACTGTTGGAAGAATCACCATTTGACCTATTAATGCTGGACTCTTTACGATTCTTTTAATATGAAACCAGATACCTCTTAATAAATCCATTAGTATTCCTCCCTTCTTTGTAAACAACAAATTTGTAATTCCATAATGATTAAACTTACAATGATAATAACCAAATAGACTATGATAAATTCTGCTACAGATTCTTGTTGCATCATACGAATAATTGGTTCAACTAATACTCTTCTAAATAGATTATCTGCAAATCCATGGAACATTGGACTCATTTTATCGAGTGGAAGAGCTCCTGAAAAAAGAACAAATCCAATAGAGATAATAGAAGAAAATAATCCTAACGTTTTCTCCGTAATAAATATACTTACAAATCCTGCTATCGATAGTATTGCAAATAATTGAATCGCTAAAATCCCTGCAATTCCCAATAGATTGCCATTAAAAGTTGATGGATTAATGAGCTTCCAAATTCCTACATATAATAAAGTAAAAAAATAAAATTGGATAAAATTCGAAATCAATCCATACGTTTCTCTTTGGCGAACACTAAGGGGTAATAATTTCACTCGTTTATTTAGCCCACTTAATTCAGGCTTCACAGCACTTGCCACCACTGTTGAAAAAACTATAGCCAAAATCATCGTTAATTGTGCCGTAGAGAAATATTGCTCGCTTGTCAACATTCGACTTGTTTGATAATCATTTCGTTGATAGAGTTCTGTACTAAGAACCTCATTTGTTTTTTGAAGAATCTGCGTAGATACTACAGCTGCCGTTGCATCATCCACTTGTTTTTTATCCTTCACCAATTCCTTCAATTCTGCTTGCTCGAATAATTGACCTGTAATATTTTTCAAGATAATTTCATACGTCAATTGATCACTCGTTGAAACTTTTGATTTCTTTTGTACTTGAATTGGATTTGTTTGCTGACCCTCTGATACGGTTTTGGAAAAATCTGTTGGAATAATAGCAATCAATTCTGCCTTTTCTTTATCAGTTGTAAGGGCGATGATTTCTTGTTCATATAATTGTTCAAGCGTTTTTTGGACAATATTTCCTAGCACTTCTTGATCTTGATTTTCTACATATAATAATGTATCTACTTTATTCGGTTTACGTTCAATGACATTTTTACATGAAAAATTAATAAACAGTCCTACTACTAGCGGAGCTAATACAATCATAAAAAACAGCATATGAAACTGTTTGAACATCATCTGAATATTTACTTTTAAAAAATACCAAAACTTCATAGTACTCTCCTTTAATCTCGTAGTGCTTTTCCCGTTAATTTCAAGAAGGCTTCTTCTAATGTTGTTTCATTGACTGAAACTTTTTTAATGACTAAGTGATTTTCTTCTACTAAAGAAATAAATTTCATCATCGAATAAATCGAACGATCCACGACTAAGTTCATTTGACGATTTGAAACTGTTACTTCTTGAATCCCGTTTTCGCTATCTAGCACTACTTGCTCGAATCCTTGTGGAACACGATCCATTACTACTTCAATAGAATACGTTAAACCGACTAATTCCTTCACATGTTCTTTTGTTCCATAGGCCACTTCTTCTCCAAGGTCCATAATAAATACACGATCACATAATGCTTCCACTTCTTCCATATAATGCGAAGTATATAAAATAGTAGTTCCTTTTTGATTTAAAGTTTCTAAAAAGTCAAAAATATGTTGTCTCGATTGTGGGTCAACACCAACTGTTGGCTCATCTAAAATTAAAAATTCTGGTTGATGTAAGAGAGTAATCCCCATATTCAATCGTCTCTTCATCCCGCCTGAAAAAGTTTTTACTTTTTCTTTTTTCTTTTCTTCTAATCCAGTTACAGCTAGAATTTCTGCAATTCTCTCTTTTAGCGTATTCCCATATAAGCCATATAACCCACCAAAATATGTTAAATTATCGACAGCATTTAATTCTTCAATAATCGCTAATTCTTGTGGAACGACTCCTAATTTTTGTCGAATCATCAAGGCGTCTTCTTTAATCGACATCCCATCAATCAAGACATCTCCTTGGTCTGTTTTCTTTAATCCAGTAATAATATCAATCAATGTTGATTTACCAGCTCCATTAGGACCTAATAATCCAAAGCATTCCCCTTTCATCATTTCAAAAGAAACTTGATTTAATACTTTTTTCTCATCAAATGATTTTGTAATAGATTGAATTTCAACGTATGCCATATTTGTTCTCCTTTATATATTGATTGTCATTAATGTAAGAAAAATTTATAAAAAAACAAAAGTTAAGAGTATTCCTAATATGACGATTACAATTTTTTCTTTTTCTTTTTGATAGGTCATCATATACTCTTCCCTTCACTTTATTGTATCCTTATTATATAAATTATTCCTACACTCGCCTACTGACTTTCGTCACCAACTGGAATGACTTTAGTCACTTTTTTCGGTTCTATAATTTATAGGGTTGATGGAGAAAATCCACCAACCCTATTTTAGTGTATACAAAAAGGGCTTCATCCCTTATATTAAAAGCGTCTAAACTATTTAAGAGGAGATGAAACCCTATGACTACTATACAAGAAGTTGTGCTACAAATCAAAGATAAAAATGTAAAATGGGAAGATAATGTAGAAGAAGGGTATTTTAAGAAGAAAAAAAGCTTGTTTTTCTTCGCTACCTATACCTATTGCCCAGACGCTTGCCCTAACTGTAGTTGTGTAAATCGTGATTTTTCTATTGTTAAAAACGGTACTCGTACTTCTAGAATTACGCTTAATCCGGTTTCTGGATTGCCTGCTTTTCTTAAATTAAGAAAACAGCGTTTCTTCTGCCGTGAATGCTCTCATAGTTTTACTGCTGATACAACTAGTATCGTAGACCTTAATGCTTTTATTTCTAAAAATGTAAAAAATGAAATTAAAGTCAAAGCTTGCAAAACAGTTTCTGAATCTCATATCGCTAAAGAAATGAATGTTTCTGTTCATACTGTTCGCAGAGTTGTCAATGAAACTGCTGAATCTCTTAGAATTAAGCCTTTAAATGAGTTACCTGAACATATGTGTTGGGATGAATTTAAGTCTGTAGCCTCCGCTGAAGCTAGTATGAGTTTTGCTTATTGTGACGCTATTACTCATCAACTTGTTGATGTTATTCAAGATAGAAAAATGAAGAATTTAGTTCGTTATTTCAACCAGTTTCCTCTACAAACACGTTTAAATGTTAAAACAATTTCGATTGATATGTATGCTCCATACATTAAAGTGATTAAACATTTATTCCCTAAGGCTAAAATTATTATTGATCCATTTCATATTATTCAAGCTTTAAATAGAGAATTAAACAAGACAAGAACAAGAAAAATGAATCAAGTACGCTTTAAAGATAGACGTCTTTATAATAAATTAAAACGTTACTGGAAACTAATCTTAAAAAATCGAGATGACCTTCAATCCTATCACTACAGCTATTACAGATTATTCGATTGGTTAACGCATTCTCAAGGAATTGTAGATTATTTATTACAAGAAGTACCTTCACTTAAACCAGAATATGAAACAGTACATCAATTAAGAGAAGTTTTTAAAGAGAGAAATTTCATTGAATTTAAAGAAGAATTGATAAGTGTACAACCAAAACTTCTGTCTGATGGATTAAATCGTGTTCTCCAAACATTTAAGAAATTTTTACCGTATTTACAAAATTCTTGTGAGTATCCAACACTTTCAAATGGACCTATTGAAGGGATTAACAACAAGATAAAAGTACTTAAAAGAAATGCATATGGCTACAGCAGTTTTACTCATTTTAGAAATAGAATTCTACTAATGTCTAAACTATTTACTCCAACAACTAAAAAAGGAATTAAGCAACCTGACGCTGCTTAATTCCTTCACTAAAATTGTTTCATCAACCCTATTTGACAAAGAGCCCTTTTTTCAACACAAAAAAGTGAGAAAAACAAAAAAGTTTTTCTCACTTCTACAAATTTATTCAGTCTACTCTTCTGGTTTATTCATTTTCTTTTGTGAATGAGCAGGTTTTGCGAAAATCATTCTTCCAGCTGCTGTTTGTAATGCACTCGTTACAATGACGTCAATTTCTTGATTCATATAATACTGACCATCTTCGACTACAATCATTGTCCCATCATCCATATAAGCAACCCCTTGTTGTCTTTCAGTCCCCGATTTGATAACTTGAATTTTCATCATTTCTCCAGGAATTACAACAGGTTTAATGGCATTTGCTAATGCGTTAATATTGAAGACCGGAACATTTTGAAATTCGCTAACTTTATTCAAATTATAGTCATTCGTAATAATAACACCATCAATCGCTTTAGCTAATCGAATTAACTTACGATCCACTTCAGTAATATCATCATAGTCTCCATCATATGTTTCAACAGGAACTTTCGATTCTTTTTGTAAAGCATTCAGAATATCTAATCCTCTACGTCCACGAACTCGTTTTACACTATCAGAGCTATCCGCAATATATTGTAATTCATTCAGTACAAAGACTGGAATCACTAATACTCCTTCTAAAAATCCTGTTTGCGCAATATCATAAATTCGTCCATCTATAATCACGCTCGTATCCAAAATTTTATATTTATGGAAAGCATCATCCACTTTTCTTTCAAGCACTTGAGGTTCTTCTGTTTTTTTCTTTAAACTTACTAATTTCTGAAAATCCCCACGACGACTCGTTCCTATATAAAATCCTAAATATCCAAAAATAATACTTAATACTATTGGTGCAACTTGTGTAATCGCCGGTATTTGTAAATTTGTTAGTGGTAAACTAATAAATGAAGCGACTACTAATCCTAGTAACATTCCTAATAATCCAAATACTAAATAAGTAACGGATAATTGATTTACTAGTTTTTCTAATTTTTTAAATCCTGCCATGATTGGTTTAGTTAATAATAAAGAAATAAAAAAGAAAATAATGGCACCAATCACCGCGCTACACACAGCAGAATTCAACCAATCATTGGAAATTCCTATTAATTCCCAAAATAATGATAAATAGGTCACTCCCAAACTACCGCCTAAAATGACAAAGATAAGGCTAATCATTCGTTTAGCAAAAAGTTGACCTTTTACGGATGAATCCATGTTATTCAACCTCCTTATTTGATGATTTTATTAAAATGCTTTTTGAATGGCTTCTTTCACAGAGGAAACTCCGACAACTTCAATTCCTTTTGGAAATTCCCATCCATCGATATTATTTTTTGGGATAAAAATTCGTTTAAACCCTAATTTTTGTGCTTCCTTTACACGATCGCTAATACGATTGACACGACGAATTTCTCCCGTTAATCCAATTTCTCCTACAAAACAATCATCTACTGCTGTTCCCTGTTCTTTATAACTTGAAACAATACTCATCGCAATCGCTAAATCAATTGCTGGTTCATTTAATTTCAAACCGCCTGTAGATTTGAAATAAGCATCTTGATTTTGTAACAATAATCCGGCTCTCTTTTCTAATACTGCCATTAGTAGAGCTACACGATTATAATCCAATCCACTCGTTGTTCTTCGAGCATTTCCAAAAATTGCTGGAGATAATAAACATTGAACTTCTGCTAAGATTGGACGAGTTCCTTCAAGCGACACAACAATTGCAGATCCTGTTGCCCCTTTTAATCGTTCCTCTAAGAAAACTTCTGACGGATTCACCACTTCTTTTAATCCATCTTGCATCATCTCAAATACACCAATTTCATTTGTCGAACCGAAACGATTTTTTACCGAACGTAAAATCCTAAAACTATGGTGTTTTTCCCCTTCAAAATACAATACCGTATCCACCATATGTTCCAACATTCTAGGCCCTGCCAAAGCTCCTTCTTTCGTTACATGTCCTACAATAAAAATCGCAATTTGATTTAACTTCGCTAATCTCATCAATGTTGCCGTTGATTCTCTTACTTGAGAAACACTTCCTGCAATTCCTGTTGCTTGCGGATGAGCCATTGTCTGAATCGAATCGATAATCACATAGTCTGGCTTTAATTGTTCGACTTGTGTCACTACAGCCTGTAAATTTGTTTCCGGATAAATATAAAACCCATCTGCTTGCATCCCTAAACGTTCTGCACGCATTTTTACTTGTGCAGCACTTTCCTCACCTGAAACATATAAAACACTGCCTCCTGATTTTTGTAATTGACTCGATACTTGTAATAACAAAGTAGACTTCCCAATTCCAGGGTCTCCACCAATTAATACAAGAGAACCAGGAACGACTCCACCACCTAATACACGATCTAATTCTTGCATCGAAGTTTCTACACGTTTGACACGTTCATAAGCAACTTGATCAATACGAAGTGGTTTTGCTCGATTTTTTTCTTCAGAATGACTCACTAAAGATTGTTTTTTAGTACTACTTGTAGCAACTTCCTTATATTCTTCCATCGTACTCCATTGTCCACAATTTGGACATTTCCCTAAATATCTAGGAGAAACATACCCACATTCTGAACATAGATAGCTAACGGTTGCTTTTGCCATAAAAACTCCTTCCTAGCGAACGCCTGATGAACCAAATCCACCTGTTCTCTCATTCGCTTCTTGTTCATCATCTTCATCTACTTTCAAGAATGAATGGAAAATTCCTTGACCGATACGATTACCTTTTTGAATTTCCTTATCAAATAATCCAAAATTCAATAATTGGAAATAAATATGTCCTTCATTCCCTTCATTATTATAGTAATCGCTATCCACAACTCCTACTCCATTTGGTAATACTAAGAAGTGTTTTAATGGATTACTAGAACGGTTTGCTAATTGTAAATATTCATCTTCTTGCATATATGCTTTAATTCCTGTAGGAACTAAAATCGGTTTTAATACTTTTTGTTCTTTTTCTAATTCAGCTTCCACTACTTTTCTATCGCTACGGTACACCCATTGTTTTAATTGAACAGCACAATATTTAAAAATCATCTTCCAAATACTTGGTAACACAATTGTTTCTGCTGCTTCAAAATCATATCCTGCTGAATGTTTTGTGGAACGTTTTGGGATATTAATCCCTTTATCTTGATAACTTGATATAATTTCAAATCCACGTTTTCTTTCCATTTCATCACCTTTTCCAATCATTCTATTCTCTTCTATCATAACATTGAAAGAGGAAAATTACACTAGAAGTCCCTTCATTTTTTACAAATCCTTATACTCTACATTTCTAGGCATCTTGCACAAAAATGACGAAGAATTTTTAGGCAAGGGGACTGTAGGTTTTGAAAGCTTTTTCATGTATAATTATATTATCCAATAAGATAACAAAAGGGGATTATAAAATGGTGCAAATTGAATTAAATCATATTCACAAAAAATACGATAATGCTGATTTCTATTCAGTAACAGACTTTAACTTACATATCAAAGATCGTGAGTTTATTGTATTCGTAGGACCTTCTGGATGTGGTAAATCTACAACTTTACGTATGATTGCTGGTTTAGAAGATATTTCTGAAGGTGAATTAAAAATTGGGGACACTGTAATGAACGATGTGGCTCCTAAAGATCGTGACATCGCAATGGTATTCCAAAACTATGCATTATATCCACATATGAGTGTTTATGATAACATGGCATTCGGATTAAAATTACGTAAATATGACAAAGCTGAAATCGATAAACGTGTTAAAAATGCAGCAGAAATCTTAGGATTAGCTCAATACTTAGAACGTAAACCAGCAGCTTTATCAGGTGGACAACGTCAACGTGTGGCTTTAGGTCGTGCAATCGTTCGTGATGCTAAAGTATTCTTAATGGACGAACCTCTATCAAACTTAGATGCTAAATTACGTGTTGCTATGCGTGCAGAAATCGCTAAATTACACCGTCGTTTAGAAACAACTACAATTTATGTAACACACGACCAAACTGAAGCGATGACAATGGCTGACCGTATTGTTATTATGAAAGACGGTATCGTTCAACAAATTGGTTCTCCTCAAGAAGTTTACAATACTCCAAATAATGTATTCGTAGCTGGATTCATTGGATCACCAGCAATGAACTTCTTCAAAGTAACATTACAAGATGGCGTAATTTCAAACGGTAAAGGTTTAGCTTTACAATTACCATTAGCTAAACAAAATCTATTAGAAGAAAAAGGATACAACGGTAAAGAATTAATCTTCGGTATTCGTCCAGAAGATATTAAAGGTTCACAAATTGTTCTTGAAACATATCCTTCATCTTCTGTAAAAGCTGAAGTTGTTGTATCAGAATTATTAGGTGCTGAAACTATGTTATATACTAAAGTAGATGACACTGAATTCGTATCTAAAGTGGATGCTCGTGACTTCCACAACCCAGGAGAAATGGTTGATTTAGCATTTGACTTAAATAAATCACATTTCTTCGATGCAGAAACTGAAACAGTTATTCGTTAATGTAAACGCAAAAAGAGGCTGGGCAAAAAGTCTCAAAAATAGAAGAAAGCACTATAAAATTCTGAAACAGGATTTTATAGTGCTTTTTAGTCTTATAAATTAAACATAGGAGTCTACCTCTGTTATAATAAGTTTGAATGAAATAAAATAAGAAAGGGTGACTCCTATGTACAAAAATTATACCACACCAACAGATACTTTAGAACTAAATTTTACATTAACCGTCCCTAAAAACCACATTGCTCAATTTATTAATCAGTTTGTAGATTCTATTCCAGATTCTATTATCTTTCCTAATACAACATCAAAAATGGGTAGACCTGCTCATCATCCTCGTATGTTATTAAAAATGATTCTCTTCGCTTATACTCGTTCTACGTATAGTGGTAGAAAAATTGTTCAATTAAATGAAGAAAATATTCCGATGCAGTGGCTTTCTCAACAAACTTATGTCTGTTACCATGTTATTAATAATTTTAGAAGTAATGAACAGTTTTCCTCTATCATTAAAAACATTTTCGTATACTTTACTTTATTACTCCAACACTATCATATTATTGATTCAGATAGTTTATTTATTGATGGTACAAAAGTTCAAGCAGATGCCAATCGTTATTCATTTGTATGGCGTAAAGCTATTGAAAGATATGATGAAGCTTTAAATGAAAAAATTAGTACATTATATGATCAATTAATTCAAAATCAAGTGAATATTGCTTTATCAGAAGAAGAAAAAATTACTGAATATGGTGTTCATGCCATGATTGAAGCTACTAATAACTCTCTAGAACAGTTAGAAGAACTCATTGAAGAAGAACCTAAACATATTGTTGGTGGTTCTAAAAACAAACAGAAAAAACGCTTGTTAAATTCTTTTAAACGTCAACTTGAAAAAGATTTTCTGCCTCGTAAAGAAAAATATACGATAGCTAAGGAAACATTTGATAACCGGAATAGTTATTCTAAAACAGATAACGATGCTACTTTTATGTGTATGAAAGAAGATGCCATGAAAAATCGAGAATTAAAACCTGGCTATAATCTTCAAATCGCAACGAATCATCAATATGTTTTAGGTTTTGATGTATTTCCTAATCCTACAGATATGCGTACTCTTAAACCATTTTTAAATTCATTTAAACTATTAGACAAATTTTCTATTATTATTGCGGATGCTGGATACGGTAGTGAAGAAAACTATCAATTGATTCTTGAAGAGTATGAAAAGACACCTTTGATTCCTTACACAATGTACGAAAAAGAACAAACGAAGAAATTTAAAAATGATCCATCTAATAGACAAAATTGGTATTACAATGAAGAGGAAGATTATTATATTGATCATTTAGGTGTAAAATTTAGTTTTAAATATTATTCAACAAGAAACGATAAGAATGGATTTACTCGTAGATTTAAAGTGTATGAGACAGATTCAATTCAAGAAACAGAAGCATTGGATGAATTAGCGAAAACTCCTACTGGACAACAACGTCAAATCCGTGTAAACCAAGTTTGGGAATCTTATAAAGAAACGATTAAAGAAGCGTTACATAGTGACCGTGGAAGTAGTATATATGCTCAACGAAAAATTGAAGTTGAGCCAGTTTTCGGTCAAATGAAGCGCAATTTTGGCATGCGCAGAACTCATGTTAGAGGTAAAAATGCAGTTCATAATGACATTGGTCTGCTCTTTTTAGGGATGAATTTGCAGAGATTAAGGAAATATATCTTAAATAATATGAATCAAGGGTGGTTTATCCCCCTTGATTTTACTGAATTTATTAAAAAGCACGTCCTAATTTTGATTTCAGTCAAAATCGGGACGTGCTTTCTTCTATTTTTGAGACTTTTTGCCCAGCCTCTTTTTGTTACTCCTCATTTAAAAAATCAGCATTTTCTAATCGTTTACTATCCATAATAGCAACTAACATAAACTTCTCTTTCACTTCAAAATCAGCACTTAATTGTGTATTTAACGAAGCATTTTCTTCTGTACGATAGCCAATTAAGTTCAAATCATATTTTTGGCGTAATTGTAAGCTATCTAAAGATTTTCCAACCCATGATAATGGTGGATAAAATTCTACTAAGGAGATATTTTCATCTAAAGAAATTACATCTGCTAATTTATGATATACAATATTTTTTGCAACTCGAATTCCTGTTTCTTTTTCAGGATTAATAATTCTAGTGGCTCCCATCTTCATTAAAATTTCTGTTGAAGTTTTACTTTTTGCTTTGGCTACAATTTTTGGAACTCCTAATTTATGACAATGCATCACTGCTAAAATACTTGCTTCTAAATTACTTCCTGTAGCTACCACTACAACTTCACAATCACTAATACCAATTTCTTCTAATACATGAATATCTGTAATATCCGCAATGACTCCTTTAGCCACATAAGGTTCTAAACGATTCACATTTTCTTCTTGACTATCTACTGCAATAATATCACAGTCATATTGGCTTAATTGCTTCGCAATGGTAGTACCAAATAAGCCTATTCCTAAGATTCCTACTGTTTTTGTCATATATATTCCTACTTTCTATCCGATTAATAATGGAGCTTTCGCATATTTTATCAGTAACTCTTGTTGATTACGATTTGAAAAACTTAGTAATACTGTTAAAGGCCCAATTCTTCCTATAAACATTAATATCATAATAATAATTTGTCCAAACATCGATAAGGTCGGTGTTAAATTAGCTGTTACCCCCACTGTACACATGGCAGAAATTGTTTCAAATAATGTATATAATAATGGAACCTGTGGATCCGTTAAACTTAACAAGAATACACTACTTAATGTTAAAACGGTAAAAATCATAAAAATCGTTAATGATTTTCGAGCCATTTCATAGGAAATCGTATGATGTCTAAAATTAATGGACTTCTTTTCATAAATTTCAGAACGAATAAATAATAAAACGACTAATACTGTTGTAGTTTTCACACCGCCTGCTGTTCCTCCTGGAGATCCACCAATAAACATTTGAATACAATAGAGTAATAAAGTTGAAGGATTAGCTTTTGTATAATCAATACTAGCAAATCCTGCTGTTCTCATCGTCACCGTTTGGAAAAAACTAACTAATAATTTTTCTCCAAAATTCAAATTTCCAATCGTATCAGGATTATGCCACTCTGTTATCAACGTTAAGAAAGTTCCTGTTAGCAAAATCCCTAATGTTAATAAAATGACCACTTTCGTATGATAATGTAATCGTTGATAAAATGACTTGTGATATTTATTTGGAAGCGAACGACGATAGCGTGAAATAGAATTTTTCACATCAAACCATACTGCAAAACCAATTCCCCCTAATATAATTAATGCTGAAATGACAATTGATAATAATGGATCTGTTGCGTAATCAATCAAACTATTACTTCCTAAGTTATCAAATCCAGCATTACAAAAAGCAGAAATTGCAAGAAATATCGAAGTAAATATCCCTTTACCAACTCCTAACATCGGTATAAAACGTATCATAAATAATATAGCTGCTATTCCTTCAATGATAAAAGTATATTTAAAAATAGTACTTAAGTAATCTTTAAAATTCTTTGTATCATCTCTATTCAAACTATCTTGCAGTGCCAGACGATCCATTAAAGACAATTTCTTTCCTGAATCAAAAAAGAAAAAAGCAATCATACTCATTAACCCGAGCCCACCAATTTGTATTAATATCATACCAATCATTTGACCAAATGTATTATAAGTAGAAGCAACTGGCTGAGTAAATAATCCAGTTACACAAACCATAGAAACTGTCGTAAACAAATGATCAAAATAAGTTGCCTGTGAAGTTTCTAATTGTGAGATAGGTAAGTTTAATAATAAAGAACCCACTAAAATGACGATAGCAAAACTAGCTGCTATTCTTTTAGGAATGGATTGTTGAAATAAAAAACGAATCATTTAATTCCTCCTTTAATGATAAAAAATCTATTCTTGAAAATTATAATGCTTTTCAATAAAAAAATCGATAAAATAAATGAAATCTTATCCAAATATTTAGTATAATACTAACGTAAACTTTTTAAAGGAGAGTCATATGAATATTACCATTATTAGTGTTGGAAAATTAAAAGAAAAATATTTGAAACAAGGTATAGACGAATATGCCAAACGATTAGGAAGTTATTGTAAACTTCAATTCATTGAAGTTCCTGATGAAAAGGCTCCAGAAAATCTAAGTGAAAAAGAAATGGAGCAAGTTAAAGATAAAGAAGGAGAAAAAATTCTTTCTAAAGTAAAGGATTCTGATACCGTTATTGCTATGGCAATTGAGGGAGATTTAATTAGTTCAGAACAATTAGCTAAAAAAATTGAAAATTATGGAATAAATGGAAAAAGTTCTATTGTTTTCATTATTGGTGGTTCACTTGGACTAAGTGATATGGTAAAAAAACGTGCGAATGTTAAAATTTCATTTGGTAGAATTACTCTTCCTCATCAATTAATGAGACTAGTTCTAGTTGAACAAATTTATCGTGCATTTCGTATTACTGCAGGGCATGCCTATCATAAATAATTTTTCATAAAACATAATAAAATCTATAAATTTATTTCATAATTTTTTCATATTCTTCCTCTATACTTTAGTCATTCCCAAATAAGAATATTTATCCTCCCAAAATAAATATTTCTAATCCTTTTTTCCACCGATGAAAATCGGTGGTTTTTATTTACATTTATTTGTGAATAATTTTACAAATAAATAAAAACTGTGGAAATTTATCCACAGTTTTGGAAAAGTTATTATTGAGCAACAATATTCACAGTCATTATTGCTTGAACATCATGATGTAATTTAACAGGTACTCTAGCAAATCCTAATGCACGAATAGGAGCAGATAATTCAAATTTACGACGATCTAATGATAGATTAAAAGCTTTATTAAATTCTTCTGCAATTTGTTTTGCTGGAATTGCTCCAAATAAACGTCCATCTTCTCCTGCTTTTGCTTTAATCGTTACCACAGTTTCTTCTTTTTCTAAAAACTCTTTTAATTTTTTAGCTTGTGCTAATAATTCAGCATTATGTTTTTCTTCTGCTTTCTTTTGACCAGCTAAAGTTGATAAGCTAGCATTTGTTGCTTCTTTCGCTAAACCATTTTTAATAAGGAAATTTTGTGCATAGCCATCTGCTACGTTTTTTACATCTCCTTTTTTACCTTTACCTTTAACATCTTGTAGAAAAATAACTTTCATTTTTCTTACCTCCTATAAATCTATATCATTTCCTAAATCAGAAATTACTTCTTTTAATTGGATAACAGCTTCTTCAATCGTAGTATCACTTAATTGAGTAGCTGCATTCGAGAGATGTCCTCCACCCCCCATTTTTTCCATTACTCGTTGTACATTTTTATTTTCTAAACTTCTTCCACTAATACCTATTCGTCCATCTTCACGTTTTGTAACAACAAATGAAGCATCAATATTTTCCATTGAAAGCATCATATCGGCTGTTTGTGCAGCAACAACTGTTGAATAAGGATTATCCTCTTCCCCTTGTACAATTCCAATATTATTATCCAATAAAATTAATGAATTTAATAAATGACTTCTTAATAAAAAAGTTTCTACATTTTCTTTCAATAATCTTTGAATTAGAATTGTATCTGCACCAACTGATTTTAAATAACTTGCTGCGTCAAATGTTCTTGAACCTGTTCTTAATGTAAAGTTTCTTGTATCAACAATAATTCCACCTAACATCGCTGTTGCTTCAATTGGTTGAATACTTTCTGCATAATTATTCTGATATTCAAATAATTCTGTGATTAATTCACCAGTTGAAGAAGCATAAGGTTCAATATAAACCAACACAGGATTTTTTGGAAAATCTTGACTTCTTCGATGGTGGTCGATTACAACAATTTTATTAGCTTGTTTCAACACTTCTGGAGAAGCAGCAATGACTGGACGACTCACATCCACTAATATAACTAATGTATTGGGTGTTAGTTTTTCCAATGCTTCTTCTGGAGTAATTATATCCTCTCGTAGTGCTTTTTGTTTTTGAATGACATCCATCAGTTTATGAATATCATGAGAATATTGATTTTCATTTGTCACAATCCAAGCTTTTTTCTGATTCATGTTTGCAATACGTCGAATTCCTAAACAAGCTCCTATAGCATCCATATCTGGAAATTGATGTCCCATTACAATAATTTCAGATGCTTCTTCCATTAAATCTTTTAATGCTTGAGAAACCATTCTTGCTCTTACTCTTGTTCGTTTTTCCATTGGGTTTGATTTTCCACCATAGAAACGTGCATCCTCATTTTGAGAACGAACAACTACTTGGTCTCCACCACGTCCTAGAGCTAAATCCAAGTTTGCTTGCGCATAAGAAGCAATTTCTGGGTATGTTACATCACTATTTTCTTTATCTGGATAGGAGAATCCCATACTTACAGTTAATGGATAGTTTTGTTTAGCTGTAGTTTCACGAATTTTATCCATAATATCAAACTTTTCTTTTTCCAAAATTTCCAATGATTTTCGATTTAAAAATGCAATAAAACGATCATCGTCCACTCTCTTCATAAAGATATTATGATGAATTGCCCAACTTGATAATTGATTCGTTACAAAATTGTTTAAATTTGATTTTCTTCTATCATTTAATGACTGGGAAACTTCTGAAAAATTATCTAAAAATATTTGTCCAAAAACAATTTGTTCTTCATGATATTTTTCTTCAACACTTGCATATTCTGTAATATCTGTTAAATAAATCATTCGAATGTCAGAATGTACGATTACTTGATATTTTTTATCTACATGAGTAAAGATATCATTTTCTTTTTGATTTTGAATTTGTCTTTTCACTTGATAATATAATCGTTCATTTAATTCTTTTAACGGAATTCCTATAACATCCTGTCTTTGGAGTTTCTTCTGAAGATATGGATTTATCCATGTAATATTCTCATTTTTATCATATAAAATCATACCTATTGGCATTTTTAAATAGGCGTCTTGCTCACCTTTAAGAATCTTGTAAGCTATATCAATCGCATATTCATTAATTTTTTTATTAATATGCTGTATTGAAAAATATACTAATGTGGCAAATAAACATATCCAAAATAAAAATACGAAACCTAACCATACATGAGTTACAAAACTCATTATACATAGAATAAATAAAAGGATTATAAAAGATCCTCCATAATATTTTACAGAAGGGACTCTTAGATAAGATGGAAGTTTTTCATACCATTCCTTAAAATGATTTAACATATGTTTATCACCATCTTTCTATATACATTTTAACATATTTTCCAGCTTAGGAATACCCTTGATGCTTTGTCAAAATGTTTCACGTGAAACATTTATTCTGATATTGAAATTCTCTTCTAATGTTTCACGTGAAACATTTTGATAGAAAAAAGGACTGGAAAACCAGTCCTTTATCTTAATTAGTCTACTGTTGTAAATGGTAATAATCCCATAATACGAGCACGTTTAATAGCAACAGTTAAAAGACGTTGATATTTAGCACAAGTACCTGTTACACGACGTGGTAAGATTTTACCTTTTTCAGAAATGTAGCGTTTTAATAATTCTACATCTTTGTAATCGATATATTTAATGTGGTTTGCAGTGAAATAGCAAACTTTTTTACGACGACGAGCGCCGCCACCTCTACGTTGTTGAGCCATTACGGTATCCTCCTTTTAATTAGAATGGTAAATCATCGTCAGAAATATTAATTGCTTCACCATTAGCTAAAAATGGGTCTGCTGGAACATTTCCAAATGATGATGTAGGAGCACCTGGTGAGTTATAACCACCTTGTGATTGATACTGATTTTGTTGTGAATAACCGTTATAAGAATCATTCATTGAACGTTGTTCAGTAACATTTTTAGACTCTAATAATGAAAAATTCTCAGCGACAACTTCAGTTACATAAACTTTTTGTCCTTGTTGATTTTCATAAGTTCTAGTCTCAATACGTCCTTCAACTCCAATCAAAGAACCCTTACGAGTGTACTTCGCTAACGTTTCAGCACGTTCTCTCCAAATTCTACAGTTAATAAAATCTGTTTCTCTTGTTCCTTGTTGATTTTTAAAACGGCGGTCACATGCAACTGAAAAAGTTCCAACCGCTACTCCATTTGGAGTATATTTTAAGTCTACTGGTCGAGTTAAACGACCAACTAACACAACATTATTGATCATAGTATCTGCTCCTTTCAAGATTTGTTTTACTTATTATTAAGCAAATGCTTCTACTTTAACAACCATATGACGTAAGATGTCATTGCTGATTTTAGCTAAACGGTCGAATTCGTCAATTGCTTTTGCATCTTCAGCAGTGATGTTCACTAAATGATAGATACCTTCGTGGAAATCTTTAATTTCGTATGCAAAACGACGTTTCGCCCAGTCTTTAGATTCAACAATAACAGCGCCATTATCTGTTAATACAGCATCAAATCTTGCAACCAATTCAGCTTTAGCAGCTTCATCGATGTTTGGACGGATAATGTATAAAATCTCGTAATTTGATGTTTGACTCATTGACTGTCACCTCCTTATGGACTTTTGGCTTATTCTTTTGAACAAGCAAGGAGAGTATTAAAACTAATACTCATGTTCCATCATTATAACAGAAAAATTGCATTCTGACAACGATTTTGCATTAATTTTTATTTAACTTGTCAAACACAAGTGATAATGTCTCAATGAAACACAAGTAAAAATGTCCCAACTAATGTTACAATAAATTCATTCTAATATTATGGAGGGCTTGTATGGAGGATTATCTAAATATGAACGAAAAAATTAAATATGAAGTCATTAAAAAAGTTGTAGAAGGAAAAAATCAAAACAAAGAGCAGAATGCGAATTAGGATTATCTCGTAGACAAATTAATCGTTATATTCAACGATTTTCTGCTGAAGGTCGTCCTGGTTTTAAACATAAAAATGCTGGTAGGAAATGTTCCTTTGCCATTTCGTCTGAAATAAAACAACAAATTATTGCTCTTTATAGTTCTAGATATAATGGGTTTAATTTTATTCATTTTCATGAATTTCTACGTTCTCATGAGAATATTTCAGTGTCTTTAAGTTCTTTAAGAAATATTCTTGCTGAAGCAAATTGCCTTTCTCCTAAAGCTCGTAAAGCAACGAAAAGAAAGATGAAGAAAAAATTAGTACTCGAAAAAAAACAAAAGAAGGAAAACTATAGTGATAGTTCTGATTCCTCTGTTAAAGAAAATATCGTTCCTTTAGAAAAGGCTCATCCATCTCGTCCTAGAAAAAAATACGCTGGTGAATTATTGCAGATGGATGCTTCGCCTTTTGTTTGGTTTGGAGAAGAGGTGTCGCATTTACATATCGCTGTTGATGATTGTACTGGGATGATTGTCGGAGCTTATTTTGATCATCAAGAAACGTTGAAAGGCTATTACGAAGTAACCGCTCAATTTTTAGAAAAATACGGAATTCCTGTTAAAATTTTAACGGATAGACGTTCTGTTTTTATATACAATCAGAAAAAAAAGAAGGATTCCTCTTCCGACGGAGAAACCCTTACTCAATATGGATATATGTGTAAAACTCTAGGTGTTTCCTTAGATACTACCTCTGTTCCTCAAGCAAAAGGACGGGTTGAACGTTTCTTTGGCACCTTACAAAGCCGCCTCGCAAGCGAATTGTATCTTTACAATATCCAAACTTTTGAAGAAGCAAATCTTTATTTACAATCCTTTGTTGAAAATTTTAATAAACAATTTGCTTTCCCTCTTAAGGATACACAAAATGCTTTCGAAAAGCTAGATACAACATTATCGATTAATCAATTATTGTCAAAACATACATTTAGAACGGTATCAGCAGGGCATTCTATTAAATATAAAAACAATGCTTATCGTTTTATTGATGCGAATGGTGAACAAATTTATTTACTACGAAACTCTAGAGTAATGGTTATAGAAACACTAGATGAACAATTATTCGCTAGTTTAAATGATAAATTATATGCTTTAGAAGTTATTAAAGAGCATGAGGCTGTGTCTAAGGATCTTGACTTAGAAACGATCGAACAGGTAGAAAAAAAGCTAAAAAACCTCATATTCCACCTATGTCACATCCTTGGAAAGCACAGTCTTATCAGAATTATTTAAATAAACTGAGTAAGAAACACTAACCCCCCTTTTTTTCCGAAAATAAAACATTAAAATATTTATATTTTGATGTTTTATTTTTGGGCAGCTATACATGCTTTAGCGTGTATAGCACACCTGTACTAAACTAATTTTTTCGGGACATTTTAACTTGTGCTTGACACGATTTTGCATTAATTTTTATTTAACCATAAAGTTTCAAAGTAACTTCTAGTTAAGTATCAATACTAGAAGTTAATCTAAGACTACATTTTATGGTAGAATTTAGTATGGGACAAATGATGGTATGGAACGATGAAACATAAACATTTAACATTATCTGATCGTATTGAAATTGAATTAGGTATTACACAAAGTTCTTCATTTAGAGAGATTTCCGCTAAAATTGAGAAAGATCCTTCTTCTGTTTCAAAAGAAATTCGTAAACATTTAGTCATTAAACAACTAGATGAACATAAAAAACTTCCTCCTTGTGATCGTTTAAATAGCTAAATTCTCAATCTATGTTCTAGTTTGAAAAATAATATGCAGAGAATCCACATACTGTTAAGAGACTATTTCCAAACTTCACGAACAATTTCGTCAATTAGTTTTAATTTATCCCATTGTGCTTCAATCGTTAAAATATTTCCTTCTTCTGTTGAAGCAAATCTACATTGTGTACTTAAATATAGATTTTCTAATGGAACATATTGACCAGCTTCTTTAATACGAACAATAATGTCATTTTTATTTTCTAAATCAGCAAATTTTGATGTTAATAGTCCAAGAACTATTTTTTTCTCTGTTCCAACTTTTACTAATGGTTTAAAGTCCCCTGCACGATCTGTATCAAATTCTAAATAATAGGCATTTACATTTTTTCCACCAGTTATTCATCTTCTACTTTATTGTATCCTCCTTGAGAAATCCAAGTAGAATGGAAATTACCACGACAAACGTGAGTGTTAATCACTAAATCTTTAAGTGCATTTGCAATGACACCATTGTTTAAACGTAAAGCACGAGCAACAATATGCTCTGGTGTACGAATTAATTCAAAATAAAATTGTGAAGGTGAAGGAATTGTAAATTTAACAATGACATCTTCTTCTTTTACTAAATCTCTTAAAAACTCAAAATGTTTAACAAATGGGTGCTTTTTTCCATTAATCGGTGCTTTAAGTACTGCGGTATCAGCTTTTGTTTCAATTCCATGAAATAAATAGCTACGTTCACCCACTACATGTTCTACTCCATATAAAACCCCTCAAAAAAAGGCTAAATGCCAGTAAGCACGACGAAATTCTCCATCTGTTACCCCTTGTAATCCAGTAGCAATTTGTTTTTTCACAATTTCTTGAATCGTTTTATCTTTCACTGCTGTTAACTCTTCTCTAGAAATACTTCCGTTTGCAAATTTTTCTCTTGCTTCTACTAATTCCTTTGTACGTAAGAAACTTCCTACGTGATACTCTAAATGGTGCTTGTTGTTTTGTCATGATACATTCTTCCTAAAATAAAAAATCCTTACAGTTTTTCACTGCAAGGACGAAATTTCGTGTTACCACCTTGTTTTAGAATTATTTCGCAATAATTCCCTCTTTGAGTATAGTTATACTCTTTCTATATCAGGCTACCCGTAGATATTTAATCATTCAATATCTAACACTCCAAGGCCATCTTCAAAAATTTAATCTTGATCTCTTTTCACCTACCGAGACTCTCTAAACAAGTTTCCTTCTCTACTCACATTTTCACAGTGCTGTTCTTTAACTGAACTTAGAATAACAGGAAAAAGTGTTCTAACAAACTATCTAATTATTGTCTTTAGTTATAGTTTAAAACTATATTAAAATTTACAAAAACTCCATAGCTTTCACTATGGAGTCAAAAATTATAAGGCTTTTTTCAATTTTCTTAAATAATATTCCCCAAAGAATAGCCCTAGTCCATTGAGAATGATAAAAGCTACAGCTCCTATAATATAACCAATTGTTTCGGGAAGGAAGTGAATAATTGGGAAAGAGGCTACTATACAAAGGAGTAAAAAAATAAATAAAATAAACATTAATAATCCTAATAAAAATTTATTTCCTCGACTTTGTAGTTCGACAATATTACTCCAATTTGGAACACGTAGACGATAGTCTCTTTCAAATCCCCAAGCTGATAAGCCAAAACTAATTGAAAACCAAGTAACTAGTACAGCTAATACTAATAAAATTGGCATGCGTAGTACTAATAATACAATACTTAATAATAAAATTGGCACTGAAGATTGCGCTAAAAATAATACTTTAAATTTTTCACGAGCATATTTTTTCATATCAATTGGTAATACTTTTAAATATTCAAAATTTTCTCTTTCTAAAGAAAAACCAATACTTGTTAAGTTATTTCCAATTGAGTTCGTTACTGCAAATAGTAATGCAAATAATAAATAAGAAACTAAAAATCGGAAGGTAAAAAATTCTGTAACAGTAATTCCTTCTCTCGTTACTCCAAAAATCATTGGTAAAAACATCAAAAACGGTAAAATGCTTGGTACAATGATTCCTTGAACAATAATGGAGCCTTCTTTCATTAATTGGATATGGTATTTTTTCACTAATTTTGAAAAATTATCCAATGTAAAGCTACGAACTCTTTTAGAATATTGTTGAATTGAACTAACTTCCATCGCTTTTTCATAAAATGTTGGCAATACTTTATAGTGAATATTTACTAATAAGAGAACTGTAATTCCAATCCATCCAATATAGCCAATCATTCCTTCAAATGATAATGGATGAAGAATCATCGCATAAAAAGCTTCAACAGGAGGAATAAAAGCCCTCTCTTGTTTCGTTAATATTGAAACACTATTATGATTAGAAATTAAAATATAGAGTAAACCTGAAAAAATAGAAACAAACCCTAATAAAATATTCGAAATAATATTTTTATGCTTCTTAAAAAATAACAAACTTGTCAAATAATGTACGAGTGTAAAAATAAATACTCCTAAAAAGACTAATAAGATGAAGCAGTTAACAATCATTAAAGGAATGGTATACCAAAAATCTTTTCCATATTGAATCGGTAAAACAATAAAAAAAGCAATAATAGGGCCTAATCCCATTAAAGTGACCATCATAACTGAAATAGCTTTTCCAAGAATAATTTCTACTTCTCTAAAAGCATAAGGTCGATAAGAAGTTAAATCTTTACTTTCATAAAATACATTATAAAAAGCAATAAAACTTTGAGAAAATGTAAAAGCACTAAAAATACTAATCATATTTGCAAATAAGACAGGATTGTTTCCAATAGGGTTTACAAATGAATTAAACACCCCAAAAAAAGCAATATAAATTAATCCAATCATGAGCTGAGAACGAAGAATTTTTTTAGGGATATCGATTTTTTTTAGTGGATTTTTTTCTTGTTTTTTTCGATAAGCAGCTAATTGAGCAGGAGCAACTGCATATAATAAATTCAACTTCACTAATTTTCTAACAGCTTGCAGATTCATCGACAGTCTCTCCTTCCTTACGTCCCGCTAAAGATAAGTAAATACTTTCAAGAGACTCTTGAGGATTATGTTCTTTTAACTCTTCGATTGTACCGTAAAATAGTAATTCACCTTTTTTCAAAATGGCAATACGATCACATAATTGTTCTGCTACTTCTAATACGTGAGTAGAAAATAAGACTGTTTTTCCTTTTTCAGCATGTTCCCGCATCATTTTTTTCAAATCGTAAGCAGCTTGTGGATCTAAACCAGTTAATGGTTCATCTAAAATCCAAATATCTGGGTCGGATAATAAAGCCCCAATGACGAATACTTTTTGTCTCATTCCATGAGAAAATGATTCAATAACATCATAACGATAAGGAGTAAAGTCAAATAACTCTAATAAATCGGTTAATCTGTCTTCTACTTCATTCATTGTTAATTGATAAGAAACTGCAATTAATTCCCAAAATTCATTAGCTGTTAAACGTAAAAATAAATCTGGAGAATCTGCTACATATCCAATTTTTCGCTTAATCGTTAATGGATCTTGTGATAGAGGAACACCATCTACTTCAATGGTTCCACTAGTGAGTGGCAAAATACTCACTAATGATTTAATCGTTGTGGATTTTCCTGCACCATTATGTCCAATTAATCCAACAATTTCTCCACTTTCAATCGTTAAGTTTAAGTTGTTTAAAGCTACTTTATCTCCATATTTTTTTGTTGCTTGTTTAAATTCAATCATGACAAACTTCCTCCCATCCTGTAATTACGATGATTATACACCTAATAATAGCGCTTTTCTAGTGACTAAAGTCTGATTTTTCAATAGAATTGCTTGATTTTTTGTATTTTAATCATAAATAGAAAAAAGACTTTTCCTCATAGCATGAAAGGATGTCTAATACCTTTGCTCATTTAGAAAAGTCTATTTTTACTATTTTATTCTTGTTCGTCTACTAATTCTTGTGCGAAGTTTTGTAAGTTTTCGGTTACTTTTTCAGAAACAACTGTTTCTTCTGATGAAGTAATCGTTTCTTCTGCTTCCTCTTCACGATTAACAATGGCTAATGAACTTACAATAGCATCTTGATCTAAACGCATCATACGTACTCCAAGAGCTCCACGACCTGTTTGAGAAACATCTGAAGCGTGGAATCGAATGATTACTCCTTTATTCGTCATAATCATTAAATCTTCCTCACCTGTTACGGTTCTTAAGCATACAAGAGGACCATTTTTCTCAGTAATACGAAGGGTTTTAACTCCTTTACCACCACGACCTTTTAAGGCATATTCGCTGGCAGCTGTACGTTTACCATATCCTTTTTCACTAACGACTAATACTTCACGTTCAGGCGTTAAAATATCCATTCCAATCACGAAGTCATCATCACGTAGGGATACGCCTCGAACCCCTGCTGCTGTACGACCCATTGCACGAACTTTTTCTTCATGGAATGTTACAGCATTTCCGTGGTAAGTTCCAAGAATGATGCCATCTTGACCACTTGTTACTACTACACGAATCAATTGATCATCTTCTCGTAATTGAATCGCACGTAATCCATTTGTACGAATATTTTTGAAGTCTGATAATTTCACACGTTTAACAGTTCCATGTAAAGTTGTAAAGAATAAGAATCTTTCTGTTTCATCAGATTCCGGTACACTAATAATCGCTTGAATTTTCTCAGTTGAGTCAATATTCAATAAGTTAATGACTGGTAATCCTTTCGCAGTACGGCTGTATTCTGGAATTTCATATCCTTTTGCTTGATATACTTTACCTGTATTCGTAAAGAATAATAATGAATCATGAGTTGAACATGAAATCATATTTTCTACAAAGTCATCATCATGGACACTCATTCCTTGTACACCACGACCACCACGACGTTGTGTTTTAAATTCAGAATTTGCTAATCGTTTAATATAGCCATTCTTCGTTAATGTAATGACTACATCTTCTTGTTCGATTAAGTCTTCATCTTCTAAACTTAAAGCTTCTCCGACTAATAATTCAGTACGACGAGGATTATCAAATTTTTGTTGAATTTCTAATAATTCTTGTTCGATAATTTCATAACGTCTTTCTTCGCTGGCTAAAATTTCATTTAATTTTTTGATAAGTGCTTGTAAATCTGCATATTCTGCATCGATTTTCTCACGTTCTAATCCTGTTAAGCGAACCATTCTCATATCTAAAATAGCTTGAGCTTGTTTATCGCTTAATCCATATTCATTCATGAAACGTTCTTTAGCAATATCACCACTAGCAGAACTACGAAGAATCGCCACAATGGCATCGATATGATCTAGAGCTACTTGTAAACCTTCTAAAATATGAGCACGATCTTCAGCTTTTTTCTTTTCGAAAATACTACGACGACGAATCACTTCTTCTTGGTGATTTAAGTAGTGTCGTAAAATTTCTTTTAAGCTTAAAATTTTTGGTTCTTGCCCTACAATTGCTAACATATTAAATCCAAAATTTGATTGTAATGGCGTTAATTTGTATAAATTATTTAACACAACTGAAGCAGAAACATCTCTTCTCACTTCAATAACGACACGCATTCCTTTACGGTCAGATTCGTCATTTAAGTACGTAATTCCTTCAATTTTCTTTTCATGATGCAATTGAGAAATACGTTCTACTAAACGAGCTTTATTGACCATATATGGTAATTCTGTAATAATAATCCGTTCTTTTCCATTTTTTAATTCTTCAATTTGTACACGTCCACGGACCGTAATAGATCCACGACCTGTTTCATAAGCACGACGAATTCCAGATTTACCTAGTACAATTCCACCTGTTGGAAAATCAGGTCCTGGTAATACTTCCATCAACTCAGCTGTTGTAACATCAGGATTTTTCATTAATAAATGTAAAGCAGAAATGACTTCCCCTAAATGATGTGGAGGAATATTCGTTGCCATCCCTACCGCAATCCCTGTAGCTCCATTGACTAAAAGGTTTGGAATACGAGATGGTAAAACTTCTGGCTCACGCTCTGTTGAATCATAGTTATCACGATAATTAATCGTATCTTTATTAATATCACGTAGCATTTCTAAAGCAATTTTACTCATTCTTGCTTCGGTATAACGCATTGCCGCTGGACTATCTCCGTCGACAGAACCAAAGTTTCCGTGACCATCAATTAATGGATAACGATATGAGAAATCTTGTGCCATACGAACCATTGCATCATAAATCGCAGAGTCTCCGTGTGGATGGTATTTACCCATTACATCCCCAACAATACGAGCGGATTTTTTATGGGGTTTATCTGGCGTTACTCCTAATTCATGCATTCCAAATAAAATACGACGGTGAACGGGTTTTAACCCATCACGAACATCAGGAAGCGCACGAGATACAATAACACTCATGGAATATTCCAAAAATGATTTACGCATTGTTTTTGCTAAATCCGTTGGTTCGAATTTTTCTTCGAAAAATTCTAAATCTTTTTCCTCAGACATTTTGTCTCTCCTCTTCTTCAATCATTAAATATCTAAATCATTCACGTCAATAAATTTCGCATTTGCTTCAATAAATTCTCGACGTGGTTCTACTTTATCGCCCATTAACATATCTAACACTTGATCAGCTTCAGCAGCATCTTCAACCGTTACTTGTAACATCGAACGATTTTGAGGATTCATTGTTGTTTCCCATAATTGTTCCGCATCCATTTCTCCTAAGCCTTTATATCGAGAAATTTGTGGTTTTGGACTAGCTGGAAGTTCTTTTAATTTTGCTTCTAATTCCTCATCATTTTGAATATAAAACTCTTGTTTTCCTTGTTTTAATTTATAAAGAGGCGGTTGCGCAATATAAACGTATCCTGCTTCCACTACTGGACGCATATAACGATAGAATAATGTAATTAATAATGTTCGAATATGCGCTCCATCGACATCGGCATCGGTCATAATAACTAATTTATGATAACGAGCTTTCGATAAATCAAAATCTCCACCAAATCCTGTTCCCATTGCAGTAAATAGGGAACGAATTTCATCATTGGCTAAAATTTTATCTAATGATGCTTTTTCAACGTTTAAGATTTTCCCTCGAATTGGTAAAATCGCTTGGAAGTGACGAGAACGTCCTTGTTTTGCAGAACCTCCCGCAGAATCTCCTTCGACGATGAAGATTTCTGAAACGCTTGGATCATTACTTGAACAGTCCGCTAATTTTCCTGGTAAATTAGAAATTTCTAAACCAGATTTTTTACGAGTTACTTCACGAGCTCTTTTAGCAGCTAAACGTGCTTTAGAAGCTAAAATCCCTTTTTCAACAATTTTACGAGCGACTTGTGGATTTTCCATTAAGAATTTATCAAAATGAGTCGCAAATAATCGATCTGTAATTGTTCTTGCTTCAGAATTTCCTAATTTTGTTTTCGTTTGTCCTTCAAATTGTGGATTAGGATGTTTAATAGATACAACAGCCGTTAATCCTTCACGTACATCTTCCCCACTTAATTTTTCTTCGTTTTCTTTCATGATTTTTTGACGACGAGCGTAATCATTAATAACACGAGTAAGGGCAGTTTTCATTCCAGATTCATGCGTTCCACCTTCATAAGTATGGATATTATTTGTAAAACTTAATAAATTCGTATGATATCCTGAAGTATACTGCATGGCTACTTCCACTTGAATGCCATCTTGTTCCCCTTCAACATAAATCGGTTCTTCAAATAATACTTGCTTAGATTTATTTAAATGTTCCACATAACTTTTAATTCCGCCTTCATAATAAAATGTTTTTACAACAGGCTCTTCTACTCGCAAATCAGTAATCGTTAGTTTTAAACCTTTGTTTAAAAAAGCTAGTTCTCGAACACGATTCGCTAATTTTTCAAAGTCATATACAGTTGTTTCTTGGAAAATTTCTGGATCTGGAACAAAATAAACACTAGTTCCATGTTTATCCGTTTGTCCAATTACTTTTAAATCTTCTAAAACAGCACCACGTTTATAAGACTGTTCATAAATATTTCCATCTTTAAAAACTTGGACAGTTAACTCTATAGAAAGTGCATTTACAACAGAAGCACCTACCCCGTGAAGACCACCAGAAACTTTGTAACCTCCGCCGCCGAATTTACCACCAGCGTGTAGTACCGTAAAGACAGTTTCTACAGCAGGACGGCCTGTTTTTTCTTGAATATCAACTGGAATTCCACGACCATCATCGGTAACACGGATATGGTTTTCAGGTGTAATCTCAATTTCGATATGAGTCGCAAATCCTGCTAAAGCCTCATCGATTGAGTTATCAACAATTTCCCATACTAAATGATGTAAACCAGCACTACTTGTAGAACCAATATACATCCCTGGACGTTTACGTACAGCTTCTAATCCTTCTAATACTTGAATCTGACTGGCATCATATTGTGCAGCAAGAACTTCTTTATTTTCTTCTGTCATTTTCTATTCTCACACTCCATTTTTCATTGAACTTGACCTTGATGAATTGGAAATACAATTGGTTCATTAATAAATTGCTTACGAATTCCATCTAAACTAGTCGTTGTTATGAATGTTTGTACTTTATTTTCAATTGCTTTAATCAAATGTGTTTGTCGATCATCATCTAATTCGGATAGCACATCATCTAATAATAAAATTGGATATTCTCCAGTAGCAATGTTCATTAATTCTATTTCTGCTAGTTTTAAACTTAATACAGTTGAACGTTGCTGCCCTTGAGAACCAAAATTTTGAACAGGCTTATCATTTAAATAAAAAATCAAATCATCTCGATGCGGGCCTACTAAAGTGCTCGCTTGCTCCAATTCTCTTTTTTGTACAGCTTCAAATTGTTTTTGATACAATACTTTTACATCATCTTGAGATATTCCTTTTTCAATCGAAAGAGATGTTTGATATTTCAAAGAAAACTCTTCTCTTCCTAATGAAATTTGTTCATGAATTGGTTTCGCTAAAGCTTCCAATTGTTCCATAAACTCTAAACGATGGTTTAAAATTGCACTTGCTTTTTCAATGACTTGTTCTGTTAAAACTTCTAAATAAAGATCAGCCGATGATTTTTTGATTGCTAATTGTTTTAAATAATGATTTCTTTGTTTTATAAGGCGTTCATATTCCACTAATTCATGTAAATAAATAGGATTCATTTGACTTAATTCCATATCCATGAATTTTCGGCGATTTGCAGGAGCACCCTTCACTAATTCTAAATTTTCAGGTGCAAATAAAATAACATTTAATTGTCCTAAATAGGAACTGAGCTTCTTTTGTTCTAAATGATTGACTCGTCCTATTTTTCCTTTATTGGAAAACCGAATTTCTAATGGAATACTGCTAATTTTCTTTTCTACTTTTCCTTTAATGGTAGCAGTATCTTGATTCCACATAATCAATTCTCGATTTTGATTAGTACGATGGCTTTTTGTCATTGCCAAAGTATAGATAGATTCCATTAAATTCGTTTTTCCTTGAGCATTTTCACCAATGAAAATATGAACCCCGTTCCCAAATTCAAGAAAAAGTTCTTCATAATTTCTAAAATGATTCAGTTGTAATTCAACTAATCTCATCCATTACTTCCTCAGATTCTCTTTTCACAACAAAAATACCTTCTTCAGGAATTTCTACACGTGTTTTATCATAAAGTTTTCTACCACGACGATTTTCAATTTCACCATCAACAAATACAACTGTTTCTTGCAAATACCATTTTGCTTGTCCACCAGTTGTAATGACATCAATATGTTTTAAAAATTGTCCTAATGTAATAAATTCTTCTGTGATCGTTACAATCTTTGTCATGATTTTCCTCTTTTCTCTCATTTGGGTATACACATACTACTGTATTATACCTTTTTTTTGGAGAATTCTCAAAGATTTTGAAAAATTTAGCCTATTTTTGCATTTTTTTATTAAATAAATAAAAAACCTTTTTTAAAGGGAAAAATGAAATTTACTAGGATTTTTTCAAAATTTTAAAAATAAGAAAAAAATCCATGATGATTGTACTGCACTCCAAAAGTTAGACATGAAAAATCTAACTTTTGGGGTGTTTTTTAATGAAATTAACTTATGAAGATAAAATAGAAATTTATCAACTAAGAAAACAAGGTAAAAGCTTAAAGAATCTTTCACAAAAATACGATATCGCCGTTTCTAATATTAAATACTTAGTTCGATTGATTGATCGATATAGAATAGAAATTGTTAAAAAAGAAAAAAATCGTTACTATTCACCAAAACTAAAGCAGGAAATAATGGATAAAGTTCTTTTAGAAGGTCGTTCACAATCAAGTGTATCTATTGATTATGCACTTCCAAATTGGGGGTTACTTTCGAATTGGCTAGCACAATATAAGAAAAATGGGTAGAGACCAAATACAATGGGACGTAAACCAAAGAAAACATTAGAAGAAATGACAGATTTAGAACGTCTTCAACTAGAGAATGAATACTTAAGAACGGAGAATGCAATTCTAAAAAAGTTGAGAGAACTCCGATTGAAGGAGGAAAAAGAGAAAGAAGAAAGACTGAAATTGTTCAAGAATTAATCAATGAATTTGCATTGGAGATTCTTCTTAAAGTAATTAAATTAGCTCGTTCAACTTAAAAGTTTGATAATCTATCTAAGAAAAAACGCGCCAAAAATTTTGGCGCGAACTCCCTAGGGAGTTATTGATATATTTTGTGACTCTTTGTCAAATAGGGTTGATGCAACAATTCCTTTTTTAGTTGTTGAAGTAAATAGTTTAGACATTAATAGAATTCTATTTCTAAAATGAGTAAAACTGCTGTAACCATAGGCATTTCTTTTTAGTACTTTTATCTTGTTGTTAATCCCTTCAATAGGTTCATTTGAAAGTGTTGGATACTCACATGTATTTTGAATATACGGTAGAAGTTTCTTAACTGTTTGTAGAACACGATTTAAACCATCCGAAAGATGCGCACCCGCATAGCGGGTGGTTTATTTGTCACGCACCTTCGGAGCATGACGGACTGAAAGTCACATAATCAAAAAGAGACGACTTAAGTCGTCTCAAAAAAAGTCTAACTTTTTGGGGTCACTTCAGATTTTTGTCATCATGGACTATTTTTTATCATTTAACCATTAAATGTACGAACTGGTGTTACTAATTGAATAAAACTATATAGAATATCGGAATGATTATCTTTTAACGTCAATGTAAATGGACGATTCGCTTCTAAAAATTGAATCGTTGCTTCTGAAGAACCAAATAAACGAAGCGCATCTTTTAAATAATCAGGATTGAATGAAACATCTAATGAAGCACCTTCATAATTTTCTACCATAATTTCTTCTTCAACTTTTCCGATTTCTGGCGAATTACCTGTTAATAAAATACGATTTTCATTAATTGATAATGTCGCAATATTATTTTTATCTGTATGTGACATTAATGAAGCACGATCTACAGCTGCTACTAAATCACTCGCAACAACCGTAATCGCTGTATTAAATTGATCATTAATTAATCGATCTGTGTCTGGATAACGTCCTTCTAATAAACGAGAGTAGAAAGAAAGAGTTTCTGTTTGGAAAAGAACTTGATTTTCAGTAATTGCAAAATCAATCGTTTCTAAACCATCAATAATACGTGATAATTCAATTAATGTTTTACCTGGTAAAGTAATTTCAAATGTTAATGCATTACTTGTTTCAGGTATTTCTAAAGGAATAATTCTTTGACTCAATCGGTGAGAGTCTGTTGCCACAGCTTTTAATTGATTATTGGAAATGACCATATGAATTCCCGTTAAAATTGGACGAGATTCAGCAGTAGAAACAGCAATAGATGTTTGTAAAATTACTTGTCTAAATAATGGAACTGGTAATGTTAATACATGATCTTTTTCAACTTCTGGAAGTTGTGGATAATCATGAGCGGACAAGCCATTTAATGTAAATGCAGCACTTCCTGCTGTAATCGTTGCTTGTAATTGGTCATTTGTTTCTAAAGTAAATGTATTTTTAGGTAATTTTTTAATAATTTCACCAAAGAAACGAGCAGGTAATACAATTGAACCTGTCTCCACAATAGATAATTGTAATTCTTCATGTTCTACTGGAAGAAAAATTTCAATAGAAACTTCAGAGTCACTACCTGTTAAAGTAATTCCTTCTTGAGAAACAACTAACTTAATTCCTGTCAAAATTGTAATGGTTGATTTTGAAGGAATCACGCGTTGAACGTCTGCTAAATTTTTTAAAAATGCTTGACGATTAATTGAAAATTTCATTTTATACCTCCTAGTTGTATGTGTGCCTGTCTTAAATTTAATTTTATTTATAATAAATATAGTAATAGTAGTAGGGCCTGTTAATGTTGTGGAAAACTATCTGATTTCTTTTAGTGATACTATTTTTTATTGTGGATAAAACTTGTGCAAAACTTTTTTATAAATAGAATAGTTATCCACATTTTAAAATCCAAGTTTTTTTTTCAAATCATTAACAGCTTTTGTAACATCGCCTTGAAGTTTATATTCTTCATTAATTTTATCATAGGCATGTAATACAGTAGAGTGGTCTTTGCCAAATTCTGTTCCTAATTTTGGAAGAGAGCTATTCGTTAATTCTCTTGCTAAATACATGGCAATTTGACGAGGTTCTACAATGGATTTTGTTCGTTTTTTACCTTTTAAATCTTCTAGAGAAATATGGTAATAACGAGCTACCGCTTCTTGAATATCTTGAACGGATACAATTTTTTCTTTACTTCCAGGTAAAAAGTTTTGTAGCGCTTCAGCTGCTAAATTCGTTGTAATATCTTCTCCATGAGTTACAGAATAGGCTTGAACTCTAACAAGAGCCCCTTCTAATTCACGGACATTGGATTGAATTTGTCCAGCTATATAACTTAACGTATCTACAGAAATATCAATACCAACCGTTTCTGCTTTTTTAGATAAAATTGCAATTCTTGTTTCTAAATCCGGTGGAGTAATATCAACTGGAAGTCCAGAAACGAAACGGGAAACTAACCGTTCTTGTAAAGCTTTAATTTCTGTTGGTTGTCGATCACTTGTTAATACAATTTGTTTTTGATTATTAAACAGTGCATTAAATGTATGGAAAAATTCTTCTTGAGTAGCCTCTTTTTCAGCAAAAAATTGAATATCATCCACTAATAATAAATCAACATTACGATAATAATCTCTGAATTCTTGTTGCGTGTTTGTTCTCAATGAAGTAATCATTTCATTTGTAAAAGCTTCACTCGTTACATATTTAACACGTGCATTTGGATTTAACAATTTATATTGATTTCCAATCGCTTGCATTAAGTGAGTTTTTCCTAATCCAACACCACCATAGAAAAATAGTGGGTTATACAATTGTCCAGGTCTTTCACACACCACTAAAGCAGCAGCGTGCGCCATTTGATTTCCTTTACCAATAATGAATGAATCAAATGTATATTTAGGATTTAATAGAGAATCATCTTCTATATAAATATTTTGAGTAACTTCTTTCTTATCTTCATTTGCTGGAATTCGTGGAGTAGATTCCATAATGGCTGTTTTTGCTGAAAAATCTTGTTCATCTGAAATGATAAATTTTGGTTCAAAAGACTTTCTAAAAAAATCATACCCACGTTCCATGACGTCGGTTAATAAATTATCTTCCCAAAAATTTGCATACGTTTGAGAAGGTACTTGAATATATAGATAATTTTTGTCAATTTTTAATAATTTCACAGGCATAATCCAATGTTTAATTGTAAAATCTGAATTTGTTTTTTCAAAATGATGTAATAAAATTTTCCAAAATTCATCTAATAGCTCCATAAAAACACCTCCTTGTTGATAAATAATATTAAAATCTAAGAGTAAGTGTAGCATTTTTTTTAAAAGTTTTCCACAGAAAATCCAATTTTAACAAATTTTTTTGAATTTAGAATAAGTTATCCACAAAATTGTGGATAAATAATAAAAAAAGAAAAGAAATTTTAGTTATTCACAAGAATTATTAATAACGAAAGTGCAATAAAAATAAAGGATTTTAGGAAGCTATCCACATTATCCACAGATTGTGGATAAAACTTTGTAAACACACTTTGAATTTGTTTAAAAATTGTGGAAATTATGAGGAAAAGTTTAAAATTTCAAAAGTTTGCAAAAAATAATTGTGGATAACTATCGGAAGATGAATAATTTTACTAGGTATTTTGAATAAAATATGGTATTATACTCCAGTACAGTGATGCAAGAAATAAAGTATTGACTTTGTTAAGGAATATCATTATAATGATGTAGACTGTCTAGGATAGTTAGACATGACACAGAACTAGGAGGTGCAAGAAGTTATGAAAAGAACATATCAACCAAACAAACGTAAACGTCAAAAAGTTCACGGGTTTCGTAAACGTATGAGTACAAAAAATGGCCGTAGAGTATTAGCAAGCAGACGCCGTAAAGGTAGAAAAGTTTTAGCAGCTTAGATCACTGAACGTCTCAGTGATCTTTTTTTTATAAATGTTTTAAAAACTTAGATAAAGGTGAGTGTATGCGTAAATCTTATCGAGTAAAGAAAGAGCAAGAGTTTCAAAAAGTTTTTCATCATGGAAATTCAGTAGCGAATCGTCAATTTGTGGTTTATCAAATCGATAAATCGAATCAATCTCATTTTAGGGTAGGAATTTCTGTGAGTAAAAAATTAGGGAATGCAGTTGTTAGAAATCGTATCAAACGATTAATACGAAGTGTATTAACAGAACTAAAGCCACAATTACAGTCAGAGATTGATTTTATCGTGATCGCACGTAAACCTGTAGTATCTATGAATTATCAAGAAATAAAAAAATGTATGATGCATGTATTAAAATTAGGGAAAATTTTAATGAAAGATGATTATAATGGAGAAAGTAGGGAATTAAGTGAAGAAAAAGCATAAATTAGCTTTAACATTAGCAGTTTTAACATTATTTTTAGCAGCATGTAGCACAACGCCTGTAACAGCAGAAAGTACAGGAATTTGGGATCGAGGGATTATTTATAATTTATCTCAATTTATTATCACGTTATCTCATATATTTGGAAATAGTTATGGTTTAGGAATTATCGTTTTTACAATTATAACAAGAATTGTACTAGTACCAGTGATGCATTTCCAATATAAGACAACAAGACAAACAGCTATTTTACAACCTGAAATTAATAAACTTCGAGAAAAATACTCTGCTCGTGATCACCAAACACAAGAAATTTTACGTGAAGAAATTTCAGCATTATATGAGAGAGAAGGCGTGAATCAATATGCTGGATGTTTACCAGTGGCGATTCAATTACCTGTAATGATTGCTTTATATCAAGCAATTAGTCGTACAGAAGCTTTAAAAACAGGATCATTCTTATGGTTTAATTTGGATCAACCAGATCCATTTTTCATTTTACCAATTTTAGTAGTAGCTACAACTTATGCCACTTCTTGGTTAACAATGAAAATGCAAGATAGTGGAGCAGCTGGAAAAATTATGTTATTTGTATTACCAGCAATGATTGGGTTTACAGCTTTAACATTCCCAAGTGCGTTATCATTATATTGGGTTGTAGGGAATATCTTTATGGTTATTCAAACATTAATTATGAATAATCCATTTACATTTATTGCAGAGCAAAAAGCTATTACACAGGAAAAACGTCGTCGTGAGAAAGCTTTAGAAAAAGCTAAGAAAAAACACGGCAGAAGTTAAAGAATAGACTTGTTCAGATCCAAAGAACATGAGATAATACATGTAAATTTGCAATATGGAGGATATAAAAGATGACACAAACAATTCGAGTAAATGATGCTTCAGTAGAAAAAGCTATCCAAAAAGGATTACGTCAATTACAATTAACACAAGATGATGTAGAAATTGAAGTAATTGATGAAGGAAAAAAAGGATTATTTGGTTTCGGACAAAAAGATGCTATTGTATCAATTACAGTTAAAGAAAAAATTGAAGAAGTAGTTGTTGAGGAAATCGAAGAATCTTTTGAAGAAGAATTTGAAATTGAAGTTAACGATGAAGAAGCTGAAGAAAAAACAGTTGAAGTTTTAGATAATCATATTGAAGAAGCTGCTCATATTACGAAAGCATATTTAGAACAAATTGCAGAAACTTATGGTGCACCAAGTGTCGTTCATGTAGAAGTACAAAAAGAAAAAATGAATTTCATTTTTGAAACAGATAAGCCAGGTTTATTAATTGGTAAATATGGTAAAATTTTAAATGCTTTACAAGTATTAGCGCAAGTTTCAGTTCATCGTTTTGTAAAAGGAAGAATGTCTGTACAGGTAGATGTAGGAGATTATCGTTTACGTCGTACTGAAGCTTTACAACAAATTGCTGAAAAAACAGCACGTCGTGTTTTAAAAACAAAACAACCGGTATATTTAGAACCATTACCGGCATATGAAAGAAAACAAATTCATGCATATTTAAGTAAAAATAAACGTATTTCTACTCATTCAGAAGGTAAAGAACCACATCGTTATTTGGTTGTAGAAATTGCAGAATAAAATAGTTAGAGGCTGGAATGAAGTATTCCAGTCTTTTTTGTTTATCAATATACTTCGGATGAATAAACTATAATAGTAGAAGGAAAATACAAAAAAATAGAAAGAAACTTGATAAAATCCTACTTAAAAGGTTGAAACGTTTTATGAAAAAGGTTAAAATGAGTTTTCTGCAGTGTCTTTACATAGAAGACAACGATGAATATTTGTGTTTTATATAAAACATAAAATAAATTTTATATAAGAAAAACAAATAAAAACATTGGAAAAATTTCCAAAAACAATGTACAATAAAAGTGAAATTTTATAGTTAGGAGAATCATTATGGATATTCAAGTGTTTATAAGGCGTCGTAAGGAAAAAGGCTTATCTCAAATTGAATTGAGTCATGGGATTTGTACGCAGGCAACGTTAAGTCGATTTGAAAATCATGGGCAAATTCCTTCAATGAAAATTCTAAGTCAATTGTGTGCACGATTGCAATTAGATGTAGGGGACTTATTTGCGAGTGTTAATACCAAGGAAGTTGCAACAAATAAACTTTTAGATAAAATAGAAGAAAGTATTGTAACAATGGATTATGAATTGGCTGAAAAATTAATTGGAACCATTCAAAATGAACAATTAACAGATGAACAAAAAATTCACTTGTTATACTTAAAAGGATTCACCCAAGTAATACAAGGTAAAAAAGTGGAAGATGATTTGTTTTATTTCAATAAAATTTTAGCAGAGCAAAATGAAAATCAAGATACTTATTTGCACTTAGCTTATACAGGACTAGGATTAGTTTATCAAAAACAAGAAGATATAGAAAAAGCAGAATATTTCTTTATTAAAGCTATTCAAGAAATAGAAAAACATGAATTAGAAAAAATGGAAGATGTATGGCGAGTATTAATGGTTTTATATCATAGTGCTATGTTCTTTACAAAAAATAATAATTATAAAAAGAGTAATGAATTATTAAAAAGAGGTATTGAATTATGTAGTCAATTCCATATTACTTACTATTTATCAAGATTGTATTATCAATTAGCAATGAATTCATTAAAGAATAATTCTAATGTTGAAGAAGTAAAAGTATACTTAAATGATGCAGCAGCTTTTGCAAGATTTAATTCTAATGATGAATTGTTAACTGAAATTGAAAAAATAAATGATTCTTTATAATAAATAAAAAAGTGTAATCAGGAAGAATTCAATTCTTCCTTTTTTTGTAAAGATAAGGAAAAATAATTGAAAAAGGGAAAATGATACTTATTATAGAATATAAGGAGTGATTAAAATGGGCTTACGATTCAATAAAGATGAATTTTTAAAAAAAGAAAAAGTAATTTTACCGGAAGATATACAATTACCATCAATAGAAGAAGAATACGACTTTGATAGTTTTGGAGATACATTTATTATGATGCCGAAAATGGAAGAAGATCAACGTCAAAAAAATCTAGAAAAAAATATAAAAAAAGAATGGTTAGAGCCAATAGAAGATAAGGATGAAAATAAATAATTTTTTTATATAAAAGGACTTGCAAACGAACTCTGGCTATGGTAAATTATAAACACTGTTAACGAGCGTTCGCCTTTGAAACGATTGCGAAAAATAAATTTAAAATAAATTTTAAAAAGTAGTTGACAGAAAAAAACACCTGTGATAATATATAGAAGTTGTCGCGATAAAGCGACGTTGACCTTTGAAAACTAAACAAAGAAGACAAACCAAATGTGTAGGGACTTCACAAAAGTGAAGAAACAACAATTTCTTTTCTCTAAGGAGAAAAACAATAAGTCAGTAATTAAAATGAGCTTTCAAAAGCTCATGAATGTATTTTCATGAGAGTTTGATCCTGGCTCAGGACGAACGCTGGCGGCGTGCCTAATACATGCAAGTCGAACGAGAGCGACCGATGCTTGCATTGGTCAATCTAGTGGCGAACGGGTGAGTAACACGTGGGTAACCTGCCCATCAGAGGGGGATAACATTCGGAAACGGATGCTAAAACCGCATAGGTTCTTTAGTCGCATGACTGAAGAAGGAAAAGAGGCTTCGGCTTCTGCTGATGGATGGACCCGCGGTGCATTAGCTAGTTGGTGAGGTAACGGCTCACCAAGGCTGTGATGCATAGCCGACCTGAGAGGGTGATCGGCCACATTGGGACTGAGACACGGCCCAAACTCCTACGGGAGGCAGCAGTAGGGAATCTTCCGCAATGGACGCAAGTCTGACGGAGCAACGCCGCGTGAGTGAAGAAGGATTTCGGTTCGTAAAACTCTGTTGTTAGAGAAGAACAGCGCATAGAGTAACTGTTATGCGTGTGACGGTATCTAACCAGAAAGCCACGGCTAACTACGTGCCAGCAGCCGCGGTAATACGTAGGTGGCAAGCGTTGTCCGGATTTATTGGGCGTAAAGCGAGCGCAGGCGGTCAATTAAGTCTGATGTGAAAGCCCCCGGCTCAACCGGGGAGGGTCATTGGAAACTGGTTGACTTGAGTGCAGAAGAGGAGAGTGGAATTCCATGTGTAGCGGTGAAATGCGTAGATATATGGAGGAACACCAGTGGCGAAGGCGACTCTCTGGTCTGTAACTGACGCTGAGGCTCGAAAGCGTGGGTAGCAAACAGGATTAGATACCCTGGTAGTCCACGCCGTAAACGATGAGTGCTAAGTGTTGGAGGGTTTCCGCCCTTCAGTGCTGCAGTTAACGCATTAAGCACTCCGCCTGGGGAGTACGACCGCAAGGTTGAAACTCAAAGGAATTGACGGGGACCCGCACAAGCGGTGGAGCATGTGGTTTAATTCGAAGCAACGCGAAGAACCTTACCAAGTCTTGACATCCTTTGACCACTCTAGAGATAGAGCATTCCCTTCGGGGACAAAGAGACAGGTGGTGCATGGTTGTCGTCAGCTCGTGTCGTGAGATGTTGGGTTAAGTCCCGCAACGAGCGCAACCCTTATTACTAGTTGCCAGCATTGAGTTGGGCACTCTAGTGAGACTGCCGGTGACAAACCGGAGGAAGGTGGGGATGACGTCAAATCATCATGCCCCTTATGACTTGGGCTACACACGTGCTACAATGGATGGTACAACGAGCAGCGAACTCGCGAGGGTAAGCGAATCTCTTAAAGCCATTCTCAGTTCGGATTGTAGGCTGCAACTCGCCTACATGAAGCCGGAATCGCTAGTAATCGCGGATCAGCACGCCGCGGTGAATACGTTCCCGGGTCTTGTACACACCGCCCGTCACACCACGAGAGTTTGTAACACCCAAAGTCGGTGAGGTAACCTTACGGAGCCAGCCGCCTAAGGTGGGATAGATGATTGGGGTGAAGTCGTAACAAGGTAGCCGTATCGGAAGGTGCGGCTGGATCACCTCCTTTCTAAGGATAACATCTAATGTTTCGACGTTAGATGAACACGGAACCCTACAGGTTGAAATCTTTGTTTAGTTTTGAGAGGTTAACTCTCAACTCGACCTTTGAAAACTGAATACTATATCACAAATGAAAACCAAAAATTTACCGAGAGTTAGAGAAATCTAACGAAAAAGAGTTTTTTAACAAGAAGCAACGCGACCATAATGGTTAAGTGAATAAGGGCGCACGGTGAATGCCTTGGCACTAGGAGCCGAAGAAGGACGGAACGAACACCGATATGCTTTGGGGAGCTGTAAGTAAGCTAAGATCCAGAGATTTCCGAATGGGGGAACCCAACACCCGTGATGGGGTGTTACGCATAAGCGCAGGCTTATGACGAGGTAGACGCGGGGAACTGAAACATCTCATTACCCGCAGGAAGAGAAAGAAAAATCGATTTCCTGAGTAGCGGCGAGCGAAACGGGAAGAGCCCAAACCAGTGTGCATGCACACTGGGGTTGTAGGACTTTCAACAACGTGTATGACAATCTGTAGCAGAACCCTGTTGGAAAGCAGGGCCAAAGAAGGTGACAGTCCTGTATGCAAAACAGAAAGTTGGCACAAGAGAGCACCTGAGTACGGCGGGACACGAGGAATCCCGTCGGAATCCGCCAGGACCATCTGGCAAGGCTAAATACTACCTAGTGACCGATAGTGAACCAGTACCGTGAGGGAAAGGTGAAAAGAACCCCGGGAGGGGAGTGAAAGAGTACCTGAAACCGTGTGCTTACAAGTAGTCAGAGCCCGTTAATGGGTGATGGCGTGCCTTTTGTAGAATGAACCGGCGAGTTACGTTAACATGCGAGGTTAAGATGAAGAGTCGGAGCCGTAGCGAAAGCGAGTCTGAATAGGGCGGCAGAGTATGTTGACGTAGACCCGAAACCAAGTGATCTACCCATGTCCAGGTTGAAGGTGCGGTAAAACGCACTGGAGGACCGAACCAGGGCACGTTGAAAAGTGCTTGGATGAGGTGTGGGTAGCGGAGAAATTCCAATCGAACTTGGAGATAGCTGGTTCTCTCCGAAATAGCTTTAGGGCTAGCCTCGGAATGAAGAATCGTGGAGGTAGAGCACTGTTTGGACTAGGGGCCCATCTCGGGTTACCGAATTCAGATAAACTCCGAATGCCATGTATTTATGTCCGGGAGTCAGACTGCGAGTGATAAGATCCGTAGTCGAAAGGGAAACAGCCCAGACCACCAGCTAAGGTCCCAAAATATCTGTTAAGTGGAAAAGGATGTGGGGTTGCACAGACAACTAGGATGTTGGCTTAGAAGCAGCCATCATTCAAAGAGTGCGTAATAGCTCACTAGTCGAGTGACCCTGCGCCGAAAATGTAACGGGGCTAAACAGATTACCGAAGCTGTGGATTCAGATAATAACTGAGTGGTAGGAGAGCGTTCTAAGGGCGAAGAAGCATGACCGTAAGGACATGTGGAGCGCTTAGAAGTGAGAATGCCGGTATGAGTAGCGAAAGACGGGTGAGAATCCCGTCCACCGAATGACTAAGGTTTCCTGGGGAAGGCTCGTCCTCCCAGGGTTAGTCGGGACCTAAGGCGAGGCCGAAAGGCGTAGTCGATGGATAACAGGTTGATATTCCTGTACTTCTGTTAATTGTTTGAGCAATGGAGGGACGCAGGAGGCTAAGTTGAGCGTACGAGTGGAAAAGTACGTCCAAGCAGCGAGTCCGCTGATGAGTGAAATGCTTGTCACAAACGGGGTAAGCTGTGAAGGGGAGCGAAAAAAAGTAGCGAAGCAACTGACGTCACACTGCCGAGAAAAGCTTCTAGTGAGATTAACAGAACCCGTACCGCAAACCGACACAGGTAGTTGAGTGGAGAACACTAAGGTGAGCGAGCGAACTCTCGTTAAGGAACTCGGCAAAATGACCCCGTAACTTCGGGAGAAGGGGTGCTGGTAGAAATACCAGCCGCAGTGAATAGGCCCAGGCGACTGTTTATCAAAAACATAGGTCTCTGCAAAATCGAAAGATGACGTATAGGGGCTGACGCCTGCCCGGTGCTGGAAGGTTAAGAGGAGAGGTTAGTCCATTAGGGCGAAGCTTTGAATTGAAGCCCCAGTAAACGGCGGCCGTAACTATAACGGTCCTAAGGTAGCGAAATTCCTTGTCGGGTAAGTTCCGACCCGCACGAAAGGCGTAACGATCTGGGCACTGTCTCAACGAGAGACTCGGTGAAATTATAGTACCTGTGAAGATGCAGGTTACCCGCGACAGGACGGAAAGACCCCATGGAGCTTTACTGTAGTTTGATATTGAGTGTTTGTGTGACATGTACAGGATAGGTAGGAGCCGAAGAGATGGGAACGCCAGTTTCCAAGGAGGCAATGGTGGGATACTACCCTTGTTACATGAACCCTCTAACCCGCACCTAGAAGCAAGGTGGGAGACAGTGTCAGACGGGCAGTTTGACTGGGGCGGTCGCCTCCTAAAGTGTAACGGAGGCGCCCAAAGGTTCCCTCAGAATGGTTGGAAATCATTCGAAGAGTGTAAAGGCAGAAGGGAGCTTGACTGCGAGACCAACAAGTCGAGCAGGGACGAAAGTCGGGCTTAGTGATCCGGTGGTACCGAATGGAAGGGCCATCGCTCAACGGATAAAAGCTACCCTGGGGATAACAGGCTTATCTCCCCCAAGAGTTCACATCGACGGGGAGGTTTGGCACCTCGATGTCGGCTCATCGCATCCTGGGGCTGAAGTCGGTCCCAAGGGTTGGGCTGTTCGCCCATTAAAGCGGTACGCGAGCTGGGTTCAGAACGTCGTGAGACAGTTCGGTCCCTATCCGTCGCGGGCGTTGGAAATTTGAGAGGAGCTGTCCTTAGTACGAGAGGACCGGGATGGACACACCGCTGGTGTACCAGTTGTTCTGCCAAGAGCATCGCTGGGTAGCTATGTGTGGACGGGATAAACGCTGAAAGCATCTAAGCGTGAAGCCCCCCTCGAGATGAGATTTCCCATCATTTTAAGTGAGTAAGACCCCTGAGAGACGAACAGGTAGATAGGCTAGGAGTGGAAGTGCCGTGAGGCATGGAGCGGACTAGTACTAATCGGTCGAGGACTTAACCAAGGTTGAAGGTAAATGAGGAAGGAATTGGATATAGATTCAGTTTTGAGAGAGCGAGAGCTTTTTCAAGAGAGAAGTGTGGTGACGATGGCAAGAAGGATACACCTGTTCCCATCTCGAACACAGAAGTTAAGCTTCTTAGCGCCGATAGTAGTTGGGGGTTTCCCCCTGTGAGGATAGGACGTTGCCACGCTTTTCAAATATTCCGCAATAGCTCAGTTGGTAGTAGCGCATGACTGTTAATCATGATGTCGTAGGTTCGAGTCCTACTTGCGGAGTTCTTTTTTTTTACCCAAAATTCAGCAACTTGCTGCTTTAGCTCAGTCGGAAGAGCGTCACCTTGGTAAGGTGGAGGTCGCCGGTTCAATCCCGGCAAGTAGCTTACATAAAAATATAAAATTAAGTGAGACTGGTGAATACCAGTCTTTTTTTTGTTTTAGCTACTTCCTACATGATTCTACAAGCTTTTTTGAAACTTTGTAGTATGGTATAATCATCGTATGTTTAAAGAGGAGTTGTAGAAATATATGAAAAAAACTTATTTTATTATTGGAGATGTTCATGGAGAGGATAAAATGCTCGATGAAATGTTAAAAAATTGGGATGAAAGTACTCAACAATTAGTTTTCCTTGGTGACTTAATTGATAGAGGCCCTAATAATAAAAAAAGTGTTTTAACTGCAATGGAGTATGTAAAAGAAAAAAATGCTTGGTATGTAATGGGAAATCATGAAGTCATGTTCTTAGCATGGATTGATAATCCAGAAGAGCGTTTTGATCATTATATGAGAAATAATGGAAATACAACTATTAACCATTTATTAAATCGTCCAGTCGATACAGAAATAGATTCTTTAAAAGATTGCGAATTGGTAAAAGAACAATATCCTGAGTTAATATCTTTATTAAGAGAACGTCCTTTATATATTGATGAAGAGGATGTCTTATTTGTTCATGCTGGAGTTGATTTAAGATTAGATCATTGGTTAGACACTGTTCCAAAAGATTTTTATTGGATTCGTGAACCTTTCCATACTGGAAAAAATACAACTGGAAAAACGATTATTTTTGGTCATACTCCATTAAAAGGTTTAAATGAAGATGGAGATTATATGAAGTTATGGCAACAGGATGGAAAAATCGGCATGGATGGCGGAGCTGTATTTGGCGGAGCTTTACATGGTGTTGTATGGCATGATGGTGAAATTCAAAAAATTTATAGTTTAGAACATAAAGATTTCCATTAATGGAGGTAAAGGATGAAGAAGAAAGCAGTATTATTATGGTTTGTTTATTTTTCTAATTTAATGATTGTTCCTCGATTTTTTCTAACACAAGCTGAAGATGGTACATTACATGTGGACAGAAAAGTATATATTTTAGTTCAATTGATTACAGCAATGTATGCAGTTTGGTCTTATCGAGAAGTAATTCAAAGAGGGTTTGAAAATTTAGTAAAGCGTAGATTTGTTCGCGATATTGCGATTGGTTATGTAGTTCGAGTTGTACTGACTATGTTTGTAGCTCTTGTTGTTCCATTACAGCAAACAGATAATCAAGCTAATATTGAATCATTATTAAATTCTACATCTCTTGTATTAATGCTAATCTTAACCTGTGTGGTTGCACCGATTGTGGAAGAATTAGTATTTAGGGAAGCGATTATTGGAGCTTTTAAAGATAAAATGAATTCTTGGATTTTAACGGGAATTTCTATTTTCTTTTTTGTTTTACTGCATTCGATTTCAAATAGTGGTGGAATTGATTGGAATGCTGCTTTGATGTATGTTCCGTTAACGATTCCTTTAGTCGGAATGTATCGCTATTATGAGGATAATGTTGCGGCATCCATGTTAATGCATTTTGTAAGTAATAGTGTTGCGATGATTTTTTTAGTAGCTAGAGGGTTCCTAGCATGAAAATGATTCAAGAAAATCAATTAAAATTTTTAATTCGCTATGGCTTGTTAATAACAGCTCTTGTAGAGTGGGCATTATATCATCCAGTGAATGCTTATCACTTGCTTCTATTTCTTGTTATTGTTGTTGTAGCCCAATTAGATTATTATTCGATTCAATATCCTTGGGCAATTTTAGCTCAAGGAACAGCTATTTTGCTATTTTGTTATTTTACAGGGAATATTTTTATTACTTTAATGCTTTTATTATGTTTCGAAATTAGTTTTCGATTTTCATCTATGTATGCGATTATTCTTCAAGGGATGATTAGTCTAGTAGTTATTATATTAGGGATTAAGCAGCAACAATGGTGGGCGATTTCGGTAATGATTTTTGGAAATGTATTATTTTATTATGGTGCACAGCTTGTTTTAAAGTTAAATGACCAAGGAAATTTATTGAAAGAGCAAGAAAATCAATTGTTCGAGCAGAAAAAAGAATTGCAACAAGCCCAATATACAATGGGAACAATGAAGGAATTATATACTTTACAAGAGAGAAATCGTATTTCAAGAGAAATTCATGATTCAGTTGGACATAGTCTTTCAACGATTATTATTCAACTAGGAGCGATTAGTAAATTAAGTGAAGAAAATAGTCCACAAGTTTCTCAAATGAGCGCACAATTAAGAGAATTTGCAGTTAAAGGGTTACAAGAAGTGCGTACTGTAGTTCATGATTTAAAACCAGAACAATTAACGAAACAACAATTGAATGTAGCTTTAGAAGAATTTATTTATGAAACAAAACAACATAGTGGAGTGGAATTTGTATTTAGACAAAATAAGCCAACGATTCAACTTACTAAAGGGCAAGAGTTGACGATTTTTAGAGGAGTGCAGGAAGCAACGACAAATGCAATTCGTCATGGAAAAGCAACTAAAATTACGCTATTAATGATGTATTCTGCAAATGAACTCATTGTAACGATTATGGATAATGGAGTGGGCTCTTCAGCTATTTCACTAGAAGGCGGATTAAAAGTGTTAGAAGAGCGACTGCATGAACAACAAGCGCAATTAGAAATCAAAAATACTGAACAAGGATTTACAGTACAAATGAAATTGAAAGGAGAAACCAATGTCTGAAAAAATTAAAGTGATGCTAGTAGATGATGAGCAATTAATTCGTTCAGGTTTAAAAATTATGCTAGAAACTTATCCAGATATTGAAGTCATTCATCAAGCTGGAAATGGACGAGAAGCATTTGAATGTTGTAAAAAAGAAGTTCCAGATGTTGTATTAATGGATATTCATATGCCAGTAAGTACGGGAATTGAAGGAACTAAACTGATTAAAGAAGCTTATCCAGAAGTGAAGATTGTAATGGTGACAACCTTTCAAGATACAGAATATATTATAGAAGCGATGCAATATGGAGCTTCAGGTTATTTATTAAAAGATAGTAGTTATGAAGCTATTTATGATGGGATTAAAGTGGCTTTATCTGGAAAAGTAGTGATGGATGCGACAGTTTCTGAAAAATTAGTCATGCAACCAAAAGCACCGACTACTATCGAAAAAATGGATATTTCTTCATTCGGATTAACGGATAGAGAAATTGAATTGATTCGACTTGTATCTCAAGGGTTAAATAATAAAGAAATTTCAGAAGCATTATTTTTATCTGAAGGAACCGTTAAAAATAATATTAGTACAATTTTATCAAAATTAGCTTTGAGAGACCGTACGCAATTAGTAATTTTTGCTTACAATCATCATATTCATTCATAAAAGTAGTTTAGATAACTTTTCTTCTTAGAGGAAACATGCTATACTGAACTCAATTCAATAGAGAAGCATTTGGGGTGCCGAAAGGCTGAGATCATACCCATTGAACCTGTTCTGGATAATACCAGCGAAGGAAAATGACGATCAAGTATAGAAAAAGGGTAACTTACAGTTTTTAAACTAGTATTTTATTCCAATCTATGATTATGCGATGATTCCCTTTTTGTTTGTAATAACAAGAGGGGATTTTTATATAGTTTTAACGGATTGTTTCTGTTAACAGGAAACATGTGCTTTCGAATTGAAGTAAAACACCAAATTGTTGCCATCATTTTGGTGTGTTTTCCCTTTTTCTCCACTATCAGAGTTGTGCCTGAGAGTGGAGTTTCTCTTTTTAGGATATTAGTTAATTTTTACAGAAGATTCTGTACAATAACAGTAGAAATAAAGGAGGATCTTTATGAACAAGAAAACAGTTATTTCATTACTAACAACAGTCGCGTTAACAAGTCTTACTGCTGTACATGCAGAAGAAACTTCAAAACAAGGTTGGATTAAAGAAAATGATTTTTGGTATTATTTAAAATCTGATGGAAAAATAAGAGAGACAGAAGTTAAAAAAGCTAAAAGACAATTTGGCAATTCTCCTCAAACACAACAAGCTGAGAAAAAGCTTTAGAACAAGCGATTCAATGGTTAGAATCAGAAGATTCTATTACGATTAATGATTCTTATGTAAAATATTTAATGGAATATGGTTCTTCTTATAAAGGAAAAATTAAGGAAAATATTAAAAAATTAAAATCTTTAAGCGAAGAGTTACAAAAAGAAAATAAAAAGGATATAGGTAATATTTCTACTACTTTATTAGAAAAATATAATTTACGTACAATGCCTGAAGAAGTGAAACAATCTTTAAATCTTTACGCAGCTTCTTTAATGAATCCCGTTCGTCAATAAATGAAATTATCTCCTGTAAAAGTGACAGAAACAATGGTGATGATTTCAAAAAAATTGCGAAAGAATATATGAATGATGGTAGATTTGTTTTAGATGGAAAAGGTCATGATGCTCATGCTATTAATAAAGTAGTAGAGCAATATGGATTATTAACTTCTGGAGATAATGCGAAAGAAAAAGGAACTCAGTATTATGAAAGTGAAATTAGTATTGATTTCCAAAATAAAGATTATTTCAAAATTCGTACAGAAATAAGAGAATCTATTTTATTATTCTTATTAAATCATCAAGAAAATGTTTACGCTCAAAGTGTTGCTGGAGTAAATTCTGGAAAATCTTATAAAGATCAATATTTTGGTGTGGGATTAGGAGATTCTGGACATTTTATCTTTGTGGATGATTCTTATATTCAGAAAACAGGAAGTCTACCATTTAAAACGACAGAAATTTCTCAAAAAGTTCGTACAGATTATGAGCAAAAAGTGATCAAACGATTAAAAGATCATTTAGCAACTTTAAAATAAACAATTAAAAGTGGGCAATTGTCATTGCCTACTTTTTTGTCTATAAATTTCGTGAACAGTATCGTAAATTCTTGATTATTCGTACTAAAATATGCTATCCTAACAAACGTATATAAAAAAGAATTACTACGATTTAGAAAAGGAAGGAGTTAGCATGAGTTACGTTTCAGTTGAGAATTTATCATTTTCGTATGATAATGAACCCGTTTTAGAAAACATTAGTTTTACCGTTGAACCGGGAGAGTTTGTCATTTTAACAGGCGAAAATGGTGCAGCAAAATCCACTTTATTAAAAAATATTTTAGGATTATTAACTCCAAAACAAGGAAAAGCAACAATCGCAACCGTTAATACACAAGGAGAAACTTTATCGATTGGGTATGCCCCACAACAAATTTCTTCTTTTAATGTGGGATTTCCTTCAACCGTTTATGAATTAGTTGCTTCAGGTCGTTACCAACAAGGTCGCTGGTTTCAACGATTAGATCAAGAAGACCATGAACATATTGAAAAAGCCTTAAAATCTGTTGGAATGTGGGATGAACGTGATAAACGAATTGGAGAATTATCAGGTGGTCAAAAACAAAGAATTTGTTTAGCACGTATTTTTGCGACAGATCCAGACTTATTTGTATTAGATGAACCAACAGCAGGAATGGATAAAACAAGTAGAGAACGTTTCTATCATCTCTTACATCATAGTTGTGCCCATCATGGAAAAGCAATTTTAATGGTGACGCATGAAGAAGAAGATTTGGAACATTATGTGGATAAACATATTCATTTGATGAGAAAGGAGGATTCTCCATGGAGATGTTTTTCTATGGTTTCATGCAAAGAGCATTCATCACAGGATTAGCAATGGCGATGATTACGCCAATTTTGGGATTGTTTTTAATTTTAAGAAGACAGTCATTATTGGCAGATACATTATCGCATGTTTCCTTAGTGGGGGTTTCTCTAGGTTTATTATTAGGCTACAATCCTACCTTTATGACTTTGGTAGTGGTAGTTTTAGCAGCCATTGTATTAGAAGTAATTGGAAAATACTTTAAAGGTTATTCAGAAGTGAGCGTTGCGATATTAATGTCCGGTGGGATGGCAATTGCCTTAATTTTAATGAATTTCCAAAAAGGGCGTTCAACGATTAGTGTTGATCAATTTTTATTTGGTTCTATCGTGACGATTACACAACAACAAATGTGGTTGATGATTGCTTTAGCGATCATTGTGGTTGTGTTATATTTGATTTTTAGACGACCGTTATATGTTTTATCATTTGATGAAGATACGGCTTATACGGCAGGATTACCTGTTCGTTTAATGACACAAGTTTTCACGATGATTACGGGTGTAGTCATTTCTGTGATGATGCCAATTGCTGGAGCTTTATTAGTTTCAGCGGTAATCGTGTTACCAGCATCTATCGCAATTCGTTTAACGAGAAGTTTTACAGGAGTTATTGTGTCAGGTGTGTTCATTAGTATTTTTGGTATTTTTAGTGGATTAAGTATGTCTTATGAATTTGATACACCACCAGGTGCTACGATTACTTGTGTATTCTTAATTATTTTGGTAATTAGTTTATTTGCAACAATGATTAAAAATCAATTGAAGAAATAAAAGTGAAGTCTCGGAAAGTTTGTCTAACAGATTTTTCGAGATTTTTTATCTTTTATAGAATGTTGACAGGTAGAGGAAAAGCAGAGTATAGTGACTGTACGAAGAAATTGGAGGATTAAAATGTTAGGTGAAATCTTTTCAAGTATGGCAACGATTGTCATCATGATTAGTTTAGGATATGTATTACAAATAAAGGGATGGTTTGATAAAAATTTTTCATCCAGTATTGCTTCCCTTATTATTAAAATTGCTTTACCTGCTTCGATTATGATTTCTGTTTTAAGATTTATTTCAAGAGAAAAAATGATTGAATTTGTAGGAAGTTTAGGAATTCCACTTTTGAGTGTCATTATTGGATATTTTGTTGCTTGGATCATTGTTCAAGTCTTTCGTATTCCTAATGAACGTAAGGCAACGGTAATGAATACGATTGTTAATGCGAATACGATTTTTATGGGATTACCGTTAAATTTATCTTTATTTGGTGAAAAGGCTAGGCCTTATTTTTTAGTATATTATGTAGTGAATACTTTATCGACTTTTACAGTAGGAACCTATTTGTTTGCTTATTATAATCAGCAACATGTTGGAAAAGGAATTCAATGGGAGAGAATTTTCTCACCACCATTAATCGCTTTTTTAGGGAGTATGATTTGGGTATGGTTTGGGTGGACACTTCCTGAATTTTTGAATGATTCTCTGATTTATATAGGTAGTTTGGTAACTCCATTATCGTTAATGTATATTGGAATTCATTTGGCACAAGTGGGGCTGCGTTCGTTGACATTCGATGGTGATATGCGTTTATCGATATTTGGACGTTTTGTATTATTCCCAGCAATTCTTTTAACAATTCAAGTGGGAGTCATGCAGTTCTTTTCAATCGAATTACCAATGAAATTACAAGAAACGTTCTTCCTTCAATCAACGATTCCTACATTGGTGATTATGCCGTTATTGGCAACGGAGGAAAATGCGGACATTGATTTTGCGACATCAGCTGTTACGATTACGACTTTACTCTATATCGTGATTTTACCCGTATGGATGATGTTGTTTTCGATGGTGTTCCAGTAGAATGTAAAATTTAATGACGTAAAGTAAAAATAAACAGAAAAACTTCCCTTGAATAGCAAGGTCGCCAGCAGCCTCGTTTTGCGAGTCTCATGCCTAAAATTCGAGCCTTGGTTTCGAATTTCCCTTGTAAAATAAGCCACTTCCGTGGCTCATTTTACTGTTGCTATTAAAGGAAGTTTTTCTGTTATTTTGTGTTAATGGTTAATTCTTAATTCTTAATAGTTCATTAATGTGTTTCCTCTAAAAATGTATGTGTATCGAAGAAGTTGCCGAGTTCAGCTTTGATGTGTTGGTTTTCGGTGTTGATTTCTGTGATACGAATGATAGAAGAATAATCTTTTAATTGATGCCCTGAGACTCCTGATTCGCAGAAAACGACTGCCCCTACTGCATGAGAATCAAATTCTTTGATAAGGCTTCGCATCCCATTAATAGTACCACCGGCTTTTAGGAAGTCATCGACAATCAATACATTTGATCCACTAGGGAGAGTACGTTTGGATAATTCCATTTTTTCAACACGAGAAGATGAACCAGATACGTAATTAATACTTACAGTAGCTCCTTCTGTAATTTTAGAATCACGGCGAACGATAACAAATGGCACATTTAAATAATTGGCAACTGTTTGAGCAATTGGAACGCCTTTTGTGGCTACAGTCATAATGACATCAACTTTTTTATCTTCATAGGCAGAAGCAATCATTTTTCCTAAGTGATGAAGAACATCTGGTTTTCCTAGTAAATCAGATAAGTAAATATATCCACCAGGAAGTAGACGAGTTGAGTCATTCATCTGGTCACAAATTTTTTGTGCTGCTTCTAATGCTTGTCCTTTTTTTATTTTTGGAGTGAAAATCACGCCTCCTGCTGCTCCAGGAAGTGTATTAACAACACCAATTCCTTGGATTTCAAAGGTGCGTTTAATAATGGCAATATCTTCACTGATGGAAGACTTTGCAGATTGGTATAAATCTGTAAAACTTGTTAATGAAATCAATGTGTGAGGATTATCGAGTAATCGTTGTGTCATATCGATTAAACGTTCGCTTCTCTTTAATTTCATCGGTTAGCCTCCTTTAATTTGAATCAAAGCTTATAAGACAGCTCTGGCTGAAGATTGCTCCAGTAAAACTATTATACAGAAATTTACGAAAATTACAATAAAAAAATAAGACGAACATTCGTTAAAAATCGATTTTTCTTTCAAAAATTATTATTAATAATCGTGTTTTGTGAAGAGTTTCTTTTTGTTGAATTGTAATAAAACCCAAAGGAGAACGGAGAGTCTCCTTTGGTTTTTCGCTTTATTGTTCTTATTTTTTGAATTATAGAGAGTCCTCCGTATTTAATACGTGAGTTTCTACAGCTACTGCAACGCCATCTTCATCATTTATTGTTGTAATGAAGTTTGCAAGTTCTTTAATTTCGTCAATCGCATTTCCCATTGCAACGCCCATTCCTGCATATTCAATCATATCTCTATCGTTTTCTTGGTCTCCGATACACATGACTTCGCTGGCATCTAATCCTAATAGTTCTGCTAGTTTAGCGACAGCATGTCCTTTACTTGCTTGTGGGTGTAGAACTTCTAAGTAAACAGGCATACTACGAACGATATTATGGTTTTCTTTGAATGAGTCACTTAAATTTGGAATAAGATTTTCTAAAATTTCTGGTTCATCTACGAACATCATTTTTGAAAAAGTAGCATTTGGGTCAAATTGGTCTAGAGGTTGTTGTACAATCGGCATTCCAATAAGATCACGTTCCATATAAGAGTATTTTCCAATATTTGGAGTTGTTACATAAATATTTTTTTCATCGATTACATGATAGTGAACGCCGTATTGTTGATGGTAATCATCCATCTGTTTTAAATCATCCATCGTCATTCCAAAGCGTACTAAACTTTCTCCTGTTCCTGTTCTTTGAACAAGTGAACCATTATAAGTAATGACAAAATCACGATCATTGATTAAGTTTAGTTCTTTTAAATATCTTTGAACGCCTGGAAGTGGACGTCCTGTACAAAGAACAACATAGACGCCTTGTTCTTTTGCTTTTGTTAATGCTGCATGAACACGAGGTGTAATTTCGTGTTTTGAGTTAATCAAAGTTCCATCGATATCGATGGCAATTAATTTAATCATAGTTAGTCTCCTTTATTTTGTATCAGTTTCATTATATCATATTTTACAACTGAATGAAAAAGCACAAAAGACTTTCCTTTGTAGCTGAATTCTAAGTTGAGTTCGCTAGTTTAGAAAAGTCTTTGTAATATTATTTCATTTGATTTGAGTAGACATCAAGTTTTGAAGCTAGTTCTTGAAATTCTTGATAATCTTCGCTAAATAATTCGGATGTTCCTTCTGCAAACATTTCTCTTGGGAAGTATAAGCGTTCATCTCCACGCACTCTTCCAGAAATAGCTGATACAATCGAGCTGACAAGAGATAATTCGACCATATTGCCGTTTCGTTCCATTAATTCAATTTGCGTTCTTGGTTTTACGGAATCTGGACGATAGAAGTCATATGGCAGATCATAACTATTATTAATCGCAGTATAATACTCGGTATTATAACCAACATTTTGTACAAGTTCTTTCATACGTTCAATCGTTGCCATGTCATTGACATGATTAAATGGTACGGATTTAAAAGGTCTACGATTAATAAAACGATCGGCTAAATCGCTTAAAATCGCATCGTCTTCAATTTGCCAATGAGCAAAATAAGTGTTTAATACACTGTCATCTAGACGAAGGTAATCTTCTAATGTCCAATTTTTTTCAAAAAATGGTTTTAAGAAAGAGGCGGTATATTTTAATGGATGAGTCGATGAATGATAACACTCAGTAGCACGTTTTAATAAGTGATTTAACACAACTTCCATCCCTCTTGATACTGGATGGAAATAAACTTGCATATACATTTGATAACGGCTAACGACATAATCTTCTACGGCATGCATTCCTGAAAAGTTAAAGGCAATCCCACCTTTATAAGGACGAATCACACGTAAAATACGAGTTAAATCAAAAGTTCCATAATTTACTCCTGTGAAATAAGCATCTCGTAGTAAGTAATCCATTCTGTCAGCATCAATTTGACTAGAAATTAATTGAACGACTTGTGGATTTGGATGTTTCTTTTGAATGACACTGGCTACTTCTTCCGGGAAAGTAGGAGAGACTGTTTTTAAAATTTTGTTCACTTCTGTGTCTGGTGACAAAATAATATCAATCGTAATTTGTTCATGATTTGTATCGAAAATTTTCTCAAAAGCATGAGAATAAGGGCCATGTCCGATATCGTGTAAAAGAGCGGCACATAGGACAACGAGTCGATTAGAGTCATCCCATAATCCATCTTCTGGGGTTGTAGAAGGGTAGTTTCGAACAAATTTGTCGCAAATTCTTCTAGCAATTTCATAGACGCCTAGTGAATGAGAAAAGCGGGAATGTTCAGCCGTATGGAAGGTGAACATAGAAGCACCAGTTTGTTTAATTCGGCGTAATCGTTGCATTTCTCGGCTATTAATTAAGTCTAAAATAACACGGTGTTGAACGTGAATGTAGTTATGAACAGGGTCACGTAATACTTTTTCACGGGATAGTTCTTCAATATACATCAATCTTTTCCTCCTTATATTATCTGGAGTTATCGTTAAACTTTTCGAAGGTTTAAACGCTCCATGGCTTTTTGATAACTTGCTTCCGTTGCAAAATTAATTTCTGATTCTAATAATTCGCATTGCCCATCTAATAGAGCTGTTAAAATGCGTTCTTTGACTTCTTGTACCGTTAGTGTTAAGTCTAATAATTGTGATATATTTGCCATACTATTGGCGTTAACAGTTGGATAATGCCAACGAGTTTCTTCTCTCTTAATGCTTTTTTCATAATAATCATGGATTAAGTTTCCACGTTCTTCTTGATTTCCATTAATGCTAAGATAAATAGAGACGCAAATAGAATTTTTGAAACGTCTCTGCGCAATTCCAGCGAATTTCTTTCCTTGGATACTTAAATCATAGTCTCCTGGACAATAGGAATCACTCACTTCAAAGGCTTGGATTTTTTTTTTCCAATGGCTTCTGGAAAGGCACGTGTAATGAGTTCTTGCATCCATTCATAGACTTGAGCAATCGTAGCGTTTTGTCTAGAAAATAATAAACTAATATTTAAAACGCCTGAGTTACTAACAACCGCTAAGCCTCCAGCATGACGAACAACTGGTGTGTAGTTTCGTTGTTTTAATAAAGCAACTCCTTCTTCTAAATAGGGTGTTTTAGTATCTGTCATTCCTAAAATGACTGTATCTTCCATTTCCCAAAAATGTAGAAAAGTTTCTGCTGGGAATTGCACCAAATGATGTAAAATGGATTCATCCACTGCAAATGGAACAAAATAATCTTGCATTTGTTCTGATGAAGAGACAATCGTTTCTAGTAATTGTACTTGTTGATTTGTAATAGGTGTTTGTATCATAAAAAATCCTTTCCAATAAATTAGGAATACACTTACATTATAGCAAAAAAACGCGTATTCAGGCATAAAGAAGCGATTTTTTTGCCAAATTATTAAAGAATTTTCAAGATTTTAATGAAATGGTGGAGTTTTTCTTAGAGATTGAGTAGGATAAAGTTGAAAATAATACGAAAAGAGGGATTTTTATGAAAATTTTAGTCGTAGATGACGATCGCGAGATTGTTGAATTATTATCGATTTATTTAAGAAATGAAAAATTTGAAATTGTAAAAGCATATGACGGAAAACAAGCATTGGAAAAAATCCAAGCTTATCCAGATATTGATATGGTGATTTTAGATATTATGATGCCACGATTAGATGGAATTTCTGTTGTGCATGAAATTCGTAAAACGAATGATACTTTACCGATTTTATTACTTAGTGCTAAATCAACAGATATTGATAAAATTCAAGGATTAACAAATGGGGCAGATGATTATGTAACGAAACCTTTTAACCCATTAGAAGTCATTGCACGTGTAAAATCATTATTACGTCGAACTTCAGCTTTAACAAAAGAAAGTGAAAGTACTGAAGAGATTACGATTGGTCCATTATTAATTAATAATGGCTCTCATCAAGTAACAACATTAGATGGTTTAGAAATTCAATTAACCGTGTTAGAGTTTGGGATTCTATTCCTACTTGCAAGTCATCCAAATAAAGTATTTAGTGCGGATGAGATTTTTGAAACAGTATGGAAACAAGAAAGTATTGTCTCTACTAAAACCGTAATGGTTCACGTGAGTCATTTACGTGACAAGATTGCTGAAGCAACAGGTGGAGATAAAGTCATTGAAACCGTATGGGGAGTTGGCTATAAAATTGAAAGTAAATAGGAGATTTTTTCAAAAAAAGGCAGTTAGAGTGGAAAAACCTGCTGCCTTATTGAAATTAACAGCCAGGGAAATTAGTGAATTATTTTTAGAAGGCATTATTACGCTCTGTATCGTCTTTGTCTTATATTTAGGAGCATTAGTATTGTTGAATCAATTTCTAGATGCACCTAGATACTTTGTAGACGGTAGTCGTTCGATTCGTCAAGCATGGAATGTAGATCTTAGTGAAATTCGATTATATAAAAATATTTTTTCCATTAGTTCGATTATTTTTGCGATTGGATTTACCTATTGGCGTTTAATTCGTCGTTATCATCAAATGCAATTGTCTCATGTTTTAGAGGAATTACATTTAATTGCGCAAGGAGATTATGATCGAAGAATTCCTTTCCAATTAGCAGGTGATATGGGAAAAGTAGTGACGAGTATTAATCGTTTAGTAGATTCAACCGTAAGCGCCATGGAAGATGAACGGATGATTGAAAAATCAAAAGATGAATTGATTACAAATGTTTCTCATGATATTCGTACCCCTTTAACATCTATTATTGGGTATTTAGGATTAGTCATTAATGGTAAGCCAAAAACACCCGAAGAAACAAAACGTTATGCAGAAATTGCGTATCATAAAGCGCAACAAATGAAAGCATTAGTAGATGATTTATTCGAATATACAACGACAAGTCCAAATGGAGCACCGTTGCGATTGAATGACATTCCGGTAGCAAATTTCTTAGAACAAGTAGCAGCCGATTTTGAATTAGAAGCACAAAAACGTCAAATGACGATTGAAGTGATTCCGCCAAAGAAAAAAATGGTGTTAGAAATGGATGCGGAAAAAATGGTGCGTGTTATTCATAACTTGCTATCAAACGCCATTAAATATGGTCGTGAAAATACAAAAATTATGATAGAAGTATTGGAACAAAAAGACATTGTAACCATTGCGGTTCGTAATATTGGAGAACCTATTTCTAAAGAAGTGTTGGAGCGTTTATTTAGTCGTTTCTATCGTGCAGAAGGCTCTCGTTCGAAAGAAACAGGTGGAACAGGCCTAGGGTTAGCCATTGCGGATAATATCGTTCGTAGTCATGGTGGAAGAATGTTAGCTGAATCCGTTGGAGAAGTGATTAGTTTTTATATTTGCTTGCCGAATGATGCGGATGTTTAAAGAAAAAGTATTTCTGAAATACCGACCCCGAAAAGTTTGACTAAAAATCTAACGCTTGGAGGTCGGTATCTTTTTGCTAGTCATCATTTTATAAAATTGTTATGATAGAACAAAATGAACGTGGAGGAAGAAGTATGAAATTAACAACATGGAATGTGAATGGGATTCGTTCGGTGTTAAATAAAGGAGCTTTACAAGAATATGTATTAGAAGCTCAACCAGATATTTTATGTTTACAAGAGACAAAGGCACAGCCTGAACAAGTGGAGTTAGGAATGGAATTTGCAGGATATCATGCCTATTGGAATTCAGCTGTGAAAAAAGGGTATTCTGGAACAGCCATTTTTACAAAAGAAGAACCGATTTCTGTTCAATATGGATTAGGAATTGAAGAACATGATCAAGAAGGACGTGTCATTACAGTAGAATATACGGACTATTATTTAGTGACAGTGTATACGCCAAATGCAAAACGTGATTTAACTCGTTTAAGTTATCGCCAAGTGTGGGAAGATGATTTCTTAACCTTTATTAAAAAGTTAGAAGAAACAAAGCCGGTTATTTTGTGTGGTGATTTAAATGTAGCGCATAAGGAAATCGATTTGGCAAATCCAAAAACAAATACAAAAAATGCAGGATTTACAAAAGAAGAGCGTGAAAAATTTGATCAAATTGTAGAGAATGGCTTAGTAGATGCGTTCCGTTATCGTTATCCAGATACAGTAGGAGCTTATACTTGGTGGAGCTATATGGGTGGTGCTCGTGCAAGAAATATTGGATGGAGAATTGACTATTTTGTTGTATCAGAAGTGTTAACCTCTCGCATTCAAGAAGTGAAAATTCGTGCGGATGTAACCGGAAGTGACCACTGTCCAGTGGAGATGGAAATTATCTAAGAGTTTAAAAATGTCTGAATTTTGGTAGTGAGGGACTATGAAGATTCAGACTTTTTTGTTAAGTAGGAATCTGCTCAAAATTTGCTCATTTTTTTGAATTCACTTAAAATGAAGATGTATGACTATACAAGAACGTTTGTTCGTAATGTAAAAGAAACTATGCTATACTAAGGCGAACGCCTAAAGGCAGAGTTTTTGATTTTAGATAGAAATAGAGGAAGATGGAATGGCGAAAGATCAGATTATCGTTCGTGGAGCACGCTCCCATAATTTAAAAAATATCGATGTAACAATTCCAAGAGATCAATTAGTAGTAATTACAGGATTATCTGGTTCAGGGAAGAGCTCACTAGCATTTGATACATTATATGCAGAAGGACAAAGAAGATATGTAGAGAGTTTATCAGCCTATGCACGACAATTTTTAGGGCAAATGGATAAACCAGATGTCGATAGTATTGATGGATTAAGTCCGGCAATTGCGATTGACCAAAAAACAACTTCTCGTAACCCTCGTTCAACAGTGGGAACAGTAACGGAAATTAATGATTACTTGAGATTGCTATATGCACGTGTAGGAAAACCTTACTGTCCAAATGACGGAACTTTAATTGAAAGTCAGTCGATTGAACAAATGGTGAATCGTGTAATGGAATTGCCAGAAAGAACAAAAATTCAAATTTTAGCTCCAATTGTAAAAGGGAAAAAAGGAGAACATAAAAAAGTTTTCGAAAATATTCAAAAAGACGGCTATATTCGTATTCGAGTAGATGGCGAAATGATGGAAACAACGGATGAAATTTCATTAGAAAAAAATAAAAAGCATTCGATTGAAATTGTTGTTGACCGTATTATTGTGTCCGATAAGAGCCGTTCAAGATTGTTCGATTCATTAGAAGCAGCGCTTCGTTTAGCAGAAGGGTATGCGATTGTCGATGTCATTGGGCAAGAAGAAATCTTGTTTAGTGAGCATTATGCTTGTCCTCATTGTGGATTTACTATTGGAGAATTAGAGCCACGTCTATTTTCATTTAATGCACCTTTTGGAGCTTGTCCGAAATGTGATGGATTAGGAATGAAATTAGAAGTGGATATCGACTTAGTTATTCCAGATAAAGAGAAAACTTTAAATGAAGGAGCATTAGCGCCTTGGAATCCGATTAGTTCGAACTATTATCCAGAAATGCTGCGTCAATTTTGTGAGCAGTTTAAAGTTCCAATGGATTTACCTTTTGAAACATTAACACAATCTCAGAAAAATCTAGTGTTATATGGTTCTGGAGACGCCACTTTCCATTTCCATTATGAAAATGAATTTGGTGGTGTTCGAGATGTGGATGTACCTTTTGAAGGAGTCATTGTCAATGTGAAACGCCGTTACCATGAGACGAATAGCGAGTATACAAGAGAACAAATGCGTCAATATATGACAGAATTATCGTGTAAAGCTTGTCATGGACACCGTTTAAATGAACAGGCATTAGCAGTAAAAGTGAATCATAAACATATTAGTGAAGTGTTAGAATTATCCGTTGATGAAGAAATTGAATTTTTCAAAGAGTTAACCTTATCTCCACAAGATGAACAAATTGCCGCTCCTATTTTAAAAGAAGTGCAATCTCGTTTAACATTTTTGAAAAATGTTGGTTTGCAATATTTAAACCTTAGCCGTGCAGCAGGAACATTATCAGGGGGAGAAGCGCAACGGATTCGTTTAGCGACTCAAATTGGATCGAATTTATCAGGAGTTTTATATATTTTAGATGAGCCATCAATTGGATTGCATCAAAGAGATAATGATCGATTAATTCAATCGTTACAAAATATGCGTGATTTAGGAAATACATTAATTGTAGTCGAACATGATGAAGACACCATGAGAGCAGCGGATTACTTAATTGATATCGGACCAGGAGCAGGGGAATTTGGTGGGCAAATTATTGCTGCTGGAACGCCAAAAGAAGTGGAAAAAAATCCAAACTCATTAACGGGTCAATATTTATCAGGGAAAAAATCAATTGCCGTTCCAACTGAACGTAGAACAGAAGATAAAGGGTGGATTCACTTAAAAGGAGCAAGTGAAAATAACTTAAAATCTGTTAATGTGGATATTCCTTTAGGAAGATTAGTAGCAGTTACAGGAGTTTCAGGTTCTGGAAAGAGTTCTCTTGTCAATGGAGTATTGAAAAAAGCTTTAGCAAGAGAAATTTCAAAATCAAAAGAAAAACCTGGGGCCTTTAAATCAATTGAAGGATATGAAGGTTTAGATAAAATTATTGATATCGATCAAAGTCCAATTGGTCGTACTCCAAGAAGTAATCCAGCGACTTACACAAGTGTATTTGATGATATTCGTGATTTATTTGCAACGACAAATGAAGCAAAATTACGTGGCTATAAAAAAGGACGTTTTAGTTTTAATGTCAAAGGTGGACGATGTGAAGCCTGTAAGGGAGACGGTATTTTAAAAATTGAAATGCATTTCCTACCTGATGTATACGTTCCGTGCGAAATTTGCCATGGTAGTCGTTATAATTCAGAAACATTAGAAGTCAAATATAAAGGAAAAAGCATCGCTGAAGTATTAGAAATGACGGTAGATGATGCGGTAGAATTTTTCCAAGCTGTGCCAAAAATTAAGCGAAAACTTCAAACGATTAAAGATGTTGGTTTAGGCTATGTGACTTTAGGGCAATCTGCTACAACTTTATCAGGTGGAGAAGCACAACGAATGAAATTAGCGAGTGAACTGCAACGAGTGTCTACAGGCAATACCTTTTATGTATTAGATGAGCCAACGACAGGGCTTCATACAGATGATATTGCACGATTATTAGAAGTATTGAATCGTTTAGTAGAATCAGGAAATACAGTTTTAGTGATTGAGCATAATTTAGATGTAATTAAAACGGCTGACTATATTATTGATATGGGACCAGAAGGTGGTAGTGGCGGAGGACTAGTTGTCGCTACTGGAACACCTGAAGAAGTGGCTCAAGTTGAAGGAAGCTTTACAGGGCAATATTTGAGGAAAGTATTGAAATAATGAACTGCCTTAAAGTTTTTAGAGACTGTTTATCATAAAAGTTAGACTTTTTTGAGAACTCAAGCAGAATGATTGTCATGTAAAAAAAAGTGTGGTATTCTTTGTTTATAAAATAACGTTTTCGGGGCAAGGTGTAATTCCTTACCGGCGGTATAGTCCGCGAGCCGAACAGGCATGATTTGGTGCAATTCCAGAACCGATAGTGATAGTCTAGATGAGAGAAAATGGTTATATTTCACGTTCGAAGATACCAATTCATTTGATATATAAGAATGCGGCAATGAAATGTAGACCATTTTGTTGCTGCGTTTTTTGGTGCAGTTATACAAATAAAATGGAACAAGAGCATGAGAAACCATCCGATCCTTCACCCGGTTAAGGAGGAGATGTACGGTGAGTACAAATGCAAAAACAGTGTCACGTTATGCGACAAAACAAATCATTTTAGTAGGACTGTTCGGTGCGTTAAGTGCGATTTTAATGTTATTAGAATTTAGTCTGCCATTTATTCCACCATTTGTTAAAATGGATTTTTCTGAATTGCCTGTTATTTTAGGAGGTTATTTATTAGGACCATTATATGGTGCGTATATTGCGATTGTAAAAGTTGCATTGAACTTTGTTTTAAATGGAACAACAACATTTGGGATTGGCGAAACAGTTAACTTAATTGGAAGTTTAAGTTTCATGTTACCAGCGGTATTTTATTATAAATACAACCGTACATTCAAAGGGGCGATTACAAGTTTAGTGATTGGTACAACTGTTGCAACAGTAGTCTTATTAACAGCGAATTATTTTGTAATGTTCCCATTATATGCAACAGCGATGCATTTCCCAATTGATAAAATTGTTGCCCTTGCAGCTACTACAAATCCATTTGTGACAAATCTATGGTCATTAATGCTATTTGCTTTATTACCATTTAATGTATTAAAATTCGGTTTAAGCAGTGTACTATCGTTAATGCTTTATAAAAAAGTTGAAAAAGTATTAAAACTAGAAAAACAATAAATTTAACAAACCTACTACCCCAAACTTGTTAGAAATAACTACCGTTTCTAACAAGTTTTTTGTGGAGAAAATTCTTGGTATTGTAGATCGAAGAAGTTTCTTATAAAGATTTGCCTTTTTTCTGTATGTAGTATAAACTTTACAAAAATATGAATAAGAGGTGTTTTCATATGAAAGAAGAAAATATTTCAAGATTTATGAAGGATGGAAAGATTATTGTTCTTCCTAAAAAACAGAAAAATAAAATAGAGATTTTTGAATTTATTTATGCGCATTTAAAGAGTCATTCAGAGACTTATACTGAAAAAGAATTGAATGAAAAAATTAAGGAACTATATGATGATTTTGCTACAATGCGCCGTTATCTAGTGGATTATAAATTTATCATTAGAGATAATTATGGTCAACATTATCAACTAAATCCAGAGGTTGTATTAGATAATTAAATACAAGAACAGGAAACGGTAGAGGGAAAGTCTCTATCGTTTTTTTGATGTTCTAAAGATAGTTGGTGAATTGTCATCAAACGAGATGTTTCGAGTATAGTCGATAAAAGGGAGAAAAATCAATTCAGTTTCGACTATAATCGAAATGATAGTTTTAGTAGTATTTTTGAGAAAAATACGGTAGGATGGATACCGGAATAAATGAAAGTAGAGGAGTAGAATATGAAAAAAGACACGCGAAGTTTGTTTCAAACGGGCGCAATAGTGTTAAGTATCCTTTTTATCGTTCTTGCGATGATGAATTCACATTTTGATTGGCAATTATTAGCGATACCGGGAAGTGCATTTGCCTTATTATCAATTTTTATGAGTTGCTTATTATTATGGTTATTTGTAGGAATAGACTGGCCTAGTATTTTATGTTTAGTCTTATTAGGACTCGGGTGGCTGCCCAAAGTAACCTATAGTCAAGTGTTTTCTCTTTCTTTTGGGAACAGCACATTTGTTTTCTTATTATTTACCTTTATAGTAACGTATGCTTTAGAACAGACTCCTGCTCTGAAACGGTTAGTCGGTTGGTTTTTAAAAACGAATTTTGCTAAGAAAAGTCCGAGTCATTTTTTAGGAGCCTTTCTAGGAGCGGTATTAGTTATTAGTTGTTTTATTTCACCGACGATTTTATTTATGATTGTTTTTCCAATTTATGAAGAAATGATGGAAGTATTTGGTTTAGAAAAAGGCAGTCGACAAGCGTCCTTTATTTTAATGACATTATTTTCAACTATTGCAATTGGGACTGCGATGACGCCGATTAATCATGTATTTGCCATTACGGCAATGGGCTTGTATCATACTGCAACTGGTGTAAGTATTTCGAATGTCCAATATATGGGAATTGCGATGCCTGCCGGGCTTTGTATTTTTGTTGGAATGTTGGCGAGTTTACACCGCTTATGGAAATTAGATTTATCAGAAGTAACTTTTCAAAGTTTAGAATCATTGGAAAATTTACCAGCAGTAACGAAAAAAGAAAAATGGATTGTTTCTATTTTTTCAATTGTAATTGCTTTATGGATTATTCCAGAGTGGTTAGGGCTTGTTTCACCTAGTGTGGCAGCTTTCTTAAAATCTGCAGGGATGGCATTTCCTCCAATGATTGGGGCTGTATTATTAGCTTGTGTCCGTGATGGTGAAAAACCGCTACTGTCGATTCAAGAGGCGTTAACACGTGGCGTTTACTGGCCAAGCTTATTATTAGTGGGTGCAACTTTAAGTTTAGGAACTTTATTAACAAAACCAGAATTAGGAGTATTACCTTTAATTGAAAGTGGGTTAACTCCATTATTCCATCAATGGAGTGCGATGATGATTGTCATTGTCTTTGTCATTTGGGCTGGCATTCAAACGAATTTTTCATCGAACTTAGTTACCGTTTCTGTTGTGACGACAGTATTAACAACGATTGCTGCTAGTACAGACTTAGGAATTCATACAGCAGTTGTCGCTTGCTTAATTGGTTTTATGGCAAGTTTAGCCTATATGACTCCACCAGCAATGCCTTATGTAGCTATTTCTGTAGGTAGTGGATGGACGAGTTCAAAAGATGCCTTTTTATATGGTGGATGGTTATTGGTGTTAAGTATTGCAAGTGCCGTCGCAATCGGGTATCCATTAGGGACTCTATGGATGTAAGAAAGGAGAAAATCATGTTAGAAGAACAACGTCAAAAAATTGATCAAATTGATCGACAAATTGTTGCGTTATTTGAAGAACGTACGAATGTAGTCGAAGAAGTTGCAAAAATTAAGTTAGAGAACGATATTCCAATTTTAGATAGTGGACGTGAGGAACAAGTGATTTTGAAAGTTCAATCGTATTTAAAAGATGAGTCTTTAAAAGAGGACTTGGCTGAACTTTATACTGAATTAATGCGTATTTCTCGTGAACACCAAAAAAATTGGATTGAACAACAAGGATAAAATGACGAAAACTCCAATCGTTTCGAATGAAGTGGTTGGAGTTTTCTTATATAAAAATAAATATTTTTTTGAAAAAAGGTATTGCAAAAAGTTAAAGACTAGTGTACTATATACGAGTACGTTATTTTAATAACAGCTGGAGGGGTAGCGAAGTGGCTAAACGCGGCGGACTGTAAATCCGCTCCTTAGGGTTCGGCAGTTCGAATCTGCCCCCCTCCACCATTGGGGTATAGCCAAGCGGTAAGGCAACGGACTTTGACTCCGTCATTCGTTGGTTCGAATCCAGCTACCCCAGTAGGATAGACAGCTTCGGCTGTCTTTTTTATTTCCTAAATTTTTATTAAATTTTCTCAGATACTCTTGATTTTAAATACCTAGTCAGTGATGATAGTCGTAAAGGTGGGAGTTAGAGAAAGGAGCAAAGGTGATGAAAAAGTTTAGTACCTATTATTGGAAGTTCATCATGGGAATGATAGTACTAACGAGTGTCCTAACAGTATATGCCATGAATCAAGGAAGTTCATTATTAGCTAAAGATGGTGAAGTCATTTTATTTGTTTTTCTAATGGCCTTATTGATTATGATTGCCGAACAACGGAATGTGAAAATGTGCAAAAATTCTCCATTAATGGTATTAGGAGAAATGATGTTTGCGATTATGTTAACACCAATCTTTTTTATGTCGTATCGTTATATGGCAGAAGTATTAAGTTTAGGATGGATTCTTCATTTGTCTATTCCAATGATTTCAGTGATACGACTGCTTGGGATGATGCAATATGTATTAGTATTGGTAAGTCCAATTATGGCGATTTTAAAAGCGATTCAATTTGTGAAGACTCCTTATGAAAAGAAAGTTAGTTAAAGTAAACTCTCAAAATAATAGAAGCTCTATTGTTTTGAGAGTTTATTTGTTTTTTTTTGTAAAAAATGGAATAATTTAAGGGTTTTAAGTTAAAAGACTAGGATTTTTCTCGAAAACGGTTTATAATTACTTCGTAAAGAAAGCGTTTAAAAATGATTAGGAGAGGAGGAATAATCATGAATGAAATAGAATTAGTTTGTTTTAAAATGATTAGTGCATTAGGGGCGGCTCGTTCTGCTTTTATGGAGGCAATGGCAGCCGCAAAAAAAGGAAATTTTGAAGAAGCTCAATCTCTGATTGAGGAAGGTCAACAGCAACGATTAAAAGGACATGAAATACATTTTGAATTATTACAAAAAGATAGTTCAGGAAATAAAGTACCTTTTTCGTTGCTTTTATTACATTCAGAAGATCAATTGATGAGTGCAGAAATTTTACAAGTAACAAGTGAAGAAGTGCTCGCATTATATCAACGATTGGATAAAATTGAAAAATCATAAATCATTGGAGGAATAGATATGAAACGTGTGTATTTATTTTGTAATGCAGGAATGTCTACAAGTTTAGTGGCAAGTAAGATGCAAGAAGTTGCAAATCAACATCAATTGCCAATAGAAGTTAAAGCATTTTCTGATGTTCAGCTAGATTCTGTAGTTCAAGAATTTCATCCGGATGTCATTTTGTTGGGGCCTCAAGTGAAATTCAAATTTAATGCTACTCGTGAAAAATACGAACCTACTGGTATTCCTGTAGAAGTCATTAATTTGGAAGATTATGGGAATGTCAATGGGGAACGTATATTAAAACGCGCGATTCAACTGATCAAAAATAAAAAATAGGGGGAATTGTTATGTTTGCTTCGTTAGAAAAAATAATGGGAAGTTCCGCGGAAAAATTAGGCAATAATAAAGTCTTAATTGCGATTCGTGATGGTTTCTTAGTATCCACACCATTAATTATTGTGGCTTCTATTTTCCTTGTCATTGCGAACTTTCCAATACCAGGTTATGTTGATTTCTTAGCTCAATTTTTTGGTCAAGGTTGGCCAAGTAAAATGGATGCTGTCATTGATTCAACATTTAGTGTTTTAGGTTTATTAGGAGCTGTAGGGATTGGTTACGCTTATGCCCGTCAATTAGAAAGCGATCCAATTGCGGGTGGAGCCGTTGCTCTTGTATGTTTCCTTATTATTACACCAAAAGTTCATTCTGATTTCGTAAATGCAGCGAATGGTAAAGTGTTTAATGGATTTGCGTTAGGTCATTTAGGTTCTGCAGGAATGTTTTTAGCCATGTTAACAGCTATTATTTCTGTAAAAATTTTTGTAACGGTTAAAAACAAAGGTTGGGTTATTAAAATGCCTGACGGTGTTCCGCCAGCTGTAACACAATCATTTGCAGCATTAATTCCAAGTGCGTTTGCAATGTTCTTCTTCTTTGTAGTGTATTTAGTGTTCTCAGTAACAGATTATCAATATGCTCATAACTTTATTTATAAAATTTTACAAGCACCATTAATGGGATTCGGACAAAGTTTAATTTTTGAACCAATTTATCAGTTCTTATCTACTTTATTCTGGTTCTTTGGTATTAATGGTCCTGCTGTAACGAATACAGTATTTAATCCAATTCATTTAGCTTTAACAGCAGAAAACTTAGAAGCCTTTAAACAAGGAGTAACACTTCCTAATATCTTTACAAGTCCATTCGGCGATTTCTTTGGAAACTTTGGTGGTGGCGGTAGTACATTGTCACTTGTTTTCTTAATGGTATTCTTTGGAAAATCAGAACGTATGAAAAAATTAGGACGTTTAGCCATTGTACCTGGTATTTTTGGGATTAACGAAATGATTATTTTTGGATTACCAGTTGTATTAAATCCATTAATCGTTATTCCATTTATTTTAACACCATTAGTGAATACTGTTTTAGCGACTGTTGCAACTCTTGTAGGATTAATTCCATATACTACAGGAGCAGCACTTCCTTGGACAACTCCATTCTTCTTCTCTGGTTGGTTAGCCACAGGAAGTATCGTAGCAGGTTTATTCCAAATTGTATTAATTATTATCGGAATGTGTATTTACTATCCATTCTTTAGAGTGATTGATAAACAATATCTTCATGAAGAACATCAAGCTTCTAATTCATTAAGCGATGAATTAGATGAATTGTCATTGGATGATTTAAGTTTTGATGATTTATAAAAAGTAATAAACGAGTAGAAAAGTTGAATGTGCGGAGGTGGGAAGACAACAGAAATGAATAAATTTCTGTCGCTATTCCCACTTTTTTTGAAGGGAGAATGCATATGCGAGTGATATTATTTTTAAATCAAATACAGGCAGGTTATGGTGGAAAGGAAAGAGCAGATACTCCTCTTGGGCTAGAAAAAGGAGGAATTGGCTCCTACTTAATGTATAAAGATTACTTTTTAAAAGAAAATTTACAAGTATTAGCGACTGTCTATTGTGGTCCAGATTATTTTGCGAATCATAAGGAAGAAGTGCTTCATAAAATTCATAATTTGATTTTGAAAACAAAAGCAGAAGTGTTATTTGCTGGTCCGTGCTTTAATGATGAAACTTTTACAGAAATGGCAGCGAATGTAGCTTCTTTTATTGAACATCAAACAGATTGTAAAACGTATGTAGCTTGTTCAAAAGAAAATGAAGAGATCATTCAACAATTCAAGGAACATACGACAATGATTGAAATGCCTAAAAAAGGTGCAGTTGGTCTGAATGAAGCATTGAAAGACATTGCATTGATTATTGCGCATGATCAACAAGATTCGAATCGGATTTATCGTTAGAAAGGAAGCGAGTGAAGTGGAGTTAAGTACCTTATGTAGTCTACCTGGAGTTTCAGGAGATGAGTATGAAGTCCATCAATATTTGTCTCAAGCATATAAACAATTGAATTTAGACTTGAAAAGAGATAAGTTGGGTTCGATTTTTGGTGAGAGACAAGTGGAGAATAGTCCTTTTAAAGTGATGATTAGTTCTAATATCGATGAATGTGGAGGAGTGATTGACGATATTCATGGAAATGGATTATTGTCTTTTGTGACTATTGGAGATATTTTGCCAAAAGATTTTCTTCATCAACGAGTTTGTCTGTTAACACGACATCATCAACGAGTCTATGGCTATATTCTACAAAAACAAGAGAAATTTTGGATTCATATAGGAGCTAAATCACTGCAAGAAGTGGAAGAGTTTGGAGTTCAAGTAGGAGATACTTTTGTATTAGAAATTCCAGTGATTGAAACCGAACAAATGATTTTAAGTAAAAATCTATCTAATCGAGCGGGAGTTTATGCTGCATATGAGTTGATGAAAACAATATCCTCTTTGCCGTATACACTTAGTATTGGGGGAATTGCTCAATCGATTGTGGGATATAGAGGAGCTATTACTGCTACAAATACGATATTACCCGATGTTTCGATTGTATTAGATGTAGCGCCAGTTAGAGATTATGCAGAACAAACTGTCTATATTCGTTATTTTGACAAGACATTATTACCGAATGTTTCGTTAGTGAAAGAAATTAAAACAGTTGCTCAAAGTTTAGGATACGAAGTGAAGGCAAATGTCCAAGAAAAAGGGACGGATGGATCGTTTATTCATAAATCTCTAGCAGGAACACCGACGGTTGTGGTTGTGATTCCGTTAAAAGAAGAGGGAGAATTGGTCCAATTATTGAATAAGGAAGATTTGAAACCTGTCATTCATACGCTTCAAGTATTTTTAGAACATTTAACTCTCCAAAAAGTTCAGCAACTGGCTTTCCAAGAAAGTTGGTGAAGCGATGTTAGAAAATCATCAAATAGAATTATTAAAAACATTGAGTAATCTTGTAGGTGTCTCAGGACATGAAGAGCAAATGTTACAATTTGTGTCAGAACAACTTCCTTTTTGTACGAAAGAACAAGATAAATTAGGCTCAGGATTATTTTCGTTAGGAGAGGGAGACTTTTCTATCATGTTTGCCACTCATATGGATGAAGTTGGATTTGTTGTTTCTTCGATTCATGATAGAGGATATATATCGATTCAACCTGTAGGGAATATGTGGGCGCATACGTTGTTACAACAATTAGTGACCATTACAACGAGTGATGGTCGAAAATGGACGGGAATTATTGGTGGACCTCAAACGCATGCGATTTCTCTAGAAGCTCGTAAAAAAGTTGTTGCAATGGAAGAGTTATTTGTCGATTTGGGTGTTGAGAATCGTGAGTCTATTCAAGAAATGGGCATTGAAGTAGGGGATGTTGTGAGTTTAGTGAGTACTTGCCAAACGATTGGTTTGAATCAGGAATATATGATTGGGAAAGCTCTCGATAATCGAGTGAGTGTTTCGTTAGGAATTTGGCTGATGCAAGCTTTAGAACATCAACATGTATCTAAAAGGGTGACATTAGCAACAACGATTCAAGAAGAAGTTGGGTTAAGAGGTGCACGTACGACAGCTTTCAAAGAAAAGCCTTTAGTTGCTTTTGCAGTTGATACAACATTAGCAGGCGATACTCCAGCCAATCAAAATCATACGAAATTAGGAAAAGGCGTCTCGCTTACTGCCATTGATAATATGACGGTGACGAATCGGGGATTGCTGATTTATTTGGAAAATCTTTGTAAGAAACATCAAATTCCTTATCAAATTGGTTGTTTTACAAAGGGTGGAACAGATGCGGGAAATATTTACAAATCTGAAACGGGAATTTTAGCGACAACTTTATCAATTCCAATTCGTTATATGCATACGCATCAAAGTATTGTGCATTTAGGAGATATTGAAGCAACTCTTCGACTAATGTGTGCGATTTGTGAAGATTTAACGATGGAAAAATACCATCAAATACTAGAACACAATTATCAATATGGAATGGAGGAGTGACTATGTGGGGAATGATTGCCACTTGGAGAATGGCACTAGAAGGAGTGCAAGAGGCTGTTTTAACATTAGAACAACAATCATCTTCGGGAGATGCGATTGAATTAGCGATTAAAGCAGTCGAAGATTTTCCCTATTATAAATCAGTCGGTTATGGAGGACTTCCTAATGAAGTGATGGAAGTGGAATTAGATGCAGCCTATATGGATGGAACTACTCTTGATTTTGGAGCGGTATGTGCTATTCAAGATGTGGCGAATCCCATTTCAGTGGCTCGTCAATTAAGTTTACAATCGGTGAATAATGTATTAGTTGGGATTGGAGCTCAAGCTTATGCACAAAAGCAGGGCTTTAAACGGAAAAATATGTTAACCAATCGCGCGAAAATTCATTATCATAATCGTGTCAAAGATTTACAAACAGAATCTTTAGCACCATATGCAGGTCATGATACCGTTGGAATGGTTAGCTTAGATACAACCGGGAAAATGGTTGCAGGAACTTCTACAAGCGGACTATTTATGAAAAAAAGAGGACGTGTAGGAGATTCTCCATTTATTGGTTCTGGTTTATATGTGGATAGCATGATTGGTGGAGCAACTGCCACAGGTTTAGGGGAAGATTTAATGAAGGGAATTATTTCCTATGAAATTGTTCGGTTCATGGAACAAGGAATGCATCCTCAACAAGCGTGTGAAACAGCAGTGAAGAATTTATCTAAAAAATTAATCCAACGAAGAGGAAGTGCTGGGGATTTATCCGTTGTAGCGATGAATCACAAAGGAGAATGGGGAGCTGCAACGAATATTGCTAATTTTTCTTTTGTAGTAGCAACTGAAAAAGAGCCCTTAACGGTTTACAGAGTATATCCACAAGAAGATGGCACAATGCTTCATGAAAAAGCCACTCAAGAATGGTTGGATGACTATTTAAGAGAACGAATGAAACCACTTGAGGTGAAATAAATGGGAATAAGAGAGGATTTAGTCAAAGCGTTGGAAGGCGTTCAACCTGAATTGCACAAAGCAATCGAGCGATTAGTCGCCATTGAAAGTGTTCGGGGAGAAACTTTGCCAGAAGCTCCTTATGGACAAGGTCCAAAACAAGCTTTATTGGAAGTATTAGCAATCGCTGAAGAATTAGGGTTTGAAACGAAAAACTTGGATCATCACATTGGCTATGCACAATATGGAGACCCTCGAGAAGATGGAGAGTATTATGGTATTTTTGGACATGTAGATGTCATGCCATTAGGAACAGGATGGGAAAGTCCTGCGTTAAAAGCAACGATGCGAGATGGGAAACTATTTGGACGTGGCGTATTGGATAATAAAGGACCGATTTTGTCGAATTTATTTGCCTTATATGTATTAAAGGAAAAGGGAGTTCAATTTGACCGTCCAATTCGAATTGTATTTGGAACAAATGAGGAAACGGGATTTGGTTGTGTGAAGTATTATTTGACAAAAGAACAGCCACCTACTTTTGGATGGACTCCAGACTGTAAATGGCCAGTTGTTTATGGAGAAAGAGGCCGATTGAAAGTTAGATTGAGCACTTCTTTAGAACAGATTTCAGCATTATATGATTTTATCAATCAGTACTTACTTCATACGACTCATCAAGGAGTAGAATTAGGAATCAACTATTCCGATGAAGATTTTGGAATGATGCAATTAAGAGGATATACAGTCGGAATAGAGGAAGAAAGACACTTTATTGAGTGGACGATGTGTTATCCAGCCTCTGTGACAAAAGAACAATTATTATCGGATATTCAAAAATATATTCCAGAAGGAAGCCATTTAGAAGAAATCAGTTCATGGAAGCCAGTGTTGTATGATAAAGATTCGATTTATGTGCAAACTTTACAAAAAGTGTATCAAGAAGTCGTTGATGGCAATGCAACACCTGTCACGACAACGGGTGGAACTTATGCGAAAATTATTCCAAATATTATTGCTTATGGACCAAGTTTTCCAGGGCAAAGAGATATTGCACATCTTCCAAATGAGTGGATAGGAATCGAAGATTTAAAAGTGAATACTATTATTTATGGATTAGCATTGTATAAATTAAGTTTCATAACAAAATAATGAGAAGGAGGGAAAGGATGACGATTTTAGAAATTTGTGCAGGAGGGATTGAGGACTGTATCAATGCTCAAACTGCAGGAGCCGATCGAATTGAATTAAATAGTGCGTTACATTTAGGAGGATTAAGTCCTTCATTAGCTGTTTTAACGCAGGCTGTTAAAAAAATCGATATTCCTATTATTTGTATGGTTCGACCAAGGGGAGCCGGTTTTTGTTATAACGAATTGGAAAAAGAAGTAATGTTTGAAGATGCGAAAATTTTCTTAGAAGCAGGAGCAAAAGGCTTAGCTTTTGGTTTCTTAACTCCAGAAAGGGACATGGATTGGGATGCGACAAAGAAAATGATAGAGCTATGTAAAGAATACGGTGCTGATAGCGTAGTTCACCGTGCCTTTGATTGTGTGAAAAATCCTGAAGAAACACTAGAAACATTAATCGAATTAGGATGCACTCGTATTTTAACAAGTGGGCAAGGAAAAAATATTATGTCTGGCTTGGAGAATTTAGCAAAATGGCAAAAACAATATGGAAAGCAAATCGAATTTTTAGGAGGATGTGGCGTTTCTCTTGCCAATCTAACAGAAATCCTAGAAAAAACAGGATTAGAACAACTTCATGGAAGTTTTAAATCTTGGGTAGTGGATCCAACGACAACGAATGGAGAAGTTTCTTATCGCTATTCTGATAGCGGAGATTATGATTTGTGTCATTTAGAAAGTATGAAAGAAGCAGTTACTATTTTAAAATAAAGGGGACTTTACAATGGGAAAACGAATTTTAAACTGTGTGGCAAGTGATTTTAGAAAATTTTCAGCAGAAGAATTAAAATTAGCCATTCAGGCAGGTGAGGGTAGAACGGTATGCTGTGAAATGGCGATTCATCATCGCCCTATTATTCCTGAATTAACACATGCGGAAATCGCCAGTGCATTTGGGGGAGACTTAATGCTTTTAAATGGATTTGATTGTTTAAATCCAAAATTATACGGAGTAGAAGGTAGCTCCAATCCAATTGAACGATTAAAAGAATTATGCGGACGTCCTATTGGTGCTAACTTAGAACCAGTCGATTTAGAAGCAGAAATGTTGGAGACTCGACTAGTCATTCCAGCGGGAAGAATTTGTTCAAAAGAAACATTGAAATCAGCAGAAGCATTAGGCTTAGACTTTATTTGCTTAACAGGAAATCCTGGTACAGGAGTAACGAATCAAGCAATTGCTCAAGCCATTCAAAAAGCGAAAAAATATTTTACAGGGGTCATTATTGCTGGAAAAATGCATGGTGCAGGCTCCAAAGAACCTGTAATGAATCGAGCAATTGCAAAGGAATTGATTGAAGCGGGAGCGGATATTTTATTGGTTCCAGCAGTAGGAACAGTTCCTGGATTCACAGAAGAAGCGCTCATTGATATTGTCCAGTTTGCACATGAACATGAAACACTTGTGTTATCTGCCATTGGAACTAGTCAAGAAGGTTCTTCTAAGGAAGTCATTGAACAAATAGCGATTCGCAATAAAATTTGTGGAGTTGATATTCAACATATTGGGGATGCTGGTTATGGCGGTTTAGCCGATGTAAATAACATCTTTGCTTTGTCTGTTGCGATTCGAGGTATGAGACATACCGTTGCAAGAATGGCAAGTTCGGTAGTTCGTTAAGAAAAAGAGAGAATAGAAAAACGAGCATTTCTCATTTAGGAGATGCTCGTTTTATGTTTGGTTTCGAAAGATTAAATTAAAATTCCTTGTAAATGATCTATCTCATGTTGAATGACTTGAGCAGTAAACTCTGTAAATGTCCCTGTATGAGGTTTCCCCATAGCATCTTGATAGCGAACTTCGATTTTTTGATAGCGAATAGTCCCCTTCATTCCTGTATGAGAGAGGCAACCTTCTTCTGTTTGATAGGGTTGAGATTTTTTAGTCATAACTGGATTTACCATCACGATATCAAATGGACCAGCAGCAACAATAATAATGGCTTTATGACTTCCAATCATATTCGCAGCCAAGCCGACACAACGGTCACGATTGGCACGTAAAGTATCTTGTAAGTCAATAATAACTTGTTTATCCGTAATAGGATTAGCAGGGGTTGCTTTTTGTGATAAGAAAAATGGGTCTTTAATAATTTCTTTTTTCATAGGTTCTCCTTTATTCTTGGCACATTCCAAGAAATATTTTCGTAATTTCTTCAGGGGATTCTACTCCCCCTTTTAAAATCCAGTGGAAAATAATCGCGCTATTGCTATAAATGAACACTTCTCTAGCATAGTCTTCTGGAATGGGTAGTTCTTGTTTTAAATTTTGCTTAATTGAGTCCATTTTTTCCATTAGTTCCATTAGAAACTTCCGAACGAGTTGGTTCGTATACGTGAAACGGCTCGTAGCGATTGCGTGTATAAATTCAAATTCTTCTTTTAAATATTCGAAAATTTGAACGACTGCCGGATAGGCTTCTTGTTTTTGAGTAATAGAATGATGATGCAAAATCGTTAAAATATGATGCAAAATTTCTTCTTCTAACTGATTCATCATATCGAATTTATCTACATAATGTAAATAAAAAGTTCCTCGATTCACGCCTGCAGTGCGAGAAATGTCACTAACTGTAATGGCTTCAAAATCCTTTGTTTGAAGAAGTTGAATTAAGGCTGTTTTTAAAATGTCTTTCGTTTGAGTTTGTCGTTTTTGAACTTCCATTGTTTCATCCTTCTTAAATCAACACACGGCTTGTAATTGCGCATTGAATTTTCTTTAGCGCTATTATATAGTAAATCTAAACAATAATCAACACGTTGTTTATTTAATAAGTAGAGGGAAAAGTGATGACATATATACAAGTAAAAAATAGTTTTAAACGATATCAAGTAGGAGAAACGGAAATAATTGCCAATCATGATGTGAATTTCGATATTGAAAAAGGTGAATTCGTTATAATTCTTGGAGCATCTGGAGCAGGAAAATCCACCGTCTTAAATATTTTAGGGGGAATGGATACAAATGATGAGGGCGAAGTATGGATTGATGGTGTCAATATTTCAAACTTTGATGAAACGCAATTAACGTATTATCGTAGGGATGATGTAGGATTTGTTTTTCAATTTTATAATTTAGTGCCAAATTTAACAGCAAAAGAAAATGTAGAATTAGCCGCTGAAATTGTGAAGGATGCTTGGGACGCAGAAGAAGCATTGAAAGCTGTAGGATTAGGGCATCGCCTTCATAATTTTCCTGCACAATTATCGGGTGGAGAACAACAAAGGGTATCGATTGCTAGAGCAATTGCGAAAAAGCCGAAGATTTTACTCTGTGATGAGCCTACAGGGGCATTAGATTATCAAACAGGCAAGCAAGTATTGAAGATTTTACAAGAAATGTCAAGAGATTATGGAGCGACCGTTATTATCGTCACGCATAATACGGCACTAGCACCATTAGCGAATCGTGTGATTCATATGCATGATGCTAGGGTGAAAAGTATTGTACTGAATGAATCTCCGCAAGCGATTGAGGAATTGGAATATTGAAAGGAGAAGAATCGTGAAGAAAAAAATATTGAATAAAGCGATTCTTTCTTCATTGAAGGAATCGAAGGGAAGATTTTTATCCATCTTATGTTTAATGATGCTTGGTTCATTTGCATTAGTGGGATTAAAAGTTTCGGGTCCGGATATTCAAGAGACGGTTCATCAATATTTGGAGAAGTATCATACAGCGGATATTTTTGTATTGGCGGATTATGGACTAAGTCCAAAAGATCAAGAAGAATTACAAGAAGAAAATGCCGAAGTTGAATTTGGATATTTTGTGGATACGGTAATAGCGGACAGCCCGCAAGCGATTCGAGTATTTTCGAAGACTGCTCAGCAATCGGAAGTGGAATTAGTGAGGGGATCTTATCCTAGTAATCTTGATGAGGTGGTATTAGATGAACAGTTGTCGAAAAATTATCAAATTGGGGATTCTGTCCGTTTAAATGAAGTAAAGGCACCGTCATTATTAAAACAACACGAGTTTAAAATTGTGGGATTTGCTCATTCGAGTGAAATTTTATCGAAAAATAGTAAAGGTGTCTCGACTGCAGGCAGTGGTGACTTATCAGGATTTGCCATTGTTCCACAAGAAAGTTTTGATAGTTCTGTTTATACGATTGCTCGTTTACGGTATCCAAATTTACGCAGTTTGAAAACATTTAGTAGGGAATACTTAGATGAAGTTGTTGGGATTCAACAATCTATCGAAGAAACATTATCCGATAATGGAACCGTAAGGCTGAATGATTTAAAAGAGGAAGCAGATGGAAAAATCCAAGATGGAGAAGAACAAATTTCTCAAGCTAAAAATCAATTAGAAGAGGGAAAAACGAAGCTAGAAGATGGGAAACAACAATTAGCTAATCAAGAAGATAAATTAGTTCAAAGTCAAAAAGAACTCGCACAAAATCAGGACTCGCTAAATAGAGGAAATCAAGAAATTCAACAAGCAAAACAAAACTTACAAAGTCAGTTTGAATTACTTGAAGCTAATCGAGTACAGTTAGAAAGTTCTAAACAGATGTTAGATCAACAAAATAGTGTCTTACAAGAAGGAAGAAAGAAAGTAGCGGAAGCAGAGCAACAATTAGAAGCTCAAAAAGAAAAAGGACTTCCTCAAACATCATTATCTGCTATGCAAGAAAAAATCCTTCAACAAAAACAAGAATTAGAAGCTGGGATTACCGCTTATGAACAAGGCATGAAGCAATATGAGAGCGGATGGTCTAGTTATCAAGAGGGCTTGAAACAATACCAAGAGGGATTAGCAACCGTTCAGGCTAAGCAAAATACGCTAGATGCTGGGCAAAGAGTATTAGCAGAAGGCAAAAGAAAAGTCTCAGTTGGTGAAGAAGCTTTATCAAAGGCAAAACAAGAAATCCAAGAAAAACAAGAACAATATACAGATGAAAAAGAAAAAGCTCAAGAAAAAATTAGTCAAGCTGAGACGGATTTAGAAGATGCAAAAGTCAAATCGGCTAAACTAACGAACCCTCGATATTCTGTTTATACGCGCTCGACTATGCTAGGAAGTGAAGGCTATTTAAATATGAAGTCTACCGCAGATGGAATTATTTCTGTAGCGAATTTATTTCCAGTTGTGTTATATGCTGTAGCAGCCCTTGTAACAGTGACAACGATGACTCGTTTTGTGAATGAAGAACGAATGAATGCCGGCATTTTAAAAGCGCTAGGTTATAGTACATTTGATGTGATGAAAAAATTTGCCTTTTATGGATTTAGTGCGGGGATAATTGGAACAATCCTAGGAATTGGATTAGGGACTTACTTTTTACCAAGTATATTAGGCGTTACTTTATTAAAAGAAACGATTCTTCCTTCGATTTCGCTATTGTTTAATTTGCGAATTACGATTATAGCCTTACTCTGTTCAATTGGGTGTAGTGTGATTCCACCTGTATGGATTGCGTATCGAGAATTAAAAGAAAGTTCGGCAAGTTTATTATTGCCAAAAGCTCCGAGTGTGGGTTCTAAAATTTTGTTGGAGTATATACCGTTTATTTGGAAGAGATTTAGTTTCACTCAAAAAGTAACGGCACGAAATATTTTCCGCTATAAACAACGAATGTTGATGACGATATTTGGAGTAGCGGGTTCGGTCGCCTTATTATTTGCTGGAAGAGGAATTTTATCTTCCTTATCAGGCATTGCTCAACGTCAATTTGGGGAAATTATTACGTATGATGCCATTATCATCAAAGAAGCTGTGATGACAGGAAAAGAACAAGAAGCCTTGAACCAATTATTAGCAACAAAAGAAATCGAGCATTATAGTGATGTACATAGTGAAACGATTGCCACTAAAATTGCTGGCGTACATGAAGAACAATCAGTGACAGTATTAGTAGGGGAAGAGGCAGAGCTAAGTCGTTATTTACAGTTGTATGATGCGAAAACGAAGCAAGTAAAGACACTTTCAAATGATGGAGTGTTTTTATCGGAAAAATTAGCGCAGTTATTGAATGTTCACGAAGGGGAAACGGTTCGTTTGCCGATTAAAGATGGCGTTACAAGAGACATAGTTGTGTCAGGCATTGTTGAAATGTATGCGGGACATTTTATGGTCATGTCGCCAACGGTTTATGAAACACTGGCACAAGAAACACCGGCAAAAAACGCAACTTTTGTTAGCTTTAAAGAAAAAGATGCGGATAGTGTTCGTAAGATGTCTGCTCAATTATTAGCCCAAGATGGAGTAAAAGCAGTTGTACAAAATACTTCTATGATTCATCGAATTGAAACGATTGTTGGTTCATTGAGTCGAGTGATGATTTTATTAACAATTGTGTCGGTTCTGTTAGCTATTGTTATTTTATATAATTTAACAATGATTAATGTGGCAGAACGGATTCGAGAATTGTCGACCATTAAGGTGTTAGGCTTTTTGAATCGAGAGGTGACATTGTACATTTATCGTGAAACGATGGTTCTTTCTTTGATTGGAATAGGAGTGGGGCTATTGTTGGGGAAAGTATTGCACCGTGTGATTATTGAAGCGGCGGCGCCTGCGTTTGTGCGGTTCAATCCGCAAGTTGGGTTGGATGTTTATATTTGGCCGTGCATTTTTATCGTTTTGATTTTAGTAGTGCTAGGAATATTAGTGAACCATATGTTGAAAAAGGTGGATATGTTAGAAGCATTGAAGTCTGTTGATTAATACGAAAAAATAAAGCAGAAAAAGATTACGTTTTGGTAGCTAAGGACGCCAGCAGCTTCGCTTTGCGAATCTCATGGCTAAAAAGCTCCATCTTTTTCTGCTTTATTTATGTATTTACGTTGAATTACTTTTCTTGCGTTTGCAATGAATTCTACTATAAGCATAGCTAGTATTATGTTTTGTTCTTAATATTTTAACTCTTGCATGAAAAGAGTAACAGGTATACAAAAAATAAAAACAGAAAAAATCGGAGCATGTAGCTTTAGTACTATAAGCCACGGAGGCTTATAGTACGGGAAAAATCGAGACCAAGGCTCGATTTTTAGCTAAGAGACTCGCAAAGCGAGGCTACTAGCGTCCCTAGCTACTATAGCGCAGATTTTTTCTGTTTTTATTTTTGTCTAATTGTCTAGTAATCGTTCAAATCTTCCACTTCAGCAATTGAGAAGTCTTTTTTCTCTAGAGCTGCAATAATTTGATTCAATGTTTCGTTTGAAACTCCTTCTGGAAGCGTAATTAACAAACGACGAAGTGTACGATCTTTCTCTGTATCTAATGTCATAACATTGGCAATTGAAGCATATTGATTAATAATCTTAGAAATTTGAGCTAATGATCCCTTTTCACCAGCAGAAATAATCGTTAAAACATAAGAACCGTTATTCACACTCCAAGACTCTTGAAGCATATTTAATAAACTACTATGCGTTAAAATGCCATAAAAACGTTGCGAATCATCTAATACAGCAATATAAGGTAATTCCTTAATCGTAAAGAATACTTTGAAGAACGAACTCGTAATATTGATAAATTTCGTAGTATTTTTAATTAGATGAGTAACTGGTAAACTCATATCGCCCCCGTTTGCTTTATGACGATAAATGTGCATTTTATAAATATTTCCACGGAAGAAAGTTTCTGTTTCATCTAAAACTGGAACGCAACGATATCCAGAGTTTTCTAAAATAACAATGGCTTCTTCAAGAGTACAAGATTCTTTAACAACCGTTAAACTCTTTTTAGGAATAACAAGTGATTTTAATAGCATAGACATGCCCCTTTCTTGAAATTAATTTTCGTGTTTTGTAAAATATAGACACGTTTTCATTATTGATAATACCACTTTTTGATTAAAAAGTAACGAGAAATTTATTAAAATAGGGGGCAAAAATCTCTATATAATGGACATATCTTGCATTTTTACACAAAAGTGAGTATGATATTTGTATATTTTTAAAAATTTAACAAAGTAAAGGGGATAACTGAATGATGACAGCAGATTCTGATGGGAGTTCGCTGGGAATCCAGATTTTAATTATTGTACTATTAACTGCCATCAATGCATTTTTTGCAGCGGCTGAGATTGCTTTTGTATCGGTCAATCAAGGAAAGATGAGTCAAAAAGCGAGTGAAGGAGATAAAAAGGCACAACGAGTGATGCGTTTGTTAGAAAGTTCGGATGAATTTTTAGCAACGATTCAAGTTGCGATTACTTTAGCAGGATTCTTCTCAAGTGCTTCTGCAGCAACAAGTTTTGCTTCTCGTATTCAACCGTTATTGGAGAATGTACCGGGTGCAGAAACGCTAGCAATACTAATTGTGACCGTAATCTTATCTTATTTAACATTGGTGTTTGGGGAATTATATCCAAAACAAGTTGCCTTACAATTAGCAGAGCCGATTACCTTACATACGGCAGGAATTATTTTATTTGTCCAAAAGATATCTAAACCATTTGTATGGATTTTAACTGTTTCAACTGGTTTATTAAAACGAATGACGCCGATTGAATTTAATAATGAACAAGAAAAATTAACGCGTAGTGAAATGAAATCTCTTCTAGCGAATAGTCGCAATGATGGAGCGATTGATAAAGAAGAATTTACAATGCTTCAAGGAGTCTTATCTCTTGATTCAAAACTAGCTAGAGAAGTGATGGTACCAAGAACGGACACATTAATGCTTGATGTGGAAGATGATTTAGCAGAAAATATCGAAATCATTTTAAGTAGTTCTTATTCACGTTTTCCAATTTATGAAGAAGATAAAGACAATGTCATTGGAGTTTTACATTCTAAAGACGTTTTAAGAGCAGCAAAAGAACAAGGATTTGATCAAATTCAATTAATGGATTTAGCGCATCAGCCATTATTTGTACCTTCAACGATTTTCGTAGATGATTTATTAGTCGAATTTAGAAAAACACGTCAACATATGGCGATTTTAAAAGATGAATATGGTGGAGTCGAGGGCGTCGTGACATTGGAAGACTTAATTGAAGAAATTGTCGGAGAAATTGAAGATGAGTATGATGTGGAAGAAATGAGTTATCGTGAAATTGATGAGAAGAATTTCTTAATTGATGCGGGAATGACATTGGAAAAATTCAATCAAACGTTCCAAACAACGATTGATTCAGATGAAGTGGATACAATGGCGGGAATTATTTTAGAAGAATTAGGATATTTCCCAGAAGATGATGAAGTGGTGGAAGTTCGTCAAGAAAATGTTCTATTAAAACCAACTTTAGTAGAAAATGGAAGAATTCGTCGTATTCATGTACACTTACTAACTCCAGAAGAAGTAGAAGCGTACGAACAAGAAGAAAACGAAGAAGAAACAGAAGAATAATGATAGTAACTATCGGGTCAATGGGCTCGATAGTTTTTTGTGTTTATAGAGGCTAATCTCGCCAAAGTTTATTTATCTATGCCAAAATGTCAAAAATGGCGTAGATAAATCATATCATATAAAAATACATTTTCTTCCTCTCAAAAGCAGTGAAAAAGAAGTGTTTTTGATTTAAGTACAAATGTATCTGATATGTGGATTTTTATTGACAAAATAAGGTTCGTTTGTGTATGATTGTCGCTATATGAAGAGAATAGGGGAAATGAGATGAAACAAGTATTAATTTTTTGGAATCAATTAAGTTTGATTAACCGAATTGTCATTGGTATGATTATCGGTATTTTATTAGGAATTTTTGTTCCTCAAGCAGTAGCAGTAGGAACTATCGGAACAGTATTTGTAAGTGCGTTAAAAGCAATCGCACCATTATTAGTATTCTTTATTGTTTTAAGCGCGTTAGCGCAACATAAAGAAGGACACGAAACAAATATGAAATCAATTGTGATTATATATTTATTAGGAAGTTTTGCAGCAGCATTAGTTGGAGTTATCGCTAGCTTTGCGTATCCAATTACATTAACATTAACGGACACTGTATCAGAAATTGCAGCACCAGAAGGAATTGCTTCTGTATTACAAACCTTAATTTTAAAAATCGTAGATAATCCAGTGAATGCTTTAATGAGCGGAAACTATATTGGTATTTTATCATGGGCAGTTGTATTTGGACTTGCATTCCGTAAAGCTGATGAAGCAACGAAATCATTTTTACATCAAATTGCAGAAGCAACAAGTCATGTTGTTAAAGTAGTCATTAGTTTTGCACCATTTGGGATTATGGGCTTAGTTTATACAACTGTTTCAGAAAATGGAGTAGAGGCATTTGCGAATTATGGTGAGCTAATTTTAGTGCTACTTGGAAGTATGTTCTTTGTAGCTTTAATTATGAATCCAATTATTGTATTCTTTATGATTAAAGAAAACCCATATCCATTAGTATTCCGTTGCTTGAAAGATAGTGGAATTACAGCATTCTTCACTCGTAGTTCAGCAGCGAATATTCCAGTAAACATGGAGTTATGTAGAGATTTAGGATTAGATGAAGATAGCTATTCAGTATCAATTCCTTTAGGGGCAACCATTAATATGGCGGGTGCAGCAATTACAATTACAGTATTATCATTAGCTGCTGTAAATACTTTAGGAATTCAAGTAGACTTCTTAACAGCGTTAGTGCTAAGTGTATTATCAACAGTAGCAGCATGTGGTGCTTCTGGTGTAACTGGTGGATCATTATTATTAATTCCTGTTGCATGTAGTTTATTCGGAATTTCAAATGATATTGCGATGCAAGTTGTTGGAGTTGGATTTATTATTGGGGTATTACAAGATTCTTGTGAAACTGCCTTAAATTCATCAACAGACGTTTTATTCACAGCAGCAGCAGAATTCCGTCAATGGAAAAAAGAAGGGCGAGTAATTAACATTAGTCCTGAATTAGCAGAATAACATTTCTATGGAAGACTTTTTGGTCTTCCTTTTTCTTTTGACTTTTTTTCAAAAAGAGGTATAATCAATTTATAAAGTTTACAAATGTAAATTTAAGAAAGGCGGTTTTTTAATGATAAAAGAATTTAAAGTAGAAGGATTAAAATGTTCAGGTTGTGCGAAAGCTGTTGAAAATGCAGCGAGTGCTGTTGAAGGTGTTGAAAAAGCAAGTATTGATTTCGAAGCTAAAAAACTAACTGTACAATTTCTACAAGCTAAAGTGGATGAAAAAAGAATTATTGAAGCTGTATCAAAAGCAGGATATCAAGCTGAGATAGTATAGTGGTAAGAAGGTGTTGTTAGTAATGAAGAAAGAAGAATTTGCACTAGAAGGATTGCATTGTGCGGGATGTGCAAGTACGATTGAAAAGGTTGTTCAAGATCTTCCAGGAGTTAAGGAAGCAAATGTGAATTTAGCGACCGAAAAAATGATGGTGCAATTCAATTCAAAGGAAGCAGATGTAAAAAAAATTATTGAAACTGTTTCTCTAGCTGGATATCAGGCTATTTTAATCAAAGATGAAGATGATATGTTAAAAAAAACAGCCATAAAAAAAGAAAAACAATTACAGTCGCTGAAAGTAAGAGCGTGGGTATCAGGTGTGTTTGCCATTGTATTACTTTATATTGCGATGGGAGAAATGATTGGATTTCCTCTTCCACAAATCATACAGTCAATGGAGCATCCAATTGTATTTTCTGTAACACAATTCATTTTAGTAACTCCTATTTTATGGGTGGGTCGTAGTTATTTTGTGAATGGATTTAAAGCATTGATTAGAAAGCATCCGAATATGGATTCATTAGTCGCAATGGGAACGAGTGCTGCGATTTTATATAGTGTATGGAATACGATTCGTATTTTAGCTGGAGAGTATCATTATGTGATGCATCTCTATGTAGAATCTGCAGCAGTGATTTTAGCGTTTATTACAGTAGGAAAATATTTTGAAACTGTAACAAAAGGAAGAACTTCTCAGGCCATTCAATCGTTAGTTGCTTTATCTCCAAAAGTGGCAACAGTGATTCGTGATGGAAAAGAAGTAGAAGTTCCTGTAGAGGAATTACAAGTTGGAGAAGTAGTTTTCGTTCGACCAGGAGAAAAAATTCCTGTTGATGGTATCATTCTATCTGGAGAAAGCTTTGTTGATGAGTCCATGATTACAGGCGAAAGTATACCAGTCTTCAAAAAAGAAGGAAGTAAAGTGGTTGGAGCTACGTTGAATACAACTGGTTCATTCCAAGTAGAAGTGAGCCAAGTTGGGAAAGATACGACCTTATCTCAAATTATCCGTTTAGTAGAAGAAGCGCAAGGATCTAAAGCTCCAATTGCTGCTATTGCAGACCGTGTAGCCGGAATTTTTGTTCCAATCGTAATGGGATTGTCTCTATTAGCAGGTCTATATTGGGGATTGATTGGTGGCGAATCGTTTGAATTTGTCGTAACCGTGATGATTTCTGTGTTAGTGATTGCTTGCCCATGTGCCTTAGGATTAGCGACTCCAACTGCCATTATGGTAGGAACAGGATTCGGTGCTAAAAGAGGAATTTTAATTAAAAGTAGTGCAGCTTTAGAAGAAGCGGGACATGTAGGAGTTGTTTTACTCGATAAAACAGGAACGATTACAAACGGTAAACCTAAAGTTGTTGATATTCAAGTATTCGATGATTATTCAAAAGAAGAAGTACTAAAAATAGCAGCATCGATTGAAAAACATTCTGAACATCCATTAGGAAAAGCCATCGTGGAAGAAGCTGAAAAACAAGAATGTGATATTTTATCAATTGAACGATTCCAATCTATTTCTGGCATGGGAATTCAAGGAATTGTAGATGGAAAAGAAGTGCTATTAGGAAATCATTTATTATTACAAAATCAAGGAATTGTGGTAGATGAATGTAATGCTGTGATTGATATAGTCGCTTCTCGGGGACAAACAGCGATGTTCGTAGTCATTCAAAAACAAGTAGCCGGAATTATTGTAGTTGCGGATACGATTAAAGCAACGAGTAAAGAAGCAATCCAACAAATGAAAGCGTTAGGACTTCAAGTTAGAATGGTCACAGGAGATCATGAAAAAACAGCAAAAGCGATTGCGAATGAAGTAGGAATTGAGACGGTATATAGCCAAGTATTACCGAATGAAAAAGCAAGTGTTGTCCAACAATTATTAGACGAAGGTTATCAAGTAGCCATGGTAGGAGATGGCATTAATGATGCACCTGCGCTTGCCAAAGCAACAGTCGGAATTGCGATTGGATCTGGAGTAGATGTTGCCATTGAAACTGCCGATATGGTGATGATGCAAGATGATTTAAGATTAGTGCCGAAAACGATTCAATTAAGTAAAATGACAATGATGACGATTAAAGAAAACTTATTCTGGGCATTTATTTATAATGTGATTGGAATTCCAGTAGCAATGGGCGTCTTACATTTCTTTGGAGGCCCATTATTAAGTCCGATGATTGCAGGCGCTGCGATGAGTTTTAGTTCCGTATCAGTGGTGCTAAACGCGTTACGATTGAATCATAAATTGTTAAAATTGGAAAAGTAAATAGAACACGAGAAAAAAGTCTGTCGCAGGAGAACATCTCCTAGGACAGACTTTTGTTTTATTTTGAAAAAATCAATAATGCTTAGTCTTCTAAGTTTACGTTGTGGTAAACTTTTTGAACGTCTTCATTATCTTCTAAAGCGTTAATCATACGTTCAAATAAACGTAAATCATCGCCTGTTAATGTTACTTCTGATTGAGGAATCATTTCGATTTCAGATACTGTGAATTCAGAAATGCCTAATCCTTCTAATGCTGTACGAACTGTGTTGAAGTCGTTTGGTTCCGCATAAACAATTGCTTGGTTGTCTTCTTGTACAACGTCACGAACGTCTACTTCTGCTTCCATTAATTGTTCTAATAATTCGTCTGCATCTTTGTTTGCGATACCGAAGATTGCTGTATGGTCGAATAAATAAGTTACAGAACCTGGTGCACCCATGTTTCCACCGTTTTTGCTATAAGCAGCACGAACGTCTGCAGCAGTACGGTTTACGTTATTTGTTAGTGCGTCTACGATAATCATAGAGCCGTTAGGACCGAATCCTTCATAACGTAATTCTTGGTAATCACCATCGCCGCCACCTTTAGCTTTTTCAATTGCACGTTCGATAATATGACGAGGTACATTATACGTTTTCGCACGGTCAATTACGAATTTTAACTTTTGGTTAGAATGTGGATCTGGTTCACCTTGTTTTGCTGCTACATAGATCTCAATTCCGAATTTTGCATAAATTTTACTGTTGTTAGCATCGAGTTTAGTTTTCTTTTCTACGATGTTAGCCCATTTACGTCCCATTTTCTCACTCACTTTCTAAAATATCTATAAGACATTCTTCATTATACAGATGGAAGCTAGGTTTGTTAAGTATTTTCTATTCAGAAATGCATTTTACAAGAAATTTTTCTGAAAATGTTACACTATAAGGAAGGTGAGTATATGAAAACTATTCAAGTAATCTATTTAGGAAGCGAAACTTGTGGGGGGTGTCATGCATTATAGCCACGAGTAGAAGAAGTCGCAGAACAAGAAGGAGTAGCGTTAGAAATGATTCATGTAACGCAGCATGTAGAGTGCATAGCGTTGATACAAAGAGTGAAATCGTGAAAATATTGCATTTTAAGCAGTTTTACAAGCATTATGTATTTGTAGAAGACGGAGAGGGAGGACGAAAAAAAGTCTTAAAAAATTATATTGATGTGAATGTTTGCATTGATATGGTGTGTGGAGATACAAAGAATGCTTTAGAAAGTGAGGACTACTAAATGATGAGATGGATAATAAAAATAATCTTGTTTCCAATTAGCTTGGTGTTAAGTATCCTCACAGCATTTCTGACATTTCTACTTGGTATTGGAACAGCCCTACTATATTTGCTGATGATGTTTTGCATATTTGGAGCAATTGCCTCTTTTCTGCAAAAAGAAGTTACCATCGGAATAGAAGCATTGATATTAGGATTCCTGTTAAGTCCATACGGAATACCGATGGTTGGAGCAGCAGTTATAGCTTTTTTACAAGGTATCAATGAAGCAATAAAATCAATCTAAAAAATTTCATAAAAATGGTTACCAAAGGCGATAGAGAAAAAACTATCGTCTTTTTCTTTGCAAATGTTTAAGGAGGGAGGTGATCCTGCATGGACTTTGACTATTTCTATAACAGAGAAGCGGAAAGATTTAACTTTCTAAAAGTGCCTGAAATATTGGTAGACGGAGAAGAATTTAAGGGACTGTCTGCTGAAGCCATTATCCTATACTCCATGCTTTTGAAACGCACAGGAATGTCCTTTAAGAATAACTGGGTGGACAAGGAAGGCAGAGTATTTATCTATTTTACTGTTGAAGAAATTATGAGAAGAAGAAATATCTCAAAGCCTACTGCCATAAAAATATTGGACGAGTTAGACAGCAAAAAAGGAATAGGACTGATTGAAAGAGTAAGGCTTGGACTTGGTAAGCCGAATGTCATTTATGTTAAAGATTTTATGAGCATAATAGCGGTAAAAGAAAATGACTTTCAGAAGTCAAAAAACTTAACTTCAGAAGTAAAAGATTTTAACCTCAGAAGTAAAGAAAATGAACTTCAGGAAGTTCAAAATGTTGACTCTAACTATATAGAGAATAATAAGAGTAAGTATAGTAAGAGAGAATATAGTTTTGGGGAAAACGGACTTGGAACATTTCAAAATGTTTTTTTAAAGAATGAGGATATAGGCGAATTACAAATAAAAATGGCAGGAGAGCTTGATAACTACATTGAGAGATTATCAACCTATCTTCAAAGTACCGGAAAGACATATAAAGACCATAAAGCAACAATTCTTTCTTGGTTTTATAAAGATCAGGGAAGTAAGAAAAAAACCAATATTCCTACATGGGAGGAATATAACAAAGGAGTACATTTATGATTAAAGAATTAGAAAAAGTGATGATAGAAGATGTGGAATACAGCTTTGATCCTGAAAAAGAATACATCAAAGACGGACATGCTTACTGTAAAGTGTGCCATGAAAGAAAAGATGGAAAAGCATTAGAATTTTTCGGAAAGCAGATGATATTTAAGACAGCTTGTAAATGCGATAGAGATAGAGAAGCAAAAGAAAAAGAAAGACAAAAGCAGCTTGAAATCGAGAGATTAAAAAGTATCTGTTTCACATCCATGATTCAGTGGGCATATACCTTTGAAAACTATCAGGGAAAAGAAAATCAAAGCCTTATCATCGCAAAGAATTTTGTAAAAGACTATGAGCTGATGAGAAAAGAAAATATCGGACTCCTGTTTTATGGCTCTGTTGGAAGCGGAAAGACCTATCTTGCCTGCTCTATTGCCAATGCTCTGATTGAACAGCATCAGATAAGCGTAAAGATTAGAAACTTTGCTCAGATAATTAATGAACTGCAAAAAGGAGGATTTGACCTTGATAAAAACGCATATATCGAATCCCTTGTAAACACTTCCGTTCTCATCTTAGATGATTTAGGAATTGAAAGAGATACAAGCTATGCAAAAGAGCAGGTATATAACATTGTGAATAACAGGTACTTAAAGCATAAGCCAACAATCTTTACCACAAATCTTTCATACAGCCAAATTGGAAACTGTACAGAGAGCGTGGAATACCAAAGAATTTACTCAAGGATTATCGAGATGTGTATTCCTGTGATGGTACTTGGAGAAGATTACAGGAAAGTTATTCAGGAAGAAAAATTAAAGAGGAATAAAGAAAGACTGCTGACAGGAGGTGAGAGAACTTGATCAATGAAGAAATCGCAAGAAAAACGCTGAACATGGAAGTGAAAGCTGCCAAAGTAACGGGGAAGCTGCTTCTTAACTTATTAAAGAAACTGATGAAAGAGGCTGAAAAACTTGGAGGACTGGAAAAGCTCGTTAGTAGCAAAGGAAATGAAGTAAAGTTAAAAGATATGGTAAAAAAGGGACAGCTTGAAGAAATTCCGGTAGAAGAAACAGAGCTGAAAGAACTGAAAAAGGAACTGAATAGGTATGGGGTAAAGTTTTCTGTGATGAAAGATAAAGAAAGCGGGAAATACTCCGTATTCTTTCAGGCAAAAGACATGAAAGTAATGGATAAAGCCTTTAAATACGCTCTTGCAGAATCAGAAAAGAAAACGGAAAGAAAAGAGTCCATTCATAAAAATATTGAGAAGTTCAAGGAGATGGCAAAGAACGCTGTTTCTAAAGATAAAGTCAAGAATAAACAAAAGGAGCAGAGCCTATGATAGATAAAATACTAAAAGACATCAAAGGCTTATTTAAGGTGCAGGATAAGGCAAAGTTTCTAAAGCAGAATATTCCCTATCTTGCATTTTTCTATGTTGGCAATATCTTTTCTCACCATGTACGAGCATATACGGGTGGCGATATTATTGACAAAATTTTTCAAGGAATATTAGAACTTAATACCATGAGTTTTATTCCAAGCGTTCATCCAATAGATGTTTTAATGGGCGTGGGTGTGGCAGCTTTAATTAAATTTATCGTCTATACCAAAGGCAAAAATGCAAAAAAGTTCAGACAGGGGAAAGAGTATGGATCGGCAAGATGGGGAACGAGAAAAGATATAGAGCCGTATGTGGATGAAAAGTTCCAAAACAATATTTTGCTTACTCAAACCGAGCGATTAACCATGAATGGGAGACCTGCTAATCCAAAGTATGCTCGTAACAAAAATGTACTTGTTATTGGCGGTTCAGGCTCCGGAAAAACAAGATTTTATGTAAAGCCAAATCTAATGCAAATGCACTCATCATATTGTGTTACAGATCCGAAAGGAACGATAGTCATTGAGTGTGGCAAGATGCTTGAAGATAATGGCTATGAGATAAAAATTTTAAATACCATCAACTTCAAAAAGAGCATGAAGTACAATCCATTCGCCTATCTCAGAAGTGAAAAAGATATACTCAAATTAGTGCAGACAATCATTGCAAATACAAAGGGAGAGGGTGAAAAATCAGGTGAAGATTTTTGGGTCAAAGCCGAAAAACTCTACTATACAGCTCTTATTGGATATATCTTCTATGAAGCTCCAAGAGAAGAAAAGAACTTTGCGACACTGCTTGATATGATTGATGCTTCAGAAGTCAGAGAAGATGATGAAACCTATATGAATCCGATAGACAGACTCTTTGAAGCATTAGAAAAGAAAGAGCCTACACACTTTGCAGTCAAGCAATATAAAAAGTATAAACTTGCTGCTGGAGTAATAGAATTAAGGAGAACACTTAATCACTATTTTAGTGAAATATGTACTTCTTAATTCTTTTTTTATTGAAAAATTAAGAGAAAGGGGGTAAAAATGAGGAATTTTGAAAAGATAACAGCACTCTATGAGAGATTAAGTCGTGATGATGAACTGCAAGGAGAAAGTAACTCTATCATCAATCAGAAAAAAATATTGGAAGAATACGCAAGCAAAAATAACCTGTCAAACATTATTCACTTTACAGATGACGGAATCAGCGGAACACAGTTTGACAGACCGGGATTTATGGCAATGATGAACGGAGTCAATCAAGGAAATATTGGTTGTATCATTGTAAAAGATATGAGCAGACTTGGCAGAGATTATCTCAAAGTCGGTCAATGTATGGAGATACTAAGACAAAAGGGCGTAAGACTAATCGCTATCAATGATAATGTAGATAGTTTTTACAGAGAAGATGATTTTACTCCCTTTAGAAATATCATGAATGAATGGTATGCAAGAGATACATCAAGAAAAATACAATCGACTTTCAGGTCAAAAGGCGAAAGTGGGAAACATACTGCAAGCACACCGCCTTATGGCTATATCAAAGATGAAAAAGATAAAAACAAATGGATAGTAGATGAAAAAGCAGCAGAGATAGTAAGGCGAATATTTAACCTGACCATGCAAGGCAATGGTCCGTATCGAATAGCAAAGATATTGGAGAGTGAAAAAGTAGATATACCCGCCTATCATCAACAGAAATTAGGCTATGGACTATATCAAAGCAAAAACTTTGAACATCCCTATCGTTGGTGCAGCTCAACAATAGCAAGCATTTTAAAGAAACAGGAATACTTGGGGCATACAGTCAATTTCAAAACAAGAAAGCACTTCAAGGACAAGAAAAGCAAATATGTATCCGAGGATAACTGGCTTATTTTTGAAAATACACACGAGCCAATCATAGACCAAGAAACCTTTGATAATGTGCAAAGGATAAGAGGAAATGTAAAAAGGTATCCTGACGGTTGGGGAGAATATCACCCACTCACAGGACTAATGCATTGTGCAGATTGTGGGAGCAAGATGTATGTTCATAGAACAAGCAATTATAAGAATATTCCCTATTACACTTGCAGTGCCTATACCAAAACACCTTGTGGCACACTTTGTCCATCAGCACACAGAATAAAAGCAGAAGCGGTCTTAAACCTTATTAGGGAAACACTAAAAGATATTAAAAAATACCTTAATGAAGATAATGAAGCCTTTATCCGTTCCATTCAAAATGAAATGGAAGAAAAGGAAAAAATAGAGATAGAAAAGAAACGCACAAGGCTTATTGACAGCAAAGGAAGATTACAGGAATTAGAAAGACTGATGTGTCGTATCTATGAAGATATGATCCTTAACAAAATACCAAATAGCAGATATGAAATACTAAATAACCAATATGAAACGGAGCAGATAACTTTAAGTAAAGAAATTAAGGATTTGGAGCAGCAGGTATCAAGATATGAAAAAGAAACAGACAGAGCTAAAAAATTTATATCTCTTATCAGTCGTTATGAAAACTTTGATGAACTTACAACCACAATGATAAATGAGTTTGTAGAAAAGATTGTCGTACATGAAAGAGATAGAAAAGGAAGTCAGACATCAAAGCAAAAGATAGAAATTTACTTTAATTTCATAGGCAATTATGAACTGCCACAGGCGGAGTTAAGTGATGAAGAAAAACAAAAACTTGAGGAAGAAGAAAGAAAAATAAAGAAAAGAAAAGACAAGCTACATCAAAATTACCTGAAACGAAAAGCAAGCGGAAAACAGAAAGAGTATGAAGATAAATATAAGGCAAGGAGAGAACAGAAGAAACAGGAGAAAATAAAGGTTTTGAAAAGAGTGGGGATACCGGTGAGTGAGTATATAAAAACAAATATTTAAACCTATCTTGACAAATATTGAATTTTGATTTATTATTAAATATATATTCAGTATTGGAATAGAAAGAGGTGTGCTATGGCACAAGTATTAAAAGAAGAAGTTAGAAATAGAATACTCGAAGCAGCAGAAAAAGTATTTTATAAAAAGGATTATAGAGGTGCCAAATTAACAGAAATTGCAAAAGAAGCAGATATTCCTGTGGCACTCATTTATACCTATTTCAAAAATAAGGAAGTTTTGTTTGATGCAGTAGTAAGTTCTGTTTATATAAACTTCGAGTCAGCTTTTAATGAGGAAGAATCTTTGGAAAAAGGTTCTGCTTCTGAAAGGTTTGATGAGGTTGGAGAAAATTATATTCATGAACTTTTAAAAGATCGTAAGAAGTTAATTATTTTAATGGATAAAAGCTCAGGTACAAAGCATACAGAAGCAAAACAAAAACTCATATCACAAATGCAGGTTCATATTGAAGTAAGTTTAAAAAGACAATCGAAACAGGAATATGATCCAATGCTTGCCCATATTTTAGCCAGTAACTTTACAGAGGGACTTCTTGAAATAGCAAGGCATTATCAAAGTGAAAAGTGGGCAAAAGATATGCTAAAACTTATTGCAAGGTGTTATTACAAGGGAGTGGAATCCCTATAATCAGCACAAAAAAATAGACTTTGCGTAATCAGCAAAGTCTTACTTTAAACCTTAATACTGAATTAAAATTCAATATTATTCAATTTTGAAAGGAGAGTTGTTCATGCCGGAAAAAGAATTAAGAAAAAAAGTGATTGGGAAAAACGGTTTATCCAATTCACTTCTTGCTTTAAAAATAGTATTTGATTTGATACCACAAATCTTACTCGTATATTTGATTAGTTCTTTAATTACAAACAATATTAACGAAGGTAATTTAAAGTATATATTTTTGGGAATCTTTATATCGTTTGTATTAAAAGGAGTGTTTTATTATTTTGCAACAAAGGTTGCCCATGAGAAAGCATACGAAAAATTAACAGAACTTAGGTTAGATATTATCGGTCATCTGAAAAAACTAAGTTTGGGATTCTTTAAAGAACATAATACAGGAGAGCTTACCAACATTGTCCAACATGATGTAGAACAAGTGGAAGTATATCTTGCTCATGGTCTCCCTGAAATAATGTCAGTTACACTTCTGCCTACCATTATTTTTGTAGCTATGATTTTTGTGGATTGGCGTCTTGCTCTTGGGATGATTGCCGGAGTTCCACTCATGTATTTGGTAAAAGTTCTTTCACAGAAAACAATGGATAAAAACTTTGCGATTTACTTCAATCATGAAAACAGAATGAGAGAAGAGCTAATGGAATATGTAAAAAATATTTCTGTGATTAAGGCTTTTGCTAAAGAAGAGGAAATTAGTGAAAGAACATTAAAAACGGCAAGAGAATATATTTACTGGGTTAAAAAGAGCATGGGGATGGTTACAATTCCAATGGGACTCATTGACATATTTATGGAAATTGGAGTGGTTATTGTCATGATTTTGGGAAGCATATTTCTTTATCATGGAAATATTACAACGCCTAATTTTATCCTTGCCATTATTTTATCGTCTGCTTTTACTGCTTCTATAAGTAAGACAGCTACATTGCAACATTTTTCTATTGTGTTTAAGGAAGCGTTAAAGGCGATAGGGAAAGTATTAACAGTTCCACTTCCAAACAAAAAGACAGAACAAGGTTTAGAATTTGGAAACATAGAATTTAAAGATGTGAATTTTGCATACGGAAAAGATAGCTTTGAGCTTAAAAATATCAATTTGAATTTTAAGAAAAATAGTTTGAACGCCTTTGTAGGAGCAAGCGGTTGTGGAAAGAGTACGGTATCTAATTTGCTTATGGGATTTTGGGATGCAGATGAAGGACAAATACTGATAAATGGAAAAGATATAAAAGAATATAGTCAAGAAAATATCTCAATGCTGATTGGTAGTGTGCAACAAGAAGTTATCCTTTTTGACTTAAGTATTTTTGAAAATATAGCAATTGGAAAACTAAATGCAACAAAAGAAGAAGTCATAGAAGCTGCTAAAAAAGCAAGATGCCATAATTTTATTTCAGCATTGCCAAATGGATATGAAACACGAGTAGGTGAAATGGGAGTTAAGTTATCCGGTGGAGAAAAACAAAGAATCTCTATAGCAAGAATGATACTGAAAAATGCACCGATTTTAATATTAGATGAAGCAATGGCGGCTGTTGATAGTGAAAATGAAAGACTTATCGGCGAAGCAATTGACGATTTAAGCAAGGATAAAACCATCATTACAATTGCTCATCATCTAAATACGATTAGAGATTCAGACCAAATTATTGTTATGGATAAGGGTGTTGTTCTTGATGCAGGAAGCCATGAAGAGCTGATGAAAAGATGTGATTTTTATAAGGATATGGTTGAAGCACAGAACAAGGTAGATAGATGGAATTTGAAAGAGGTGGTAACAGAAAATGTTTAGAGAAATGTTAAAACTACTTACAAAAACTGGCAAGAGAGATTTGATTATATCGAGTGTATTCTTTGCCCTTTATGGACTAAGCTCCATAGCTATGATTGTGATCGTATTTTCTATACTGTTCCAAATATTCGATGGAACGAGCTTAGCAAGTCTATATAAATATTTTATTGCGATTGGATTACTTGTAGTGTTCAAAGGTATTTGTAATATGGTTGCAGATATGAAAAAGCATAGTGCAGGTTTTGATATTGTTCAGCAAATCAGAGAACGCATGATTATCAAATTAAAAAAATTCAGCTTAGGATTTTATACCAACGAAAGACTGGGCGAGATCAATACAATTTTACACAAAGATGTTGATAATATGTCCCTTGTTGTAGGACACATGTGGTCAAGAATGTTTGGTGATTTTTTGATAGGTGCAGTCGTATTTGTTGGTCTTGCAAGTATTGATTTCAAACTTGCTATTATTATGGCTGTATCTGTTCCGATTGCACTTATCTTTCTATATCTGACAATTAAGCAATCTGAAAAAATAGAAAATCAGAACAACTCAGCACTTCTTGATATGGTTAGCTTATTTGTTGAATATGTTAGAGGAATACCTGTACTAAAGAGTTTTTCAAACAATAAGAGCTTAGATAATGAGCTTATGAACAAAACGAAAAAGTTCGGAGAAACAAGTAAAGCAGCTTCAAGATTCAAGGCAAAACAGTTATCTATATTTGGTTTTTTACTGGATATTGGATATTTAGTTCTTTTAATTGCAGGAGCAATACTTGTTATAAAGGGAAATCTCGATGTGCTTAATTTTATTATCTTTGCGGTAATTTCAAAAGAGTTTTATAAGCCGTTCGCTTCTATGGAACAACACTATATGTACTATGTTTCGGCGGTAGATAGTTACGAAAGACTTTCAAGAATTTTATATGCAGATGTAATCCCGGATAAAGTGAATGGAATTGTTCCGAAAGATAATGATATAGCTTTTGAAAACATAGATTTTTCCTATGAAAAAGATGAATTTAAAATGGAAAAATTGAGTTTTTCTATTGCTGAAAAAACAATGACAGCCTTAGTTGGAGAATCAGGTAGTGGAAAGACTACTATAACAAACTTACTTCTAAGATTTTATGATGTGCATAAAGGGAAAATTACACTCGGAGGAACTGATATAAGGGATATTCCTTATGATGAGCTTTTGGATCGTATCAGTATTGTCATGCAAAATGTTCAACTATTCGATAACACGATTGAAGAAAATATTAGAGTAGGTAAAAAAGGAGCTACAAAAGAGGAAATCATTAAAGCTGCAAAGAAGGCAAGGATACATGATTTCATTATGAGCTTACCAAAAGGTTATGAAACTGATATTGGCGAAAATGGAGGAATTTTATCAGGTGGACAAAGACAAAGAATATCTATTGCAAGAGCTTTTCTAAAAGATGCACCGATTTTAATTCTTGATGAAATGACAAGTAATGTTGATCCTGTAAACGAATCTTTGATACAGGATGCTATTACAGAACTTGCAAAGAATAGAACTGTACTTGTAGTGGCTCATCATTTAAAAACAATTCAAAAAGCTGACCAAATTCTCGTATTTCAAAAAGGAAATTTACTTGAAAAAGGAAAGCATGGCGAACTTCTTGCAAAAAATGGTTACTACACAAAATTATGGAAAGCTCAGTATGAGGTATAACCATGATTTTGCTAAAAAATGTTTATTATGAATGGGAAGATGGACGAACTGCTTTAAAAAATGTCAATCTTGAAATTAGAAAAGGTGAATTTGTTTTAATTTCAGGGAAAAGTGGAAGTGGTAAAAGTACTCTTGGAAGTGTGATGAATGGTCTTATTCCACATTATTACAAAGGCAAAATGAAAGGGGAAGCCTTTGCGTCCGGAAAAGATATAAGCAAATTATCGCTTCATGAAATAGGGCATATTGTAGGGACTGTATTTCAAGATCCAAGAAGTCAATTTTTTACGACAACGACAGATGAAGAAATAGCTTTTGGGCTTCAAACCATTTGCAAATCAAGAGATGAAATAAAACAGAGAGTAGAAGAAGTATATGCAGAACTGGATATTGAGGAACTGAAAGGAAAATCTGTTTTTGAATTATCAAGCGGACAGAAACAAAAGATAGCTATTGCAAGTATCTATGCGATGAATCCGAAAGTTTTAATTTTAGATGAACCTTCAGCAAATTTGGATATGAAAGCAACATTTGACCTATTTTTAATTTTGGAAAAATTAAAGAAAAAAGGAACAACAGTTGTTCTAATTGAACATCGTTTGTACTATGTAAAATCTTTATTTGACCGTTTTCTTTTGGTGAAAGATGGAGAAATTGCACTGGACTTGAGTCGGGAAGAAGTTATTCATCTTGAAGGGGAGTTTTGGGATGAGAATGGACTAAGAACTCTTGAATTAGAAGAATATAGGATAAGTGAGAAGAAAGACTCATATCAATTAAATGATGAAAGTATAAACGGAAAAGGCTTGAGATTTTGCTATCCGAATGTAGCTAAGGATGGAAAGAAGCAAAAACAGTACATTTTAAATCATCTTGATTTTAATATGGAGTGCGGAATAGCCATTGGTCTTATCGGCTTAAATGGTACCGGAAAAACTACCTTTGCAAGAGTGATTTCAGGACTTGAGAAGATAAAAGAGGGGAAGATATGGACGGGGAAAGATAATTCGCTTAATCATAAAGATTTAATGGATATGTCATATTTTGTCTTTCAAGATTCAGACTATCAGTTGTTTTCGGAAAGTGTACTTGATGAAATGCTGCTTGGTATTTCAAGTAAAGATAAAAAAGAAAATACTCAAAAGGCAAAGTCTATTTTGAATGTACTTGGCTTAGATAAATACATTGATAAGCATCCGTTTGCTTTATCAAGAGGAGAAAAACAAAGACTCACAATAGCTTGTGGAATGATGAAACAGGCAAAAGTTTTTATCTATGATGAACCAACATCAGGTTGTGATAAAGACTCAATGCTTTCAGTGGCAAAATTAATTGAAGAACAATTAAAAAATGGAACAACAGTTTTGGTGATAAGTCATGATTTTGAGTTTTTAGCGAACACAGTGAGTAAGCTCTGGGTAATGGGAGATGGAAAAATAGAAAGTGTTTTGAATATGAGTGAAAGTAATAAAATTCTCATATTGGACAAGATGAGAGGAGGTAGATAACTTGATGGATAGAAAAACAGTCGATCCGAGAATAAAACTTACTCTACTTCCAATTGTTGGATTTACGAGCTTTTTTATAAGCGATACAATTCTACTTTTCGGACTGATTCTCTTTGCCTTTTTTCTGTATGTATACAGCAGTATGTGGAAAAGAGCATTACGCTTTATTTTGTTTTTTGTGATTTTATACTGCATAGAGTTATGGCTTGGAAAGTTTTGTGAAGCAAGTATCGTATTTGCAATATATATGTTTATTTACTTTGCATCAAGGATGACCTTAATTGCTATGTTTGGTGGATATATAACAAAGACTACAAGTGTAAGTGAAATGCTTGAAGCATTAAATAGAATGAAAGTACCAAGAAGCATTGGTATACCTTTTAGTGTTTTGCTTAGGTTTGTACCAACTATAAAAATAGAACTCAAGGCATTAAAAGAGAATATGAAGATTCGAGGAATCGTAACAAGTAGATTTTTCCCCTTGCTACATCCAATTAAATATATTGAATATACGCTTGTTCCGCTTTTAATGAGAATGATTAAGATTTCAGATGAACTGTCAGCTTCAGCACTCATTAGAGGACTTGATAGTGATGAGAACAGGGTTACATTAACAAAATTGAGGTTTAGAACAACGGATTTGTTGATTGGACTATTAGGAGCTTTGATGATTGCTCTTGTGATAGTAATACAGAAAATTTATTAGGAGGACTTTTATGAAAAACAAATTAAATGGTCGTGATTTTATTACAATCGGAATCTTTAATGCAATTGGAATTGTCATATACATGGCGGTTGCATTTGCTATGGCAACAACAGTGATTGGAGGATTTATTGCTTCAGGAGTTAGCTTTATGGTAGCTGCTACCGTTTATATCCTTATGGCTTTGAAAGTTAAAAAGAAGGGCGTATTTACAATATCAGGAACGCTTCTTGGTTTAATTGCATTGTCAGGAGGACATTTGCCTCATGCAGTCTTTGCTGTAATCGGTGGAATTATATGTGATTTGATTATAGGAAATTATGAGAGCAAGGGACGAATGATTATTGGATATGGGATATTTGCATTAGCGGATTTTTTAGGGACAGTAATTCCTGTGATTTTATTCGGAACAGCTTCTTTTGTGGAAAGAGCATCAAAATGGAAAATGAGTGAAGCACAAATAAATGAAGCATTATCTTATTTCAAAGTTTCATGGGCAGTAGGCTTTGCCTTGATAACATTTGTTCTTGCTTGCATAGGAGCATTCGTTGCAACAAAGATACTCAAAAAGCATTTTGAAAAAGCAGGAGTGATTTAATAATAAATTTACTTAGGAGGGAAAATAATGGAGGGATAATTATGTCAAAACTTATAGTTTCGGTTTTCACAGAACGATATAATTATCCTTTTTTATTCTTGGAATTGCTTACACATAGCAATAATACTTTACCAGAAACGACCAAATAGAAAATTATATAAAACATTAGTTTTTAAGCCGAGAGGACTTTTTACGCCAAAGTGTAGAAGTCCTCCTTTTTTATTCTCAAAACCAAAACAGAGAACTTAAAAAGGAGGATGACTAAGTGGCAAAGAAAGAATATTACCTTTATGTAAAAGGCAAAGCCGTACCTGTAAGTGAAGAAGTCTACAAAGCCTATTGGAAGATAACAGAGCATGAAAAGTATCTCCAAAGAAAAGATTGGAAGCATAATGTAATACCATTTTCGGCACTGGATCATGATGGACACTTTGTAGATAACATCATAGATGAAAAGATAGACTTAGAAAAAATTGTAGAAGTAAAAATGCGAATTGAAGAACTTCATAAAGCATTAAATACTCTTACAAAAGAAGAACGAGAACTAATGGAAGCCATCTTCTACAAAGAAGAAAGTCTAAGGTCAATCAGCAGAAGAGAGAAAGTTACACATCAAGCAATCAGTGGGAGGAGGGATAGGATTTTAGAAAAACTGAGAAAGATTTTAGAAGATAAAATCTAAAAACTTGGAAAGGTTAAGTGTCAAAAAAGGTGCTTAACCTTTCTTTATGGAAACAAGCAGATACCAAAACGGAGGAATTAAAAATGAAGAAAGAAAAAACATTACAGGAAGTACAGGAACAAATTTCTGAACTTCAGGAAGAAAGAGAAAAGTGCGATGTAAAGCTGAAACAATTACAAAATCAAGGCAAAAAATTAGAAAAACTGGCAAATGAAAAGGAACGAAAAAGAAGAAATCACAGGCTCATACAAAGGGGATTGATAGTAGAAAGGGTCATTAAAAATCCTCTAATATTTACCAATGAGGAGATAGAAAAACTGTTAAATATCTCTACTCACACAGAAGAATACAGACAAGCCTATGAAGAAATGATAAATGGGAAAGATATGGAAGATGAAACAGACATAGAGTAGATAAAATAAAAGACCTTAGTTTTTTCAGAAGCTCCCTGCAAGGGCAAAAAGCTCCGCAGGACGCAAAGCACCCTTTAGGGTGTATAATTGCGCCCTTAGTAAACTAAGGGATTTTAGCAAGTCTTTGAAAATCCAAAACCTAATAAAAACATACGGATAAAGCAGATAGGAAAAGATACAAAAAATAACCCGTCTGCTTTTTTCTTTACCTGAAAACAAATAAAAAAATGAAAGGAGTTTAAAAGTGGCAGAAACATTTCACTTTAATATTTCAATGATAAGCAGAGGAAAAAGTAAATCGGCAGTTGCAAGTGCAGCATATATCTCTTGCGAGAAAATCAAAAATGAATGGGACGGAGAAGTTCATGACTATCACAATAAAAAAGGACTTTTACATTCAGAAATTTTCTTGCCGGAGAATGTCCCCATAGCATTAAAAGATAGAACTACCTTATGGAACAGCGTTGAGCTAAATGAGAAAGCAAGCAACGCACAGCTTGCAAGAAACTTCATTATCGCTTTACCAAAAGAATTATCTTTTGAAGAAAACAAGAAACTCATTACCGACTTTATACAGGAAAATTTTGTATCAAAAGGAATGATAGCAGACCTTGCAATCCATGATAGAACAAGTGAAGATAACAACAATATACATGCTCATATTATGACTACCCTTAGACCAATCAATGAAAAAGGAGAGTGGCAGGCAAAAAGCAAAAAAGAATATGTAATTGATGAAAATGGAGAAAAGATAAAACTAAAAAGCGGGAACTACAAAACAAGAAAAGTAGAGCTGACAGACTGGAACAATAAAGGAAACGCAGAGAAATGGAGAGAGAATTTTGCAAGACTTTGTAATCAGTATTTAGAAAAAAATCATCAAGAAAAGAGAGTGGATCATCGTTCCTACAAAAGGCAAGGGATAGAAGAAATCCCAACCATTCACATGGGAGCAAGTGCCAGTGCCTTAGAGAAAAAAGGAATCGAAACCGACAAAGGAAACATCAACAGAGAAATAAAAAAACATAACTCTTTAGTAAAAGCTATCAAGAACAAGATAAAAGAAATCACTTCTTGGATAGACTCTTTACTTGGAAATCTGCAAGCAAAATACGATGGGTATAAACAGACCAAGAAAGATGAACTGGAGAACAAAGCAGAACTCTTTAACCTTTATGAATATATTTCTATCTACAACGAAATACAGGGAGAAAAAACAAAAAATCTATCCGACTATGGACAGATAAAAAAGGGAAATGCAGACCTAAAGAGATTTGTAAAAGCAATCTACTATCTAAAAGATAATCATCTTCAAACCATAGCAGACCTACAAGAAAAAGTTTTTGAACTGGCAAAGCAAAGTAAAAAGATAAGTGAAGATATTCAAAGCAAAACCCAAAGAATAAAGGAGTTAAATCGTTGCTTTATTTGTGCAGACATCATCAAAGAAAATAAGGCGGTATATCAGGAATATAAAGATAAAACTTTTCTTAAAGATAAATTTTACAATTCACATAAAGATGAAATTGAAAACTACAAAAAAGCAAGAAAGACTATAGAAAAATTTACTGGAACATCAGCTATAAAGTCGAGTGATTGGCAGAAAGAAATATCAAGCCTTGAAAAAGAGATACAAGACTTAACTGAAGATAAAGCTAAAGTTCAAGACGAATTTAAGCAGATAGATCATATCAAATATGCAGTAAAGATTGTGGGTGACGAGTATGGAATAGATTTATCTATAGAGATAGACAAGGCAATTAAGAGGGGAGATAAACCAAGTGTAATTGCACAACTGAAAAAATTTCAAGAGCAAGAGGAAAGAAAGGGTCAGTACAAACAAAAAGCAAAAGAAAAGGCTAAAGAAAATTATAAAAATAAAGGGGAGGAAAGATAAAAATGGCAGACAACAGAAGATACTATTGGTTAAAATTGAAAGAAGATTTTTTTACAGATAAGAGAATCAAAAGGCTAAGAAAAATATCAGGAGGAGATACCTATACAATCATTTATCTTAAATTGCTTTTACTTAGCTTAAAAGATAGTGGGAAGCTGTATTATGATGGAGTAGAAACAGACTTTATCAAAGAGCTTGCCTTAACGATTGATGAAACGGAAGATGATGTAATGGTTATAGTAAATTATCTTGTAGCACAAGGATTGATGGAGATAATTACAGAAAATGACGAGTATTTTTTAACAGAAATTCCAAGTCTTATAGGTTCAGAAACAGCTTCTACAAGGCGTTCAAGAAAATCGAGAGGACAAAAAGCGTTGCAATGCAACACTGGTGCAACACCTTGCAACCTTTTGCAACAAAACTGCAACGGAGATATAGAGATAGATAAAGAGATAGATATAGAGTTAGAAAAAGAGGGGGAGATAGAAAAAATATCCCCCAACCTTTATGGAGAATATAAAAATGTTTCCTTAACCGATGAAGAATATGGGAAGTTAAAGGATAAAATGCAAGGTCATAGGGAAGAAATGATAGAGAAGCTGTCAACCTATATGCAAAGCACGGGAAGAAACTATAAAGATCATTATGCGACCTTAGTTCATTGGTATGAGCAAGATAAAGGTAAATTAAAAGAAAGCCATAAATCAAAAGTATATACCTTTGAAGATTATGACAAGGGGGAACACTTGTAGACCTCGTATAAGACGGTGGAAAGGTGTTTTTAGAGCGTTAATGATAAAATAGGTATCAGACTATAGCTAAGTGTAAAATAGGGCTTAAAATTGCAGTATGAAAAAAATATCGTATTTATGATAAAATGATAGTGATATGGTAATAAACTCAGTTATAAGGAGAGGATATATAAATGCGAATTCAATTTACTGTAACCGATGAAGAACTTGAAATTTTAACTAAAAAAGCAATAGAGGGAGGTTTCCCAAGCGTTACTGAATATTGTAAGTGTAGCAGTTTACAAGAAAATACAAGCTATGCTGACCTATATACTACCTTATTAAACAAAATTAGCTCTTTACCGAAGGGCAAAGAATTTGTTTTGAGAGAGTTAATCGCAACACCGCCGGCATTGATTGGCAGATGGTTTTATGAAAATGTAAATAAGAGACTTGTAAAAAATGTGGAACACATCGGAAAAGCTGAAGGCGGAGTAGAAAAATATAAAAGAATTTAGATAATGTTGGAGGTGCATTTCATGGCAGAAGAGAATAAAGAGATAGTTATTGTAGATGATAAAACTATACAAGAAAAAATATATCTTATTCGTGGGCAAAGAGTAATGCTTGATGCAGATTTAGCTGAAATATATGGTTATGAAACAAAAAACTTTAATAGACAGGTGAAAAACAATATTGAGAAGTTTGAAGGCGAAGATTTTATGTTTCAACTGACCGAGAATGAATTTGAAAACTTGAGGTGCAAAAATTTCACCTCAAGTTGGGGCGGTTCAAGATACTTACCAAATGCCTTTACAGAACAAGGTATTTATATGCTTATGACGGTATTAAGAGGTGAACTTGCGATTAGGCAAAGTAGAGCCTTAATTAGAACATTTAAGCAGATGAAAGACTTTATAATCGAAAATCAAGATTTTATTAGCTCAAAAGAATTGGTACAAATAGCAGTACAGACAAATCAAAACACAAAGGATATAGCTGAAATAAAGTCGCAAATGGCTACAAAAGAAGATTTGAAAAAGGTTATGGATAATTTTATAGATCCGGACACATACAAGCATTTCCTTTTAATGAACGGAGATAAGATTGAAGCAGATGTTGCCTATACCAAAATATATAAGTCTGCAAAGAAAAGTATTTATGTGATAGACAACTATATAGGCTTGAAAACCTTAGAATTATTAAGGGCTGCAAAAGACAATGTTGAAATTATAGTCTTTAGCGACAATGTGAAAAACAAGGATATGCTGACAAAAAATATCCTAAACGATTTTAGAAAAGATTACCCTAATATCAATCTGAAGATGAAAATTGCAGGTAAAAAGTATCACGATAGATATATTGCCATTGACTATGGAACAGACAGTGAAGCCTTTTATCTTTGCGGAGCTTCATCAAAAGATGCAGGAAATAAAATATCAAGTATTACAAAGATAGAGGAATCTTCCAAGGATATGTATCATACGATGTTTGGCGGAATGCTGAACAATAAGGATTTGAAAATTTAATATGTAAATGGTAAAGCGTTATTAAATGAATAGCTATAAGACTTGTGAAAGGCGGTAGAAATAAAACTCTATCGTCTTTTTTTGATTGCAACTAACAGGAGGGAAACTAATATGCACGAAAATAAAAATGAACATAATACAGGAACAAAGACTATAAAAAAGATTGGAAAAGTAACTTATGAGGTTATTGTCCATTTTAATGAAAATGCGACTGAAACTATGCAAGATAAATTGAAAAGGATAATGCTTAGAGAAATGGAGATGAAAAAACATCAAAAAGGAGATAAAAATGATTAGAAAGTCCTTGACAAGTTGTTACAGGAAAAACAGCTAAATCTATTCTTATTTCATGTGGTGCAAGACTTGCTCCTTTTGATATTCAAGAGCTTAGGGACTTGATGAAAGAAGATGAACTTGAGCTTGATACCCTTGGAGATAGAAAGACAGCACTCTTTGTTATTATCTCTGATACAGATGATACCTTTAATTTTGTGGTGTCTATTATGTACTCGCAGTTATTTAACCTACTTTGTGATAAGGCGGATGATGAATATGGAGGACGATTACCTGTTCATGTAAGATGCTTGCTTGATGAGTTTGCAAATATAGGATTAATTCCCAAATTTGAGAAATTGATTGCGACAATCCGTTCAAGGGAGATTTCGGCAAGCATTATCTTGCAGGCACAATCTCAGCTAAAGGCAATTTATAAAGATAATGCAGATACGATTGTAGGGAACTGTGATAGTACCTTGTTTCTTGGAGGTAAAGAGAAAACTACGCTAAAAGAATTATCTGAAACACTTGGTAAAGAAACCATAGACCTATATAACACTTCTGAAACACGCTCCAATGCTAATAGTTATGGACTCAATTACCAAAAGACAGGAAAGGAGCTGATGAGTCAAGATGAGATAACGGTTATGGATGGCAGTAAATGTATCTTTCAGCTTAGAGGTGTCAGACCGTTTTTATCAGACAAATTTGATATTACAAAGCATAAGAACTACAAGCTCTTGGAGGACTATGATAAGAAGAATGTGTTTGATATTGAGGAATATATCAAGAGAAAAGGGAAAGCAAAATTAAATAGAGAAACGGTTATTACAAGAGTGCAGTAAGTCTAAAGAACATAGATTTGCTGCTTTTTTATTACTCAAAATCAGGAGGAAAGATGGTAAGGATAAGAAATCCCACTAAGGAAAACTAAATAGCAAGAGTATCAGCGATTGGAAAATAAAAAACTCCAGTCGCTTTTTTATTGAAAAGAAAAGGAGAAATTTTTAATGAAGCAAGAAATGATTAACATCAATGCCAACTTATTGGCAGAACCAACTTTTTCAAGTTTTGACAAAGAAGGAGAAGCTGTTGAGGTTGCAAACTTCACACTTGTAAAAAAGTACGGAAAAGGCAAGGAATATATCAATTGTGCAGCCTATGGTGAAAAGGTAGAAACAGCAAAAGCCTTTGAAAAAGGCGATTTGATTCATATCTTTGGTTACTTTAAGAAGCGTGAAAAAGACGGAAAGACTTACAAAAACTTTGTTGTGAAGTCATATAACAAGATTGAAAAGAAAGAAGAAAATGAGGAGGAATAAACAATGGAATTTTTTACACAGGCAGTAAATGTATTAAAGATTTTAGTTATGGCAGTAGGTGCAGGACTTGGAGCATGGGGTGTAATTAACCTGATGGAAGGCTATGGAAATGACAATCGTGCGACACGTTCATAAGTGAAAAGCTTATGCACTAAGTCGAAGGACTAAAAGTTCAAAACTTAGGAGAACTGACAATCTGATAGGTAGAATGATGGGGTAACGCCCTGAAATGCCTACACTGATACTCCGATTGGCAATGAATATTAGACTATTTCATTGTCAAAAGCTCGGTGAAGTCGGCAGAGAGTAGCCGTAAGACTGATATTTCATATCAGACACGAAAGCTGTTCAGAGGTGGACGGTGCTACCTATATGCCGGGTGTCGAATACGCATGGTGAGAATGTGTATACCAAAGCACTGACGTACTTCCGAATGTACAAGTCTAAACGTTTGAATTTGCCTAACGGCAATTCCCATCAAAGATGGGGTGTTTGTGGATGAGTAAGAATGGTTGTTATAAAAATCCATATATTGTTACAGGCGATATGGTGAAAACTAAACACAGGCTTAGAGGAAGAACCTAAACGTATTCAATGATAAGATTGTCGGAACGTGGTAAGCCAAGAACACGGAAGCAGTCTAATGCTAAAGAAGTGTTGAATGGGAAAATGACTGTAAAAACAGCATATAACCGTTCTTTATCTTGGTGAAAGCGGTGGCACAGTACCTATGAAGCGAAAATAATAAGTTCGTGGAGGGATAGCCACCAGTCACAGGAAAGTACAAGAACTGAAATTAAGACAAACACAGCTTCGAGTATGACAAAGAAAATCAAATCCGAAAGGAGATGGTGACTGTGTCCACTTCGAAACAAACACTGAAACAAAGCAAAATCCGTTATACGGAATACTATGACTTGCAAAAAGTCCTTGATGATTTATATGAAGATAGCGGTAATAATAAAGTATTTTCAAATTTAATGGAGTTGATAACTTCAAGAGAAAATATTAAACTTGCCTATCGTAGTATAAAAGGGAACAAAGGAAGTCATACAGCCGGAGTAGATGGCAGAACAATAAAACATCTATCAAGGCTAAATGAAGAAGAATACATTTCTCTCATACAAAAACAGTTTCATTGGTATAAACCACGCCCTGTAAAGAGAGTGGAGATACTAAAGCCTAATGGGAAAATAAGACCTTTAGGAATACCGACTATTGTAGACAGAATTGTACAACAATGTATCTTGCAAATATTAGAGCCGATATGTGAAGCCAAGTTTCATGACAGTTCCTATGGGTTTCGACCTAACAGGAGTACGGAACACGCTATTGCAGAATGTGCAAGACTAATGCAGATACAGCACTTACACTATGTAGTCGATATTGATATACAAGGATTTTTCGATAACGTATATCATGCAAAGCTCATAAGGCAGCTTTGGAATTTAGGAATCCAAGACAAAAAGTTACTTTGTATCATTAAGGAAATGCTTAAAGCAGACATAGTTATGCCCGATAAAAAGGTAATTACACCAACAAAGGGAACACCACAAGGCGGAATATTATCACCGCTACTATCTAATGTAGTCTTGAACGAATTAGATTGGTGGGTTTCATCTCAATGGCTGACAATGCCTACGCATTATCCATATAAACAGAGAACGAACAGTCAAGGAACAGAGATAAAAAGCCATACTTACAGAGCTTTAAGAACAAGCAACCTAAAAGAAATATACATTGTAAGGTATGCTGATGATTTTAAGATATTTTGCCGTAATTACTACGATGCAAAAAGAACCTATCAGGCAGTTACAAAATGGTTGCAAGACCGATTAAAACTAAATGTGAGTGAAGAAAAATCTAAAATAACAAATCTAAAACAAAGGTATTCGGAGTTCTTAGGATTTAAGCTTAAGGTTAAACCAAAAGGCAAAAAGTTTGTTGTACAGTCGCATATAAGTGATAAGGCACTGAAAAATGCAAAAGAAGATATTTCTAAATGTGTTGCGGATATAAAAAGACCTGCAAACGAAAAGGAACAGTACAAAGCAATAGCCAAGTATAATGCCACTGTTTCAGGCTTGCATAATTACTACCAAATAGCAACAAATGTAAGTTTGGACTTTGCTAAAATAGCCTTTCACATTAAAAAGCAGATGAACAACAGACTTGATATTAAAACCAGTGGAACGCTAAACAAAGGATTTATCAAAGCAAAATATGGAAAAAGTAAACAGCTTCGCTTCCTTAATGGACATCCGCTAATTCCAGTTGGATATATTAGGACAAAGGACGCAAAACACAAGAAAAAGATTGTAAATAAATACACTGTAAAGGGCAGAGCTTTTATTCATAAAAATCTGCAAATTGATGTAGATACACTTGTTTGGTTGATGAGACATCCTGTGCTTGATAAAAGCATAGAGTTTGCAGACAACAGAATCTCGCTCTTTGCAGCTCAATATGGCAGATGTGGAGTAACAGGTGTAAAACTTATACCAAACGACATACATTGCCATCACAAGATACCGCTTGAACAAGGCGGTACAGACAGTTACAGCAACTTAATTCTTGTTACAGAAGCAGTTCATATACTCATCCATGCAACAAAAGTAGATACAATCCAAAAATATATAAAAGAGCTTGGGTTAACAGTCAAGCAGATTGAGAAATGTAATAAGCTTAGAAAAATGGCAGAATTGCCACTAATTTAGAGAAAAAAATAATTTGTTACGAAGTGTGTAAGTCTTAGTTAAAACGTGAAAATCTTTCTTGTGATGGAACGCCGTGTGCGGTGAAAGTCGCATGCACGGTGTGAAGTGGGGGAAAATCCGGAGATAACATCAAAGGATTACCTATCACTATCTGGTGCTAAATCTCAAGGTATTAAGCAGCTTATGGCTGGTGGGGGAATTGTACTAATCGGTATTAAATTAATTCCACTACTTGCAAATGTACTCAAGTAAGAAGAAAAGGAGAAATTAAATGTTTGGGATATTCGACAAGATAGAGGAGTTTTTCAAAGACCTTCTACTGGGCGGTATCCAAGCAAATCTTGAGTCCATGTTCTTAGATATAAATGACAAGGTAGGAGTTATTGCAACTGATGTTGGGAAGACACCAATGGGTTGGAATGGAGAAGTGTATAACTTCATAAAAAACATTAATGATAATGTGATCGTTCCAATAGCAGGTCTTATCATAACAGCAGTTTTATGTATTGAACTCATAAATATGGTTATGCAAAAGAATAATATGCACGATACAGATACTTTTGAGTTTTTCAAATACATTATAAAGATGTTTATAGCAGTCTACCTTGCAAGCCATGCCTTTGAATTTTCAATGGCAGTCTTTGATGTGGCACAAAATCTTGTAAACAAAGCGGCAGGGGTAATCACTACTTCTGCCACTGTTTCAGGAGATCAGATAGTTGCAATGGTTGATACATTAAAAGAAAAAGAAATAGGTGAGCTTTTAATGATATTAGTTGAAACAAGCCTTGTAAGGATTGCAATTCAATGTATATCTTTAACTATTACCTTAATAGTATATGGGCGTATGTTTGAAATATATGTCTACTCATCAGTATCATCCATACCATTTGCGACTATGGGAAATAAAGAATGGGGTCAGATTGGAACAAATTATATCAAGGGACTTTTTGCCTTGGGACTACAAGGTTTGTTTTTGATGGTATGTTTAGGTATCTACACCGTTTTAATAAGAACGGTACAGATTACAGATATTCACGCAAGCTTGTTTAGTATATTAGGATATGCTCTACTACTTGGACTTATGATGTTTAAGAGTGGAACAGTTGCAAAAAGTATTATGAATACGCACTAGGAGGAATAAATGTTAAAAAAGAAAAATTGTGCTTTATTGGGACTTGGAATTTTATTAGGAGGAACTTATGAAATCTTAAAAGAGAAAAAAAGAAATGAAGAGATTAGAAACTTAAAGAGGAGAATAAATAGACTCGGAAGATGTCACAATGAATTTGTTATGTATCAAGGCGAATACAATGACAGAAATGAAGAAAAACAAGAAGAATTAGAAGAAAGAATTAGCTACCTGGAAGAGGAAACAACATCTAATTATGACCATATACTTGAACTTTCCAAAGAAGAAGTAGAGGGAGATTAAAATGGCATATGTACCAATACCAAAAGATTTGGACAAGATTAAAACAAAGGTTGCCTTTAACTTAACCAAAAGACAACTTATAGGTTTTTCTGTGGCAGGACTAATTGGTATACCAACCTATTTATTTATGAAGAAATATCTACCTAATGATGTTTCTATCATTGTAATGCTAATAGTAACCCTGCCAATCTTTTTTATAACCTTATATGAAAAAGATACCTTAACTTTTGAAAAATATTTTAAATTTTTCTATCTTCATAAGTTTTATCAACCAACTAAGAGAATAAGAAAGGAGGCATACATTGAAGCAAAGAAAAAAGCAAATCAGCGACTTAAATCTAAGGGAAAAACAATTAAAAAAAGACCGAAAGGAAGTAAGAAGGCTAAAAACAAAGAAAGATCCAACAAATAGTCTTCTAAGTGTACTTTTAAAGAAAGAGAAAAAGAGATTTACTGTTGAAGATACAATTCCCTATATAAGAATGTTACCAGAGGGCATTTGCCAGTTAGATGAAAAAAATTATTCAAGGACAATTTCATTTCAAGATATAAATTACCAGTTGGCATTGGAAGAAGATAGAGATTTAATCTTTAACCAATTTGCCAACTTTTTAAATTCTTTTGATCCAAGTGTCCACATTGAACTTTCGTATGTAAATCAATTAGGAAGAAATAAAGACCTACAAGATGCAATTAAAATTGCTGATAAGGGAGACTTCTATGACGATGTAAGAAAAGAGTTTAGGGAGATGTTAAAGCTTCAACTTGCAAAGGGCAATAACGGACTTAAAAAGATGAAGTATATAACCTTTACAACAGAAGCCGATAACCTAGAGCAAGCAAGAGCAAAGTTAAATAGACTTGAAGTAGATATTTTATCTAACTTTAAATCTATGGGAGTAAGAGCAGAAAGCCTTGATGGTGAAGAAAGGCTAAGACTTGTTCACGATATGTTAAATCCAGACAAAAACTTTTATTTTTCATATAAAGATTTGAAGAAGAAAGAGTCTACAAAGTCACATATAACTCCCAATATCTTTAATTTTGCACCAGTAAATAATTTTAAATTTGGTAAATATATTGGAGCAGTAAGCCATTTTCAAATACTTGCAAGTGAGTTATCAGACAGAATGTTATCTGAGTTTTTAGATATTGATGACAATATTTATGTAGCTTTTCATATAGATGTAGTTGAACAAGCAGAAGCCATTAAACTCATTAAGAGAAAAAATACAGACCTGGATAGAATGAAAATTGAAGAACAAAAGAAAGCAGTTCGAGCAGGATATGATATGGATATTATTCCATCAGATATAAATACTTTTGGTGCGGATGTTAAGTCCATGTTATCTGACTTACAAAATAGAGATGAAAGGCTCTTTGTAGTTACCATAGTAATGATGAATTTTGCTAGGACTAATCAAAAATTAGAAAATACTATTGCTCAAATCTCATCAATTGCTAACAGACATAATTGTCAGGTGAAAAGATTATCTCATCAGCAAGAGCAAGGACTTGTTTCTGTCTTACCTCTAGGAGTTAACCAAGTCGAGATAAAAAGATTTTTAACTTCATCATCAACGGCAGTATTTATGCCTTTTACAACAGAAGAGCTATTTATTGATTCAGCAAATTCTTTGTACTATGGCTTAAATGCCCTTAGCCAAAACTTAATTATGGCAGATAGGAAGAAACTCAAGAACCCTAACGGATTAATATTAGGAACACCAGGTTCTGGTAAATCTTTCTCGGCAAAGAGAGAGATGGCAAATGCAATTCTTGTAACAGACGATGATGTAATTATTTGTGATCCTGAAGGCGAGTATTCAAACCTTGTAAAACAATTTAATGGAGAAGTTATTAAAGTTTCAGCAAAATCAAAGGACTACCTTAATCCACTAGATATTAATATGAACTATGGAGATGGGGACGCACCTTTAAAGGATAAGGCAAACTTCATAATGTCTATGCTTGAACTTGTAGTAGGAGGATCTGGTCTTACTGCTGCAGAAAAATCAGTTATAGATAGGTGCTTACCAAAGATATACCAAAAATATTTTGAAGACCCAAAACCAGAAAATATGCCAATATTAGGAGATTTATACGATATGCTCCTATCTCAAGAAGAGGGAGTCGGTAGAAAACTAGCAACAGAAATGGAAATTTATGTTAAGGGAAGTCTTAATGTATTTAATAATAGGTCAAATGTTGACTTAAATAGACAACTACTCTGTTTTGATATAAAAGAGCTAGGAACACAACTTAAAAAAATAGGTATGCTTGTAATTCAAGACCAGGTTTGGAACAAGGTTTCCCTAAATAGAGGAAGCAAGTCTACTAGATACTATATAGATGAGTTCCACCTTTTATTAAAAGACCCACAAACTGCTTCATATTCAGTAGAAATCTGGAAAAGATTTAGAAAATGGGGTGGTATTCCAACAGGTATAACACAAAACGTAAAAGACCTTTTAACAAGTCAGGAAATTGAAAATATCTTTGATAATACAGACTTTGTTCTAATGTTAAATCAAGCATCTGGAGATAGGGATATTCTTGCTAAGAAATTAAAAATATCGCCTTATCAGTTAAACTATATAACTAATTCAAATGCAGGTGAGGGACTCTTATTCTTTGGAAATACTATTGTTCCATTTATAGATAAATTCCCTAAAGACACCATGCTATATAAGCTAATGACAACAAAACCAGAAGAAGCTAAGTAGGTGTGATATGGATAAAAAACTAAAAAAAGATTTTCAAAAGAAAATTATACGAAATAGGGACGCTCCTGAAAAGAATATGGATAGTAAACTTGTTCATTCAGATGATTATACCAATAAGATTATTAAGAATAAGGATAGGTTCGGAGATAAAATTTCAGAAAAAGAATCTAAACTTATTCATGAGAATGTATTAGCTAAAGATCAAAAACAAGATAAACTAAAAGATTTTCAGAAGTCTAAAAACAAGGAAAGAATTAGAAAAGAATTTTTAGATAATAAGGATAAGGTTGAAGAAACAAAACAAACTAATCTTGAAATAAGGACAGATGAAAGCTTTAAACTTGATGAAGAGTTAGATGTAGACTTCAAAAAGGTAAATTTTGAAAGTGAAAATAGTAGAAATATTAATTCTAATAAATTAACAACAGATGATATTTCAGCTAACGCTCAACCAATAAGCAATAAGAAGGCATCAAGTAAAAGAAAAGTTCTTAAAAATTATGAGGATAAACTTATCCATAGTAAGGATAAATTCCAAGACAAAATCAACGAGAAAGAGTCTAAGCGAATCCAGACAAGTGAAGATAAACCTATCGAAGCAGAGAAAAGCAAGAGAATATATAGAAAAGATAAGCTTGTTAAAGATGAAGTGAGCAAGAACGACAGTAATGCTAATATCGATAAAAAGCGAAAGCAGAAACTTTATCAAGAAAAGAAGTTTAGAGATAAGGAGAAAATTTCTAAAGAAAAAGATAAAGAAAATAAGCTAAACGAAGTTGATACAGATAAAACTTTTGATAATCCTGAGTTTAAAGACAATAATCAAGAATTTATAAAAGATGAAAAAGAAACAAGCCTTAAACCTTCAGAACAAAAGAAAGTTAATAAAAAGAAGACTTACTACAAGAGAAAAAATTATGAAAGTGATAAATTTACTCGAAAGAAAATCGATGACTTAAAAAATGAATCTAAGAAAGTTACACCGAAAGATTCTAAGAAGGCACAAGATGTTAAAGACTTTATATCAGATAAAAAGATTGGAGAGCTTGAAAAGTCTAAAAGCAAGCTAAAGGATAATATTTTAAAGAATAAAACTAAAGGAAGTCTATCTTCTGGGGTTTTATTATCTGGAGCTAAGTCATCAGAGTTAGTGAGAGATTATTTAAGTTCAGGATCTGATAATACTGGTGTAGAATCTGGAGAAAAGGCCGCTAATGTAAGCTCTAAACTTCAGCATGGAATAAGGAAGTATAAGTTAGACAAAAAGAAAAAGTCATTAAAAAAGCTATCTACACTTGATAAGAAAATAAGAAATAGAAAAAGCAAGTTGGAGTTTAAAAGTGGCTTGGAAGATTTAAAAAAGTCAGACTCCTATATAAAGAAAAATAGATTTAAGAAGTTTTACCAAAGAAAACAAATGAAAAGCATGATAGCTAAAAAGCACGAAACAAGACTGGTAGATAGAGTTAAAAAAGCTATTTTAAGTTTAGGTAAGGCTTCTAAAGAGCTAATCGTAAGAAAAAGTAAGATGGTTCTATTTCTAGTAATAGGACTAGGTCTTATGCTATCAATCATGATTGGTGGTGGAAGTGTTGGTATGAGTGGATTAAGTAACTCTGTTAACTCAGTAATGACAACAACATACCTATCACAAGATACAGTTCTAAGTGAAGTTAATCAAGAATTTTCATCAATGGAGTATGACCTACAATCACAAATCGAAAGTGTAAAAACAAGTCATCCTGGATATGACGAATATATTATAAATAAAGATGGAGAAATTGGTCATAATACCCATGAACTTTTATCCTATATAACTTCAAGATGTGGTGAAGTAAAATCAGCATCTGAAGTAAAAGGAATTTTAAAAGAGCTTTTCGATAAAATGTATAAGCTTGATTTTAAGGAAGAAATCGAAATTAGAACAAGAACAGTAGAAAGAACTAGATATGATAGTCGTGGTAATCCCTATACTAGCTATGAAAAAGAAGAGTACGAATATAAAAAGTTAATTGTAACTTTAAAGAAAAGAGAAATGGATGAAGTTGTTAGGGAAATATTTAAAGATTATCCAGACAATGTAGTTCATTATGAAGCTCTTCTTGAAGCTAAGGGAAATATGGGAGATGTTTTTGGATCAGGTAATGGGGACTTAGGAGAAATAGTAGATAATCCAAACTTTGGAAATCCTGGTCTTGCTTTTGATTCAGCTACTGCCAAAGCCTTATTTAATGAAGCAGAAAAACATATAGGCAAAAGATATGTGTTTGGAGCAAGTGGACCATCTAACTTTGACTGCTCAGGTTTTGTATGTTGGTCATTTACAAAGTCTGGTGTAAAGAGAATGCCAAGAACAACTGCATGGAGAATATACAAAGACTATTGTAACCCAGTCAGTCCAAGTGAAGCTCAACCTGGAGATATTATATTTTTCCATTCAACATATAACAGTGGAACACCAATATCTCACGTAGGAATATACGCAGGTAATGGAATGATGATTCACGCAGGAGATCCAATTCAATACACATCAATAAATTCAAAATATTGGAAATCACACTTTTATGGTTTTGGAAGACCTAGATAGAAGGGAGATATTATGTGAACAGGAAGCTTATAAGTATTAGAAACAAAAAGAAAAAAATAGAAGAGAAATTGAAAGATTTAAATGCAAAATACAAGGAAATTTGCGATGAAGAAATACAGGTTGAAAATGAAGAAATAATTGTAACTCTTAGGAGGAACAATATTAGCTTGGAAGAATTAATGGAGAAAATCAATGATAGAAAAAGAGAAGAGAAATTAAAAGAAAAGGAGAACATTCATAATGAAGAAATTTAATACGAACAGACTAAGAGCCTTTTTTATGGCTCTTTTATTAGTTTTAACATCAACTGTGCATACAAGTGCATTTGCAAAGTCTGATGTTACTTGGACGGAAGATGATTTTATGTATTCCTCTGAGGGAAATATAATCGCTTTTAGTGATAAGGGCTTAGAAAAGAAAGAAAAGACAAATATTCTAGTATTTCCTGAAGGAACGAAGTCTATAAATGGAAATTATTCTTTAAGTCATTCAAACGATGAACTTAGATATAAAAGAGAATTTGGGCGTGGCAAACATTGGGATAAAGTAATTATTCCTGATTCTGTTAAGCATTTAGGTTATGCTGCCTTTTACGAAGCAAGTATAGATGAAGTAAAACTATCAAATAGTCTAACTTATCTTGGTGGTTTAGCATTTTTCAATTGTGGACTTAGAGAAGTGGCATTACCTGATACTCTAGTAAATATTGAACATAATGCTTTTGAAAGAAATAACCTCCAAGAAATAACTATACCGAAGTCTGTGAAGACAATTGAACAGTATGCTTTTTCAAGAAATAAATTGCACACTATAAAAGTTTTAGGCAATCCAAATATTAACAGTAAGGGAGTATTCCACAATCAAGAAGTTGAATATAGACCAAAACAAAATCCATTTTACGAAAATCATTTTGGTTTTAACGGAAATCAAGGATTCAAATCTATTCCTAATGGATTAAGGTTTGAAAATGGAGAGTTTGTCTTTGATAAGAATGTAGATAGTGTAGAACTTGAATTTGATTATAACAATGATATGTATCAAGGAAAGATGACTATTTACAATCCAAATAAATATTCTGTTGATACTCAAACAGATTTAACAGGGAAAGATATTGATGAAAAGGACAATAAGATTGATGATTTAACAAAAAACATTAAGGACTTAGAAAATCAGATCAAAGACTTAAATGGTAAGAAACAAGAAGACCAATCAAAGATAGATGAATTAAAGGAAAAGTTAGAATCTTGCAAAGATAATGGAGAGAAACTAAAACAAGAAAAGTCTAAGCTAGAAGAAGAGATTAGAGAGAAAGACAAAAAGATTGCTCAATTGAATAAAGAAATTGAGGAACTTAAAAACTCCAATAATGATGAACTAATAGCAGAAATTACTCAGCTTAAAGATGAACTAAAAAGATTACAATATGAAAATGCAAAACTAAAAGAAGATTATTCATCTACAAAATGGGAGTTAGAAGCTGAGAAAGAAAAGACCGATAAAAACGAAAATAAAATCAAAGAAATTCAAGAAAAACTCGAGTCTTTAAAAGGAGAACTTGCAAAAAAGACTAAAGAAATTGAGGATAAAGATAATAAAATTAAAGGTTTGGAAAAAGCTCTTGATGAAAAAGATACTAAGATAAAAGACCTAGAGTCTAAAAAGAAAGAAACAGAAAATTCTAAGTCAGAATGTTGCAAGAAAATTGAAGAGCTTCAAAAGGCTATTGATAGTTTAAAAGAAACTTCTGAAAATACAAAAAAAGAATTAGAAGAGAAGATTAAAGAATTAGAAGAAAAACAAAAATCTTCTGAAGAAGAAATTAAAAAGTTAAAAGAAGAATTAGATAAAAAAATTGAAGAAGCAAAGAAGTTAATCGAGGAAGCAAATAAAAAAGCAAAAGAAGAACTTGAGAAACAAGCCAAAGATGAAAAAGATAAAAATCTAAACCAGGACCTATCTAAGAAATTAGATGAACTTCTAAAACTCCAAAAAGAAAACAAAGAAAAGAAAGAAGATAAGAAATCTCAAGATAAGAAGTGGGATGAACTTTTGAAAGCTGATGACAAGAACATCCTAAATCAATTTGATCTTAACAAGATGAAAAAGCAAGAGGAACAACAATACAAAAAACAAGTTAAAGATGAAAAAGAATTTGCAGTTTTCCAAGTTGACAAAAACTTTTATAACATTATCAACAAAGATGGTAAGACAACAGTCTATATGGATGTAAAAACTTATGTGGATCAAGGAAGAACTATGATTCCAGTAAGATATATCGCTTATACTCTAGGTTTTAATGTTGAGTATGACAACTCTACTCGTGAAGCTATTTTCTCCAATAAAGAGAATAATATCCTAGCTAAAAAGACATTAAGACTAAATATTGATACTGGTGTTATGAAAGATTCAGATGGTAAAGTCTACAATTCAGATGTTAAGCCAGTTATTATAAATGGAAGAATCCATGCTTCAATTTCAAACATTGCTAAAGCTTTTGGAGCAAGTCATGGAGATATTAAAGATGGTAAAAACCAAACAATAGAATGGGACAATGCTAGAAAAGCATTCTATGTATTTAAAAATGTAAAATAAGAAAGGATAGAAAAATGAATAAGAGTATTAAACGAGGAGTAGCCATAGCGTTACTCCTTTTTACATTTACAGTACCAGCAACTACATTTGCAATGACAAATGAAGGGCAAATAGAAAGTCAAAACGAATCAATCTATGAACCACAAAAAGAAGAATTTGAAAAAATGTTGAAAGATGATGTTTTTACACCGTCAAAAGAAGAAATTCCTTATCAAGATGTTCCAAGAATACCAGGAAATACAAGTGAAGCAAATAAGCCTTCAAATAATCCTCCAAAGAAAACCCCACTTGTAAAAGGTGGTAATACAAAGGCAGTAAATAATCTTGCGACACAAGAAAATAAGGCAAGAGGTTCAGTAATTGAAAATGTAGATAGGAATGGAAAAGATATAACACCAAGTGGAGATACAGAAAAAGATAAAGAAAATCCAGTAGATGTGAGACAATTTTTAACATTTCAAACTAAAAGTGGAAAAACTATGCACCTAATAGTGGATCACTCATCAAATCAAGATAATGTAAGGCTATTGACAGAAGTAGGAGAGAAAGACCTACTTAATATGATTGAATCAGAAGACAAAAATACTATAAAGGTTGAAGAGCCTAAGAAAGAAGAAGTAAAAAAAGAAGAACCTAAGACTGTTCCAGTAAAAGAAGAAAAGAAAAGTGGAATAGGTTCATTTCTAATTATTGCACTTGTAATTGGAGGAGTTATAGGAGCAGGATACTATTTTAAGGTAGTCAAAGCTAAGGAAGATAAAATGTTGGAAGACTTTGAAGAAGATGATAAGGATTATATTAGTGAGTCAGAAGATGAATCTGACAATGAAGAAAGTAATGAAGAATCTTTAGATGAAGACGATGAAGATGAACTATTATAATAATTTTTAAAAGTTTGAGCGAGAGAGAAATCTTTCGCTCTTTTTTTATTTATGGAGGTATTAATGAAATTAGTAATAGCAGAAAAGCCAAGCGTAGCAGTTACAATTGCAAAAGTAATTGGAGCAAGAACAAGAAAAAACGGATATTATGAGGGGAATGGATACATTGTTTCTTGGTGTGTCGGTCATTTAATTCAAATGGCAAGTCCAGAAAGACACGACGAAAAATGGAAGAAATGGACAATAGAAAATCTTCCTATAATTCCAGAAGAATATATTTATGAAGTATCTAAAAGCACTAAAAAACAATATGGAGTTTTAAAGAAACTTTTAAACGATAAGAATATCGACACAGTTATAAATGCTTGTGATGCTGGAAGAGAGGGAGAACTTATTTTTAGGCTTGTATATAATCAAGCTAAATGTAAGAAGAAAATTCAAAGACTTTGGATATCTTCAATGGAAAACAAAGCTATTGAAGATGGTTTTAGAAATCTTAAAGACGGAGAAAAATTTGAAGACTTATATGGATCGGCAAGTGCAAGAGCTATTGCAGATTGGCTGGTAGGAATGAATTTAAGTAGGCTTTATTCTTGCATTTACAAGGAAACATATTCAGTTGGTAGAGTACAAACACCAACTCTATATTTAATAGCTAAAAGGGATAGTGAAATAAATCTATTTAAGAAGCAAAAATATTATACAGTTGACCTATCTTATAAAGGATTGAAACTTGTATCAGATAGGATTGATAAAATCGAAGTGGCAGAGCAACTTTTAAACTTGATAGAAGATGAAATAGTTATTACAGAGGTAGAGGATAAAGAAATAAGCACAAAACCAGATAAGCCTTATGATCTCACTACCTTACAGAGAGAAGCAAATAAATATTTTGGATATTCAGCAAATGACACTTTAAATATGGCACAAGGTCTGTATGAAAAAAAGCTAATCACATACCCAAGAACAGATAGCAGGTATTTAACCGATGATATGGTTACTACTATGAAAGAATTATTAGAAGGACTTGAAGAAGGTTTTAAAATCAACGAATCAAACTTTAAGTCTATTTTTAATTCATCTAAGGTTACAGACCACTATGCGATTATTCCTACTATATCAGGTATTGGAAAAGTTAAAGATTTATCTGATAAAGAAAGCAAAGTCTATAATCTAATTAAGGATAAACTACTTGCTTCATGTTCGGATAACTTAAAGGAATCTAGTAGAAAAATCAGATATGAATATGATAAATTTAACTTCAATGCAAGTGGAAAGACTATAATCGATGAAGGTTATACCAAGTATCTAAAGGCTTATGGAAAAGAAAAGCAAGAAAATGAATTACCAGATGTAAAGACTGGAGATAAAATTAAGCTAACTTCTAAAAATATATCGGAGAAATTTACAAAAGCTCCAAGTCATTATAATGAAGATACACTTTTAAAGGCTATGGAGAATGCAGGGATTGAATCACTGGATAAAGATATAGAAGTGGAGAGAAAAGGCTTAGGAACACCAGCTACAAGAGCAGGAATTATTGAAAATCTTATCCATAAGGACCTTATAAGAAGAGATAAGAAAAATCTACTTGTAACAGAAAAAGGCAATAGACTTGTATCAATTGTAGAGGATAAGTTTAAGTCAGCTAAAACAACATCTGAATGGGAAATGAAACTTGCAAAGATTAGCTCTGGTGAAGTAGATAAAGAAGACTTTTTAAGAGAAATAGAAGATAGTATAAGGGAGCTTGTAGATAGGTACAAGAATAATCTAAATGAATAAGGTAAAAATATTGGAGCTTTTCGGTGGCATAGGTGCTATTAGAAAGGCTTTTATTAATTTAAAGATATCTTATGAAGTAGTTGATTATGTAGAAATAGATAAGGCTTGTGTTAAATCATACAACGCACTTTATGGAGAGGCTTATAAGCCAAAATCAGTAGTAGGATATAAAGCTCCTAATGAGAAGATAGACTTAATTATGCATGGAAGTCCTTGCCAAGACTTTTCAAGAATAGGGAAAAAGCAAGGAGGAGTAAAGAATTCAGGAACTAGATCAAGCTTACTATTTGAAACAATTAGAATAATCAAAGAAATGAAAGATAAACCTAAATGGATAATTTGGGAAAATGTAAAAGGAGTCCTTGATAGAAATATGAGGGACTCCTTGTTTATTTATCTAAAGGAGTTAGAAGACCTTGGATATGAAAGTAAGTATGAAATTTTAAATGCAATGGACTTTGGGATACCTCAAAAAAGGGAGAGGATATTTGTTGTTTCATGTCTAGGAGCAAATAACTTTTCTTTTAATAAATTGGAGAGGAAAGAAACTAGACCACTAAGTGAATTTTTAGAAAAGGATGTAAGTGAACTTTATATAATGACCCAACCCTATATGCTGAAATTTTTAAATAAAAGCATAGATAACAGTTTTAGAGGGCGACTCAAAGTGATTAAAGATTTTTCTTATACTATTTCTACAAAACAAATGAGAGTACCTAATTCTGGAATAATAGATATTGGAAATGGTAGGTATAGGTATTTAACAGAAAGAGAATGCCTAAGACTCATGGGTTTTGATGATAGTGATATAGACAAATTAGAGGAAGTGCATTCAAGAAGAAAAAATTGCACTTCAAGCAAACTATATAAGCAGGCCGGCAATTCTATTGTGGTTGATGTTTTAATGTGCATTATTAGTTCAATAATGCATGTTAGTGCAAACTTATTATTGTGAATGATATAATAAAATAAAAGACAGGAGGATATGATATGGATATTCTAGAATGTAAATTAAAGAATTGTTATGGAATAGATGAGTTTAACCATGAATTTGATTTTACAAATACAAATGTGATTACAGTATATGCAAAAAATGGATTGATGAAAACTTCTTTTGCAAAAACTTTTAAGAAAATTCAAGATGGTAAAGCTGACGAAATACGTGATGAAATATTCGATATAAAAGCAGAAGTTAATGTGAGCATAGATGGACAAGATATAAGAAAAGAGCAAGTGTTTGTAATAAAAAGCTTTGAGAATTATTATGAATCTAGTAGTGTAGCAGATTTATTAGTAGACGAAAAAACAAAAAAATCTATCACAACTTTATTAAAGCAAAAAAATAATTTTTTAAAAAAGTTAGTGCAATATTCAGGATTAAAAATTGAAAAAACACAACAAGGAAGAAAAATTTATGAATTAGAGCCTACAGTAGTTTCTGACATGAATTTAAGTGAAAAAAGTTTTTTATTAAGCTTGAAAGAATTATGTGAAGCTGAAAATAAAACGTATTTACCTAATGTTAAATACTCTACAATTTTTGATGATAGTGTAATTAAAAAAATAAAAGACAGTAGTTTTCAAAATAAAATAAAAGAGTTTTGTGAAGCTGCTGAAACTATATACAGTAGTTATACTTTTTTTGAAAAAGGTCAATTCACATTTCCAAAATTGAAGAATGTTGCAAAAAATTTAGATTCAGATAATTTTTTTGTAAGAGATAATAAACTTAATTTAAATAATAGCATAGTAATTGGTAATAATGATGAACTACAAGAGAAAATATATGAAATAGAGGGGAAAATTAAAGATATTCCAGAATTTCAACAGATAGAAAAGTTACTAAGTGATACAAAAGGCATATTATTAAGAGATACAATAGAAAACAATCCTGAACTAATAGAGTTTTTGAAAATAGAAAATTTAGATAATTTAAAAAAAGAATTATGGACTTCATATATAAAGAAAGAAAAGAAATCTTTTGATGATTTATTAGAGATATATAAAGAATTAGAGGAGAATATTAAAAATCTCAATATAGACAATACATTGTGGAATCGTTCTTTAGAAATATTTGAAGATAGGTTCACTGTTCCATATAAGATGAAAATATCAAATTTAAAGGGAGCGATAATAGGAGAAAACCTACCACGTGTGGAGTTTATATTTGAAAAGGGTGAAAATCAAGCAAGTTTAGATAGATCAAATTTAGAAAAATTAGACGTGTTAAGTCAAGGAGAGAAAAGATCTTTATATTTGTTAAATATAATATTTGACATAGAAAAAATAAAAAAAGAAAGCAATGAAGTCCTATTTATAGTAGACGATATAGCAGATTCTTTTGATTATAAAAATAAGTATGCTATTGTAGAATATTTGTATGAAATGGCAACAATTGATAATTTTAGAATGATAATTTTATCTCATAATTTTGATTTTTATAGAACAATTTCTTCTAGACTAAATGTACCTCGTACATCTAGATTTATCGTTGAAAACAAACAAGATTTAAATTTGATAGAAGAGAAATATCAAAAACAACCTTTTATAACATGGAAAACTAAACCAGATAAATATTCCTTATTTGCACTTATACCATTTGTTAGGAATCTAATTGAATATAGTTTTGATAAATCTGTTAATGATTCAAATTATTATGATAGCGATTATGAGCTATTAACTAATTTACTACACAAAAAAGAAAATTCAGGAACTATTAATTTTAAAACTTTAGGGAAAGTATATAAAGAATATATAGGGAGATTTGATATACCAAGTGAGTTTAAAGAGGATGATCTGGTTATAGAAAAGCTTTATGAAACTACTGAAAACTTAACTAGTAACTTAAATTTGCTCGAGCATAAAGTTTTATTATCAATGGCTTGTAGACTTAAAGCTGAGGAAATAATGTTAGATAAAATTAATAATTATAATGGTATGCTAAATTGGAAAGTGAAAAATAATTTGAAAACAGGAGATAAAGCGGAATTTCTGAATCATGTAGATAAAACTAATAATATGACCAGGGTATTATTTGATGCATATAAGCAGATTGCGAATGAAGAACAAATTAATATAGTTAATGAAGTTAATATAATGACTCCAGAAAATATTCATATAAACTCTTTTATGTATGAGCCTATAATGGATATGGATATTAACGAATTATTGAACTTATATGGAAAACTTAAAGAATTAATATAGGTCATTTAATTATATTACATTATAGACGGTAGATTATTTAAAATCTATCGTCTTTTTTATTACTCAAAAAAGGAGGTAGGAAATGCAAGTAAATGATTTTAAGAATATACAAGAAGCTATAAAGTATGAAGTGTTACAAGATGAAAAAGAATATTTAAAACTCTTAAAAGTTATAGGTAATAATCAGAAATATGATTTTTCAAGCCAATTAAGTATATATAACAAGGAACCTGAAGCTAGAGCTTGTGCGACTTTTGATATGTGGAAGAAATATTTTGGTCGAGTTGTTATGAGAGGTCAAAAGGGTATTCCAATTTTAGTTGGAAGTGATGTAAATCAAAGAATTTCATATATCTTTGATATAAGTCAGACCACATCAATGGATAGGAATATTAATGAGGTTAAATTATGGCAGTTTGATTACGAAAATCATAACGAGGCTTTAAAAGAAATAATAAGAGATTCTTCATTTGAAGCTAGTGATTCACTTAATAAAAATATATTTTCTTTGAGCCGAATTTATGGAGATGAATACATTAACTTGGCTCTTGCTGATTTAAGGATAGATATAGTGGATAGACTGAGTTTTGAAAAGTTTATGAGGGACTCAATATCCTATGCGGTAGCTAATAGGTTTAATACAGTCTATCCTATGGATATGGAAAATTTAAAAAATAATTTTTCTAGGATTAATACAATTTCTTTAGAACAGATAGGTCTTGTAATATCAAGAGTTAGCGAAGATATTATAGATAGCACAATAGAAAAATCTAAGGAAATGGATCGAGCTAGGCTGCTGACAGAAAGGGCCGCTGCCGACTATAATAGAGATATAGAAAATATAAATGAAGATAGAGGAGGTCAAGATGATTTATATAGACGAGATGATAGGTCAAGAAGTAGAGATGGACGAGTTTTCACAGATGGAAGCGACAGAAGAAATAGCAATGAAGATCGAAGAGAAAACCTTGGACATGATGGAGAAGGATCTGGAATTTATGGAGAGATTTCCGAATCCAACATACGCAGTTCTAAGACTGTCTTACCTGGTAGGGAGCGAAGACATGGAGAACTGGAAGAAACTTCAGAAAATGTACGAGGAGAAAACACTTTTGAACCACCTGAAGGAAATTCAGAATCAGGCAGTGGACTTTATCAAGAGAGAGAAAGTCAAGATGATGAAAGCACAAGGATTGACAGAGAAAATGATGAGAGGGAATCCAGAGGAATACCAAGGACAGATGAACAACTTGATGGCAACAGTGAAGAAAATGGCAATCAAGGAATACGTGGAAGCTTAGAAAATGAAATAAGTCCAGAAAAGGAAGCTGATGAAGCTTCTTTTTTTGATGGCAAAAACACTGAAAATAGAAAAGATTACTGGATTGTAGAATTTAATGAAAATCACGAATTAGTTCCCGATTATAGTGGGCAGATAGTAACTAAAGACTTAATCAATATCCTAAGACAAAAGGATATTGATATTAAAGACCATAATCAAACTCATGGAGAAAATGAATTTGGAGAAATGACTGATGATTATATCGGATATTTCAAATTCTATTTTGATCACTATGTAGACGGCGAAGTTGTCGAACATTATAGAATTGACCTTGGAGATGGTGAAGAAGTTAAGGAAAAGATAGAGCCTAAGTTTAAGATAGGTGATCAGGTTAGATATAAAGATAAGGACTTTACCATTACAGATTTTGATGAACTAAGTGGAGGACTTAAAACTGTAACCATTAGAGATAATATGGAGTATATGGGAGGTATGATTAGGGGTTCGGAAGTAATTCCATATAGAAACGATTCATACCTTGAAGAAATCTTTGAAAATCTAACTCAAACATCAGAAAAATTAGCAGTAAAGGTTGGAAAAGAATTTATTTTAGAAGATAAGAATACCTTTGATGGAATTAACTTAATTGAAGCTGGAACTAAGGTAGAAGTTAATGGGGAAGAATTCCCTTTATATAAAGGTGAAACATTTGAAGAAAGTAGAAAGATTGATGACCTTTTAGATAGTGGAAATTATGAGATATACAAATTATCTGAGCATGAAAAACAAATTGAAAGACAAGTAGAGCAAGAAAGCTTTATAGATAACCACAATCTTGAAATTGACCAAATGATGGATAGATACAATGTTCCAAGAGAAGCAGCCGAAAACTTATTGAGGGGTAAAGAGGATTTAAAAAATCTAGGCTATGAACCTAATAAGGAAAGGCTAAGTTTTGCTAGAAATTATGACTTGAAAAATCATATCTACTCAGAATACCTAACACCATCAGAAAAGCTAGATAAAAATATAAAAGCTATTAAGATGCTCAAAAGACTTGAAAATGAAAATAGGAGTCCAAGAGAGTATGAACAAGCCTATCTTGCTGATTATCTAGGATGGGGTGGTCTTGCCGATGTCTTTGATGAAGAAAAGGGAGGACAATGGCTTGAAGCAAGAAATATTTTAAAAGAAAATCTAACAAATGATGAGTATTTGAATGCTAAAGAGTCTACTCTAACATCATTTTATACACCTAGAGAGGTAATGGATGGAATATATAAGACCATAACAGATATGGGTTTTAAGACTGGGAATATCCTTGAACCATCTGCAGGAGTCGGTAATTTTATTGGAAGTATGCCAAGTGAAATACAAAGCTCTAAAGTCTATGGAGTAGAAAAAGATAGTCTAAGCGGAAGAATAGCAAGAGAACTTTATCCTGAAGCTAATATTCAAATTAAAGGTTTTGAAGAAACAAACTTCTCAAATAATTTCTTTGACTTGGTAATAGGAAATGTTCCCTTTGGAGATTTTAAAGTTAACGATCGTGAATATAACAGAAATAACTTTCTGATTCACGATTATTTTTTTGCAAAGTCAATAGATAAGGTTAGGAATGGAGGAATTATTGCCTTCATAACTTCATCTGGAACTATGGATAAAAAAGATGAATCTGTTAGAAAATATATTAATGCAAGATGTGAGTTTTTAGGAGCTATGAGGCTTCCTAATACAATATTTAAAGGACTTGCTGGTACAGAAGTTACTTCAGATATTATTTTTCTAAAGAAGAGAGATTCAGTTATAGAAAGAGATGATGATTGGATTCATCTAGCAACTGATAAAAAGGGTTTGACTTATAATAAATACTTTGTAGATAATCCTCAGATGGTATTAGGGAATATGAAAGAAGTATCTGGCAGATTTGGCAATACTATTACTTGTGATGAAAAAGAAGATGAAAAGTTAAAAGACTTAATGGATATTGCAAGTAAGGAAATATCTTCAAATTCAAAATATGAAGAGGTCGAACTATTGGAAGATGAAGAATTAAGTCTTCCAGCAACAGATGATGTTAAGAATTTTTCTTACACTATTATTGATGAAGAGGTCTACCTAAGAGAAAACTCAGTCTTAATCAAGCAGAATATATCAGATAAAAATAAAGAAAAGATAAAAGATTATCTTGATGTAATGAATGCTTTAAAAGATGTAATAGAAAAACAAAAGGACTATTTTTCAGACGATGAAATAAAAGAGTCACAAGCAAAGTTAAATGAAGTCTATGATAACTTTTCAAAGAAACATGGCTTTATTAACTCCTTATCAAATACTAGAGCCTTAAAGGAAGACTCAAACTTTCCTTTGGTTTCATCAATAGAAATACTTGATGATGAGGATAATTTCAAAGCTAAGAGTGATATATTCTCAAAAAGAACAATAACAAAGGCAAAGGTAGTAGATCATGTAGATACTTCCCTTGAAGCCTTAGTCTTATCAGTTTCACAAAAAGGATATGTAGACTTTGAATATATGGAATCTATAACAAGTAAAGATAGGAACACCTTAATTGGTGAGCTTGAGGGCGAGATATTTTTAGATATTAAGGATACAGACCTAATAAATAACAGAATGCCCTTTGAAAACTTTAACAATGACGATCCATTTCATTTTTCATATGTATCGGCTGATGAGTATTTAAGTGGCAATATTAGAGAAAAGATTGGTTATCTCAATTCATATATCGGAGAAATTGAAAATGTAATAGATTTAGCACCTTCTGAAAAGAAAGACACATTATTAAACGAGTTAGGCAAACTCAAATATCAAAGAGAAAAATTACAAGAAGTTATGCCTGAAGAACTAACTGCTTCTGATATAAATGTAAGGTTAGGAGCAACCTGGATACCTCAAAAAGATATAGAAGACTTTACTTTTAACCTTTTAAAAACGCCAGGTTATGATAGGTGGAATATAAATGTTAGGTTCTCACCACATACAAGTGAATGGAACATTGAAGGTAAAAGTGTTGACTCAACTAATGACCTTGCTAACATGACTTATGGTACAAGTAGGGTAAATGCCTATAAGCTAATTGAAAATGCCCTTAACCTAAAAGATACAAAGGTATTTGATCAAGTAATAAATGATGATGGGTCTAAGACTTCTGTATTGAATAAAAAAGAAACTATGCTTGCAAGTCAAAAGCAGGAATTGATTAAAGAGGAATTTAAGAATTGGATATTTGAAGATCCTGATAGAAGATATAGGCTAGAAAAGATTTATAATGAAAAGTTCAATTCAATTAGAAATAGAGAATTTGATGGCTCTAACTTAACATTTGATGGAATGAATACTGAAATAAGACTTCGAGAACATCAAAAAAATGCCATAGCAAGGACTCTTTATGGTGGAAACACACTGCTTGCCCATGTAGTAGGAGCAGGAAAAACTTTTGAAATGGTAGCTTCTGCTATGGAATCTAAAAAGTTGGGACTTGCAAGTAAGTCATTATTTGTAGTTCCTAACCACCTAACCACTCAAATTGGTAGAGAGTTTATGCAGTTATATCCGTCAGCAAATATTATGGTGGCCGATAAAAAAGACTTTCAACCAAAAAATAGGAAAAGATTTATTGGTAGGATTGCAACGGGAGAATATGATGCAGTCATCATAGGACACTCTCAATTTGAAAAAATACCAATGTCTAAGGAATACCAGGTTAGACATATACAAGACCAAATAGATGATATAGTTTCCTTTATTGATGAGAATAAAAGAAATAGAGGGGAAAATTTTACAGTAAAACAACTGGAAAAGACAAAGAAGAAATTCTTGGTAAGACTGGAAAAACTAAATGATGACTTTAAAAAAGATGATGTAATAACCTTTGAAGAACTAGGAGTAGATAAGTTATTTATAGACGAAGCTCATAATTACAAAAACTTATTCTTGCATACCAAGATGAGGAATGTTGCGGGTATCGGTCAGAGTGAAGCCTTTAAGTCTTCAGATATGTATATGAAATGTAGGTATATGGATGAAATGACAGATGGAAAGGGAGTTGTTTTTGCTACTGGTACACCAATATCAAATTCAATGACAGAGCTTTATACCATGCAAAGATACCTTCAGTATGACGATTTAAAGGCAAGAGGATTAGAACATTTTGACGCTTGGGCTTCTACTTTTGGAGAAACAGAAAACACCTTTGAATTATCTCCAGAAGGCACTGGTTATAGGCAAAAGACAAGATTTTCAAAGTTTTATAACTTGCCAGAGTTGATGAGCATGTTTAAAGAAGTAGCAGATATAAAGACTTCAGATATGTTAAATTTGCCAGTACCAGAAGCAAACTTCGAAGTTATTAAAACAAAACCTACTGAGGAACAAAAAGAAATATTAGAAGCTATTTCAGAAAGAGCTGATGCGGTTAGAAATAACCAAGTCGAGCCTACAGAAGATAACATGCTAAAGATTACAAATGATGGTAAAAAACTTGCCCTTGACCAAAGATTAATAAACCCACTACTTCCAGATGATCCTAATTCGAAGGTAAATGTATGTGTAAAAAATATCTTTTCAATCTGGGATAAGACAAAAGAAAATTCATCGACCCAATTAGTATTTTCAGATATGTCTACACCAAAAGGAGATGGAGAATTTAATATCTATGATGATATTAGAAATAAGCTAGTGAATATGGGAATACCTAAAGAAGAAATAGCCTTTATCCACGAAGCAGATACAGACAAACAAAAAGATGAATTGTTCTCTAAGGTAAGAAGAGGAGAAGTAAGAGTCTTATTAGGTTCTACTCAAAAAATGGGAGCAGGTACAAATGTACAAAATAAACTAATAGCCTTACACGATTTAGACGTCCCATGGAGACCGTCTGACCTAGAGCAAAGAAGTGGTAGAATTGTTCGTCAAGGTAATGAAAATGATAAAGTCAATATCTTTAGATATGTAACAGAAAATACCTTTGATTCTTATTTGTGGCAGACGATAGAGAATAAGCAAAAATTCATTTCTCAAATTATGACTTCAAAAACTCCAGTAAGAGTTGCAGAAGATGTTGATGAAGCAAGTCTATCTTATTCAGAAATTAAGGCTTTAGCCACTGGCAATCCTCTAATTAAAGAAAAAATGGATTTAGATAACGAAGTTACAAAGCTAAAAATGCTGGAAGCAAACTATAAATCTAATAAATATAAGCTTGAAGATAAGGTAAATAAATTTTATCCTCAAAGTATTTTAAAAACTGAAATGGAAATACAAGCAGTTAAAGAAGATATTGCAAGTGTTGAGAAATTAGGAGAAGGAGATAGTAAATTCACTTCAATCAGTCTTGGTGCAAATAAAATTTTAGATAAGAAAGAAGCTGGAGAGAAGCTATTAGAAGAAATAAAAAAGGTAAAGATAAATGATAGCAAGGTTATTGGTAAATATAGAAATTTAGACTTACAAGTTTCATATAACTTTATGACTAATACTCATACTTTTAAACTCCTAGGAAAAGCAGAATACTTTGGAGAGTTTTCAAACTCTACTGATGGCAATATAACAAGACTTGATAATGCTATTGAAAAAATGCCTGCAAGGCTTGGAAGATTAAATCAAAACCTTGAAAACTATAAAGAATCTTTAGAAAATGCCAAAGTAGAATTGACCAAACCATTTGAAAAAGCAGATGAGTTAAGGGATAAGACACTAAGATTAGCTGAAATTAATAAACTTTTAGATATGGGAGAAGTAGAAGAATTAGAAAACCAATCACCATTATTAGAAGATTTAAAGAGGGCGATAGTTGATTATTCTAACTACGAGTTCTCAGAATCTAATAGCTATGAAGACTTTGACAAATTATACCCTGATTTAAGCCATATAGGACTTGCCTATACAGAAACACCTGATGGTAAGCACACGATTCAATATGAGGTAAATTTAGAAGAAAAAACATGGACTCAGTATGTAGATAATGTAGCTATTAGAACAGAATCTTTTGTAGAAGAAGATATATCTAATTCACAAGCTATTAAAGATATGACTGAAGCCATAAAGATGTCAAGTTTTGACGATCTGGTATCAGTAGATGAAGAAGATTTAAAACAAGCCCTAGGTTTAGAAATAGATGATGATGGAAACTTCTATGATCCACTAGCAAAAGATCTTGATAATGATGGAATACCAGATAGGTATGACAATGATTTTAAAGATAGTGATTACTTTGAATCAACCTATGATGTAGAGGATAATCTTCAGGCAAGGGAAGAGAAACCATCTATATTGGGACAAATATCAAAATTCAAATCGGAAGAAGAAAAAGATAAAAATCAAGAAAAAAACGAAAAAGCACAAGAAAGATAGAGGAGGGCGAAAGGCTCTCCTTATTTAGTACAAGGAGGAAATTATGGAATACAAAGATATTAGAGAAAACTTAGAAGAAATGATGAATGATAATTACAAGGATTTTATAAAAGCACTTGTGAGCATAGAAAAAGGCGTTACTGATGAAAAGGCACTTGAAGAAGTCTATGTTTTATTTATGATCAAAGACACAACAGGTCTATTAAATGATGACTTTGACTATATGATTGATGATATGAAAGAACAAGGGAAGATTGTTGGAAATACCAATGAACTTGAAGAAAAAGATGATCTTATAAATCTCGTGGGTAATATAGCAGGTCAAGTAGAAAATCTTGAAAGAGAAAATGCTAGTGGAGAAAAGTTCAAGGTAAGTAACTTTTCAATTGTTTCAAAAGATGACGGTGGGAATAAAATTTATACCAATTGTTCAGCCTATGGAGATAAGACAAAAGATTTAGAGAACCTAAAACAAGGAGATTTTGTTAAAATATTTGGACAAGTAAAAACAAGTATTGATAACAACGGAAAGGAACATAAGAATGTCCGTATTTTGTCCTCTAAGCTCTTAAAATCAAAAGAACAAGTAAAGAGTCAAGATAAAGATAAAAAGTCCATATTAGGGCAAATAAAAAGCTTTAAGACAGATGACAAAACTAAGTCAACTAAGAAAGACCATAGCAAAGATACAGAGAGATAAATATCGGCAGTCTTCGGACTGCCTTTATTTTTTTGTATTTGTGTTTTAGAAAAGTGAATAATATTATGAAAAAAGTGAAGATTTATGCTATAATATAATTGATACAGAATTCATGAATGGAGAGATAGTCATGTTAAAAATCAGCTATAAAAAGCTATTTAAAAAAATGATTGACCTAGATTTAAATAACACAGAATTAATGGAAAAAACAAATATTAGTAGAAGTACATTTTATAAAATGAAAAATGGGGAGAATATTACAACTGACGTATTGTTAAGAATATGTGAAGGATTAAATTGTAATCTTTGCGAAATTATGGAGTTAGTTAAAGATGAAAATGATTGATTATGTTTTAGATAAGACAAATGAATATATTAAGATCGCATCTAAAGAAACTTGAAAAAGAATAGGACAGTTTTTTACGAGTAAAGAAACAGCAAAATTTATGGCATCTTTAATTGAGTTAAATATTAAAAGAGATGAAATATCTATTCTTGATCCAGGAGCTGGCTCTGGAATCCTTTCTGCGGCACTAATTCAGAGAATTATTGATAGTAAACTTATAAAAAAGATAAATTTAACATGTTATGAAACAGATGAAGATATTGTAAATTTGCTGGAAGCTAATTTATATTGGATAAAGGAAAATTCAAATGAATGAAGATAAGTTTTTAGGACCGAGAAAATAAGGGGAGGTGTTTATTATTAAAGGTGAAGTATCTAAAAAAGATTTGATTAGAGAAATTGAAAAAGCCATTAAAAGTGATGAATTGGGAGCATTCATTGGAGCGGGACTATCAATTCCTGCTGGATTTTGTAGTTGGAAAGAACTTCTAAGAGAGCCTGCAAAAGAAATTGGGTTAAATGTTGAAAAAGAAAATGATTTGGTTAGCTTAGCTCAGTATTATGCTAATTCAAAGAAGAGAACATCAATAGATGACTTGATCAAAGTGCAATTTTCTCAATTACTAAAACCTACTGATAATCATAAACTATTATCACAGTTACCGATTTCCACTTTTTGGACGACTAATTATGATAAGTTAATTGAAAAAGCTTTAGAAGATAATATGAAAAAGCCTTATGTAAAAACAACAGATGAGCAATTAAGAGGCACAAATCATGATTTTGATGCAATCGTTTATAAACTACACGGAGATGTAGAAACTCCTGAAGATGCAGTACTTACAAGAAGTGATTATGAAGAATTTGGATATAACAAAAGAAAGTTATTCAGAGAAGTTTTAGAGGGAGATTTGCTTACCAAGACATTTCTATTTTTAGGATTTAGTTTTGAAGATCCAAACTTTAACTATGTAATTGGAAGATTGAGGGTATTGCTCGATGAAAAGAATACAAGAAAACATTACTGTATTATGAAAAGGATCCAAGATACCGATGAGGATTATGAATACAAAAAAGCAAGACAGGAGCTACAAATTGAAGATCTAAATAGATATGGTATTTTTACATATTTAGTAGATAAATATGATGAAATCACTGAAATATTAAGTACTCTTGTTGATAGATTTAGAAGGAAAACAATATTTATATCGGGTAGTGCGTACTCCTATTCGACTTATTCTCAGGAAACTGGAGAAAATTTTATTCATAAACTATCTTTTGAACTATCAAAAAATGGTTATCATATTGTGAATGGATATGGTAAAGGTGTCGGTGATTTTGTATTAAATGGAGTTGCAGATTATTGTTTGACTCATAAGTCCAAAATAAATGATTTTTTAACGCTTATGCCTTTTCCTCAAAATAGTTCATTAGGTATTGATTTAGATAAGCTATATAAAGAAAATAGAGAGCAGATGATTGAAAATTGTGGCATCGCTATATTCATTTTTGGAAACAAAAAAACAGAAGATATTGCACATGGAGTGATGGATGAATTTGAGTTATGTAAAAAACATGGATTAGTATGTTTGCCTATTGAATATACTGGCGGGGCAGCCAAAGAAATATTTAAACAAACAACTCAAGAAATTTTAGACAAACATATAATAAGTGCAATTGAACAGGCAAATAAACAAAGCAATGGCGATATAGATATGTCTATTAAAAACATAGTACAAGCAGTTAAAATATTAAATAAGGAGGAGTTTTAAATGGCAAAAAGACAGGTGTTTTTTAGCTTTCATTACGACAATGATAATTGGAGGGCAGGACAGGTTCGCAACATGGGGAAAGTAGACAGTAGCTCTACCTTTTCAGATAATGACTGGGAGGAAGTAAAAGAAAAAACTGAAAGTAAAATTAAAGAATGGATTGATGAACAGCTAAACAAGCGTTCATGTTTAGTTGTTTTGATTGGAGAAAAAACAGCAAATAGAAAATGGATAAATTATGAAATAAAAAAAGCATACGAGTTAAACAAAGGTATTGTTGGAATTTATATCCACAAGTTGGAGAATGCATTGGGAGAGCAAGATGATAAGGGCAACAATCCTTTTGATTATTTAACATTAGAAGGTGAAAAACTGTCAAAGTATGTTAAATGTTTTGATTCTGTATACTTATCAAGCAAAAATGTTTATAGCGATATTAAAGATAATATTGAAGATTTAATTGAGTATGGAATAGAACATAAACCATCAACTTTGTAATAAATGATGATGGAGAGAAGCTACCTCTCCACCTCCTTCCCATAATAATTTTCATAGTTTTTCCTATACTGAACAAGGTCAGAAAATTGTTCTTTATTCAAAGAATACTCTTGCATAAGGGTGTTCTTTTTTTCTTGCAATTTATCGAGTTTGGATAGTATTTCTTTTGTCTTTGGTAGCTTATTATAATTTTCTAAGATTTCTTTTGCGGCTATTTTATATACGGAAAGTTCGCTATAATATTCTTCTGCAAATTGTTTGTCATCAGGATTTTTCTTATGGTATTTATAGATTTCACGATACTTATTTATAGTATTTATATTTTCCATATCTTGATATAAACTCTTCATTTCAGTTTCAATCTTCTTTATTTTATCTAATAAGTCTTGTCTATCATCAGCAGATTTTTTGATTAGATCATCGAGCTGAGTGATTGAATTAATTCCTTGTTCTCTTAATTTAATTATTGAATCAGCCATTGTTTTGATATTATGTTTTCTTGCCCAGACTTCGTAACCTTTAGAGGATTGTACTTTTTCATTAGTAGATATATCAATAACATTTCCTACACGTTTTTTAATAGGATTAGCTTTGTTCATAATAGCTAAATCTATTCTTTCTTTAATTTTATCTTCAGTATAATCTTCTCCGATAGTCTTTGCTCTTGTAAATCTTTGCTTATCTTTATGACGAAAAGCAATATGTTTACCAAACTTAATTTCATAATCAAGAGATTTCATATTTTCTAAAAACTCTTTCCACGAGTTAGACTTATTAATCATTCTATCTATATCAAATTGCAGTTTAGACTTCCAAGAATTTCCTTTCTTTTTTTGGTCATATTCGTACCAAGACTTACTAGCAGTTTTATATTTTCTTTTGTAAGCTTCATAATTTTCATCAATAACTGAAAGCTTATTTTCTTTACATAATTCGTCACTTTGATACCTGATTTTGTGGTAAGTTTTTTTGTTAGATTGGTAGCATTTACCAGTCTTATAATTAACATTATTAAAAATAATATGGTTATGGATATGCCCTCTATCTATATGAGTTGCAAGAACAAATTCATAATCTTCTTTTAAAATTTTCTTACATAATTCCATTCCAATTTCATTAGCTTTTATAGGATCAACCTCTCCTGGTAGAAAAGATTGAATTAAATGTCTAGCCAAAACTGTACCTTTAGTATCATTGTCTTCTCGTGTTTTCATAAATTGAATGTGTGCAGTAGATGGATGACATTTGAATGAAGATACCAAGATTTTTTCATCAGTTTTTTCACTCTTAGTTATATAGTCTATTGCCAAATTTAGAGTTGATTTTATAGGATGTATTTTCGTAATTGCCATACTAATCACCAGAACTTTCTTTTGATTTATTAAGAAGTAGGGAATGGATCTGCCATATTTCTTTTGATAATTTTTCTATCTGCTTATCCATCGATTCAATTTCATTTTTGTAAATAACACCAGTTGTATTAGTAGCTTTTGCAATCTGATTTATATTATTTGTTGCATTCGAAAGTAGCCATTGTAGGTTTCTAAATGGTTCTAAATCTACAACATAAATCTCTTTTTCCAATACACATTTCCTAAGAAAGTGGGACATAGTTTTACAATTAGCAAGTTTCATTTTCTTTTCAAATACTTCTTTTTCTTCATCTGTTAAATATATTTTTAGTTGATTATTTCTTTTTCTATTATCCATAGTAGTTCTCCTTATCATAAAATATTGGGGTCTTAGGGTTCTCCCTAACAAGGTAAAAATTAAAAAAATGGAGCATTCCGTAAAGGTCTGCTCCATTAATTTTTCGTAAGTGGGTACTCACTTACTGTGCTTGCTATTAAAGTTATTAGCGTTAAGCCTGTATTTAATTATTAGTAATTATATCATAATTAAGTATGATTTTCTACTGTTCCTATTGACAAAAATAAGATAAGAGTATATAATGATAACTAAGTTATCTATATGCCGCAAACTTATAAATTTAGCCGTTAGTAAAGGAAGTGGGATATGACAGAAATTACTGGTTATGATTTAACACATAAAAAGATTATGGATAGTGGTAAAGTTAATTTTTTAAATGATGGCTATGAACGAGCTAATTTAAGAAAAATTTGCAAAGATGCTGGGGTTACAACGGGTGCTTTTTACAGGCATTTTAATGATAAAGAAGATTTATTTATCAGTTTAGTTGATCCATTGGCAAACGAACTTTTGGGTTTTTATAGCAAGTTTGAAGAGGAATCTTTTCAAAACATAGAAAAAAATTGTGGAGAAGATTTATCAAAAATTAACATTGAAGGGTCAATTGAATCTGCATTATATATGTTTAGCAAAAAAGATTTATTTAATCTTTTAATATATAAATCATATGGTACGAAATATGATAATTTTATAGAGCTTCTTGTGGAAAAGGAAGATATAAACAGACATAAAGCGTTTCAGATTATTTCAAAGAAAAAGAATATAAAATCAGAAGTCCCTAAAGATGCAATGCATTTGTTAAACCATGCTTATATTAATGCATTGTGTGAAATTATAATACATTCTCAAACAGAAGAAGAAGTAAAGTTAAACACAAGAATAGTTTCGAAGTTTTTTTATGATGGATGGGAGAAATTGCGATGTTTTTAAATATAAGGGAAAGGGTATTAAACGCCCTTATATTTTTTAAAATAAAGATAACTAAGTTAGCTAATTAAGTTATTTCATTTGGAGGTGTTGATTATGAAACAAAAAAGTCCTGCTACTATATTGTGGGAGCTTGCAAAAAAGGAACATTCAAAGTTAAAAACATCTGTATTTATAGCGAGTATCGGTGTTATTGCAGGGATTATTCCATATATTGCAGCAAGTCGTATTTTAGTTGAATTGTTAAAGGGAAATGAGGATTTTAAAATTTATTCTTTATGGTTAGGAATAGGATTGTTATCCTACATCTTAAAATCATTTTTATACTCTATGGCTTTATCTGTATCCCATAAAGCAACTTTTAGTGTACTGAAAGATGTTCGTTTAAGAATGCTTGAAAAACTTCCAAAGATGCCATTAGGAGAAATAATCTCTGTTCCAAGCGGAAACTTTAAGCAGATTATAGTGGATCAGGTTGAAAGTATGGAGAAACCGCTCGCTCACCTGTTGCCTGAAATGACATCGAATCTCTTAGGTTCTTTGAGTATATTTATTTACTTATTATTTCTTGATTGGAGAATGGCTCTTTTATCATTAGTATCCATTCCTGTGGGAATGCTTTTTATGGGACTCGTAATGAAAAATTATGCTGTTCAATATGAAGGATCTGTAAAGGTAAATCGAGAAATGAATTCTGCAATTATTGAGTATGTCAATGGAATAGAAGTGATAAAAACATTTAATCAAGACAAGAGATCGTACGCAAAGTACAAAGATAAAGTCATTGCAAATGCAAGATACTTTTATGAATGGATGAAGAGCTGTCAGTTACCTGTATCTTTATCTAAAAATATATCTCCTACTACAATGATAACAGTGCTTCCATTTGGTTGGTATTTCTACATTAGCGGCAGTTTAAGTGCAGAAGTATTTATATCTGTAATTATTCTATCTTTAGGTATTGCAGGACCTTTACTTGAAACAATCAATTTTGTTGATGGTCTTGCTAAGATAGGAACTATTGCTAATTCTATTAACTTAATTTTAGAAGGAAAAGAACAAGAGCATTCTGATAGAGAAGTAACTATCCAGCAATATAATATTGATTTACAAAATGTAAAGTTTGGATATGAAGAAGAAAAAGAAATTCTTCATGGAATATCCCTAAACATAAAAGAAGGGACAACAGTGGCTTTTGTTGGACCAAGTGGAAGTGGTAAGTCAACTTTAGCAAAATTAATAGCTGGATATTGGGATATTACGGAAGGAAATATAAATATTGGTGGATACAATCTTAATGAAATTCCATTAAAGCAATTATATAGTTTAACTGCCTTTGTTTCGCAGGATAATTTTTTGTTCAACGAAAGTATTAGGGAAAATATCCGAATGGGTAATCCAAGTGCCAGTGATAAAGAAGTAGAAGACATTGCTAAGAAATCGGGTTGTCATGATTTTATTATGAAAATGGAACATGGTTACGATACGGTTGTCGGAAGTAGTGGTAGCCATGTTTCTGGTGGAGAAAGGCAAAGAATATCTATAGCAAGAGCAATGCTCAAAAATGCACCTATTGTAATACTTGATGAAGCTACTTCATATATAGATCCTGAAAATGAAGTGATTATAAAGCAAGCTTTATCAAAGCTTATAAAAGATAAAACGGTGATTATTATTGCTCATAGATTATCAACTATAACAGATGCAGAACAAATATTCTTAATTGAGAATGGAAAACTTGTTTCATACGGTAAGCATGATGAATTATTAAAAGGTTGTGAATTATACCGAAATATGTGGAACGCTCATATAGGAACAAAGGATGGTGGGATGAAATGTTAAGTGCTTTAAAAAAGATTTTAGATTTCTCAGGTGATGAAAAGAAAAATGTATATCACTCTATATGGGTAAGTTTTTTGTTTGCGATTTTTCATATGCTTCAAATCAGTGCTATTTATTTTATAGTGAAAGCAATTGTCCAAAAAGACATGAGCATGATGCCCGCGTGGATCGCATTAATACTTCTTGTTATTAGCATAATCGGAAGAAGTGTTACAAATTATTTTTCACAATTACAGCAATGCCATGCAAGTTATTTCATGGTGGCAAATAAAAGAGTAGCAATAGGTGAAATGTTAAAAAAAATACCTATGGGATTTTTCAATGAAAACAATATTGGTGAAGTGGTTGGAATTTCTACAACTGTTTTAGAAGATGTAGAAAATACCGCAGCAATGGTTATGGTAAATACATTATCAGGTTTTATAAACACGATAATATTTACAATAATGATTTTAGCATTTGAGTGGAGAATAGGTTTTATTGTTGCAATTGGATGCCTATTGTACTTATTTGTTCTCTCAAAAATGGAAAGCAAATCAAGGAGTGTTCTTCCTAAAAGACAAAAAGCATCTGCTAAATTAGTTGATGCCATTTTAGAACAAATTGGAGGAATGTCTGTTATAAAATCCTTCAATTTAACAGGGAAAGGAGATGAAAAAGTCAGAGGTGCTATTGAAAATAGTAGAAAAATAAATCTTGATTGTGAAAAACTGTTTACACCTTATACGATTTTGCAAAATATTCTTTTGGATTTGTTTAGCATTTTGATAATAGGTGCAGGTATTTTCTTTTATATCAATGGAGAACTCTCATTCTTAAATACAGTTATGACGATTATAATTTCTTTTCTTGCTTTTTCTCAAATAAAATTGGCAGGAAGTGCAACAACTTCTCTCAGAGTTGTTAGTGGATCTATTGAGCAAACAAAGAAGTTAGAGAAATTTCCACAGATGGATATTGATGGAAAAGACATAAAGCCTACTACTTTCGATATTTCTTTTGATAATGTAGAGTTTTCTTATTCAGGCAAAAAAATCCTTGATGATATTTCTGTCAAGATACCACAAAACCAAATGACAGCTATAGTTGGACCTTCAGGAGCTGGAAAAACTACATTTTGCAATTTGATAGCGAGATTTTGGGATGTAGAGAAAGGAGAAATCAGCATAGGTAAACATAATATTAAAGAATATTCATTGGAGTCATTAATGAGACAAATTAGTATGGTTTTTCAAAATGTTTATTTATTTCAAGACACTATTGAGAACAATATAAAGTTTGCTAAGCCAGATGCTACACATGAGGAAGTTATAGAAGCTGCAAAGAAAGCGTGTTGTCATGAATTTATTATGAAGCTTCCTGAACAATATGAAACAGTTATAGGAGAGGGAGGTGCAAGTTTATCTGGTGGAGAAAGACAAAGAATATCAATTGCAAGAGCAATGATAAAGAATGCACCTATTATTATTTTCGATGAAGCTACTGCAAATGTAGACCCTGAAAATGAGGATAAATTGCAGGTTGCTATGGAGGAACTCACAAGAAATAAAACAGTAATAATGATAGCACACAGACTAAAGACAATAAAAAATGCAAACCAAATACTTGTTTTAGCAAATGGAAAAATAAATCAAAAAGGCACACATGAAGAGCTAATTCAAGCAGAAGGTATCTATAAAAATTTTGTTGAGGCACGACAAAAGGCAGTTAATTGGAAATTGTCATAAGTGAAAATGATTTATATGAGAATTATTCAAATATAGCTCATGTAGATTTATATTATTTTAATTTAAGGAGGATTAAAAAAAATGAAAAAAAGGATTGTCAGCTAAAGATCTAATCAATGTAGGAATTTATACAGCTATTTATTTAGTTCTGTTTTTTGTAGTAGGGATGATGAATGCAATTCCTATCTTATACCCAGCTATCTATCTTCTCATTCCTATAGTCACAGGAATTCCATTTATGTTGTTTTTAACCAAAATAGAAAAATTTGGCATGGTTACGATTATGTCAATTATTATTGGTGTGTTTTGGTATTTTATGGGCTATACATGGTTAGCGTTAGTGGGATATATTCCATTTGGAATTATCAGTGATCTGGTTATGAAATCAGGTGGTTTTAAGAGTTTTAAAAAGAATGTTATTGGATTTTGGCTATTTTCTTGCGGAATGATAGGTTGTCAAATGCCAATGTGGGTAATGGCAGATACCTATATGGAAGGTGTTAAGCAACAAATGGGAGAACAATATGCACTTGCACTCGCAAAATATATGCCTTCTTGGATGGGGATTGCTGCATTTGGAATTATTTTTATCGGCTCAGTTATTGGTGCAAATTTAGGGAGGAAAATGCTTAAGAAACACTTTGAGAGAGCGGGTATCATTTAATGGAAGAGTATGAGGTATACGAACCGAATAAACCAAAGGGCTTTTTCTTAGATCCTCGTACTAAAATTTTATTTATGATATTTATAACAACCATAATGTCTGTCGGATATAAGGATATTTTAGTTAGCCTTATATCCGCCATTGTGGCAATAGCATTATTATTATCTAATAAACAAGTTAAGATAGCTTTCATTTATGGAGGGCTATTTACCTTGGCTATTATGGCACACTTTACGAAAGATATGTACACATTGCCTACACTCATAAATACAATTTCAGTATTGTTGAATGCCTTAATTTTAAGACTATTTCCAATTTTCATGTTGGGATATTATGTTGTAATGTCCACAAAAACGAGCGAGTTTATAGCAGCCATGGTAAAGTGGAAAATTCCCAATGCATTTATTATTCCAACAGCAGTTGCATTCAGGTTTATTCCAACTTTGAAAGAAGAACACAATTCTATTAAGACTGCTATGAAAATGAGGGGAATTAGCTTTAAAAATAAAAAGGCGTGGAAAAATCCAAGCTTATACTTGGAATATGTAACAATACCTTTAATCGTTTCTATTGTAAAAATAGGTGATGAATTGTCGGCGGCAGCAATAAGTAGAGGATTGGGAGCTTTGAAAAAGAGAAGTACTGTGGTAAAAGTAAAGTTTACTATATATGATTTATTAATTTTACTCTTTTCAGTTGCCTTTACAGGACTATTTTTATATAGGAGGGGATAGCATTGATTGAATTTAAAGACGTGTCATTTACTTATGATAGCGGGAATAAGAATGCTGGAATTTATAATATTAATTTAAATATCAATGCTGGTGAAGTAGTTGTATTTTGTGGTGAGTCCGGTTGCGGAAAAACTACAATAAGTAGGTTGATAAATGGGTTAATTCCCGGGTATTATTCCGGAAATTTGACTGGTAGCGTTATTGTAAATGAACATGAAATTTCTAAAAATTCTATTAATGAATTGAGTCAATATGTAGGATCAGTATTTCAAAATCCAAGAACTCAATTTTTCAATGTAGATTCAACAAGCGAAATTGCATTCGCCTGTGAAAATTTTGGGATTTCAAGAGAAGAAATTTGTAGAAGAATTGGCAAGGTAACAAAAGAATTAAATATAAAAGATTTGCTTGATAAGAGCTTGTTTTCTATGTCAGGAGGAGAAAAACAAAAAATTGCTTGTGCTTCTGCTGCTGTTATGGAGCCTGAAATCTATGTATTAGATGAGCCATCTTCTAATTTAGATATACAAACTATAAAAAAGTTAAAATATATCATAAAAAAATGGAAAGAAAAAAAGTCAACTGTGGTTATTGCAGAGCATAGACTACAATATTTAATAGATATTGCAGATAGATTTATTTATATGAAAGATGGAAAAATTAACAAAGAATTTTCTTGTGTTGAGTTCAAGAAATTACCTAACAGCATTTTAAATAATATGGGGTTAAGGAGCATACACCCTATTGATACCAGTAGCCGTATAAAAAATATAGAATCTAAGGAACAAATAGAGATTAAGAATTTTATGTTTAGTTATGGAAAAGAGCCGTTTTTTGAAATTAATGATGCTGTATTACCTCAAAAATCTATTGTGGCTGTTTTAGGAAATAATGGTTCTGGAAAATCAACTTTTTCAAAATGCTTATGTGGAGTTGAAGAAAAAGCAAAAGGAACTTTAAATATACAAACAGAAAGTTATGCTACAAGAGAAAGGCTAAAAAAATGTTTTATGGTGAAGCAGGATGTTAATCATCAATTATTTACCGAATCAGTTAAAGAAGAAATTCTTTTGAGTATAGAGAACGATGAGAATAAAGAAGAAAAGATCGATGAAATATGTAAAAAGTTAAATTTAATGGATTTTATAGATTGCCATCCAATGTCATTATCCGGAGGGCAAAAACAAAGGGTTGCAATTGCAAGTGCTATCGCTTCTGATAGGACAATACTGATTTTGGACGAACCTACAAGTGGTTTGGATTTTAAGAATATGAAAGAAGTTTCTAATGAAATGATAAGGCTTAAAGAGGACGGAAAAACTATTTTTATTATCACACATGATCCGGAATTAGTAGACTGTTGTTGTGATTATTTTATGTTTATGGAGAATGGAAAAGTCAAATGGCATGGTATTAAAGATGAAAAGAATATGGGAAAAATTAGGGAATTCTTCGATCAAACTTAAAATTTGCTAAAAAAATCTGGATAAAAAAAAGGAGGTAATTTTATGAAACAAGATATGAAAGAACAATTATTAACAAAAAGACCTATAGATTTACTTTTTCAATTATCTATCCCTGCTGTAATAGGAATGATAGTAATAGGTCTTTATCCACTAATGGATGGAATTTTTGCAGGAAATATTATAGGACAAACCGCAATGACAGCTTGTGGTGTAGCTATGCCACTTACATTTTTCAATAGTGGTGTATCTACACTTATTGGTGTAGGTTCAGCATCGGTTTTATCAAGAGCTATAGGAAAGGGCGACAAAAAAACAGTTGATAAAATTATGGGGAATTTAATCTTTTGGGTTATTCTATTCTCATCAATTATTACAATAGGCGGAATTTTACTTGCACCACATTTTTTAGATATGGTTGGAGCAAGTGGAGAAATTAAAGAATATGGTATCAGATATTTACGAGTAATTTTCATTGGTTCTTTATTTGTAAACTTTACTCAATCAGCAAACATGGTTATGCGTGGAGAAGGATTAATGAAAAAAGCAATGCTCATTATGGGGCTAGGAGCTTTTTTAAACATAATTCTTGATCCCATTCTAATGAAATTAATGGGAAAATATGCAATTGAAGGGGCTGCACTTGCAACTATTACAGCACAATTTGTTCAAGCAATAATAACACTCCATTACTTCAAATATAAAAGTAAAGCAGTAAAAATAAATAAAATCAAACCTGATCAGGAAATAAAAAAAGAAATGTTTGGCGTAGGGTCATCTGCTATGATGATGCAAATTTTATTTATGATTCAACAAACAATGCTATATAAAATGTCATTTAAATATGGCGGAGATACAAATGCTATCTTGATGGCAGCAACACTTAGAATATATGCCTTTTCATTCATTCCACTTTGGGGAATGAGTCAAGGTTTACAACCTGTAGTTGGTACAAATTTTGGAGCGAAAAAATACGACAGAGTAAAAGAAGCTATGAAAGTATTTTCTATCGGAGGATTAGTTCTTGCATCAATATTTTGGATACCAGCATTAGCATTTTCAAAGAATATTCTGTCTTTATTTGGAGTAGAAGAAAGTATTATAACTCAGGGAATAGGAAACTTTAGACTATTTTATTCTATCTTTATCCTATATGGAGTAATGGTAATGACTATAACATTCTTCCAATCAATAGGAAACGCTAAAAAAGCCGGCATAATAGTAATGCTAAGACAGTTATTTTTATTCGTACCTGCCATGATTATTTTACCAATGATATTTGGAGTTAAAGCAGTATGGTTTGCTGAACCCCTTGTAGATTTAATTATGATAATAGCTGGTGTAGTAATGATGTTTGGGGAATTAAATAGGATGGATAAAATTGGTTTGAAAAACTAAATACAAATAACAATCGAAAGAGTTTCTTTCATTTTAGAGGATTTATGCCTAGTAGCATAAGTCCTCATTTTTTTATGCTCAAATTAATCATTAAAACTCAAAAATACTATAAAAAATAAAAATTCAGGTTACCAAAGAGGGCAAATTTCACTTTATAAAGTGAGGGGTATTTTGTCATCCTTCTATAAAAATCAAAAAAACTTTGAAGTGCGAATATTCTTGAAATTGATTATGTGAGATTAGCATATTTCAAATTTAATTCACTTACCAAGGTAAAAAAGTTAACTTACATAGGAGGTTAAAATGCAAGCAATTAAGATTTATAGTATGAGAGTTGCTATGTTATGTAGGCTTTATGATCTTAGATTAATTAATGATAAGGAATATACAAAAATTATGAACAGGTTAGAAAATGATTATAAGAAGATGGATAGAAAGTAATTAGTCTTGTGATATAATAACATTGTAGAAAGATACAAAATGGGAAGGAGGTAAAATGAATACTAAAGTAAAAGTAATAAAAGCTTCAAATACAGGAGCAAGAAATAGAAATACACTGGATTTAGATTTAAAACGAGTTGCAGCATACTGTCGAGTAAGTACAGATAGTAAAGACCAACTTGAATCATATAAATCGCAAGTTGATTATTACACAAATCTAATAAAAAATAATAAAAACTGGACTTTGGCTGGTATATATGCAGATGAAGCAACAACAGGAACAACTGCTACTAAAAGAGCAGATTTTATGAGACTAATAAGTGATTGCCAAAATGGAGATATAGACATGATAATTACTAAATCTATATCAAGATTTGCAAGAAATACATTAGATACTTTGAAATATGTAAGACTATTAAAGGAAAATAATGTTGGTGTAGTATTTGAAGAAGAAAATATAGATACTTTGACAATGGATGGAGAGTTACTATTAACAATATTAAGTTCAGTAGCTCAACAAGAAGTAGAAAATACCTCAGCCCATGTAAAAAAAGGACTGAAAATGAAAATGGAAAAAGGGGAACTTATTGGTTTTCAAGGTTGCCTTGGATACGACTATGACCCTATAACAAAAAGTATCTCTATAAATGAAGAAGAAGCCAAAATTGTTAGATATATCTTTAAAAGATATTTAGAAGGCAATGGTGGTTCGGTCATTGGCAGGGAACTAGAAGAACAAGGATATCTCACTCCTAGAGGTAAAACAAAATGGTCTGATACTACAGTGTTAGGGGTAATTAAGAATGAAAAGTATATTGGCGATATACTAATGGGAAAGACTTTTACCGTTGATCCCATAACAAAAAGAAGACTAGCAAACTTTGGGGAATCTGATAAATATCACATTGAAAATCATCACGAGCCAATTATATCAAGAGAAGATTTTGAAAAGGCACAAGAAATTAGACTCAGGAGAGCACAAAATAGAAACACCATTGCTAATAAGGATAGAAAAAGAGAAAAACTATCAAGACAATACGCTTTTTCAAGTATGCTGGAATGTGGATTTTGTGGTGAAATACTTTCAAGAAGAACTTGGCACACTAGTTCAATTTATAAAAAAATTAACTGGCAATGTGTAAGGTCAACTAAAAAAGGTAAAAAATATTGCCCTCATTCAAAAGGAATACAAGAAGCAGCAATAGAAAAAGCATTTGTTGAAAGCTATAGGCAATTATGCCATGCAGATTCAACAATAATAGATGACTTTTTAAAAATTGTTGAAGAAGAAATAAATGATAATACTTTAGTCAAGGATCTGAAAAAGATAGAAAACCAATTAAATAGAATCATTAGTCAAGAAAGAAAGTTAGTTGATCTTCATTTAGAAGATAGTATAGACGAAGAAGTTTATGCTAAAAAGTATAAAAAACTGATAAAACAAAAAGAAGAATTACTTGATGAAAAGAAAACCCTAGAGCTAACAATAAAAGATGAAAACTCTATTAAAGAAAGACTAAAGCAATTTAAAAAGGTCTTAGAAAATAAAGAAATTATAGAGGAATTTAACAGAACAGTATTTGAAAGCATAGTCGATAAAGTCGTGGTGGGTAGAATTGACAAAGACGGAACAGTCCATCCATATGACCTGACATTCTATTTCAAAACAGGAGTTAAAGATAGTCAAAATTCTAATAACTTTAAAGATAAAAGAAAAAATGCCAAAGACAATGACATTAATAAATTGTGCTCCCACAAGAATGACGAGGATAATAAATTATGTTCCCAAGCAAAAGACAACGCATCCTGAAGTGGTAAGTCAGTATCAAGTGCTAACTGTTCCGGTTGTGATTGTGTTTGTAGGCGATAAGGAATTTGCTTGTCAAGCGAGATTTATCGATATGGAATTGTTCGAAAAACAACTACAACAAGTGAAAGAATTTTTTCAAATGGAAGACGATTCATCGTAAAATGGTAGATGATTTAACACTTTAAATTTAAGCATTTATTAAGAATTATTCAGTGTATTTAAAAAGGAAAAGTGCTATAATGATGGCAACGAATGGGGGTGGTCTTTTGTATGTAGACTTATTATTACTGTTAGTAGCTGTCATTGGTGTTTTCATTTCTTTGTTCTCCAAATGGAACTTATTAGGCAGTGTGGTAACAGGAATAAGTTTTGCAACCTACAGTTTCCTTCATCCATACTGGAATTTCTTCGTCATTATCCTATTTGTATTTGGTTTCCTATTTTTAGGATTTGAAGTGTTAATTCCAGGAATTGGAGCTTTAGGAGTGCTAGGGACGGTATTAGTATTAGGGGGGATGTACTGGGCAAACCAGGCTGTCATGGATTTAGTCGTTTTAATCTTAATGTCACTATTGTTGGCAATCGTCTTGTTAGTTTTATTGGTAAAAAGAGGAAATCATTTTTCTCATAAGAAAGGATTAGTATTACTTTCTTCTCTAAAAAAATCAAAAGGCTATTCAACCTCAAAAGTATATGACGATTTAGTCAATCAAACAGGAAAAACAGTGACGGTATTACGTCCAAGCGGAAAGGCTGAACTAAACGGTGAAATCGTTGATGTTGTCAGTACGGGATTTGTTATTCCAGAAGATACAAGGATACAAGTTGTCAAAGTAGAAGGAAGTAAAATCGTCGTACAAGTTTTGGAGAACAATAATGAGTAGGAGGGAGTAAAGTGTTAGAAAAAGGTTTATTTAATAATCCAACAGGAGTGATTGGACTCATTGTGATACTATTTCTAATTTTAACAGTAGTCATGTTATTTTTTAGATTTGTACCGATTGGGTTATGGATCACAGCGTATTTTTCTGATGTAAAAATTGGAGTGGGCACATTAGTGGGGATGAGATTACGTCGAGTACCTCCTCAATATATTGTCCGTCCAATGATTAAAGCAACAAAAGCAGGATTAAAAATCGATATTAATGAATTAGAAGCCCATTATCTAGCAGGTGGGAATGTCAATGTAGTCATTGACGCGTTAATTGCAGCACAACGTGCCAACATTGACTTAGAATTTGAACAAGCCGCTGCCATTGATTTGGCAGGTAGAAATGTATTTGAAGCTGTTCAAGTATCTGTTAATCCAAAAGTAATTGAAACTCCAGTTATTGCAGGGGTTGCGATGGATGGGATTGAAGTTCAAGCGAAAGCAAAAGTAACGGTACGTGCCAATATTGAACGATTAGTTGGGGGTGCTGGTGAAGAAACGATTATTGCCCGTGTTGGTGAAGGGATTGTTACCACAGTTGGTTCAGCAACTCATCATAAATTAGTCTTAGAAAATCCGGATTCTATTTCTCAAACTATTTTGAGAAAAGGATTGGATGCAGGTACAGCGTATGAAATTCTATCTATAGATATTGCAGATGTTGATGTCGGTAGAAATATCGGAGCAAAATTACAAGCAGAACAAGCAGAAGCGGATAAGAAAATTGCACAAGCTAAAGCTGAAGAACGTCGTTCTCTTGCTGTAGCGCAAGAACAAGAAATGTTAGCAGAAGTACAACGGATGCGTGCAAAAGTTGTAGAAGCTGAATCGCAAATTCCATTAGCGATGGCAGAAGCTCTTCGTAATGGAAAACTTGGAGTCATGGACTATTATCAATTGAAAAATATTCAATCGGATACAGATATGAGAGAAGCGATTAGCAAATCTTCTGTAGAGAGTGAATCATGAATATTGTACTCTTTCTCTTGTATGTATTGATTCTTGTGATCATGTCTGCTGCTAGTTATCTTAATTTAAAAATAAAGAGTAAAGAAAAAGGATTGAACCAACTGCACGATTGGTTGAATCATTCTTTTCAAGAAAAACCAATTTCGTCTAAACGTCATCATTCCAAAAATCAAAAGGTGGAAGATGTTGTCGTAGAAGAAATGCCGGAAACAAAAACGACATTATCTCATACAGAGAAAATGAGACAACAATTTTTAAAAATGGTACAAGTGTTTCGACAATTTTCACCAGAGGACTATTCTTTATCTGTATTTGATAAGGAACTCATTCAAAGAGTGTCGATTATTTCTTCAGAAGAAATTGATGGCATGAGAAGAAGTGCTATATTAATTCATACTGAAAAATTAAAACGATTATATTTGAATAATCCGAATTTGCCAGAAGAATTATTAGAACATCTTCGAGCTTTTGTAGAAGAAATGGAAGCAATCCAATTACAGGAAGAAGAAGTTCAACATATGGGTTCAAAAGGTGAATTAGTGGTGGAATCCGTAAAAAGTGCAACAAACTATATAAAGAAAAATCGAGTATTGAAACATCACTTACAATGGAAGAAAGCAATTGTCGCAAGTGAAGTGTTATCAAAACCAAAAAGTATGCGATAGTAATCGTAGAAAGAAGGCTAAGTAGAAATGCTTAGCCTTTTTTGTGTGGGTTTTAGAATCAATAAAAAACCACCGACACAAAAGTCGGTGGAAAAAAGGATTTTGAAATATTTAACTTGGGAGGATAATATTTCTTATTTGGGAATGACTAAAGTATAGAGTGAAATTTTGAAAATAATATGAAGACTCCGATAAGAAATTGAGAAGATTTTGAGGAAAAAATAAAAAAAGAAAAAACATTTCTCCGTGAGACTTTTTGCACAGTCTCACAGTAAGAAATGTTTTTTCTGTTTTATGTCATACTCTACGTAATTTATTTATTTGTACAAGCAACAAAGCTTTCTCTTAATGTATCTTCTGGTAAGTTTTTACCAATAAACACTAAAGTCGACTTACGCTCTGTATCGTTCCAATCACGTCCACGAGAAATATCAAAACTCATTTGAACCCCTTGGAAAATGATTTGATAATCTAGCCCTTCCACGCTTAAAATCCCTTTATAACGATATAATTCAGGGCCATAAATATAAACTAATTCATTCAACCATTCGTTAATATGAGCTAAAACAAGAGGTTTCTCTGTTTCAATGACAAATGAATTAATCCCACTGTGGTGGTGATGTTTGTGATGATGATGTCCATGATGGTGATGATCATGATTATGGTCATGGTGATGTTCTTCATCGTGGGGGTGGTCATGATCGTGTTCACCGTGAGCATGAGCGTGACCACATTCTTCGCAGTATTCATCATGTTCCCCGTGAGCATGAGTATGTCCACAAGCTTCGCAATATTCTTCTTCAGAATTTTCTTGCATTTCCAAAATTTTCTTTTCAGAAGCATAGAATAATTCAAGTCCAAACATATCTTTCATTTCAACTGGGCGAGCATCTAAATCTTGAATCTCAGCAAAAGGATTGATAGAACGAACTTCGCTAATTACTTTTGCATAAATCGTATCGTCTACTAAACTATGTTTAGACATAAAGATTTTGTCTGCAAAACCAACTTGTTTTGCTGGTTCGGTTTGATGAGTGGTTTGATATAAGAAATTTTTTGAATCGACAACTGTTAAAACAGCGTCTAAAATAAAGTGTTCATTTAAAAATGGTACATTGATAAAGGTTTGAGCAATTGGTGCAGGATCTGCTAAACCAGTTGTTTCAAATAATACACGGTCTACTTTAATACCGTTTTGTTCTTTGACCATTAAAATAGATTTTAACATGTCTGCAATATCTGTACGAAGCGTACAACATAAGCAGCCGTTATCCATTTGATAAATTTCTTCTTCTACATCTAATACAAATTGATGGTCGACACCAATTTCTCCAAATTCATTAATTACTACGGCAATATGTTCGCCGTGTTTTTCTTTTAATACTTTGTTAATGAGCGTGGTTTTACCTGCTCCTAAAAATCCGCTAACAATGGTTACTGGAATTTTGCTACTCATCTTGTTTTCCTCCATTCATGTCATTAAATCGGTATAATTACGACTCTCTTCTATTGTATCATTGCATGGAAAAATGTCAAAATAAAAAAATGGTTATTTTATTAGAGAAGGAAAGAAACTCAAACAGAAAAGTAATTTTATGGTATACTGAAAACCAGGAATAAATGGAGAAGGAGTGTGAATGATGCAAAAGAAAATCGACTGGAGTCGAGAGTTTATACAAAAACATCAACAGTTATTTGCATGTCCCTATTGTCATTCTGCTATTGAAAGCGTAGATGGCTACAGTATGGTCTGTATGAACCGTCATCGTTTCGATATTAATAAAAAAGGAACTCTCCATTTGATGAAACAAAAAGCGAATGAGGATTATGATGCAGAGCTATTTACGCATCGATATGAATTAGCGCAAAGTGGTTTCTTCAATCCGCTATTAGACGAAGTTTTGACGCTTATTCCAAAACAGGAGAATCAACTAATGGTTGATATTGGTTGTGGAGAAGGAAGCCCACTTGCTTATTTATCGCCATTTTTAGAAACGATTCCTTTAGTAGGGATGGATATTGCCAAGGAAGGAATTTTAGCGGCTAGTCATCATCATTCTCAAAAAGCTTTATGGATTGTGGCAGATTTAGCCCAGTTACCTTTCGGGGATGAATCTTGTTGCACGCTTATAAATATGTTAACTCCTTCGAATTATAAGGAGTTCAACCGTGTATTAGCATTAGGAGGAAAATTAATTAAAATTATTCCTGGAAGTAATTATTTAATTGAATTAAGACAACAATTATATAAAAGTAATCAAGAAAAACAACACTATTCTAATAAGGATATTGTAGAACGATTTAAACAAGAATATCCATCTATGAAGATGAAGGAAGTTTCCTATCAAGTGACACTGACAAAAGAAATGTATGAACACTTATTACAAATGACTCCTTTATATTGGGGAGCGAGTATTGAAGATCAGGAATATAGTAAAAATCATCCTTTAGAAACAATTACAGTTCATTTATGGATATTAGTTGGAGAAAAGAATTAACGGAGGAAAGAAAATGGGATTAAAAGATTTATTTAAAAAACAAGAAACAGAAGCAACCGCTCAAGACAAACCAATATTCAAATTAGGGGTAGAAGATGTCTATAAAATTAGTGATGACTCTCTAGATTTAGTGGTAACAGGAAATGTCGAAGGAACATTAAAAGTAGGGGATTTTGTTTGGTTGACAAATCTTGGAGATGACAATGGAACTGTCACAACTTCTGCGATTTATGCAATGGAAAATGGTCAGCGAGAAAAAGTGTTTGAAGTAACAGATGAACCAGTGGCTCTTTGGTTAGAAGATGCGATGCCTTTAGGTATTAAAAAAGGAACGGTGTTACATGAAGAAGGTGCCGAGAAGGAAGAAATCTATAAAACATTTGTTAATACATTAGGAAATGTCTTTGTGGGACGTCAAGAAGGTGTTTTAACACAAAGAGATATTGAGACCTTAAGCTTAGCGGATTTATCAGAAATTGCACGTGTATTTTTACTATACTGTCATATGAATGCTTCACAAGAAACACTAGAAGAGCATACTGCAAATGTCGGCAAGATTGAACAATTAATGATTGCCGTGCGAGATAAATTATTACAAGCAGATGAGTTAGTAACGGTTTATTCTAAAAAAACAGAAGAACCTTATTTATTCTCTCAAACACAACAAAGAGAAGAAGGTGGCTTTATTTGCAGTTCGCCAATGATTTTTGTCGCTCCAGTAGCGTATGAAGAAAGGCTAGCTTCTCGATTTGCAGATACAGACATTTTTGAATTACGTCGTATTCAAAAAGGAGAAGATGGAAAAGGAATTGAGAATTTCTTCTTAGAAACTTTCTACCAAAACGGAGCGACAGGAGTCCATCTTGTAACAGAACAAACATCTCTTGCTGCAGAAGGAATTATTGTAGCACCTGATTATACAGGAGTAGCAGAAGAAGATATTCCAGTTACAAATCCTGACACCATGAGATGGATCTTGTTATTAGGTCAATTAGGAATGCCACAAACAGAAGAACAAAAAATTATGCACGGATTATACTATCGTTTCTTATGCTTAGAATTACCAAAAGCAAAATTTTTAACACCAATTAAATTAGAAAATGCAGATTCAAATGCTCAAATTGACTTACAATCTGGAGAAAAAATGAATATTGCGATTCTACCAGGGAAAGATGAAAAAGAAGCAATGGTCTTCTATACAGATTGGAAGAGATTGAGACAAATTTATGATGAAAGCTGGAGTGGAATGATTCAGACGTTATCGCAAGTAACAAAAGCTTTCGATGTAGTGATTAACCCATCAGAAAACCCAGCTCTTGGCTGTTATGTTAATGATGAAATGTTTGAAGAAATGAAAAAAGTAGATTAATGAATGGAAGAGGAGTGTTCGAGTCAGAACGCTCTTTTTTGTGCTTTTATAGAATTTTTATATAAAAGTAATTGACAAAGTAGATAAAAAAGAATATAGTTCTATATAGAAATAAAAAACGAAGGGAAATAAATGGCATGGATGGTAAAAAGAATGGGGGATGTTTCATTCACCATATTCGTTTATTAAATGGAAGACTTTATCAAAAACTATTGAGTAAAGAACCGGATGCTCTTTTTAGAAGTGAACAAGAAAAAATACTGTCTGTTTTATGGAATGATACTGATGGGTATATTACATGTACAGAATTGAGCTGTAGAACAGGTTTAGCGAACAACACATTAACAAGTATGCTAAAAAAATTAGAAGAACAAGGCTTAGTTTGTATGCAAGATTGTCCGAAAGATAAACGTAGAAAATATGTGAATTTAACGGAATTAGGAAAATCTCAAAAAGAAATTGGAGAAAAAGTTAGCCGTGAATTAGGAAAAATCTTCTATGCAGGATTTAAGGAAGAAGAAATTGTACAAGTAGAAAACTATTTAAATCGAATTCTGCAAAATTTAAAAGATGGAGAACAGGAGTAAAATTAGAGGAGCCGTTTGTTGATACAATCTGCTTTTACTAAAAGAAGAAGGTAAAATGATTGAATACAAAAATGTAGCATTACGCTATGAAGAAAAACCTGTCTTAAAAAATGTTAATTTACGCATTGAAGATGGTGAATTTATGGTGTTAGTGGGACCATCTGGTTCAGGGAAGACAACGATGATGAAAATGATTAACCAATTAATTGAACCGACAGATGGAAATATTTACTTAAATGAAAAACGGATTAAAGATCATCATCAACGAGAATTACGATTAGAAACTGGATATGTTTTGCAACAAATTGCACTTTTTCCAAATTTAACAGTGGCAGAAAATATTGCTTTAATTCCTGAGATGAAAGGTTGGAAAAAAGAACAAATTCAAGAACAAACGAGGGTATTATTAGAAAAAGTAGGACTTTCTTTTGAAGATGATGCACATCGTTATCCAAAAGAATTATCCGGAGGAGAACAACAACGAGTAGGAATTGTTCGGGCTATTATTGCGACTCCAAAAATATTATTAATGGATGAACCTTTTTCGGCATTAGATGCCATTAGCCGTAAACAATTACAAGATTTAACAAAACAACTGCATCAAGAATTTAAAATGACAACTTTATTTGTCACACATGATACAGATGAAGCCGTAAAATTAGCTGATAGAATTGCTGTATTAAAAGATGGAGAAATTGTACAAGTAGCTACTCCTTATGAAATTCAAACGCAACCTGCTAATGAGTTTGTCAAAGAATTATTTAAAGGGGGAGAACATCATGAATGAATTCATTCGAACATTTCAAGAGAGAAATAGTGAGTGGCTGTTATCCCTTGGGCAACACCTTCAACTTTCGTTATTAGCCTTATTATTAGCAGTAGTCCTTGCTATTCCTATTGCAGTATTAGTGAGTCCATCGAAAAAGGTTTCTGGATTTTTATTACAAATTGCAGGAATTATTCAAACATTACCATCTTTAGCGTTAATTGGATTATTTATTCCATTAATGGGAATTGGAACATTGCCAGCCTTAACGACTTTAGTGTTATATGCGCTATTCCCGATTTTACAAAATACAATTACAGGGCTACAAGGAATTGATGAAAGTTTAGTTGAAGCAGGAATTGCGTTTGGAATGACAAAGTTTGAACGTCTTAAAAAATTTGAAATTGCCATAGCAATGCCTGTAATGATGTCGGGGATTCGTACTGCAGCGGTGTTCATTATTGGAACAGCGACTTTAGCAGCATTAATTGGTGCAGGGGGATTAGGAAGCTTTATTTTATTAGGAATTGATCGAAATAATTCAAGTTTAATCTTGATTGGTGCTATTTCTGCTGCAATTTTAGCAATTTTATTCAACTTCTTATTGAAATGGATGGAAACTGCAAAATTAAGAACGATTTTGGCAGCCTTTGTAGTCTTAATGATTGGATTAGGAGCTTCTTATGCTCCAACAATTGTTAAAATGCAAACATCAGATAAACTAGTGATTGCAGGGAAATTAGGAGCAGAACCTGAGATTTTGATGAATATGTATAAGTTATTAATTGAAGATCAAACAAGATTAAAAGTCGAAGTAAAGCCAAACTTCGGAAAGACGAATTTTTTATATGAAGCATTGAAAAAGGGAGATATTGATATTTACCCAGAATTTTCAGGAACGATTACAGAAAGTTTATTGAAGAATAAACCTAAAGTAAGTCATGAACCTGAAGAAGTGTACGAAGTAGCTCGTAAAGGAATTTTAGAACAAGATGGTTTTGTATTTTTAAAACCAATGGCGTATCAAAATACTTATGCAGTTGCCGTACCAAAACAACTAGCAGAAGATGAAAAATTAACAAAAATTTCTGATTTAAAAAAAGTGAATCGTCCATTAAAAGTTGGATTTACACTAGAATTTAATGATCGTGAAGACGGAAATAAAGGATTGCAAAGTATGTATGGCTTACAATTGGATGTAGCTACAATGGAACCTGCATTACGTTATCAAGCGATTCAATCTGGTGATATTCAAGTTACAGATGCTTATTCAACAGATGCAGAAATTTCACGTTACCAATTAAAAGTATTAGAGGATGATAAACAATTATTCCCACCGTATCAAGGGGCTCCTCTAATGAAACAAGAATTGTTGAAAAAACATCCTGAGTTAGAAGGAGTCTTAAATCAATTAGCTGGAAAAATTTCTGAAGAAGAAATGAGTCAAATGAACTTTGAAGTAGGTGCAAATGGAAGACCTGCTGAAGAAGTTGCTAGAGAATATTTAGTGAAGGTTAATCTATTAAAACGGTGAGAAAGACAAGAAAAAAATCTTCTTGCTTTTAAAAACGTCAAAAAAAGAAAGGCGTAAATCTTGATCGTATGATTTATGCCTTTTTCGTGTTTATTTAGAAAAAACTTCACTAACGGCATTTGTTAGTGGGAATAAAAAGTCTGTTATTTCTTGAGGGCTTTCTTTTTTACCGTGAGCAATCCATGTTTGACAAACACCAAATAATGCATTGGCTAAATAAACGCCACAATATTCTAAATCTGTTTCATTTAATGGGCGATTTGCAGAGCGTGTTAATATATCCGTTTTTAGTAAAATAAGCAATTTATTGCGAAGAAAATTTTGAATTTCTTTTGTTCCATTTTCAGATAATAATGCGGCTAAAAGAGGCTCAGACTGTAAATATTCAAAAATTTCTAAAAGAACTTGCTGTTTGTTATCAGCACATTTCCCAAATATATATTCTAGCGTATGAAAAAGTCGACTTTGGTAGTGATCAATCATGTCGTACTTATCTTTGTAATGCGTATAAAAACTAGAACGGCTGATTCCGGCTTCTTCGGCTAATTTTACCGTACTAATTTGATCGAAAGGCTGTTCTGCTAGTAAGTGTACCATGGCATTTTCAATGGCTTGTTTTGTTTTTTGTCGTTTATTACTCTCTGTCATAATATCTCCTTTATAAACATTTTTACACACTGTGTCTAAAAATGAATTTTATTGCTTGATATCTGTTTTTACTGATGTATAATCTATTTTATCAAAAATTAGACAGTGTGTACAGAAAAGAGGAGTTATATGTTTAGAGAATGGAAAGCCATTTTGAAAAAACCAACTTTTATTATTGTGATGGTAGGAATTGCACTGATTCCAGCTTTATATAACATTATATTTTTATCTTCTATGTGGGATCCATATGGAAAGTTATCTGAATTACCAGTAGCAGTTGTCAATAAAGACCAGGCTGCTTCGTATAATGGAGAGTCGATGAATATTGGTGAAGATATGGTTTCGAATTTGAAAGATAATGATGCGTTGAATTTTCATTTTGTAACAGAAGAAGAAGGGATAGAAGGACTAGAAGATGGGACTTATTATATGGTCGTGACATTACCTAGTGATTTATCCCAAAAAGCTGCATCGATTTTAACGAATCATCCAGAACAAATGAATATTGATTACCAAACTTCTAGTGGTCATAGTTTTATCGCTAGTAAAATGAGTGATTCAGCAATGGTTCAATTAAGGCAAACTGTTGCGAAAAACGTGACAGAAACTTATGCAAAAGCTTTATTTGAAAAAATGGGCATTTTAAAAGATGGAATGGAACAAGCTTCGCAAGGAAGTCAAACTCTTGCTTCAGGTTCCAATCAATTAAAAGAGGGAAGCCAACAATTAGCAACTAATTTACAAACTTTAGCTCAATCAAGTGTTACTTTTTCAAATGGAGCAGAGCAATTTACGAGTGGATTAACGACTTATACAGATGCTGTTAAAAAAATCGATTCAGGTGTAGTAAGCTTCCATAATGGATTGTTAACTTACACAGGAGCTGTTTCTCAGTTAGATAATGGCTTAAATCAATTATCTTCTAAAACTCCAGAATTAGCATCTGGAATCCAACAATTAAACGACGGGGTTCAAGCGTATGCTGGAGGAGTGGTAAAACTAGACTTCGGGTTGAATCAATTATCTAGTGGAGTTCAAGCATACACTTCTGGAGTGGATAGCTTATCTTCAGGGGCGAGTCAATTGGCAGGGCAATCAGAAACTTTGCGAAATGGAGTTCAACAATTAAATCAAGGAATTCAGCAATTATCGAGTCAATTAGAGGCATCTGCACAAAAGAGTAGTCAAGTTTCTCAATTGGCAGCTGGTTTAGATCAATTAAATCAAGCCATTCAATCAGCGAATGCAACTGGAAGTACAGCATTAATGGGTGAAGTAACGAATGCTTTATCTACAATTGCTGCTTCAGCACAAAGTGTAAAGGAGAATAGTCAAGCTGCGTTAACAGCCATTCAATCAACAAATGCGTATAGTACTTTAAGTGCGGAACAACAAGCAGAATTAACAAAAGCTGTATCAAATCAAACGAATACGAGTGTGCAAGCTGCAAAAGAAATTTTATTGACGATTCAAGAATTAAAAGAGAATTTGGAAAATGCAAAATCTCAAGCGGAAAGTGTTGCTAAATTACAATCTGCAGCAGGACAAGTGTTGCCATTAGCCTCTACGTCATTAACTCAATTAACAGGAGGAATTGGGACATTACAGACAGCAGTAAGTCAACAACTAGTTCCAGCTAGCCAAGCTATTCAAAGTGGTGTAGGTGTTTATACAAGTGGAGTGGATAAAGTTGCCCAAGGAGCCAAGAATTTAAGCTCTAAAAACAGTACTTTAAACGGTAGTGTCAGTCAGTTAGCGTCAGGTTCTTCTCAATTGGCCAAAAAATCTTCAACTTTAACTTCCGGAGTCGGACAATTGGCACAAAAAGCTCCTGAACTAGTCACAAACATTGAAAAAATTTCTTCTGGAAGTAATCAATTAAATCAAAAATCTTCAGAATTAGTATCTGGAATGACTACCTTACAATCAGGAACAAGTCAGTTAAATCAAAAATCTGAGCAACTCCTTTCGGGTTCTTCTAAATTAACGGATGGATCACAAAAAATTGCAGAAGGTTCAGAAAAACTTGCTGATGGAGGAAATACTCTTTCAACTGGATTGGAAACTTTATATGATGGAGTCACTACATTAAGTAGTGGGTTAATGGATGCAAATGAACAATTAGCATTAGCTTCGACAGAAGAAACAAATGCGAAAACTTTATCCAATCCATTGGCATTATCAAAAACAGATCATGATGCCGTAGCAGTTAACGGAATTGCGATGGCTCCATATATGATTTCTGTTGCATTGTTTGTGGCAGCATTATCAACGAATATGATCTTTGCAAAACTACCATCTGGAAGACATCCAGAAACACGTTGGGTTTGGTTTAAAGCTCGTTTAGAAATTAATGGAATTATTGCGGTGTTAGCAGGAATACTTGTTTATGCTGGAGTACATGCTATTGGATTAACAGCAGTCCATGAAATGAAAACATTATTTCTTATTGTATTAGCGAGCATCACATTTATGGCAATGGTAACGGCATTAACAACATGGAACTCTCGTGTGGGAGCATTCTTCTCATTAATACTCTTATTATTACAATTAGCCTCAAGTGCAGGAACTTATCCACTTGCATTGACGAATGATTTCTTCAAGAGTATCAATCCATGGCTTCCAATGAGTTATTCAGTATCAGGATTACGACAAACGATTTCGATGACAGGAACGATTCAGGAACAAGTAATATTCTTAATTGTGACGTTAGTCATCTTTATGGGATTAGGAGTTATTGCGTATCGACCTGGTGTGGGGGAAGAGTAGAATTTAGGATAAATTAACGACTTTTACTATTAGATTTTTTCTAATAGTTAAAAGTCGTTTTTTATATTTTGATTTACAAATTTGATGGGAGGTATTGATTAAGAAGGGATAAAGTAGGAAAATAATAGAAAATAAATTCTGCATTTCTATAATCGAAATTTGTAATTTTACGAGTGGAAAATAAAACTTCCACAATGTTCTGGAAAAAAGTTGACTTAATATATTTTTGCAAGCGGTTTAAAATGGAAATGTGGAAATGGTTGGAGGGTGATTTTAATGAATAATAGACAGGTAGATCTATTGAATCGGTTAATTCAAGAAAACGATCCTGTTACGGGGAAGGTGTTAGCTCAACAGTATCTGGTTTCCACTAAAACGATTTACAATGATATTTCAGTAATTAATCAATATTTAAAAGCTTTTTCTTCAGAAATAAAGAAAAAACCTAGTACGGGGATTTATATTGAAATAGATGAAAAATATAAAGAACAATTGAAGAAAACTTTTCAAGTTTCTCAAACAACAAATAAGCAAAATGAAGAGTATAAACTATTATCTACATTTATACTGAAAAATGAAATTGATATTTTAGATTATTCCATTGAAAATTTCACGAGTGAATCAACTATAAGAAGAGAAATTCATGAACTGGAAAAAGAAATTAACAAGAATGGAATCAGATTGATTAAACATCAAGGGAAAATTTCATTGGATGGTTTGGAAGACAATATTAGAAAATTCTTTCGTAATAAGCTGTTAAGTGGATTAATTCATTTTAATTTAACAGGATTATCGAATTATGGATGTATTAATCAGAATAGAGTTCAAGAAATTATCCAAATTATGAATCAGTTGTTAGAAAAATATAAATTTTTAGTTTGTTATGAATATCGTCATTATTTATTAATGGACTTGGTCATTTTCGATATTCGTTGGAAACACGGATATTTTATAGAACAACAAAATGATTTAGATAGCAATAATCCTAAAATAATTGAAACATACTTGTTAGCTAGAGATTTATTGAATGAAGTTTCTGGAAAAGAAGTTGCCGAGAAGGAAATCATTTCTCTTTCTCAGAGCTTAATTACTATTGGGAATTATGAAAATACTTATTTAGAGTCCAATACTCAAATTGAGAAAACAGTAGATGAATTTATAGCTTTAGTTGGTGAGCTAGCGGGTATTCACTTTGAGCAAGACGATTATTTAAGAGGAATGTTAATCAATCATATCCCAGCAATGGTTATGAGATTGCGAAATAAAATTCATTTGAAAAGTGATTTGATGGAAGAAATTAAGTATCAGTATGGAGTCTTGTATAACTTTGTTTGGTTATCAGGAAAAGTTTTTAAGAATAATTTCAATGTTGAATTAACAGATAATGAAGCAGCACTTTTAACCATACATTTGGAGATATCAGTAGAAAAGATAAAAAAACCAATGAATATCTATGTGATATGCCCACATAGTTTAGCAACATCGGAATTATTATTGAATCAAGTTAGAAAAGTGACAGGTCAGTATGAACATATTCATAAAGTTGAATATTCCAAAGCAAGTTCTTTAGATATCAGTATAAACGACTTAGTGATTAGTTCTGTGGAATTAAAGAATGTATCGTTTCCGTATATACATGTTGGAACGATTATGAAAGAAGATGATTTACTAAAAATCCAAAGAAAATTTTTAGCCAATACAATGGAGCGAACACAATATAACTTTTTAACGAAAAATGATGAAGAATATACGAATCGACTCATCAAAAAATTACTTGGAAAATCGATATATATTAGAGAAAAAGTAAGCAGCGTAGATAAGTGTTTGTCAAAAATTATCCAATTGGCTGATGAGAAAAATCTTGAGAATATAAAATTTGAAAAGACTATACGCCATAGAGAAAATTTAGGAATTACAAGTACTTACACAGGTATAGCACTTCCTCATGCAAATCCAAAAGAAGTTCATACTAGTGAATTAATTATGATGACATTAGAGAAACCAATTTATTGGGGACAAAATTTAGTGAAAGTCGTAATGCTAATTGCAATTGCGGAAAAGGAATTGGAATTTTATAAAGATGCTTTAAAAGTTATTTACTCTAAGATTGATAGTTCTTCTTATATACAAAATTTATGGGAGAGCGAAAATCATGAAAGTTTTATAACAGCATTATTTTCGGAAGCTAACTTTGAATCAATATTATAAGGAGTGAAAAAATGACAATTATATCACAGTTAGTCAATAAACAATTAATTAATTTAGAAGGAGTGGGTGAAGACAAAAAAGAATTGCTTCAAAAATTGTCTAAAACTTTGTTTGATAAAGGGTTTGTAACAGATGGATTTTCATCTGCAATTGTGGAAAGAGAGGAGGAATTTCCAACAGGATTAAGATTAGAAAAAACAGCAGTAGCAATTCCGCATACGTATAGTGAGTATGTGAAAAAACCGTTTATTTACATTGTAAAATTATCAAAACCTATAACTTTTATTCAGATGGGTACATCAGATGAAGAGGTTCCTGTAAATTTTGTAATTGTATTAGGAATTTCTGAACCAAAAAATCAAACAGGTTTGTTAGTTGAACTAATGAATATTTTTGGACAAGATGAATTTATTACAAAATTACAAAATGCAAAATCGGAAGAAGAAGTTTATCAATTATTTGTAACAGTAGAAATGGAGGAAGAGTTATGAAAAAATTAATTGTTGCATGTGGATCAGGAGTGGCTACTTCTCAAACAGTAGCATCAAAAGTTGAAAGATTATTAAAAGAAGCAAATGTGCCTTGCGAGATTGAAGCTGTAGATATGAAGGCATTAGAAATGCATTTAAAATCAGCAGATGGATATATTTCAATTGTTAAAGCAAAAAAAGACTATGGGGTTCCAGTATTTAATGGAATTGCATTTTTAACAGGAATGGGTCAAAAACAAGAGTTACAAAAAATTATAGATTTCTTAAATAGTTAGGAGGAAAATTATGGAGACTTTACAAGTAGTTATTCAATATATTTTGGATTTAGGAGCTGCAGTATTTGTTCCATTTCTAATGTTAATTGTTGGATTAGCAATGAAAATGAAGTTCAGAGAAGCTTTCACAGCAGCGTTAACTCTAGGGATTGCATTTACAGGTATGGGAATTCTTGTAAACTTTATCATGACAAGTATGGGTGCAGCAGCAAATGATTTAACAACTCATACTGGATTAAGTTTACCAGCAGTTGATATTGGTTGGCCTGGAGCTGCAGCAATTAGCTGGGCTTGGCCATATGCTTTCTTAGTGTTCCCATTACAATTAGCGATTAACTTCATTATGTTAGTGACTAAACAAACAAAAACGTTAAATGTAGACTTATGGAATGTTTGGAATAAAATTTTTACAGCAGTAATTGTAACGTACTTTACAAATAACATTTTCTTAGGATTTATTGCAGCAGCTATTATGATTGTATTAGAACTAAAACTTGGAGATGTGTTTGCACCAGAAGTAGAACGATTAACTGGAGTTCCAGGGATTACAGTACCTCACTTTATTTGTCTGATTGCAGTAATTTTACATCCAATTGATGAATTGTTGAAAAAAATTCCTCTTTTAAATAAACAATTTGATGCTGATACATTGAAAGAAAAAATTGGAGTATTTGGAGAAAATGCAGTAATGGGAGCTATTATTGGATTTGCTTTAGGAGCTGCATCAGGTAATGGTATTAAATACGCATTAACTCTTTCAGTTCAAGCTGCAACAGCTTTAACTTTATTCCCAATGGTATCAAAATTATTCTCTCAAGCTTTATCACCAATTTCAGAAGCAGTATCTGACTTCATGCGTGAAAAATTTGAAGATCGTGAAGTTTATATCGGTTTAGACTGGCCAGTACTTGGTGGACGTAATGAATTATGGGTAGCAGTTATCTTTACAATCCCATTCCTTTTAGTAGGATCTATCGTTTTACCGAATAATATTGTATTACCTTTTGCAGGTATTATTAATTTATCATTTGTTGTAGGAGCTCTATTGTTAACAAATGGTAATGTGTTAAGAATGATTATTCATGGGTTAATTTCTACTCCTTTATTCTTATATGGAGCAACTTATTTCACTCCATATATGACTCGTTTAGCAGCAGAAACAAAAACATTAAATCAAAGCGGTTTAATTTCATGGGCAACTTTTGAAGGTCCAGACATTCGTTATATTTTAGCAAATGGATTTAATGGTGATGTTGTTGCTATTGTATTAGGAGTTGTATGGTTAGCTCTTTATGTATGGCTATTAAAAGATAGAAAGAAATATAATGAAGCATTAGAAGCAGGCGAATAGAATGAAAAAGTTGCTTGTTTTAGTATTAGGAATACTATTTGTCTATTCTATCATTTCTCAACTCATTTGGTTAACGGTTTTCATTTTACCTGTTGCAATCTACTTGGATAAGAAAAATATATTCAAGGATTTTGACGAAAGCAGATAAAAAAATCCGTAACATGAAAAAAGAGTCGTGAATAAAATAAGTTTTTTAAAATCTGACTCAGACATGGATAGAACAGAAAAATTAATGAATTTAAAATCGGTTGAATGGGAAAAATTTGAAGAAATAAAGGAATTGATCTCATTATAGGGATCCGTTCTTTTTGTAGAAAACAGATTAGAAAATCGTTTATGTAATTTGTTGAATGAAATACTTATTATCAGTAAAAACTCATAATAATAAACCATTGCGATAAATCACAAATAAATTATTAAAAAATAAACAAATTCGGTTGACGGCAGTCAAGAAAACGGTTACTATTATGTTGGATAAACAAAAGAATTTTTTCAGGTACGGCTGAAAAATATTACAGTTAAAGAAGGGGAATAATTATGGGGTATCCTAAATTTATTGAAGGATTATGTCAAGTGACATATGATATGTGGAATAAAGGCTGGGACGAATATAACGGTGGAAATGTTAGTTATCGTTTGACAGCTGAAGAAGCTGAAAATCTTGAAAGCAGCTTGGCTGGTACAGAATATACGTACTATACTGAAAATAGAAAAGAAGTGGAAGTTTTAGATGTTCCAGAACACGTAAGAGGAGAATATATTTTAATTACAGCTTCTGGAAGTCATTTTAGAACATTACATTCACAACCACATGCGGATACTGGTATCATTCAATTAACAGATAAAGGTTATCAAGTAGTTGCAGGTTTTGTTACAGGAAAACGTCCTACAAGTGAAATCTTCATGCATGTATTGTCTCATGCAGCTAGATTAAAACAAAATCCAAATCATAGAGTAGTCATTCATAATCATGCAACAAATGTTGTAACTTACTGCTTATTAAATGATGTAACAACTGAATCTTTATCATTAGATTTATGGTCAGTGTTAACTGAATCAATCGTAGTATTCCCTGATGGAATCGCTGTTCTACCTTGGGAAGTGCCAGGAACTCAACAAATTGGTTCTGCTACAGCTAAAGAATTAGAAACTCACCGTTTAGTTGTTTGGAGTAAACACGGAGTTCTTTCTACTGGTGTAGATTATCAAGATTGCTTCGGCTTAATTGAAACTGCTGATAAAGCAGCCCATATTGCATTAGATGTTCAAAGAGTTAGTGGTAAGAGCATTTATGAAAGCAATGTTCTTTCAAAAGAAGATTTGAAGAAAGTCTGCGCAGTTCTAAAAGTACCAGAAAGATATTTAGATTAATTTAACCACTTCCTAACCTGTTGGTAAATCCAGCAGGTTTTTTTAGTTTCTAGTAGGTTATTTAATAACTTCATTGATGAAGTTGAATTGTTACTATTAGGATTTTTCATAAAAAAAGAGAAATCCAAGTTTTGATTAAGATAGATTCAAAAATCAAAAGAGGATTTCTCTAATAGATATAAGTATCAGATTTCGTATAACTTTTTAGTGATATGATATGGTGAAGGTAGATATTTTTTGTTTGTTGGAGGTAATGATTAAATTTTAAAATTTACTATTATTCAGTAAGAAATATAGTAATAAATTGTTAAAAGACTAATCATCGCTATTTTTTGAAAGTGAAATAGCTCTTCGGATTTTTTTTAAAACTTGTTCATTTTCTTCTTCGTCTTTAAACATAATGATAGTATATAGAATGTCCATTACAGTTTGATAAAGAAGTCTAGAAGTTAGGCTTTCTGTTCTGTATTTTGCCTCTTGAGAAAATGCAATAACAGATTCAGTAGATAGTTTTAAAATTTTTCCAACAGGATTTCCGGTAATACATATAATTGGGCAATTATTTTTTTGTAAAATTTTTGCAAGATTAATGGTCTCTACTGAGTCGCCAGAGTGTGAAAATAGAAATACACAATCTTTATTTGACAATTTGCTACAGATACTTAACTGTAGATGATAATCAAAAACATAGTGACAGTTTAATTTTGAGCGTAAAAACTTATGATATGAATCTAAAGCCATGATAGAAGATCCACCTTGTCCAAAGAAATAGATGTTTTGGCTTTTCTCTAATAAATGCACTATGCGTTGTAAGGTTTTTTCGTCTAAGAAATTCATTAAATTTTCTAAAGATTGCTGATTAAAATGGATAGTTTTTTTAGCAACATCTATATATGAATCAGAGGGGTCAATTTCTCTATAGTTTATAAGTCGTTCTGGTTGAGTAGAGATAATCGAATTTGAAGCTAGTTTAATTTTAAAATCTTGAAAACCATTAAAACCTAATTTTTTAACGAAGTTATATATGGTAGTTTGAGAAATTTCTGTTTCATTAGCCATATCAGCCAAAGTTTTATTGACTAATTCATCATTTTTTAATTGTAAAAAATAATCAACTAACAAATCTTCAGAAGTACTAAATTTGTTTTTATTTTGTTTAATTATATTTAATAAATATATATTTTGCATAAGAAACCTCCATGTTTTCTATGTCTACAGAGATAATAACATAACTAAAGTAAAAAAGTAAATAAAAAATATTTTTTTATAAAAAGGTTTACAAAATAAAATTTAATGGTATACTTTTGGTATAAGTTAACTTTGAATCGATTTACGGAAGGTGAAAAAATTGAAATGGACATTTAGATGGTACGGAAATGACGATCCTATTACGTTAGATCATATTCGACAAATTCCTAATATGTATGGGGTTGTGGGAACCTTAGTAAAAAAATTACCAGGGGACCTTTGGACAAAAGAAGAAATTTTAGAATTAAAAACTTCAGTGGAGTCAAAAGGGCTTAGTTTAGCAGGAATTGAAAGTGTATCGATTCATGATTCGATTAAAGCTGGGACGCCTGAACGAGATCACTATATTGAAATTTACAAGGAAAATATTAAAAATTTAGGAGAACTTGGGGTAAATGTAATTTGTTACAGCTTTAAACCAATATTTGGATGGGCAAAAACGAATCTTGAATATGAATTACCAGATGGTTCTCATACGCTTGAATATGATGATAAAGTAGTCCAACAAATTGAACCTAAGCAAATGTTTGGATTAATAAGTGGACAAACTTCTGGATTTCAATTATCAGGTTGGGAGCCGGAGCGTCTTGCTAAATTTCAAAAATTAGAAGATATGTATAAAGGGATTACTGAAGAGAAGTTATTCGAAAATCTTTGTTACTTTTTGGAAAGAGTGATTCCTGTTTGTGAACAATATGGAGTAAAAATGGCAATTCATCCAGATGATCCACCGTTTGATATGTTTGGTCTTCCTCGTATTACTAAAAATAAAGAGGACATTTTAAAAATTGTAAATGCAGTTGATTCAGATTATAACGGAGTGACATTATGTACGGGTTCTCTTGGAGCTAATCCAGAAAATGATTTAGTTGAAATTATTCACTCGTTGAAAGGGAAAATTCATTTTGCTCATTTAAGAAATGTACAAATTCTTGGAGATAAACATTTCCTAGAATCAGCCCATCTAAGTAAAGAAGGTTCATTAGATATGTATGCTATTGTGAAAGCTTTGCATGACATCGAATTTGATGGAATTGCTCGTCCTGATCATGGGCGTACAATCTGGGGAGAAGTTGCAAGACCTGGTTATGGATTATATGATCGTGCCATTGGTATTTCATACTTACAAGGACTTGAAGAAGCAGTAGAAAAACAAAATTAAAGCTTGAAAGGGAGCTATATAATATGAAAATAGGAATTATAGGTCTCGGTAAAATGGGATTAAATTTAGCATTAAATGCTAAAGAACATGATTTTGAAGTAGTGGGCTTTGATGTGTCGACAGAGTCAGTAGAAAAGGCTAAAAAATCAGGATTAAACGTTAGTAACTCTATAGAAGAACTGGTTGGAAATTTAGATGATGTTAAAGTAGTAATGCTTAGTCTTCCAGCAGGAAAGATTACAAATGGAGTTGTTAATGAATTATCAAATATTTTAAAAAGAGGAGATGTTGTTATTGATAGCGGAAACTCTAATTATAAAGATAGTTTAATTAACTATCAAACTTTAAAGGAAAAAGAAATATTTTTCCTTGATTGTGGAACTTCAGGAGGAATGAGTGGAGCAAGAAATGGTGCTTGTCTAATGATTGGAGGAGATCAAGAAGCTTTTGATAAAGTTAAAGAATTTTTTGAAGCCATTGCAATTGAAGATGGATGTCTGTTTGTAAATCAACCTTCCGCAGGACACTATTTGAAGATGGTTCATAATGGAGTGGAATATGGGATGATGCAAGCCATTGGAGAAGGTTTTAATATTTTGGAACACTCTGAATTTAAATTCAATCATGAAAAGGTAGCAAAAGTTTGGAATAATGGATCTGTTATTCGTTCTTGGTTAATGGAGTTAGCTCAAGAAGCTTTTCGTAAAGATCCTAAGCTTGAACGAATTGAAGGTGTGATTGGAAGTAATGGCGAAGCAAAATGGACCCTAGAAGAAGCTCTTCGATTAGGTGTGCCGACGCCAGTGATTGCAGATTCATTATTTGTAAGAAACTGTAGCTGTGGTACAGATGAGTTCTCAAATAAACTAGTTTCTTCTTTAAGAAATGAATTTGGTGGCCATGAAATGAAGATGAAATAAATATAGGGGGGGATTTGAATGAGTCATCATAAAATCGCAATTGTAAACTCTAGTAGTTTTGGAAGAATATTCCCAAAACACTTAGAAAGATTAAGGGAAATTGGTGAAGTTGAATATTTTACCTTTCCACAAGAAATTCCAGGAAAGGAACTAGCAGAGAATGTAAAAGGGTACGATATTATTATTGCAAGTGTAACTCCATTTTTTAATGCAGAGTTTTTTGAACATAAAGATGAATTACTATTAATTTCCAGACATGGAATAGGGTACAACAATGTGGACCTATTAGCAGCAAGAAAACATAATACAATTGTTTCCATTGTCCCAGCTCTTGTAGAAAGAGAAGCAGTTGCTGGTAATAATATAACAAATTTATTAGCAGTTATGAGAAGAACGGTTGGTGCTTTAGATGCTGTAGAAGAAAATCACTGGGAAAAACGAGCCTCGTTTATTGGACATTCTTTATATAACAAAGTAGTGGGGGTTATCGGAATAGGAAATACAGGAGGATGTGTTGCTGAAACACTAAAATTCGGATTCAGATGTAGAGTCCTAGCATATGATCCTTATAAAAGTAAATTAGAAATTGAACAACACGGTGCTGAAAAAGTAGGATTTGAAGAATTGATTCGTAATGCAGATATTATTTGTTTATGTGCAAATCTTACTGATGAAAATTATCATTTTATTTCAAAAAAGGAAATTGAAATGATGAAACAAAATGTTTATATTTCCAATTCTGCACGTGGAGCGTTAGTTGATGAAGAAGCAATTGTAGAAGGGTTAAAGTCTGGTAAAATTGCAGGCTTTGCAACTGACGTGTTAGAAGTTGAACCAGGGCGCGCTGACCATCCATATCTTGCGTTTGAGAATGTAGTTGTTACTCCACATACTTCTGCGTATACCATGGAATGTTTAGAGGCAATGGGCGAAAAATGTGTAGAAGATTGTGAGATGATTGTCAAAGGGAAGCTTCCGATAAGATCTGTTCAGAGTGAAAGTAGTTATGTGAAAGGAGAAGTATAATGATTGTCGATTTAAAAGTAAAGGTTGGTCCACAGTATTATCGTTATGCGGTTAATGCAATTGATGAAGTGGTAAACGTTTTGGATGCTTATAAGGCTAAAACAGTATTAGTTGTTCATGGAACTGTTTCATGGGAAAAGGCTAAAGTTTTTTTAACCTTTTTAGATTCAAAAAAATATCGTTTTGTTTTTCATCAATATACAGGTGAATGTAGTTACTATGGAACTGATTTAGTTGTAGATAAGGTTAAAACCGAAAATTGTGATTTTGTTATTGGAGTTGGTGGTGGCAAGTTGACTGATTTAGTAGGATATGCCGCTAATGTAGCGAATATTCCGTTTGGTGTAATTCCCACTTTAACAAGTAACTGCGCTCCTTGGACACCACTTTCTGTAATGTATAAAGAAAATGGAGATTCTGAAGGGAAAACTGAGCATTTTCTAAAACAAGCAAGTTTCTTTATTACGGATCCAAGATTAGTTATAGATTCTCCAGTTGAGTACTTTGTAGCTGGGATTGCAGATACTCTTGCTAAATGGTACGAATCAGACTTAATTACTTCTCAAGAGTTTTTACAGTCAGAAGCTTTTGTATCACTTGCTAGATATACTGCAAAAATGTCAAAAGATGTTTTAATGGAAAAAGGGAACAAAGCTATCGAAGATATGAAAAAACAAGTACTTAGTGATGAATTTATTCAATGTTCTGAGATAGTATTTGCAGTAGCAGGTCTTGTAGGTGGTTTAGGTGACAAATATGCTAGGAATGCAGCGGCACATGCCATTCATGATGGGATTGCAAAATATATTCATGAAAGTCATAATTTTTTACATGGTGAGAAAGTAGCTTACGGGATTTTCTACCAATTAGCATTAGAAAATAAATGGAATATTATTGATGAATTGATACCCTATTATGAAGAGTTAAATTTACCTCAATCTTTACATCGTATGGGAATTTATCCAGAAGATGAAACAGTGATAAATGATATTGTTAGATTTATAGATAGTAAAGCTAAAGTTCATTTATTACCAATTGAAATTAATTTTAATTATTTAAAAGAAAAATTATTAGAGTTAGAAGAGTATATCTCTAACAAATAAAGGAGGAATAAGGTAATGGAAACATTATCAGTAGTACAAAGTTTGTTAATTGCCCTTTGGGTAGCAGCTGTTATGTCTAGATGGCTTGGTGGCGGTGCGACATTAACACTTCGCTTCTCACCATTAATGACTGGTTTAGTTTGCGGAATTATTATGGGAGATATTACCAATGCAATGATTGTTACAGCTGCACTTCAATTAATTTACATGGGAGTATTCTCTCCAGGGGGTTCAATGCCTTCAGAGCCTGCAATTGCCGCTGCAATTGCCGTTCCAGTAGCTTTACTAGGTAATTTAACACCGGAAGCAGCTATTGGGGTTGCCGTCCCAGTTGGATTGTTAGGAAGTTACTTATATCAATTCAGATTCTTCTTAAATACATTTTTAGGAAAATATATGGATCGTGCAGTAGAAAATATGGACGATGGTGCAATTAAACGTTCAATTATTTGGTATCCTACTATTGCTTCATTCGTATTATTTGTACCATTAGTATTTGGGGCTTTATATTGGGGAGCTCCAGTTATTGCAGATGTTATTGTTCAATTAAAAGAAACAGTCGTTCTTCATGTGTTGGAAGTTGTAGGAGGAGGATTAGCAGCAATTGGTATTTCTACAACAATCTATGTTATCGGACGTAAAGATTACTTAGTATTCTTTTTATTAGCATACTTCATGAGTGTAATCTTTAAACCTTTAAACATTACAATGGTTACTTACGCAATTATTGGTGTTCTTGTGGCTGCTATTTTTGTAATGGTTACAAAAAACAACAATCAACCAGTAGCTGCTAGCCCGGCTGCATCATCAAATACTCAATTCAATGATGATGGTGGCGACGATGATTTTTAATTGGAGGAATAGATAATGAATACTGAAACAACTCAAAAAAATCCTGCATTAGCTCCTGAAGAAATTACTCAAAAGGATGTTACTAAAGCATATTTAAGATGGCATTTTGCAAATGAAATTCCACACTCATTTGATCGTTATCTTGCACCATCATTACTATACGGAATGATGCCTGTTCTTAAGAAATTATATAAAGATCCAGATAAAAGAAGAGAAGCATACAAGAGACAATTACTCTTTTTCAACACTCAATTAACTTGGGGTGGTGGGGTCATCAGTGGTTTAATGTCGTCAATGGAAAAAGAAAGAGCTCGTCAAGAGTATGAAAATGAAGAAATTACAATGACTGATGACTTAATGTACAATACAAAAGCTGGTCTAATGGGTGCTCTTGCTGGTATCGGGGATGCGATTGACTCAGGTACAATGCAATATATCTTTATTGCGATTGCTGTTCCTTGGGCTCAAGAAGGTAGTGCGCTAGGTGCGTTATTCCCATTCATTGCATTTGCTTTATATCAAGTCTTAATCGGTTTGTTCTTTGCACGTCAAGGTTTCTCTTTAGGTAGAAATGCAACAAGTTTAGTTCATAGCTCAGGAGTAAAAGACGCGATTAGTTTATTATCAATCTTAGGATTGTTTATGATGGGGATTTTAGCAGGTAACTACGTTAAAGTGACATCAACTTTACAATTTGCACTTTCAGGTAAAAACTTCGTTATTCAAGAATTGCTTGATAAAATTGTTCCAGGTATATTGCCGCTGACAGTTGTAATGGGGGTATACTATTACTTCGTTAAGAAGGGGCTCAAAGTTACACAAGCTTTATTATGGTTAACATTAATTCTTATTGTGTTAGCATCTATTGGAATTTTATAATTTGGAGGAACTTTTATGGGAAAAGTTAATTTAGCACGTGTGGATGAACGTTTAATCCATGGACAAGTAATGATTACACTTTCACAAAGAAATGGAGTAAATTCAATTTTCGTTGTTGATGATGTAGTCGCAAAGGATCCATTTATGAAGGATTTATATAAGAGTGCGGGGAACCGTACTGGTCAAAAGACAATTGTAATTTCTGAAGAAAAAGCAAAATTTTATTGGGATGAATATAAATTTAAGGACTACAGTTGTATTTTAATTGCGAAGACTGTAGGAACAATTGCAAATCTTGTAAAACATGGGGTTCCTGTAGAGGAATTAAATATTGGCGGTATTGCTAATAAAAATGATGAAGATTTATTAGTAACAAAATCAGTATATCTAAATAAAGCAGATGCTGAAACGCTTAAAGATCTTCGTAACAATTATGGAGTTAAAGATATTTATTTCCAAGCTACTCCTTCAGCAAGTAAAACATCTTTAGATGATGTACTTAAAAAATTTGAGTTATAAGAGGTAGAATCATGGAAAATAATTACCAAATGAACGATTGGATTGTTCGTTATGGGTTTCTTTTGAAAAAGAGAAATTCAGACAAACAAAAGGATAAGTTTATTCGAGCTTTCCTCTCTGATGCCTCGAACATTCGAGATGATATCAATGTTATAGAAATTGAGGAGAAGAGAAGAAAATATCATAATATTTATATTGGAGATATTTCTAAGGCAGATAAAATTATCACTACGTATTTCGATACGCCAATTGTTTCATTTGGTGATTATTCTTTCAGGGATACAAAAAAGAATAAACGAAATACGTTGGCTCGAATTGCTTTCGAGAGTTTTGCGTTTTTGTGTATAGGATTAGGGATTTTCTTTTTCCTAATGCATGTATTAGAGGGAAAGTTGCTAACAACAGCTTTGACCGTTTTCACACTATCTTTCTTTTATTTATTTAACGGAATTGTTAAAGGTAGAGCTAGTAGTAAGACACAAGTAAGAAATTCTTCATCAGTTATAGAAGTGTTGAGTTTACTTGAAAAATACAAAAATAATAAAAATATAGCTTTTGCTATTGTAGATGGTGGATGTACAAATTATATAGGATTAGCAATTCTTTGCACTAATGTAAAACAGCAAACGCATATTGTAGAGTTAGATTCTGTTGGAGTAAATGAGGATTTAATTTTAGAAAAATCTTTCCATGAAATAGCAGAACGTAAAATAATGAAGTTACATCCAAAAGTAGAAAAACTTAGAAGAGACTTACTTTTAAAAAAAATAGATAGTAATACTTTGATAACTCAACGTCAAAAGATAGAAACTATATTGGAGGAACTGTAATGCAAATTTTAATTGTAACACATGGTGAATTAGCTGCAGGATTTAAAGATGCAGCTGAAGTGATTTTTGGAGATGTAAAAGGAGTTATAACAATAGGATTGCACTCCGGTGAATCTGTAGAAACTTTTGGAGAAAAAATATATGAAACATTAGTAAGTTTTGATGAAAATGAATCAATAATAATTTTTGCAGATTTATTAAGCGCTTCTCCATATAACCAATCGGTACTTTCAGTGAATAGACTAGATGGAAGTCGTGCTAAGAATGTTCGATTAATTGCTGGAGCAAGTTTACCAATGGTACTTGAAGGAATTAATCAACAATTACTTGGTAGTGACTTAGAAGTTGCAGTAAGAGAATTAAAAAACTATACAATCTCCGATGATTATGTATGGGAAAAATCAGTCGCTGAAGAAACTGACGAAGACGATGACTTTTAGGAGGTTTTTTATGCCTAAACAAGTAGCGATTTTTGATATGGATGGTCTATTTGTGGATTCGGAATGTATTTATGCTGAGGGATGGAATCGAGGATTTAAGGAATACGGAATAAGTATTCCAGAAGGGTTTGTTGAGTCTTTAACGGGTCAAAGCTCAGCTTCTAATGATAAGAAAATTATTAATTTATTGAAAGATCCAGAGTTAGCAAAAAAAATTCGAGTAGTTCGTGAAAATTATTATCAGGAAAAATTAAAAAATAGCGAAATTAAGTTAAGAAAGTTTGCTAAAGAATTTGCTGAAATTTTGAAAAATAAAGGATTTAAGTTGATTTTAGCTTCGTCCTCTACTAAGAAAAGAATAGATGAATTACTTTCTAAAAATAATGCTTGTGATGTTTTTGATGCTATTATTTGTGCAGAGCAGGTAAAAAAACTTAAACCAGAACCAGATATCTATTTAGCAGCGTTAGATTGTTTTAACACTAATTCAGAAGAAGCCATTGCTTTTGAAGACACAATAGTTGGAGCAACTGCTGCGGTGACAGCAGGAATAGATGTTTGTTTAGTAAGTGAACTTTTATATCGGAATCAATTAAAATTCGAGCATGTACGATGTCTAGGATTATTCAGAAACTTAGAAGAAACATATAATTTTTTGGAGGCGAATCAAATATGTTAGTTGAACAATTAAAAGAAAACTATTTTTTTGCGGTTATAAGAGGAAAAGATAAAGATGACGCTAAAAATATCGCACGTTATGCAATTAAAGGCGGTATTTATAATATTGAAATTACTTTTTCAACACCAGAGGCAGATGAAGTTATCAAGGAATTGATTGAAGAATTTAAAGATAACAAAAAAGTAATCGTTGGTGCAGGAACAGTAATGAATTTAAATCATGCCACTTTAGCAATAAATGCAGGTGCAAAATTTTTAGTGAGTCCACATTTTTCAGAGGAATTGGCAAAATATGCTGTCAAAAATAACGTTGAATATTCTCCTGGGTGTGGAACAGTTACAGAAGTTGTTAATGCTATCGATTCTGGTGCTAAAATTGTTAAATTATTCCCTGGAGGAACTATTGGAAAAGAGTTTATAAAAGCTATCCATGGCCCAATTCCTGACGTCGATTTAATGCCTTCTGGTGGTGTTTCTGCATCAAATGTAAAAGAGTGGAGAGATGCAGGAGCTTGTGCAGTTGGTATAGGTAGTGCACTTTCTGCTAAAGTTGCAATTGAAGGTTATGAAAGTGTTGAACGTGTTGCAAATGAATTCATAAAAGCTCTTGATTAAAAATATTAGTATCAATGGATAATTGAGTCGGAAGATTTGAAGAAAATCTGCGCTGTTCTAAAAGTACCAGAAAGATATTTAGATTAATTTAACCACTCCCTAACCTGTTGGTAAATCCAGCAGGTTTTTTAGTTTTATTTTTACGGATTTTTCATAAAATCCTATTAAAAACTGTGAAAACAGTAACAAATATTAATAACCTGATTTTTTTCACAGGAATATAAACAACAAATCAAAGGAAGTGATTTTATGAATTTTTCAGGAAAAGTTGCTATCGTGACAGGTGGAGCAAACGGAATTGGAAAAGAAGTAGTAAGAGGAATTGTTGAAGGTAGACTTCCTGGTATTTTCCTAGGAGTAATTACAACTTTAATGGGTGGGGTTGCAGCGATTGTTGCAGTTAAGTTGTCTGGAGGAAATGGAGTTGCAGGTGCTGCGATTTCTAGTACGGCTGCAAGTGCTATTGCGACACCAGCGGCACTTTCAGCGGTGGATGCTTCTTTTAAAGCAATTGAAGCAACTGCTACGACTAAAATTACAGCTTCCGTTATTGTGACAGCTATATTAACACCAATCTTAACAGCGTATATCGCTAAACGAGTTCAGCAAAAAGAAAAGAATGCAGCATAACAAAAACCACTCCGTAACGTTAAACGGAGTGGTTTTTACTTTAATCTAAGAAATATGTATGTTTAGCTTTCCATTCTAGTACTTTAATATGAATCCAAAATCCGTAAATTCCGAATGTAATGATACATAAGAAAAACCATTTGATCCAATTCCCAAATAATTCGAGAGCAGTACCATCAAATCCAAGTCGGCGTCCTTCAATCACCGTGTGTTCAATTTCCCATTTATACATGATGCAGATCGCCCAAGGAGTTCCTAATCCAAAGGTCAGTGTGATAATAAAAAATGAAATGATATAACTTAGAATATAAGTTAGTATCCCTCCATCAAAATAACTTTTTTGCATAATAAATCCTCCCTTAATCAGTTGAGTGTAGTGTAACACGCAGAGGAATTTACTGTCAAAAATAAAATATAAATAAGTTCGCGTTCAGTTGTAATGTTGATAGAAAAGGTATAAACTAAAGAGGATATAGAAATGGAGGTTGAGTGATGCAATTTAATTGGAGTAGTTTAGGTGCATGGAGTAGCGTTCGGAATATTGTCGATATTGTGATTGTTTGGTACCTATTATATAATCTATTACTCATCATGAAAGGCACAAGGGCTGTACATTTGATGAAGGGATTGGCAGTCATTGCAGGAGTCAAATTCATCAGTTATATGTTTGGGTTAATTACTTTGGATTGGATTATGAATTTAGTTATTCAATGGGGAGTAGTTGGAGCTATTGTCGTCTTTCAACCAGAAATTCGCAGAGGGTTGGAACATATTGGACGTTCGAACTTTTTCTCAAGGAAATATTCGGGCACGAATCAGGCTCAAAGGATGATTGAAGAGTTAAATATTTCTGTACAGTATATGGCGAAAAGAAGAATTGGTGCGTTAATTTGTATCGAACAATCGAATTCTTTAGAAGAATATATTAATACAGGGATTCCTTTACAATCACGAATTTCAAATCAATTAATGACGCAAATTTTTATTCCGAATACACCTCTGCATGATGGTGCGGTTATTATTCGTGGTCATAAAGTGGAAGCGGCAGCGTGTTATTTACCATTATCTGAAAGTAAATTTATTCCGAAAGAATTAGGAACAAGACACCGTGCAGCTATCGGATTAAGTGAAGTAACGGATGCGTTGATTATTGTTATTTCAGAAGAAACAGGGAAAGTTAGTGTGGCATTGCGTGAAAAATTATTACGTGAGCTAACTCCGGATGAATTTGTAGAAGTGTTAAGTGAACATTTAATTACCAAAGAAATTTCTCAAAAAGATTCGACAATGTTAACGATGATGATCGATTTCTTTAGAGGAGGTCGTATGAATGATTAGTAAATGGATGACGAAAAAATCATTTTTGGTAGTGATATCATTTATTTTAACAATGGCTTTATTTGTATACGCAAGTGAATCAAGTCCGAGTCGACAATCTGCAACAGTTTCTATTCAGACAACTTCGAATACCATTGGAAATGTTCCAGTGTATGTCGATATGGATAGTCAGTTATATACGGTAACAGGTTTGCCAGAGTCTGTGACATTAAGAATCGAAGGTTCGAGTAGCTCATTGTTAGCAGTTACCGGAAATGCGTCTTATCGTGTAAAAACTCCTAATTTAAATGAATTAGGAACTGGGAAACATATGATAACCTTACAAGTGACAGGCTTGCCTTCAGGAGTAAAAGGGACAGTTTCTCCAGAGACGGTTGAGATTATAATTGAAAAGAAAGCGACAGTTGAATTACCCGTTTCGGTAAATGTGAATCGTTCGAATTTACCAGGAGCTTATAAAAATGGACAAGCTTTAGTGAGTCCTGCTAGAGTAACAATTTCGGGACCGGAGTCGCTGATTAATCAAGTGGAAAATGTATCGGCAACTGTAACAGTTCCTGAAAATACAAAAACAGATTATATTACTTCTGTGGTAGTGCAAGCTATGGATGCAACGGGAAAACCTCTTGCACTAAAAGTAGAACCAGAGCAAGTGCAAGTAAGAGTGCCAATTACAACAAATAGTAAAAAAGTTCCACTTGTATTAACGACAACTGGAAGTGCAGGAAGTCAATATACTTACCAATTGAAATCCGATATCAAAGAAGTTACTATTTTAGGAGCTCAAGAAGTACTGGATCGATTGACAGCCATTCCTGTAGTAGTAGACGTTAGTCAAATAACAAAAACAACAACACAAACGGTTAAATTAACGCTACCAACAGGAGTCGATAGTGTCACTCCAGAAAATATTTCTGTAGAAGTAGTAGTTACACCTACAACAACACAAACAACGGAAACGACACAGACAACAAGACAATAGAAAAGATGGAAGTTTAAAGGAGATTGAACATGGGCAAATATTTTGGAACAGACGGTGTAAGAGGAGTAGCGAATGCTGAATTAACACCAGAATTAGCGTTTAAATTAGGACGTTTTGGTGGTTATGTCTTATTGCAACAAGCAGGTGGAGATAAACATCCACGAGTTTTAGTCGGAAGAGATACTCGTATTTCAGGGCAATTATTAGAGCATGCTTTAATTGCAGGGTTATTATCTGTAGGAATTGAAGTCATGCAATTAGGAGTGATTCCAACACCAGGGGTTTCTTATTTAACAAGAATGCAAGGAGCAGTAGCAGGAATCATGATTTCTGCATCTCATAATCCAGCACAAGATAATGGCATTAAATTCTTCGGAGCAGATGGTTTTAAATTATCGGATGAAACAGAAGCAGAAATTGAGGCTTTATTAGATAGTCCAGAAGATACATTACCACGTCCTTCAACAGATGGATTAGGAACTGTGGATGATTATTTAGAAGGAACGATGAAATATAGTCAATTTTTACAACATACAATTGACGGCCCTCTAACAGATATGAAAGTAGCATTAGATGGTGCAAACGGAGCAACTTCAGCTGTATTAAATCGTTTATTTGCAGATTTAGAAACAGAATTTTATACAATGGGAAATAAACCAAATGGTGTGAATATTAATGACGGAGTGGGTTCAACACATCCAGAAGCTTTAGCGGAATTCGTCAAAGAAAATGGCGCAGATTTAGGATTAAGTTTCGATGGCGATGGAGATCGTTGTATTGCGGTAGATGAAAACGGAGAAATCGTAGATGGCGATAAAATTATGTTCATCTGTGGGAAATATTTACGTAGTGTAGGACAATTGAATCAAGATACAATTGTTTCAACAGTGATGAGTAACTTAGGATTTCATAAAGCAGTTGAAGAAGAAGGAATGGTCGCTCTTCAAACAGCTGTAGGAGATCGCTATGTTGTAGAAGAAATGCGTAAAAATGGTTATAACTTTGGTGGAGAACAATCAGGACATATTGTATTCTTAGATTTAAATACAACAGGAGATGGATTGTTATCAGGAATTCAATTAATGAATGTGATGAAACAAACCGGTAAGAAATTAAGTGAATTAGCTAGTGAAGTACCTACTTATCCTCAAGAATTAGTCAATATTCGAGTGAGCAATAAAAATGGAGCAATGGAAGTTCCAGCGATTAAAGAAATTATCGACACAGTGGAAACTGAAATGGCAGGAAATGGTCGTGTTCTCGTTCGTCCAAGTGGAACAGAACCATTAGTACGTGTCATGGTAGAAGCACCAACAGATGAATTATGTCATGATTATGTGACACGAATCGCAGATATTGTGCGTGACGAGATTGGATTAGATAAATAGAAATTGTAACAGAGAGTAACGAGAGTTGCTCTCTTTTTGTCATTTTGTTCGGGAAATATGAGAAAAAATCATTAATGCAGTATATTGATTTTTTTCAATACTTAATTTTACAATCGGTGAATATAAAAACCATTCCCCCCCTATTTATAACCTCCCTAACAAAAACTTTCAACCCAACCATTTATATCCCGCATATTGTTCAGTGGTAATTCTGTTATCTATATGATAACTTTAACAACCATTTTGTCGAAAATGAATTCGATTAGAATCATTTGTGTCAAACACAAGTAAAAATGACCTAATTTGTAGAATGGAGGAAATATAAAAAGAAGGGCGCTTCTGCTCCCTTCTCTTCCACGTATTGAGTTTCACCTCAGTCAGTTCTATTATTTTTTTCATCCTATGAATACCAGTATAAAAAGTACCATTTAAAGTGAATATCTCAAAGCCATACTTTTTGAAAAAAAGAAAAGGAATGGTACAATAACGTTATCGAATATTAGAGGAGTTATTATGAATACAACCATTAAAACTTGCGCACAAACACGTGCGATTCAGTCTAGAAGAATTTTTCCATTTGATGTGAATATGCATCAAACATTATTTGGAGGGAATTTAACCCGTATTATTGACGATTGTGCATCGATTACGGTATCTCGTCATTGCCGTCGTTTAGCAGTAACTGCTTCCGTTGATGCGATGAATTATTTAAAACCTTTACCGTTAGGACATTCTGTTTGTGTCGAAACTTATATTTCTGGAGTTGGAAAGAAAAGTATGGAAGTCTTTTGTAAAGTGGTAGGGGAAGATGTTTTAACAGGTGAACGGTATTTGGCGGCGACTAGTTTTTGGACATTTGTCGCAATGCCACGTGAAGGGGAAACGGATTTTGCAGTTCCTGCGATTGAACCAGAAACAGCAGAAGAAAAATTCATTTGTAGTGGCTATGAACAGAGACGTTTAGCTCGATTAGAACAATTGAAACGTCAAGAAGAATTAATGAATCATGTTTCTATTCATAAGCCTTGGATGGAATCATTATGACAGTAATGTAAGGTTATCACCGTTTTTGTTAGAAAAAATCAAGGATTTTTCATATTTGATTTGTTAAAGTAGTCTTATCAAATGAGATTACTGGAGGAAATTATGAATAAACAAAATGCCATTGCATTAAATAGAAAGATGATTCAATTATTGACGATTGCGGGAATTATCCTGACGATTTATTTAGGATATATCATTGCGAAACATCATTATTTTGAAGTTGGCGGTGCCTTCCATCAGTTAGTCGGTCATTGGGGAATTTATGGAGTACTATTTTTCATCTTCGCTCAAATTGTACAAGTGGTGTATCCGATTATTCCCGGCGGATTAACTTGTGTTATTGGGCATATTGCGTTTGGTCATTTATATGGCTTTATTTATAATTTTATTGGGATTATGATTGGTTCTATAATCAATTTCTGGTTAGCGAGACGTTATGGAGAGACAGTTGTTCAAGCATTTGTTTCTCAAGAAACTTATGATAAATATATTAGCTATTTAAACGATGGAAAGAAATTCGAACGTTTCTTCTTCTGGGCATTAGTATTGCCGGGATTTCCTGATGATTTCTTATGTATGGTAGCAGGATTAGGGAAGATGACGTTTAAGAAATTTGTGGCGATTTGCTTAGTGGCAAAACCTGTTACTCTTTATGTGTATACATTGATTGCAGCAGAAGGAGTACAAGTAATCTTTAAATGGATTCAAGGGTAGAGGTGTTTCAGTGAAAAAAATAATGATTGGACTGGTTAGAGGATATCAAAAGTGGATTTCGCCATTATTGCCACCAACTTGTATTTATCGACCAACTTGTTCAACGTATATGATTCAAGCCATTGAAAAACATGGTGTTATCAAAGGTATAATTATGGGAAGTGGAAGAATTATGAGATGTCATCCATTTATTTTAGGAGGACAAGATCCAGTTCCGGATGAATTTACAGTAAGACGACATAAAGAGTTTCGTAAGAAGAGAACTTGTGGTTGTTGTCCACCAATAGAAATCAAAAAAAAAGGAGATTGAACGGTATCAATCTCCTTTTTGTGTTATTGGAATTTAGTTTGATACTTTTGAATAATACGTGGCAATAATGGTGATAAGATAATCCAAAAGCCCATATTTCCCAAAGCATGTAGTGTATCAAAGGGCAATCCTTGTAAATAATATACCCAAAATTTAGGAATATGATAGAAATACACAGAAAAAATCGAAATGACAAATCCGTATAAATATCCCATCAAACCAGCCATGATTGTAAAAAAGGCTAACTTCAATAAGGGTTGTTTCCAAGTTTGTCTCGATAAAGGTTTCAAACAAGAAAATACAAGAATGACAATCGCAAAACTTGCAATTTGATGCAATGTCCAAGGTCCCATTCCTAAAAAGATATTCGACAAGAACATGGATAAACTAGCTGTCAGAATTCCTTCGACCAATCCTATTTCCAGTGTGATGATTAATAGAATAACTGTGACTGGTTGAACATTTGGAATCCAAGCAAATAAGATTCTGCCAACATAGGCTAGTGTTGATAGTAGTGCAATTAGTGTAATTTTTCTAATTGAAAAAATAGCTGTATTTTTCATTATTGTTTAAATGTTTCTAATTTCCAATCAATAACGTCGCCTTGTTTTAAGTCAACTTGATTAGCTCCGACTGGACTCATTTCTCCGTTGACATCAAATAACCAATATTTTTTGTTTGCAGGTTCTTGTTCGATTCCGTTAATTGCAGATACGAACCCATCTTTTTCAATAATTTGCATTTGTTCTTTCATAACTGTTAATAATTTATCACCATCTTTGAATGTTAAGGTAAATGGGCTTCCTGAAATTGGTTCGCCATCTTTTTTAACATTTACTGTAATGGTTTGTTCTACTTTTGCTGTAGTTGTTGTTTCTTGAGTCGATTGTTTGGCTGGCGTTGCTGGTTGTGCGCAAGCTCCTAGAGATAGTGTTAATAAAGCTAAAGCTAATAATTTTTTCATAAAATCCTCCTAAAGTTATCATTTAACCCTTTATTATCATAGCGAAAGCAAGGTGGAATGTAAAGTGATTTTCAATAGAAGACGAGTAAAAAATATTAAAACGTATCTTCTCACCTTGTGAAAATAATGGTATACTGACAAAGTATCATTTCGAAAAGTAAGAATCATTAAAAGGAGGAAATGACCTATATGGCACAAGGTTATGAGTTTTCAGAAAAAGTAGCGAAAGCTTGTCAAAAGAAAGAGGCGTTGTTTGACGAAAGTAAAGCACGTTATGCATTCCGTTCAATGTTTGCAGGAGCATTCCTAACCATGAGTACAGCAGCAGGAGCGGCAGCAGCACAAGTGATTGCAGGATTAAATCCAGCGTTAAGTAAATTTTTCTTTGCATTTATTTTTACTTGGGGATTAGTTTATATCCTATTCTTAAATTCTGAATTAGCAACATCAAATATGATGTATTTAACAGCAGGAGTGTACCAAAAAAATATTCGCCTATCAAAAGCCGTAACGATTTTATTATATTGTGGAATCTTCAACTTGATTGGAGCGATGATTATTGGGGCAGCATTTGCGCATAGTTCAGCTTTTAATGCAATGGATGTACACCACTTCATCGTTCATTTAGTTCAAGGGAAAGCAACTCGTGGAAATGGACAAGTTCTTCTAGAAGCTGTTTTAGCGAATATCTTTGTTAACGTTGCAATCTTAGCATTCTTATTAATTAAAGATGAAGCTGCTAAAATGTGGATTATTATTTCAGCAATTTTCATGTTTGTATTCTTAGGAGAAGAACACGTTGTAGCAAACTTTGCTTCATTCTCAATTGTTAAATTCTCAGCAGTTTCTTCATCTCTAGAATTTATGAACTGGTTCAACTTAATTCGTCACTGGGTAGTTGCGTTCATCGGTAATACTATCGGTGGTGGTGTAATCGTAGGATTAGCTTATGCATTCTTAAATAAAACAAAAAGCGTTTATCATGAATAATGAAACTAAAGGTTGTCTTTAAGGGCAGCCTTTTTATTTTTAGAAAATATTCAAACCCGTGAGCAGAATAATTGGGGAATCGGATAAAATCTGTTACTATAACTCTATCGTGAAAACGATGAATGAAACGAAAAGGAGAATTGTTATGAAAAAAACAACCAAAATGTTAGCGACCAGTTTATTAGTGGCGGTAGGTTTGGCTGCGTGTGGCAGCAATTCATCAAGTTCTACGAATGCTGCAAATCGCTTAACAATGACGACCTTTGGCGAATTAACAACATTAGATAGTGCAGATTATGATGATGTTCCAAGTTCAGATATGATGGGACAAATTTTTGAAGGATTATATCGTGTAGCTGCGAATAATAAAGTGGAATTAGGAATGGCTGCTCAAGAGCCAAAAGTGAGTGAAGACGGTTTAGTCTACACATTCACATTACGTGATGCAAAATGGTCAGATGGTTCTGCTGTAAAAGCACAAGATTTTGTCTTTACGTATCGTAAATTAGTCAATCCTCAAGAAGGACATGTAGCACAATCAGCAGACGTGTTCAAAAATGCGAAAAAAATTCGTAGTGGGGAATTGCCAGTGGAAGAATTAGGAGTTAAGGCTCTTGATGATAAAACATTAGAAATTACGCTTGAAAATCCAGCTCCATATTTACCAAAATTATTAACGGGATCACGTTTCTTACCACAATCTGAAGCAGTCGCTCAAAAATTAGGCGACCAATATGGCTCAAATGTTTCAAATGTAGTGGTAAATGGACCGTTCAAATTAGAAGGATGGACAGGTTCAGAATTAACTTGGAAATTAGTGAAAAACTCGGACTACTGGGATGCTAGTAATGTTGCTTTAAACGAAGTAACGGTGAATGTATCAAAAGAAGTAGCAACTTCTGTTCAATTGTTTGATTCAAAACAAGTTCAATATACAACGATTAGTGACCAATTTGTCGATCAATATAAATCTCAACCAACATTCCATGCGCAACCAAAAGCAACAATGGGATATATGAGTTTTAATACATTGAAACCAACAACTGCTAACCAACATTTCCGTCGTGCCATTGCGATGGCTTATGACAAACAAGCGTTGACAAATAATGTCTTAAAAGATGGCTCAATCCCTTCAACAGGATTAATTCCAAAAAGTTTTGCAACAAATGAAGCAACTGGAAAAGATTTTGTAGATGAATCAGGCGATTTCTTGAAGTTTGATGTACAAGAAGCTCAAAAAGAATGGGAATTAGCGAAAAAAGATTTAGGTGTTAGCGAAGTAACGGTTACTTTATTAACTTCTGATACAGGGACTTCAAAACTTGTAGGGGAATATTTACAAGCGCAAATTCAAAAGAACTTACCAGGTGTAACCTTTAAATTACAACCTGTTCCATTGAAAAACCGTTTAGAATTACAACGTGCAAGCGACTTTGACATTTTCTACGGAACTTGGGCTCCAGATTATCAAGATCCGTTGAACTTCTTAGAGCAATATATTACAGGTGGCGGTATTAACTTTGCGAAATATTCAAATGCTGAATATGATAAAGCAGTAGATGCAGTAAAATCTACTTATGCAACTCAACCAGAAAATCGTTGGAATCAAATGCTAGCTGCAGAAAAAATCATTATGAATGATGCAGTCGTAGCACCAATTTACCAAGCTTCTCAAAGTTATTTATTAGCTGAAAATGTAAAAGGACTTGAAGTATTACCGTTTGGACGTACGGTAAACTTACGCCAAGCAAGTGCGCAATAAAATCCTGTAAAACAAAAACTTGAGTGATGTGAGTCACTCAAGTTTTTTTGTCATATGATAATAAGAATGTCCGCTTAAGATTTTTGTACTAGTCGCAGTATAGCCTAGTTTTTGATAGAGCTGATATGCCTTGTTATTAATTTCATCACAATTCAAAGCAATGACACTAGCCCCTTGTTTTTTGGCTAAGTCCTCAACAGCTTGTAGTAATTTCATACCAATTCCTTTTCTTCGGTGATTTTCATGCACCGAGAGAATATCGATATACCATTCTCCTGCCTGTGTTTCAGAATCTTCATAGAGACGAATGGAAGAAGGAATATTGTAGACTTCATATAATTGATAAAATGGGTCATCAATTCGTGGTTCTAGATGTCCATGGTATCCAAAAATTGCTCCTGCAACGTTTCCGTCTTCCATATAAACAAGTGTATTCGTTAGACTATAACGGAAGTCTTCTTGTAGTATGGCTTTTTCTAGCATTGCATGAAGAGTGCTAGGCGAAACTTCTTTCAAAATAGGTAATTCCATATCTTCCATAATCGTTTGGATGAGCGGAATCATTTGCTTTCTTTCTTCTGGTTTTGGTTGTCTAATCATTATTTCACCTTATTCCAATTGAGATTTATGGTATGCGAGTGGTGTCATACCAATTTTTTGTTTAAATTGTTTTGAAAAATCAAGACCTGTAATTCCTAATACGATATATTCGAGAGGTTCTTCAGGAGAAGAAACTTCTGTATGATCGACTTGAAGATTTATAATGACAAAATCTTGTGCTTTTACAGGGAAACTTCGATTTTTAATTAAAAATCGAAGTTTCCATCTAATACATAAAATAATTTCATAAATGGATGAGAATGGATTGAGCTGTGCCAGTCGCTATCATATTTTGATTTTGTAATGGATTCTAAATGGACGGATAAACTGCGCATATTCGATTCAATTACTAAATAACGTTCATTACTCATACTTTTCATATCTTTATCTGTTACTTTCATTATACTTAAAAGCACATTTTTTATCAATTCCCTTTGGGAAAAGTTAGAAAGAAACGGAAGAATGACAGTTTCATTGACGATACCTTAAAAAACAGGTATGCTATTTTCTGGTAGAAAGGAGTGCATGGAAAAGGTTTCATCAATCGAGGAGATGAACCAATACAAATCAGAGTAGAATACATTGCGTTAAGTGCCAAACGGATGGGATGTTGCCGATTGGACGAAAAAGAAAATTCTTTGCGGTAGTGTATTCGCATTCGCTGCATTTAATGACAGACCATTTATTAAATGGAGCAGCTCTTTAATGAATTTTAAAAGGAGATGCTAATATGAACAAACAAACACAATTAACAAGAACATTAACGGTAACCGCATTAATGATTGCGATGCGTTTAATAATTGAAATGATTCCATCGATTAAAATGGGGAATTTCGTACAAATTGGATTCGGATTTATCGGAGCGGCATTGGCTGGAGTGATTTTAGGACCTTATCGAGCAGCTGTTGTAGGTTTTTTTGTAGATATTTTAGGGAATTTTCTAAGAGGGGAAGCAAGTACCTTTTTCCCTGGATTTACTTTAACAGCTGTCTTAGGTGGATTAATTTATGGCTATTGCTTGTATCGTAAAGAATTAACACTTCCACGTATTTTTGTGACAGTATTAATCATTACAGTTGTGATTAATTTAGGATTGAATTCGATTTGGATTTATATGATGACGCAAAAAGCTTTTTCAGCCTTTATGGGACTTCGAATTTTGAAAAATATTATCAGTTTACCGTTGAATACAGTGATTTTATATGTGCTGTTTCGTAATAAAACCATGCAACAGATCATTGAGAAATATCGAGTATAGGCGTATACTATTCTTACAATAAGGAGGGATAGCCATGCCATTTATTCATATTGAAATGTTAGAAGGACGTACACGTGAACAAAAAGAAGCACTTGTCAAAGAAGTAACAGAAGTTGTTTCTAAAAACACGGGAGCTCCTACAGAACATATTCACATTATTATTCAAGAAATCAAACATGAAAACTTAGGGCAAAATGGTCAATTACGTGGCTAATGTCTAGTAGAAACTTTAGATGGGGAATTCCTGTCTAAAGTTTTTTTATTGCCAAAATCGCTATTCGTTCGACGAATCTATCGTAAAAACTGACCATCAAAAGAATTTATAAGATTTCATAAAAATGTTTTCAAAAAACGATTGACGAAACGAGTGTATTAATCGTATAATACAGTCGAAGAACAAAGTGTATTAATGCATTAATACAATAGTACGAGGAGGGGATGGAATGTTATGATTCAATTTGATAAACGATTGCCGGTATATGAACAGATTATTGCGTATGTTAAAAAGCAAATTGTATCGGGTGAATGGGAATTAGGAAGAGAATTGCCAAGTCGAAGAGAATTTGCTAGTCAACTTCAAGTGAATCCGAACACTGTTCAAAGGGCATTTCGAGAAATGGAGGAGATAGGGTTGATTTCGACAGGAAATAATGTCATGAGTCGAGTGACAGATAATCCCGAATTAATTGGGCAATTAAAGCAAGAAATGTTACAAGAAGCAATACAAATATTTGCAGATTCGATTTATCCATTACATGTTTCGAATGAGGAAGTCATGAAACAGTTGGAACAGGCGATGAAGAGAAGAGAGGGAGAGTAGCATGTTAGAGGTGAAACATTTACATAAGAGATTTGGCAAAAAAACAGTGTTAAATGGAATTTCTTTTACAGCAGAACGTGGAGAAATTACCGTATTAATCGGAGTGAATGGGATTGGGAAAACAACAATTATGAATATGATGATGGGGTTAATTCCAATCAAAAAAGGGGAAGTGAGCATTGATGGACAAGTGATTATTGGAGATCGTTCGAAGAAGTTAGCGTACATTTGTGATCAAATTGTCGTCAATAAAGGTGAAACGATTTTTGAAGCAATGGCTTTTATGAGAACTTTTTATCCGAATTGGAATGATGAGAAAGCTAAAAAATTATTGCAGTTCTTCAAATTCAAAGGGAATGAGGTTATTCAGCAATTATCGAAAGGAAATGTTGCAAAAGTTAACTTGTTATTAGGCTTATCTCTAGATGTTGATTTCGTATTAATGGATGAACCATTTTCTGGAATCGATATTTTTTCAAGAGAACACATTGTACAATTATTTGCTTCAGGTTTATTAGAAGGAATTGGTGTTATTTTAACGTCTCATGAAATTGAAGATATTGAATATATTGTGGATAAAGCCATTTTATTAGATGAAGGAAAAGTGATTAAAGAATTTTACGTAGAACAAATGCGTGAAGAAGAAGGTAAATCCATTGTAGATGTGATGAGGGAGGTGTATCAATCATGAAAAAGATTTTTAATTTATGGTTGTATGAATTGGGAAAAAGTAAATTTATGTTAGGATTTCTAACAATTGTGTTTTTTGTCATTCAAGTTGGAGTTCATTTTATGCGCATTTTAAGAATAGAACCTAAAGAGCTTAATGCTGATGATGTAAGAAGTGTGAGGGATTTAGTGCGATCAAGATTTGGAATGGATTTAGCGCTGATGGCAGCCTTTATCATTATTATTATTGCTTCTGTTTATATTTGGGTAAAAGAATTTCGTAGTAAGGGGAATTTTATTAATCGATTATTCTTACTACCAGGAAATCGAATGCAAGTGTATGTTGCAAAATTCTTAACGATTTTGTCCTACATTTTAGTTCTTCAAATCGTTCAATTGATCATTCTTGGGGTGAATATGATGCTATTGCTTTGGAGGTTTCCAGTTTTAGCAGACCATATTCATTATACGGACTTCTTAAATTCGGGTTCACTGTTACAATATTTATTACCGTTAAATGGAACTACCTATGCGTGGTTGATGGCATTTTTAATGGTTGTCATTGTTTTCTTCTTCCAATTAGCGATTTTAGAAGAAGGATTGAAAGCGTATGGTTGGGTATTAATGGGGGCATCTTTAGTTGGATACTTTGTGATTTGTTGTGGGATTTTAGCAAGTTATATTCAGTTAATGATAAACTTATCGCTTACTCAAACGGAACAATATTTTGTGACAATGTTGTATGCAGTTGGATTTATAGGCATTCATTGGTTAGTCGATTATTATTTATTAGAACGTAAAGTCAGTGTTTAATGGGGGTGAGTATATGAAATCAATTAAATTTGCATGGGGATTATTGGTTATTGTTGTTGGATTTCTATTATTAGGAATTGGGAATATGGTTTGGACGTCAATGTCAGATGTTCCTTATACCGTAGAATCTTCAGCAGAAGCGAATCAATACTTAAAAGGGACAGTTTTTGAAGTAGGAAAAGAAGGTGCAGGAAAATTAAGTAATAATGTTTCGACATCAGCCATTGTTGATGGAAAAGTGGAAAAAATATTTCAAACAGTAGGTGGTTGGAATAGACCAGAGAGAGAACGAGCAATATTTGGTCGAATCCCTCTTTTGGAACGTTCATTATTAGTCAGTCATAGACATGTATTACAATTAGACAATTATTCACTATTTTATGATGTTCGTTGGGATTCATATTTTAGTCATACTGCAGACTTTACATTTAATTATGCGATGTACTCTAATGAAAACAAACGAATCATTGAAAAACAAATTCCGATTCGTTTTGAGGGATTAATTGGATGGGGAGAAGAACCAATTTTCCAACGTAAGGGGAAAGAGTTAGGAGTCATTGTTCCTTTCTTAGAAAAAAACACTCATGCAAGAAAATTCTTGAAGTTTATTCTATCTTTTGAAGAAGGTACTGTGAAAGAACTGGGAGAATTAACACTTGAAAAAGAGGGTTCGATTCTCAATGCAACATTTAGAAATCGTTCTTATAATCCGGAAACAATTGTGTTAAATGTACTTCCTTTACAACAAGAGGAAAAACCTTCTGAAAAACCAGATGATAAAGAAGAGTATTATCAATATGATGTATTTACCAATACATTCCGTAAGTTAGATATTAGTTCACTGAGAAGTCCAGCAAACTTCTATATTTCAGGTTCTAAAATTTATGCAGTAGAAACGAATTTGCCAAAATTTGCCGGAAGAAAATATGGAAGACCGGATCCTGCTGAACGACCAGGATATATTGAAAATAGTGAGCGTCAAGCTAATAATGAAACGGTTTATCAAGTTACTTCAGATTTATCATTAGAAAAAATTGGAACAATTCAACGTGATCCATATTCTTCAGAAGAAGTGCTAAACAAAGATACATTAGTCTATGTTGGACTCGAACAAGGTCAAAATGCACTTCGTGTGTTTGATTTGAATAAAAAAGAAGAAGTTTTCTCAGCAAAAATTACACCAAAGGCAGATGCGAAATTATATTTCCAAAGAAAACGTGAATATGTGATGTACTAAAGCGTAATAAATAGGCGGTTGTCCAAGAAGTTGACGGTGTGACTCCGTCCGACTATTTATTCAGGTTGTTCGACAAATCCTGTTGGTGAGCCTAAATAATTAAGAAAATCTAACGAACAAAAAGAGCATTCCGTTTGGGATGCTCTATTTTTCTTGTAAATGTGGGCTTGGTAATAGTCGGTTGACAATCATGGCGATGACTGCCCCGATTAAAGTATCTAATACTCGTTGAATTGCATATTCCACATTAACAGCTGCTTCAATCGTATAAAAGATGACTAAGAAAGTCGCTGACGAATTAATGACAGCTGTTTTATTGAATCGATTGCAAAACAAAATTAACAGTATGATTCCAATAGGAACTAGTATTAAGTCGAAATAATCTGGAAGTGAAAAGTGTTTGTATAATTGTAGAAGTACGATTGCAAGTATCCCACCGGACATGTTTCCAAAGAAACGAGCAATTCCAAACTTCCAAGTTTGTTTATGATCTTTTCTTAAACTAAAAACAGTTGATAGTACGGCTAACATAGGAGAACCACGATGTAGTACTTTAAAAAGTAAAATACAGAGAAAAACAGATACTGCTGTCTTAAAAGTTCTGAGTCCAATGTGAAAAGAATGTTGTTGATTAGGCACAATTTCACCTCGTTGTTTAAAATTCTTGAATATCATATCATAAAATGTATGAAACGACAACGAAGGAGAGTTTTGAGATGGAACAATGACATTGTTACTTGCAAAAGAAATTAAATTTCATAAAAAAACATGGAAAATTCAAGCGTAAAATTAAGGTTTATGATAAAATTAGAGGTATGTATAGAAAGTGGTGTTGCTGTGGGAAGACGAAAAACAATCAAATGGAAATCGCATATGAAATTAGGCTTTAAAAGATTAACGCTAGGAGTGGTTTTAGTGTTGATTGCCATTTGTAGTGTCATTATTATGGGAACTTTACAATTTCAAGAAACAAGGCAAAATCCTACAGCAATTGCTCATCAACAATTTATTCAAAGTCTTGTTCCATCTTCTCAAAAAGCATATCAATTATATAAAGTTTTACCGAGTATTAGTTTAGCTCAGGCTATATTAGAATCTGATTGGGGAGAAAGCGGACTTTCAAAGGACTATTATAATTTATATGGGGTCAAAGCAGGGATAGCTGAACCGAGTGTTCAATTAGAAACGAGTGAATATGTCGATGGAAAGTGGATTACGATTATGGCACCTTTTCGAGTTTATAATAGTTGGGCGGAATCAGTAGAAGCCCATGCAAAGTTATTAACGTATGGAGTAGATTGGAATCCAAAATTATACGAGCCTGTTTTGAAAGCAAAAAATTATAAAGAAGCAGCACACGCCCTTCAAAAAGCAGGATATGCCACAGATCCAACTTATGCACAAAAAATTATTCATGTGATTGAAACGCATCATTTAGCACAATATGATCAACTTCAAGAAAAATCTGTAAAGGAGTAGAGCACGTATGAGTCAATTATTACCAGGAAGTATTATTGGAATTATTGGTGGAGATTCTCAAATTTCATCGGTGATTTTAATGGCGAAACGATTAGGATATCGCATTTATCATTTTCGAGAAAAAGATGAGCCTAGTGTTTTATTAACAGATAAGGAAGAGATTGGTCGTTATTCTGACCGAAGAGCATTATTCAATTTTGCCATGCAAGTGGATACGATTTATATTTTAACCAATGAAATTGAAATTGATACCATTGTAGCTCTCAGTGGTAAAAGTCGTTATTATCAATCTTTTGAATTAGCAGAGATTTCTCAAAATCGTATGGTGGAAAAGTTGTTTTTAGAAGAACATGCGATTAATGTGGCGCCTTATGGCATGATTACGAGTATCGGAGAACTTCCAAGCTTATTATCGAGCATTGGTTTTCCAGCTATATTGGAGACGAATCGTTTCCGTAAAAATAATACGAGCATGATGTTGTATGACCATGACATGGATGATCAAGTATTTCAGTTAGTTGAGGGGCAATCTTGTATGGTGACAGCATTTGTTCCTGCGCAACGTCAGTTCAGTTTGACAATTTTGCGCGACTATGAAGATCACATTACGATTTTACCAATTACAGAAGATGTGTATGTAGATGGAAAATTAAAATATTCGATTGCCTCAAAGCGCATGAATCCTGAATGGGCTGGAGAATTAAGAACGATTGCTTCTAAAATGATGCGTTCCATTTCGGGCTCAACTTTAGTATCGATTCAAGTTGTGATGGCGAAAAATGGTATTTTCTATGTTAAAAAAGTGGATCAGTTACCATTCTTGCAACATCAATTTAGTGCTAAACAAATTCCTCAATCGTTTAGTGAAATCATTTTACGATTAGCGACAGGATTAGGTGTGCTGGAAAGTGGTCTCATTGAAGAAGGGTTAATTGTTCCGATTTATCGAGAAATGCTAGAAAAAGCACATGTTTTAACAATTTTAAAACCACATTGGGAATTTGAATATTTCCAAGTTGAAGGTGGGAATCAAGAAGAGGCAGTTGGAGTGATTCGATTAACAGGAGCTTCTAGTGTGGATTTAGTCAATGAATTAGAATTAAGTGGATTACATGATTAAGATTTTATAAGAGAAGAAAGGATGACTTTGTGAGTATTTCAGCGAAATTACTAGAAGGTATGAATGAACGTCAAAAAGAGGCTGTTCAGCATACTCAAGGTCCATTGTTGATTATGGCAGGGGCTGGAAGTGGAAAAACGAGAGTATTAACGCATCGTATGGCGTATATTTTAGCAGAAGAAGAGGTTCATCCTTGGAATATTTTAGCAATTACCTTTACCAATAAAGCAGCACGTGAAATGAAAGAGCGAGTGAGTCAATTAGTTGGCTCGCAAGCTGAAGAGATGTGGGTTTCTACTTTCCACTCTATGTGTGTGCGTATTTTAAGAAGAGATATCGAATTATTAGGCTTTCAACGTTCGTTTACGATTTGTGACCCGAGTGAACAACAAACGGCAATGAAGCGAATTTTGAAAAAATTAGATATTGATAATGAGAAATATGATTATCGCATGATTTTAAATCGTATTAGCCAAGCTAAAAATGATTTAGAAGATGTGGAAGAATTTAATAAGAAATATACGGGATATGTGGAACAAATTATTGGAAAATGTTACCGTGAATATCAAAAAGAATTAGCCAAAAGTATGACATTGGACTTTGATGATTTAATTATGTTGACGGTACAACTATTCCAAAAACATCCTAAAACATTACAGTATTATCAACAAAAATTCCAATATATTCATGTGGATGAGTATCAAGATACGAACCATGCCCAATATCGATTAGTAACGATGTTAGCGAAGAAATTCAAAAATATTTGTGTTGTTGGGGATGCAGACCAAAGTATTTATGGTTGGCGTGGTGCTGACATGAGCAATATTTTAGAATTTGAAAAAGATTATCAACAGGCGAAAGTTGTTTTATTAGAACAAAATTATCGTTCTACAAAAACGATTTTACAAGCAGCCAATCATGTCATTGAGAATAATGTTAACCGTAAAGTGAAGAAATTGTGGACTGAAAATGAAGAAGGAGAACTCATTACGTATTACCGTGCTCAATCGGAGCAAGATGAAGGGTATTATGTGCTGTCTCAAATTCAAAGTCTGCTCAGAGATGGCTATCATTATGATGATTTTGCGATTTTATATCGAACAAATGCGCAATCTCGTGTCATGGAAGAAAATTTATTAAAATCAAATATCCCATTCCGATTAGTAGGTGGACAACGATTCTATGACAGATTAGAAATCAAGGATTTGTTAGCGTATTTACGTTTAATTGTAAATCCTCAAGATGATTTAAGCTTTAGAAGAATTGTCAATAGTCCAAAACGAGGAATTGGGGCTACTTCTTTAGCGAAGTTGTCGGATTTTGCTGAGGTATATCAACTTTCATTGTTAGAAGCAAGTGAGCAAATCTCTGTATCTCCTTTATCTGGGAAAGCGGCGAAAGCTTTAGAAAAATTTGCCACAACGATTGAAGAATTAAGAAAAATGCAAGAATTTCTATCTATTAGTGAATTTGTAGAACAAGTGATTGAGAAAACAGGCTATCTTGCTTCTTTAGAGAAACAACATACAATGGAAGCTGATGCGAGAATTGAAAATATTCAAGAGTTTATCTCGGTGGCAAAACAATTCGAACAAGAACGTTTAGAAGAAGAGTCAGAAGATTCTCCATTATTACAATTTTTAACAGATTTATCGTTAGTTTCTGATGCGGATAGCGATGAAGGGGATGGTCGTGTGGTGACATTGATGACGCTTCATGCAGCTAAAGGGCTAGAGTTTCCGGTTGTATTTATGATTGGATTAGAAGAAGGAATTTTCCCAAGTTTTAGAAGTATAATGGAACATGACGATGTGGAAGAAGAACGTCGTCTAGCTTATGTAGGCATTACTCGTGCAGAACAAAAATTATTTTTAACAAATGCGTATTCTAGATTATTATATGGACGTACACAGACGAACCGTCCATCAAGATTTATTTTAGAAATTGGAGAAGAATTATTTGATTCCAATCAACAGAAATCGTATGGCAGCACAAGTAGGGAATCTGCTTCATTTGTTTCAAAAACTTCCTCATCTGGTTCGTTATTTGACAAATATCGTTCAAAATCTCAGGTAACTGCGTATCAATCAAAAGCAGTTCAGCCTTCTAGCATTCAGCCATCAGTCATTCGACAAGTACAAAAACAAACAGTTGCTGCCAATGATGGAGCTGTATGGAAAGTGGGCGACAAGGTGATGCATAAAAAATGGAATGTTGGAACAGTCGTAAAAGTAACTGGTGAAGGCACGAATCAAGAAATTGATGTAGCTTTTGCAGGAATGGGTATTAAACGATTATTAGCAAGTTTTGCCCCAATTGAAAGAATAGAGGAGTCGTAAATGGATACTTCAGTAGAACAAAAAATCCAACAATTAAGAAAACAATTAAATCGTTGGAGTCATGAATATTATGTTCAAGATCGACCAACCGTTACGGATCATGAGTATGATGAAGCGTATCATGAATTAGTACGATTAGAATCGAAATATCCTGAATCGATTACTCCAGATTCACCAACTCAACGTGTTGGTGGTGTTGTGTTAGACAGTTTTGAAAAAGTTACCCATCAAAATCCGATGTTGAGTTTATCAAATGCTTTTTCGAAAGAAGATTTACAAGCGTTTGATGATCGGATTAAAAAATTAACGAATCGTACCATTGATTATGTTTGCGAATTGAAAATTGATGGTTTATCTGTAGCGTTAACGTATCAAAAAGGACAATTAGTGCTAGGTGCTACAAGAGGAGATGGTGTAATAGGCGAAGATATTACGCATAATATTAGAACGGTTAAGTCCGTTCCTCTTTCCTTAAGTCAACCATGGTCGATTGAAGTTCGTGGGGAATGTTATATGCCAAAGAAATCTTTCCAACAATTAAATCAATCAAGGGAAGAAGAAGGTTTAGAAGTGTTTGCTAATCCTAGAAATGCAGCTGCAGGAAGTTTAAGACAATTAGATTCTAAAGTAGCAGCTAGTCGAAATTTAGCGGTATTTCTATATCAAAGTCCTAGTGTTGAGGTTTTAGAAGTGACTTCTCAAATGGAATTGCTAGAAAAGATGCAAGCATTAGGATTTGTCACGAATCCAGAAAGAGCACTTTGCCATTCGATTGATGAAGTGTGGGCATTTATTGAAAAAATGACAGTGGAAAGAAAGAACTTGCCGTATGAAATTGATGGAATTGTAATTAAGGTTAATGACTTTAAAGCGCAAGAAGAAATAGGGTTCACCGTAAAAGCTCCAAAATGGGCGATTGCTTATAAATTTCCTGCTGAAGAAGCACAAACGATTGTGCGAGATATTGAATGGACAGTGGGACGTACAGGAGTGGTGACACCGACAGCTGTGATGGATGCGGTATTTCTTGCAGGAACTACTGTGAAACGTGCCAGCCTACATAATGTAGATTTAATACGAGAAAGAGATATTCGAATTGGAGATACGGTTGTCGTTCATAAAGCGGGCGATATTATTCCTGAAGTGACGCAAGTGATTTTAGACAAACGTCCGGAAGGATTAGAACCGTATGAATTTCCTAAAGAATGTCCGTCTTGTTTGAATCCACTCGTGCATTTAGAAGAAGAGGTTGCGTTAAGATGTATGAATCCAAAATGTCCGGCTCTTTTAAAAGAAGGCTTAACTCATTTTGTGTCTCGGGATGCGATGAATATGTCAGGAGTAGGCACAAGAATCATTCATCAATTATTTGAAAGTGGATTGGTTCACGATGTAGCAGATCTATACCACTTAACAATGGAGCAATTACTAACACTCGATAAAATTCAAGAAAAATCTGCACAAAAAATCTTACAGGCAATTGAAACAAGTAAACAAAATTCATTAGAGCGTTTATTAACGGGATTGGGCATTCGAAATGTTGGATCAAAAGCGGCAAAAGATTTAGCAATGCATTTTGAAACAATGGAAAATCTTCAAAAAGCGACTGCGGAAGAATTGATTGCCATTGAAGGATTAGGAGAAGTTATTGCGCAGAGTGTTTTGGCATATTTTAACCAAGAAACCGTTCGGGAAATGTTAGAAGAACTAAAAACAGCGGACGTTAATATGCGTTATTTAGGAAAAGCTAAGTCAGTTTCAGCAGAAGATTTACTATTATCTGGAAAAACAGTTGTGTTAACAGGAACATTAGAGCAGATGACAAGACAAGAAGCAAAAGAAGCGATTGAATCTTTAGGAGGTAAAGTGACAGGATCTGTTTCTAAAAAAACGGACTTAGTCATTGCTGGAGCGCAAGCAGGAAGTAAGCTCACAAAAGCAGAATTTCTAGGGATTTTAGTATGGGATGAAGAACAATTTAGAACAATCATTGAAGGAAAGGAAGACCTATGAAAAAGAAAATCATCACTCTTGCTAGTGTAACAGCGATGTTATTAGCAGGGTGTGCAAATATTAATCAAGCCACTCAAAAAAATATTGAAACCGAAGCTTCTCGTTCAAAAGTGGTGAAATCAACGACGAATCAATTGTCGAACCAATATTATCGTGCATTAATTACAAATGGAAAATATCAAGTGAGCAAGACTCGTGGAGCAACATTAAGTTTAAATAATGGATTCAATTTAAGAAATTTTGAATCAGGGTTAATTGAATTGTCACGTGCAGTTTTTCCAACGAATCAATACTTCTTTAGAGAAGGACAAGTGATTGATTCAACGACAACGAATCAGTGGATCGCTCGTAAATCAGAAAAAAATCCTGACGGATTAAACCCGGAAGATAATGGCGAGACAGATGCAACGAAAAGAAATCCTTATTATTTGGCTCAAGTTTTAGAACAAGATTTTATGATTCAAACGGAAAACAATTATGAATTAGGTGGTATTAGTATTGGCCTTGCGATGAATACAGTCGATTATTATACGGCTGGAGATAAAGATGCTGAACAACAAATTTCTAATGATGCCATGTTGAAGCAAGCAAAATCGATTGCAAATACCGTGTTGACTCGTTTACGTCAAAATGATGCTCTAAAGACAGTGCCGATTGTGTTTGGAATTTTTAAACAAACTCCAAAAGACGACATTGGTGGGGGAGTTTATATTTTAGAAGCAACTTCTGTTGAAGGAACTGAAATTACGAATTGGACAAATATGAATCAAAAAGTGGTGGTACTACCATTAGTGGATGGGAATCCAACAGAAGAATCATCTGCTTTTGAAAACTTTAGAACGGAAGTTCAAAATTTCTTCCCGAATTTATCAGGAGTAACGGGTAAGGTATATTATCAAGAAGGTGCTGCTAAAAAAATGGTGGTGAATATTATGACTCAATTTTACGGAGAGTCAGAAATTATTGCATTATCTCAACATGTAACGGATGTTGCGAATAAATATTTACCAAAAACAACACCAGTAGAAGTTCGTATTTCTTCTATTAATGGAATGGAAGCATTCTTATTGCAAGATACGGCTCAAGGTGTATTTACGTATCATGTTTTTGATTAAAGATTGACATAAAAGGTACGTGCCTTTTACAATAGAAAAGAAAGAAAAGTAGAGAGTGAGGAACAGTCATGGCAATTGAAGAATCAGAAGTACGTCACGTTGCAAAATTGGCGAAATTATCATTTGCAGATCATGAGATTTTACATTTCACAGAGCAAATGAGTGATATTATCGATATGGTAGAACAATTAAAAGAAGTGGATACAACAGGAGTAGAAGTTACAACTCATGGATATTCATTAGTGAATGTTTTACGTGAAGATGTGCCAGTAAAAGGAACAGATCGTGATTTATTAATGAGAAATGTAAAAACAAGCGAGGATGGATTTATCCAAGTACCTGCAATTATGGGTGAAGGAGAGGAGTAAAAAGTATGAGTTTATTAGAAAATCAAACATTAGTAAGCTTGCATGAAGGTTTAGTTCAAAAGAAATTTACTTCTCAAGAATTAACAAGTGCAACATTTGAAAAAATTCAAGCAGTAGATGATAAAGTTGGAGCTTTCTTAGCTCTAAATGAAGAAGAAGCAATGGCTCAAGCGAAAGCTGCGGATGAAAAAGGTTATGATTCAACTCTTTCTCTTCAAGGCTTACCAATCGGAATTAAAGATAATATTGTCACTCGTGATTTAATCACAACTGCTGCAAGTCGTATGTTGGAAGATTTTAATCCAATTTATGATGCGCATGTAATGGACTTGTTGAAAAAAACAGGTGCTGTGAATGTCGGTAAATTAAACATGGATGAATTTGCCATGGGAGGTTCGACAGAAAATTCTTATTTCAAGAAAACTAGAAATCCTTGGGATTTAACAAAAGTTCCTGGAGGATCTTCAGGTGGTTCTGCAGCAGCTGTATCAGCTGGAGAAGTATTAGCCACTTTAGGTTCTGATACAGGTGGTTCGATTCGTCAACCTGCAAGTTTTACAGGGATTGTCGGAATGAAACCAACTTATGGTCGTGTATCTCGTTATGGATTAATTGCCTTTGCATCAAGTTTAGATCAAATTGGGCCATTAACTCGTACGGTTAAAGATAATGCATTAGTATTAGAAGCAATTAGTGGATATGATCACCGTGATTCTACAAGTGTGAATGTACCTGTTCCAAATTATTACCAACAAATTAATGGCAATATTAAAGGATTAAAAATTGCTTTACCAGTGGAATATTTAGGAGATGGAATTGATCCTGAAATTCGTAAAGCAGTTTTAAAAGCAGCAGAACAATATCGTGCGTTAGGAGCTACGGTAGAAGAAGTGAGCTTACCTCATTCTAAATACGGTATTCCTGCATATTATATTATTGCTTCTTCAGAAGCATCTTCTAACTTACAACGTTTTGACGGTATTCGTTATGGACACCGTTCAGCTGAAGCAAAAACTTTAGAAGATTTATACATTATGAGCCGTACAGAAGGATTCGGTATGGAAGTAAAACGTCGTATTATGTTAGGAACATTCTCATTAAGTTCTGGTTACTATGATGCATACTTCAAGAAAGCAGGACAAGTTCGTACATTAATTAAACAAGATTTTGCCAATGTATTTGCAAATTATGATTTAATTTTAGGACCTGTAACGACTTCAACTGCATATGGAATTGGGGAAAGAAATGACGATCCAATTGAAATGTATATGGCAGACTTATTAACCGTTCCTGTAAACTTAGCAGGTCTTCCAGCAATTTCTGTACCTGCTGGATTCTCTAGCGAAGGGTTACCAATTGGTATTCAATTAATCGGAAATTATTTCCAAGAACAAACGATTTATCAAGCGGCATTTGCATTTGAACAAGCAAATGACTATTACTTAAAACAAGCAAACGTATAAGGAGGAAAATAAGATGAATTTTGAAACAATTATTGGGCTAGAAGTTCACGTAGAGTTAAAAACAGATTCAAAAATCTTCTCTCCTTCACCAGCTCATTTTGGAGCAGAGCCGAATACAAATACAACAGTGATTGACTGGGGTTATCCAGGGGTGCTTCCAGTTATTAATAAACGTGCGATTGAATTTGGAATGCGTGCTGCATTAGCCTTAAACTGTGAAATTTCACAACATACAAAATTTGACCGTAAAAACTATTTCTACCCTGATAATCCAAAAGCGTATCAAATTTCTCAATTTGATTACCCAATTGGTCATGATGGATGGATTGATATTGAAGTTGAAGGAAAAACAAAACGTATCCGTATCGAGCGTGTTCACTTAGAAGAAGATGCTGGTAAAAATACTCACGGAACGGATGGATTCTCCTATGTAGACTTAAACCGTCAAGGAACTCCATTAATTGAGATTGTATCCGAAGCGGATATGCGTTCTCCTGAAGAAGCATATGCTTACTTAGAAGCATTACGTCAAATTATTATGTTTACAGGCGTATCTGATGTGAAAATGGAAGAAGGATCAATGCGTTGTGATGCGAATATTTCTCTACGTCCTTATGGCCAAGAAAAATTCGGTACAAAAACAGAGTTGAAAAACTTAAACTCATTTAACAATGTTCGTAAAGGGTTAGCATTTGAAGAAATTCGTCAAGCTCAAGTATTACGTAGCGGTGGCGTTATTGGTCAAGAAACAAGACGTTTTGATGAATCAAATGGTCAAACTATTTTAATGCGTGTGAAAGAAGGGTCAAGTGACTATCGTTACTTCCCAGAACCAGACTTACCAAACTTAGAAATTTCAGATGAATGGGTAGAAGAAGTTCGTCAATCGATTCCTGAAATGCCAACCGTTCGTCGTGAACGTTATATTCGTGAATTTGGATTACCAGAATATGATGCAATGGTCTTAACATTATCAAAAGAAATGTCTGATTTCTTTGATGAAACTGTTGCAGCAGGTAGTGATCCGAAATTAGCTTCAAACTGGTTAATGGGAGATATTTCTGCTCACTTAAATAGTAAAAAATTAGAATTACAAGATCTATTATTAACACCACAAAGTTTAGCAGAAATGATTCAATTAATTGGAGACGGCACAATCAGTTCTAAATTAGCGAAGAAAGTATTTTTATTATTAGCTGAAGAAGGTGGAACTGCTCGTCAAGTGGTTGAAAAACATGGTATGATTCAATTAAGTGATCCATCACAATTATTACCAATTATTCAAGATGTGTTAGCTAATAACGCACAATCGATTGAAGACTTCAAAAATGGTAAAGATCGTGCAGTTGGCTTCTTAGTGGGTCAAATTATGAAACAAACAAAAGGAAAAGCAAATCCTGGAATTGTAAACCAATTATTACAAGAAGAATTAGCGAAATATTAATAACTGAGAGAACTGAAACGTAGTAGAAAAAATTTCTATGATGCGTTCAGTTAAATAACCGCTGGGAGTGAATAGAAAACGGATTTTCCGACTTCTTATTCACTCCTTCTCTCTTTTTCATAACGAATGAATGGAGGTGTCAAAATGATTCGAGTTCACACAAAAATTATTCAAGCCGGAGAGGTTTTGCAAACAAAATTAGAATCACCGATTGAATCTATTGAATGGAAAGTTGAAAACAAACAATTAGCACTGTCGTATCAAGAAAAAGAAACACTGACAAAAGTGGATTTACTAGTATCTACTGGAGAAGTTCAATTATTCCGAAAAGGCGAAGTAGCTAGTCAATTATTATTCCAACATCAAAAGAAAACAAAGGGACGTTATCAATTAGCGCAAGGACAAGAAATTTTATTTGAGATTAAAACGAAGAAAGTAGAGGTTTCATCGGACTGGAAACAAATTTCTTTTGAATATCAATTATCTCAATTAGGAGAAAATTTAGGAGAATTTATAGTAAATATGGAAATTCTTAAAGAAAACATTGTGCAATAGTAGCGTATCATAGCTTTTGTGTGCTATACTGTTAAGGAATATGTGGAAAGGAAGTGTATCCTTTGAAATTAAAAGCACTGGATGGAATCAACAAAAACGAATTATCAATGGTTGAAGTAGCACATGCTATCTTGGAAACAAAACAAGAAGTGATGGACTTTAATCAATTATTAGTAGAAGTTCAATCATATATGGAGTTAAGCGATGAGCAATTAGAAGCACGCATGGCTCGTTTTTATACAGATTTAAATATTGACGGAAGTTTCATTTCACTTGGAGAAAATCGTTGGGGCTTACGTTCATGGTATCCAATTGATTCAATCGATGAAGAAATTGTTTCATCAATGGATGATGAAGACTTGAAAAAACGTCGTAAAAAACGTAAAAAAGTTAATACCTTTGGGTCGGAAGAAGATCTTATCGATTACAATGATGATGATCCAGAAGATGAAGATGGCTTGTTAGAAGATGAAGAAGATGATGATGATGTGATCGATTTAGACGATGATGTAGATGATGAAGAAGAAACAGAATTAGATACATATCGTTCTGATTTAAGTGAATTAGGTGCTGACGAAGATTTAGATGATGAAGTTAGTGCGGATGAAGATTTATCAATTATTAATGATGACGAGTTAGAAAGCGATTAAGATGAAGAAGAGGATGAATTATAATCCTTTGTAATCTGTAAAAAGTTAGAAAGTGGGAGTGCGTAGCGCTCCTCTTTTTTGTAGGAGGAAAAATTTTGAGAAGAATTTTATCATCATTTTTTGATGCGACTTTTCTAAAATTTATGTTAGTAGGAGTCATTAATACGCTTGTCGGAACAGCGGTGATGTTTTTTTGCTTTAATGTATTAGCTTGGAGTTATTGGATTTCTAGTGCAATGAATTATATAGTGGGAAGTATTGTGAGTTATTTGCTGAATAAAAAATATACTTTCCAGCATAAAGGGCATGATTGGAATACCGTTTGGAAATTTATCGTGAATGTTACGATTTGCTACGTTCTTGCTTATGGATTTGCGAAGCCGCTTGTTACATGGATGCTTTCTGGAGTCACTGCGAATATTCAAGGAAATATTGCTTTATTTGTAGGAATGGTTTTATTTGTTGGATTTAATTATATCGGGCAAAGATTTTGGGCTTTTTCACCTAAAAAAGATGTGCAATAATGCTTTATTCACCAAAAGAGTTAGTGGTTTAATTCTAGTAATCGTTATGGTAAAATAATACTATCTATAAATTTAAGGGGGATACTGCCAAATGGCGGAAGATAAGAAAACTTTTTATTTAACAACACCAATTTATTACCCAAGTGGACAATTACATATCGGACATGCATATACAACTGTAGCAAGTGATGCAATGATTCGTTATAAAAAATTACAAGGTTATGATACTTATTTCTTAACAGGAACAGATGAACATGGGCAAAAAATTCAACAAAAAGCTCAAGAAGCAGGTGTGAGCGAAATTGAATTTGTCGATAATATTATTTTTGGTATTCAAGATTTATGGAAAAAATTAGACGTTTCTTATGATGATTTTATTCGTACGACTCAACCTCGTCATAAAAAAGCTGTACAAAAAATTTTCCAAAAATTAATGGACAATGGCGATATTTATTTAGGGGAATATGAAGGGTGGTATTCTGTTAGTGATGAAGAATACTTTACAGAATCTCAATTAGTCGAAGTATATCGTGATGCAGATGGAAATATGATTGGAGGAGTGGCTCCTAGTGGTCATGAAGTTCAATTAGTGAAGGAAGAATCTTATTTCTTCAGAATGAGTAAATATGCAGATCGCCTATTACAATACTACGAAGAACATCCAGAATTTATTCAACCAGAATCTCGTAAAAATGAGATGATTAATAACTTCATTAAACCCGGTCTAGAAGATTTAGCTGTTTCTCGTACATCATTTGACTGGGGAATTCCAGTACCAAATGATCCAAAACATGTCATTTATGTTTGGATTGATGCTCTATCAAACTATATTACAGCTTTAGGCTATGGAAGTGATGATGAGACATTATTCAATCGTTATTGGCCAGCAGATGTACATTTTATCGGGAAAGAAATCGTTCGTTTCCATACAATTTATTGGCCAATTATGTTAATGGCATTAGACTTACCATTACCAAAGAAAATTTTTGCACATGGTTGGTTATTAATGAAAGACGGTAAAATGTCTAAATCTAAAGGAAATGTTGTAGATCCTAATACATTAATTGAACGTTATGGGTTAGATGCTTTACGTTACTATTTATTACGTGAAGTACCATTTGGTTCAGACGGTATTTTCACACCAGAATCATTTGTAGAACGCATTAATTATGACTTAGCAAATGACTTAGGAAACTTACTAAACCGTACAGTAGCGATGATTAATAAATATTTCGATGGAACAATTCCAGCTTATTCAGCACCAGTTTCAAGCTTTGATCATGAATTAGTAGAAGCTTCAAAAGTGATGATTGAAGAAGTAGAAGCAGCGATGGAAGAAATGCAATTTTCAGTTGCGTTATCAGCAATTTGGAAATTTGTTTCTCGTACAAATAAATATATTGATGAAACAACTCCTTGGGCAGCTGTAAAAGATGAAGCACGTCAAGAAGAATTAGCTCGTACAATGAGTTACTTAGCAGAAAGCTTACGTATTATTGCAGTAGCTTTACAACCATTCTTAACACAAACACCAGGAAAAATCTTAGCACAATTAGGAATTCAGGATGAAGCTTTACGTGATTATCCGTCACTTCATACATTTGGAGTAATTCCAGCTGGTACAAAAGTTGTTGAAAAAGGACAACCAATCTTCCCACGTTTAGATATGGAAGAAGAAGTTGCTTATATTCAAGGCAAAATGGGTGGAACTGTTAAAGAAGAAGTTGCGACAGAATGGAACCCAGAAGAAGTAGAATTAACAACTGAAAAAGAATCAATCAAATATGATGACTTTGACAAGTTAGAATTAAAAGTTGCAGAAGTTATTGACTGTAAACCAGTGGAAGGTGCAGATAAGTTATTACAATTCCGCTTAGATGCAGGAGATGCTGGTGGACACCGTCAAATTCTATCAGGTATCGCTCAATGGTATCCAAATCCAGAAGAGTTTATCGGTAAAAAAGTCGTGATTGTCGCAAACTTAAAACCACGTAAGATGAGAGGACAAATTAGTCAAGGAATGATCTTATCGGCAGAAAAAGATGGAGTATTACAAGTAGTCTTAGCTCCTCAAGAAATGCCAAATGGTTCATTTGTTTCATAATCAATAGAGAACACAGTTATTGTAGGGAGAGTACGTTATTTTACAACGTGCTCTTTCGTATATATAAGAGAAAAAAGGAGAATATACGATGAAGAAGGGCTTATTAACAGGTTTATTATTATTTGGTTTCTTTTTTGGGGCAGGAAATTTAATCTTTCCTCCTTCATTAGGATTATTTTCTGGTGAGTATTTCTGGTCAGCGATTGCGGGATTTATTTTATCAGGCGTAGGTATTCCAATTATTACATTAATTGTGGGTGCCACAAGCAATGGAAGTTTTAAACATGAATTAGAGACAAAAGTTCATTCTGTATTTGCGGTAGCATTTTTAGCAATTTTATATTTATCAATTGGACCATTTTTTGCAATTCCAAGAACAGCAACAGTATCGTATTCGATTAGTATCCAACCATTTGAAACGGCATTAGCTTCAATGGGAATTTCGGGTACTTTCTCATTGTTTATTTATACAGTATTATATTTTGCTGCAGCGTATTGGATTGCGATTCATCGTTCTACGATTTTAAATAGTATCGGGGAAATTTTAACCCCATTATTTGCAGGATTAATTTTAGTCTTAGTGTTATTAGGAGCGATTAAATATGCAGGAGTAGCTCCAATGGAAGCAGCAACGGCTTATCAAAAGGGGGGCTCATTTGGAAATGGATTTATTGAAGGATATAATACATTAGATGCCTTAGCTTCTGTTGCCTTCTGTGTGGTTGCAGTGAATACATTGAAGAAATTCCATTTTTCTTCAAAAGAAGAATTTACAAAAACGATTATCGGTGTAGGTTTAGTAACTGCAGTAGGATTTAGTATCTTATATTTAGGGCTAGCAAATTTAGGAAATCATTTTACAGTACCAGCAGATGTATTGGCAGATAAAGCAGTTAATAAAGGATCTTATATTTTAACAGCTGCTTCAAAAGATATTTTCGGAGTATTTGGGCAAGTATTTTTAGGCGCAATGGTTATTTTAACTTGCTTTACAACAACAGTTGGATTGATTGTTTCGACAGGAGAATTCTTTGAAGAATTATTCCCTAAATATTCTTATAAAGTTTATGTTACAATTTTCTCAGTTATTGGATTTGCCATTTCGAATTTAGGGTTAAATACCGTTATTAAATTCTCAATTCCAGTATTATTAATTTTATATCCAATTACAATTATTATTGTAGTGTTAATTATTTTAAATAAATTCTTCGCATTGTCGAAAGTTGGAATGCAGTTAACAGTATGGTTAACGGTTCTAGTATCAATATTAACAGTATTAGGAGACTCCTTAAAATTATCAGTATTATCTACTGTAATGAACCAATTACCATTTTCTACTTTATCGTTAGGATGGGTAGTTCCAGCATTAATAGGGATAGTGATTGCTTTGATTTTAAGGGATAAACAAAAAGGCGAAGCTTTTGATTTTGAAAAGATCTTAGCAGAGTAAGAAAGTAGGTTAGCATGTTTTTATATGGAGTAACGATTATCGTATTAATAGCCTTACTCTTTTCTATGTGGAAGGATAATCGCAGTTTATGGAATCCAGCTTTATTAGTCATTGAAGTATTTTTTTTATATCTATCTATTGCGAATCTCTTTTTCAGTTTTGGGTATGAAAATGCTCATTTTGTGATGATAGTAGGAATTTTACTCACTCCTGTTCTGATTCTTTTAAGTGGTTTATTTTTAATCATTAATGGCTTTATTTTGTTAAAAAAAGAAGGCTTTTCTAAAGCGAATTTTTTATCTCCAATTATGGGAATAGTGATTCTATTTTTCTTTATTTTCATGTGGATTCGAGTTGGGCTAGTTACAAATGATTTTTTCTTTAATAATCCGTGGATTAATATACTATTGATGTTTATCATTTATTCTTATATTATTTTTGGTTTTGCATTTGTAGGATTTATGATGTACTCCTGTGTCTATTTATGGGTGCCGAAGAAACAGCATTATGATTTTATTATTATTCATGGAGCCGGATTGTTAGATGGGGAAAAAGTTACACCGCTACTAAAAAGAAGAATTGATAAAGCGGTACAGGCATTTCATCAATCAAAAAATTCTCATATTCGACTGATTGTAAGTGGTGGACAAGGCAGCGATGAAAAAATATCTGAAGCACAAGCGATGTATAACTATTTAGTGGAACAAACAGATGTGCCAAAAGAATCTATTCTACTGGAAGAAAAATCTACAACTACTTATGAAAATTTATTGTTCTCTAAAGAGATAGGCGAGCAATTAGTTGAAAATCCTCGATTTTTATTTGTAACAAATGACTATCATGTATTTCGTACGAGTACTTATGCACGTCAAATTGGAATGCAGGGAGATGGCTTAGGTTGTTCCACTGCAAGTTATTATATTCCATCAGCTTTTATTCGCGAATATGTAGCGATGTGTGTGAAAATGAAAAAACTCTTTATAGGGTTTGAATTGCTTTATGTTCTAGCGGTTGTATTATCGTATAGAGGCGTATTGTGGTAAAAGTCTAATAGATAATAAGGAAGCATACCGATTTCGGTATGCTTTTTTGTCGTGACGATTTGCATGAGAAGTCGTGACGAAAGTTATGGTAGGTAGTGACCTAAGACACTACTGTGAGAAAGAAAATTTTTTCTATAATGAATTCATTAGTTAGGAAATGAGTAAAGAGGGGATAAACATAATTAACGTAAAAATGTTACAAAAAAATTTAGTCAAAAAATAGCTTTGGAAGAGATTTCTTTTGAAGTGAATAAAGGAGAAATTTTTGGATTCTTAGGGCCATCTGGTTCAGGAAAAACTAAGCCTTTATAAAAATTTACAAGCTTATGCAAAATTATATGGAAAAGCAAATTCACGTGTAGGTGAAGTGTTAAAACAAGTTGATTTATACGATAGTAAAAACTTAGCAGTAGAAAAATTATCGACAGGGATGAAACAAAGAATGTTTATAGCAAGAGCTTTAATCAATAAGCCACAAGTATTATTCAGTAACAGCACTTTATTAGCAACCATTTTATTACCGTATGGATTGTTAATCTTATATAACCAATTTATGAATGCAGATGGATAACATTCTTCATATATGGTATTCATGTGTTTATCATTAGCATTCTCAGTTTCACTAGGAAGCTTGACTTCCTTAACAATTGCTGAAGATAAGGAAAAGAAAAACTTGAAGTCTTTACTGCTCAGTGGTGTTAGAAATGGAGAATATTTTGTAGTAGCGATTGTTGTGGGACTATGTGTTATTTTATTAAACTTATTAGTTGCTTCTCTTTCGAATACTCAATCACAAGCACAAGTGAATAGTTTAGTTCCTATGATGGCTATTTCATTCTTACCATTGTTCTCTGGGTTAAATGAGTCGATTTCGAAAATTGCTCATTATACATTTATGGGAGTTTATGTAGACTTCTTTACAAAAGAAAGTTTTGAGTTAAGTCTTGAAACGATTGGTGTAGCGTTAGCTTGGTTTGTAGGTTTATTCTTAGTAAACTTAATTGTATTAAATCCAACACGAAAAGAAATCTTTTTAGCAAAACTGACAAGAAAAGCGGTGTAGGGAGCGAAATAGACTTTTCACTGTAGTAAAGGACGGCAGCAGCTTCGCAAGCGAATCTCATGCCTAATACTAAAGTGGGAAGTCTTTTCTTTTTTCAAGGGAGTTAGTTAGAGATTGATACGGAATGTCTCACTTCACTATAAAATTATACAAAAATAAGCTATAATAAGTCAGACAAATAGTAGTGAGCGAGGATAGAGATGAAAAAAAATGACCGTATAGAAGTACAAATTGAAGATTTGACGTATGAAGGAATGGGCGTTGCGAAAGTAGATGGATTCCCTCTTTTTATTGAAAATGCTCTACCAGGGGAAAAAGTAGTAGCGCATGTTTTAAAACTTGGGAAAAAATTTGGCTATGCTAAAGTCGTTGAATGGTTATTAACGAGTCCTGACCGTATTCCATTAGTTGATCCAAACGGAACACGAGTAGGAACGATGCCTTTACAACATATGAAGTATGAAGCTCAATTAGCGTTCAAACAAAAACAAGTGAAGCATGTCATGAATACAATTGCGAAAATGCCGGATTTAGAAGTTCGTCCAACCATTGGGATGGAACATCCATTTGGATACCGTAATAAAGCGCAAATCCCTGTGAGAATGGTGGATGGCTTATTAACAACTGGATTTTTCAAGAAAAACTCCCATGACTTAGTTCCAATCGAAGACTTTCATATTCAAGATCCAGAAATTGACCGTATTATTTTAGTAGTCAGAGATATTTTAAGAAAATTTGCGATTGAAGCTTATGATGAAGAGAAACATACCGGCGATTTACGTCATATTATTGTTCGTAGAGGATTACGTACGTCTCAAGTGATGATTGTTTTAGTCACTCGTACAGAAAAATTCCCTCAAAAAGAGGAAATTGTAGAGAAAATTACTCAGCAATTACCAGAAGTGGTGTCGATTGTCCAAAATATTCAATCGCATCAATCAAATGTCATTATGGGTTCTCAAAAGAAAGTGTTATTTGGTGAAGATGCTTTCCAAGAAGAATTAATGGAATTTACCTTTACGATTAGTTCACGTTCATTTTTCCAAGTTAATACGATTCAAACGGAAGTGCTGTATCATGAAGCCATTCAAGCAGCTGGATTAACTGGAGATGAAACAGTAGTGGATGCTTATTGTGGAATCGGAACAATGAGTTTATCTTTTGCCAAACGTGCTAAAAAAGTTTATGCCATGGAAATTGTGCCAGATGCGATTCAAATGGCAAAAGAAAATGCTCGAATGAATGAGATTGACAATGTAATATTTGAAGTGGGAGCGGCTGAAAAAGTCATGCCGACATGGGTAGACTCAGGATTGCAACCGGATGTGATTGTAGTCGATCCGCCAAGAAAAGGATTAGATGGAGCATTTATTGAGGCAGCCGTTAAAACAAAAGCAAGAAAAATTGTTTACGTTAGCTGTAATCCAGCAACATTAGCACGTGATTTAGCCTTATTCCAAGAAGAAGGTTATCAAGGGCTTTATGCTCAACCAGTGGATATGTTCCCAATGACGACAGCAATTGAGACGGTAGCACTTTTGTCCAAACTTGATGTCGATAAGCACATAAGTGTTGAAATTGAGTTGGATGAGCTTGATTTGACAAGTGCGGAGAGTAAAGCAACATATGCTCAAATCAAAGAATATGTTTGGAATAAATTTCAATTAAAAGTTTCAACATTATATATTACACAGATAAAAAGGAAATGTGGAATAGAATTACGAGAACATTACAACAAGTCAAAAAAGGAGAAACAAATTATTCCACAGTGTACACCTGAAAAAGAAGAAGCCATCATGGATGCTTTGAGACACTTCAAAATGATTTAATAGAAAAAACGACAGCATATGACTTTCTGCATTTATTACATTCCTACTTGGTATTGGAACGGCGTTGTTGTATATCATTATGGTGTTCTGCTTATTTTGGGCGTTAGCTTCTTTTATTGCAAGTTTAAGAGTAAGTTAACATATTTTTAGAAGTTTAATTTTTATAATTGGATTAATAGAATTATTAAACTATACAATAAAATCAATTTAAAGAAAAATAAATATTAGATAACCTTAGACGATAGAAATTAAAAACTCTATTGTCTATTTTTATACTCAAAAGTTGGAGGGTATGATGATGAGGAAAAAATTCTATATTAGGGCAAATAAAAAGCTTTAAGACAGGTGACAAAACTAAGTCAAATAAGAAAGACCATAGCAAAGATACAGAGAGATAAATATCGGCAGTTTTCGGACTGCCTTTATTTTTTTGCTTTTTTAAAGTGATGTATCAATTGATTGAAAATAACCTATAGTTAATGTTATAACAAATTTGTATGTAATAACAAACATAAGTATTTTTTTAATGTATATATGTACGAGACTAGCTATCGAAAAAATAATCTTGGAGGTTATATGGAATTAAGTTATAAAAGGTTATTTAAAAAACTTATTGATTTAGATATGCAACATAATGAGCTTATGGAAAAAGCAAATGTAAGTTGGAGTATATTTTATAAATTAAAGAATGGTGAGAATGTAACTACCGATATTTTGCTCAGAATTTGTGATGCATTGGATTGCGACATATCAGAAATTATGGAGTGTATTAAAAATGATTGAAATAATAAATGGAGAATGCATAGAAGAATTGAGGAAGTGAGACTCATCTACGGTTGATTTAATTATTACAGATCCTCCATATAATATTGCGAATTTCATGAACGGGAGAGATACAAATCTACAAAAAATGCGTTCTAATTTTTTTGGTGCTGCTGGTTGGGATGATTTAGATTTTAATGATTGGAAAGACCATATGAGATTGTTTTTAAAGAATCAAGTAGGATACTTAAGAATGGTGCTTCCATGATAGTTTTTATGTCACTATTAAGGGCTGAAACTCTTGTTGAAATAGCAAATGAATTTGGTTTTTATTATAAAACCACTGGAATTTGGCACAAAACAAATCCATAGAAATATGAATTTACATTTTGTTAATTCAAATGAGTGCTGGATATATTTTACTTATAAAACAAAAACAGGAACATTCAATAATAAAGGTAAATTGGTTCTAGACTATATTGAAACATCTGTCACGACTGCTAGGGAAAAGAAATGAGGTAAACATCCAACACAAAAGCCAATTATATTATTCGAACATTTTATAAGATTGATTTCAAATGAGGGCGATTTAGTAGTAGATCCATTTCTAGGAAGCGGTTCTGCTGCAATTGCAAGCTATAGATTAAATAGAAATTTTATCGGTGTTGAATTAGAAGAAAAATATGCTAAATTAGCGAATATGAGGGTAGAAGATGAAAAGACAAGTTATTGATTTGTTTTCTGGAGTTGGTGGACTATCTAAAGGATTTTTCGACTCAGGATTTGAAATTGTTTTAGCAAATGAAGTTGACTATTCTATAGCTAATTCTTATAAAAAATCATCCTAAAGTGAAAATGATTAATGAAGATATTTCAAAATTAGATATTGATGATGTTTTTAATGAGTATAAAAATATAGACGTAATTGTTGGGGGACCACCTTGTCAAGGATTTTCTCAAAAAGGGAAAAGAAAAATAATGGATGATCCACGTAATTATTTATTTAAATATTTTTTTGAGGTAATTAGTGTTGTTAGACCGAAGTATTTTGTGCTAGAAAATGTACCCAACATATTAACTGCAAATAACGGACATTTTAAAGACGAAATTTATAGCTTATGTTCCAGTAATGGTTACACGTTATGATGATACCTTAGTAAGGAAGATTATCCAGAATGTTAGTGTTTATGATGACTACTTTGTAATATGCTTTAAATCTGGAATTGAAATGGAAGTATGATTTAATACTAATATAAACCGTCAATTAAGAGTTAGGTTCTCTTGATTGGCGGTTTTTGCATTGACTTTTACATGATTTATACATGTGATATTATCAAAAATGTTGTTTATAAGGTTATTGATAAGGAGTTGACCACATGAGTGATGTAATAAGCGGTTAGATGAAGCTATTAAAGAAACCGCAAACTTGTACGAAGGAGAAGTCTTTATTTTTAAGGATTTTTTTAAGGATTTTTTTAAAGGATATGTATGGAACAGGATACCGAGAAAGGACTGTACTAATGTCTTAGTAGATGTTTTTGAGATATTTTAAATAATATAAAAAACACTTGAATAAATGCTCATATAACTATTGACACAAGAGAAAAACAATAATATAATAAATATACAACGTATGAATGTTTGCTCAAGTATTCAGATAAAATGATTTAAAAAGAGGTGATAATATGACTAAAAAATTTAATTCAATTGAAAGATGTGACTTCAATGTAATTCATGAGGATATTGTAAATCAAGTTAGAGATAAAATGCCTCAAGAAGAAAGCCTTTATGATCTAGCAGAATTATTTAAAGTATTTGGAGATTCACCACGAATCAGGATATTATGGGCTTTACATGAAGCTGAAATGTGTGTTTGTGATATCGCTGTATTACTTAACATGACACAATCAGCAATTTCACATCAGCTGAGAGTCTTAAAACAAGCTAATTTAGTGAAAAACAGAAAAGAAGGCAAAGTAGTATATTATTCATTAGTTGATGATCATGTAAGAGAAATATTTGACCAAGGTCTAATTCATATCAACGAGAAGTAGTATTGCGGTAGAATAGAATATTTTTTGAAGATATTTGGGCATATATTTAAGTCTTCATTTCAAATGAGCAATGCTTCAAGAAAATTTGAAAAAGACTTGTAGTATTCAAAATAAAATTACAAATAATATTTAGGAGGATTTAATAATGAAAAAGAAATTTATACTTGAAGGTTTAGATTGTGCAAATTGCGCGGCAAAAATGGAAAAGGCTATTAATGAGCTTGATGGAGTGAAAGAAGCTACTGTTAACTTTATGACCACAAAACTCTTTATTGATGGTGAGGATGAAAAAATGCCAACAATAATAGCAGAGGCCGAAAAAATAGTTAAAAAAATCGAACCCGATACAACTATGAAAAAGGCTTAAAGGAGGCTATTTAGTATGACAAAACGACTATGGCGAATAATTATTGGTGCAGCCGTGTTAGCTACAGCAGTATTGCTTAGTTTAAATAACGAATGGTTACAGATTGCTTTCTTTATAATAAGTTACATTATTGTAGGTGGAGATGTTGTAAAAAGAGCTGTAAAAAATATTTTTAAAGGTCAAGTTTTCGATGAAAATTTTTTAATGAGTATTGCAACAATTGGTGCATTTTTTATTGGTGAGTATCCTGAAGGTGTTGCAGTTATGCTGTTTTATCAAGTTGGAGAACTGTTTCAAAGCTATGCAGTTGGCAAGTCGAGAAAGTCAATTGCAAGCCTTATGGATATTCGACCAGATTATGCAAATGTTAAAAAAGGTGATGAACTTGTCAAAGTTGACCCAGATGAAGTACAAATTGGAGATATTATTGTAATTAAAGCAGGAGAAAAAATTCCTCTTGATGGCAAGGTAATTGAGGGAAGTTCAATGATTGATACATCGACACTAACAGGCGAATCTGTTCCTCGTGAAGTAGAAGTTGGAAGTGATATCCTAAGTGGGTGCATCAACATTAATGGGGTTATTACAGCAGAGGTTACCAAGGAATTTGGAGAATCTACTGTAAGTAAAATTCTTGATTTAGTTGAAAATGCAAGTAGTAAAAAATCCAATTCAGAACAATTTATTACGAAGTTTGCGAGATATTATACACCGGTTGTGGTTATAATTGCAGTTTTTCTAGCTATTATACCACCTCTTGTTATAGACGGGGCGACTTTTAGTGATTGGATATATAGAGCACTAGCATTCCTTGTGGTATCCTGTCCGTGTGCTTTAGTTATTTCAATTCCTTTGAGTTTCTTCGGTGGAATAGGTGGAGCCTCAAAAAAAGGTGTTTTAGTCAAGGGTAGTAATTATTTAGAGGCATTAGCAGAAACTGAAATTGTTGTTTTTGATAAAACTGGAACACTAACGAAAGGTGTATTTAATGTACAGGAAATTCATCCAGAAGGAGTTTCCAAAGAAGAGCTACTAGAATTAACTGCACATGCGGAAAGCTATTCCAATCATCCGATTTCACTTTCACTGAAACGTGCATATAGCAAAGAAATAGACAATGGACGTATTTCAGATGTAGAAGAGATATCAGGTCATGGTGTTATTGCAACAGTAGATGGCAAAAAGGTTATGGCAGGAAATATCAAACTTATGAAAATGATGGATATCCCTTATTTCAAGGGAGAGCTGATCGGTACTATTGTACATGTTGCTGTTAATAACAAATATATAGGTTACATTGTAATTGCCGATGAGGTAAAGGAAGATTCAGCACAAGCAATCAAGGAACTTAAGGCAGCTAATATTAAACAAACAGTTATGTTGACAGGTGATAATAAAAGTATTGGTTCAAAAGTTGCTAAAGAGCTTGGTCTTGATAAGGTTTATGCAGAACTGTTGCCAGCAGACAAAGTTGAAAAACTAGAAGAATTATTTTCGCAAAAATCTAAAAAAGGTAAACTTGCCTTTGTTGGTGACGGAATCAATGATGCACCTGTATTAGCTCGTGCAGACATTGGAATAGCAATGGGTGGTTTAGGTTCTGATGCGGCCATTGAAGCTGCTAATGTTGTAATTATGACTGATGAGCCATCGAAAATTGCTACTACAATGAAGATTTCTAAAAAGACACTAAAAATTGCACATCAAAACATAGTATTTGCAATTGGAATAAAAATAATTGTTCTTATTTTGAGTGCTTTTGGAATAACTACTATGTGGGCAGCTATATTTGCAGATGTAGGTGTAACTATCATCGCAGTATTAAATGCTTTTAGAGCTTTGAATGTAAAGAATCTATAAACTATTTTTCCTATTCACCCCTTGAATGATACCGATAATTGACGATACAATCAAGGGGTATTTTTTAATTTAAAAACTATAAATGAAAATTGGTTGGGATTTACCTTGAATTAAATGGTTTTAAAGATATGAAGGTTATGTAATTGAAAGTTATTGATGAATGTTGCTGTGAATGTATCACGCAAAATTTAAATAGAACAAAGGAGAGTTGCCCTGTCTGTAATAATGAAGGAGTAACAGTTAGTAGGATAACCGTTGAACACTTGGTGGCAGATGATTATCGTAATGCCGTTGATGGAGATCAATATAAGATATGCATGAATGAGGACTGCGACGTTATTTACTATAACTTAGATAAAGAAATAAAATTCTTAAAAGACCAAGTTAGGGTTCCTATCTGGTTTAAGAAAGATGCAGATCCTAAGTATGCTTGTTATTGCAGCAAAGTCACAGAAGATCAGGTAATTGAAGCAGTTGTAAAGCATGGTGCGAAAACCGTTAAAGAAGTAAATGCCATAACTGGAGCAATGAAAAATTCGCTTTGTAAGGAAAACAATCCTTTGGGGGTATGTTGTCATAAGATTATTCAGGAAGCCATTGATAAGGGATTAACCATGAAATGATTTGAGTTGATATGTTCTCACGAACGAGAGCCAATGTTGGATATGTTTCCAACTACGAGTGTGGATATGTTCCCCTTAACCATAGGGGTTGAGACGGTAGCACTTTTGTCCAAACTTGATGTCGATAAGCATATAAATATTGAAATTGAGCTGGATGAGCTTGATTTGACAAGTGCTGAAAGTAAGGCAACATATGCTCAAATCAAAGAATATGTTTGGAATAAATTTCAATTAAAAGTTCCAACATTATATATTGCACAGATAAAAAGGAAATGTGGAATAGAATTACGAGAACATTACAACAAGTCTAAAAAGGAGAAACAAATTATTCCACAGTGTACACCTGAAAAAGAAGAAGCCATTATGGATGCCTTGAGACACTTCAAAATGATTGAATAGAAAAGAATGGCAGCATATGACTTTCTGCATTTATTACATTCCTACTTGGTATAGGAACAGCTATTATTCCTTTCTTGCAAGGTATCAATTAGAAAATAGGCTCAATATAAAGAATGGTAGGATAATATCTATATATAAACCATGGAGGTAGGCATATGAGGTCTTATGAAAGTAAGGAAGAATTAAAAAATGAGATAAAGAAAACTTTTGAAAAATATATTTCAGAGTTTGATAATATACCAGAAGAACTAAAAGATAAAAGACTAGAAGAAGTTGATAGGACACCAGCAGAAAATCTTGCCTATCAAGTGGGCTGGACTACTTTAGTATTAAAATGGGAAGAAGATGAGAAAAAAGGTATAGATGTTAAAACACCATCAGATAAATTCAAGTGGAATCAACTTGGAGAATTATATCAATGGTTTACAGATACCTATGCTAATAAATCGTTAAAAGAACTAAAAGAAAAACTCACAAAAAATATAGAAGATATTTATCTTTTGATAGATGAATTAACAGATGAAGAATTATTTAAACCACATATGAGAAAATGGGCAGATGAAGCAACCAAAACTGCTACTTGGGAAGTTTATAAATTTATCCATGTAAACACAGTAGCACCATTTGGAACATTTAGGACTAAGATTAGGAAATGGAAGAAATTAGTTCTATAGATAGAAAAGTATAAATAAGTTTACTTAGGAGGATTTTATGGCAGTTGCAAATATCAAAGTTACATTAAATTGCCCGATAGAAAAAGTATGGGATAAAGTTACTGACCTTCGTGATTTTGGTTGGAGGAGTGATATCAAAGATATCAAAATTATTGATGATAAGAATTTTGTAGAGATTACAAAAGATGGGATAGAAACAAATTTTAAATTTATAGAATGTATGAAACATCAATGCTGGTCTTTTGAAATTGAAAACGCAAATATAAAAGGAACTTGGATAGGAAAATTTTATTCGAATTGAGATAAAACAACATTAGATTTTACAGAAAATATTATTTCTAAAAAATTTACATTTAAACCTTTTGTAGGACTATATTTAAGAAACCAACAAAAACTGTATTTTAAAGATTTGAAGGAATCACTTAATTGTGAAGAAGCAAGTCATGTTCAAGTGTTATGAAAATAATGAAATAGATAAATTGGAGTAGCCTATTCATATATTTAGATCTTTTCGAAAGGATAAAACAATGATAGAAGGTAGACCTAAATTTGATAAAATCACATCGTTTGATGAGTTTAATAAATACTATTGGTATCGTGAAGAACTTTCACAGATATGCAAGTTATTAGGATTAGAATATAGAGGTACAAAACAAGAACTCACTTATATTATTCAGCAGTACTTTAAGGGTGATGTGATTAAAAAGTCATCAATAAAAAACATAAAGAAACAAGTTGATTATATTACTTTAGATATGCCTTTACTTGAATGTGGATTTTCCTTTAATTCAAAATTCAGAGAATATTTTTCTGTTGTAACAGGTGTTTTGCCTTTCAAATTTACTGCAGATATGGCAACGGCTTGGAGAAAAGTGAAAAGACAAAATGATTTGAGTTTTACAATTCAAGATATGCTCAAAGTTTATTATGGAAAATCAGATTATGCTAAGTATAATAATTCGGTTTGTCAATGGAATCAATTTTTAAAGGATTTTTGTGCAGACGAAATTAGTTGTAACTACTCTAATAAAATACAAGTAGCTGCAATTCTTTGGAAAGAAGTCAGAGATTCAAAAAACAAAAAAGTTTATTCACGAGAACTTATAAAAAAATATGAGGATAAAATAGAAGACTATCACAAGTAAACAGAAACTATTTTTTTGAATGAAAAAAATTAATACAGATAGATGTTAGGCGTTAGAAATTAAAAACTCTATCGTCTTTTTTTATACTCAAAATTAGAAAATTAAGGGAGTTGAAAAAAATTTTTATTGGTGGTATTATTAAATCAACAAGTACACATAAGTACACTTCTGGAACAGGAGGTGCATTATAAATATTATTATAAATACCGATTCTAGCGAACCGATTTATGAACAAATCGAAAATCAGATAAAAAAACAAATTATGAATGAAGATTTAAAAACTGGAGATTCTATACCATCTATGAGAGTCTTAGCTAGAAATCTTAAGGTAGCTGTAATTACAGTTCAAAAAGCTTATGAAAATTTACAAAAAGATGGATTTATTGAAACTATTCATGGTAAAGGCAGTTTTATATCAGCAAGAAATATTGAATTACAAAAAATAGAAACATATAAAGAAGTGGAAGATTTAGCAAAGAAAATTGTCAAGAAAATACAATCAAGTTCAATTTCAATAGAGGATTTGATAGATTTAATAAAAAAGATATATGAGGAGGGGCAATGATGGATTCATATGAAAATAAATTAGCATTAAAGGTATCTGGATTAAATAAAAAGAATAAAACAAATGATTTTTCTTTGAAAAATATAAATATTGAAGTACCTTATGGATCTATTGTAGGAAATATAGGGAGAAATGGAGCAGGGAAAAGTACTACTATTTCTTGTATACTTGGAATGTTTCAAAAAGATGATGGAAAAGTAGAGATATTTGGCACTGAATATTGTAATCAAATAGATATTAAAAAACACATAGGTGTTGTTTTAGATGACCCAAACTATTCATTATTATTAACACCTAATGAGATAAATGAGGTAATGAAATTTAATTATAGTAATTGGGAAGAAGATAGTTTTAAAAATTATTTGAATCGATTTAATTTGCCAATAAACAAGAAAACTAAGCAATTTTCATTTGGAATGAAAAAAAGTTATCGTTGGCTATTGCATTGTCTCATGAAACAAAACTTCTCATATTAGATGAAATTACTTCAGGGTTAGACCCAGTAAGTAGAGATGAGATTTTATGTATATTATTAGAATTTATAGAAAACCCAGAACACTCGGTATATATATCATCACATATTACAACAGATTTGGAAAAAATAGCTGATTATATAGTTTTTATGGATAATGGTAAAGTCGTGTTGAGCGAAGAAAAAGATGAATTGTTATATAACTATGGGATACTTCGTTGTAATGATACGGATTTAGAAAAAGTCGATAAAACAGACATAATTTCATATAGAAGAGAATTTGAAAGGGCAGATATTTTAGTAAAAGATATATCGAAGATAAAGAATAAGTATAAAGAATTTGTTGTGAATAAACCAAATTTTGATGAAATGTTATTAATATTAACAGGGAAGGAGGACTAATATATGAAAGGTTTGTTGTTAGAAATATATTATAAAAACATTAAAAATATTTTTATAATGAATGCATTTTTAATTTTAGTATGGATTCTAATAAATTTATTTGCTGACATACAAATGATTGTTTTTGCGTATTTTGCAGTAGTAATCTTCGCTAATAGTTTATTGCTACTTTTATCTCAAAGAAAAGATTATGATTTAAAATTATATAAATATGAATTCATGTTACCAATAAAAAGTAAAAATATAATACTATCAAAATATGTAAGTCAAGTAGTTATTATTCTCTTCTCTATATTGATGTTGATTATTTTGAATTATATATCAATTTATCTTGGTAAGCATTATTTTGATTATGGATCTTCAGACTTAATATCTTTGTTAAATGTTCTATTAGGTCTTATATTACAATTAGTATCAATCTTCTACCTAGCCATGTACTTTATTGATTTAGAGAAAGGTGACTTGTGGATGGTTTTAGGCTTGATTGGGTCTATAATGCTAGTATCAATAGAAATATTTACATTAAATAGACTTGGATTTTCTAAGTCAGGAGGAAATGTTGCACTTTGTGTAATATATTTGATGCTATTTATAACATCATGCGTATTGAACTCAAAAAGAATGGAAAATCTAAAATTAGATATTTAGGATTAATGATGATATATCTATATTAGATGTTAGGTATAGAATTAATGAGTTTAATAAGTGATTATATTAAGATTCAGAGTTGCTGAAACTAAAATATGGTCTTGTAGCAAAGAGATAAAAACTTATTGAATTAGAAAATATTAAAACGTGGATATTTTAGGCGATAGAAATTAAAAACTCTATCGTCTTTTTTATATGAAATGCGGGTAAAAATATTAATATAAAATTTGTAACGTTTTGGTTTTTTAATCGTCTAACTATTAGAAAACAAGAAAGGGTGTGATTTTATGGACTATGATTACGAAATAATATATAAAGAATATTTTTCTAAAGTATATTTATATGTTTTGACCATTAGTCATGATGAACATATAGCTGAAGAAATCACACAAGAAACTTTTTTTAAAGCTCTTGAAAAAATTGAAACATTTAAAGGTGATTGCAAATTATACACTTGGTTATGTCAAATTGCAAAAAATGCATTATATGATTTTTATAAAAAAGAAAAGAAAAAAGTATCTATAAATGAATACTCTGAATACTTGACATCTGATTTAGATTTTGTTTTAAGGTTTGAAGAGAAAGAGGACGTGATGAAAATTCATGTTCTCTTACGCAAGTTAGAAGAACCATACAAGGAAGTTTTTTCTTTGAGAATTTTTGCAGGCTTGTCTTTCAAAAATATTGGAGAAATATTTGGCAAATCAGATGGATGGGCGAGAGTAGTATTTTATAGGGCAAAAAATAAGTTGATGGAGGAATATAATGAAAATTTCTTGTAAAATTATTGAAGATCTTCTTCCACTATATATAGATGATGTATGTAGTGAAGAAAGTAGAAGAATAGTAGATGAACATTTATCAGAATGTAGCAAATGTAGTGAAATTCTAAAGCAAATGAAAAAAGAAAATCTTCCCATGGAAAACATAGAGCTAAATTTAACTGAAGCTGATCCTATTAGAAACCTATCTAAAGAATGGAATAAAAAATTAAAGAAATCTATGCTTAAAGGTGTTATATCTACATTGTTATTAGTATGTGCAGTACTTTTAATTGTTCATATTTTTGTTGGTATAAAAATTGTTTGGAAGTAATCTTATGAAAAATAAAAGTAACATTAAAAATTTTTTATTATTAGCTTTGTGTCTAATAATTATATTATGTGCTAGTTTTCTTGCAATTAAAACGATGTAAAAGAGGTGTGCTTATGAATAGTATTACGGTAAATAATATTACAAAAAAATACATGAATAATTTTGTCTTAGATAATGTATCTTTTAGCCTTGAAAAGGGCAAAGTATATGGCTTACTAGGAAAAAACGGAGCTGGAAAAACTACTTTGTTAAAAATAATTACTAAGCTTATTCCTTTAAAAATGTATAATCAAAAAGTTAAATCTCAGATGACAATGAAAATATAGCAGCACTTATTAGTAATCCATCTTGTTATATGAACCTTAGCGTAAAAGATAACCTTAGTATTTATTCTATGCTTTATTATAAAAATAAAGATGAAAGAGAAAAAGAGATTGAAAAAATAATCAAGGACTTTACTTTAGAATCAATGTTAAGAAAGAAGGCCAATGAACTTTCACTAGGAATGCTTCAAAAACTAAAATTGGCTCTTAGCTTTATAACTAATTCTAATATAGTGATACTAGATGAACCATTTAATGGGCTAGATATTGAATCAACTGTTATATTAAAAGAAAAAATAAAAGAATCAAAAAAACTTGGCAAAACAATTATTATAACAAGCCACAATACTGAGCAATTAGAAAAAATATGTGATAGTTTCGCTATTTTACACCAAGCAAAAATAATAAATGTAAGTAAAGAAAAACTAGAAAAGGGAAGTCTTGAGGAAATTTATTGTGATATTTTGGCTGGAGGAAAGACTTATGTTAATTAAAAGAGATATATTGAGAGCTTTAAAAAGTTTTCACATACAAGTTGTATTTATTATAACTATATTATTTTCGGGTATATTTACATTTTTTGTAGCAAACGGAAATAAAATAGGAATTTCTGTATTTGGAAATCTTACAACTTATAAAGATCTGTCAGAAGTGCTTTTAAATGGATTAGATTATACAAAGGGATTAGGTTTTTTAGTAACTTTTGCTATAGCTTTATTTATAGCTGGAGAATATCAATTTAATACTTGGCAACATTATATATGTTCAGGAAGAAAAAGGACAGAAATATATATTAGTAGATACATTTTTGCCCTTATGTTAGCAATAACAATATTTTTAATGTATACACTAAGTTCATATTTTGTTTCTGTAATCCTTGGTAAATCTATAGATTTTAGCAAGTTTATTTTTATCATAAGGAGGGGAGTAATAGTATATATGGCTTTAACTAGCATTGTGGTATTTCTTTCAATGAGTTTTAAAAATCATATAGCAGGAATTTTAGGATCATTAGCCTTTGTATTCTTAGAAAAGGATATTATAAGTATGTTAATAAATATATTTAATAAAATAAATATAAATATAGAAGCATTTGGGAAATTTACTCTAATGAAAATAAATGCCATTGCTCCGATTGATAATATAAATATTTTGACAGAAATGTTTCTTCCATGTGTTTTGATTATAATAGTGTCCACATTATTAGGAAACTATTGCTTTTCAAAATTTGAAGTATGAAATAAGTGTCATAATGAAAAAGTAAATAATAGAATTAAAGGCGATAGAAAGTAAAAAATCTATCGTCTTTTTTTAATACAAGAAAGGAGTTATATATGAAAAAGTTAGAGCAACTAAGACAAGAATCAAAAGAAATAAAAGATAAAATTGATGATACAGAGGAAAGATTAAGGCAACTAAAAAATCAAGAAAAGAAGATATTAAAACAAGACATAGAAAAAAGAAGAAAAGAAAGAACCCATAGGCTAATAACAAGAGGAGCAATCTTAGAAAGCCTTATAGAAAATGCAGAAGAACTAACAGATGAAGAAATAAAAATCCTACTAGAAGAAGCAACAAAGACAAAAGAATTTAAAGAAACACTAAAAATAATGAGAGAAAATTAAGAAAAATTAAATAACCAAATCTCCTTTAGATTTTCTAAGGGCGCAATTATACACCCTAAAGGGTGCTTGCGTCCTGCGGAGCCAAACCCTTGCAGGGAGCAACAACCATTCGCTTTTTAAAAGTCAAGGGTAAATAAACTCGCTAAGGCTCACCCTTGACTTTTAAAATTTGAAATGAACAAAACAATTAAGCCGACATACTGAAACAACAAAAATTAATTCAGTAGTCGGCTTTTTCTATTTTATCATTTCAAAACGCTCATTCACAAAGAGGATATAAAAAATCTATTAAGCCTCCACCTAAAACAACAAAGAAAGGAAGTGATAAAAATGGCAGACAGTTTTCATTTTTCAGTAAACATAATATCAAGAGGAAAAGGCAAAAGTGCAGTAGCAAGTGCAGCATATATAAGTGGAGAAAAAATAAAAAATGAATGGGACGGAGTAACCCATGACTATACAAGAAAAGAAAAAGTATTAGTAAAAAATATAATATTGCCTGATCATATACCAAAAGAATTTAATGATAGGTCTACCTTATGGAATAAAGTAGAAATGACAGAAAAAAATTATAATGCACAACTAGCAAGACAATTCATAATAGGACTACCAAAAGAGTTATCTTTAAGTGAAAATAAAAACCTAGTCGAAAGATTTATAAAAGAAAATCTAACATCACAAGGAATGATAGTAGATTATGCAATTCATGATGAGAGTCAAGATAAAAATGGAAATATCCATTGTCATATAATGACCATAATGCGACCCATAAACGAAAAAGGAGAGTTCTTAGCTAAGTCAAAAAAAGAATATATCCTAGATGAAAAAGGAGAAAAAGTATTAAACAAAAATGGAAAACCCAAGACAAGAAAAGTAGAACTAACAACCTGGAATGATAAAGGCAATGTAGAAAAATGGAGAGGAAATTTTTCAGACCTTTGCAATGAATATCTAGCAAAAAATAATATAGAAAAAAGAGTAGACCATAGGAGTTTTAAAAGACAAGGTATAAAACAAATACCAACAATACATCTAGGAGCAAGTGCTAGTGCAACGGAAAGAAAAGGAATAAGAACAGAAAAAGGAGATATAAATCGTGAAATAAAAAAACAGAATGAACTATTAAAAAACATAGGTAATGAAATAAAGAAAATAACATCATGGTTAGCAGGCTTCAAAGATAAGCTAAAAGAATCATATAGGGAATATAAAGACCAAAGTAAAAAGCAAATAGAAAATGAATCAGGGCTCTTTAACCTCTATGAATATTTAAGCTTTTATCAAGAAATGCAAGAAAACAATAGAGCTGAATTATCATTTTATGGGAAAAGAAATAAAGCAATCTATGATCTAAAAAGATATGCAAGTGGAATAAATTATCTAAGAGAAAACAAAATAAAAACCATATCAGACCTACAAGGACATATAAACACCCTAAGAAGTAAAAACTCTGATATATATAAGACCATAAAAGAAAACAGTAAAAAGATAGAAGACCTTAATAAGTGTTTAGCCTATGCAAAGACCGTAAGAAAAACAAAAGCAACCTATCAAGACTATGAAAGCAAGAAAATATTCAAAGAAAGCTTCTACAAGAATAATCAAAAGGAAATAGACCAACATATAAGGGCAAGGAACTTAATTGGAAAAATAAGTGGAAAGAAAAATTTAAGAGAAAAAGAATGGTTAGGAGAAATCAAAAACTTAGAAGATGAAATCAGTAAATTAAATACAGAGTCAGAAAAGATAAGGGAAAGATACAAGGAAATAAATCATATTAAATATGCAGTAGAGGTAGTGAATAGAGAATATGGTATCGACCTATCAATAGAAATTGACAAGGCGATTAAGAGGGGAGAAAAAGAAAGTATCATAGAAAAAATAAAAGAGTATAAGCAAGATAGTGATAGCTTTAATAAAAAAAGACAAATGACTAAAGACTATTACAAAAATCAAGAAAGATAAGACCTGGTAAAAATATCTTATCCAAGCTATAATATGACCAAGAAAATAAAGGCAGATCTAGGAGGTAATACAGATGAATAAAAGGCAAGAGCTAATAGATGAACTCATAAAAGCAGATCAAGATGGAACATACAAAACCTATAAAAGCACAGAAGAAATAAAAGCAATGAACAATGAAGAAATACAGATTATATATTCCAACATGAAAAACTATCTATCAGACAAAAGAACACACACAAACTACTAAAGGTGGAAAGGTATTGTAAGCTATTTTAAATTATAAAAGGTATAAATACCTAAGTAAGCTATAAAAACAACAAAATAAAGCATTCCACCACCAAGAACAATAAAATAAAAACAATCAAAGGGAAGTATAGAAAAATTAAAGCCTATACTTCCCTTTTTTTAATTCAAACAAAGGAGAGAAAACATGATAAACGAAGAAATAAGCAAAGAAGCAGGTCAAGCAGCACAAACCATAATAACATACACAATAAAGGCAGCAAAAGAATCAATCAATCTTGAAAAAGAAATAAGAAAAAAGATGAATGAAACTTTAGAAAAAGCAAACGGAAACCTCAAAAGTCTTATGGGCGATGAAATGAAACTAAAAGACCTCTACAAGAAAGGACAACTAGAAAATATAAGCATAGATCAAAGCGACCTCAAAGACTTAAAAAAAGAACTAAACAAACTTGGAATAAGTTTCTCAGTAATGAAAAACAAAGAAAGCAAAAACTATGAAGTATTCTTCCAAGCCAAAGACATAAAAGTAATGGAATATGCCTTTAAACAAGTCATAGCCAAGGAAAATAAAAAAGAAAAAGAAAGTATCCTAAAACAAATAAAGAAATACAAAGACCTATCCAAGAACAAGGATAAGACAAAAGAGAAAGTCAAAAGGAAAGTAAAAGAAAAAGTAAAACCAAACAAAAAAGATATGACCAGAGAAATCTAAGGGAGTAATGAAAAGTTACACCCTTAAATAACTATAATAACAAGACTTCCGAAAATCGGAAATCAAGAATTTCGATTATCGAAAATCAAGAAAGGAGCAGATATGGCAACAAACAAAAGATATTATTGGATAAAATTAAAAGAAGAATTTTTCACAGACAAAAGGATAAAAAGATTAAGAAGAATATCGGGAGGAGATACCTACACGATTATCTACCTAAAACTTCTACTACTAAGCCTAAAAGATGAGGGAAAACTCTATTATGACGGAGTAGAAAGTGATTTTATAAAAGAGTTAGCACTAACCATAGATGAAACAGACGATGATGTAATGGTTACAGTTAATTATTTAATCAATCAAGGCTTACTAGAAGTTGTAACAGAAAATGATGAATATTATTTAACTGAAATACCAAACTTAATCGGATCAGAAACAGCATGGGCAGAGAAAAAAAGAAGATACAGACAAAATAAACAGAGGACATTGTCCTTGATGAGTCCAACCCATGTCCGACAAGAGATAGAGATAGAGAAAGATATAGAGATAGATAAAGAGAGAGAGGGAGAGATAGATAAAAAGTCCACCCCCATTTTTTATGGAGAATACAAAAATGTAAGGCTAAGCCAAGAAGAATACAAAAATCTTAAAGAAAAATTAAACTCACACGCAGAAATAATGATAAATAAACTATCCAGATACATGGAAAGCAGCGGTAAGACCTATCAAAACCACTATGTGACAATCTTAAAATGGTATGAAGAAGATAAAGAAAAACTAAGACATCAAGGAGGAAATAAAAAAATGAATTATGATGTAGGAGAATCTTTATAGATAAAAAGAGGTGGAAAGCCACTATTAAAGACTTTAAGTCTAAAAAGGTATAAAAGTATGCCAGATATAATAAAAATGTAAATATGACACTTAAAAGGCGATTAGAATAAATTAAAGGAAATGTTAGAAGACTTTTAGATGACAATTACCAAGAGGGTCTAATTTTCACTGTTACTTATGCAGTGGGAATTAGACCTTTTTACATAAGCAAATTCTATTTCAAAATTGGTTACCAAGAAAGGCTTCTTTTCACTGTTAAGTATAAGAGGGTAATTTATAGAATTTTGTTTCATCAGGATAAATATTTTCTTATGGTTAAATTTTTAAAAGATTAATAGCTCTCGATAAATTTTGAACCTTAACAATTGAATAGACCAAGACAAGACGTTAATTATTTTTGGAGCGTAATAACCTATCCGCTAAGATCTTTCTGCTGAATAATCGGTAAAACAAGAACTGCTAAACAAAAAGAAAGTGAGCGATAAGTAAGAGTTTGAATATAGGGAGGGATACCCTATCCGCTATGAAGAAAATGAGGATAATGATACTTCTAAGGTTGAAGCCGGCTCATCCGGAATAGAGGCGGAGGTGAGATTCCTATGTTGCTAATCCAAAGCACTTGTCAATGTCGTAAAACTTAATTAAACAAATAATTATTAGATATAAAACTTTAGAGGAGGTATATATTGGACAATGACTGGAATGGATTGGCTGATTTAATAGCAAATCTGATTGCAAAATATGCTGGTTCTTTAGATTTAGATAATCTGCCCGATCCAACGCCAGCAAAAAATCAAGAGATGAAAAATAGTTTTGACAAGGCAAAAACACAAATTGAGACGGACTAATAAAAGTGTTATAATATACTTGAAACTATAGTCCAAACTTAAATTTAAAAATCAAAGTTTATATATGATATAGAAAAGTTATATTGAGGTTAATGCTATGTCAAAAGAAAAAATAAAAGTATACCTCTATACACGAGTATCTACGTCAATACAGATAGAGGGGTATTCGTTAGAGGCACAAAAATCACGAATGAAATCTTTTGCTATTTACAACGATTATGAAATTGTTGGAGAGTATGAAGATGCCGGAAAGTCTGGCAAGTCTATTGAAGGTAGAAAACAGTTCAATCGAATGATGGAAGATATAAAATCTGGAAAAGATGGAGTATCTTTTGTTCTTGTGTTTAAGTTATCAAGATTTGCAAGAAATGCCGCTGATGTTCTTTCTACACTTCAGACAATGCAGGATTATGGAGTTAATCTTATCTGCGTTGAAGATGGCATTGATTCATCTAAAGATGCTGGGAAACTAATGATTTCTGTTTTATCAGCTGTGGCTGAAATAGAAAGAGAAAACATCCGTATTCAAACAATGGAAGGTCGCATTCAAAAAGCAAGGGAAGGAAAATGGAATGGTGGCTTTGCTCCGTATGGATATAAACTTGAAGATGGCAAGCTGTTTATAAATGAGGAAGAGGCAGTTGCCATAAGAACGATTTTCGACCAGTACGTAAATACTACGATAGGAGCCAATGGGCTATCTAAATACTTAGAGAATCATGGAATTAGAAAAATCCCAAGACAGAATGGTAAGAATCCTTTGTTTGATGCAGGTCTTATAAGAAAGATATTAAAGAATCCTGTATATAATGGGAAAATAGCATTTGGAAGAAGAACTTTAGAAAAAGTTCATGGTACAAGAAATGAATATAAGCAGGTTGAACAAGATGAGTATCTAATATCTGAAGGGATACATGAAGCTATAGTTTCCGATGAAGTTTGGCAAGCTGCTCAGGTTAAGCTAAAATCTCAAGCAAAGAAATATGAGCATGTGAATAAAGGAAAAGATACACGCACACACTTGCTTTCTGGAATTGTAAAATGCCCTATATGTGGAGTGGGAATGTTTGGAAACAAGTGTACCAAGAAAAAGAAGGATGGCACAAAATATAAAGATTTTTATTACTATGGTTGTAAACATAGGCAGATGATAAGAGGTCATAAGTGTACATTCAGTAAGCAAATTAGAGAAGAATTGTTAGATGATGCTGTTGCAGAGGTGATTGTCAAGATTGTAAGTAATCCGAAATTTGCTTCTATGATGCAAGAAAAAATCAACATGAAGGTGGACACCTCTGAAATAGAAAAAGAAATAGATAATTACCAAAAGGAATTGAGGAAGAGTCATTCTACAAAGTTTAAGCTAATTGAGGAAATAGATAATTTAGATGTTGAAGATAAGCATTATAAGAGAAGGAAACAGGATTTAGATGATAGACTATATCGTATGTATGACAAAATAGATGAATTAGAATCATCACTAATTGATGCGAAAGCAAAGAAACAGACTATTGAAGCTGAAAAACTCACAGGAGATAACATATATAAGGTTCTGATCTATTTTGATAAACTCTATAAAGTCATGAATGATGTAGAGCGTAGGCAGTTAATTACAGCTTTGATTTCTGAAATTCAAGTTTATGAAGAAAAACAACCTAACGGACAATGGCTAAAATCAATTACTTTCAAGCTCCCAATTATAGACGATGACCTAAATATAAGTTTGGACAATGATGAACAAGTTGAAACAGTAGCTGTATTAGAAAGAATGAATTAAGGAGGAAATATGAGAGGGTTTTATTTTGTTGTAGCATGGATTTCATTAGCATTAGGAATAATAGGAATTGTTCTTCCAGTTTTGCCAACGACACCATTTTTGTTATTGACGGTATTCTGTTTTTCCAAAAGTTCGAAAAGATTTGAAGAATGGTTTGCGAATACAAAATTATACCAAATTTATGTATCGGATTATTTAGAAACAAAATCTATTGCACGATCTCGTAAAAAGAAAATTATTATTTATATTTACATTTTAATGGGTATTTCCATTTATTTTGCCCCAATTATTTATGTGAAAATTGGTCTAGCTTTATTAACAGTGTTTATTACGTATTATCTCTTTAAAGTTATTCCAGATAAATAAGTATTGAAGTCTCCTAAGGGAGGCTTTTTTATTTTAGGATTTTTTCACATAAGGGGAAGAAATAATTGAATGTAGGAATGTTGAAAGCGGATTTTGATAGCGGTTCAATAAAGCTGAATATGAAAAAGAATATGGAAGAATTTCTAAAGAAAAAACAGATAAAGTGGGTGTTTTAAAATGAAAAAAGTAGAATGATAAAAATAGTTTTAGCAGCAATGATATTCGGAGGATTGTATACTTCACATATCGTTAGCGCACAAGAAAATAATACGGAAAAACTGAATGCAGCTGAAATAGCTTTAAATGAGGCTTTTGTGAAGCAATTCCCTTATGCTGAACAATTTACGGATGAAGATGGAGTATCAGCTAGGAGAATAAAAGCACCAGATACGGCGGTCAATACCAAACCAAAGGGGTATGAAAAAGAAGTAACTCGTAAAGTAAATTATAAGGATAAAAAAACAGGAAAGACATTATCTCGAGTTTATCAGACTATCAGATTTTATGGAACAAAAGAACCAGAAAATACTATTCTAGAAACAACAACGGAGGAAAAGAAAGTTCCACAATTACCTCAAACTGGAGAAAGTTTTGATGGAGGAATGCTAGGATTAGCTTTAGCTAGTTTAGCGACAGCAATATTCATGCTCAAAACAACGTTAAAAGAAAAAGTGAAATAATAACAAAAAACGCATCTCTTTTAGGAATGAGATGCGTTTTTTAATGATAAAATAATCGGTTGATGTTTATAAGAATAATATAACTGAATTGTCATTGGAATCCAAATGAGTGGTTCACAGAAGATAACTCCCATATATCCAGTTGAAGGAATAATGAAGAGTACAAATAAAACTTTCCCAAATAATTCAATAAAACTTGAAATTAATGGTGTGATTTTTTGTCCTAATCCTTGCAAACTATTTCTTAACACAAGTAACAGTGCTAAGACAGGATAGAAGGATGAACTAATGCGATTATAAAGTGACGCATTAGAAATCAATTCAGGATCAGTAGAACCAGAAATTAATTCATTTAATGCTGGACTGGCAAAAAACAATGTAATGGCGATAAAAATTGTCCATATAATGGCAACCATACTACCTAAGTAAATTCCACGTTGAATTCTCTGAGGACGATTTGCTCCTAAGTTCTGAGAAGTAAAAGTTGTTAAGGATGAAGCAATAGCTGAAACAGGTAGCATTGAAAATGACATGATTCTTCTAGCAGAAGTTTGAGCGCTAATAATGGTTGCTCCAAGTGCATTAATCGAAGTTTGTAAAGTGACTGTTCCAATAGAAACAATCGAAGTCATCAATCCCATTGCTAAGCCTTGTCCTAATAAGTCAAGATAGAGTTCTTTATCCCGTACAAAGTGTTCTTTTTGAGGGAGAAGAAAATTGGCTCTTCTTTGGATATAAAAGAAGCAAAGGATAGCAGATAATCCTTGAGAAATAATCGTTGCTAGACCAGCTGATTGTACGCCTAAATGTAATTGAGTAATAAAGAATAAATCTAAAATAATATTTACAATAGCAGAAAATATTAAGAAGTATAGTGCTGCTTGACTATCTCCAACTGCACGAAGCAAACCAGCACATAAATTATAGGCAAATGTTACACCCACACATAGGACGATCATATGAATATATTGGTATGATAAATCGATAATTTCAGAAGGGGTGCTTAAAAATTCGAGAAGAGGATACATTCCAAAGTGACCGATTGTCGAAACTAAGAAGCTTAGTCCTAACCCGATTACTAATGTTGAAGCTACAGCTCGTTTTAATTGAGTCATATCTTGTGCGCCAAAACAACGAGCAATGACAACGCCCATCCCATTTCCAACTCCAAGAGCAAAACCAATTACTAGTTCGAATATTGCTGCGGTTGCTCCAACCCCTGCAAGAGCATTAGGGCCAAGATAACGTCCAACAATCATAATATCTGCAGTGTTATATAATTGTTGGAAAATATTTGAAATTAAAATCGGAATTGCAAAGGCAATGATAGATCGTAATATAGGACCATCTAATAAATTAACAGATGTTTTTTTAAACATAATACAGTAATGAAAGTAGACATCTATTGTTCTACTTGGTTATCATTTTCCTCCTTATTCGTAATGAAATTTTCAATGGTTTGTTTTAATTGATTGTTTAATGCTATGAGTTCTTTTACTTTTTCAAAATCAAAACCTTCCACGCTAGCAAAACAAGATCGTAAATGTTGTTCTAATTCATCGTGAAGTCTCTTTCCATTAGCGCTTAAGCGAATGATTAATTGACGTTTATTAGCTGCAGGACGTCTACGAATAATCAGTTTGTATCTTCTAATCGTTTTAAGAGAGGAGTTAGTGTATTGCTTTCAAGGCCAACTCGTTGCCCAATTTCGCCTAAAGAAAGTTTTTCTTCTTCTCAAAGAGTTTCTAAAACAATCTATTGTGTGTAAGTTAATTGAAAAGGTGCTAAAGCCTGTTGATAAAATTTATTCACGAGTTTTTGTGTAGAATAAATAGAATAGCATCGTCTGTCAAATAGTGGGTTATTAGTTTCCATAGTAACTCTCCAATCGTATTTGAATTGGTATTATTTTATCAAAAAAAAATACTATTTGACAATGGATATTCCTATAAAAAAGGGCTCTTTGTCAAATAGGGTTGATGAAACAATTTTAGTGAAGGAATTAAGCAGCGTCAGGTTGCTTAATTCCTTTTTTAGTTGTTGGAGTAAATAGTTTAGACATTAGTAGAATTCTATTTCTAAAATGAGTAAAACTGCTGTAGCCATATGCATTTCTTTTAAGTACTTTTATCTTGTTGTTAATCCCTTCAATAGGTCCATTTGAAAGTGTTGGATACTCACAAGAATTTTGTAAATACGGTAAAAATTTCTTAAATGTTTGGAGAACACGATTTAATCCATCAGACAGAAGTTTTGGTTGTACACTCATCAATTCTTCTTTAAATTCAATGAAATTTCTCTCTTTAAAAGCTTCTCTTAATTGATGTACTGTTTCATATTCTGGTTTAAGTGAAGGTACTTCTTGTAATAAATAATCTACAATTCCTTGAGAATGCGTTAACCAATCGAATAATCTGTAATAGCTGTAGTGATAGGATTGAAGGTCATCTCGATTTTTTAAGATTAGTTTCCAGTAACGTTTTAATTTATTATAAAGACGTCTATCTTTAAAGCGTACTTGATTCATTTTTCTTGTTCTTGTCTTGTTTAATTCTCTATTTAAAGCTTGAATAATATGAAATGGATCAATAATAATTTTAGCCTTAGGGAATAAACGTTTAATGACTTCAATGTATGGAGCATACATATCAATCGAAATTGTTTTAACATTTAAGCGAGTTTGTAAAGGAAACTGGTTGAAATAACGAACTAAATTCTTCATTTTTCTATCTTGAACAACATCAACAAGTTGATGAGTAATAGCGTCACAATAAGCAAAACTCATACTAGATTCAGCGGAAGCTACAGACTTAAATTCATCCCAACACATATGTTCAGGTAACTCATTTAAAGGCTTAATTCTAAGAGATTCAGCAGTTTCATTGACAACTCTACGAACAGTATGAACGGAAACATTCATTTCTTTAGCAATATGGGATTCAGAAACTGTTTCGCAAGCTTTAACTTTAATTTCATTTTTTACATTTTTAGAAATAAAAGCATTAAGGTCTACGATACTAGTTGTATCAGCAGTAAAACTATGAGAGCATTTACGGCAGAAGAAACGCTGTTTTCTTAATTTAAGAAAAGCAGGCAATCCAGAAACCGGATTAAGCGTAATTCTAGAAGTACGAGTACCGTTTTTAACAATAGAAAAATCACGCTTTACACAACCACACTTAGGGCAAGCATCTGGGCAATAGGTATAGGTAGCGAAGAAAAACAGGCTTTTTTTCTTCTTAAAATACCCTTCTTCTACATTATCTTCCCATTTTACATTTTTATCTTTGATTTGTAGCACAATGTTAAGGTATCATACATTTGTGACAAAAAAGAATAAAAAAAAGAGAACCAATGTTATACTGAAGTTGCTTAAAAATCAGGAAAGAGGTTCTCTTATGAAATCTATTATAACAGAAGAAATCAAATTAAGACAGCGTGCAGTAGAATATGCCATAAAACATGATAATAACGCTAAAGCAGCAAGAAAATACCATACAACTAGACAACAAATTTCTCGATGGAGAAGTCGATATGATGGCACTGCACAATTATTGCTTCCAAAGAGTCGAAGACCTTTACATCATCCGAATGAACATAAAACAGAAGAATTAGAACTGATACGTAAAATGTACAAACGTTATAACAGAGATGGATTAGCAGAGGTTTATGTACAATGTCAAAGAAGAGGGTACACACGTTCATATGGAGCTATGAAAAAAATGATTAAAAAACTTCAATTAACTGAGAAGAAAGAAAAAAGAACGTATCCTAAGAGTAAATGGACACCAATACCAACAACTTATCCAGGAGAAAAAGTACAAATAGACATTAAATATGTTCCTCAACACTGTATAGGATGGGACAGTAAGGGGATTAAATATTATCAAATAACAGCTATAGATGAATTTAGTAGAAAACGAGTATGTAAAATTGTAGATGAGAAAAGCGTTACACATACAGCGGCATTTTTAGATCATTTAGAAGAAAAATTTGGATTTACCATTAAAACCGTTCAAACAGATAATGGACGTGAATTTACAAATGATCCAGAAGTGACAACTAAAAAAACGATTTTCGAACAAAAATTAGAAGAAAAAGGCATCAAACATATAAAAACTAGACCCTACTCTCCATGGCAAAATGGAAAAGTAGAACGTAGTCATAGAGAAGATGGAAGAAAATTTTATAATAGAGTCTTTAAGAGTTTAGATAGTTTAGTGAAATCTCATAAAAGATATATTAGTAGAGGAAATAATGTAGCTAGGTGTGTATTAAATTTTAAATCACCAAATCAAATAGTACAGCAGCACTTGTTACAATCGGCTTAATGTATAGTAGTTCAACGCCTTCTTCCTTTGTCAAGGGACGCTTCGCTCTAAAGCCCTTGACAAATCCAGGCGTTAAACTGTTTTATGTACAAGCCAATTGTCCCACAAGTTGTATTGACACTGGTTCGTGTCACAAATGTTTGTGTTTCTTAGATTTTTATCTTTGATTTGTAGCACAATTTCTTGTATAGTAGTCATAGGGTTTCATCTCCTCTTAAATAGTTTAGACGCTTTTAATATAAGGGATGAAGCCCTTTTTGTATACACTAAAATAGGGTTGGTGGATTTTCTCCATCAACCCTATAAATTATAGAACCTAAAAAAGAAGAAAGCGAGCTATCCAAAGCTCGCTTTCTTCTTATAATCGAATAATAGAATGTTCTACAAATGTACGATAACACATTATTTGTTTATCGTTATAAGATTTGATGACTTTTAATAACATTTGAAAGGCGCTTCTACCAAGTTCTAATGTATGAATGTTTACATAGGCAGTCAAGGGAAGTAGAGGAGGATTTGAATCGAAAGTAATAACCGGAAGAGAAATTTTCTGTTCATTTAAATACCTGAGTGCTCCTTCAGTTATTAAAGCATCGGTTGTTACAACACCATCAATCGATTCTCGTTCAATGATTGATTTCATTGTTTGATATCCACGTTCTCTTGTAAATTCCCCAACATGTGAGATTAACCCTTCTTTAAAAGGAATATGATACTGTTCTAAAGCTCGTTGATAACCAATTAAACGGTCTTGAGAAACGAATAATTGATGACGCCCACTAATGAATGCGATAGAAGAGCAACCTTCTTGAATCATGTATTCAGTAGCATCAAATCCAGCTTTTTCATTATTATTGTCCACAAATGAAATAAATGGAGATAAAGATTTTCCAATCACAACACTAGGAAATTCTTGTTCGATTGCTAATTCAACTAATGGATCGTCCGTTTCTCCATAAAGAAAGATAATCCCATCAACACGTCTCCCTAAAATAGTGTCTTTTAAAATACGTAAACGTTGCTCGTCATCTTTACCAGTACATAGCTGAATTAAATAATGATGATCAGCAGCAATTTGAGAAATCCCTCGAATAACTTCAGGGAAGAAAGAGTTCTGATAAAAAGCATCCGTATCTTTTGGAAGAACGACGCCAATGACATTCGTTTTATTACTAGCTAAACTTCTAGCATTAAAATTTGGATGGTAATTAAGAGCTTTCATCGCTTGTCGAACTCTTTTTTTAGTTGCCTGGCTAATACTTGGCTTATCTTGAATTACTCGTGTAACCGTTGAGGGTGACACTTCTGCTAGCCGAGCAACATCCTTAATGGTGACAGCCATTTATGTTCCTCCTTTTTAAAATTTAACACTAAAAAATCTGGGCAGGGAAACATTGTTAACCAGCCCAGAGTAAAAATCATCTTAAGATTTGATAGCTCCGTCAACCATACCTTTCATGATATGTTTTTGAGCAATTAAGAATAGGATGATGACTGGTAACATAATTAATAGAGTAGATGTTAAGATCATATCCCATTGTTTTGTAAATGATCCTGCAAAGTTAGATACTGCAATTGGAAGTGTTTGAATTGCATTTCCTTTACCTAATAATAATAGTGGTAATAAGAAGTCATTCCAAATCCAAATACCATTTAAGATTAAAATTGTTACATAGATTGGTTTTAAAATTGGTAATACAACATAGAAGAATGTTTGCATTTTATTACATCCATCTAATTCAGCAGCTTCTTCGATTTCAAGTGGAACACCTTTGATGAAGCCATGGAACATGAATACAGATAGAGACATCCCAAACCCAGTGTATGCAAAGATGATACCAGGATAAGTACGTAATAAGCTGAATCCAAATAATGGATTTGTAATTGCGTCACTTAAAATTTTGAACCAAGTTACTAATGGATACATTACAACTTGGAAAGGAATTACCATTGATGCTACAAAGATGAAGAATACTACAGTTGATAATTTAGAACGGTATCGAACTAATCCCCAAGCAGCTAATGCTGAGAATAATGTAATCGTTACTAATGAAATCACTGTAATAATTGATGAAGCAAAGAATGATGATGGGTATTTAATGGAAGGGTTATTCCAAATTGTTACCGCATTTGTCCATAATTGACCGAAACTTGCAGGCCATGATAATGGGCTAGCTAAGATTTCAGCAGAACTTTTAGCTGAGTTGATCACTAATAAAAAGATTGGACTTAAGAATAATAGGAATAAAGCAACTCCAAAAATTTCTAAAAGTAATAAGCCAAGTTTTTGGTTTTTCATTATAAGTCAATCTCCTTCCGTTTAGTGATTGTTGTTTGAACAATACTAATTACTACTAAGATGAAGAATAGAATAACTGCACGAGCTTGACCTTGTGCCATTAAGTTGTCTCCAGAAGCAGTGTTATAAATGTTCATTGTAATAAACTCTGTACTTTGGATAGCTTTATCATGCCATAATAGAGATGGCCCACCACCAGTAAGTGAGAAGTTTACATCGAAAATTTTAAATGAGTTTGTAATAGTTAAGAATAGTGATACCGTAAACGCAGGCATTACCATTGGGATGATAATATGTCTTAATCTTTGTAAAGCATTTGCTCCATCAAGAGAAGCAGATTCTACTAAACTTGAAGGTACATTTTGTAATGCTGCAAAGTAAATCATCATAATATAACCTGCATATTGCCAAGTGTTCGTAATGATTAAAGCCAATACAGCTAATTTAACATCACCTAAAAATAGGTTTTCAACTAAGAATTGACTACCGATAGCTGAACCTAAAGCAGGGAATACAGAGTTATAAATGAATTGCCAGATATACCCTAATACAAGTCCCCCGATAAGGTTAGGAATAAAGAATCCTGCACGGAAAATATGACTTAATTTAATTTTACTTGATACTAGTAAAGCTAAACCAAATGATACAAAGTTTACAACTACTACGTTAAATAATGCGAAAATAACAGTAATCATTAATGAATATTGGAAACGAGTATCAGCAAAACTGTCTGTAAAGTTTTTTAATCCAACAAAATTAATTTTAGTTTGAGTAACACTTTTCCAGTCTGTTAGAGAATAGTAGAAACCTAAGAAAAAAGGTACAATAATTACGAGTGCGAAAATGATAAATGCCGGTAGCACAAGCCAGTAAAACGTACGTCTTGCGCGATCGTCACGACTAAGAGCTTTTTTATTCTTAGACATGTTAGGGTTCCTCCTTTTATGTATAACTGAGGTATTTATAACAGCAAACCCACAACGACCGTTGTAAGTAGTTGTGGGCCTGTGTTACATACTTAAATGTTATTTTTGAAGTAAGTTTGGTACTTCTTTGATTTGATTTGTGATCAATTCTTGGAATTTAGCTTTGTCGATTGAACCTTGAGCGTATTGTCCGAAGATTGGTCCTAATTTACCCATTAAGAAGTTGTCAGGCATGAAGTATGGGTTATCAAATGAATAAACTGGTTTTTTAGCAGCAACCCATTCAGCTAAGAATTTAGATAATGGAGCGCTTGGCATTTCTTTAGAAGTAGAGAATGCTGAAATCATGTTAGCTTTGTTTACTGTGTAATCTTGACCTTCTTTAGTATCAACTAAGTCAGCGAAGAATTTGTTGATTGAATCTAAAGCTTTAGTGTCTTTGTTAACTACATAATAAGATGGAGCTCCGATGAATAATCCATCAGCATTTTTGTCTTTACCTAAAGTTTGATAAGGGATGAATCCCATTTCGAATTTAGCATTTAATTGTTTTAAGTTAGGATCTTTCCAGTTACCTTGGTGTAAGAATGCTGCTTTACCACTAGCAAATGCAGAGTCCATATCTTCTTGTGTACCAACTGTTAATAATTTTTTCTCAGTGTGTTTGAATAATAATTCAACCCAGTCAGCATAGTTAGATAAACGAGCTTTATCAGTTTCACCTTTAATTACTTGTTGAGTAACTGTACGGTCACCATTTGGTAAACCTGAACTTAAGTAAGAAGCGAAGTCGTGGATACCCATGATCCAAGTTTCACCTTCTTTAGTAGCTGTTGCTACTACTGTAGATAAACCTAATTCATCTTTTTTGCTTTCTAATGTATCCATTGCTTTTTGAACTGCATCAAATGAAGTTAATGAAGCAGGGTCGATACCAGCTTTAGATAATACTTCTTTGTTGTAAGCTAAACCGTAACCTTCAACAGCAACTGGGAATCCGTAAACATCGTTTCCTTGTTTGAATTCGAATTCTGTTTTGTCAATCCAGTCACCTTTAAGTGGTTGTAAGTTATCTTTCCACAAGTCATATCCAGCTTGTCCTTCGATTACGAATACGTCTGGAGCAGTTCCAGCTGTAAATTCAGTTTTTAATTGGTCTGCAATTTTACATGAACCAGAACATGTTTTAATATTTACTGTAACTCCGTTTTTGTCGCCCCATTCTTTAGCGTATGCTGTTAAAGCGTCTTGAATTTCACTCTTGTTACTATATAAAGTGAATTCTTTTTTACTTTCAGAAGAGCCTCCTTTTGTAGAGTCAGTAGATTTGCTGCCGCAAGCTGCTAATGATAAACCAGCTAAGCCGACAACAAATGATTTTTTAAGCCATTTGTTTGCCATTATTTTTTCCTCCCTTGAGATATATTCAGTTAACGCAAACGATTTCTTAACTGGCTTTAGTATACCTCTTTTAGAAATCGTTTGCAAGACTTTTTTTGTAAAAAAAATAAAAAATTTTAGCGTTTACATTTTTGGTGGGAATTTACTTCAAAAAATCAAAATATATATAGAAGAGATTTTTCCGTTTAATAGCAAATATTTTAAAGCTTTTATAAAAAATAAATTTCTACTTGCATTTTTAAATTTTTTCTACTAGTATTAAAGCAAACGGTTGCGTAATTGAAAAACTACGTATCTAAAAGTTGATAAAGAAAAGAGGAGTAATACTTATGACAGAAAGACAATCTGGTGTGTTAATGCATATTTCTTCTTTACCAGGAAAATATGGAATTGGTTCATTTGGGAAATCTGCGTATGATTTTGTAGATTTTCTAGTACGTAGTAAACAAACTTATTGGCAAATTTTGCCTTTAGGACCAACAAGTTATGGTGATTCGCCATATCAATCATTTTCAGCGTTTGCTGGAAATACACATTTTTTAGATTTTGATCAATTTGTTCAAGAAGGTCTATTAACGACTGAAGAATTAGCGGGTAATTGGGGAGAAGATGCAAAAACTGTTGATTATGCGTTAATTTATGAAAGAAGAAGACCTATTTTAGAAAAAGTAGTTCAACGTTTCTTAGAAAAAGAAGATTTGTCAGATTACCATCGTTTTGTGAAAGAAAAAGCAGAGTGGTTAGAACCATTTGCAGAATATATGGCGATTAAAGAAAGTTTCGATATGAAGAGTTGGTCTAATTGGACTGACGAAGAAATTAAACGTCGTCATCCAGAGGCTTTAGCAAACTACCGTGAAAAATTAGCAGATAAATTAGAATATCATCGAGTTACTCAATATTTATTTGACAAACAATGGAAAGCATTGAAATACTATGCGAATGAACGCCATATTCAAATTATTGGAGATATGCCAATTTATGTTGCAGAAGACAGCGTTGAAATGTGGGCAACACCTCACTACTTTAAAACAGATGAAGTGGGCAATGCGGCTTGTGTAGCAGGTTGTCCGCCAGATGGTTTCTCACCATTAGGACAATTATGGGGAAATCCAATTTATAATTGGAGAGCGATGAAATTAGATGGCTTTACTTGGTGGATTAAACGATTGAAAGCAAGTTTTGAATTGTTTGATGTTGTCAGAATTGACCATTTCCGTGGTTTTGCTGCTTATTGGGAAATCCCAGCAGGTGCAACAGATGCTACTGGGGGTCAATGGGTAAAGGGTCCAGGTTATGATTTATTTGAAGCGGTGAAAAATGAACTTGGAGATTTACCAATTATTGCGGAAGACTTAGGATTTATGGATGATGCTGTTATCGAATTACGTGAAGCTACAGGATTCCCTGGAATGAAAATTGTTGAGTTTGGCTTTATGGGTGCAAGTCCAAGTAGTACAGATTTACCACATTATTATCCAGTAAATTCTGTTTCTTATACTGGAACTCATGACAATGATACGGTATTGGGTTGGTATGAGTCTGCGTCAGAGGAAGAGCGTAATTTCTGTAATCGTTATTTAAATCGCACAGATGAACCGATTAGCTATGCAATGTTAAGAAGTTTATATAGTTCTGTAAGTAAAATGACTATTGCCACAATGCAAGATTTATTACAATTAGATACAACTGCTCGTATGAATATTCCAAGTACTCTTGGTGGAAACTGGGTGTGGAGAATGCAAGAGGGAGATATTACATCAGAAGTAGAAAGCTTCCTTTTAGAAATCACAAAATTATATGATCGTTCAAACGAACAGTTGTAGGGTTAATAAGTAGAAGGAGATAAAAATGCAAACATTAAAACAATATGTAAAAAGTAATTATCATAAATCATTAGGAGAATGTTCAAAAGAAGAAGTATATGTAGCTTTATTACATTATACAAAAGAAAAAAGTGCAGCATTACCAGAAAATGAAGGAAAGAAAAAAGTGTATTACATTTCTGCAGAATTTTTAATTGGTAAATTGCTTTCAAATAATTTAATTAACTTAGGGATTTATGATGAAGTAAAAGAAGAATTAGAAGCTGAAGGTCATACTTTAGCAGAAATCGAAGAAATTGAATTAGAACCATCATTAGGAAACGGCGGATTAGGTCGTTTAGCAGCGTGTTTCTTAGATTCTATCGCAACTCTTGGTTTACCAGGGGATGGCGTTGGGTTAAATTATCACTTTGGATTATTTGAACAAAAATTCAAAGATAACCAACAAAATGCAGTTCCAAATAATTGGTTAACTCCAGATAGTTGGTTAGTTCCAACTTCTGTTTCATACGAAGTGCCATTTGCGAACTTTACATTAAAATCAAAAATGTTCAATATCGATGTTTTAGGTTATGAACAATCTCATAAAAACCAATTACATTTATTTGATGTAGATACAATTGATGAATCATTAGTTCATGACGATTCAATCGCATTTGATAAAACAAGAATTGCTGAAAACTTAACATTATTCTTATATCCAGACGATAGTGATGAGCAAGGTGAATTATTACGTATTTACCAACAATACTTCATGGTAAGTAATGGAGCTCAATTATTATTAGATGAAGCAGTTGCTAAAGGAAGTAACTTACATGACTTAGCAGAATATGCAACAGTTCAAATTAATGATACTCACCCATCAATGGTAATTCCTGAATTAATTCGTTTATTAGGCGAACGTGGAATTGAATTTGATGAAGCAGTTGAAATTGTTCGTTCAATGACAGCTTATACAAACCATACAATTTTAGCAGAAGCATTAGAAAAATGGCCTTTACATTACTTAGAACAAGTTGTACCTCACTTAGTACCAATTATTAAAGAATTAGATGCACGTGTAAGAGCGCAATTTGATGATGCAAGTGTAGCTATTATTGATGAGTACAACCGTGTTCATATGGCAAACATGGATATCCACTATGGATATAGCGTGAATGGTGTAGCAGCATTGCATACAGAAATTTTAAAACAAAGTGAATTGAAGAATTTCTATGAAATTTATCCAGAGAAATTTAACAATAAAACAAATGGTATTACTTTCCGTCGTTGGTTAATGCATGCAAACCCAGAATTAGCAAAATTATTAGACCGCACAATTGGTAAAGAATACCGTTATGATGCAACTAAATTAGAAGCGTTAAAATCTCATACACATGATTTAGAATTCCAAGAAACATTGAAAGGTATTAAACGTAACAATAAATTACGTTTGAAACACTTCTTACAAGAACACCAAGGTGTTACGGTTAAAGAAGATTCAATTTTTGATGTTCAAATTAAACGTATGCATGAATATAAACGTCAACAAATGAATGCATTATATGTCATTTACAAATATTTAGAGATTAAAAATGGAAACATTCCTGCAAAACCAATCACAATTATCTTTGGAGGTAAAGCAGCTCCTGCTTATGTGATTGCGCAAGATATTATTCATTTAATTTTATGTTTATCTGAATTAATTGCTAATGATCCAGAAGTAAGTCCACACTTACAAGTGGTAATGGTAGAAAACTACAATGTTACTGCAGCAACTCACTTAATTCCTGCAGCAGATATTTCTGAACAAATTTCATTAGCTTCAAAAGAAGCAAGTGGAACAGGAAATATGAAATTCATGTTAAATGGTGCGTTAACATTAGGAACATTAGACGGAGCGAATGTGGAAATCCACGAATTGGTTGGGGATGAAAACATTTATGTCTTTGGTGAAGATAGCGACACTGTTATTAAACATTACGAAAATAGTGATTACCATTCATATTCATACTATGAAAGAGAAGCGATTCGTCCGTTAGTAGACTTTATCGTAAGTGATACTTTAGTATCATTAGGAAATAGAGAACGTCTAGAAAGATTATTCAATGAATTAAGAAATAAAGACTGGTTCATGACTTTATTAGACTTAGAAGACTATATCCAAACAAAAGAACGTATGTTAGTAGATTATCACGATCGTGAAAATTGGATTGCAAAAGTAATTACAAACATTGCGATGGCTGGTTTCTTCTCAAGTGACCGTACAATCGCAGATTACAACCGTGATATTTGGAAATTAAACTAATAGAACGCAAAAAAGGAGCTAGAAATAACGTGAGTTGTTTCTTGCTCCTTTTTTGCGTTACAATAGAATTATCCAAAAAGGAAAGGTTGATTCAATGAAAATTATTTTATCACCCGCAAAAGAAATGGCGACAGATTTACCTGTGCAAAAAGATTGGGAGTTAACACAAGATAGTCGAGCAATTGTATCTAAATTAATGACCGTTACTAAAGAAGAGTTGCAGCAGTTGTTAAAAGTAAGTGATACTTTATTAGAAGAAAATTGGTTAAAAATTCAAAAGTTTCAAGAAAGTGCTACGTATCATGCGATGGATTTATATCAGGGGTTAGCTTTCAGAAGTTTTAAGCAAGTAGCTGAATGGAAAGAACATCGAGATTATGCAGTGAAACATATTAGAATACTTTCAGCATTATATGGTGCGATTAGTCCGGAGGAATGTGTGAAGCCGTATCGTTTAGATTTAACGATGAATTTAAAAGTAGAAGGGGAAACACTGAAAAAATATTGGAAGGAACGAATTACAACTTCTTTTGAAAAAGGAGAATGTATTGTTAATTTAGCAAGTAGTGAGTTTTCTTCGTTATTTTCTAAAAAAGATTATGATTGGGTAGATGTTGAGTTTTATGAGAAAAAAGAAGGGGCATTGAAACAACATTCTACGATTTCGAAAAAAGCTAGAGGGAAAATGGCAGCTTGGATGATGAGTCACGATGTTCAATATAAATTTGAATTACAAAAATTTAACATAGATGGATTTATTTTTGATGCAACACTTTCGAGAGAAAATCATTACTGTTACGTAAAAGAAGTTTGAGGATAGAGTATAATCTGCAAATTGGAAAATATTTAAATTATATGCAAAAACTATAAAAAAGAAATAGCCTAAACCTGTTGACGGATATAGATAATTATGGTACTATGTCAAAGGTGCTTTTATACCTGATTCCTGATTAGAAATCATATCAGTCGTGCTGACTGGTAAAAAGGCCACTGAGAGGGACATTTATGTGTCTTTTAATTTTTACAAAAAAATGGACCACCAGGATGTGTGGACCAAGAAGAACCCGATAGGGAAGGAGGAAGAGCTAAATGCCAACAATTAACCAATTAGTCCGTAAACCTCGTAAATCAGCAGTTGAGAAATCAGCTTCTCCAGCGTTAGGTAAAGGATATAACAGCTTTAAAAAATCACAAACGAATACAAACTCTCCACAAAAACGTGGTGTATGTACTCGTGTAGGTACTATGACGCCTAAAAAACCTAACTCAGCGTTACGTAAATATGCCCGTGTACGTTTATCAAACTTAATCGAAGTAACTGCGTACATTCCAGGTATTGGTCACAACTTACAAGAACACAGCGTAGTATTAATCCGTGGTGGACGTGTAAAAGACTTACCAGGGGTACGTTACCATATCATCCGTGGTGCATTAGACACTGCTGGAGTTAACAACCGTATGCAAGGTCGTTCTAAATACGGTACTAAACGTCCTAAAAAATAATTTAGGCTCACAATAAACAATAATAATAAATAACTCAACATGATGAAAGGAGGATTATAAATGCCTCGTAAAGGTCCTGTCGCAAAACGTGATGTTTTGCCTGATCCAATTTATAATTCAAAATTAGTTACTCGTTTAATCAACCGTTTAATGGTAGATGGTAAACGTGGTAAAGCAGCAACAATTTTATACAATGCATTTGACATCGTTAAAGAACAAACTGGAAATGATCCAATGGAAGTGTTCGATCAAGCTATGAAGAACATTATGCCAGTATTAGAAGTTAAAGCTCGCCGTGTTGGTGGTTCTAACTATCAAGTGCCAGTTGAAGTTCGTTCAGACCGTCGTACTACATTAGGTTTACGTTGGTTAGTAAACTACTCACGCTTACGTGGTGAAGACACTATGGAAGTTCGTTTAGCTCGTGAAATCATGGACGCAGCGAACAACACAGGTGCTTCTGTTAAAAAACGTGAAGATACTCATAAAATGGCAGAAGCAAACAAAGCGTTTGCTCACTATCGTTGGTAAGATTCAAAAAGCCTTCGGGCTTTTTAATCTATGCATAAATTAACTATTAAATAAAGAGGTGTAGAACGAAGATGGCAAAGAGAGAATTTACTCTTGAAAACACGCGTAATATCGGTATCATGGCTCACATTGACGCAGGTAAAACTACAACAACTGAGCGTGTACTTTATTACACTGGTAAAATCCATAAAATTGGTGAAACTCACGAAGGTGCTTCACAAATGGACTGGATGGAACAAGAACAAGAACGTGGTATCACTATCACATCTGCTGCTACAACAGCACAATGGAAAGGTCACCGTATTAACATCATCGACACACCAGGGCACGTGGACTTCACAGTTGAAGTAGAACGTTCTCTACGTGTATTAGATGGAGCTGTTGCGGTACTTGATGCACAGTCTGGGGTTGAACCTCAAACAGAAACTGTATGGCGTCAAGCTACAACATATGGTGTTCCTCGTATCGTATTTGCTAACAAAATGGATAAAATTGGTGCGGACTTCTTATATTCTGTACGTACAATTCATGAACGTTTACAAGCAAATGCTCACCCAATTCAATTACCAATCGGTGCTGAAGATGAATTTTCAGGTATCATCGATTTAATTAAAATGAAAGCTGAAATCTATACAAATGACTTAGGTACAGATATCCAAGAAACAGATATTCCTGAAGATTTACAAGATTTAGCAGAAGAATGGCGTGAAAAATTAGTGGAAGCAGTAGCTGAAACTGATGAAGAATTAATGGAACGCTACTTAGAAGGCGATGAAATTTCTGAAGAAGAATTAAAAGCAGCTATCCGTAAAGCTACATGTGCTGCTGAATTCTATCCAGTATTATGTGGATCAGCTTTCAAAAACAAAGGGGTACAATTAATGTTAGATGCGGTAGTTGACTACTTACCATCACCATTAGACGTACCATCTATTAAAGGGGTAGACCCTAACACTGATGCAGAAGTAGAACGTCACTCTTCAGATGAAGAACCATTCTCAGCATTAGCATTTAAAGTTATGACTGACCCATTCGTAGGTCGTTTAACATTCTTCCGTGTGTACTCTGGTACTTTACAATCAGGTTCATACGTTAAAAACTCAACTAAAGGTAAACGTGAACGTGTAGGACGTATCTTACAAATGCACGCTAACTCACGTCAAGAAATTCCAGAAGTATTCTCAGGAGATATCGCTGCAGCGGTAGGTCTTAAAGATACAACTACTGGGGACACATTATGTGATGAAAAAGCAGAAGTTATCTTAGAGTCTATGGAATTCCCTGATCCAGTTATCGAAGTAGCGATTGAACCAAAATCAAAAGCTGACCAAGATAAAATGGGTATTGCTTTACAAAAACTTGCTGAAGAAGACCCAACATTCCGTGCTTACACTAACCAAGAAACTGGTGAAACAGTTATCGCTGGTATGGGTGAGTTACACTTAGACATTATCGTAGACCGTATGCGTCGTGAATTCAAAGTTGAAGCTAACGTAGGTGCTCCTCAAGTATCTTACCGTGAAACATTCCGTGCTTCTACTCAAGCAGAAGGTAAATTCGTTCGTCAATCAGGTGGTAAAGGTCAATACGGTCACGTATGGATTGAATTTGCTCCTAACGAAGAAGGTGCTGGATTCGAATTCGAAAATGCTATCGTCGGTGGGGTAGTTCCTCGTGAATACATCCCAGCTGTTGAAGCAGGATTGAAAGACGCTATGGAAAACGGGGTATTAGCTGGTTATCCATTAGTTGACATCAAAGCTAAATTATATGATGGAAGCTACCATGATGTCGATTCATCAGAAACTGCCTTCAAAGTTGCTGCTTCAATGGCATTGAAAGCTGCTGCTAAGAAAGCACAACCATCTATCTTAGAACCAATGATGGCTGTAGAAATTACAGTTCCAGAAGAATACTTTGGAGATGTAATGGGTCACGTTAACGCTCGTCGTGGACGCGTTGAAGGTTCTGAAGTTCGTGGTAACGCACAAATCGTTAAAGGTATGATTCCTTTATCAGAAATGTTCGGTTACGCAACTACATTACGTTCTGCAACACAAGGTCGTGGTACATTCTCAATGACATTCGACCACTACGAAGATGTTCCTAAGAGCATTGCAGAAGAAATCATTAAGAAAAATGGCGGAAATGGCGAATAATCAATCGCTAAAAACGCAACTTCATCAAAGAATCTAGGTTAACTGGTTACCTAGTGTAACCAGTTGATTTTTATAGGTATTCTTTGGTATAATTCAAATCGGTAGATACTGTTATAGAATCTAACAAAAATACTCAAACATTTAGGAGGAATTATTTAAAATGGCAAAAGAAAAATTTGACCGCTCAAAACCACACGTTAACATTGGTACAATCGGCCACGTTGACCACGGTAAAACAACTTTAACTGCAGCTATCACAACTGTTTTAGCTAAGAAAGGTTTCGCACAAGCTCAAGATTACGGTGCAATCGATAAAGCTCCAGAAGAACGCGAACGTGGTATCACTATCAACACTGCTCACGTTGAGTATGAAACTGACACTCGTCACTATGCTCACGTTGACTGCCCAGGACACGCGGACTACGTTAAAAACATGATCACTGGTGCTGCTCAAATGGACGGTGCTATCTTAGTAGTATCTGCAGCTGATGGTCCAATGCCTCAAACACGTGAACACATCTTATTATCACGTCAAGTAGGTGTACCTTACATCGTTGTATTTTTAAACAAAGTTGACATGGTTGACGATGAAGAATTATTAGAATTAGTAGAAATGGAAGTTCGTGACTTATTATCAGAATACGATTTCCCAGGAGACGACACTCCAGTTGTTTCTGGTTCTGCTTTACGCGCTTTAGAAGGCGATGCAGCTTACGAAGAAAAAATCTTAGAATTAATGGCTGCTGTTGACGAATATATCCCAACTCCAAAACGTGACACTGACAAACCATTCATGATGCCAGTCGAAGACGTATTCTCAATCACTGGTCGTGGTACTGTTGCTACAGGACGTGTTGAACGTGGACAAGTTCGTGTTGGTGACGAAGTAGAAATCGTTGGTATTTCTGAAGAAACTTCTAAAACAACTGTTACAGGTGTTGAAATGTTCCGTAAATTGTTAGACTACGCTGAAGCTGGGGATAACATTGGTACATTATTACGTGGTGTGACACGTGACAACATCGAACGTGGACAAGTTCTTTCTAAACCAGGAACAATCACTCCACATACAAAATTCAAAGCTGAGGTTTACGTATTAACTAAAGAAGAAGGCGGACGTCACACTCCATTCTTCTCTAACTACCGTCCTCAATTCTACTTCCGTACAACAGACATCACTGGTGTTTGTGTATTACCAGAAGGTACTGAAATGGTAATGCCTGGTGACAACGTAACTATGGAAGTTGAATTAATCCACCCAGTTGCGATCGAAGAAGGTACTAAGTTCTCTATCCGTGAAGGTGGACGTACTGTTGGTGCTGGTATCGTAGCTAGCATTGAAAAATAATTTTGATTAAATTGATTTTCAATCCTCCCTTTTGGGAGGATTTTTTTGCGTTTGAGATAAAAATTTAATTGAAAATTGTTTTCACTCTAGAATACGGGATATGAGTGGAGATATTTTGAATTTTATGCTACTCTATATCAGTATATTTTTATTGAAAGAATAGGAGGCGTTTGGAATGATAGAGCTGATTGCAACAGTTGAATCAATCCAACAAGCACAAGCGCTACTTGAAGCAGGAGTAGATGTATTGTGCTTTGGTGAAGACTTATTTGGTTTAAGATTACCAATGTCGTTTTCACGTGATGAACAAAAAGAATTAACAGAATTGGCACATCGCTATGGCAAAAAAGTAAATGTAGCGGTTAATGCGATTTTTCATAATAAAGGAATTGCGAAAGTTCCGGAATATTTACAATTTTTAAAATCAATCAATGTAGATATGATTACAGTAGGAGACCCTGGTGTTGTTCAAATTATGAAGAACCCCGAATACTCAATTCCATATTATTACGACGCTGCAGTGTTAGTCACAAGTAGTCGTCAAGTTAATTTCTGGGCTAAACGTGGAGCGATAGGTGCAGTAATTGCTAGAGAAATTCCAAGAGCTGAAATGGAGATTTTAGCAAGCCGAGTTGAAGTTCCTATTGAAGTGTTAGTTTATGGTGCGACATGTATCCATCATTCTAAACGTCCATTATTACAGAATTATTTTAACTATATTGAGAAAGATGAAAGTGTTGAGAAAAAACGTGGGTTATTTGTGAGTGAACCTGCAGATGAAGATTCTCATTATTCTATTTATCAAGATATTAACGGCACACATATCTTTGCCAATAATGATGTTTCTCTTGCACCTTATTTATTAGAATTAAGTCAAATGGGTGTTCCTCAATGGAAATTTGATGGAGTTTTAACTCCTGGAGAAAACTTTGTTAAAGTGGTTCAATTATTTGATAATGCGCGTAAAGAAATTGAAGCAGGTACTTGGACAGTTGAAAAGAGTGCTAGCTTAGAATTACAAATAAGAGAACTTCATCCAGAACAACGTGGTTTAGATGCAGGTTTTTATATTTTAAATCCAGAAGATGTAAAATAGGAGGAGACAAATGGGAAGAAAAATTTTGAAAAAACCAGAAGTTCTTGCTCCGGCAGGAACGCTTGAAAAATTAAAAACAGCGATTTTATATGGTGCAGATGCAGTATTCTTAGGAGGAGAAGCTTACGGACTAAGAAGTCGTGCAGGAAACTTTGATTTTGAAGAAATGAAAGAGGCCGTTGAATTTGCGCATAGCCATAATGCTAAAATATATATTGCAGCGAACATGGTTACTCACGAAGGAGACGAAAAAGGTGCGGGAGAATTTTTTCGTACCGTTCGTGATCTTGGAATTGATGCTGCGATTGTCAGCGATATGGCATTAATGGATATTTGTGCTTCAGAGGCTCCAGGATTACCAATTCACCTTTCAACACAAGCTTCTGCAGCAAACTGGGAAACATTAAACTTCTGGAAAGATGAAGGCTTAGAGCGTGTCGTATTAGCACGTGAAGTTTCTATGGCAGAAATTCAAGAGATGCAAGAAAAAGTGGATGTTGAAATTGAAGCATTTATTCATGGTGCGATGTGTATTTCCTATTCAGGTCGTTGTGTATTATCAAATCACATGGTACGTCGTGATGCGAACCGTGGAGGCTGTGCACAATCTTGCCGTTGGAAATACGGTTTATTCGATATGCCATTTGTGAATGAGAAAAATATGGTTGGTGCTGGTGAAGAAGGTATCGAAGAGAAATTCTCTATGAGTGCGGTTGACTTATCCATGATTCATAATTTACCTGATTTAATTGAAGCAGGAGTAGATAGCTTGAAAATTGAAGGACGTATGAAGTCTATTCACTATGTTTCAACAGTAGCGAATGTATACCGTGCTGCAGTAGATAGTTATTGTGACGATCCAGATAATTATGTATGTAAACAAGAATGGATTGATGAATTATGGAAAGCAGCTCAACGTGAGTTAGCAACTGGATTCTATTATCAAATCCCTACAGAAGAAGAGCAATTATTTGGTGCCCGTCGTCAAATTCCACAATATGCCTTCGTAGGTCAAGTGTTAGCGTATGATCCAGAAACTCAAATTGCAACGATTCAACAAAGAAATAACTTTAAAGTTGGAGATCATATTGAGTTTTATGGTCCTGGAATGCGTCATCATGAAGAAGTGTTAACAACTCTATGGGATGAAAATGGTGAAGAAATCGAAGCGGCTCCTCATGCGATGATGATTTGCAAGATGAAAGTAACTGAACCAGTGAAACCATTAGACATGATAAGAAAAAGAAGGTAAAATAAATAAAAATATTTGATAGAAAAGGAGACGGTTATGGCATTACCAAATTGTCCAAAATGTAGTTCAGAATACACATATGAAGATGGTGTATTATTAGTTTGTCCAGAATGTGCTCATGAATGGGAACCAGGACAAGAAGTTGAAGAAGATGGAGTAGTTGCCATTGATGCGAATGGGAATCGTTTAGAAAATGGAGATACTGTAACAGTCATTAAAGACTTAAAAGTTAAAGGTGCTTCAAAAGATATTAAACAAGGAACTCGTGTGAAAAATATCCGTATCGTAGAAGGCAATCATAATATTGATTGTAAAATTGATGGTTTTGGTGCGATGAAATTAAAATCAGAATTCGTTAAAAAATCTAACGAGTTTAAGTGAGGCTGGAGATTATCTCCAGCTTTTTTTATGATTCCTTAAAAATATTTCAAAAGAGGTTTGACGGAAAATTTTCCAGAGAATATAATGAAGAGGAATACTAGTTAAAGGATGGAAAAATTCACGTGGCTCAACAAAATACGATACAAGAATCTCACAAAAATCCTAAATATAAACGTGTAGCAGCCATTGATGGCTTTAAAGGGATGATGATTCTTGCAATTATAGGATATTATTATTTTCAAAATTATTTACCAGGTGGTTTTTTTGCGGTAAATGCATTTTTTGCGATAGGTGGTTATTTAGCATTTCGTGATAACAAGCATTTATTTCATAAAAAGCCAGTTGAATGGCAGTTGTCTTCAAAGTTAGCTCGATTATGGCTTCCCATGTTGTTTATGATTATTGGGACAGTCTCGTTCTTATTTATTGCATTACCGGAACAATTAAAAAATATTCGGATGATGTCTTTATCGTCGTTAGTATTTTTCAATAATTATTATCAAATTATTAATCAACAATCTTATTTTGTGCAATCAATTAACCCAAGTCCGTTTGTTCATTTATGGTATGTATCTCTTTATTTACAATTAATGTTAATTGCTGTTGGAATTAGAAAGTTACTCAATCGATTAAACTTATTACGAATGCAAGAAAGTTTAGTGCTATTGATTCTAAGTGTCCTTTCAGCAATTTTCATGACTGTCATGTATGTGATACAAAAGGATCCTTCGTATATCTATTATGCAATTTCAACAAGAATTTTCTCGTTTTTATTAGGGGGATTCTTAAGTTATCTTACTGAAGGGCAATTATCGTTAGCATTGCCAAAAAATAAATCTACAGCATTACTGACTCAGTTAATGGGTATTGGTAGTTTTCTAATAATGATTTGGATGATATTAAGCTTTAATGGTGTGCAAGATGAAACATATTTATATGGAATGCAATTATTCTCTGTAATTTCTATTGTATTTTTATGGAGTATATTACATGAAAATTCTGTGTTAAATTACTTCTTACGTTTTAGAGGATTTACAATTTTGGGAAGAAGAACTTTTTCTTATTATTTATGGTTTTATCCAGTGCATATGTTTGCACCGTATTTCCAAATTGGAGAAGAGTCTAGCATTGTATCTGTAGGTGTTCAAATGCTTTGGATTATTTTATTAGCAGAAATTACTTATAAAGTGTTTGAAACGAAAAAATGGATGGTTCCTTTTGGACAAACCTTTAGTTTGATGAGCATTCATCATTTTTCTGTAAAGGAATTACCGCCGGTTAAGAAAATGATGGGGATGGCCTTTTCATTTACTTATGTTATTTTAATAGGGTTAGCATTTGTTGGATTTTTCCAATCTTCAACGGAAACGAATTTAGTAGCGCAACAGTTAGAGAACGTCATTAAACGGAATCAAGAACTCATTGAACAAACAACACAGGAAGAAAGTACAACAGTAGATCCGAATAAAGAAATCGAATTAAAAGAACAAATTGCTCAAGAACCGATTACTTTTGTAGGAGATTCGATTTTATTAGCAGCAGCAGATAAAGTTCAAGAGTTATTCCCTAAAGCGATGATTGACGGGAAAATAGGCAGACAATTATATTCTAGTCCGGCAACTTTAGAAGATTTAATTTCAAAAGGAAAAATGTCTGACAGAGTAGTAACGTTATTGGGAACAAATGGTACATTTTCTCAAAAACAATTAGATGAATATATTCGTATTCTTGGAGAAGATAGAGAGTTATACTTTGTGACAATTTTTGCTCCAGTGAAATGGAATAATGAAGTGAATCAGCAATTGCATGAAGCGAAAACTCGTCACGCAAATGTACACATCATTGATTGGTATGAATTAGCGAAAAATCATGCAGAATGGTTTTATGAAGATAAGATACATCCGAATAATCAAGGTGGTGAAGAGTTAGCAAAATATTTACTAGAGTCTATTACTCAGATTAAGATGAATGAATAAAATGTAACACCGTTATAGATAGTTGAAGGATTGTTTATAACGGTGTTTTTCTTTTTAGTTACAGGAACAGTTGAGAAAATGTGTACTTATTTTATATAAAAGCAATGTGATAAAATGAGCTAAAATACTTGTGAAAACTCAAACGGTTTGGTATATTAGAGGCAAATGCAAAAGGAAAGAGGAAATTGCTTGCAAAGTGCTAGTCACAGTCTTCGATTAATGGGGGCCTCTATTACATTAACGATATTCCATGAGGATGCGCAAAGTTTATTGTTACAGAGTGAACAACTGTTGCATCTTTATAAAAATCGTTTCAGTGCGAATGATGCTGATTCAGAACTAATGGCGATTAATTTACAAGCCGGAAAGAAGTCAGTTCGAGTTCATCCGGAATTGTTTGAATTAATTGCGTTAGGAAAGAAACATAGTATTGCTACGAATAGTTATCTTAATATTGCGATTGGACCTTTAGTTCAAACATGGAGAATTGGTTTTTCGGATGCTAAACTCCCTTCAAAAGAAGAGATTCAAACTTTATTACCAATAACGAATCCAGAGGAAATTGTCTTAGAAGACTCGAAACAGGAAGTTTATTTATCAAAAATTGGAATGCGAATCGATTTAGGAGCTTTAGCGAAAGGATATATTGCTGACAAGTTAAAAGAATTTTTGGTAGAACAAGGTGTTCAATCAGGAATCATTGATTTAGGGGGCAATATTCTTACGATTGGAGAAAATCCAACCTATCAAAGACCATGGAGAATTGGTATCCAAAATCCATTGTTGGATAGAGGAGAACATGTTGCAGTGATAGCTGTATCTGATGCATCTGTTGTAACTTCAGGGATTTATGAACGTCAATTAGTGATAGATGGAAAAACCTATCATCACATATTTGATAGAACCAGCGGGTATCCAATGGAAACAGAGGTAGCAAGTATTACGATTGTGGCTGAAAAATCAGTAGATTGCGAAATATGGACGACGCGTTTATTTGGAAAAAATCCATACGACATTATCGAAGAAATTGAACAACAACCTGGACTGGAAGCATTTGTGATTACAAAAAATCAAAAAATGATGTATACATCTGGAATTCAATTCGTTTAATCAGAGATGTATAGAAAGGAATTATTATGACAAAATTTATTGCACTTGTAGGAACAAACTCACAACGTTCTACAAACCGTACTTTATTACAATATATGCAAAAACATTTTGCAGATAAAGTTGAAATTGAATTAGTGGAAATTAAAGATATTCCATTATTCAACAAACCAGCAAACAAACAAGTTCCAGAACTTGTAACAGAAATTGCTGCTAAAATTGAAGCATCTGAAGGAGTAATTATTGGTACTCCAGAATATGACCACGCTATTCCAGCTGTATTAATGAGCGCTTTAGCATGGTTATCATATGGCATTCATCCATTATTAAATAAACCTGTAATGATTACAGGAGCATCTTATGGAACATTAGGTTCATCTCGTGCTCAATTACAATTACGCCAAATTTTGGACTCTCCAGAATTAAAAGCAAATGTTATGCCAGGATCTGAGTTCTTATTATCTCACTCACTTCAAGCATTTGATAAAAAAGGTGATTTAATCGATTTAGATACAATCAAAAAATTAGATGCATTATTTGATGATTTCCGTTTATTTGTGAAAATTACTCAAAAATTAAGAAGTGCTCAAGATTTATTACACAAAGAAGCAGAAAACTTTGATTGGGAAAATATTTAAACCACAATAAGAGAGGAAAAGACATTATGAAATTTGTAGGGATTGTAGGTTCAAATGCTGAACTATCTTATAACCGTAAATTATTACAATTCATTCAACGTGAATTTAAATTAAAATTTGAATTAGAAGTTTTGGAAATCGATGAAGTTCCAGTATTTAATCAAGATGAAAAATGGGATGACAGTTTCCAATTACGTTATTTATATAACAAAATTACACGTGCTGACGGTGTTATTATTGCAACACCAGAACACAATCATACAATTACAGCATCACTAAAAAGCGTTTTAGAATGGTTATCTTATAAAGTACACCCATTTGAAAACAAACCAGTTATGATTGTAGGTGCTTCCTATCACGATCAAGGAACATCACGTGCGCAAGTACATTTACGTAAAATTTTAGATGCTCCAGGTGTAAATGCTTATACATTACCAGGAAATGAATTTTTATTAGGAAAAGCTAAAGAAGCATTTGATAATAACGGGAATATCACAAATGAAGGAACAGTGAAATTCTTAGAATCTTGTTTAGATAACTTTGTAAAATATGTGGAGGTAGTTTCTAAATTGAAAAAACCAAAACCAATTGCTCCAGAAGATTTATATTGTACAAATCCAATTGCAACAACGATTCAAGGCGTTGACCCAGATGATCCAGATTGGGTAGAAAAAGCAGCAGAAATCGTTGGCGCTGTTTCAGGAGATACTTATGTAAAATTAGACCACGGTATCTTAACAGTTAACCAAATTGATATGTTCTTAAAAGCAATGCCATTTGAGTTAACATATGCAGATGATAACAACCAATTCTTGTATTATAATAACGCTCACCAAGAACCAAGCACAATGTTTGGTAAACGTGTACGTGTCCAAGCGGGTAGCAGATTAGGAACTGTGCACGCTTCATTACCACCAGCAAGAATGAAAAACGTTGAGTGGGTTGTAGGCGTATTACGTAATGGTGATCAAGAGTACGTTCGTACAATTGTTCCAGGACAACCAGAAGGAGTTATTAATACTCATAACTATAAAGCAATGTACTATCCAGATGGTTCATATGCAGGAATTAACGAAATTATCTTTAACTTCCAACCATGGTTAGATTGGTATTTAGAAACAACTGGTCAACGTTTAGTTGGAGGAAATGCTCCAGCTGTAGCAGGACATGGTTCTCACGGAAGCGCGGATGCAACTTCAGGTGCTTCATCTGATACTCCAAGTCATGGTTCAGCAGACGCAACTTCAAGTGCAAGTAACTAATTTTAAAAAAGAGGCAAGCGAGAGGATTGCTTGCCTCTTTTTGTGTTAAAAATATTGTTTAATAATTTGAAGTTCTTCTGTATTTAAAAGACGATATTCACCTGGTGCAAGGGATAAATCTAAAACAAATTTACCAAACCGTATTCGTTTTAGGAAAGTAACTTTTACCCCGACACATAAAAACATCTTTTTGATTTGATGAAACTTCCCTTCTGAAATAACAACTTTAGCTTTACTAAATGATGGAGATGATTCAAGGATTGATAATTTAGCAGGTTTACAAATCGTTCCATCATGAAACATAATTCCATCTTGAAAACTTTGAATACAAGAACCGTCTAAAAATCCGTTGACTTCGACATAATACTCCTTTTCAATATGTTGAACGGGATTTAAAAGTCGATATCCTAAAGGCCCATTGTTGGTAATGATTAAAAGACCTTCAGTATCTCTATCTAAACGTCCAATGGGATAAAGATCTTTAACGTTTTCCTTACAAAAAAGATCAATGACTGTTGGAAGATGTTCATCTTTTGTAGCGGAAATGAGGCCACTAGGTTTATTCAACATAAAATATTTTTGAGAAGAATCCTCGATTTGTTTTCCTTGTACTGTAATGAATTGAATTTGTGGATCGACATTATTACTTACGTGAGTTGCGGGAATTGAATCAATAAGAACTTCTCCAGAAGAAATTAATTTTTTCATTTGCTTTCGTGAAATATCAAAATGCTTCATCATTAAATGTTCAAGACGCATAAAAACCTCCAATTTTGTAATCGGAAAAATTATAACATATTTTTTGAAAAATGGGGTTGACGATAACATATATCTGTGATAAATTATTAAACGTTGTTGCGAAACAACAAGTCAACTCTGAAACAATTTTCAAAAATATGAAAAAAGTAGTTGACAGAAAAAAACACCTGTGATAATATATAGGAGTTGTCGCGATAAAGCGACGTTGACCTTTGAAAACTAAACAAAGAAGACAAACCAAATGTGTAGGGACTTCACAAAAATGAAGAAACAACAATTTCTTTTCTCTAAGGAGAAAAACAATAAGTCAGTAATTAAAATGAGCTTTCAAAAGCTCATGAATGTATTTTCATGAGAGTTTGATCCTGGCTCAGGACGAACGCTGGCGGCGTGCCTAATACATGCAAGTCGAACGAGAGCGACCGATGCTTGCATTGGTCAATCTAGTGGCGAACGGGTGAGTAACACGTGGGTAACCTGCCCATCAGAGGGGGATAACATTCGGAAACGGATGCTAAAACCGCATAGGTTCTTTAGTCGCATGACTGAAGAAGGAAAAGAGGCTTCGGCTTCTGCTGATGGATGGACCCGCGGTGCATTAGCTAGTTGGTGAGGTAACGGCTCACCAAGGCTGTGATGCATAGCCGACCTGAGAGGGTGATCGGCCACATTGGGACTGAGACACGGCCCAAACTCCTACGGGAGGCAGCAGTAGGGAATCTTCCGCAATGGACGCAAGTCTGACGGAGCAACGCCGCGTGAGTGAAGAAGGATTTCGGTTCGTAAAACTCTGTTGTTAGAGAAGAACAGCGCATAGAGTAACTGTTATGCGTGTGACGGTATCTAACCAGAAAGCCACGGCTAACTACGTGCCAGCAGCCGCGGTAATACGTAGGTGGCAAGCGTTGTCCGGATTTATTGGGCGTAAAGCGAGCGCAGGCGGTCAATTAAGTCTGATGTGAAAGCCCCCGGCTCAACCGGGGAGGGTCATTGGAAACTGGTTGACTTGAGTGCAGAAGAGGAGAGTGGAATTCCATGTGTAGCGGTGAAATGCGTAGATATATGGAGGAACACCAGTGGCGAAGGCGACTCTCTGGTCTGTAACTGACGCTGAGGCTCGAAAGCGTGGGTAGCAAACAGGATTAGATACCCTGGTAGTCCACGCCGTAAACGATGAGTGCTAAGTGTTGGAGGGTTTCCGCCCTTCAGTGCTGCAGTTAACGCATTAAGCACTCCGCCTGGGGAGTACGACCGCAAGGTTGAAACTCAAAGGAATTGACGGGGACCCGCACAAGCGGTGGAGCATGTGGTTTAATTCGAAGCAACGCGAAGAACCTTACCAAGTCTTGACATCCTTTGACCACTCTAGAGATAGAGCATTCCCTTCGGGGACAAAGAGACAGGTGGTGCATGGTTGTCGTCAGCTCGTGTCGTGAGATGTTGGGTTAAGTCCCGCAACGAGCGCAACCCTTATTACTAGTTGCCAGCATTGAGTTGGGCACTCTAGTGAGACTGCCGGTGACAAACCGGAGGAAGGTGGGGATGACGTCAAATCATCATGCCCCTTATGACTTGGGCTACACACGTGCTACAATGGATGGTACAACGAGCAGCGAACTCGCGAGGGTAAGCGAATCTCTTAAAGCCATTCTCAGTTCGGATTGTAGGCTGCAACTCGCCTACATGAAGCCGGAATCGCTAGTAATCGCGGATCAGCACGCCGCGGTGAATACGTTCCCGGGTCTTGTACACACCGCCCGTCACACCACGAGAGTTTGTAACACCCAAAGTCGGTGAGGTAACCTTACGGAGCCAGCCGCCTAAGGTGGGATAGATGATTGGGGTGAAGTCGTAACAAGGTAGCCGTATCGGAAGGTGCGGCTGGATCACCTCCTTTCTAAGGATAACATCTAATGTTTCGACGTTAGATGAACACGGAACCCTACAGGTTGAAATCTTTGTTTAGTTTTGAGAGGTTAACTCTCAACTCGACCTTTGAAAACTGAATACTATATCACAAATGAAAACCAAAAATTTACCGAGAGTTAGAGAAATCTAACGAAAAAGAGTTTTTTAACAAGAAGCAACGCGACCATAATGGTTAAGTGAATAAGGGCGCACGGTGAATGCCTTGGCACTAGGAGCCGAAGAAGGACGGAACGAACACCGATATGCTTTGGGGAGCTGTAAGTAAGCTAAGATCCAGAGATTTCCGAATGGGGGAACCCAACACCCGTGATGGGGTGTTACGCATAAGCGCAGGCTTATGACGAGGTAGACGCGGGGAACTGAAACATCTCATTACCCGCAGGAAGAGAAAGAAAAATCGATTTCCTGAGTAGCGGCGAGCGAAACGGGAAGAGCCCAAACCAGTGTGCATGCACACTGGGGTTGTAGGACTTTCAACAACGTGTATGACAATCTGTAGCAGAACCCTGTTGGAAAGCAGGGCCAAAGAAGGTGACAGTCCTGTATGCAAAACAGAAAGTTGGCACAAGAGAGCACCTGAGTACGGCGGGACACGAGGAATCCCGTCGGAATCCGCCAGGACCATCTGGCAAGGCTAAATACTACCTAGTGACCGATAGTGAACCAGTACCGTGAGGGAAAGGTGAAAAGAACCCCGGGAGGGGAGTGAAAGAGTACCTGAAACCGTGTGCTTACAAGTAGTCAGAGCCCGTTAATGGGTGATGGCGTGCCTTTTGTAGAATGAACCGGCGAGTTACGTTAACATGCGAGGTTAAGATGAAGAGTCGGAGCCGTAGCGAAAGCGAGTCTGAATAGGGCGGCAGAGTATGTTGACGTAGACCCGAAACCAAGTGATCTACCCATGTCCAGGTTGAAGGTGCGGTAAAACGCACTGGAGGACCGAACCAGGGCACGTTGAAAAGTGCTTGGATGAGGTGTGGGTAGCGGAGAAATTCCAATCGAACTTGGAGATAGCTGGTTCTCTCCGAAATAGCTTTAGGGCTAGCCTCGGAATGAAGAATCGTGGAGGTAGAGCACTGTTTGGACTAGGGGCCCATCTCGGGTTACCGAATTCAGATAAACTCCGAATGCCATGTATTTATGTCCGGGAGTCAGACTGCGAGTGATAAGATCCGTAGTCGAAAGGGAAACAGCCCAGACCACCAGCTAAGGTCCCAAAATATCTGTTAAGTGGAAAAGGATGTGGGGTTGCACAGACAACTAGGATGTTGGCTTAGAAGCAGCCATCATTCAAAGAGTGCGTAATAGCTCACTAGTCGAGTGACCCTGCGCCGAAAATGTAACGGGGCTAAACAGATTACCGAAGCTGTGGATTCAGATAATAACTGAGTGGTAGGAGAGCGTTCTAAGGGCGAAGAAGCATGACCGTAAGGACATGTGGAGCGCTTAGAAGTGAGAATGCCGGTATGAGTAGCGAAAGACGGGTGAGAATCCCGTCCACCGAATGACTAAGGTTTCCTGGGGAAGGCTCGTCCTCCCAGGGTTAGTCGGGACCTAAGGCGAGGCCGAAAGGCGTAGTCGATGGATAACAGGTTGATATTCCTGTACTTCTGTTAATTGTTTGAGCAATGGAGGGACGCAGGAGGCTAAGTTGAGCGTACGAGTGGAAAAGTACGTCCAAGCAGCGAGTCCGCTGATGAGTGAAATGCTTGTCACAAACGGGGTAAGCTGTGAAGGGGAGCGAAAAAAAGTAGCGAAGCAACTGACGTCACACTGCCGAGAAAAGCTTCTAGTGAGATTAACAGAACCCGTACCGCAAACCGACACAGGTAGTTGAGTGGAGAACACTAAGGTGAGCGAGCGAACTCTCGTTAAGGAACTCGGCAAAATGACCCCGTAACTTCGGGAGAAGGGGTGCTGGTAGAAATACCAGCCGCAGTGAATAGGCCCAGGCGACTGTTTATCAAAAACATAGGTCTCTGCAAAATCGAAAGATGACGTATAGGGGCTGACGCCTGCCCGGTGCTGGAAGGTTAAGAGGAGAGGTTAGTCCATTAGGGCGAAGCTTTGAATTGAAGCCCCAGTAAACGGCGGCCGTAACTATAACGGTCCTAAGGTAGCGAAATTCCTTGTCGGGTAAGTTCCGACCCGCACGAAAGGCGTAACGATCTGGGCACTGTCTCAACGAGAGACTCGGTGAAATTATAGTACCTGTGAAGATGCAGGTTACCCGCGACAGGACGGAAAGACCCCATGGAGCTTTACTGTAGTTTGATATTGAGTGTTTGTGTGACATGTACAGGATAGGTAGGAGCCGAAGAGATGGGAACGCCAGTTTCCAAGGAGGCAATGGTGGGATACTACCCTTGTTACATGAACCCTCTAACCCGCACCTAGAAGCAAGGTGGGAGACAGTGTCAGACGGGCAGTTTGACTGGGGCGGTCGCCTCCTAAAGTGTAACGGAGGCGCCCAAAGGTTCCCTCAGAATGGTTGGAAATCATTCGAAGAGTGTAAAGGCAGAAGGGAGCTTGACTGCGAGACCAACAAGTCGAGCAGGGACGAAAGTCGGGCTTAGTGATCCGGTGGTACCGAATGGAAGGGCCATCGCTCAACGGATAAAAGCTACCCTGGGGATAACAGGCTTATCTCCCCCAAGAGTTCACATCGACGGGGAGGTTTGGCACCTCGATGTCGGCTCATCGCATCCTGGGGCTGAAGTCGGTCCCAAGGGTTGGGCTGTTCGCCCATTAAAGCGGTACGCGAGCTGGGTTCAGAACGTCGTGAGACAGTTCGGTCCCTATCCGTCGCGGGCGTTGGAAATTTGAGAGGAGCTGTCCTTAGTACGAGAGGACCGGGATGGACACACCGCTGGTGTACCAGTTGTTCTGCCAAGAGCATCGCTGGGTAGCTATGTGTGGACGGGATAAACGCTGAAAGCATCTAAGCGTGAAGCCCCCCTCGAGATGAGATTTCCCATCATTTAAAATGAGTAAGACCCCTGAGAGACGAACAGGTAGATAGGTTAGGAGTGGAAGTGCCGTGAGGCATGGAGCGGACTAGTACTAATCGGTCGAGGACTTAACCAAGGTTGAAGGTAAATGAGGAAGGAATTGGATATAGATTCAGTTTTGAGAGAGCGAGAGCTTTTTCAAGAGAGAAGTGTGGTGACGATGGCAAGAAGGATACACCTGTTCCCATCTCGAACACAGAAGTTAAGCTTCTTAGCGCCGATAGTAGTTGGGGGTTTCCCCCTGTGAGGGTAGGACGTTGCCACGCTTTTGATTAGAAGGAGAATTTCTGGAAGGAAATTCTCTTTTTTTGTATACTATTTCTATAAACAGTAATGGAGAATGCAAAATGAAAAAAATACATTTATTTCTTTTAAGCTTTATAGCAATTTTTTTTGTTGCGTGTAGTAAAGCGATTGATGATAAAGAATTTCAAGATAAATTAGTTCAACAAGAAACACAAATTAAAAATTACCATTTAACATTGAAGCAAAATGAAGTGAAGAAAAAGGATAGTACAAGTTCAACTCAAGTCATTGCGAATGCTTCTGTCTGGGGTGATGGTACAGGATTTGGGACTCGTATTGATAAAACGGATGGAAAAGCAACGAATCAAATTGAAGTCATTAGTGAAGGCAGTAAAGGAGCTATTCGATATTATCAAGATCGCTGGGAGCCAACGATTTCTGCACAATCTAGTTTACAAAATGTTATAGGTTTTTCTTATCATAGTGTATTGCAATTAGCTCAAAATATTGCTACTTTTGCTACATGGCAAACGGATGGAACATTCACTTACCAAGGAAGTGATTCTGCAGTACGTTTAGCATTATCTTCGATTAATATTCAGGTGCATGAGAATACTAAAATCACGATAAAAATGAAAGCTGATCGAAAGACGAACGTCATTCAAAGTTTTTCTTTAGTATTAAATGAAGAAGATGAAACCATTCAGAAGACTTATGAAGTAATGTTTAACGGAATGAATCAACAACATAAAAAAGCATTACCATTGTAAAATAGTACATATATTTTGTCATGCTCTCAATGGATTTCCAAGGAAAAGACTACTCATATTCTTGTTTTTTTGTTACAATAGGAATGGATAAATTTTAACAATTGCGAGAAATGGAAAACATTTTGTAGACATGCGAGAGGGAGAATGCTTGCATTCTCCTTTTTTTATGAAGATTGGAGGTAAGAGAATGGGAAGAATCATTTCGGTTGCGAATCAAAAGGGTGGAGTTGGTAAAACAACAACAACGGTGAGTTTAGCAGCTTCCCTAGCAAAACTTGGTCAAAAAGTTTTAATTATTGATAGTGACCCTCAAGGAAATGCAACAAGTGGATTAGGGGTACAAAAAGCAGAGTTAGCTTATGATGTTTATGATGTAATTGTAAATGAAGTCGATGTTCATGAAGTGATTGTACCAACTACTAGAGAAAATTTAATGATTGTACCTTCAACGATTCAGTTGGCTGGAGCTGAAATCGAATTAACAAATCAGACTCATCGTGAGCAACGATTGAAACGTTCTTTAACAACGATTCGTGATGAATATGATTATATTTTTATTGATTGTCCACCTTCACTAGGACATTTAACAATGAATGCATTTACTGCTAGTGATACAGTATTAATTCCTGTGCAATGTGAATATTATGCATTAGAAGGATTATCTCAATTAATGAATACGATCACGATGGTTCGTAAACACTTTAATCCTCAATTAAAAATTGAAGGTGTTTTACTAACAATGTTTGATGCACGAACAAACTTAGGAAATGAAGTAAAAGATGATGTCATTAAATACTTCAGAGAAAAAGTATATCGTACCATTATTCCAAGAAATGTTCGTTTATCAGAAGCACCAAGTTATGGACAAGCCATTGTGGATTATGATCCTCGTTCAAGAGGAGCAGAAGTGTATCTCGAATTAGCAAAGGAAGTGTTATCAAATGGTTAAAAATCAAAAATCAAAAGGCTTAGGTCGTGGAATTGATGCACTTTTTGGTGGGAATTTTGATAGTATCGAAAATTTAGAAAAAGTAGATACAAAAAATGAAACAATTGAAGAAATTCTAATTAGTGAAATTCGTCCAAATCCGTATCAACCTCGAAAAGAGTTTAATGAAGAAGCTTTACAAGAATTGGCTAATTCTATTCGAGAACAAGGAGTCTTTCAACCAATCATCGTTCGTAAGTCAAGTATTAAAGGCTATGAACTAGTAGCAGGAGAAAGAAGATTACGAGCTTCTAAACTTGCGGGAAAAGAAACCATTCCAGCTATTATTCGTAAATATAGCGAAGAAATTATGATTCAAGTAGCCGTTGTAGAAAATTTACAAAGGGAAGATTTACGACCAATTGATGAAGCACTAGCTTATAAAACATTAATGGATGCATTAAAATTAAACCAAGAAGAAGTGGCAAAAAAAATTGGGAAAAGTCGTCCGTATATTGCGAACTTCCTTCGATTATTATCATTACCATTGGAAGTTCAAACACAATTACAAGAAGGTCAATTATCAGTAGGGCATGCTCGTTCTTTATTAGGATTAAAAAAAGCAGACAAAATAATTCCTTTATCTAAAAAGGTAATTGAAGAAGGAATGACGGTTCGAGCGCTAGAAGAATTGATTCAAACAATGAATGAGCCTGTTGAAAAAGTCAAAAAAATCAAAAAGATTCAAGAAAAACCAGCTTACATTGTGGAGTCTGAAGAAAGATTAATGGATAAATTTGGAACATCTGTCCAAATCACTCCGAAAGGAGAACGTGGGAAAATCGAGATTGAATACCTTTCTCAAAAAGATTTAACTCGTATTTTAGATGTATTAGAAATTGAATTAGATGATTAGGAGTGAATAGAATGGCTGTTATGGAATATGCACTTGGAGATAGTGTTGAAATGAAAAAACCTCATGCATGTCAAACCAATTCATGGACGATCATTCGAATGGGAATGGATATTCGTATCAAATGTAATCATTGCGGGCAAATGGTCTTAATGCCAAGACGAGAATTTGAACGCAAAATGAAAAAAGTAACTTTTAAAAAAGAAAATAATGAATAGAAAGAGTGTGAAAAATACATGGCGTTAACAGCAGGAATCGTTGGATTACCAAACGTTGGGAAATCGACATTATTTAATGCAATTACAAAAGCTGGAGTAGAGGCAGCAAACTATCCGTTTGCGACTATTGACCCAAACGTTGGGGTAGTAGAAGTTCCAGATGAAAGACTTCAAAAATTAACAGAATTAGTAAAACCAAAAAAGACAGTTCCAACAACATTTGAATTTACGGATATTGCAGGGATTGTAAAAGGTGCTAGTCGTGGAGAAGGTTTAGGAAATAAATTTTTAAGCCACATTCGCCAAGTAGATGCAATTTGCCAAGTTGTTCGTTGCTTTGAAGATGAAAATATTACACACGTTGCTGGTAAAGTAGATCCAATTGCGGATATTGAGACGATTAATTTAGAATTAGTATTAGCAGACTTAGAATCTGTTGACAAACGAATTGCTCGTGTTGCTAAAATTGCTAAAACAAAAGATAAAGATGCAGTAGCAGAATTAGCGGTTTTAGAAAAAATTAAACCAGTATTGGAAGATGGTCAATTAGCGCGTACGATTGAATTTACAGATGAAGAATTACCAATCGTGAAAGGTTTATTCTTATTAACAACAAAACCTATGTTATATATTGCTAATATTTCAGAAGATGATGTAGCAGAAGGTGGACATAATCAATATGTTCAATTAGTAGAAGAATACGCTGCAAAAGAGGATGCAGAAGTAGTTGTTATTTGTGCACGTGTAGAAGAAGAAGTCGCTGAATTAGAAGAAGAAGAAAAACAAGTTTTCTTAGAAGAAATGGGAATTAAAACTTCAGGTTTAGATAGTTTAATTCAAAAGGCTTACCATTTATTAGGATTAGCCACTTACTTCACTGCTGGAGAACAAGAAGTTCGTGCTTGGACTTTCCGTAGAGGAATGAAAGCTCCACAATGTGCGGGGATTATTCACTCTGATTTTGAAAGAGGATTTATTCGTGCTGAGACAGTAGCGTATGCAGACTTATTAGAATTTGGTAGTATGGCTGCTGCAAAAGAAAATGGGAAAGTTCGTCAAGAAGGAAAAGAGTATATCGTACAAGATGGCGATGTTATGCTTTTCAGATTTAACGTGTAATCATCATATTTTGTGGGGGATTGAATCATGACAGAAAATCAAACTGAAGTAAAAAAAGTAGATGTTGCTACATTACGTAGTCAATTAACGAAAAAAAATGAACAATATATTTTACAATTAGAACGTTCATTAAAAGAAGCTCAAGTGTCTAAATCGAAAATTGCTTCAACTTTAGAAGAAATGCTTCCGGTTATAGTAGAAAAACAGAAAAAAGGCTTAACAGCTCGCCAACTATTTGGTACCGTGACACAACAAACTCAATCTGTATTGGAAGGGCCTAAAAAAGATCCAATGGTAAAATCACCAGATTGGCAAATTGCAGTAGATGGAGGATTAATGGTTGGAGGATTCTTCGCTTTAATCGCTGGAGTTACATTATTCTTAAATCCAGAACAATCCGAAGCGATGGGCGTTATCTCATTAATCATGAACTTTATTGCAGGTGGATTAGCATTATTAGCTCTATCTAAAGTAACACCAGATATTAATCGACCAAAAGGTAAACGTGGCTATATTCGCTATTTAGTGGTGAGTTCATTAGTGATGCTTGCATGGTTAGTCATTGTAATGGGAACACAATTATTGATTCCAACAAGCATTAACTATGTCTTCCCAGCTATTGTGTACTTATTTATCGGTTCAGGTTCCCTTGTTTTAAAATGGTATTTGAAAAAAACCTTGGATATTCGTGGCGGTATTTTATAAGACATCTGTTTACTGATGAAGAGATGTTATTGTGGGCGTAGAAATGAAAATTTTCTTGCCCACATTTACTATATAAGGGGGAATATGATGAAATCATTACGAAAAATTTTATATTGGTTCATGTTTTTGATGGTATCTCTATTCTTTTTCACTTCAAAAATTGAAGCGAAAGGTAAAAGTTTAATCGTTAGTCAATATCATATTGATGCAAGTGTAAGTGCAAATGGTGATGTTCGTTTTAAAGAAGAAATTACGTTTCAAGCGAAGGGTAGCTATAATGGTGTTTTCTATCATTTAGATTATTTAGGAGAAGAAGAGCCAAAAGATGTATCTGTTGCTTTTAAAACAAGTGAGGGAGAAGTCGTCCCATTAGCCAAAAGAGATACAGGAAATAATAGTACTTATTATTCAGAAAATAGTGGAAAAGTATTGAAATTCAAAGTTTTCTTACCTTTTGCAAATGATTCTAGAACAGTCGTTTTTAATTATACGATTCCGCATATGATTAAAAATTATCGAGATACTGCTGAATTAAATCGAAGAGTTGTTGGGCAAAATTGGGAAATTGATCAAAAAAATATTCAAATTCATGTAAGTTTACCAGAAGCTGCAACGAAAGAAACATTAAGAGCTTGGGGTCATGGTGGAATTGGTGGTACAGTAGAAATTGATCCGGATTATAAAGGGGCTACTTTTACAGCAAAGAGAAATCATCCAGGAAGTTTTGTAGAAACACATATGGTTTTTCCAACATACATCACAAAGGATAATCCTGTGACAGAAAATATGGATGCCTTCCAAAGAATTGTAGAAATGGAAGAGAGCCTTGTACAAAAACAAGTAGAAGAGCAACAAACGAAGTGGACGGTTGTTGGAATTGGAGCAATTATTAGTCTGATTTCAGTAGTATGGGCATGGTTGAAAGGATATTTAGCCAATAAAAAACGTTTAGCCAAAGTTCCATTTGTTCCAGAACATTTATTTGAATTACCTCAAGATATGTCACCAGCAGTGATGTCAGATGCCATTTATTATGGTGTAGATATGGATGATTTTAGTGCAACAGTGATGAATTTGGTCCGCAAAAAGGTCTTAATATTAACAAGTCATGAGCCATATATTTTAGGATTGAAAGATTCTACGAAGTCTTTACTTCCTCATGAACAATTATTAGTAGAGATTTTATTTGAAAAAATTGCGAAAGGAAATCAATTAGATTTAGCGGATGTTCAAGACTATGCAGAGAATTGTCCTCAGAAATATGCAGATATGATGCAAGATTGGTTTGATCAAGTAGCAGATGATGCGAAAGAATATAGTGCTTATCGTTTAGAAAAAGGAGAAAAAATTCCAAAAGCGATAGGAGCTCCTATTTTAGGGCTTTTAGGTTGTATTTTAATTGTTGTCAGTGTATTTTGGGCAACGAAGGATCTACTATCACTCATTATAGCAGTAGCGATTAGTGTTGTTCTCTATTTGGTTATTTTGCGTTTAAGCTTAATAACTTCTAAACAGAGAAGTATTAAAGGTGAATATGAATATCGACGTTGGGAAGCGTTCCGTAAAATGTTAGTCGATATTTCTAGTTTAGATAGAGCTGATTTACCAAGTATTCAAATTTGGGATCATTTGCTTGTTTATGCGATTTCTTTAGGAGTTGCTGAAGAAGTCATTGAAGTATTAGAAGAAAAATTCCCTGAATGGATTCAAGAAAGTATTTATTATTCACCGACATATGGTTGGCAGTTAGCAATGTATCATAATATTTTACAAGATACATTCTTTGATAGTTACAATTCAGCAATGGATGAAATTACTTCAAGTTCAGATTCACCAAATAGTGGTGGTTTTGGTGGAGGATTTAGTGGTGGAAGCTCGTTTGGATCTGGTGGAGGATCAGGCGGTGGAGGTTTCTAAAAGCTTCATGATAAATAGATAAAAGGAGTAAATATGTTAAATGAAATGATGTTTCGACCAGTTGTTAAACCTGAAGTGGTCGAATATATGAGAAAAAGTCAACGTTTCTTTCCTGGAAAATTAGGAGAACTAGAACAAATGGCGAATGATTTAGGAATTCCAATTATTCCCCATGAAACAGCAGTATATTTAGATTTCTTATTAGGATTGTATCGTCCGACTCATATTTTAGAAATTGGAACAGCAATAGGTTTTTCTGCGAGCTTAATGGCGCAATATGTACCAAAAGGCGGTTCTGTGACAACGATTGATCGATATGAATTGATGTATTCAAGAGCAAAAGAGAATTTTAAAAAATTAGGGATTGATGATATTGTCACTCAAATTGAGGGAGATGCAGCACATGTATTACCAACATTAGAACAACAATATGACTTTATTTTTATGGACAGTGCAAAAGCGAAATATATTGAATTTTTCCCTCATTGTATGCGAGTATTAAAAACAGGTGGAGTACTTGTGGTAGATGATATTTTCCAAGGGGGAACAATTTTACAAGATGAAAGTGAAATTCCAAGAAAAGTTCGAAAAATTCATCGTCGTCTAAACTTGTTTTTAGACTTTGTTCAAAAAGATGAAGCGTTGAAATCCACTCTAGTTCCATTAGGAGATGGTATTATTATGATTCAAAAGATAGAAGAAAAAGATTATCTTCCAATAATTGAAGCATTATTATAACATTCAACTCTTTCTTTTCTATGAAAGTAGGAAAGGAAGAGTTTTTGTTTTGTAAAAAGAAAAAGCTGAATTGTAAAATGAAGTGCAACAAAAAGACATAACTATTTGATATACTTAAGTCGATGAAAACAAAGCATAGGAGTGATAGTTATGTCTAAAGAAAATAGTACCACAAAATCATCTTATAATCATCTTTCAGCTATCGAAAGAGGAAAATTTGAGGTGCTTTATAAACAAGGAAAATCTCAATCAGAAATTGCATGAGAACTTGGTAGAAATCGTTCTACGATTAGTCGTGAACTAAAACGTGGAACTGTTACACAAATGAAGAATCAAAAATGAAAAGGTTATTTAATATAAGGAATATTTTGCTGAAACAGGTCAAGAACACTATAAAAATGAATCATTAAAAAAACTTGACACTTTTCGAAAACGATTGCATAATAGAAAAAAATAATATATATCAAAGGAGGCTGTCATGGCTATTAAAGAGACGAAAAACTTGCGTGGGTTTAGGATGTGGAAATCAGGAAAACACTGGTTATTTGGTGTTGCTGTTACCGCCAGTGTTTTATTAGGCGGTCAATTGCAAACGTTTGCAGACAGTCCTCAACCTACAAATCCGGCAGTGATAGAAGAGGTGAAGGCTATCTCTTCCACAGTTGTAGCAACATCTGGTGAGCAAACTGGGAAAGAGAATAATGAACAAGAGGCTATCGAAAAAGTAAAGGCAGTTACTAACGAACAATCCGAACCAACATCAGTCAACACTGAAAACAAAGAACATACAACGGATAATGCTGTAAACGAACAGATAGTCAAGAATGCTGTTTCAACAGCGGATAAAGCAAAACCAATAGCTCAGGTCGCTCAAGATGTACGCATCCACTATAAACCAGCAGATGGTGATACAAGGGAGTATTATGCATGGGTTTGGGGAGATACTGCTCAACACCAGACCGACGGACGTTTCTTAAAAATGGAAAACAAAGGTGGGGAACGTGTCTTAACAGTCAAACCAGACGCAGATGTAAAATCTTTCCAATATATCATTACTGATAAGGATACATGGGAAGGAGCAAATAAGGTTAGCGGTGAAGGAGACATGACGGCAACTGTCCTCAAAGCAAGTGCTGTTGACATCTATCATGGTGCAGATGGCTGGTATTCACAGTTTTTGAATGTTCAAACTCCAGAATTTGATAAAAAGCATGGATATACTGATAAGGTCGTAAATGAGCAAGGTAAATTTGATGTTGTCGGTTCTAAAGGAGCATTGGGTGCTACCCTCCATGCTGACGGTAGTGCAACTATCAATGTCTGGGCGCCGACCGCAGAGAAAGTCACTTTAAATGTTTATCAATCGACTGCAGAAAATGCTCCTCTTCTGAAACAATTTGAAATGACTCGTGGAACTGATGAAAATCAAAATGACCATACAAAAAATACCATTGGACTTTGGAGTTATCACCTAAAACCAAGTGAAGTAGCATCAACATTGGAAACTCTCAATAAAGTCGCTTACGATTACACCCTCACCATACCGAAAGCTTACTTTATTCAGAAGGGTGATAAATATGTCAACTCTGCTTCTGCATCTAAAGGCATAAAAGAAGAACTCTCATCCACTGCTTCTCACGCAGAGATTGCTAAAATGTACAACGGTCCTGCCGAAACAGTTACCACCCAGGATCCTTACTCAGTAGCAGTTGTCAAAAACGGGAAACGCTCTGTTATTTTAGATCCAAGTACTGTTGGAGACAAGGTTACTGTTAGTCAGAACAAGCGTGTTAACTCTAAAACAAAGCTTAGTGTACTTGAAGTTGACGTACGTGACTTCTCTATCGATAAGAGCTCGGGTGTGATAGAAGCAAATAAAGGGAACTATCTTGGACTCGTTGAGAAAGGGACAACTGATCCGCAAACAGGCAAAATGACAGGATTAGACTATCTCCGCTATCTCGGAGTAAACTATCTCCAAATCATGCCTATCTATGACTATCAAACTGTTCCTGAACTAGAAAAGAACGATCCGAAAAATAACGAAATTTCTAAAGAATTCTCAGCTAAAGACCAACAAAACTGGGGTTATGATCCTAAAAATTATAATGTCCCAGAAGGTTCTTATGCGACGGATCCAAGCGATCCTGAAAATCGTATCCGTGAAGTCAAGACTATGGTTCAAAAACTCCACGATGAAGGCTTAAATCTCGTCATGGATGTCGTCTACAATCACCTGTACGATGGGCAAAACAATCCATTTGAATACACAGTCCCTGGCTACTACTATGCCATCAATAGAGATGGAAAGATGAATAATGATGTCGGTGTAGGAAATGCTGTCCGTTCCAACTCCCAAATGATGCGTCAGTACATCGTCCGCTCAGTTGCTTACTGGGCGATGGAATACGGAATGGATGGGTTCCGTTTTGATGCCATGAGCGATCTCGACGTGAAAACGATGGAAGCTGTTCGTGAAGCAATCAACAAGATTGACCCTAACATCGTAACCTACGGCGAAGGTTGGGACAGCATGGGTAAATATTTAGAAAAAGACGGTGACAAGCCAGCTAGTGTCAGCAATGCCAAAGACACCCCAGAAGTCGGATATTTTGACAGTGTCGGACGTGATTCCATCGCAGGTTCTCATTATGATAATGGTAACCCTCCAGGATTCGTTAACCATCAATCAGACTATAAACACGATGAAGGGAAAATAAAAACCTTAGTTGATAGCCTCATGGGTGGTCACGGTCGTAGTTTTGTCAATGCTTCTCAACAACTCAACTATGTAGAAGTACATGATGGCATGACTTTAAGTGACTTGCTCAAACATTATAATCCTAACGACACGGAAGAAGAACACATGAATCGTGTCGAGTTAGCCACAGCCATGAGTGCTCTCTCTCAAGGGATTCATTTTTCACAACATGGTCAAGAATTTCTCCGTTCTAAGTCAAACTCACATAACACCTATAATGCTGGGGACGAGAAAAATAAGATTGATTGGGGACTTGTCAATAAAAATGCTGATGCGGTAAACTTTACTAAATCACTGATCAGCTTGCGAAAAAATGACCCCTTGTGGCACTTGTCTGACTATCAAAATGAGATTTTCAAACACATGAAAATCACCAATGCCCAAAAAGGATCAGGTATCGTGACTTATGAATTGACCAAGGAAAACGGCGATTGCTATCTTGCAGTCTTTAATAACAATACCTTCTCAGATAACAACTCTAGTCTAACTTTAGGAGGAAACAGTTACTATTATGGCTCTGATAAGAGCCGTGGTGATATTAATGACTTTAGCAACGCCTATGTGGTTGCTACTAACTCTAAGAACTTGTATGACCAGATTGGCAGGGCTAACGGTAGTAAGACCATCACGATGGATAAGTTATCTGCGACAATCTTGTACATACCAAAAGCTAAGATTACAAACAAGAGTGTTGTCCGCGAAACCATCCGCTATGTCAATACCAATGGAGAAACAGTTTCTCCTGATAAAGTCCAAGAAACAACACGTGTAACAGTAGAGCAAACAGACCCTCAAAAGAAATTCAGCTATGTAAAATCTGGTATTGGTGCTGAGGATGAAAAGGTACTGGGTTACCGTCAAAACATCCTTGATGGAGTTTCACAAGAGGATAAGATCATCGAGAAAAACTACATTGCGACTAACGCTCAAGGAGAATTGACAGTTGCGAAGGATGAAGTGACACTTGGCGATGATGGAAAACCTGTAGATACAGAGAATGTCAAGTGGGTATTAGAATCAGAAGATAACTTCAAAGCAGTTCCGCATCCACAAGTGGAAGGATATAAGGTCAAACAGACTAGCGAACCAAGCAATAACCTATCTGAAGTTCCAGTTCAAAGCACAAAAACAAATGTCGAAATCACGGTAACCTATGAGAAGATAGTAGGACAGGTTACTCCAGATGAGGGAAAGGCAGCGCCGATAGTAGAGAAGCCACGCTTGGATGTAGTAACGGAAGAAGTTCCATTCAAGACCATAGAACGAGAAAATCCACAATTGCCTAAAGGAACAAGAAAAGTTGTTCAAGAAGGTAAGGTTGGTGAGAAGACGACTTTGGTTGAAATTACTGTTAAGAATGATCAAGAAATAGGGCGTGTGATACGTGATAGCTTTATCTCCAAAGCTCCAGTGGATCAGATTGTAGAAGTGGGAACTAAGGAAGAAAAACCAACACTGCCAAGCACACCAGAAACCCCTACACAGAACCAAATGAACAAGCCAACTGTGAAACAAGTGAAGAAAGGTAAAACAGAAGCTTCTACCCAAGAGCAGGTAAACAAGAAAGCCGAAACGTTACCAAATACAGGAACGACATTGGATTCAGCTTTCCTTCTCAGTCTCCTAATGGCATTGACAGGAGTAGTCTTGATGAAGAAAAAAGAAGAATAAAAGTTTAGAAAACTTTCGCTCTTTGTCAACTATAGATAGATTCATAAAAACTAAGATTCGGAGAGGACCAGTTTGGTCTTCTCCTTTTCGAGTTTAAGGGTGATAAAAATGTGGGGGTTTTAAGTTGTGAATCATTAATACTCAATGAAAATCAAAAAGGAAACTAGGAAGCTAGCCACAGACAATACTTGAGTACGGCAATGCGTAGCTGATGTGGTTTGAATTAGATTTTCTAAGAGTATAAATTATAAACGTCAATCTAAAAATGTACAAAAGTGGGAATTTAAAGGGGATAGTCTGCCCTTTTTTAGGAACAGAGGTTCATATTGAATAAGGATGTCCGAAAATGAAAATCAAAAAGGTTTTCCGAAATAATTTTCCGTTTTTGGAATCATTTTTTTGTTTCGAGAATCGATTTTCTTTTCAAAAATAATAAAACTGCTATTTTATGTAAAGAAAGGGTTACAGGGTAAATGATTCAGTTTACACAAAATTCTTGACACTGCCAATTCAGTAACGATATAATATTGTTGGTATTGAGTTGCCATTAAACAGACAGTGTTTAAAGTTTTCACACTTGATAAAACAACTTCCCAATGATTATCAGTATATAAAATACGAGGATGAATATTTTATTTCTTTGCTTGAGAATGTAAAAATTGTCCAAGAATATATTGGTTTGGTAAAGTAGAAAAGGATTGATTCGTTAACTCTTCAAATGTGAGAGAGTTTCGGTTTGCTAGAATATGATTTTTTGAAACGACAATACTAATATCATAGCCAAGTTTCGGATTTAAAAAGGGCTCTAATGTGATAGTAGCTTCATATTTCGGGAATGATAAGATTCCTAAATCAATCTCTCCTTTTGCTAGTTTTTGTTGTAATTCATAAGAACCACCTTGTACCATAGTAAGTTCTACACTAGGGTGGGAAAACATATAATTCAGAAAAAAGAGGCATAAATTCCATTGCAAATAGTGTTGGAAGTCCAATTCGAATGGATTTTTTTGAAGTTGTTTGGAGTTGGTGCATTTGTTGAGTTAATTGTTCAAACTATTTTACTAAAATTAATCCTTCCTTATACAGTAATTCTCCACTAGTCGTTAGTTGTTTTTTAGTGGAATTATGAACAAATAAACGGGTATTAAATTTTTGTTCTAATTTTTAACCGTTTGAGAAAGGGTAGGATGCGTGATAAAGAGACTTTTTGCAGCATCGGAAAAGCTATGATGTTCAACGATGCTAATGAAGTACATGAGTTGATTAATGTCTATAATCATTCTCCGTTCTGGTTTTTTGTTATCATTTTAACAAGAGGCTTTCTGAACTTCAATGGAGAATAATAAAAAATAGGAGGAATTGGTATGAAAATTGTAATTGCAGGAGCAGGAGCGATGGGAAGTCGTTTCGGAGTGATGTTACATCAAGCTGGACACGAGGTGTTATTTGTAGACGGCTGGGAAAGTCATGTTCAAGCAATCAATGAACAAGGGCTTCAAGTAAATGATAATGGAGAGGAGAAAGTATTTCATATTCCCGCAGTATTACAATCAAAAGTAAAAGAGGATACGCAAGCTGATTTAATTATTTTGTTTACAAAAGCAATGCAATTAGATCAAATGTTGCAAGATATTCAGTCGTTGATTCGTTCGGATACAAAAATCTTATGCTTATTAAATGGAATTGGACATGAAGAAATTATTGAAAAATATGTTGCACCAACTCATATTTTATTAGGTAATACAATGTGGACATCCGGAATGAATGGACCTGGAAAAGTAACGTTATTTGGAAATGGAACAGTTGCTTTGAAAAATTTAGCGCCAGAGGGAGTCGAGGATGCTAAAGAAGTAGTGGACGTATTAAATTCTGGTGGACTCAATGCGACTTATTCTGAAAATATTTTATTTGCTATTTATAAAAAAGCTTGTGTTAATGGAACAATGAATGGTCTTTGTACCATTTTAGATTCGAATATGGCTGATTTCGGGGAAACAACGACTGCTCATGAAATCGTTGAAGCTATTGTCACAGAATTTTCATCAGTTGCAAAACATGAAAACGTTGAAATAAACGTGAAAGAAGTTGTTGATTACATTGAAATGAATTGTTATAATCGTGACACAATCGGTCTTCATCATCCATCGATGCATCAAGATTTAATTTTGAATAATCGTTTGACGGAGATTGATTATATTAATGGAGCAGTAGTAAGAAAAGGTAAGAAATACGGAGTTCCAACACCTTATTGTGCCTTTTTAACATCATTGATTCATTGTAAAGAGCAAATTTTGAAAGCTCACTAATAAAAGGTAGTGAAATTGTGAAAAGTTTCAACAGCTTTTATAAGGGGGTAGACAAAAAGAAAGAAGGGGTTATATGGAAACTCAAGAAAAAATGACTGCAAAAGTCTTTATGAATAAAATCTTACAAGGAACTGCATTAGGGGTGATTATCGGATTAATTCCGAACGCTGTATTATCTGCTATTTTAAAATATTTTAGTCAATATCCACTAGCAGTTCAAATCACACAAATTGCTGTGATTTTCCAATTAGCAACACCATTAATTATCGGTGCTTTAATCGGAATACAATTTGGTTTTAAACCAATGCCAATGATGGTGACAGCCGGGGCAAGTTTTGTAGCATCAGGTGTTGTAAAATTCAATCCAGAACTAGGAAAATATGTTGGAGCTGGTACTGGGGACTTAATTAATACAATGTTAACAGCTGCAATTGCGGTATTAGCATTAATGTGGATTAAAGATAAATTCGGTTCTACAGCTGTAGTTGCGATGCCAATCGTAGTCGGTGTAGGGGCTGCATTTATTGGATTACAATTATTACCATTCGTTGCAAAATTAACAGCAGCAATTGGAGCACTCATTAATGAATTTACTCATTTACAACCGATTTTAATGTCTATTTTAATTGCATGTTCATTTGCATTCTTAATTATTTCACCAATTTCAACAGTTGCGATTGGTTTAGCGATTCAATTAAATGGTGTGTCTGCAGGGGCAGCAGCGATGGGTGTAGCTGTTACAGCAGTAGTATTAGTGGTTCATTCATGGAAAGTAAATAATTCAGGGGTTACTTTAGCGATTGCTTTAGGAGCTATGAAATTAATGATGCCAAACTTATTCAAGTATCCAATTATTTTAGTACCAACTTTAACAACAGCTGTTATTTCTGCAATTCCGGTTGCCTTATTTAGTGTCAGTGGTACTCCTCAATCTGCAGGTTTTGGTTTAGTAGGTTTAGTAGGTCCTCTAGCTTCTATTGATGCTGGATTAAGCGTTGTTTTAGCAGTCGTTGCGTGGTTAGTTGTACCAATTGTTGCAGCCTTAGCAACGAAATTTGTTTATGAAAAAGTATTAAAATTATACGATTCTAATGTGGTATTTAAATTCCAACAATAATATGAATCATTTAAAAGAACTGGGCATTAAGCTCAGTTTTTTTATTTGCGAAAACTATAGGCTAGCAAGAAATGAAAAACTCATTTATAATAAGAGTACGCTAGCAAAGGAGAAAAAATATGCGTATTCAACAATTAGTTTATTTAGAAAAAATTGCAGAAAAAGGATCCATTAATGAAGCCGCAAAAGATTTATTTTTAACTCAACCAAGTCTATCAAATGCCATGAAAGATTTAGAGCAAGAAATGAATATTCAATTATTAGTTCGGCATAAAAATGGAGTTACTTTAACAGAAGAAGGTCGAGAGTTTTTAGTCTATGCTAGGCAAATATTGGATCAAGTAAACTTGATGGAAGAAAAGTATAAACGTAAAACAAAACGGAAACGGGATTTTTCAGTTTCAGCTCAGCATTATGCATTTGTCGTTCATGCGTTCGTGGCATTAATCAGACAAGAAGCTGGAGATGAATATCAATTTACGTTAAGAGAAACAGAAACTCAAAATATTTTAGAAGACTTAATGAAATTCAAAAGTGAATTAGGGATTTTATATTTAAATAATTTTAATCGTCAAGTCATGAAGAAATTATTTAAAGAGAAAAATTTAGAATTTAAGCCACTTTTCACAGCAAAACCGCACGTGTTTATTAGTAGAGATAATCCTTTGGCATCTCAAACTAGTATTACTCTAGAAGAATTAGAAGACTATCCTTACTTATCTTATGAACAAGGGGAAGAGAATTCTTTCTATTTTGCTGAAGAGATTTTAAGTACAATGGAACATAAGAAGAGCATTAAGGTAAGTGATCGAGCAACAATTTTTAACTTAATGGTCGGATTAAATGGTTATACGATTAGTTCAGGAATTATTAGTAGTGAACTAAATGACGATAAAATTGTGGCAATTCCATTAGCTGTTGAAGATGAATTAGAAATAGGATACTTAAAACATCATCAAATGGAATTATCACCGGTAGCACATATCTTTTTAGAACTATTAATTACTCATATTCGTGGATATGGATTTGAAGTAGCAACTGTATTAGAATAAATATAAAAAGAAGTAAAAGGAGAATGATTTTATGAATTGGCAAGATGTTGCATTAAAATGGGAAAAGTTTGAAGGGTTAGAAGATTATTTAAAAACACAATTAAAAAACTTTTCTGAGAAAGAAAAAGAAGAAGCATTTTACGCTCCATTAGAATTTGGAACAGCAGGAATGCGTGGGATTGTTGGACCTGGGATTAATCGTATGAATATTTATACGGTTCGTCAAGCAACAGAAGGGTTAGCGCGTTTAATTGAAACATATGGAGAAGAAGCGAAAAAACGTGGGGTTGCAATTGCTCATGATTCTCGTCATTTCTCTCCTGAATTTGCATTAGAGTCTGCAAAAGTTTTAGTAAAACATGGGATTAAAGCCTATGTGTTCGAAGATTTAAGACCAACACCTGAGTTATCTTATGCCGTACGTCACTTGCATACATTTTCAGGAATTATGATTACAGCTAGTCATAATCCAGCTGCTTATAATGGATATAAAGTATACGGTGAAGATGGAGGACAAATGCCTCCAAAAGATGCGGATGCTTTAACAGAATATGTTCGTCAAGTTGAAAATCCATTAGTAGTGGAAGTAGTGACAAAAGAAGAATTAGAACAATCAGCATTATTTGAATGGATTGGTGAAGCAGTAGATGCAGCATATTTAGAAGAAATTAAATCTGTTTCTGTCAATCCAGCCTTATTATCAGATATAAAAGATTTATCAGTTGTGTATACTCCATTACACGGAACAGGATTAATGTTAACAAAACGTGCATTAGATCAAGCTGGATTTACAGGATTACATGTTGTATCAGAACAAGCTGTGCCAGATGGAGACTTTACAACGGTGAAATCTCCAAACCCTGAAGAAGCTGGTGCATTTGAATATGCGATTCGTTTAGGAGAAGAAACTAAAGCGGATGTATTATTAGCAACAGACCCAGATGCAGATAGAATGGGTGCAGCCGTATGCCAACCTGATGGAACTTATCAAGTCATTACAGGAAACCAAATTGCAGCAATCTTATTAGATTACTTATTATTTGCCCATCAAAAAGCAGGAACATTACCAGCTAATGCTGCTGCTGTAAAATCAATTGTATCTAGTGAATTACCAACAGTCATTACAGAACATTATGGTGCGAAAATGGTAAATGTATTAACTGGATTCAAATTTATTGCAGAACAAATTAAAAACTATGAAGAAACAAATGCTCATACATTTATGTTTGGATTTGAAGAAAGTTATGGCTATTTAGTTCAACCGTTTGTTCGTGATAAAGATGCGATTCAAGCAGTATTGTTATTAACAGAAGTAGCAGCTCACTTCAAGAGTGAAGGTAAAACTTTATATGACGGACTTCAAGCTTTATATGAAAAATATGGTTATTTCTTAGAAAAAACAATTTCTGTAACCGTCCAAGGCTTAGAAGGCCCTGCTAAAATTAAAGCTTTATTAGATGGATTACGTAAAGAAGTTCCTTCTAACTTTGGTGGTATTAAAGTAGCTGTAGCGCAAGACTTTGCGGTGAATCAACAAGTAGATGCAGAAGGCGTTGTATCTGAAATCGGCTTACCAACTTCAAATGTATTGAAATATATTTTAGAAGATGGTTCATGGATTGCAGTAAGACCAAGTGGAACAGAACCAAAAATTAAGTTCTATATGGGTGTGAAAGCTGCCACTCAAGAGGAAGCGGAAGAAAAATTAGCAAAATTCCAAAAAGATTTGGATGCGTACATCTAAAATGAAAAATTAAAATAATATTTCTAAATTAGAAGTGAAATTCTAAGTAGTTTGTTTAACAGGAGACTTCTCCAAAGGAGTATTAGATGGCTGTAATTCTGCGGTTATATTTAATGCTACAAGGAGGAGTCTGTTTCTATACCGCAACCATTTTATTTAAAGTGGAAATTTTTAGGATTTTTTCAAAAAACTCTTGCTACTTTGTGAAAAAAAGAGTTTAGAAATTTGTACAAACTATGAAAACTGGTGTACAATGAATGTAACTACAATGAAAAGAGGGTTATGGAACCATGAATTTCCGTTATCAAGATGATAGTTTAACGCTACATACTGATTTGTATCAAATTAATATGATGAAGACTTATTGGGAAACAGGTCTTCATGAGAAAAAAGCGATTTTTGAAGCATATTTTAGAAAGTTACCGTTTGAAAATGGATATGCGATTTTTTCCGGTTTAGAACGTATCGTTCACTATATGGAAGATTTAACATTTAGCCAAACAGACTTAGACTATTTAAGAAGTTTAGACATTTATCCAGAAGAATTTTTAGACTATTTGAAAAATTTTAAATTTAAAGGGAATATTCATTCTGCTGTTGAAGGAGAATTAGTATTTGCAAATGAGCCATTAGTTCAAGTGGAAGGAACTCTTGCAGAATGCCAGTTAATTGAAACAGCCCTATTAAATATTATTAATTTTCAAACGCTAATTGCCACAAAAGCTTCACGTATTCGGACAGTAGCAGGAGATGATCCGGTATTAGAATTTGGAACAAGACGAGCACAAGAATTAGATGCGGCACTTTGGGGAACAAGAGCAGCGTATATTGGGGGATGTAATGCGACAAGTAATGTTCGTGCAGGGAAAATGTTTGGAATTCCGGTTTCAGGAACTCATGCACATTCTTTAGTCCAAGCGTATCGTGATGATTATGTAGCGTTTAAGGCTTATGCTTCTACTCATCGTGATTGTGTATTTTTAGTCGATACGTATGATATTTTACGTTCCGGTGTCCCAAATGCGATTCGTGTAGCGAAGGAATTTGGAGATAAAATTAATTTCTTAGGCGTTCGTATAGATAGTGGAGACATGGCGTATATGTCGAAAAAAGTTCGTCAGCAATTAGATGATGCCGGCTTTACGGGAGCTAAAATTTATGCTTCAAGTGATTTAGATGAAAAAACAGTTTTAAACTTAAAAATGCAAGGTGCTAAAATTGATGTTTGGGGAATTGGAACACGATTAATTACTGCTTATGATCAACCAGCATTAGGGTGTGTTTATAAATTAGTAGCGATTGAAGATGAAAATGGTGAAATGGTTCCAACGGTAAAAATTTCTAATAATGCTGAAAAAGTTTCAACACCGGGTAAAAAACAAGTATGGCGTATTACACGCAAGAGTGATGGGAAATCTGAAGGGGATTATATTGCACTATGGCATGAACGTCCAGACGAATTAGAAGAACTATATATGTTCCATCCAGTTTACACATACATTAATAAAACAGTGACGGATTTTGATGCTCGTCCAATTTTACAATCTATTTTTGAACAAGGGAAATTAGTCTATACATTACCATCATTAAATGAGATTAAAGCGTATAAAGATGAACGACTAGAAGCGTTATGGGATGAATATAAACGTATCTTAAATCCAGAACAATATCCAGTCGACTTATCTACAGAAACTTATCAACAAAAACTAGCCAGTATTGAAGCGATTCGTGCAGAAGTGAAAGAGAAAGCAAATCGTTTAGGGTAATCAGATAGAAAAGGAAACAATCATGAGACCATTACAACAAAAAATTATTGAAACATTAAAAGTACAACCGACAATTGATGTTCAACAAGAAATTCACAGAACAATTCAATTTTTAAAAGAATATTTAGTCAAACACTCTTTTTTAAAAGGATATGTATTAGGCATTAGTGGCGGTCAAGACTCTACTCTAGCGGGTAAATTAGCTCAGTTAGCGGTTGATGAATTAAACCAAGAATATCCAGAAAAAGATTATCATTTTTATGCAGTTCGTCTACCTTATGGAATTCAAGCAGATGAACAAGATGCGATGGATGCTATTGAATTTATGCAAGCAAACGATATATTACGAGTGGATATTAAACCAGCAGTGGATGCTTCTATGAATAGTATTACAAGTTTAGGATTATCGATTAGTGACTTTAATAAAGGAAATATTAAAGCTCGAGAACGGATGATTGCCCAATATGCGATTGCAGGTCAAACAGGTTGTGCGGTAATCGGTACGGATCATGCAGCGGAATCTGTGACAGGATTTTATACAAAATTTGGAGATGGTGGAGCAGATATTTTACCATTATGGCGTTTGAATAAACGACAAGGACGTCAGTTGCTAGAATATTTAGGAGCTCCGGAACATTTATATTTAAAACAACCTACGGCAGATTTAGAAGAAGAACGTCCATCACTTCCAGATGAAGTTGCTTTAGGCGTGACTTATGAAGCAATTGATGACTATCTTGAAGGAAAAGAAGTTGCAGAAAAAGATGCTCAAACCATCGAAAATTGGTATATCAAATCAGAACATAAACGTCGTTTACCGATTACAATTTATGATGATTTTTGGAAATAATCAAAAAACTCTATTAGATAGGATGATTCCTAGTCTAATAGAGTTTTTTGTATGTTGTTTTATTGTTCTAAAGGATGACCTGTTTTATTCAATTGAGTAACTTTTGAAAAGAAATCTTCCCTCAAACGAATAATTAATTGATTTTGGAACGTCTTTTCTAGATAGTCTAGAGTTGCAAAGATATGTTTAGCAAGTTCTAAACTATAGACATCATTTTGACGAAGGAAATTCCAGGAGTGCTCCATAGACAGAACAATAAATTGTGTCAATTTCCTCCTTATTCCTTCTAAATGTATGCGTTGTTTTCTTGATTATAACAATTATGCAAGTGTTTTTAAAGAAAGTGTATGTATAGTTTCTTTTTTTAGAATAAAAATGTGAACAGATATTTTAACAAGGTAAACATAGTTACGCTTTTAAATGATTGATCAATAAATTCGTTATACTGCAATTGTAAGAAGTCAAAATAAAAGGAGATGTTTCTAATGAAACTACAAAAGAAAATTGCAATGTTAGCAGTATCAAATATGTCGAGTGTTTCTGCTAAAGAGGAAATGTTAAATACAACTGTACTCTATTATAAGACGAAAGGGGATAAGTTTTCTCAATTAATTTTGGAATATGCTTTTCTTAATAAAAACCAAACAAATCCAGAAGCTGTTATTGATTGAGGAAAAATAAAAATTAAAGTCCCAGAAAGATTAAAAGAAGTACCTTTTTCTGAATATGAAAAACGTCTTGGATTGAAAAAGGAAGAATTGGATAAGTATAGAAATAATGCTCTTAAGGAGCTAAGTAAAGTGGTTAACATAAACGGAATATGGCAAAAAGAAGATCAAGGATGGCGCTATATAATTTTTGAGGGTAGAATAGGACATGGTACTCATGGATGGCTTAATTACCGAAACAATTGGTATTATTTAGATAAAAAAATCTAATGATGACGGGTTGGATTCAAGACAATGGTAACTGGTATTACTTACAACCTTCAGGAGCATTAGCTGTTAACACAACAATTGATGGATATACTGTCAATGGAACTGGTGAATGGATTTAATCATTTATAGAATAAAAAGGATGATAGAATTAGGTAAAATTGAAAATCGTTAAATAGCTATATTCATTTCAAAAAAAATCTGTTACAATACTGGTAATGACAAGTTGAGGGAGGAAGTAGTATGGACATTAAAATTGTAAAAAATCAAGAAGAAGGCGCATTAGTTGCATTTGAAGTTTTTAAACAAGCTTATGAAAACGGAGCAAAAGTTTTCGGATTAGCAACAGGTTCTAGTCCTCTTGGTTTATATGAACAAATTCGTCAAAGTTCATTAGATTTTTCGGATAGAGTCTCTGTAAACTTAGATGAATATGCAGGATTATCAAATGAAGATGAACATAGTTATCACTATTTTATGAATGAGCAATTATTTGAAGCAAAACCATTTTCAAACAGTTATTTACCAGATGGTTTAGCAGAAGATATTGATGCTGAAGTGGAACGTTATGAAAAAATTTTACAAGACAATCCCGTTGACTTCCAACTATTGGGGATAGGGAGTAATGCCCATATTGGATTCAATGAACCAGGAACACCATTTACACAAAGAACGCATAAAGTGGCTTTAGCACAAGCAACAATTGAAGCAAATAAACGTTTCTTTGAACATGAAGAAGATGTACCAAGATTTGCTTATTCAATGGGATTACAATCGATTATGGATGCAAAACAAATTCTATTAATTGCATTCGGGGAAAAGAAGGCAAAAGCAATTTTAGATACGGTAAAAGGGGAAATTACAACAGATGTACCTGCAAGTATTTTACAAAAACATCCAAATGTAACCATTATCGTTGATGAAGCTGCAGCTGCATTATTAACTAGATAATGAAATAGGGTATACATTTACTCGGGAAAAGGTTTGGAAGAAAAGGAGAGCGATATGATGGTAAAATTAGTTTTTGCTCGCCATGGCCAGTCAGAATGGAATAAGGCCAATCTCTTCACTGGTTGGGCGGATGTTGATTTGTCTGAAAAGGGGATTCAACAAGCAATTGATGCCGGGAAATTAATCAAAGAAGCAGGGATTGAATTTGATCAAGCCTATACTTCAGTGCTAAAACGTGCTATTAAAACAACGGATTTGGCGTTGGAAGCTTGTGATCAATTATGGATTCCTGTTGAAAAAACATGGCGTTTAAATGAACGTCATTATGGTGGATTAACGGGGAAAATAAAGCAGAAGCTGCTGAAAAATTTGGAGAGGAACAAGTTCATATTTGGCGTCGTTCTTATGATGTGTTACCTCCAAAAATGGATCGCGATGATGAATATTCAGCACATGGCGACCGTCGGTATGCAAAATTGGATGATTCAGTAATTCCAGATGCAGAAAATCTTAAAGTGACTCTGGAACGTGTTCTTCCATTCTGGGAGGATAAAATTGCTCCAGATTTAAAAGCTGGTAAAAATATTTTTGTTGGTGCACATGGAAACTCTATTCGTGCATTAGTAAAACATATTAAAGGATTGTCAGATGATGAAATTATGGGAGTGGAAATTCCGAATTTCCCACCTTTAGTTTTTGAATTTGATGAAGACTTACAAGTTGTTTCAGAATATTATTTAGGAAAATAATTTTCTAAATCTTTAAAACTGAATAGTTATACCCTTAGGACTTATCGATTGAATGGTAAGTCCTTCATTATTTGATGTAAGAATAGTTCATAATCTCTAAAAATTGTGAAAGTAATTTCTAATTTTAAAGGAAATGGGACAGTAAACTGTAGAAAAGTGAAATTACTTTCTAAAATAACACCTTTTATTGAAAATGCTTTCTATAGCAATTATACTAATCACTGTAAAGGCTTTTATAAAACTATAAAGGAGGTTGAATATGAGTATTCAAGGGCAATTAATTGTATCTTGCCAAGCGCTGCCACATGAACCGTTGCATAGCGATTTTATTATGGCTCGTATGGCAGCCGCAGCGAAGGAAGGAGGAGCAAAAGGGATTCGGGCAAATTCTGTTATCGACATCAAAGCAATCAAACAAGCAGTTGATTTACCAGTAATTGGAATTATTAAAAGAGATTATAATGATGCAGATGTTTATATTACAGCTACTATTAAAGAAGTAGACGAATTAATGGAAGCAAAACCAGAGATTATTGCATTAGATGCAACCATTTCTACTCGTCCAAATGGACAAAGTTTAGATGAGTTTTATAAAGAAATTCGTCAAAAATATCCAGAACAAAAATTAATGGCAGACTGTTCAACGGTAGATGAAATGATTCATGCAGATGAATTAGGGTTTGATTATATTGGTAGTACGTTAGTAGGATATACCGAACAAAGTAAAGGAGACGAAATCGAAGCAAACGATTTTGAAATTCTTCGAGAAGTCTTAAAAGTCATTAAACATCCTCTCATTGCAGAGGGAAATATTGATACACCTGAAAAGGTAAAACGTGTACTAGAATTAGGTGCATATAGTGTAGTAGTTGGTTCAGCGATTACAAGACCTCAATTAATTACAAAGAAATTTGTAGAGGCCATTCATTCATAAAAGGAAAATAAATTTTTTAGGAGGAAACTATATGTTTAAAGTATTACAAAAAATTGGTAAAGCCTTTATGTTGCCGATTGCTATTTTACCGGCAGCTGGTTTGTTATTAGGGATTGGTGGTGCGTTGTCAAATCCAACAACAGTAGCTACTTATCCAGTATTAAAAAATAGTGCATTACAAGCTATTTTCACAGTGATGAGTTCAGCAGGGGAAGTAGTTTTTGCGAATTTAGCATTACTACTCTGCGTAGGATTATGTATTGGTTTAGCAAAACGTGATAAAGGTACAGCAGCACTTGCTGGTGTTACTGGATTTTTCGTAATGACAGCAACGATTAAAGCTCTTGTGAAATTATATATGGCTGAAGGTTCTGCTATTGATACAGGTGTAATTGGTGCCATCGTAGTAGGTTCTGTAGCAGTATATTTACACAATCGTTACAGCAATATTCAATTACCTCAATTTTTAGGATTCTTCGGTGGTAGCCGTTTTGTTCCAATCGTAACTTCATTTGCTTCTATTTTAGTAGGTGGCGTATTCTTCGTAGTTTGGCCTCCATTCCAACAATTATTAGTATCAACTGGTGGTTATATTTCTCAAGCTGGACCATTTGGAACATTCTTATATGGATTCTTAATGCGTTTATGTGGTGCTGTTGGGTTACACCATATGATTTACCCAATGTTCTGGTATACAGAATTAGGTGGCGTTGCAACTGTTGCGGGTCAATCTGTAGCAGGAGCTCAAAAAATCTTTTTTGCTCAATTAGCGGATCCAACACATGTTGGTTTATTTACTGAAGGAACTCGTTTCTTCGCTGGTCGTTTCTCAACAATGATGTTTGGTCTTCCAGCAGCCTGCTTAGCAATGTATCACTGTGTTCCAAAAGATCGTCGTAAAAAATATGCAGGTTTATTCTTTGGGGTAGCTTTAACATCATTCATTACAGGTATTACAGAACCAATTGAATTTATGTTCTTATTCGTAAGTCCAGTACTTTATGTTGTTCACGCATTCTTAGATGGTGTAAGCTTCTTTATTGCTGATATCTTAAATATTTCAATTGGTAATACATTCTCAGGCGGGGTTATCGACTTTACATTATTTGGGGTATTACAAGGTAATGATAAAACTAATTGGTTATTACAAATTCCATTTGGTTTAGTATGGAGTGTTCTATACTATGTAGTATTCAGATGGTTTATCGTTCAATTTAACGTTGCAACTCCAGGACGTTTAGATGAAGATTTAGTAGATGATGCAAAACCTGTTGTAGAAACAAAAGATTCATTAAAACAAGACAGCGTTCGTATTATCGAAGCTTTAGGTGGAGCTGAAAATATCGAAGATGTAGATGCATGTATTACTCGTTTACGTGTAGCTGTTCGTTCAGTCGATAAAGTAGATAAAGCAACACTAAAAGCAATTGGTGCGGTAGATGTATTAGAAGTTAAAGGTGGAGTTCAAGCTATCTACGGTGCAAAAGCTATTCTTTATAAAAACAATATTAACGAAATTTTAGGAGTAGATGACTAATTGTTGTCTAAATACTTTCAAGCTAGGGGATGAATGTCTTCTAGCTTTTTATTTTTTTGAAACACGAGAGTTGAAAAATATGATACACTAGCAGTAATCAAAAAGGTTAAGGGAGTAAAGATATGATATCTTTTGAGAAAAAAGTCACACCATTAATTGAATCGATTTATGATGCATTAACCCCTAATGAAAAAACAATTGCGCAATATTTTTTGAAACAAAGTTCAGCTGAAGAATCTTTGTCAGCAAGAGCCGTATCAGAGAGGTTGTTTGTGTCTATTCCATCATTGACGAGGTTTGCACAAAAATGTGGTTATAAAGGCTATCGACAATTTATTTATGATTTCCAAGAAAGTAAAAAAGAGGGGCAAGTGATTCATAACGATTTAACGAAGACGGTTTTATCGGACTATGAAGAACTACTATCCAAATCTTTTTCGTTAATTGATGAGAGCCAAGTCATTAAGGTGTGTGGGTTGTTGAATAATGCTAAACGAGTTTATATTTATGGACAAGGGAGTTCAGGGTTAGCAGCTCATGAGATGAAGTTTCGATTTATGAGGTTGGGGATGATTTGTGAGGCGATTACGGATTTGCATACAATGCTTATGAATCGGGTACTAGTTGATGAGCAGTGTTTAGTCATTGGGATTTCAGTTTCTGCTAATGCGAGTGTAGTAGAAGCAGTTCGTCAGGCGAAAAAACAAGGAGCTAAAACCGTTTTAATTACTTCAAAACGGAGTGAAGAAAGTGAAAAAGTTTGTGACGAATTAGTCTTAATTGCAATGAAAAATGCCTTGGATCAAGGCGGACTTATTTCACCACAATTTCCAATTTTAGTTATGGTAGATATTTTTTATAGTTACTATAAAGAAATTGATAAGGATTATAAGCATCACTTATTCTCGAATACATTATCCGCTTTAGGAGCGAAGGAAGATAAAAAAGAATAGGAATTTAAGAAGGTAAAGGACATGAAAGCGTTGCATTCTTCACCTTTTTCAAAAATATTTTGGAATCCCTAAAAAACTCTTGACGAGAGTATTTATTTAGGGTAACCTAAACATTAGTATAGGAATTATGAGAGAAAGAAGGGGATAGATTTATGATTAAAGTCGAAAATCTAGGTGTATCATATGCGATGCAACCGAATGTGTTAAAAGACTGTCATGTAGAGATAAATGGTCCAACGATTTTAGGAATCATTGGTCCTAATGGAGCGGGAAAATCAACTTTATTAAAAGCGATGTTAGGATTAATTACACATACTGGAAAAGTGACGTTCGATGGGAAAGAAGCAAGTCAGTCGCTAGGGAGAATTGCTTATGTAGAACAAAAAAGTAACTTGGATTTTACATTTCCAATTACAATTCGTGAATGTGTAGCATTAGGAAAAACAGTTAAAATGAAACCATTTCATCGATTAAAAGCTCAAGATTGGAAAGATGTAGATGAGGCTATTGAAGAAGTTGGTTTAACAGAATTAGCTCATCGTCCAATAGGAGCTCTATCGGGTGGACAATTCCAAAGGGTATTATTAGCACGTTGCTTAGTGCAAAAAGCTGATTATATTTTCTTAGATGAACCATTTGTTGGGATTGATATGCTGAGTGAAAAAGTGATTATGTCTTTAATTCGTCAGTGGAAAGAAGAAGGTAAGACTATTTTAATGGTGAATCATGATCTATCTAAGGTGCGTGATTATTTTGATCAAGTCATTTTAGTGAATCGAGGAATTGTAGATAGCGGTTCTACAGAAACTACTTTTGTTCCAGATAAAATAAGAAAAACTTACGGAGGAGAAGTTTTCGTTGCACAAGGAGGATCACAACATGAATAATTTCTTACAAGGATTGATGGATTACCATTTTGTGCAAAATGCATTAATTTCTTCTGTTTTAATTGGAGCGGTTGCGGGAATGATTGGATGTTTTATCATTCTTCGTGGAATGTCGTTAATGGGAGATGCGATTTCTCATGCGGTGTTACCGGGGGTAGCATTATCTTTTATTCTCGGTATTAATTTCTTCTTTGGAGCACTAGCATTTGGATTATTTGCATCATTTATTATTGCTTTTATTAATCGAAATAGTGTCGTAAAAAGTGATACTGCGATAGGAATTACCTTTAGTTCGTTTTTAGCTTTAGGGATTATTTTAATCGGTGTTGCGAAAAGTTCGACTGACTTATTCCATATTTTATTCGGGAATATTTTAGCGGTACAAGATTTTGATTTATTGATTACAGCAATTGTGGGAATATTTGTTTTTGTAACAATTATTTCTTACTTTAAAGAATTACAAGTAACGAGTTTTGATCCAGTCTTTGCTCGTTCAGCAGGATTGAATGTATCATTTTATCATTACTTATTGATGTTTCTTTTAGCATTAGTTTCGATTACAGCAATGCAAAGTGTCGGAACAGTTATGATTGTAGCGTTACTGATTACACCAGCGGCAACAGCATATTTATATTCGAAGAGTTTAAAAACAATGCTTGCATTGTCAGCAATGTTTGGCTCGCTCTCTTCGATTGTTGGATTAGTAGTTGGTTATACGTTTAATATTGCGGTAGGTTCTACGATTATATTAACTGCTGCAGCATTCTTTATGATTAGTTTTATTGTATCACCAAAACAAAGGGAAGGTAGGAAAAAAGCATGAAAATCGGGAAATTATTAACAGTCGGTTTATTATCATTTGTAGGTTTTGCAGGATGTGCAAGTAATTCATCTTCTTCAACTACAACAAAAAGTAATGAACCAAAAAAAGTACAAGTCGTAACAACAAACTCTATCATTTATGATATTACTAAAAATGTTGCTGGGGATTTAGCGGACATTCACAGTATTGTTCCAGTTGGACAAGATCCACATGAATATGAACCATTACCACAAGATGTTCAAAAAAGTCATGATGCAGATTTAATTTTCTATAATGGAATTAACTTAGAAAATTCAGATGATGCATGGTTTACAAAAATGGTTAAAAATGCAGGTAAAGTAGCTGATAAAGACTACTTTGCAGTAAGTGATGGAGTAGAAGTGATTTACCTTGAAGGAGAAAAAGAAAAAGGTAAAGAAGACCCTCACGCATGGTTAAACATCGAAAATGGTGTGATTTATGCTAAAAACATTGCAAAACAATTAATTGCAAAAGATCCAGAACATAAAGATATTTACCAAAAGAATCTTGATAAATATGTTGCTGAGTTGGATAAATTAGATAAAGATGCAAAAGAACGTCTTGCTAAAATTCCAGAAGAGAAAAAATTAATTGTTACAAGTGAAGGATGCTTCAAGTACTTCTCTAAAGCTTATGGAGTTCCATCAGCTTACATCTGGGAAATTAACACTGAAGAAGAAGGTACTCCTGAACAAACAACTCGTTTAGTAGAAATTCTTAAAAAATCTAAAGTTCCTTCATTATTCGTTGAATCAAGTGTTGATGATCGTCCAATGAAGACAGTTTCAAAAGAATCAGGTAAGCCAATTTACTCAACAATCTTTACTGACTCAATTGCTGAAAAAGGTAAAGATGGAGATAGCTACTTAAGCATGATGAAATGGAACTTAACAAAAATTATTGAAGGTTTAGAAAAATAATTAAGCAGTCTAATAGTATGGTGAGCTATAAAACTGTAAATAAGCCAGAGCTTCAGCTCTGGCTTATTTGCATCTGAAAAACGCAATTTAAGAAAAATTGAGGTAGAAAAAGATTGAATTTGAAAAAATGAAGTGCTAGACAGCGATGAAATAGAGTCAGCAACTATCTTAAATTTAAAAACTTAGTAAATAAAAAAGCGCTACTTAAAATAGCACCTTTTTTGTTCCGTGTACCGTAAATGTTCTGTAAATGTTCCGTGAATGTTCCGTGAAATTGGCAATTTGAGGAAATGTTAGAAATGTTGATTTGACAATGCTTTGCACTTTGTGGTATTTGTCGGAAATTATTAACAACGCCACCTGAGGGAATCGAACCCCCATTATAAGAACCGGAATCTTATGTGATATCCATTACACTAAGATGGCTAACAATGTAAGAATATTTTATCCAAATTCGTATAAAAAAACAAGAAGAAACTCTTACAAAAAAGACTAGAAATGATAAGGGATAGATAGGAAAGAGGATGTTAGGAAAAGGAAATAAGGAAAAGCTAGGGACTTAAAACGTCCCTATCGATTTCTTTTTTTAAAAATATTAAACACTTTCAAGTTGCATTTTACAAAGATTGTTGGTACAATATTTTTGTAATTAAAAAAGTTTTCTACGTATAGATAGCTAGTTTTTAGGGACGGTTTTTAGCCCAGTAATGAAATGAAGGGAATCGTAATTATGGATTGTATGACATTGATGCAACTTCTAGTCCCCGAAAGCAATCAATTGTTAAAAATTCGTTTCCAAATTTTGCGAGCGATACAACGAACACAACCGATTGGTAGAAGAGGGCTTGCAAAGCAATTGGAAATATCAGAACGCATTCTTCGTTCTGAAACAGATATACTAAAAGAACAAGGTTTAATTACATATTCTGCAAAAGGAATGTTAATCACGGATTTAGGGGAAGAAACTTATTTAGGATTAACGTCTATTATTCAACAATATATTGAGATGACTGCTTTTGAAAAAGAAGTTTCGAAAAAGTTAGGCATTAGATTTTGTAAAGTGGTCGCTGAAAGCGAATTGCATAAAGGAATGCAGATTAGTAATCAAGTTCAAGAATTGATGAAATGGATGTTGCCGGTGGATCAATCAATCGTTACAGTAACGGGTGGAAGAACGATGGCAATGGTAGCAGAATATTTTTCAAAAGAGATTTTACAACAAAGAGAGATTTCTTTTGTCCCTGCTAGAGGAGGAGTGGGAGGTTCCACTTTAATCCAAGCAAATAGTGTGAGTGAAAAGATGGCGACGAAAATAGGTGGAGAACATTTTTCATTATATGTTCCAGAACATGTAAGTAAAGAAACGTATTTACCTTTATTACAAGAACCATTAGTTTCGCAAACATTAACAATGATGAAACAAGCTAATTGTTTATTGTACAGTGTTGGGAATGCAAGTGTCATGGCTGAAAGAAGAGGATTGTTACCTCAAGAAAGTCAATTTATTGCGAACAGGCGCGCTGTAGGTGAAGCATTTGGTTGTTTCTTCGATGCAAAAGGAAAGGTTGTTTTTAAACTTCCACGAGTAGGTTTGCATCTTAGTGATTTAGAGTCTATTCCGCATAGTATTGCTATTGTGGAAGGTGCTCAAAAGGCAGAAGCTTTAATAGCTTATGCAAAATTAGCTCCTATTGATCGAACATGGTTTGTGATTGATGAGAGTTTAGCAAATATGGTTTTGAACGGGGAAACCCGCTAAAAATAAAAAAATTTATTCCTAGGAGGAAAAACTATTATGACAGTTAAAGTTGGTATTAACGGTTTCGGACGTATTGGACGTTTAGCATTCCGTCGTATTCAAGAAGTGGAAGGATTAGAAGTTGTTGCAATCAACGACTTAACAGATGCTAAACAATTAGCACACTTATTAAAATACGATTCAACACAAGGACGTTTCAACGGAGAAGTTGAAGTATTAGAAGGCGCATTCCGCGTAAACGGTAAAGAAGTTAAAGTGTTAGCTAACCGTAATCCTGAAGAATTACCATGGGGAGAACTAGGCGTTGATATCGTTTTAGAATGTACTGGTTTCTTCACTTCTAAAGCTAAAGCTGAATTACACTTAAAAGGTGGAGCTAAACGTGTTGTTATCTCTGCTCCTGGTGGTAACGATGTACCAACAGTTGTTTACAATGTAAACCACAACATTTTAACAGGTAAAGAAACAGTTATCTCTGGTGCTTCATGTACTACAAACTGTTTAGCACCTATGGCTAAAGCTTTAAACGATAACTTCGGAATCGTTGAAGGATTAATGACTACAATTCACGGTTACACTGGTGACCAAAACACATTAGATGCACCTCACGCAAAAGGTGACTTACGTCGTGCTCGTGCTGCAGCAGTAAACATCGTTCCTAACACAACTGGTGCTGCTAAAGCTATCGGTTTAGTAATTCCAGAATTAAACGGTAAATTAGATGGAGCTGCACAACGTGTTCCTGTACCAACAGGTTCATTAACAGAATTAGTAACAGTATTAGAAAAACCAGTTACAGCTGAAGAAATTAACGCTGCTATGAAAGCTGCTGCAACTGAATCTTACGGATATACTGAAGAACCATTAGTATCTACTGATATCGTTGGTATCACTTATGGATCATTATTTGATGCTACTCAAACTAAAGTAATGACTGTAGGCGACAAACAATTAGTTAAAACAGTTGCTTGGTACGATAACGAAATGTCATACACTGCACAATTAATTCGTACTTTACAATACTTTGCAAATTTATAATTTAAAGTTTTGATAAAGCTAATCGTATCGAATTTTTCAGGGCGATGGGAGCATTCGCTTCCTCGCCCTGTTTTCATAATGTGGGTATTACACTCGCTCCAAATATATAAAACTTAGGAGGCTATTCTATGGCTAAAAAAATTGTAACAGATTTATCTGTTGGAGGAAAAAAAGTATTAGTACGTGTTGACTTTAATGTTCCATTAAAAAATGGTGTAATCACAGATGACAACCGTATTGTACAAGCATTACCAACTATTCAATATTTAATTGATAATCATGCTAAAGTAATTCTTTTCTCTCACTTAGGAAAAGTAAAATCTGAAGAAGATAAAGCTCGTTTAAGCTTACGTCCAGTTGCTGAACGTTTATCAGAATTATTGAAAAAAGAAGTAACATTTGTTCCAGAAACACGTGGAGAAGCATTAGAAACAGCTATTAATGGTTTAGCTGAAGGAGATGTTTTATTATTTGAAAATACTCGTTTCGAAGATTTAGATGGTAAAAAAGAATCTAAAAACGATCCTGAGTTAGGCAAATATTGGGCATCTTTAGGAGAGTTGTTTGTAAATGATGCATTTGGTACAGCTCACCGTTCTCACGCATCAAACGTAGGGATTGCTAGTCAATTAGAATCAGCTGCAGGTTTCTTAATGGAAAAAGAAATTAAATTCATTGGTGGAGCAGTAGATACACCAGAACGTCCATTTGTAGCTATTTTAGGTGGAGCGAAAGTTTCAGATAAAATCGGTGTAATTGAAAGCTTAATTGATAAAGCTGATAAAGTGTTAATCGGTGGAGGAATGGCTTATACATTCTTTAAAGCTATGGGTCGTGAAGTAGGTCTATCATTATTAGAAGTAGATCGTATTGAATTAGCAAAACAAATTATGGAAAAAGCTGGCGATAAATTAGTGTTACCAATCGATAACGTTGTTGTTAAAGAATTTTCAAATGATGCAGTTGCAACAATTGTAGCATCTAATCAAATCCCTGCTGACCAAGAAGGGGTAGACGTAGGTCCTAAAACAGTAGCATTATTTGCTAGCTACTTGAAAGATGCAAAAACTGTTGTATGGAATGGACCAATGGGTGTATTCGAATTACCTAACTTTGCTAAAGGAACAATTGGTGTTTGTGAAGCGATTGCAGATTTACAAGGAGCTACAACAATCATCGGTGGTGGAGATTCTGCAGCAGCAGCAATTTCTTTAGGATATGCGGATAAATTCACTCATATCTCAACTGGTGGTGGAGCTTCGTTAGAATACTTAGAAGGTAAAGAATTACCTGGTGTAGCTTCAATTAGTGATAAATAATTAAAAAATATTGAAAAGGACTCACTGAAATGAATGTTCATTTTTGTGAGTCTGCTTCATAAACAATTTTAGGAGGAAAAATTATGCGTAAACCAATTATTGCAGGAAACTGGAAAATGAATAAAAATCCTAAAGAAACTCAAGCATTTGTTGAGGCTTTAGCAGGAAAATTACCATCATCAGAAGTTGTTGAGTCTGCTGTTGCAGCTCCAGCAGTTGATTTATCTACTTTATTAGCTGCAGCTGAAGGTTCAGAATTAAAAGTAGCTGCTCAAAACTGCTATTTCGAACAAGAAGGTGCTTATACAGGCGAAACTTCTCCAAAAGTATTATCTGAAATGGGCATTCACTATGTTGTAATTGGCCACTCAGAACGTCGTGAATATTTCCACGAAACAGATGCTGACATTAATAAAAAAGCAAAAGCTATTTTTGCAAATGGTATGTTACCAATTATTTGTTGTGGTGAAACATTAGAAACTTATGAAGCTGGTAAAGCTGCTGAGTTTGTAGGAGCACAAGTTTCAGCTGCATTAGCTGGATTATCAAATGAACAAGTTTCATCATTAGTGATTGCGTATGAACCAATTTGGGCAATCGGAACTGGTAAATCAGCTTCTCAAGATGATGCTCAAAAAATGTGTAAAGTAGTACGTGACGTTGTAGCAGCAGACTTTGGTCAAGAAGTAGCAGACAAAGTTCGTGTACAATATGGTGGTTCGGTTAAACCTGAAAACATTAAAGAATACATGGCTTGTCCAGATGTGGATGGAGCTTTAGTAGGCGGAGCAAGCTTACAACCTGAATCATTCTTAGCTTTATTGGAGGCAGTAAAATAATGTCTAAATCACCAGTTGCGATTATTATCTTAGATGGTTTCGGATGGAGACCAGAAGTAGAAGGTAACGCTGTAGCACAAGCAAAGAAACCAAATTTTGACCGTTATTATAATGAATTTCCTCATACAACATTAAAAGCTTCTGGATTAGATGTAGGTCTTCCAGATGGACAAATGGGGAACTCAGAAGTGGGTCATACAAATATCGGTGCAGGTCGTATCGTATACCAAAGTTTAACTCGTATTGATAAAGCAATTTTAGATGGTGAATTCGATACAAATCCAGCATTAAATGGTGCATTTAATCATGTATTAGAAAATGGTTCAGCATTACACTTATTCGGATTATTATCTGATGGTGGGGTACACAGCCATATTAATCATTTATTAGCATTAATTGAAACAGCAAAGGCAAAAGGAATTTCTAAAGTGTATGTTCATGCATTTATGGATGGACGTGACGTGGATCCAAAAGCTGGTCCATCATACATTAAGACTTTAGAAGAAAAAATTGCAGAAGTTGGAGTAGGTCAAATCGCAACTGTATCAGGTCGTTACTATGCAATGGACCGTGATAAACGTTGGGAACGTGTTCAATTAGCTTATGATGCCATTGCGCATGCAAAAGGACCTCAATTCGAATCAGCTCAAGCAGTCATTGAACATAGCTATGCTGAAAATGTAACAGATGAATTTGTTATTCCGTCAGTAATTGTGAAAGATGGACAACCAGTTGCGAAAATTGAAGAAAATGATGCAGTTATCTTCTTTAACTTCCGTCCTGACCGTGCGATTCAATTATCAAATGCATTTACAGATAAAGAGTGGACAAACTTTGATCGTGGTGAACATGCTGCAAATGTTAAATTTGTGACAATGACATTATACAATCCAAGTGTAGATGCAGAAGTTGCATTCCCACCAATTCCAATGACAAATGTTTTAGGAGAAGTTTTATCAAAAGCAGGGCTTGCACAATTACGTATTGCAGAAACTGAAAAATATCCACATGTTACATTCTTTATGAATGGTGGACGTAATGAAGAGTTCCAAGGAGAAAACCGTATTTTAATCCCTTCTCCAAAAGTTGCAACATATGACTTAAAACCTGAAATGAGTTGTTATGAAGTTGGAGATGCATTATATCATTCGATTCAAAATGATGAAAATGATGCAATCATCTTAAACTTCGCAAATCCAGACATGGTTGGACACTCAGGGATGTTAGAACCAACGATTAAAGCAATCGAAGCAGTGGATGAAAACTTAGGTAAAGTAGTGGATGCTATTTTAGCTAAAGGCGGTACAGCAATTATCTTTGCTGACCACGGTAACTCAGAAACAATGATTACACCAGAAGGTACACCACATACTGCTCATACAACAGTACCAGTACCAGTTATTGTAACGAAAAAAGGTGTTACCTTACGTGAAGGTGGTCGTTTAGCAGACGTTGCTCCAACAATGTTAGACTTATTGAATGTAGCAAAACCTGAAGAAATGACAGGCGAAAGCTTAATTCAAAAATAATCTTAAGAAAATGCTTTCAACTTCAGGAAAAGATTGCATATAAAGCATTTTTCAATTAAAATAGAAACGTACAAATAAATATAAAGGAGTTAATAAATCATGCCATTTATTACAGATGTATTAGCAAGAGAAGTATTAGATTCACGTGGTAACCCAACTATCGAAGTTGAAGTTTACACAGAAAGCGGAGCGTTCGGACGCGGTATGGTTCCTTCAGGAGCTTCTACTGGTGAATACGAAGCAGTTGAACTACGTGATGGCGACAAATCTCGTTACTTAGGAAAAGGAGTTCAAAAAGCTGTTGATAATGTAAACAACATTATTGCTGAAGCAATCATCGGTTTTGACGTTCGCGAACAAATGGCGATCGACAAATTAATGATCGAATTAGATGGAACTCCAAACAAAGGTAAATTAGGAGCTAACGCAATTTTAGGCGTATCTATCGCTGTTGCTCGTGCTGCTGCTGATTACTTAGATCAACCATTATACCAATACTTAGGTGGATTCAACACTAAAGTATTACCAACACCAATGATGAACATCGTTAACGGTGGATCTCACTCAGATGCTCCAATCGCATTCCAAGAGTTCATGATTTTACCAGTTGGTGCACCAACATTTAAAGAAGCTTTACGTTGGGGTGCTGAAGTATTCCATGCGTTAAAAGCTATTTTACACGACCGTGGTTTAGTAACTGCTGTAGGTGACGAAGGTGGTTTCGCTCCAACATTTGAAGGTACTGAAGATGCTGTAGAAACAATCTTAGACGCAATTAAAAAAGTTGGTTTAGAACCAGGTAAAGATGTATTCTTAGGATTTGACTGTGCTTCATCAGAATTCTTCAAAGATGGCGTATATGACTATACAATCTTCGAAGGTGAAAAAGGTGCTAAACGTACTCCAGAGCAACAAGTAGAATACTTAGCTGAATTAGTTGAAAAATACCCAATCATCACAATCGAAGACGGATGTGACGAAAACGACTGGGATGGATGGAAATTATTAACTGAACGCTTAGGCGGTAAAGTTCAATTAGTAGGTGATGATTTATTCGTAACGAACACTGAAATCTTATCTCGTGGTATTGCACAAGGCGTTGCAAACTCAATCTTAATCAAAGTTAACCAAATCGGTACTTTAACTGAAACATTCAACGCAATTGAAATGGCTCAAAAAGCTGGATACACTGCAGTTGTATCACACCGTTCAGGTGAAACTGAAGATTCAACAATTGCTGATATCGCAGTTGCTACAAATGCTGGACAAATCAAAACTGGTTCATTAAGCCGTACAGACCGTATTGCTAAATACAACCAATTATTACGTATTGAAGATCAATTAGGTGACTTAGCTGTTTACCAAGGTCTTTCAGCATTCTATAACTTAAAAAAATAATTTCATTTTAGGATGTTTTTAGAGAGGCTGGGCAAAAAGTCTCAAAAATAGAAGAAAGCACGTCCCGATTTTGACTGAAATCAAAATTAGGACGTGCTTTTTAATAAATTCAGTAAAATCAAGGGGGATAAACCACCCTTGATTCATATTATTTAAGATATATTTCCTTAATCTCTGCAAATTCATCCCTAAAAAGAGCAGACCAATGTCATTATGAACTGCATTTTTACCTCTAACATGAGTTCTGCGCATGCCAAAATTGCGCTTCATTTGACCGAAAACTGGCTCAACTTCAATTTTTCGTTGAGCATATATACTACTTCCACGGTCACTATGTAACGCTTCTTTAATCGTTTCTTTATAAGATTCCCAAACTTGGTTTACACGGATTTGACGTTGTTGTCCAGTAGGAGTTTTCGCTAATTCATCCAATGCTTCTGTTTCTTGAATTGAATCTGTCTCATACACTTTAAATCTACGAGTAAATCCATTCTTATCGTTTCTTGTTGAATAATATTTAAAACTAAATTTTACACCTAAATGATCAATATAATAATCTTCCTCTTCATTGTAATACCAATTTTGTCTATTAGATGGATCATTTTTAAATTTCTTCGTTTGTTCTTTTTCGTACATTGTGTAAGGAATCAAAGGTGTCTTTTCATACTCTTCAAGAATCAATTGATAGTTTTCTTCACTACCGTATCCAGCATCCGCAATAATAATAGAAAATTTGTCTAATAGTTTAAATGAATTTAAAAATGGTTTAAGAGTACGCATATCTGTAGGATTAGGAAATACATCAAAACCTAAAACATATTGATGATTCGTTGCGATTTGAAGATTATAGCCAGGTTTTAATTCTCGATTTTTCATGGCATCTTCTTTCATACACATAAAAGTAGCATCGTTATCTGTTTTAGAATAACTATTCCGGTTATCAAATGTTTCCTTAGCTATCGTATATTTTTCTTTACGAGGCAGAAAATCTTTTTCAAGTTGACGTTTAAAAGAATTTAACAAGCGTTTTTTCTGTTTGTTTTTAGAACCACCAACAATATGTTTAGGTTCTTCTTCAATGAGTTCTTCTAACTGTTCTAGAGAGTTATTAGTAGCTTCAATCATGGCATGAACACCATATTCAGTAATTTTTTCTTCTTCTGATAAAGCAATATTCACTTGATTTTGAATTAATTGATCATATAATGTACTAATTTTTTCATTTAAAGCTTCATCATATCTTTCAATAGCTTTACGCCATACAAATGAATAACGATTGGCATCTGCTTGAACTTTTGTACCATCAATAAATAAACTATCTGAATCAATAATATGATAGTGTTGGAGTAATAAAGTAAAGTATACGAAAATGTTTTTAATGATAGAGGAAAACTGTTCATTACTTCTAAAATTATTAATAACATGGTAACAGACATAAGTTTGTTGAGAAAGCCACTGCATCGGAATATTTTCTTCATTTAATTGAACAATTTTTCTACCACTATACGTAGAACGAGTATAAGCGAAGAGAATCATTTTTAATAACATACGAGGATGATGAGCAGGTCTACCCATTTTTGATGTTGTATTAGGAAAGATAATAGAATCTGGAATAGAATCTACAAACTGATTAATAAATTGAGCAATGTGGTTTTTAGGGACGGTTAATGTAAAATTTAGTTCTAAAGTATCTGTTGGTGTGGTATAATTTTTGTACATAGGAGTCACCCTTTCTTATTTTATTTCATTCAAACTTATTATAACAGAGGTAGACTCCTATGTTTAATTTATAAGACTAAAAAGCACTATAAAATCCTGTTTCAGAATTTTATAGTGCTTTCTTCTATTTTTGAGACTTTTTGCCCAGCCTCTATTTTTTACATTAGAAAGTAGGTGAGAATATGATTTACACCATTACGTTTAATCCAGCAGTGGATTTAGTCATCCAAGTTCCAAATTGTCAATTAGGTAAATTAAATCGTTCAATGGGTGAGGAATATGTAGCAGGTGGCAAAGGGATTAATATGTCGGTTGTGTTAAAACGACTAGGAGTTGATAATGTTGCTACAGGTTTTATTGGAGGGTTTTCAGGGAAGTATATTGAAGGGTTTCTAGAAAGCGAAGGGATTAACCCGAGGTTTATTTCTGTAGAAGGTACAACAAGAATTAATGTCAAAGTTAAAGGAGAAGTAGAAACAGAAATCAATGCAGCTGGCCCTGCTGTGGGGAAAGAGAAGTTTCAAGAATTAGTGAATTATTTGGAAGACAAGGTGAAAGAAGAGGATGTTGTATTTTTAGCTGGTAATGCTGCTCCAGGATTAGATGAGACGTCTTATGTTGAAATTGCAAAGCTTTGTCATGCAAGAGGGGTAAAATTAGTACTAGATACAACAAAAGCTTCATTATTAGCCTGTTTACCTTATCAACCGTTTATTATTAAGCCGAACCAACATGAATTAGAAGAATTATTTGGAGTGAAAATTAAAACGCAAGAAGGAATGATAGCCTATGCGTTTAAATTACAAGAAAAGGGCGCACGTAATGTTTTGATTTCTTGTGGAGGTGAAGGAGCATTTCTAGTCAGTGAAACAGGACAAGTATTGACTTCCAATACTCCAAAAGGTATCCTAATCAATTCTGTCGGTGCTGGAGATTCGATGTTAGCAGGTTTTATGGCGAAATATATAGAAACAAATGATTTTAAAGAGAGCCTTAAACAAGGGGCGGCATCAGGTAGTGCCACTGCCTTTTCTGTAGGGATTGCAACTAGAGAGTTGATTGAAGCATTAATACCACAAATAAAAATGGGTATTCGGATTTTATGGTGGAAAAGGGCTTATAAATCACCCTTCTCCAAATTCTTAATAAGTGTGGAAAAATCGACACCTAAGTTGTCTGTAATGTCGTGATCATTCACTTCATACCAATTGAAAGTATCGTATAACATAGCTTTATTGAAAGCACTTGAATTAAATCGTGGCTTACGCTTTTTATGGAGCTTCTCATTGAAAAGGATTTTGGCTCGTAAGGCATCAAACGAGTAACCTCTACCCATTCGCTCTACCTGCCTAATAATGCTGTTAATTGACTCCGTATAAGCATTAGTGAGCCTTTTATCAAAGTAGTTGAATATTTCAACATGCCAGTTGTCTACGGCTCTCACGAGGTCTTTATATGCGTCTTTAGAGTTGCTGGACATACAACGGTGTCTCCATTGACTATAACGAAGATGACCTTCATCTGGATCAGGAGTATCCCATATCCAGTAAAACTCTTCTTTGAGTTCATAGGCTTCTTTTAAAGCAGGAAGATTACCTAACCAAGTATCTAAGAGGAATGATTCACGTTCATTTAGATCGTGTTTACGCTTTAGAAGGATAAACCTTTCACGCATAAGGGTACGTCTTTCTTTTTGGCTCATATGGGCTTTCAAAGACTTTCTGACGTTATCTAAGGCTTGATTAGCCATTCTAACTACATGAAACTTATCTACGACAACTTTAGCTTGTGGAAGGATAGTGTTCACTGCGTCTTTGTAGGGCTTCCACATATCCATTGTGACGTACTCAATGTAAGTCCTGTCACTGATTTCTGAAAGACGTTGGATGACTGTTTCCTTGTTACGGTTAGGCTTGATGTCATAAATAGTCCTGCGTTCAATATTAGTCAATACAAGCCGAGGTCTACGGATAATATGTATCTCGTCTATCCCAAGCCACTTAGGAGTTTCAAACTGGTATTCACGTTCTTTGAGTGCCACATAGTCCTTAAAAACGTTCCTAATGGTTTTCTCGTCAACACCAACGCTTTCTGCGACTTCTACAAAGGTCTTAGACATGGATTGCTCTTGAATGGACTTTAAAAGCCTTTTGGTCATACTACGCTTTTCATCTACAGATATTAGGCGTTCCCAGAAGGTAGATCCGCATTCACGACACTTGTATCGTCTACGGTTCAATTGTAAGCCCACTCGCTTTAAACGAATGGGCAAATCCATAATTAGTTGATTTCTTGAACTGTGTTTGTACAACTTGTCAAAACCACATTCAGGACAACGTTCAGGTGGTCCGACTGCTTCAACTTTAAACATCATATCGGTTTCATTTTCTTGTGGCGGTTCTATTGTTTTAATGTCTGGTAGGGATAATAAGTCTGACATATTATTCATCCTTTATTACTCTGCGGTGTTAAGGTATCAATTATAGATTTGATGTCGAAATCATCAGTGTTAAATTATTTTTGTGACCACAAATGCACTTAGAAAATCCCTTAAAGCATTAGCTGGTTCACTTGAATAGGGAGTTGTAAAAAAGTTCCCTTAGCCTGCACAACAAGATAATTTCGAAATATCTTTATCGAACGTAAGTGCAACTAATTTTAGCCCTTCAGCCATTGTTAAATATGGTGCTAGGGTTTCTGTTAAATCTTCTATCGTTAAGCCAAATTTAACAGCTAATGATGCTGCATAGATGACATCTCCTGCATTTTCAGATACAATATGAACCCCTAATACTTTTAGTGTTTCTGCATCTGCTACTAGTTTAAATACACCGGTTGTTTCACGGTTTACAATTGCTCTTGGAACAGCATCTAAAGGTAATACAGATGTCTTCACATCATACCCTTTCTCTTTTGCTTGTTCTTCTGTTAAACCAACCGTTGCAACCGTCGGATTCGTAAACGTAACAGCAGGAACTACCGATAAATCTATTTTTTTGTTTAATCCACCAATAGCATTATCAGTAATAATTCCACCTTCATAGGCTGCTACATATACAAATTGTGGTCCTAAAGTCACATCTCCTGCTGCATAAATCTTTTCATTACTTGTTTGACCAAAATCATTGATCAGGATTTCATTATTTTTTCCAGTTTCAACACCTGCTGCACTTAAATTTAAAGAATCCGTATTTGTTTTTCTTCCAGTGGCAACAAGTAACTGATCTGATTCAATGACTTCTCTACTGCCATTTACTGTTACGTAAACCCTTTTTATCTCTCCACTTTGTTCAACACGCTCAAAAGTTGCCCCTTTGACAAGGTTTATACCCTGTTCAATTAACGCTTTTTCAACTGACTCTGAAATCTCAGGATCATACTCCTTTAAAAGTCGCTCACTTCTTTGCATAAGCGTTATTTCTGAACCTAAATGATGAAATAGTTGTCCAAGCTCCATTCCAATGTATCCTGAACCAATTACAGTTAATCGTTTTGGTATTTTCTTTAACTCAAGAAGTGTTGTACTAGTTAAATAGTCCATTTTTTCAAGTCCTGAAATTTGGGGCAACGAAGGCGATGCACCTGTTGCAATTAAAAAGCGTTTTGCAGATAACTTTGTCCCATTGACCTCAACCGTACTAGCATCAACGAATTTTGCTTCACCTTTAATTAAATCAAAATTATATTCATCAATTAAATCCATATATTTTTGATTCCGAAGTTCGCTCACCAATTTATCCTTTTGCGTGATTAAACTAGCTAAATCCACTTCTCCAGCGGATGTTTGTAAACCTATAAACGGATTGTCTTTTGATAAATGATTGATTTCCCCTGCCCTAAGAAGAGTTTTTGACGGAACACAGCCAATATTCACACAGGTTCCCCCAACCGTTCCACGCTCAATCATTCCAACTTTTGCACCGTATTCTATAGCTTTAATTGCCGAAGAAAAGGCAGCAGCACCAGAACCAATAATAAGAAGGTCATAATTGTCTTCATTAATTAACGCCACGTTTTCTAGTGATGATACTTCTTCAATTTCTCCGGCTTGGTAATTTGCTTCATCAATCGCCTTTATTGCACTTTCAACCTCAATATCATCGGGCAGTTCAAATACTGCTTCACCACGACGATAACTAGACTCAATATTTTTAGCACCTATCTTTTCAAGTGCTGATTCTACGTGTTTTTCACAACCCGTACAAGTCATTCCTGAAATGTTTACCTTAAATTTATTCATAAAAAAGCTCCTTTCGTTAATTAATCTCTCATGTTAATGTTTCTATTATTGGACACGAATGTAATTTCTTTTCATCTGGACATCGTTGTTTTAAGTCGTCTAACATAGTTTCAATTCGTTTTAAATCCTCTATTTGTTTTTGCACTTCCTTTTGTTTTTTAGAAACAAATTCGAACATATCTTGACAACGAACTTCATCTTTATCTACAACACCAAGTAATTTATAAATCTCGCTTAAAGAGAAACCAAGTTCCTGTATTCGTTTAATAAACCCAACACGCTTAACGTCATCATATGAATATATCCGATAACCAGCTTCCGTTCGGTGAGGTTCTTGTAATAAATTTTTTCGCTCGTAATATCTGATCGTTTCTTTATTAACTCCACATTTATCTGCAAACTCACTAATGCGATAAATCATCTTATTTCACCCCCTGAATATTATAAACCATGTACCATAGTACACGGTCAAGTAAATTGGACTATTTTATTTTTTTCCTAAAGTATCACTCGTATGTGATTGATACTTTTATATAATACTATTGATTATCCTAACATCCCACCAGAAAATCCGATTTAAACACCAGTTGTTTTTAAACTATTAAGAAAGTAATTCCACTATATATTCCGAAGACCTATAAAAATTAAGGAAATTTCAAGAAAATAGACTGTTTATGAAGAAATCAGTGTTGAAACTATCTTTATAAGGGCGTATACTAAATTCATATTTCAAAAAAAGATACAAAGAGGTGCCGTTGGCTGAGATGTGTTTACAAACTCTTAGAACCTGTTACGTTAATACGTGCGTAGGGATTGTATGAATTATTGTCTGCAACAGGGTCTCTTTGTAAAAAAACAAGGAGGCTTTTTTATGTCAATCAAAAGAATTGCATGGGTGGAGGGAGCAATTGTTGCAGCTTTAGCGATGGCGTTATCATTTATTCCTCATTTTATGGGATGGTTTTCTCCATCGTTTGGTGCGATTGTTTTAGTAGTGTTCGCGTTGCGTAGAGGATTGTATCCAGCGCTATTTTCAGGTCTAGTGTGGGGAATCTTACATTTTGTGCTTGGAAAAGTTGTTTACTTGTCATTCTCTCAAGTACTTTTAGAATATATTGTTGCGTTTGGAGTGATGGGATTTGCTGGATTACTTCATCATCAATTCCAATCTGCTATTCGTAGTGAAAAACAAGCGTTAGCAATTGTTTATATTTTTATTTCTTCGATCATCGGTGTTGGTATTCGCTATTTTTGGCATTTTGTAGCAGGATTTTTATTCTGGGGGAAATATGCACCAGAAGGAGTATCTCCATATTGGTATTCTTTCACTGTTAATGGAGTTGCTGGATTGCAAACGCTCATTGTAACAATTGTGGTAGCAATTTTATTATTGAAATCTCCAAAAATTTATAAAGAAAAATAAGTTGCATATAGAAAGACTCTTGTAGAATGGATGTTCTATAAGAGTTTTTTTAGCATTTTAACATAGTTAAAAACTATAGATATCGATATTAAATTAGTGTGTGAAAATAACGGATCCGTCAGTTACAATGTCATTACGTTAGTTAGAGAAGCGATCCAATATATTCCATTAGAGAGATTATCATTAAGTACTCAATGTGGATTTGCTTCCACTGAAGAAGGAAATATCTTAACTGAAGAATAACAATGGGCAAAATTAGCATTAATTAAAGAAGTTTTGGGAACTGAAAACTAATAACGAAATGGAAAGGATGGGGAAACCTAGTCTTTTTTATTGAAAAGAAAATCATGTTAGAAAATATAACATAAAAAGTAAGAGAATCCTTGACTTTTATGTGCGTTATTTTTACAATACAGCTATCATATAGGATAAGAGAGGTGTTTGACGATGGGAGAAAAGGAATTACGACGTTCTTTAGCAGTGTTTCCAATAGGAACAGTCATGAAATTAACGGATTTAACAGCAAGACAAATTCGCTACTATGAAGAACAACGTTTAGTTTCACCGGAACGTTCAGACACTAATCGTAGAATGTATTCGTTAAACGATGTAGATCGATTATTAGAAATCAAAGACTACTTGGCAGATGGATTGACCATTGTTGCGATTCAAAAAATTTATTCGAATGTGAAAAAGAATCCGTTAGAAAAACCTTCATCAAATGATGGTTTAACGGATGAAGACGTTCGACGAATTTTATATAACGAAATTATGCATATTGGAAGATTATCTGGACAAGAGAAATTACTATAGGGGTGGAGAAAGATGACAATCACACAAGAAGAAATTTTAAAACAAGTTGAGGAAATGGACGTTCGCTATTTACGTTTGATTTTTACGGATATTTTAGGAACGATTAAAAATGTGGAAGTGCCAATTACTCAATTAAAAAAAGTATTATCGAATAAAATGATGTTCGATGGTTCATCTATTGAAGGTTTTGTTCGTATTGAAGAAAGTGATATGTACTTATATCCTGATTTAGATACGTGGGTTGTATTTCCATGGAGTAGTAAACACGGAACAATCGCGCGATTAATTTGTGATGTATATAAACCAGATGGAACACCATTTGCGGGAGATCCACGTTCAAACTTAAAACGTATTTTAGAAGAAATGGAAGACTTAGGATTTTCTAATTTTAACTTAGGACCAGAGCCAGAGTTCTTCTTATTCAAATTAGATGAAAATGGAGAACCAACGCTTGAAGGAAATGACCAAGGAAGTTACTTCGATTTAGCTCCAGTCGATTTAGGAGAAGAATGTCGTCGTGAAATTGTACTAGAATTAGAAAAAATTGGATTTGACATTGAAGCCAGTCACCATGAAGTAGCACCAGGTCAACATGAAATTGACTGGAAATATGCTCCTGCAGTAGCAGCCTGTGATAATATTCAAACCTTTAAATTAGTCGTCAAAACAATTGCACGCAAACATGGATTGCATGCAACCTTTATGCCAAAACCAGTGTTTGGAATTGCAGGAAGTGGAATGCACTTCAATTTATCATTATTTGATAAAGAAGGGAATAATGCTTTCTATGACCCAACGGATGAACATGGAGTAAGTGATAGTTGTCGTTATTTCATTGCAGGTGTTATGAAACATGCGAAAGCTTTAACAGCGATTTGTAATCCTACAGTCAACTCTTATAAACGTTTAGTGCCAGGATATGAAGCGCCTGTATATATTGCATGGTCAGCTCAAAACCGTTCTCCATTAATTCGTATTCCTGAAGCAAGAGGACTTTCTACTCGTATCGAATTAAGAAGTGTGGATCCAGTGGCAAATCCTTATTTAGCAATGGCAGCTATTTTACGTGCTGGTTTAGAAGGAATTCGTGAAAAATTACCAGTTCCTGATCCAGTTGATCGCAATATTTATGCAATGACAACAGCTGAAAGAAAAGAAGTAGGAATTGATGATCTTCCAAGTAGTTTAGCAGAAGCAATTGATTGCTTGAAAGCTGACACAGTTGTAAAAGATGCATTAGGTGGACATATTTACAGCAACTTTGTAGAAGCGAAAAAATTCGAATGGGCAGCGTATCGTTCACAAGTCACACAATGGGAATTAGATCAATATTTAAAACTGTTTTAATAGATGAGAAAAGCCGAGCGAAAGCTCGGTTTTTTTATAAGGAAAAATTCAACAACATCCCTTCCAACATTTTTTGACAATCCACTATATAAGTGTCATACTATTTAATGACAACACGTGAGAGGAAGTTAGAGATGTATATTAAAGATATGAGAAATTCTATTGCAGAATATCATGAGTTTTTACAAACTCAAGGAAATTGTACTCTTTTTCAAACTCCGGAATGGGGAGAAGTGAAAACAAGAGGAGAATGGAGTAATGACATTCTTTTTGTGATGAATGATCAAGATGAACCAGTTGCAGCGACGATGATTTTATATCGTGCCCTTCCTGTTGTGAAAAGATATTTAGCGTATGCTCCTAGAGGAATTGTGACGGATTATCATCATGCAGAACAATTTAAAGAAGTGATTCAAGCTTTGAAGGCTTATTTAAAACAAAAACGAGTGTTTGGGTTGAAAATTGACCCAGAAATTATGTGGAGAGAACGATGCAATGACTTTTCAATTGTAGAAGATGGAATCAATCAAGAATCCGTTCGTCAATTATTGTTAGAATCAGGATTTGTAAGTCAGCCACTAGATTTAGGTTTTGATGGCATTCAACCAAGAATGACGATGATTGTTGAACTGGAAGATAAAGGGAAAGGGATTTTAGACACTTTCTCTTCTAAGGAAAGATATAAAGTCACAATGGCACAAAAACGTGGAGTTGTTTGTTATAAAGGGAGTATCGAAGATATTGATGATTATGAAGTGTTAAATCGTATTACTGCTGAGCGTGATCAATATATTGCGAGAAGTAAAGAGTATTTAACAACGATTTATGAAACATTACATACTCACGATATGATGGATTTATATTTTGCAAAAATTGATTATCATGTCGCAAAAGAATCAACAGAAAATAGAATTCACCAAGCCAAAGCAGAGGTGGAAAAAATTGCGTCACAAGTTGAAAGTACTCAAAATGAGAAAAAGAGAGCTAATTTATTGAATCAAAGAGAAAGCTTGTTGAAAAATATTTCAAAATATGAACAAGAAGTGGTTGAGTTAGAAGCGTTATGTAAAGAATATCCAAATGGAAAAGTCTTAAGCGGTGCATTTGTCGCAACGTATAAAGAAACGGCGTATTATTTATATGGAGCGAATATTACAGATGATGCAGGCTTAAATGCAAATAAAGCTTTGCAAACATGGATTATGCAACAACTGTATGATGAAAAAGGTATTCGCCACTATGATATGTTTGGTGTTTCAAGTAATGCGGAAGATCATACGGGTATTACAAAATTCAAACAGTCTTTTGCCCCAATATTAGTCGAGTATATTGGAGAATTTGATTTACCGATTAATCGCTTTTGGTTTACAATATTCCAAGATGTTGCACCAAAAGTGATGGAATGGAAGAGAAATTTATTGATGCGTCGTTCATAACTGGCGTACTGCCCCAAAAGTAAGAATAAAAGCTGCTTTTGGGGCATTTTCGTGTTCGGTTTTAGATATCTTTTTAAGATTTTTGAGAGTTATGGTACAATTATAAGACGAGTTTGAAGAGAGGAGGTAGATAAATGAAACAAAATTTAACGTTGAAAAAAATGTTATTTATTTCGTTATTAACAGCTCAAGGAATTATTTTGAGTTTGCTAGAACAAGCGATTCCTTTTCCTTTTGCGTTTGCACCAGGAGCTAAATTAGGAGTTGCGAATATCATTACGGTCATCGGTTTATATACATTGTCCTTACAAGAAGTGGTATTAGTAGTGTTACTCAGAACATTATTAGCAGCTTTGTTAGGGGGGACTTTCTCTACTTTATTGTACAGTAGTGCTGGTGCTACGTTTAGTTTGTTAGGAATGTTACTGATTAAACAATTAGGTCCAAAACGTGTGAGTCTGATTGGTGTGAGTGCGACAGGAGGAATCTTACATAATTTTGGGCAATTAGTGATTGCGAGTTTTATCGCAAAATCTTGGACAGTACTTTTATATTTACCAGCCATGTCGATTGTAGGAATTTTTGCAGGTATTGCGATTGGGATTGCGGCAAATTATGCATTAAATCATGTGAAGATATTAAAAAAATTATCGTGAAAAACAGGAAATGTAAATTTGTGAAAATTTATAAAAATTTATGAAAAGTTAAAAATAAATTAGACAAAACATGGATTTTATACTATAATGCTTAAGTGAAAAATTTATAAAATGAGAGGGGATTTCTAATGACGAAAAAAAATATTGTTGTTATCGGTGCAGGATTTGCAGGAGTAGCAGCAACGAAGAAATTATCACGTCATTTCAGAAAAGATAAAGATGTTACAATTACATTAATTGACAAACATCCATATTTAACATACATGACGGAGTTACATGAAGTAGCTGGAGGTCGTGTAGAACCAGAATCAATTCAATATGATTTACAAAAATTATTTGCTCGTTCAAAAAATGTTCAATTAGTAACAGACAAAGTAGTAAGCTTAGATAAAACTAAAAAAGTTGTATCAACAACTTATAAATCTTTCCGATATGATTATTTAGTAATCGGTATGGGCGGAGAAGCGAATGACTTTGGTGTACAAGGTGTGAAAGAACACGGATTTACATTATGGTCAATGGAAGATGCGATTAAAATGCGCGAACACATTATTCACTGTATAGAACGTGCAGCGAAAGAGCATGTAACTCCAAAACGCCGTGCTTTATTAACATTTACAGTATGTGGTGCTGGATTTACTGGGGTAGAATTAGTCGGTGAAATTATGGACTGGGTTCCAGTGTTAGCAAAACAATATAACTTAGATGAAAGTGAATTCTCACTATACATCGTTGAAGCCGTTCCAACGATTTTAAATATGTTGGATGAAAAAGATGCTGCTAAAGCTGAGAAATTCATGACTAGCCGTGGCATTAAAGTGATTAAAGGCAACGGAATTGAAGAAGTAAAAGAAAACAGCATTCGTTTAGTAGACGGGACTGTTATTCCAACTTACTCATTATTCTGGACAGCTGGTGTTAAAGCGAATACTGAATCTGAAGTATTTGGATTCAAATCTGCTCGTGCAGGTCGTTTAGTCGTAAATGAATTCATGCAAGTAGATGGAGAAGAATACATTTATGCTATCGGGGACTTAGCTTATTATGAAGAACCTGATAAAGAAAATTGTCCAACTCCACAAATCGTTCAAGCAGCTGAACAAACTGGACATACAGCAGCGGAAAATATTATTGCAGATGTAGAAAATGATGCAAAAGTTGCTTATAAAGGGAAATATGATGGATTCATGGTTTCAATTGGATCTCATTATGGTGTAGCCTTCTTAATGGGCAAATATCACTTGAGTGGATTCTTTGCAATGTTGATGAAACATTTAGTAAATATCAAATACTTCTTAGAAATCTTCTCATTATATTATGCCATTCAATATGTATTCCACGAATTCTTCCACATTAAAGATCGTCGTAATATCTTCCGTGGACATTTATCTCGTTACGGGAATGTTCTTTGGGCATTACCATTACGCTTATTCTATGGTGGAATGTGGACAATCGAGGGATTGAAGAAAATCTTTGGTCTTTGGGGTGCACATAGTTGGATTGATGGAACGCATTTAGCATTCCCATTCCCTTGGTTAGTTGAACCAACAAGTGCAGCAAGTGGAGCAGCTGAAACAGTAGCAGCAGCAAGTGGAGCAGCAACTCAAACAGTAGCGGAAGTAGCAACTTCATTTGGATTTAACTATTCATATGGGGAACAGCCAATGATGGTATTAGATAAAATGCCAGACTGGTTTGCTTCAATTATGCAAATCATGATTCCAAACGTTGAAGTAGCTCATGTTATGCAAACAATTATGTCATTTGTAGAATTAGCCATCGGTTTAGCAATTATGGCTGGATTCTTAACGTGGATTGTCAATGCAGTAACCGTTGGATTAGTCACAACATTTGTATTGTCAGGTATGTTCTACTGGGTAAATATGTGGTTTATCCCAGCAGCTATTGCTTTAATGAACGGATCAGGACGTGCATTTGGTTTAGATTACTACTTCATTCCATGGTTCCAAAAAACTGCTGGTAAATGGTGGTATGGAACTTCGAAACATATTTATGGTTTCGGTGCAGATAAACAAGAACGTTAAATAAGATAAAAGTCGGCTTTGCCGGCTTTTTGTCTATAGTGATTGGAGAAAAAATTATGGAAATGATTCATTCAATGTGGAATGAATACCCGTTTTTAAAACAAGAATTATCAGCTATTCGTCAGTTAATGTTAGACAGTGTTGAAATGGAAGATCAAGCTATTCATCAAGCAATTGTAACGATGCTACAACAAGGTGGGAAAATGATTCGTCCAGCGTATCTAACATTATTTGCTAATTGGAGTAACAATGGGAAACAGCAACAAGTAAGAGCCGTTGCAGCGGCGTTAGAACTGTTACATGTTGCAACATTACTCCATGATGATGTGATTGATGAAGCGGATATGAGAAGAGGTCAAAAAACGATTAACTCTCGTTATGGAAATCGTGTAGCAATTTATGCAGGAGATTTTATTTTAACGAGTTGTTATAAACTCTTATCAGAATATGTGAAAGATTTAGAAGGGATTGTCCTTCCAACAAATGGTATGGCTCGAGTTCTAGAAGGCGAATTAGCTCAAATGAGAAATTGTTATCGCTATGATTTAGGACTTCAAGAATATTTGAAACGAATTGAGGGAAAGACAGCCCAGTTATTCATGATTAGTTGTTATATGGGCGCAACATTAGGAGAAATGGATGATGCACTCAGAGCAAAGAAAATTGGTCAGCAAATTGGCATGGCGTTTCAAATTTTAGATGACATCTTAGATTATCAAGTAACTCCTCAAGAATTTGGAAAACCTGTTCTAGAAGATGTTGCGCAAGGGATTTATACAGCGCCGCTAATTTATGCAATGGAAAATAACTCTCAAAAGATTATTCCTTTGCTAGAAAAAAAACAAGAAATTTCTGAAGAAGAAAGATTGGTACTAAGGAAATTAGTGCATGATTCTGGTGGGCTGCAAAAAGCACAACAATTAGCAATGCAATATACGAAACAAGCGTTGTCTCAAATTGAACGTTTGCCTGAAAGTGATATGAAGGCAACAGTAACGCAATTAACGAAACAATTATTAGAACGCACGATGTAATCGTAAAATAAACTCCAATTGATAGTGGCATAGACTGTTGATTGGAGTTTTATTGTATAAGAGGCATCTTGAAAATAGAAGATGTCGATCGTATAGAAATTTTGGGGAGATGTAGAAGATAGGGCCTGATAAATGGTTCTTTCAGTTTAAGTTTGCAAAGAAAATGGAACATGGTATAATAATACCAAAAGGATTTACTAAATTCTAAAATTAAATAGAAAAGGATGAATCAAATGACAATCAAAAAATCATTAGCAACAGCAGCTGTTTTATTATCATCAGTAGTTGTATTAACTGCATGTGGTGGAGGTTCTAAATCAACAACTTCATCTACTGCAACTACAACAGCAGCAACTACTCAAGCAGCAAAATCTACTGCTTCAGGAGAATTAAAAGATGGTACTTACAAATTAGTATCTGAAACTGACAAACGTGGTTGGCATGTAGAATTTACAATCGTAGTTGAAGGTGGCAAAATCACTTCTTCAGATTATGACAACTTAAATAAAGATGGCAAACGTAAATCAGAAGATGAAGCTTATGAAAAACAAATGAAAGATAAAGTTAAAGTTGGACCAGCTGAATACTTCAAAGCATACAATGTTGGTTTAGTACAAAAACAAACTCCATCAGATGTTGAAGTAGTTGCAGGAGCAACACATGCACACACTTCATTTGTAGAATATGCAAATAAATTAATTGAAGCAGCTCAAAAAGGTGACACTAAAGAAATTAAGGTGGCAGCACCTCAAGGCTAATTTCAATTTGACGATGAACCGGGCTTAGGCTCGGTTTTTTGTTTTTGGGAAACAGGAGTTTGGCTTGAGTTATTGTGAAAAATTTAGTAGACTATTTGAATGGAATTTATACATTTAAGGAGAGAAATATGAAAATCAATAAATGGTTGTTGGTAACAACTCTTGCTTTAAGTTCAATTGGATTAGTGAGTTGCCAACAAAAGAAAGTTCAAAAAGTAGAAGTTGTTTCATCAGCTTCCGTGAAAACACCTAGAGAAATTATTAAGTCTCCTGTTAAGAAAACAGATTTTTTACTAGGGACTGCAGTAGCGTTATCTGTTTATCATCCAAATACTGAAGAATTATTAACGCGCGCATTTACAATGGTGAAAGATTTGGAAGCTCGAATTACAGTGAATGCGAGTGGTTCTGAAGTAGATGTGATTAATGAGGCGGCAGGAGATCATGCGGTTGTAGTCAGCGATGAAGTATATGATGTCATTAAACAAGGTCTAGCTTATAGTGAGGAATTTGATGGTAGTTTTGATATTACAGTAGGTCCTCTAACAAGCTTATGGAGAATTGGATTCCCAGATGCTAGAAAACCATCCCAAAAAGAAATTGATGATGCACTACCTTTAGTGAATTATAAAAATGTCGTTTTAAATGATGAAGAAAAAAGTGTCTTTCTAACTCAAAAAGGAATGTTACTAGATTTAGGTGGAATTGCGAAAGGGTTCATTGCAGATCAATTATGGAATTTCTTTAAAAAAGAAGGTGTGACAACAGCGGTTCTTGATTTAGGAGGAAATATTGTTGTAATGGGTGGTTCTCCTGCGCGAGATGGGGTAGCTTGGAATGTTGGGTTGCAAGATCCGCTAGAAAGTCGCGGTACAACTTTAGGAACGATTTTAGAAAAAGAAAAGACAATTGTAACTTCTGGGATATATGAACGTTATTTAGAAGTAGATGGTAAGACTTATCATCATATTTTAAATCCAAAAACAGGATATCCATATGAAAATGACATTGCAGGAGTTTCAATTATTGTCTCAAGTTCTACACGAGGAGATGCATTATCAACTTCAATGTTTTCAATCGGTGTAGAAGAAGGGTTGAAATATGTCAATCAAAAAGATGATGTGGATGCAGTCTTCATGACTCGAGATAAGAAAGTCTATGTTTCAAATTCTATTAAAAATGCGTTTAAACTAACGAATGATCAATATACATGGGAGGGGACGCATTAATATGAAAGATATTATAGAATTAGTAGAGTTAAGAACGAAAATTGCGAGTGTCATTCCTTTTGTGGTCGGATTACTCTTTTCCATTTGGACATTCGGAAATTGCAACGCTGTGAATATGATGTTGTTCTTTGTTGGAATGTTATGTTTTGATATGGCAACGACCGTTATGAATAATTTGATGGACTATGTCAAAGCGAAAAATAAAACGTACCGCCAAGAAGAAAATATTATTGGAACATCATCTTTAACGGTGAAACAGGCAACCATTATATTTACTGCTCTAGTCGGTATTGCAACGATTATTGGAATCATTTTAGTGATGAGAACGAATGTGATTTTATTATTTGTGGGCGCACTTTGTTTTGTGATTGGTATTTTTTATACTTTTGGTCCGATTCCAATTTCGAGGATGCCGTTAGGAGAAGTGTTGTCAGGAGTGACTATGGGATTTGGAATTTTTTGGATTGTGATTTTCCTAAACTCTCCAGAAGCAAGTTTTGCGTGGATGGGATTCGAACAAGGAATGTTAGTTGTCCGATTATCGTTGTTAGATCACTTCAAAGTAGCACTGCTCTCATTGCCATTAGTATGTACGATTGCGAATATTATGTTAAGTAATAATTTATGTGATTTAGAGACAGATATTACGAATCATCGCTATACATTAGTGTATTATATCGGGAAACCAACGGCGTTAACATTATACCAAGTCCTCTATTTCATTAGTTTTGTAGCAATGCTGTTAGCAGTCGTATTACAAATAGCACCAATGTTAATGCTAGGGACTTTAGTAGTTGCAATTCCAGTGTATAAAAATATTCAACTCTTCCTTCAAAAACAAGAGAAACGAACAACTTTTGCATTAGCGATTAAAAACATATTGATGATTCATGTCATGCAAATATTATTATTAGTCATTAGTGTGATATTTTTTCGCTAATGCTTGACAATTGGCACTGAGAATTTTATGATTGAATAGATATGATATAGTAGAAGAAAGAGAGTAGTGAAAATATGGCACAAAAGAAAGCAGCGTTGGCATGTAGTGTATGTGGTTCAAGAAACTATACACTTACTTTAGGACAAAATAAACGTGTCGAACGTTTAGAATTAAAAAAATTCTGTAAGTTTTGCAATAAACAAACACTACATCGAGAAACTAAATAATCGAGAGGAGCAGTTTCGAATGCGTTTTTTAGTAAATATTGTTAAAGAAATGAAGAGAGTAACATGGCCAACTGGTAAAGAAGTCAATAAATATACATTAACAGTTGTGATGGCAGTATTACTTGCATTAGGCTTTTTCACTGTGGTGGATTTCGCTATTTCAAATGCATTTAAATTAATTATTAAATAATTCGCAAGAGTTATAAAATAGTGGTATAATAAAAACAAGCAAAAACCTTCAAGTGAGAAGGTTTTTTTGTATGAAAAAATATTAGGAGGAATTATGATGAGTAATGCAGCAAAAGAATGGTATGTATTACATACTTATTCAGGATATGAAAATAAAGTGAAATCAAATATTGAATTACGTATTAGTTCAATGGGAATGGAAGAAAATATTTTTCGAGTAATTGTTCCAGAGGATGAAGAAGTGGAAGTGAAAGATGGAAAGGAAAAAGTTATAGTAAGTAAAACTTTCCCAGGTTATGTATTAGTTGAAATGATTATGTCAGACCAAGCGTGGTATGTTGTACGAAATACTCCAGGTGTTACAGGATTTGTAGGATCTCACGGAGCGGGTTCTAAACCATCTCCATTATTGCCAGAAGAAGTAGAAACATTATTAGGTCGCTTAGGAGTGCCAACTCATGCGCCAGTAGATTTGCATGTTAAAGTTGGAGATTATGTTATTATCACTGAAGGTGCCTTTGATGGTATGAGCGGTAAAGTAACAGAAATCGATGACGAAAAACAAAAAGTTAAAGTAACAATTGAAATGTTTGGTCGTGAAACTGTTGTAGAATTAGAATTCTATCAAGTGAAAGAAGATGACTCTTACTAATGCGAGAAAGACTGTTAGATCGTTTTGTACGATATGCGAAGATTAATACAAGAAGTGATTTAAACTCATCTGCAGTCCCAACAACAAAAAGTCAGTTAGATTTTTTACAAATGTTGAAACAGGAATTGAAGGAATTAGGATTTTCATATATTTCTTTAGATTTAGAAGATGCTTATTTAGTAGCTTGTATTCCAAGTAATTTACCAGAAGGTAAAACGGCTCCTGCAATCGGATTTGTAGCACATGTCGATACTGCAGATTTTAATGCGGAAAATATTCAACCACAAATTCATTCGAATTATGATGGGGAAGATGTTCTGTTAAATTCTGAATTAGGGCTGATGATGCGAGTAGAAGAATTTCCTAACTTGAAAAATTATATTGGGCAAACTCTGATTACAACAGATGGGACAACATTGTTAGGAGCAGATGATAAAGCTGGATTAGTTTCAATAGTAGAAGCAGCTATCGATTTGTTAGATAACCCAGAAATTCCACATGGAGACATTTGGGTAGCTTTTGGACCAGATGAGGAAATTGGGAAAGGCGCCCATCGATTTAAAGCAGAAAGAATGCCGGTTCAATTTGCTTATACATTAGATAGTGGTATAGTCGGAAAATTAGAATATGAAACTTTTAATGCTGCAAGAGCGGTAGTGAAAATTAATGGTACAAGTGTACACCCTGGTCAAGCAAAAAATGTCATGGTAAATGCACTAGCAGAAGCAGCTAAACTGTTTTCAAAATTACCAGAGCAAGAAGTGCCTGAAAGAACGAGTGGGTATGAAGGCTTTTATATGCTTACTAAACAATCAGGCAATATTGGAATGGTAGAAGCGGAATATATTATTCGAGATCATTCTATGGAGAAGTTCCAAGAACGTAAGAAAAATTTCGCAAAAATTGTAGAAAAACAAAATAAAACTTATGATGTTCCAAGAATTGAATGCCATATTTATGATGAATACTTTAATATGTATGAAGTATTAAAAGAAGATATGACTTCAGTTGAAGTAGCAAAAGAAGCATACCGCCAATGTGGAATCGAACCAGATATCCAACCTTTTAGAGGAGGTACAGATGGTTGTATTATTACCTTTAAAGGAATTCCAACACCTAACTTGTTTACAGGTGCAGAAAATTTACATGGGCAATATGAATTTGTTACATTAGAAAGCATGGAAAAAGCAAAAGAAGTTGTATTAACGATTATTCAAAACGTAATCAAATAAAAAATAGCCCTCAGGTCAAAAAGTCTGAGGGCTTTAAATATGAAATAGAGATGGTTTGAGAATTGATAAAAATTAACAAAAACTCTATCTAGTGCCGAAAGCAGGGATCGAACCTGTGACCTACGCGTTACGAGTGCGTTGCTCTACCAACTGAGCTATTTCGGCTTTACAAATATAGTATACTCCACTAAAAGAAAGAAGTAAATAAGTAAAAAACCGTTAACATAAAGTTTTAAGCAGAATAAAACTAAAATATTCAAAAAATATAAAAAAAGTTACAAAAAAGCCTTGCAAAGAATAAAAAGCTATGGTAAATTATAAACACTGTTAACGAACGTTCGCCTTTGAAACGATTGCGAAAAATAAATTTAAAATAAATTTTAAAAAGTAGTTGACAGAAAAAAACACCTGTGATAATATATAGGAGTTGTCGCGATAAAGCGACGTTGACCTTTGAAAACTAAACAAAGAAGACAAACCAAATGTGTAGGGACTTCACAAAAGTGAAGAAACAACAATTTCTTTTCTCTAAGGAGAAAAACAATAAGTCAGTAATTAAAATGAGCTTTCAAAAGCTCATGAATATATTTTCATGAGAGTTTGATCCTGGCTCAGGACGAACGCTGGCGGCGTGCCTAATACATGCAAGTCGAACGAGAGCGACCGATGCTTGCATTGGTCAATCTAGTGGCGAACGGGTGAGTAACACGTGGGTAACCTGCCCATCAGAGGGGGATAACATTCGGAAACGGATGCTAAAACCGCATAGGTTCTTTAGTCGCATGACTGAAGAAGGAAAAGAGGCTTCGGCTTCTGCTGATGGATGGACCCGCGGTGCATTAGCTAGTTGGTGAGGTAACGGCTCACCAAGGCCGTGATGCATAGCCGACCTGAGAGGGTGATCGGCCACATTGGGACTGAGACACGGCCCAAACTCCTACGGGAGGCAGCAGTAGGGAATCTTCCGCAATGGACGCAAGTCTGACGGAGCAACGCCGCGTGAGTGAAGAAGGATTTCGGTTCGTAAAACTCTGTTGTTAGAGAAGAACAGCGCATAGAGTAACTGTTATGCGTGTGACGGTATCTAACCAGAAAGCCACGGCTAACTACGTGCCAGCAGCCGCGGTAATACGTAGGTGGCAAGCGTTGTCCGGATTTATTGGGCGTAAAGCGAGCGCAGGCGGTCAATTAAGTCTGATGTGAAAGCCCCCGGCTCAACCGGGGAGGGTCATTGGAAACTGGTTGACTTGAGTGCAGAAGAGGAGAGTGGAATTCCATGTGTAGCGGTGAAATGCGTAGATATATGGAGGAACACCAGTGGCGAAGGCGACTCTCTGGTCTGTAACTGACGCTGAGGCTCGAAAGCGTGGGTAGCAAACAGGATTAGATACCCTGGTAGTCCACGCCGTAAACGATGAGTGCTAAGTGTTGGAGGGTTTCCGCCCTTCAGTGCTGCAGTTAACGCATTAAGCACTCCGCCTGGGGAGTACGACCGCAAGGTTGAAACTCAAAGGAATTGACGGGGACCCGCACAAGCGGTGGAGCATGTGGTTTAATTCGAAGCAACGCGAAGAACCTTACCAAGTCTTGACATCCTTTGACCACTCTAGAGATAGAGCATTCCCTTCGGGGACAAAGAGACAGGTGGTGCATGGTTGTCGTCAGCTCGTGTCGTGAGATGTTGGGTTAAGTCCCGCAACGAGCGCAACCCTTATTACTAGTTGCCAGCATTGAGTTGGGCACTCTAGTGAGACTGCCGGTGACAAACCGGAGGAAGGTGGGGATGACGTCAAATCATCATGCCCCTTATGACTTGGGCTACACACGTGCTACAATGGATGGTACAACGAGCAGCGAACTCGCGAGGGTAAGCGAATCTCTTAAAGCCATTCTCAGTTCGGATTGTAGGCTGCAACTCGCCTACATGAAGCCGGAATCGCTAGTAATCGCGGATCAGCACGCCGCGGTGAATACGTTCCCGGGTCTTGTACACACCGCCCGTCACACCACGAGAGTTTGTAACACCCAAAGTCGGTGAGGTAACCTTACGGAGCCAGCCGCCTAAGGTGGGATAGATGATTGGGGTGAAGTCGTAACAAGGTAGCCGTATCGGAAGGTGCGGCTGGATCACCTCCTTTCTAAGGATAACATCTAATGTTTCGACGTTAGATGAACACGGAACCCTACAGGTTGAAATCTTTGTTTAGTTTTGAGAGGTTAACTCTCAACTCGACCTTTGAAAACTGAATACTATATCACAAATGAAAACCAAAAATTTACCGAGAGTTAGAGAAATCTAACGAAAAAGAGTTTTTTAACAAGAAGCAACGCGACCATAATGGTTAAGTGAATAAGGGCGCACGGTGAATGCCTTGGCACTAGGAGCCGAAGAAGGACGGAACGAACACCGATATGCTTTGGGGAGCTGTAAGTAAGCTAAGATCCAGAGATTTCCGAATGGGGGAACCCAACACCCGTGATGGGGTGTTACGCATAAGCGCAGGCTTATGACGAGGTAGACGCGGGGAACTGAAACATCTCATTACCCGCAGGAAGAGAAAGAAAAATCGATTTCCTGAGTAGCGGCGAGCGAAACGGGAAGAGCCCAAACCAGTGTGCATGCACACTGGGGTTGTAGGACTTTCAACAACGTGTATGACAATCTGTAGCAGAACCCTGTTGGAAAGCAGGGCCAAAGAAGGTGACAGTCCTGTATGCAAAACAGAAAGTTGGCACAAGAGAGCACCTGAGTACGGCGGGACACGAGGAATCCCGTCGGAATCCGCCAGGACCATCTGGCAAGGCTAAATACTACCTAGTGACCGATAGTGAACCAGTACCGTGAGGGAAAGGTGAAAAGAACCCCGGGAGGGGAGTGAAAGAGTACCTGAAACCGTGTGCTTACAAGTAGTCAGAGCCCGTTAATGGGTGATGGCGTGCCTTTTGTAGAATGAACCGGCGAGTTACGTTAACATGCGAGGTTAAGATGAAGAGTCGGAGCCGTAGCGAAAGCGAGTCTGAATAGGGCGGCAGAGTATGTTGACGTAGACCCGAAACCAAGTGATCTACCCATGTCCAGGTTGAAGGTGCGGTAAAACGCACTGGAGGACCGAACCAGGGCACGTTGAAAAGTGCTTGGATGAGGTGTGGGTAGCGGAGAAATTCCAATCGAACTTGGAGATAGCTGGTTCTCTCCGAAATAGCTTTAGGGCTAGCCTCGGAATGAAGAATCGTGGAGGTAGAGCACTGTTTGGACTAGGGGCCCATCTCGGGTTACCGAATTCAGATAAACTCCGAATGCCATGTATTTATGTCCGGGAGTCAGACTGCGAGTGATAAGATCCGTAGTCGAAAGGGAAACAGCCCAGACCACCAGCTAAGGTCCCAAAATATCTGTTAAGTGGAAAAGGATGTGGGGTTGCACAGACAACTAGGATGTTGGCTTAGAAGCAGCCATCATTCAAAGAGTGCGTAATAGCTCACTAGTCGAGTGACCCTGCGCCGAAAATGTAACGGGGCTAAACAGATTACCGAAGCTGTGGATTCAGATAATAACTGAGTGGTAGGAGAGCGTTCTAAGGGCGAAGAAGCATGACCGTAAGGACATGTGGAGCGCTTAGAAGTGAGAATGCCGGTATGAGTAGCGAAAGACGGGTGAGAATCCCGTCCACCGAATGACTAAGGTTTCCTGGGGAAGGCTCGTCCTCCCAGGGTTAGTCGGGACCTAAGGCGAGGCCGAAAGGCGTAGTCGATGGATAACAGGTTGATATTCCTGTACTTCTGTTAATTGTTTGAGCAATGGAGGGACGCAGGAGGCTAAGTTGAGCGTACGAGTGGAAAAGTACGTCCAAGCAGCGAGTCCGCTGATGAGTGAAATGCTTGTCACAAACGGGGTAAGCTGTGAAGGGGAGCGAAAAAAAGTAGCGAAGCAACTGACGTCACACTGCCGAGAAAAGCTTCTAGTGAGATTAACAGAACCCGTACCGCAAACCGACACAGGTAGTTGAGTGGAGAACACTAAGGTGAGCGAGCGAACTCTCGTTAAGGAACTCGGCAAAATGACCCCGTAACTTCGGGAGAAGGGGTGCTGGTAGAAATACCAGCCGCAGTGAATAGGCCCAGGCGACTGTTTATCAAAAACATAGGTCTCTGCAAAATCGAAAGATGACGTATAGGGGCTGACGCCTGCCCGGTGCTGGAAGGTTAAGAGGAGAGGTTAGTCCATTAGGGCGAAGCTTTGAATTGAAGCCCCAGTAAACGGCGGCCGTAACTATAACGGTCCTAAGGTAGCGAAATTCCTTGTCGGGTAAGTTCCGACCCGCACGAAAGGCGTAACGATCTGGGCACTGTCTCAACGAGAGACTCGGTGAAATTATAGTACCTGTGAAGATGCAGGTTACCCGCGACAGGACGGAAAGACCCCATGGAGCTTTACTGTAGTTTGATATTGAGTGTTTGTGTGACATGTACAGGATAGGTAGGAGCCGAAGAGATGGGAACGCCAGTTTCCAAGGAGGCAATGGTGGGATACTACCCTTGTTACATGAACCCTCTAACCCGCACCTAGAAGCAAGGTGGGAGACAGTGTCAGACGGGCAGTTTGACTGGGGCGGTCGCCTCCTAAAGTGTAACGGAGGCGCCCAAAGGTTCCCTCAGAATGGTTGGAAATCATTCGAAGAGTGTAAAGGCAGAAGGGAGCTTGACTGCGAGACCAACAAGTCGAGCAGGGACGAAAGTCGGGCTTAGTGATCCGGTGGTACCGAATGGAAGGGCCATCGCTCAACGGATAAAAGCTACCCTGGGGATAACAGGCTTATCTCCCCCAAGAGTTCACATCGACGGGGAGGTTTGGCACCTCGATGTCGGCTCATCGCATCCTGGGGCTGAAGTCGGTCCCAAGGGTTGGGCTGTTCGCCCATTAAAGCGGTACGCGAGCTGGGTTCAGAACGTCGTGAGACAGTTCGGTCCCTATCCGTCGCGGGCGTTGGAAATTTGAGAGGAGCTGTCCTTAGTACGAGAGGACCGGGATGGACACACCGCTGGTGTACCAGTTGTTCTGCCAAGAGCATCGCTGGGTAGCTATGTGTGGACGGGATAAACGCTGAAAGCATCTAAGCGTGAAGCCCCCCTCGAGATGAGATTTCCCATCATTTTAAGTGAGTAAGACCCCTGAGAGACGAACAGGTAGATAGGCTAGAAGTGGAAGTGCCGTGAGGCATGGAGCGGACTAGTACTAATCGGTCGAGGACTTAACCAAGGTTGAAGGTAAAAGAGGAAGAATTTGGATATAGATTCAGTTTTGAGAGAGCGAGAGCTTTTTCAAGAGAGAAGTGTGGTGACGATGGCAAGAAGGATACACCTGTTCCCATCTCGAACACAGAAGTTAAGCTTCTTAGCGCCGATAGTAGTTGGGGGTTTCCCCCTGTGAGGATAGGACGTTGCCACGCTTTTCAAATATTATGGAGGTTTAGCTCAGCTGGGAGAGCACCTGCCTTACAAGCAGGGGGTCAGCGGTTCGATCCCGTTAACCTCCATGAATCATGAGTGATTAGCTCAGTTGGTAGAGCATCTGACTTTTAATCAGAGGGTCACAGGTTCGAGCCCTGTATCACTCATAGCCGGCTTAGCTCAGTTGGTAGAGCATCTGATTTGTAATCAGAGGGTCGAGGGTTCAAGTCCTTTAGCCGGCATTTAAACGAATAAATTGCGGAAGTAGTTCAGTGGTAGAACACCACCTTGCCAAGGTGGGGGTCGCGGGTTCGAACCCCGTCTTCCGCTTTGCCAATGATAAACCATGGCCTATGCCGGGGTGGCGGAATTGGCAGACGCACAGGACTTAAAATCCTGCGGTCAGTGATGACCGTGCCGGTTCGACCCCGGCCCTCGGCATTTTCAATATAATTGAATAAAATTTGCACCCATAGCTCAATTGGATAGAGTACTTGACTACGAATCAAGCGGTTACAGGTTCGACTCCTGTTGGGTGCATATATCGGGAATTAGCTCAGCTTGGTAGAGCACTTGGTTTGGGACCAAGGGGTCGTAGGTTCGAATCCTGTATTCCCGATTTTTTTATGGGGGCTTAGCTCAGCTGGGAGAGCGCCTGCTTTGCACGCAGGAGGTCAGCGGTTCGATCCCGCTAGTCTCCATTAAGATTATATAATTATGGCGGTGTAGCTCAGCTGGCTAGAGCGTCCGGTTCATACCCGGGAGGTCGGGGGTTCGATCCCCTTCGCCGCTATTAATTGAGCTTGGACCTTTAGCTCAGGTGGTTAGAGCAGACGGCTCATAACCGTCCGGTCGTAGGTTCGAGTCCTACAAGGTCCATTGACCTATATTCACGGAGGATTACCCAAGTCCGGCTGAAGGGAACGGTCTTGAAAACCGTCAGGCGTGTAAAAGCGTGCAAGGGTTCGAATCCCTTATCCTCCTTACTAATGTTATCGCGGGGTGGAGCAGTTGGCAGCTCGTCGGGCTCATAACCCGAAGGTCGTAGGTTCGAGTCCTACCTCCGCAATTTCTACCAAGGTTCCGTGGTGTAGGGGTTAACATGCCTGCCTGTCACGCAGGAGATCGCGGGTTCGATTCCCGTCGGGACCGTAATTCTAGGCTCGGTAGCTCAGTTGGTAGAGCATTTGATTGAAGCTCAAAGTGTCGGCAGTTCGATTCTGTCCCGAGCCATTATATAATGCGGGTGTAGTTTAGTGGTAAAACTACAGCCTTCCAAGCTGTTGTCGCGAGTTCGATTCTCGTCACCCGCTTTTTGGAAGTTAAGGGCCTATAGCTCAGCTGGTTAGAGCGCACGCCTGATAAGCGTGAGGTCGATGGTTCGAGTCCATTTAGGCCCATAGATATTTTTTATCGAAATATTGCATTGGATATTGGGGAAGTACTCAAGAGGCTGAAGAGGCGCCCCTGCTAAGGGTGTAGGTCGGGAAACCGGCGCGAGGGTTCAAATCCCTCCTTCTCCGTTCTTTTAAAATTCTGGCCCGTTGGTCAAGCGGTTAAGACACCGCCCTTTCACGGCGGTAACACGGGTTCGAGTCCCGTACGGGTCATAGATGGAGGTTTAGCTCAGCTGGGAGAGCACCTGCCTTACAAGCAGGGGGTCAGCGGTTCGATCCCGTTAACCTCCATTCCCTAAAATATGGTTCCGTGGTGTAGGGGTTAACATGCCTGCCTGTCACGCAGGAGATCGCGGGTTCGATTCCCGTCGGGACCGTTTATAGAATGCGGGTGTAGTTTAGTGGTAAAACTACAGCCTTCCAAGCTGTTGTCGCGAGTTCGATTCTCGTCACCCGCTTTAAATTTTTTCTTGGCCCGTTGGTCAAGCGGTTAAGACACCGCCCTTTCACGGCGGTAACACGGGTTCGAGTCCCGTACGGGTCATCATTAGCACTCTTACGAGTGCTTTTTTTGTATCTATAGAAATAAAGGAGAATGTTAAATGAAAATTTTATTAACAGGTTTTGATCCATTTGGTGGAGAAAATATTAATCCTTCTTGGGAAGTTGTTCGTCATATTCCAGAAAAAATAAAAAATGCAGAAATAAAAGGAATTCAAATTCCTACGGTATTTCAGAAATCCTTTGAGGTATTAAAGAAAGAAATGGAAAGTTTCAATCCTGATGTTGTCATTTGTGTAGGACAAGCAGGAGGAAGACAGGGAATTACTCCAGAACGTATTGCGATAAATATTGATGATGCACGTATTCCAGATAATGAAGACAATCAACCCATTGATTTCCCAATTCAAAAGGATGGAGAAAGTGCTTATTTTTCAACATTACCTATTAAAGCTATGGTGGATAAAATGATTGCGTCAGGTTTTTCTGCTTCTGTTTCAAATACTGCAGGTACTTTTGTATGTAATCATATTATGTATCAAGTACTTTATTATGCTTCTAAAAATCATCCATTATTAAAAGCTGGCTTTATTCATGTACCTTTCTTACCTGAACAAGTAAAAGAAAAAAATCAATATCCTTCTATGGAATTAGAAGAAATGGTTCAAGCTCTAACGCTTTGTGTTGAAACAGTTATTGATTATCAAGATAAAGAGGATTTAAAAACCATTGGTGGAGCAATTCATTAATATAAAAAACAGGATTGATGGGAGAGTCCGTCAATCCTGTTTTGTGTTTAGTGACTATAATAAAAACTATTTCCTGCAAAGGATGGTTCACTCGTAATGGTAATGCCTAAATCACGATAAATTTCTTCATCGGCTTTTTGTAAAATAACGGTACTATGTGCTTGTAAATTTCTTAAAAAGACTAATTGATTTTTAGCGGCTTCTGCAGATGGATTTGTAACGGCAGACATACTTAAAGCAATGAGTACTTCCTTACTATCGAGGGATCGTCTTTGCTGACGAAAGACATCTTGACTCAATTTTGTAATGGATTCAAGAATAACGGGCGGTAATAAGTGTAAATCTTTTTGAATACCTGCTAATTCTTTAATCGCATTTAATAAGCAAGCAGCTCCTGCTGTCATTGTTTCGCTTTGTTTTCCAGTAATCATTTTACCATTTGGTAACTCAATAGCAACGATTTCGCTGTTGGATTCTTTGGCTTTACTCAATGCTTTTTCGACAACTGGACGATCTTGAGGGGTTAGTCCCATTTCATCCATAATATATTTTCCACGTTGAGCAGTTTCTAATGTGCCAATGCCACGTTTGTAATCACATTGTAAGTGGTAGTATCTGCGAATAATTTCTTGTTTAGAAGCTTCTTGTACGACTGCATCGTCTGTTATGGCAAATCCAACGCGGTTTACTCCCATATCGGTTGGTGAGTAATAAGGAATTTCTTGGTCTTTGTATATTTTTCTTAAAATTCTTCTTAAAAGTGGGAATGCTTCAATATCTCGATTATAGTTAACCGTTGTAATGCCATATTTTTCCAAATGATATGGATCAATCATATTGACATCTTCTAAATCAGCTGTTGCAGCTTCATAGGCAATGTTAACAGGATGGTTTAATGGTAAATTCCATACAGGGAATGTTTCAAATTTTGCATAACCTGCGGAACGTCCTCTTTTGGTTTCATGATAGAGCTGACTTAAACAAGTCGCTAGTTTTCCGCTATTGGCACCAGGTGCTGTTACAACGACTAATGGGCGAGTGGTTTCAATGTATGCATTGGCTCCGTAGCCTGCATCACTGACAATGGTATCCACATCCATTGGATAGCCTTCTGTGTGACCGTGAGTATAAACGGTCATTCCTCTGCGTTCTAACATATTTTTGAATTGTGTGGCAGCTGGTTGACCAGTGTATCTTGTAATGAGTACGCTATTAATTTTCAAATCCCAGTGGTGTAAATCATCAATCATTCGTAAGACATCTCGGTCATAAGTAATGCCTAAGTCTCCACGTATTTTATTTTGTTCGATATCCCCAGCGTAAACACAGATGATAATTTCTGCTTGGTTTCTCAAACGATAGAGTAGTTTGACTTTTCCATCTGGATCAAATCCAGGTAATACTCTCATTGCGTGAAAATCTCCAATGAGTTTACCACCAAATTCTAAATAGAGTTTGTCATAACTATTCACGCGCTCTAAAATATATTGACTTTGTTCTTCCAGGTATTTTTCGCTATCAAATCCTAATTGCATTTTTAACGCCCCCGTTTCATTATTTTCAAGTCCAAAGTATAGCATTCTCTTATCAAAAAAGAAAGAAAAATTTTCACTTTTGCATATTTTTAGTTGTCTACTTTTGCATTTGTTTAGATGAGGTGGTAAACTTACTTAATAAAACCGAGTCCGAAAGGAGCTTTTTATGGGAAATTTAATTACTTATGTACAGCAATACGAAGCTCAAACATTTCAAGAAAAATCAGTAACGGATATTGATATTTTAGTTTTAACAGAAATCGCCTATTTACCATTTGATGGAATTGTACCTTCATCTTTTGAGGTAAAAGCTGCCATTTCACTTAACCAATTAGGTAAAGAATTTGCAACAATCAAAGAAAAAGAACACGAAAATAATCCCTTTATGATTACAAAAGAAAGAATGAAATTACTAGATGTTGTGTCTAAAAGTCAACGTTTCAAAGATATTAAAGTGTTTGGATTTTTGAACGATATTGATGATGAACTTACAAAACAATTTGCTGCAGTTTGTTATCAATGGGAAGAAGAAAGTCGATGGATTATTTTTAGAGGAACAGATGAAAGTTTAATAGGTTGGAAAGAAGACTTTATGATGACTTATTCTGACTTGATTCCTGCACAAACAGATGCGATAGAGTATTTAAGAAAACAAGCAGAGTTATTCGCAGGAAGTTTAAATGTATCCGGACATTCTAAAGGAGGAAATCTGTCCTTATATGCAAGTGCAATGCAAGAAGAATCCATTCAACAGCGAATACAGCAGATTTATTGTTGGGATTCTCCAGGGGTACATCGTTCGATTTTAATGACAGAAGGATATCAAAGAGTAGTATCAAAAGCAAAAAGATATATTCCGCAAGATTCGATAGTAGGGTTGATGTTAGAATCTCAAGTTCCTTATCATATTATTGAAAGTCAAGGAAGTGGCATTGTTCAACATAGTGCTTTAATGTGGAATATAGAAGAGGATTGTTTTGTTGAACGAACCGAATTGACGAAAAATAGCCAATTAACGGATCAAACGTTTAAACAATGGACCGAGACCGTTACGGATGAAGATTTAAAACTATTTTTTGATACATTTTTTGAATTATTTTTTGAAATGGGCGTAGAGACGGTTAATGAAGTTTATCATCATTTTAGGATGTATATGCAAGAATTTTTCAAAAAAGCCTATCAAATGGATACAGAAAAACGAGAAATCTTATTAAGAGTGGGACGATTATTATTCCAAATTCGTTATGAAATATGGAAAGATACGTTGTCCATTCCAGTAGAACTTCCACCTTTAACATTGCCGAGTGTAGAAGAATTAGTAGAAAGTTGGACGGAAGAACATCGCATTGCTGTGACTTATCAGTCTACAGAAGAAAACGAAGAAATTCGTCACTATTATCAACACCGACAAAAACAAAAGAATTTAGAAACAAACCAAGCCAAGCAGTCTGAATAATGCTTGGCTTGGTTATATTGGCTCTTTGTCAAATAGGGTTGGTGGATTTTCTCCATCAACGCTATAAATTATAGAACCTCAACTTTTAAACTTAAGGCTACACCCATTCCCCCTCCAACACATAGAGAGGCAATTCCGGTTTGTAATTGACGTTGTTGTAAAGCATGAATTAAAGTCACCACAATCCGAGCACCTGAAGCTCCAATTGGATGCCCTAAGGCAATGGCACCACCGTTAACATTCACTTTTTCAGGGTTAATGTTTAAGTCTTTGATGACTGCCAAACTTTGAGCAGCAAAAGCTTCGTTCAATTCAAATAAATCAACTTTATCTAATGGGATATGAGTTCTTTGAATGAGTTTTTCAATGGCAGGGACTGGTCCGATTCCCATCATAGAAGGGTCGACTCCTGCTTCAGCATATCCTGTTAAAGTAGCTAAGATTGGCAAGTTTAAAGTATCGGCAACTTCTCGTGTTGTTAAGATTAAAGCTGCAGCTCCATCGTTAATTCCTGAAGAATTTCCAGCTGTTACGACTCCTTCTGTTTTAAAGGCGGGTCTTAGAGAACTGAGAGATTCTACGGTTGTTTCTGGGCGAATAAATTCATCCTTATCGATGCTTATAACTTGTTTTGTTTTTTTATTCGTGATTTCAATTGGTGTAATTTCTTTATCAAAAGCACCATTTTGTTGTGCTTGGTATGTTTTGTCTTGAGAGTGTGCTGCAAATTCATCTAATTGTTGACGAGTCAATCCATATTTTTTAACTAGATTTTCAGCAGTTATTCCCATGGCTTCATTTGAAAAGGCATCGGTTAAGCCATCGTGGAATAAAGCATCAATCATGGTGTAATTTCCATTTTTTGTAGCAAATCGATTTTGTAATAAATGTGGTGCTAAAGACATATTTTCCATTCCGCCGGCTAATACAATTTTTGCATCTCCTAGGCGAATGGCTTGAGCTGCTAATAAAATAGATTTTAATCCAGAACCACAAACTTCGTTTACGGTTAAAGCTGTACTCGTATGCAGTAATCCTGAATTTAGCGCAACTTGACGGGCAGGGTTTTGACCAAGACCTGCTTGTAATACTTGTCCAAAAATGACTGTGTCGATTAAAGTTGGATCTATATTTCCTTTTTCAATCGCAGATTTTACAACGGCTGTACCTAGGTCAACAGCACTAATAGAAGCGAATTGTCCTCCAAATTTTCCAATGGCTGTTCTAGTAGCACTAATAATAACAATATCGTTTGAATTCATATCATTCTCCTTAAAATTTCATTTCCTTTACTATTGTAATCGAAAGTTGTACAGAAACCTATTAAAATACTACATAAAAAGTTAAAGATTTGTTAAAAGAATCGTACTTTTGTATTCCTATTTAGTTTAGTATTGATGATTGTAAATTCTATCATTTATCTTTTTTGTGTAGCGATAAGTAGCCTAATTTATTATAAAGAATCTACAACTTGATATAGAATTCATTTCCTTCTATAGCACAGAAATACTAAATTAAAACATGATAGAAGGGATAGATTATTGCTTGTTGCACTTCACGTAAATTTTTCTATAAACTGTTCAGATTACCAAATGTCATAGCGAGCATTGGATTTATTCCAGTGTATTTCTTCTAAGTATTTTCTGACTTCATTTTTTTGATGATTTTTAAAAAGATTTAGGATTGTTTGATGTTCATCATTTGTCGTTTTCAACAAGTTTTGTATCGTTTCAGGAGTTATTCTTTTGTAGTTTTTTCCAACGAATATTTTTTTCTTATTTTTAAGTTCTTGTACCATCATTGAGTTTGTGCTTAGTGATATATATACATTATGAAAACTTTCTTGTAACTCATTGTATTTTGTATACAATCCATTTTTGATGGAAGAATACATACTATCTATTAAAAATTGCATAACAGAATAATCTTCTTGAGTTAATTTCTCACAGGTTTCGTATGCTATTTTTCCATCTAAGGTTCCAATAATTTCGTAAATATTTTCTACTTCTTCTTGAGAATATTGTTTTAATTTAAATCCTTTTCGAGGTTCTCTTTCTAATATATTTTCAGAAGCAAGTTGTAGTAAAGCTTCCCGGATTGGTGTGCGGCTTAGACCGACATTATCGGATAAAAATTGTTCAGTTATTTTATCAGTAGGTGTTAAATTGCCAAGGGTTACTTGTTCTGAAATAAAATTGTATACTTTTTCTTTAGGTTCCATATTTTCATTCCTTTCTACTATAAGTATTGCAAAAAAAAATAAAAAAAACAATAAAAAAGATTGAAAAAACAAATTGTATATTGTATACTATCTGTGTAGAAAAAATATAATAAAGGAAGAAGGAAGTAATATGTTTAAAAATGTTATTGTCAGAGTACCGTCTAGAACGGTTTGTGATGGTTTAACTAGTGCAAGTGAAGGTAAACCTATTTATGAAAAAGCACTAGTACAACACGAAAATTATGTTAGCGCTTTGACTAAAACGGGAGTTAATGTTACAGTGTTGGAACCTAAAGATGAGTTTCCAGATTCATGTTTTGTAGAAGATGTGGCACTCTGTACAAGTAAGTGTGTGATTATTACTCGTCCAGGTGCATTAAGCCGTCGTAAAGAGGCTGTACTACCGGATATGTTAGAAACATTGAAAAAATTCTATGACAATATTGAATATATTGAAGAGCCTGGAACTGTAGAAGCTGGAGATATTATGATGGTAGGTAATCATTTTTATATTGGGTTATCCGCTCGTACTAATGAAGAAGGAGCGAAACAAATGATTTCTATCCTTGAAAAGTATGGTTTAAGTGGACAAATGGTACATATGAGTGAAATGCTTCATCTTAAAACAGGACTAGCGTATCTTGAAAACAATAATTTATTAGTTGCAGGAGAGTTTAAAACAGCTCCTGAATTTGAAAAATATAATAAGATTGAGATTGACATGAATGAAGCATATGGTGCAAATTGTATTTGGGTTAATGATTATGTGATTGTGCCAGAAGGATATCCAAAAGTACAAAAAGCAATTGAAAATTTGGGTTATAAAGTGTTAGTAGTTGATACTTCCGAATTTAGAAAAATTGACGGTGGACTTAGTTGTTTATCATTGCGATTCTAACATTTAGATGGTAATTTGGTAAAATGTGTGATAGGCAATCAACTGTTAAAGTTGGTTGCCTTTTTTAATAACAGGAGGTGGAGGTAATGAAACAAGATGGTAAGTTGTCATTAATATCTCTTATTGGGATTATCATGAGTGCTATTATTGGAGCAGGGATATTTAATCTCATGAAGGAGATGGCGAGTGTGGCGTCAGTTGGCGCAACGATGATTGGTTGGATTGTTACAGGAGTAGGGATGGGTAGTTTAGCGCTTTGTATGCTAAAATTAAATACTGCTAGACCTGATTTAGATGCAGGAATTTTTAGTTATGCTAGGGAAGGGTTTGGAGATTATATAGGATTTAATTCAGTATGGGGATATTGGATATCCGTTATTATTGGTAATGTAGCGTTTGGGACATTATTATTTAGTGCACTTGGATATTTTTTCCCAGTTTTTGGGGATGGACAAAATATTGCATCCATTATTGGCGCTTCTGTTTTACTTTGGATTATTCATTATATGTTATTGAAGGGTTTGGACAAAGCCGCATTACTTAACGCAATTGTGATGTTGGCAAAACTTATTCCATTAGTTATTTTTTTAATTTGTATCGTTACTGCGTTTAAAATCAATTTGTTTGCTGCAGATTTTTGGGGAAATAATGTGTTAGATGCGGATTTGGGTAGTGTTGTTGAACAAGTAAAAGGAAGTATGTTAGTTACTGTGTGGGTGTTTATTGGGATAGAGGGTGCTGTCGTGTTCTCTGGTCGAGCAAGAAATAGATCCGATGTAGGAAGAGCAACAGTTTTAGCATTTATTGCTATTACAATCATATATGCAATGATAACAGTTTTATCGTTTGGTATTTTGACAAGGGCAGATATTGCATCTTTACCAAATCCTGCTATGGGATATGTATTAGAAAGTATCATTGGAAAAACAGGAGCAATAATAGTAAATGTTGGAGTGATTATATCAATTTTTGGTGCTTGGATTGCGAATACATTATTAGCTGAAGAGATTGCTTATCAAGCAGGTGTGCAGCAATTGTTTCCAAAATGTTTTACAATTGAAAATAAAAATGGTATGCCTGCTGTATCAACGTTTATTACAAACTTTTTAGTTCAATTACTTTTAATCTCATTTTTATTTACTAGTGAAGCTTATAGTGTTTTATCAAGATTATCTTCTGCAACTATTTTATTACCATACGCGTGCGTTGCTTTTTTCTTGATGAAAGAAATAGTGAGAAAGAAAATAAAGGCTCAAATAACTACAATCGCTTTAGGTTTGATTTCATCGATATATATGCTGTGGTTAATTATTTCATCAGGCTATGTGTATGTGGTTTTGACTATCTTAGCTTTATGTCCAGGAACATTAATTTATATATATGTAAAAAAATATTACAAAGAGAAAATGTTTACAGCTCCAGAGTATGTTATTTTAACTATAGTAGGGATATTATTTATATATGGTATATGTAATTTATCTACGCTATTAGTAGGTTGAATTTAAAGATATACATGAAAAACAGTTCGTTGTTAAGTTTGTTCGTTCTGAAAATTAAAAACATCCAGAAACCTATATGAATTAAGGATTTTGGATGTTTTTTTCTTGATGAGGTAGTTAGTGTGTGTAAACTCCAATGGTTCTGTAAATTCCAATATTAAGTGAGATATATTATTTTCTAATGAAGTCTAAAGATAGAATAGAGTAGTGTTTATAAATTTAACAACTCACGAAAGTTAAAGATTTGTTAAATTTATCGCTTTTAACAGGGATAATCGTTGTAGCTTTCTCCATTTTTTGCTACTATGGTACGTGCAGACTATTAGGATAGATACTTATTAGATTAAGGGAGTTAGAAATGAATATCGGAATTGATAAAATTGGATTTTATACACCACCATTTGCCTTATCTATGGAGGATTTAGCAGTAGAGCGTGGTGTAGAGCCAGCAAAATATACAGTAGGAATTGGACAAAGTACCATGGCAGTAGCTCCTGTGACTCAAGATATTGTCACAATGGGCGCAAATGCAGCAATTGGAATTTTAGATGAAGTAGATAAAGAAGCTATTGACATGATTCTTGTAGGAACAGAAACTGGGATTGATCAATCAAAATCTGCAGCAGTCTATATTCAAAAATTATTAGGATTATCGAATCGAGTTCGTAGTGTGGAATTAAAACATGCGTGCTATGGAGCAACAGCAGCATTACAATTAGCAAAAGGTCATATCGCTTTGAATCCAGAATCAAAAGTGTTAGTCATTGCAAGTGATATTGCAAAATATGGCTTGAAAAGTGGTGGGGAACCAACACAAGGAGCAGGGGCAGTAGCAATGATTGTTTCTGCTGAACCTCGTTTACTTCGTTTAGAAGATGAAACCAGCTTATTTACAGACGATGTCATGGATTTTTGGCGTCCAAATTATGAAGCCTATCCAATGGTAGATGGAAAATTCTCAAATGAACAATACATGCGTTTTTTTGCAGAAGTTTGGACGGATTATGCAGCACAAACCGGAGCTAGCTTGGCAGATTTAGAAGCAATTTGCTTCCACTTACCATATACGAAAATGGGATTGAAAGCATTTAAACCATTTTTAGAAGCATTACCAGAAGAAGAACAAGAACGATTAACGACTCGTTATCAAGAAAGTACAGCTTATAATCGTCATGTTGGAAATATTTATACCGGATCATTATTTTTAAGTTTTATTTCTTTAATTGAAACAAGTCCTGTATTAGTTGCAGGAGACCGTATTGGATTCTTTAGTTATGGATCTGGAGCAGTTGGAGAATTCTTTGTTGGAGAATTAGTAGAAGGCTTTGAAAAACAATTACGAGTAGAAGCTTATCAACAATTATTAGAGGCTCGTAAGCAAGTAACTGTAGCAGAATATGAAACATTATTTAGTCAAATGGTGGATGAAAGTGGCGAACAAACTTTCCAAGTGGAAGATGCAAGTCCATTTATTTTATCAGGAGTTCACCAACATCAAAGACAGTATAGAAAACAATAAATTGTACATGAAAAGACTTGGCTTCCATCAAGTCTTTTCTTTTTTTACGGTCTAGATTATGGTAGACTAAACTTATATGAAAAATGTAATAAGAGATTTTGCACGAAAGAGAAGGAGGGAAAAGGATGGCAAAAATTTTGATGATTAATACGGGTGGAACAATCGCAATGAGCGAAGACCATTCTACTGGGAAAGTATCTCCTAACGGAGAAAATCCTTTATTATCCAGTTCGCATTTGTTTCATTTAATCGGAGATATTCATACAGAAGATTTATTTAATTTACCTTCTCCTCATATACAAGAATCTCATATGATGCAATTAAGACAAAGAATTTTAACAGCTGTTGATGAGGGGTATACAGGAGTTGTAGTCACTCATGGAACAGATACTTTAGAAGAAACGGCGTATTTTCTAGAATTAACAACGAATTTATCTATCCCAATTGTGGTGACTGGGGCAATGAGATCAAGTAATGAAATCGGTTCGGATGGTTTAGCAAATTTACGGAGTTCCTTAATTGTAGCGGCTTCTCCAGAATCGAAGGATAAAGGAGTTGTAGTTGTGATGAATGATGAAGTTCATACAGCTACTTATGTGACAAAAACTCATACTACAAATGTCGCAACTTTCCAAACACCAACTTTTGGTCCTCTTGGATTAGTCTCCAAAAGTGAAGTAATTTATTTCCAACGCTTATTAAAACAAGAATACTATCCTATTGAAGAAGTTCAAACGGGAGTATATTTATTAAAAGCATATGCGGGAATGGATGGACTCTTATTCGATGCGATTTACGAGAACCAAGCAAAAGGGGTCGTTATTGAAGCACTAGGAGCAGGAAATTTACCGCCAGCAACATTGCCAGCCTTACAAAGATGTATAGAGGCAGGTATTCCAATTGTATTAGTCTCAAGAGCTTTCAATGGTGTCACGTATGATGTGTATGACTATTTAGGTGGAGGAAAGCAATTAAGACAGTCTGGTGTGATTTTTACAACAGGATTGAGTGGACAAAAAGCTCGTATGAAACTAAGTGTTTTACTAAGTTCAGGGAAATCATTAGAAGAAATTGAAAAAGCATTTGCATGCTAGAAAGAAGGATTAGAAATGGTAACAAAAATCGGAAGACGTGTTCGTGAATATGAAGGGAAACCAATTATTTACGGATATCCCTATGAAGATTTAGTCGCATGGTTTGAAGAAAATGGAGAGAAAAAATTCAGAGCAGGACAATTATGGGATTGGTTATATCGCAAACGTGTGACGAGTTTTGAAGAAATGACAAACTTATCAAAAGATTTAATTGCAAAATTAAATGAAACTTTTACATTCCCAGTATTAAATGAAAAAATTAAGCAACAATCAGCTGACGGTACTCGTAAGTTCTTGTTTGAATTAGCAGATGGATTATTGATTGAAACAGTATTGATGCCACAAGAATATGGTTTATCGATTTGTGTAACAACACAAGTAGGGTGTAATATTGGTTGTACTTTCTGTGCCAGTGGTATTATTGCCAAACAACGTGACTTAGTTGCTGGAGAAATTGTAGCGCAAGTAATGCACGTGCAACGTACATTAGATGAAGTAGCTCCTGGAGACCGTGTGAGTCATATTGTTGTCATGGGAATTGGAGAACCATTTGATAACTATGATAATGTCATTAAGTTCTTAAAAGTAGTAAATTCAGATACAGGTTTAGCGATTGGTGCACGTCATATTACAGTTTCTACTAGTGGACTTGCTCCGAAAATTTTAGATTTTGCTAAAGAAGGCTTACAAGTAAACTTAGCGTTATCGTTACATGCTCCTGATAATGATACTCGTTCTAAAATTATGCGTATTAACCGTAAATACCCAATTGAAGTGGTAATGGAAGCCATTAATGAATATATTCGTACAACAAATCGTCGTGTGACATTTGAATATATTATGTTGGATCATGTCAATGATTCTGTAGAGCAAGCGCAACAATTGGCGGATTTATTAGCGGATAAGAAACGTTTATCGTATGTAAACTTGATTCCGTATAATAAAGTTCGTGAGCATGATCAATATGAACGTAGTAGTAAGGATCGTGTAGTGGCTTTCTATGATGTATTGAAGAAAAATCATATTAACTGTGTGGTTCGTAAAGAATTTGGTCATGATATTGAAGCAGCGTGTGGTCAATTACGTTCAAGCCAAATGAAACGTGACCGTGACAGAAAACGTAAGAGCGAAGAAGATAAATAAGACAAATAAGATTTCGTTTATGTTTTGACGAATAAATCACTAAAATAAATTCATTCACCCTCATCTTTCAAGTAGAGATGAGGGTATTTTTTATGAATTCGTCTACTTTTTTCCATATCATATAGAAAAAAATTAACTGTTTGATTAGAAAACGCTGTCGTATAATAAAGATACCATCTGATGAGAATAACTGGAGTTAGGAGGGAACGATGAGGAAAAGAGAATTAGTAAAAATTTTAGAAAAAGAAAATTTTGTTTCATTAGAGCAATTAGCTAGTAAATTAACAGTTTCTACGAGAACCATTCGAGAAGATATCAAATCTATCAATCAAGAATCTTTATCTTTTAATATTAATCGTTCAAAAACTAGAGGTTATTACTTAGTAATTGAAGATATGGATCAATATAGAATGACACTAGAGGAATGGTCGAAGGAACGTTTTGAAGGTAAAAATAATAGGATACATTCGATTATTGTTTTTCTATTATTACATAATAATTTTGTAACTAATAAACAATTAGCAGAAATTTTCTCGATTAGTATTGGACAGGTAAAAAAAGATACTATAAAAATAGCAGAGCGATTAGAAAGTGAAGGATTGTTCTTAGAAAGAAAATCACATTATGGGGTAAAAATTACTGGAAATTTATATGACAAATTTAAGCTTTTGGAAAAATATTCTAAAGGTTTGCAATCTTATATTGTTGAAAAAATACAGGGAATTATTACTCCAAAAATTGAATCAGAAATAACGCAGTGTACTGTGCTGATTTGTCAAGCATATCAATTGAAAATAGATGGAGAAATAGCTAAGTTAATTCAAAGATGGTTAGAGATAATATTAATTTATTATCAAGAAAATGGTTTATCTCTAGAGAAGTTGGACATGGAAGAAATTATTGTTATAAGGAATATTTTAAATAAATTTGAATTGATTAAACACTGTGATTCATATTCTTATCTTTTGTATCAATTGTTATTAGACTATCAATCTAATCGGTTATTTCAACAAACAGAGTTAAAAACGTTTTTATACATATTGTATAAAGAAGTGGATGATAAGTTTAATACAAATTTTGTGAATGATATTGATTTTATGCGAATGATTCAGTTACATATAGCGTTTATGTTAGAGAGAAAACAAGTCAATGATTTCCAGGAAAATTTTATTATCAAAACTATGGAAAGAGAATTTCCGGCAATAATGAATGCTGCGATTTTTGTTGTTAAAAGAATTGAAAGTAAGTATCAGGTTGTTATTAATCAGGAAGAAATAGGCTACTTAACTTCTCATATGGCGGTTTCTTATGAAAAACAAAACGAAAGAAGAAATAGAAAATATTACAGAATAGGATTGGTTTGTAGTTCAGGAGGAGGAATTGCACAATTAATGTCTTTAAAATTCACTAGAATTTTTCCAAATTCTGAAATAAAAAGTTTCACAATTTACCAAAAAGAAGAAATCACGGAGTTTAATCCAACATTATTGTTTTCTATTACACCATTAGATTTAAATATTAATTGTCCAGTCATCCAAATTGGAGAAATATTAGGAGAATTAGATTATTTTAGCATTCAAAATAATCTTGAATTATTAACGGAACTAGGAACGTTAGTAGATAGTAACGAAAAGTTTATAGATATGATATCTTCAGAGTATTTTTCAATTAATAATTTTGAAGATTATGAAAAATTATTGCATCATGTGGCTGGAAAAATAGAAAGTAGCATGAATATTCGAGGGTATGAAAATTCTATTTTAGAAAGAGAAAATTATGTATCCACAGTCTATGAAAATGGAATTGCTATCCCTCACCCAATGAATATGAATAGTTCAGAAAATATTATCAGTGTAACATTGTTGCCAAAACCTATATTTTATAAGCAAAAGAAAATTAAAGTAGTGTTCATGTTAGCTTTAAAATCAGGGCAAGTAGAGTTGCATCAATATTTATCAAAAAAATTGTATGGGCTAATGCAACATAGATCATTGGTGAGTGAGTTGTCAAAATGTCAAAATTTTCAAGAGTTTATAAAATTAATAAAAATATATCTTTAAAGGAGTGAGTTTAATGGATGAACAATTTTTGGGTAAACTTTCAAATGCAGATGCCTTGGCTGGTGATGAAGAGGAAGTGAGAGAACTTATCAGGAAAAGATTAGCTCATTTAGAATTAAGCGAGCAAGTAGATGGATTAGGAAGTATTATTTTTGGGAAAGTCAATGCAAAAAACACAAAAAGTGTTATGTTGTGTGCTCATATGGATGAGGTTGGATTTTTGGTGAGAAGTGTAGATCCTTTTGGTTTACTTCATCTAATGAAGGTAGGGGGAGTACAAAATTATGGTCAATCTTATCAACATGTTAGAGTGACAACGAGGGATAGAAAAAAAATACCAGGGATTACATTTGCAGAGTATAAAGATAATATTGTTGATTATGTATTTGCAGATGTAGGTGCTAATAGTCAAGAAGAAGTTGAAAAAATCGGGATTAGTATAGGAGATATGGTTACATTTTCAACGAACTTCCAAAAATATTCAGTGGAAAATATATATTCTGGAAAAGCAATGGATAATCGATTAGCTTGCTATATTTTATGCTCTTTAGCTGAAAAATTAGAAAATGTTTCTTTACCATATAATTTGTATTTTGCATTTACAAGTAGCGAAGAAGTGGGAATTAGAGGTGCTAAAACGGCTACTCAATTAATAAATCCAGATATTGTGTATGTAATTGATGTCGCTACCGCTTCAAACCAATTAAAACGAGACCATTCTAATAAACGACAAGTTGGAAAGGGGCCTATGATTACTTTATTTGATAGAACTCTTTCGCCAAATCGAAAAATGGCAAATCATTTCAGAGATTTTGCATCAAATCATAAAATTCCACTTCAAGAAGATATGTTTAATATGGGTGGAACGGATGGTGGAGAAGCTCATAAAGTGAATCAAGGGAAACCGACTTTGGTAACGATTGTTCCAGTGAGATACGGACATTCTACAACATCTTTGGTTAGTTCAAGTGATGTAGATTTAATGGAAGAGCTATATTATAGGCTGTTGAAAGATTTAACGGAAAAAAATATTTTTGAGTTTGAAAACTTTTAAGAAAGGATTTGAAATAAATGAATGAACAGGAAATTATACAAATTATAGCAAACTCTGGTGAAAGTAAAATGAAATCATTTGAAGCATTAAAATGTGTGAAAAATAAAGATTTTAAAAAAGCAAAGGAGCTTCTTAAAGAATCTAGATTGATTGATTTAGAGGCTCATAATGCACAAACTAAAATTATTGCTCAGGCATTAGACCCAGAAGCTAAAGATGCAGTTACGTTATTAATGGTTCATGCACAAGACCATTATATGACTAGTCAACTTGCGAGAGACTTAATAGAAGCTTTAATAGATGTTTTTGAAGATGATAATAAATAGAAAGGATTTGATTTTATGAAAATTTTATTATGTTGTGCAGGTGGATTTTCAACTAATATGTTAATGCAAAATATGAAGAAGGTTGTTAAACAAAGTGAAAAATTAAATGAAGAAGACTTTGATTTTACAGCAATTCCTGCAGATTCTTTAGAAGGTATTGTAGAAAATTGGGATATTGTGTTAATAGGACCACAAATTGCCCATAAAATAGATTTTATTCATTCAGTTATTGATCCATTAGATATTCCATGTGCTGTAATTGATAAAGATGTATATGGTCAAATGGATGGAGCGACAGTAATGAAATTAGCTTTAGTAACGTATAAAAAACATCAATTATCGAAACAAAAATAAAAAGGAGTGACTGTGATGTTTGATAAATTTTCAGAATTCATGAATCGTTTTTTCTTGCCTCTTGCAAGAAAAGTTGATAATCAACCACATCTTAGCGCTATTAAAGCGGGAATGGTTGCGATGACACCATTTACAATTCTAGGAAGTTTTTTTGCAATATTACCAGCTTTACCTAACATGTTAGGTGAAGAAAATGCAATTAGTCAATTTATTACTAGTAACGCAGAATTATTTGATTTGCCAGTAACTCTTTCAATAGGATTGATTGGATTGTATGCGTGTTTAGCTATTTCTTATAACTTAGGTAAATACTATAAATTATATATTCCAGGTTGTATGACTTTAGCTACATTTGCATTTTTATTTATGGTTGCAACGTTTAACGAACAAGGTCATTTGATGTTGAAAAATTTGGGAGCTAGAGGTTTATTTACAGCCATGTTAGTAGCCTTAGCTACAGTGGAGTTATATAATTTCTGTAAAAAACGTAATTTAACGATTCGAATGCCTGAAGGTGTTCCTGATTTTGTATCTCAATCTTTTGAACTAATTCCAGTAACTTTAATTGTAGGTGGCACATTCATTGCTTTACGTTTTGTATTTTTAAATGTTATTGGAGAATTACCTCCAACAATTTTAACACGATTTTTAACTCCGTTAGTCGGTAGTATGGATAATCCTTGGGCAGTTTTATTGTTAAATTTTGCGATTTGTACAATTTTCTTCTTTGGTATTCATTCATCAGTATTTAGCCCAATTACTCGTCCGATAATGGTAGCTTTTATTGCTGAAAACATAGCAGCAATGCAAGCAGGTGAACCTCTTCCTCACTTTTTTACTGCAGGAACTTCAAGTGCATTCTTTGGATTTACAGGATGTGGTATTAGTATTGGATGTATTGTAGCTTGTATGCTATCAAAAAATAAGAGATATCAACAAATCGGAAAAGTTTCTCTTTTCCCAGCTTTATTTGGTATTAATGAACCTATTTTATTTGGTGCACCAATTATTTTGAATCCAATTATGTTTATTCCTCACGTTTTTGGTGGTGCTATTATTGGTACGTTTCCAATGTTTTTGATGCACTGGGGACTTTTAAATAAACCAATTTTTGACCCTCCTTATGTAGGTATTTTCTTAGAAGGATTTTTAACAAATGGAGATTGGCGAACAATTATTGTATGCGCAATTCAATTAGTGGCATCAGTTGCTATTTATTGGCCATTCTTTAAAATTATGGAAAAACAAGATGAAATTGCAGCGTTAACACAAAATAACAAAGAAATATTTACAAAAGAAGAAGAAAATCTTTTAGATGATTTAGATTTAGATTTTTAGGTGAGTAATATGAATAAAATTGACAATATTAGAAAGTTAATAAAAACCAAAGAGTTAGATGCAATAGTAATTACGAATAAAACTACTAAACAATATTTGGGAGCTGTAACAGGAAGTGGCTCGATTTTGGTAATTACGTTAGATGAATGTATTCAATTCATGGATGGACGATACCAAAATGAAATTTGTAGAATCGAAAATGTTGTTAATAAGGTTTTACCTAATAGAGATTACTATACACCTATTATTGAGTTTTTTAAAAAGAATAACTTCATAAAAATAGGAGTTGAAAATGAAGGGATTTCTATTCAAAAATATTTATTACTTTCTGAAAAATTTGAAATTCACCAAATAGGAGAAGAAATTGTAAAAATCAGAATGATTAAAGACGAAGAGGAAATTCGTAAAATTCGAATTTCTTGTGAATTAACAGATCAAATTTTATTGCGTGTTTTACCTCAGATTAGAGTGGGGATGACAGAAAAAGAATTAGTAGGGATTATTTACAATGAATGTTTTAAAATGGGTGCTGATAGATTATCATTTGAACCTATTGTAGCGAGTGGTTGGAGAGGTTCTCTGCCACACGGAAGACCTACAGATAAAGTTATTCAAAAAGGTGAGCTTGTAACTATTGATTTTGGTATAGTCTTAGATCATTATCAATCTGATATGACTAGAACCGTAGGAATAGAATTTGTAGAGAAAGAATTAGAAAATATCTATAATGTTGTACAAAAAGCTCAACAAGCTTCTGTTGATTTTGTTCAACCCGAAGTAATCGCAAATAAAGTAGATGAAATAGCAAGAAATATTATAACTGAAGCTGGATATGGAGAGTTTTTCACACATGGATTAGGTCATGGAATAGGAATCGGTGGAGATTATCCGATGATGAATGCTACTAGTAATACTGTTTTACGTGAAAATATGGTTTTGACTTGTGAACCAGGAATTTATATTCCAAAATTAGGTGGAGTAAGAATTGAAGATGTTGTTTGCGTATTATCGGATAGAGGAGAGGCGCTTACGAAAAGTGATAAATCATTAATAATGGTGGGATGAAAATGAATCAGTTTGATAAGGAATTTGATAGGAGCATAACAGGAACTAGAAAGTGGAATCCTGATTTACTTAAAGAAAAAAATCCAAGAGGTAATAATATTATTGCTATGGATTTAGCTGATATTGATTTTGAATGCGCTCCTTCTATTAAGGAGGCGTTAGTAAACAGAGCCTTAATGCCAGATTATAGCTATACTTTTGTCCCAGATAGTTTCTATGATGCTGTTATAAATTGGAACAAAAAATATTTTAACTTAGATATAAAGAAAGAATGGGTGCGTCTAACTTTTGGGACGATATCAGCGTTGCATAATATTGTCCAAGCATTAACTGATGTAGGTGATTATGTAATGATTCATACACCTGCTTATGCTCCCTTTGCCGAATCTGTAATTAATAACGGAAGAAAATTAATCTGTAACGATTTGATTTTGGCAGAAAATCGTTATTATATAGATTTCGCTAAAATGGAATCTGACATAATAAAGTATAATGTAAAGTTGTTTATACTGTGTAATCCACAAAATCCGTCTGGGAGAGTCTGGACAGCTCAAGAGTTGAATCAATTGGGGAACATATGTAAAAGAAATCAAGTATATTTGATTTCTGATGAAATTCATCGAGACGTTGTTTTTTCAAATAGTAAATTTATTAGTTTATGGAATGCAAATGATAAGGTAATGGATTCAAGTGTTTTATGTGTGTCTCCAAATAAAGGGTTTAATTTAGGTGGGTTGAAGACATCCTATATAGTTATCCCAAATGAAAGTTTGCGGGAGAAAATTTATGCTAGGTTATCTGCAAATTATGTCACTTCCCCTCATGTTTTTGCAGTTCCAGCAATAGAAGCTGCATATAGATATGAACATGAATGGTTAGAAGAAATGGTAACTTACATTGAAGAAAATCATAATTATGTTGAAGATTTTATTCAAAAGAACTTACCTAAATTTAAATTGATGAAGGCAGAATCTTCCTTCTTAGTGTGGATTTATGTAGGGGATTTTTTGAAGACAGAAGAAGAAATTAGTACTTTTTTTCAATATGCAAACCTTACAGTAGTATTAGGTAGCTATTTTGTGTCTAATGCTGAAGGATTTGTACGATTAAACATAGGGATGCAAAGATATAAGCTGGAAGAAGCATTTAATAGAATAAAAACAATGTATGATTTTTATAAATAGTCTCAATCACCCTCATCTTTCTAGTGGCGGTGGGGGTGACTTTCTGTGTATTGATTCATACTATCTTCTGATTGAAATTAGGAGAAAAACGTATTAATATGAGTACGAACAACAAGACCAGTTAAATGGGGCTGTTTTGTATGTTCACCTAGTTAAAAATATTCTATAGTGATATAGAAGTGTAATTGAAGCACATTACACTGCTTGGCAGAATTTAAGAACTGTTCCTCAGAGATAAGCCTAAGAAGCACAATGAGGAGTTAGTCGTGAAAATACAACTAATCGTTTGCTCCTGTTGGAGAGTTTCCAACCGTGCTTATTTTTTGCTTTTGGAGAGCATTAAAAATTGTAGAATGAATATAGTTTTAAAGGCACCTTTTAGGGTGCTTTTTTTGTTTTCCGACCAAAAAACGCCACTTTTAGAAAGTGAACCGGTTTCAAAGTTGTAACATTTCAATTTTATACGAACAAAAGTTAAAGAGAAATTTAAGGTAATGTTACAAAAAGATGTCAAATGTAACGAAAAACGTATGTTCGCATCAGTTTTCTGTAATCTAAATATCAAAAAAAGTCAATTTATTTAAAGAGCCTTAACAAAACACGTGAAATCAACATTTTGCTGTTTTTTCATGTTACAGTAGTTACATCAAATAAAACCGCATTTGGGAATTTTTAGCGGTAGATTCTCGAAACGAAATTTTTAGTAGAGAGTCGGAAAGGATATTTATGAAATTTACACTAAAGAAGACGGTGTTGGCAACAATCGCAGTAGCTTTTCTAGGAATTTCAGGAATGACAACTTCAACAGCTAAGGCTGATGGATGGGTAGCACGTACTACAGACGAAGTAAAAGATGAAATTATTCATAATGATGAAGGAGTACAAGAGTATACAGTTAAATATGGTGATACATTATCTGTTATTGCTGAAGCAATGGATGTATCATTAGAAGATTTAATTCGTGTCAATGATATTCAAAACGCTAACTTAATTTATGCAGGAACAACGATTAAGTTTTCTGCAGATAAACAAGAAGTAGTCGTGAAAACGGAAGAAGAAGAGCATACTTATAAAGCAGAAGATAATACAGAAGTTGTAGAAATGAAAGCAGTAGAGCCAACTCCGCAAACAGTCACTTCACAAGAAGTACAAACTACTACAGCTTCATCAACAGAAGGTTACACATTAACGGTTGAAGCAACAGCGTATTCATACGCAGAGCCGGGATTATCAAATTATACAGCAGATGGAACAAATTTAGTGAATGACCCAATGGTAATTGCAGTAGATCCTCGAGTAATTCCTTTAGGAACTATGGTTGAAATTCCAGGATACGGAGTATTTCGTGCAGCTGATACAGGTGGGCAATTGTTGGAAATAAAATTGATGTTCACTTTACAACACTAGCAGAAGCAAATAATTTTGGACGTCGTACAATTACGATTCGTATTTTAAAATAAGCATGTATAAAGAAGATTGGATGAAAATCCAGTCTTTTTCTTTTATGGAAAAAATAATAAGAATAAGAAATTATGAAAAAAAATAGAAAAAACTATTGTCTTTTTTTTAAAAGCTAGGAAATATGTTGAAAATATGGTATATTGTTGGAAATGTAATATTTAGTAGTATGACAGGAGTGGAAAGAATGAAAAAAACTATGATGGGGATGTTAGCGGTAGCATCAACTTTAGCGTTAGCAGCGTGTTCGAATAATCAATCAGCTGTAGCGACTTCAAAAGCAGGGAATGTTACCCAAGAAGAGTTGTATAAAGCATTAAAAGCGACGGCAGGAGAACAAACATTACAACGATTAGTGTTACAAAAAGTTTTAGAAAATGATGCAAAAGATAAAAAAGCTTTAGAAGAAGAAGCAAAAACAGAAGTTGCAAATCAAGTAAAACAATATGGTGGAGAAGATGCTTTAAAAGCAGTATTAGCTCGTAGTGGATTTACTTCAGTGGATGCTTACCGTGATACAGTTTACTTAAACAAATTAATTACAGCAGCTGTTAAAAAAGCGAATAAATTTAGTGATGAAGAAGTTCAAAAATATTATGATTCATGGGAGCCAAAAGCAACAGCTCAACATATTTTAATTGGTGTCGCTCAAAATGCATCTGATGAAGATAAAGCTGAAGCGAAGAAAAAAGCTGAAGATATCATTAAACAATTAAAAGATGGCGCTGATTTTGATACTTTAGCAAAAGAAAATTCAACAGATAAAAGTACGGCAGAAAATGGTGGGAAAGTTGGACCATTTAAACGTTCTGACATGGTAAAAGAATTTGCTGATGCAGCTTATGGCCTAAAAGTAGGATCAATCACAGAAGAACCAGTATTAACTCAATATGGTTACCATGTGATTAAATTAGTCGACAAACCTGAAAAAGGTTCATTAAACGATGTACGTTCTACATTAGAAGAGGAATTATTAGCTGAGAAATTAAAAGATAAAGCTACCATTCATTCAGTAGTTTCTTCATTAGTGAAAGATGCAGATGTGAAAATTACAGATGATACATTGAAAAATGCTTTGAAAGATTTTTCTGATAACACACCAAATGTAACAGAACAATCGCAAACAACAGAGAATTAGAAATTCTATTAGGAGTAGGGAAAAATCAAAAAAAGTATTTGATTTTTCCTACTCTTTTTTATACAATTCATCTTGACAACAACTGGAAAGGAAGGATACCATGAGACTTTCATGGAAATTAGTAGTCAGTGTATTAGCAGTGGGATTCATGGGCTGTGCTGGGCGTACAGAAACTTTTAACCAAGCTGATATGGTCAATGTTTCTAAAAATGGTGAATCAGCTGTGACATCAAAAGTTGAAGAAACAACGACAACGGTTTCCGCAACTAAAGAAGGAAGCACTACTACCGAACTCAATGCATTAGCAAAAGAAGCGATTAAAGAGATTGAAACGAAGAAACAAGTCTTACTGGATAATCACTACACAATATTAGTTCAAGCTCAGACAAAAGATTCGATTGATATTCATATTCGCCATCAACAACAAGGTGGAACAAGTAGTTTCGGATTTTTCCGATTTACACAATCAACGAAAGTTTTAGAAGAGATGGACCCAGTAACGGGAGATTATAAACCAGTAAAATAATTTTTAGGGAAGTGTTGTTATGACAAAAAAAGTAGACTTAGATTGGAAAAATTTAGGCTTCGGCTATATTAAAACAGACTATCGTTATATTAGCTATTATAAAGATGAACAGTGGGATAATGGAGCTTTAGTAGAAGATAATGTACTTCATATTAGTGAAGCATCAACAGCACTTCATTATGGACAACAAGCTTTTGAAGGATTGAAAGCTTATCGTTGTAAAGATGGTAGCATTAATTTATTCCGTCCAGACCAAAATGCGGCACGTTTTGCACGTTCTTGTACTCGGTTATTAATGCCAGAATTTCCTCAAGAACGGTTTGTTGAAGCGATTAAGGAAGTTGTTCGTGCAAATGAACATTGGATTCCACCATATGGAACAGGTGGAAGTTTATATATTCGTCCATTAATGATTGGGGTAGGCGATACAATGGGAGTAGGCCCAGCTCCAGAATATATTTTCACTATTTTCGTGATGCCAGTTGGAGCTTATTTCAAAGGTGGCTTAACACCAACGAGCTTTGTAGTGAGTGAATATGACCGTGCCGCTCCTGTAGGAACGGGTGCTGCAAAAGTTGGAGGAAACTATGCAGCTAGCTTATTACCTGGTAAAGAAGCTAAAAAACGTCAATTTAGTGACTGTATTTATTTAGATCCATTAACACATACTAAAATTGAAGAAGTTGGAGCTGCGAATTTCTTTGGAATTACGAAAGATAATCAATTCATTACTCCATATTCTCCATCTATTTTACCAAGTATTACAAAATACTCATTATTATGGTTAGCGGAACACCGTTTAGGAATGGTTGTAAAAGAAGCAGATATTTATGTAGATCGTTTAGATGAATTTACAGAAGCTGGAGCTTGTGGTACAGCAGCGGTTATTTCACCAATTGCTGGAATCCAAAATGGAGATGACTTCCATGTATTCTATTCAGAAACAGAAGTAGGACCAGTGACTCGTCGTTTATATGACGAATTAGTAGGAATTCAATATGGAGATGTAGAAGCTCCAGAAGGTTGGATTCAAAAAGTATAATAAAAAATTAACGAAATAAAAATCCTGTCAGTAATGTTACCGACAGGATTTTTGATTTTGAATGATTATCTTGCAAAGCCGACAGCTTTTTCCATTTTACGAAGAGTTTTAGAAGCAACAGCGTTTGCTTTTTTAGCTCCTTCATCTAAGATTTCATCTAATTGTTTAGAGTTTAGTAATTCATAGTAACGTTTTTGGATTGGTTCCATCACTGCTAGAATCGCTTCTGCTAAATCAGTTTTGAATGCTCCATATCCTGAATCTTTATAAGTTTCTACTAAATCTTCAATACTACGGTTTGAAAATGCGCTAAAGATTGTTAAAAGGTTTGAAATTCCTGGTTTTTCAGTTGGATTGTATTCAATGACACCACTTGAATCAGTTACAGCGCTCTTAATTTTTTTACGAATGGTTGCTGGTTCATCTAACATACTAATGTATTCTTTCACATTGGCATCTGATTTACTCATTTTTTTCGTAGGAGTTTGTAAGCTCATAACACGTGCGCCTGCTTTTGGAATAAATGGTTCAGGCATTTTTAATAATTCATTACCATTTCCATAACGGCTATTAAAACGAGCTACGAAGTCACGTGTTAATTCCATATGTTGTTTTTGGTCTTCCCCAACAGGAACAACTTCAGCATTGTATAAAATAATATCTGCTACCATTAATGGTGGATAAGTTAATAAACCTGCTGATACAGATTGTTGTTTTTGAGATTTATCTTTGTATTGTGTCATACGTTCTAATTCTCCAACACCTACATTACATTGTACAATCCATGCCGCTTGAGCATGTGCTGGCACTTCAGATTGAACGAAAATCGTAGATTTTTCAGGATCTAATCCAATGGCTAAGTATAAAGCAGCTAGTGAACGAGTTTGTTCTTTTAATTTTTTAGGGTCTTGTGGAACCGTAATCGCATGTTGGTTTACGATACAGTATGTGCAATCATATTCGTCTTGTAAGGCAACGAAGTTTTTCATCGCACCAATGTAGTTTCCAATGGTTGGAATGGCTGAAGGTTGTACTCCAGAGAAAATTTTCTTTTTAGTCATTTGTATTCTCCTTTAAATTTCAATCAATTAGTCTTATTATACCGTATTTTTTGAAAATTTACACAAAAAATATTTCCTATAAAAGGATAAGCTTAAAGTAGTAAAATGAGATAATTATCGGAATAATACGGAAATGTGAAAAAGGATATTGCTTGACAAAAATTAAAAAAAGATTAAGCCTTGAAATAATCAGGTTTTAATGAAATAGATTTAGGGACTCTTAAAAAAATAATTTGTGAAAAAATGAAGAAATCACGAAAATTGTATAGATTTTATTCTAAAAATAATATATAATATAAAACGTGATGAGCCCATCTAAACTAGCTCATCGAGAAGGAGCGATTTCATGGTTACATTATACACATCACCAAGTTGTACTTCATGCCGTAAAGCACGCGCATGGTTAGAAGAACACACTATCGCATATACTGAAAGAAATATTTTCTCAGAACCATTAACAATTGACGAAATTAAAAACATTTTACGCATGACGGAAGATGGTACAGAAGAAATTATTTCAACACGTTCAAAGGCATTCCAAGAATTAAATTTAAATTTAGATGAAGTTCCTTTGAATCAATTATTCGTTTTAATTCAAGAAAACCCAGGCTTATTACGCCGTCCAATTATGTTGGATGAAAAGAGATTCCAAGTAGGATATAACGAAGATGAAATTCGCCGTTTCTTACCTCGTGAAGTAAGAGCTTTTGAATTAGAACAAGCACAAAGATTAGTAAATTTTTAATGATAAAGGCACTGTAGAAATTTCTACAGTGTTTTTTTATTTTATAAAAACCCCCCTTTTTGCTTGAAAAAAATAGCATAAGAGTAGTATGATGTAGAATACAAAAGGAAAAGGAGATGAGTATATGTTTTTAACAAAAGACATGACTGATGAGTTCCGTCAAAAATTTCAATCTGACGGACAAAAGAAAGTTGCACAACATGCAACTGTAAAAAATGGGATTCACGCTTCTAGCCAAAATGTAGAAGCAATCGTGAAAAACCCGCCCGTTTATTCCATTGATTTGGAACATGGAAAGGTGGCAAACCAAAAACAATCTGGGAGATGTTGGATGTTTGCTGCACTAAACACGTTCCGTCATAAAATCTTTAATGAGTTTAAGCTAGAGGAATTTGAACTTTCTCAAAGTTACACTTTTTTCTGGGATAAATATGAGAAGGCGAATTTCTTCCATGAGAATATTTTAAAAACGGCTCATGAAGCTATTACAAGTCGTAATGTTGCCTTCTTACTTCAAACACCACAACAAGATGGCGGACAATGGGATATGATTGTTTCCATCTTTAATAAGTATGGTGTCGTACCAAAGGCAGTAATGCCAGAAAGTTTTAGTAGTTCAGCTTCTGGAGAGTTGAATAAATACTTAAATAAAAAACTTCGTGAAGATGCGAAGGTTTTAAGAGATTTAGTAGCAGGGGGAGCTACTGAAGAGAAAGTCTTGGAAGTTCGTAAACAATTGATGAAGGAAGTCTATGATTTACTAGCCATCAGTTTAGGAACTCCACCAGAAGTGTTTGATTTTTCTTATCGTGATAAAGATAAAGAATACCATCACTATGAAAATTTAACACCACAAACATTTTATAAACAGTTTGTAGGGTTAGATTTAGATCAATATGTATCGATTATTAATGCACCAACAGCAGACAAACCATACAACCGTTCTTATACTGTTGAAATGTTAGGAAACGTTGTTGGAGGAACTCCTGTAAAATACTTAAATGTAGAGATGGATACTTTCAAGAAACTTGCGATTCAACAATTAGAACAAGGCGAATCGATTTGGTTTGGTTGTGATGTGGGACAATTCTCAGGGCGTGATACTGGATTAATGGCAATGGATCATTTTGATTTGAAAGGTTTATTGGGGTTAGATTTCAAACTTTCTAAAGCAGATCGCTTAGAATATGGAGAAAGTTTAATGACTCATGCCATGGTATTAACTGGGGTCGATTTAGTAAATGGAAAACCAACTCGTTGGAAAGTAGAAAATAGTTGGGGAGAAAAATCTGGGGTCGATGGATTCTGGATGATGTCAGATGAATGGATGGATGAGTTTACGTACCAAATTGTGGTTCGTAAGGAGTTCTTAACAGCTGAGCAGTTAGCTGCATTTGATTCTGAACCAATCGTATTAGCACCATGGGATCCGATGGGTTCGTTAGCCTAATATGAAGGCGGAAATGACTTTTTGCGTGTAAGGATGAGAGTGCGTAAAAAGTGAAGTAGTAACTGGGGGATTTGATGAAAAAGTATGGAAATCAAAAGATGGAAGAACAACAGAGATTACTCTTATGATTGAAAGAACCACATTGGAAGACAAATTAAGATTTTTTGGCTCTGTTGTAATTGGGTTGTTCGACAAATCCTGTTGGTGAGAAATTACCGACAGGATTTTTTACATGCAAAAAAGAGAAATCCGAGTTATGATTAAGTCGACTAAAACAAATCAAAGGAGGATTTCTCTCATGGACTATTGTATACGAAAATTACTAAGATTAACAGAAGAAAATTTTATTACGGATGAAAATTGGTTAGAAATCGTGACAGAAAATAATGAAATAGTTCATAAAATTAATGGAACTTGGACAAATACTTGTACTTCTTGTCTATATTGTTCTAGCGAAAATGTGATGAAACATTCTCCTATGGAACATAAAATTAGAATTCCACACCTATTTGGACATAAGACTATTTTAGACCTTAAAGTACAACGATTCATCTGTAAAGATTGTCATAAAACATGGGTTGCAGATTGCCCTCTTGTTCCAAAAAATAGTAATATTTCTTATGATTTAGAGTGTCAAATTATGTTGTATTTAAAAGAAAACTTCTCTAGAAAAGCAATCGCTAAACTCCTTTCAATTTCTGATAAGACTGTTGAAAGAGTGATGAAAAAGTTTAAAATAAAAACAATGCAGCAGTATCATTATTTACCTAAAGTGCTTTGTTTAGATGAATTTAGAGGCGTTAAAACGCAACAAGGGAAAATGAATTTCATTTGTTTAGATGGAGAAAATCGCCAATTAATTGATATTTTGCCTGGTAGAACACTTCATGAAATGATTTCATTCTTTATGAAGTTTTCTCGTAAACAACGTTTAAAAGTAAGATATTTAGTGATGGATATGAATGCTTCTTATCAAAACCTTATTAAAACAGTATTTCCAAATGCTGTTATCGTAGTAGATCGATTCCATATCGTTCAACATATGAATCGTAATTTTAATCAACTGCGCATTGTGATTATGAAGCAATTCTCTCCTAAATCAACACAACAGAAGACATTAAAGCGATACTGGAAAGTACTCTTAAAGCCTAGTGATGAATTAGATGAAGAAAAATTAAGGTACAATTATCACTTCAAAACCTATCTTACTCAAGCTCAATTGGTAGAAAAATTATTGAGTTTTGACGAAGTGTTATCAGATGCATATGATTTCATTCAAGAACTTAGAAAAGCCTATAAAAAGAAAAATTACGAGGCATTTATGACATGTATAAAGGAAATTCCAAAACAATTACCTTATGAATTTAAGAAGAAGTTTGAAGTGTTTAAACGTTTTAAGAATGGGATTTATCAAGCTTTTACGACAGGATATTCCAATGGAGCTATTGAAGGAACGAATAATCTCATTAAAGTAATTAAACGTGTTGCATATGGATATCGAAATTTTGAGAATATGAAATTAAGAATCAAGATTATTAAAGGTTGTTTCTTTACCCCGGTCAATAGAAAGTCATTATGAGTTAAAAAAGTATGTATAGAGTCGTTTTAACTTGACAATGAGCCTCCATGGGCATGTTGAATTGGGGGAAGCGAAAAATAATATCAAATTTCACAGCCCCCAAACCGCTAATCGCGGATAACATGCCCCTGCTCATTATAAAGTTAAAACTAGATTTCGTTCATAGTTATGTTTGTGGTTGATTGTTAAATCGATTAAATCGTTACTTTTCTTCCACCTTGTTCATTTAAAATGAAAGACTTAATTTGGTGTTAAATTTGATCCACCAACAGAATTTGTCGATGAGCCTGTAATTGTAGCTTTTGTATATTATTTCTTTTTTAGGTAAGATGCGTAGAAAGGTAGAAGTATTTTGACTTCTGCCTTTTTTCTTTAATGCACCAAAAATCCTAATAAAAATTTAACCATTTAGATACAAGAGTTTTTAGGGAGAATATGGTATGATAAATGCGTTATGGAAGGGAGAGAAGATTGTGGAAGTGATAAATATGTTTCAAACAGCGTTAGAAAGTCAATGGCAGAAATTACCAACGTATCGTTTGTTAGTCATAGGAGAATCTAAAGTTGGAAAAACAACGTTAATTCAATCTTTATTTGATTTAAATAAAAATGAAAGTATTCCACAATTCCAAGTGGATGAGTATTCGCTATTAGAGAAACTGCAAACGTCATTCGATTATGATGTTTGTATTTTTTGCCTGAATGGTTCTAGCAATCAGTTTTCACTTGAGACTAAAGAAATATTATTGAAAATTACAAATCAACTTCCAACGATTGTTGCTTTAACGCAGTCTATTGGAACAAAAGCTGAACAATTTCAAAGTCAATTAGTCGATTTATCTCTTCCTGTAAAAGGAATCATTAATGTCATGGCAAAGGCTTATCCAATTTATGAATCGGTACACCTTCCTTCGTTTGGATTAGAAGAATTGTTGGATTTATTATTAGAATGTGCAACAGGGACAAAAGCAGAAACACTAGTGAGTTTGCAAAGGATTGATGGTAAGAAAAAACTTCAATTGGCGAAACAGACAGTGGAACGTGAAATGAATACGATTTTTCAAGCTTCTACTGATGCACGTCAAGTGTTCAGACAAATCGTTGGAATTTTAGGGCAAGCTTATGCGTATTTTGGAAATCAAACTGAAGCAACTCGAGTGATGGAAGTGCTGGAAAATCTTTATCAACGAAAATTTCAATCGTATCAAGAATTATGTTTTGTTCATCAACAATCGTATTATTTAGTAATGATGCTAAGTGCTTGTTGTTATAGTGGAATTGAAATGATGGCATTATTATCGAAAAAAGATCATTCCTTTACGATTCAGGAAAGTAGTATGTTATTAGAAACAAAAATCGCAAGTCGGATGAAGCAAGGAAAACAAAATGCTGAAGTTCAAGCGTTTATCGCAAAAAATAGATTAGAACTTGAAGAACAGACCGCCCAAAAACCAGTCGTTCATGTGCCGATGAAGAAGAAAAATATATTCCAACAAATGAAAAAACACTCTCGTCAGTTTGTGCATCGCTCGCTAGATACGTTTAGTAAATGGGCGAGAAAATAAAATTTATAAAGCAATAGTGTTTTTAAGAAAAGTAGGATACAATATAGAGGATATGACTGAATTTGAATAGGAGGAAGAAATATGTTTAAAGATGTGAATGAACAAATTTTAAAATTAATCGAAAAAAATAGTCGCTTAACAACAGAAGAAATTGCGACTTTATTAGCCATTGAACCTGAAGAAGTTCAACGTAGAATTAAAGAATTAGAAGAACAAAAGGTCATTTGTGGTTACCATACATTAATTAACTGGGAAAAAACAGATGATGTGAATGTATCTGCTGTTATCGAATTAAAAGTAAATCCTCAACGAGGAATGGGATTTGATCGCATTGCAGAAAAAATTTATCACTTCCCTGAAGTAGAAGATTTATATTTAATGTCTGGTGGATATGATTTTATGGTGAAATTGAAAAAAGCACCAATGAGAGATATTGCTGCGTTTGTATCTAGTCGCTTATCAGTTATTGATGAAGTACAATCTACGACAACCCATGTTGTATTAAAACAATATAAAGATCATGGCACAATGTTTGTTGGTAAGAGTGGAGATAAACGGATGGTGGTTACTCCATGATTGAATCATTATTAAGTCATAAAGTAACAGGAATTAAACCTTCAGGTATTCGTAGATTTTTTGATATTGCGAACGAATTAGAAGATGTCATTAGTTTAGGGGTAGGGGAACCTGATTTTGATACTCCGTGGCATGTGCGTGATGAAGGGATTTATTCTCTTCAAAAAGGAAGAACTTTTTATACCGCTAATGCCGGGTTGAAAGAATTACGTCAAGAAATTTGTCGTTATATCGAACGTAAACAAGGCGTTACTTATAATCCAATGACGGAGACTCTTGTAACGATTGGAGGAAGTGAAGCAATTGATTTAGCCATGCGTGCTTTATTGAATCCAGGAGATGAAGTGATTTTCTGTGAACCTTGTTATGTGTCATATTTACCATGTATTGTACTATCGAATGGTGTACCTGTAAGAATTCCTTTAAAAGAGGAAAACCAATTTCGCTTAACACCGGAAGAACTAGAAGCAGCGATTACGCCAAAAACAAAAGCAATCGTTCTTTCTTTCCCAAATAACCCGACAGGAGCGGTGATGAGTCGTGAAGACTTAGAAGCGATTGCTGCAGTGATTCGTAAACATAATGTTGTCGTAATTTCAGACGAAATTTATTCTGAATTAACGTATACGGGAGAGCGCCATGTAAGTATTGTAGAAATTGAAGGCATGAAAGAAAGAACGATTTTAATCAATGGATTCTCGAAAGCTTTTGCAATGACAGGATGGAGAATGGGGTACGCTCTAGCTCCTGAAGTGTTGATGAAACAAATGATTAAAATTCATCAATTCACGATTATGGCAGCACCAACAACAAGTCAATATGCAGGAATTGATGCATTGAAAAATTGTGATGATGATGTCATTGAAATGAGAGATAGTTATAATCAACGTAGACGCTACTTATTGAAGAAAATGGAAGAATTAGGCATTCCATGTTTTGAACCATTTGGAGCTTTCTACATCTTCCCAAATATTTCTCAATTTGGAATGACTTCTGAAGAATTTGCAACAAAATTAGTGCAAGAAGAACGAGTAGCCGTTGTTCCAGGATCTGCCTTTGGTGAAAGTGGAGAAGGATTTGTTCGTATTTCTTATGCATACTCATTAGATAGTTTGAAAAAAGCCATTGAACGTTTAGAAAGTTTTATTCATAAATTAAGAAATGGTGAAATTTCCTAAAATAAAACTCCTGTCATCATGAAGTGTGTACTGCACCCCAAAAGTTAGACATGAAAAATCTAACTTTTGGGGTGTTTTTTAATGAAATTAACTTATGAAGATAAAATAGAAATTTATCAACTAAGAAAACAAGGTGAAAGTTTAAAGAATCTTTCAAAGAAATACGATATTGCCGATTCTAATATTAAATACTTAGTTCGATTGATTGATCAATATGGAATAGAAATTGTTAAAAAAGAAAAAAATCGTTACTATTCACCAAAACTAAAGCAGGAAATAATGAATAAAGTTCTTTTAGAAGGTCGTTCACAAACAAGTGTGGCTATTGATTATGCACTTCCTAATCGTTCCCTACTTTCAAATTGGCTAGCACAATATAAGAAAAATGGGTATACTATTGTTGAGAAAACAAGAGGGAGACCAAATTCAATGGGACGTAAGCCAAAGAAAAAATTAGAAGAAATGACAGAATTAGAACATCTTGAATTAGAAAATCTATACTTAAAGGCGGAAATTGCTGTTCTAAAAAAGTTGAGGGAACTACGATTGAAGGAGGAAAAAGAGAAAGAAGAAAAACTGAAATTGTTCAAGAATTAATCAATGAATTTCCATTGGATATTCTTCTTAAAGTAATTAATTTAGCTCGTTCAACGTACTATTACCATTTAAAACAAATGAACCAACCGGATAAGGATCAACAGCTTAAAGATGAAATACAAGATATTTTTACAGAACATAAGGAAAACTATGGTTACCGTAGAATTCATTTAGAATTAAGAAATCGTGGCTTTAAAGTGAATCATAAGAAGGTACAACGCTTAATGAAAGCACTTGGTTTAATTGCCCGTATTCGTCGTAAACGCAAATATTATTCATACCAAGGAGATGTTGGAAAGAAATCAGATAATCTGATTCAACGTGATTTTGAAGGATCTAAACCAATGGAAAAATGTTACACAGATGTAACGGAGTTTGCCATTCCAAGTAGTGAACAGAAACTATATTTATCACCAGTCTTAGATGGATTTAACAGTGAAATTATTGCGTTCAATCTTTCTCGTTCACCTAACTTACATCAACTAAAGGCAATGTTAAACGAGGCATTTACAGATGAAAAATACAAAAATACTATTCTCCACAGTGACCAAGGTTGGCAATACCAGCATGATTCTTATCATCGATTTTTAGAAAGTAAAGATATAAAGCCGTCTATGTCACGTAAGGGGAACAGTGCAGATAATGGTATGATGGAATCTTTCTTTGGTATTTTGAAATCAGAAATGTTTTATGGATTTGAAAAAGAATTTAAGTCTCTTGAGGAATTAGAGAAAGCTATTATCGATTATATTGATTATTACAACAACAAACGTATAAAAATTAAACTGGATGGACTAAGTCCTGTAAATTACAGAATAACTCATTCAAACTCTGCTCGTATTGCTTAACTAGTAAATCTAATTGAAAGTTTAATAATATTTCCAAGAAAAAACGCGCCAAAAATTTTGGCGCGAACCCCCTAGGGGGTTATTCATACATTTTGTTTTATTAATCAAAAAGAGACGACTTAAGTCGTCTCAAAAAAGTCTAACTTTTTGGGGTCACTTCAAATTTTGAGAGTTTTTTTGTGTTTTTTAAAATAAACCGTTTACAAATTGTAAAGCTTTTGGTAATATACTCATAGGGTTAACGCGTTAAGTTTAAAGAGGAAGGAAGAGTGTGATGAAAAAGAGATGGCTGTATGGCTTAGTATTGTTATTTTTAATGAGTTCTGTAGTTGCTTTTAGAGGAAATTATCCTATATTTGCAGAAGATACTATTCATCAGAATCTTGTTAAGAACGGGGATTTTAATTTAAAAAAAGATAAGCAAAATAAGTGGACTGGAAAAGCTGCGATAGATTGGAAAGATCCTTGGGTTCCAAAAAGTGAAAAAGATAAATATCATATCGAAGTAACAGATGATGGTATTTTACAAATGTCAGCAGAAGCAGAAATGAGAGCTGTTGTTGGACAAGATATTACTGTAGAATCTAATCAAAAATATATTCTATCAGCAAGAATAAAAACAGAGGATTTAAAGTCTAATATAGGAGCTCGTGTTCGAATACTTTCCTTCGATATCAATAATAAACAAAAGTCATCTTTATGGTATTCTAAAAATCTAAATGGGGATCATGATTGGACAACAATTACAGAAGAGTTCGTTTCCGGTGAAGATATTGTAAAGATTCGATTAGAGTTGTTTTATGAAACAGGAACTGGCACAGCATACTTTGATGATGTGAGCCTTATAAAATCGGAAAAGACAACTTCTAATGAAGTTGAAGGGATAAAAGAAAAAGAGTTTGATAAATCTATAACATTAAGTATGAACAAACGTTGGTTATTACCTGGTAATTACAAATATGAAGTGAAAGATAATAGTATTGCTTCAGTGGAAGATGGATTTATTGTTCCTAAAAAAATAGGAACGACAGAATTAATGGTAAGTGAACTTGGAAAAAAAGATAAGGTGGTATCTTTAGTTGTTGAAGAATCTAATAAAACTTTTGATTCTCTCTTAAAAAAATGGGACACGATGATTTCAGGAAATGAATTTTTTTCTAGTCAAAGTAGTTATATGAATGAAATTTTTAAAAGTAATGAAAAAGATGTAGAAAGTTATCTTGCAAAAGTTCAAAATGATGATAAAAAAATTTGGGATGATGTATCTGATTATTCCAAGTCAACTAATTTAACGAAGACTTATAGACGGCTTGAACAAATTGCCAAAGCTGTAACGAATTCTCAATCTAAGTACTATAACGATAAAAAAGTGATTAATATTGTTAAACATAGTATGGAATTGATGAATGAGTATTATTATAATGTAACAACTGAGTCTAAAGGGAATTGGTGGGACTATGAAATTGGTACTCCTAGGGCAATCAATAATATTTTAACGATTATGAATAAATATTTTAGTAAAGAAGAGATTGCTAAATATTTATCACCTGTTTCAAAAATGGTTCCAGATCCATCAAAAATAATGGTAAGTCAAAATAGAGGAAAAACAGCTGTAGGAGGAAATCTTTCAGATTTAGGAAAGGTAAAAATTATTGAAGGTATTTTACTAGAAGATGATAAGAAATTAGAAAGTGCAATCAGTGCTGTAAGTAATGTGTTAGAACTTGTATCTGAAGGAGAAGGCTTCCATTATGATGGTTCTTATATTGACCATACGAATATTGCTTATACAGGAGCTTATGGAAATGTTCTTATTGATGGATTCTCTCAATTACTTCCAGTTATTCAAGCTAGCCCTTATAAAATTGAACAAAATAAATTGAAAATTTTATATAACTGGATTTATGAAGGTTTTCTTCCGCTAATTTATAGAGGCGAATTGATGGATATGACAAGAGGAAGATCACTTAGTAGAAAAGTTCAAAATGATCATTATGCCGCTGTAGAAGTATTAAGAGGTATTTTGAGAATTGCTGAAGCAAGTGAACAATCTGAAAAGAATAAATTACAAGGGATTGTAAAAGATATTGTTAAATCGGATCATTATTATGATACATTTTTATCATTAAAATCATTCTATGATGTGTATCTTTTTGAAAATCTCTTATCCAATAATATAGTGGGAGAAATTGCAAGAAATACTTATTTGAAATTATATAATGATATGAATAAAGTTGCCTACTACAATAAAGAACGTGGTTTTGCTTTTGGGATTAGTATGCATTCTGATAAGATTCAAAACTATGAGTTTATGAATGGTGAAAATGCCAAAGGTTGGTATACAAGTGATGGCGTTTCTTATCTATATAATGATGACTTGAGTCATTTTAGTGATGATTACTGGGCTACAGTTGATCCGTATAAGTTGCCTGGGATAACAGAAAATAATAAAAAGAGAGAAAAAGGTAAAGGAATGACAACAATGAAAAATTCATTTGTTGGTTCTACTTCTTTAAATCAACAATTCGGAACTGTAGCAATGGATTTTTCCAACTTAGATAATACAATGAGTGCTAAAAAATCTTGGTTTATCTTAGGAGACAGAGTAGTATTCTTAGGTGCAGGTGTGAAGGATACAAGTGGCACAAATGGATATACTGTTGTTGAAAATAGAAAAATCAAGCGAAGTTCTAGAAATCGCAGTATGGATCAAGATGATTACAAGGTGATTGTGGATGGCAAAGAGAAAACAGTAGATAGCACTGAAATGGAATTACAAGTAAATAATATTTTCCTAAAATCTTCAAATAAAGAAATGAATATTGGATACAAATTTATAAACACTACTTCATTAAATGTGAAAAAAGAAACAAGGAAGGGTGCTTGGAAAGATATCAATAACACTCAAAGTGATGAGAGTGTAGAAAATACATTTTTAACAATTGAACAACCACACGATATGCTTAGAAACAGTTATGCATATATTCTTTATCCTAATAGAAATGATAAGGAATTTGCAGAAGAAGTAATCAAAGAAGATATTGTAGTAATTGAGAATTCAGAAAATAATCAAGTTGTTTATGATAAATCAAATAATATTTATGGCGTTGTTAAATATGACGACTCTGAGTTGAAGTTGGAGGATGATCTTGTTTTAAAAGAAAAAGGAATATATACAATAAAAAAAGAATTAAACAAGATTAAAGTGGCATTTTTTAATCCTACAAATATTAATGCACAATTAAATGAATTAAAGATAAATCGATACGTGTTAAAACAAGTTATTGAACCTTCTGTAGAAGATAGAGTAAGATACTTGATTTATGAATCAACAGTTGAAAGCAATGATAAGAGTGAAAAAATAGAAAATGGTACAGAAAATCAATTAAAGAAAAATAATGAGTTAGAAGAACAAAAAATTTCATCAGAGAAAAATAGGGAGTTGGTTAACGCTTTAACCGAACCTAACAGAAATAAAGTTTTACCTAATACAGGTACCCAAAAAATAAAATTAGCCGAAATTTCACTCTTGTTTTTAGCCATAATTTCGATTTTTTGTTAAAAAAACGTTTACAAAAACAAAGTTATGGTGTAAAATGAATTTAAAGTTAACGCGTTAAGTTATTTATAGAAAGAGGTGAAAAAATGATTGATAAAAATATTGAAATATTAAAATCGTATCAACCAAGTGATGAGGAAAGATTAACTCCTGAAATACTTGAAAAAGCAATTAAAGATTGTCTAATAAAAATAGATCATAATTTAGATATTCTTGGTGAAGCGTATCCAACACCAGCTACATTTAATAATGAGTATAAAATCATGGACAATACGGAGTGGACGAATGGTTTTTGGACAGGGTTGTTATGGTTAGCTTATGAACTAACAGGAGAAGAAAAGTATAAAAAAGCTGCTGAAAAAAATGTTCTTTCATTTATTTATCGAATTGATCATTTAATCGAGGTTAACCATCATGATTTAGGATTTTTGTACACTCCATCTTGTGTTAGTGCTTATAAGTTAACTGGCAATCTTGAAGCAAGGGATGCTGCCATAAAAGCTGCAAAACAATTAGCTTCGAGATATCAACAAAAAGGCAAATTCATTCAAGCTTGGGGAGAACTTGGAGCACGTGATAACTATAGGTTAATTGTTGACTGTTTGTTGAATATTCCTCTACTTTTCTGGGCGAGTGAAGAAACTGGTAATGAAGAATATGCTGAAATAGCAAAAGAACATTTTAAGACAACGGTCAAAAATGCTATTCGTAAAGACGCTTCAGCTTTTCATACTTTTTATTTTAATCCAGAAACAGGAGAACCAGCATATGGCAAAACTAGACAAGGATTTTCTGATGATTCTGCATGGGCTAGAGGACAATCTTGGTTAATCTATGGAATAGCCTTATGTAATGCTTATTTCCCTAGAGAAACTAATTTGGAATATTTTCAAGCTGTGACAAATTACTTTTTAAATAGATTGCCAGAAGATTTTGTGTGTTATTGGGATTTAATCTTTGATGATACTTCTGGGCAACCTCGTGATACTTCAGCTGCGGCTATTGCGGTATGTGGAATTAACCAAATGAGGAAAGAATATGAAAACAACAAAATTCTTGAAGAGTATGAAAACTGGGCGGATCGTATTCTGTTCAATCTCATTAGTCATTACACAGAGAAAAAAACAGATGGTATTGTAGCTCTTCTAAATGAAGGAGTATATTCATGGCATTCTGGTAAAGGGGTCAATGAAGGAAACATTTGGGGAGATTACTTCTACTTGGAAGCTTTAATGCGTAAAAAGAAAAAATGGAAAATGTATTGGTAAAGAAAGGAAGGGTAATATGGAAAATAAACCAAATATTAAAATGGTTAGAATCGATGAACGATTGATCCATGGTCAGGGGCAATTATGGATTAAGAGTTTAGGAGTAAATTTAGTTATCTGTGCAAATGATGCAGTATCGACTGATGACTTACAACAAACATTGATGAAGACTGTTTTACCAAAAGAAATAAATGTACGATTTTGGACGGTAGAGAGAACTGCTGAAATTATTTGGAAAGCAGCACCTCACCAAACCATTTTCGTGCTAGTTTCAAATCCAACGGATGCATTGAGATTAGCGGAACTAGGTTTTCCACTAGATACCATTAACGTTGGTAATATTCATTCAGCTCCAGGAAAAGACAAAGTTTCTCAATTCATATATCTTGGTAAAGAAGATAAAGAAGCTTTGCGAACATTGAAGAATAAATATAATATTCAATTCAATACAAAAACTTCTCCAGTAACAAATGATGGAGCGCAAACATTAGAAAAATTATTAGAAGCTATTAGCTGAAATGGGGGATAACAATGGAAATAACAGTATTTCAAGGTATTTTAATTGGTTTAGTAACAGCTTTCTGTTATTCAGGAATGTTATTAGGGATTTATACAAATAGAGCAATTGTAATGGCATTTTTTGTAGGTTTGATTTTAGGAGATATTCCAACAGCGTTAACGTTTGGTGCCTTAGCGGAATTAGCATACATGGGATTTGGAGTAGGTGCTGGTGGTACCGTTCCACCTAACCCAGTTGGTCCTGGTATTGTAGGGACGATTATGGTAATTACATTAAAAGATCAAGGGATTACCCCAGAAAATGCTTTAGCACTTTCGTTCCCATTTGCGGTATTATTCCAATTTGTAACAACATTCTTGTATACATTCTTTGCTGGTAATCCAAAAATGGCTGAGAAAGCAATTGAAAATGGTCACTATGGTAAATTTAAATTAATTGCACATTCAACTTATTTAGGTTTAGCTGTATCAGGATTTGTAATTGGTATTTTATCTGCTTTAAGTCGTCCAGCTTTAGAAGCTTTTGTTAATGCATTACCAAAATGGTTGATTAGTGGTTTTGGTGTAGCAGGTGGATTAATTCCAGCAATCGGTTTTGCAATGATTTTATCAGTAATGTTGAAGAAAGAATTAACTCCATATGTAATTTTAGGATATGTCTGTGTAGCTTATTTAGAATTACCAACAATGGCTGTAGCGTTAATTGGTACAGTATTTGGATTGATTGCATATTATCAAAATGCTAATAAACCAGCCGTAGTAGAAACAGTTCAAACTAGTGAAATGGAGGATTTTAGCAATGGAATCTAATCAAAATAAATTAACTAAACGTGATTATTTTAAAACAGCATTAAGATCATATATTTTACAAAATGGTTTTAACTATAACACTTATCAAGGTGTAAGTTACCTAAATGTAATTTTACCTGGATTAAAGAAGATTTATAAAGATAATCCAGAAAAACTAAAAGAAACAGCGAAAGCTAATTTAGAGTTTTATAACACAAGTCCGCATTTGGTTCCATTTATTTCAAACTTGCAATTAGCAATGTATGAAGATGGTCAAAGTATTGATTCAGTTCGTAGTATTAAAATGGCTCTTATGGGTCCTTTAGCAGGGATTGGAGATTCTATTGCTCAATTTGGGTTAGCACCACTATTTTCTACAATCTTTGCTGGTCTAGCTTTGGATGGTTTAGGTTTTGCTCCAATGGGATATTGGTTATCAATGCTTTTAAGTATGTTTGCTATTAAAGTATTTATGGGTTACTTAGGATATCAATTGGGTACAAATGCTATTAAATCTTTAAGTGATAAAATTAGCAAAATTTCAGAAGCTGCAAATATTGTAGGGGTAACAGTTATTTCTGCACTAGCTGCATCATTTGTAAAAGCTAAACTTGCAATTCAATATGCAACGACAGTAAGTTCTGGTGAAGAACAAATTGTTTCAATTCAAAAAATCTTAGATAAAATGATGCCAAGACTTTTACCAGTTTTAATTACAATATTAGTATATTACTTATTGAAAAAGAAAAAATGGAATACTTATCAAATCTTAATCTTATTATTTGTAATTGGTATTCTAGCTTCTGTTTTAGGTATTTTAGCATAGAGGTGAAAATATGTTTGATAAAATAAAACTTTATCAAACTAGATTCTGGTTAGAAAAAAATACAATTAAAACAATAAGGGAAAGTTCAAGTAGTTTTCTACTTGAACTTTTTTCTAAAGTTAATGATTTAACAGACCGTGATCTAGTTTATTATGACAATGCAATGGATATGGAAACTTGTTTCGAAAAATATTCATTTCATGAATATAAATGGAATAAAACTCCAAACGATGATATGGAATGGATTTTTATGTTAAATCGTCAAGGTTATTTAGTTGATTTAGCGATGGCTTATTATATTACACATGAATTGAAATATTTTGAAAAATGGAAAGATATTATTTTTGATTTTATTTCTATAAATGAAGAAGAGTATGTTCACCAAGAATCTTCATGGAGAATTTTGGATGCAGGTATTCGTTTAATGAATTGGATAAAAAGTTTAACATATCTTCCTATAGATAAATTGAATGAAATTGAAAAAAAACGTATTTATAATTCTATGAAAAAACATGTTGAGTATATTCAATCTCATTTTTTAGAAAAGCATATTCTTAGTAATTGGGGTGTATTAGCTGTTAGTGGAATATTGTCTTTTTTATATTTAGATGCTGAAGATTCTGAAAGTTTTAAATGGGCGAAGGAAATTCTATTAAAACAAGCAAACATTCAATTTACTAAAAAGGGAATTCACTGGGAACAAAGTCCGTTGTACCATCATCAAGTTACGATGTGTTATGCATATTTATATCAGCTCACATCTTATTTAGAGAATGAGGAAGTAAAAATTTGGAAAGATATACTAATAAAACCGATACATGCTGCTCATTATTTATCAAATGATAATCAATATTTATTAGCATTGAATGATAGTGATACAGTGGATTTTTCATGGATATATTCTTATTATAATCTACTAGGTTTTGATAGTGATTGTACAAGTTATGAAATAGGAATACTGTTTTCTGGAAAAAGATTTTTGAAATCACACAAAGTGTACTTTGATGAATTCTTTTTTGATAATGTAGCAGGATTAGCTGTGATTAAACGTGAGGATATTTATTTTAGTTTTTTTGGTGGGCTTCATGGAAGCTCTCACGGTCATTCATCTCAAGGGGCATTCAGTTTAGAATTTGATGGTGTTCAAATGATGACATTCGCGGGGCGCTATACTTATAAGGAGTGTGAGTTACGAAATATTTTAAAATCTGAAATGATGCAAAATTCAGTGCAAATAGAAGGAGGAACCTATCCATCAATTAAGAGTTCTTGGAGTTATAATTGGGTCCCAAAAATACTCTCAATGACTGCAGTAAAAGAAGATTCTCTATATTGTTTTGAATGTCAATGGGAAGTTCCAACTAATATTTCAAGTGATATAGATAAAAGAATAATTATTCGTAAAATTATAATCGATAGCAATAAAAAAGTTATGGTTATCATTGATGAAACGAAGAAAGAAGATTTGATATATCAGACATTTATCGTTCCAACAATAAAGAACTTAGATTTTAACTTTTGGACAAATGGTGAAATGGGTGTAGATACTATTTCTTATTCTAGAAGGTATAATACTTTAGAAAAAGGAACACGTTTGAAAATAAAAAGTTCAATTACTCCATTAGTTACTTGTATTTCGGCAGAAACGTATTCCGTAAAACAAGAAGAAATTAGACGACAAGATGTTCAGGAAGAATTGCAAGGTATAAAGATTCAATGTACGAAAGGAAATGGAGAGTTAATGGTTTATTATTCACCAGAAGATATTAGTAATGGTCTAAAGTATATAAAAGACGCAGATGGAGAAATCTTATATGGAAAATTAAATGTTAGGAAAGATGGAAAGATATTTCGTTTGATGTAAATTTTAAAGGAGAAAGTTATGGTAAATGTATTAGAACAGTTAAAAGATAACTATATTTTTGCAGTTATCCGTGGAGCTTCAGCGGAAGATGCAATAGAAATTTCAAAACATTCTATTTTAGGTGGTATTAAAAATATTGAAGTCACGTATACAACACCGGATGCTTCTAAAGCAATTGGTGAATTGAAAAAAATATATTCAAATAACACAGGAATTGTTATTGGAGCAGGGACGATTATGAATGTAGAATTAGCAAAAGAGGCTATTTCATCAGGTGCAGAATTTTTAGTAAGTCCTCATTATGATCCTTCAATTCAAGAGTTAGCAGAAGATGCACATGTTTACTATTTTCCTGGGTGTGCAACAACAACTGAAATCGTTCGAGCGATGAATGGGGGAGCAAAGATTATTAAATTGTTTCCTGGAGGTGTGTTGGGTCCTTCATTTATTAAAGATATTCATGGACCAATTCCAAATGTTGAGTTAATGCCTTCAGGAGGAGTTTCTTTATCGAATATTAAAGAATGGAAGAATAAAGGAGCAGTTGCAGTAGGTGTAGGTAGTGCTTTAAGTGCAAAAGTTGCTTCTGAAGGTTATGAAAGTGTAACAAATATTGCAAAAGAATTTGTACAAGCTTTGAATTGATAAGATTCATTTATAAATAATAAATAGTAAAAGAGGTTTAAGAATGAGAGTAGTCACTTTAGGTGAAATTTTGTTACGATTATCAACTTATGAGGATGTTAGAATTAAACATTCAGATAATTTTAGAGTTTGTTATGGTGGAGCTGAAACAAATGTTGGAATTTCTTTGTCTCAATTTGGACATACTGTTTCAGTAGCATCTGTTCTCCCTTCACAAAATCCACTTAGTGATGCAGTGATTTCTAGGTTGAATTCGTATGGTGTAAATATAAAAGAAATTTTTCAAAGAAATGGAAGATTAGGCACGTATTTTTTAGAACAAGGAAATTCAGTTAGAGGTTCTAAGGTGTTATATGATCGTACTTTTTCTAGTATTGCAATGCTTGAAGAACTTTGTTGGGATTTTGATAAGATTTTCCAAAATGTTGATTTAGTACATATTTCTGGTATACTACCAACACTTTCTAAAAAATGGGAAATTTGGACACTAGAAATTGTTGAAAAAGCAAAAAAATACGGCTGTTTAGTCAGTTTTGATATAAATTATAGAAGTAGCTTGTGGGGATATGAAAGAGCATATAATTTTTTACAAAAAATTTTTCCATATGTAGACATTCTTTCAGCAGCTAAATTAGATGCTATTCATTTTTTAAAGGTTACAAGTGAAGGCGAAATTGTTTCGTTAAAAGAAATTTATAAACGTATTCAGGTAAAATATCCAAATATTAAAGTACTTTACTCAACAAAAAGAAATATAAATTCTACGAATCATCATGAGTTGCAAGGTTTCTTTATGGGAGAGGAAGGAAAATTTGTAGAGTCTAAATTATACGATATAAACCCTGTAATTGATCGTGTTGGAGGGGGAGATGCTTTTTCAGCAGGAATTTTAAACGGAATATTAAAAGGGTGGGATAGCCAAAAAATTGTTGATTTTGGCACTGCTAGTTCAGTTCTAAAACATACAGTTTTTGGTGATTGGAATCAGTTTGATGAGGAAGAAATTTTTAATTTTATGAAAAATAAAACAGGCCGTATTTTACGTTGATGATAGCAAAATAAATATATTTGAAATTATTTTTTGTGGATGAAGAACATTAGGTTTTTCATCCACATTTTTATATTATTGTGGATGGTTGAAAACGTTTGAATTTCTTCTTGTATTTTATTAAAACCTAGACTAGTATATAAGTATAATATATTAGGGGGGATACAATGATTGGATTAATTTTAACAGGACATGGGGAGTATGCAGTTGGTGTAGCTCATGCATTAGAAATGATTGCAGGGAAGCAAGAGGCGTTTAAAGTAGTTCCATTTCGTGAAAGTGAACCGATGGAAACATTAGAACAAAATATGCGAACTGCAATGGAAGAATTACAAGAAACAACAGATGGAATTGTGGTTTATGCAGATTTATTAGGAGGAAGTCCTTTTAAAGCAGCTATGATGGCTTCAGTAGCACTCGAAAATGTTGAAGTAGTAGTAGGGACTAATTTACCAATGTTAATTGAAATTGCAATGTTCCGTGAATTTGCGAGTGATGCAAAAGCGGTAGTAACACAAAGCTTAAGTGCTGGTAAAGAAGGAATTCAACATGTAGTATTATCAACAAAAGAAGAACAAATAATTGATGAAGATGAGGATGGGATTTAAGGATGCAAACAGTACAAATTATTTTTGGAAGTTCAATAACATTTCTTGTTTTTATAGCAGTTATTTTAGGTATTTATTATTTCTTTTCGAGAAAAAATATGAAACATCAGCAACAATATTTTGAAAAACTACATTCAGAATTAAAAGTTGGAAAACGTGTATTGGCAGCAAATGGAATTTATGGCACAGTGAAAAAAATTGAGAATGATCAAATCGAATTAGAAATTGCTAAAGGATTAGTGATTACGGTTTCTAGATATAGTGTTTCTGAGATTTTATAAGCGGTGAGAAGATGAAAAAGTTTTTAGGAGAATTTTATAAAGGTTTAGATGATAAAGAATATTTTTATCTTCCGATGTTAAAATCTATTTATCATATTCCAAAGCAGGATTTAGCTCGTTTCAATGCATTTAGACAACGCATAGTGATTGCTGTTGCAATAGGTGCTATGATTTATAGCTTTTTCCCAGAAAATATTTTGTTAAGTTGCTTATCAGCAATTTTATTTTATGCATTATCTACGATTGCCTATTTCAAAAGTGTTTTACCAAAATATCTTGTAAAAAAACAAGTTTCGATAGAGGGATTTGAAGGGAAAGTTTCCGTGTCAACGACAGTTTCAATTGAAAAGTTTTTATCAATTAGTACCATTGGGATTGGAATTATTATTTGTAGTTTTTTCATTGGGCAGGATAGTTTAAATCGAATGATTGTTATTTTATTTGGCATTGTTGTAACTATTAGCGGAACATATTCTTTATTCAGAAATAAATCTTAATCATAAATGAAGATAAAAAATTCAAGTAAGAAAAAATTCTGCTTGGATTTTTTGTTTTTAGGAAAATTGTAACATAAAATATATATTTCTTCGGAGGAAAACAGATAAATGATAAAAAATAAGATATTTTTTCATAAAACATCAAAATTCTTTTAAATTAGCGAAGAAAGCTCTTCCAATAGGTGCTGATATCGATTATAATGACACTGTACTAAAATGAAAGGAGAAAGAAGAATGCCAAATATTTTATTAACTAGAATTGACAATCGGATGATTCATGGCCAAGTGGCAACACAATGGACATCGTTTATTGGGGCAAATTTATTATTAGTTGCTAATGATAAAGTTGCAGCAGATCCGATGCGTCAAGGGCTAATGGATATGGCTGCTCCATCTGGTGTACAAACTCGTTATTTTACAATTGAAAAAACGATTAATGTCATTGGAAAAGCGGCTGATCGTCAGTTGATTTTCATTATTTGTGAAAATCCTCAAGACGTATTAAAATTAGTGGAAGGAGGAGTACCGATTAAAAAAGTGAACATCGGCAATATGCATATGGCGGAAGGTAAACGTCAAGTTGCTGGTGTGGTTGCGGTGGATGATGCAGATGTAGCTGCATTTAAGAAATTGCAAGAACTGGGAGTTGAACTTGAAATTCAAAAAGTTCCAACCGAAGGAAAAGAAGACGTTTCGAAATTATTTCAATAATTTATTAAAAAGGAGTCAATGAACATGCAAGCAAGTTTTATTCAAATTTTATTAGTATTCCTAGTAACGTTTGTAGCTGCAATTGACCAATTTAGCTTCTTAGAATCTCTTTACCAACCAATCGTAATGGGACCTGTTATCGGAGCTATTTTAGGTGACTTGCAAACTGGTTTGATCGTTGGGGGTACTTATCAATTAATGACAATCGGTAACATGCCAGTTGGGGGAGCTCAACCACCTAATGCTGTTATCGGGGGAATCATGGCTACTGTTTTAGCAATTAGCCTTAAATTAGAACCAACAGCTGCAGTGGCGGCTGCAGTACCATTTGCTTTATTAGGTCAATATGGAGTTACTTTAATCTTTGCATTAATGTCACCTATGATGGCTGTTGCAGATGGTTATGCACATGAAGCAAATCCAAAAGGGATTGAAAGATTAAATTATTTAGCAATGGCAGCTTTAGGGGCTGTGTTTGGTCTTGTAGTTGTATTATTCTTTATCGGTGGACAAAGTATTGGGGATGCTGTTACAAAATCAATTCCTGAATGGTTCATGGGCGGTTTAAGTGCTGCAGGTGGAATGATGCGTTTTGTAGGGTTTGCTATTTTACTTAAAGTAATGGTTTCTAAAGAACTATGGGGATTCTATTTCTTAGGTTTTGCGTTAGCTAACATCGTTTCTGCAAGTGCAAGCTTAGCAGGTTCTGCATTAGTATTATTAGCATTCATCGGTTTTGCAATTGCGTACTGGGATTTCCAAATCCAAACAAAATTCAAATCTGCTGGTGCAACAGTTGTAAATTATGATGGAGGTGAAGAAGATGGCATATAATATTCCAGATTCTTATAAAGTTCAAACACCTGCTCCTAAATTAGATAAAGCAACATTAAATAAAATGGCATGGCGTTCAATCTTTTTACAATCTTCTTTCAACTATGAACGTATGCAAGCAGCGGGTTGGTTATATGGTATTTTACCAGGATTAGAAAAAATCCATACTGATAAAGATGACTTAGCAGCATCTATGTCACACAACTTAGAATTCTTTAATACTCACCCATTCTTAGTAACATTTGTTATGGGGATTGTATTATCACTAGAACAAAATAAAGCAGATATTCAAACGATTCGTGCAGTACGTGTTGCTGCGATGGGACCTTTAGGTGGTATCGGGGATGCATTGTTCTGGTTCACTTTAGTACCAATCGTTGCAGGTATTTCTTCTGACTTTGCATTAAAAGGTAGTGTTGCAGGACCATTATTATTCCTAGCGGTATTTAATGCAGCACAATTTATTATTCGTTATTGGTTAATGCACTGGTCTTATGATTTAGGAACTGATGCCATTGGTATCTTTACAGCAAATGCCAAAGAATTTACACGTGCAGCTTCTATTTTAGGGGTATTCGTAGTAGGGGCATTAACAAGCTTATACGGTGGAACTAAATTAGGTATTGAAATTGCAAATGGTGAAAAACCAATCGTAATTCAAACAATCTTAGATGGTGTATTACCAAAATTAATTCCATTAGCAATTACTTTATTCTTATACTATTTATTAGCTAAGAAAAAACGTACTCCATTATTCTGTATCGGACTATTATTAGTTTTAGGTATTGGATTAGCATTTGTAGGACATGTTCTAGGAGTTAAATTCTGGGGTTAGTTCTTTGTAATAAGCTAGGCGAAAGCCTAGCTTATTTTTTGTGTTTGTCTGACAAATAGTTTACGAATAGAAAACGGGCGTGTACAATAAAGAAGAGTGAATGGAAGGGGGAATAAACATGCAAGATTTTAAAGATGCAACAGCGATGGCGCAAGCAGTTCGAAATGGTGAAGTTTCTTCTGTAGAATTAGTTCAAGATGCCTTGTATAAAGTAAAACAATTGAATCCAACACTTAATGCAGTTGTGCATTTGCAAGAAGAAAGAGCATTAAAAGAAGCTCGAACACGCAATTTTAGTAATCAGCCATTTGCAGGAGTTCCTTTGTTGTTGAAAGATTTAGGGCAATGTCAAAAGGGAGAACCTTCTACTGCTGGTTCACATTTATTTAAAAATATCCTTCAAACACATCAAGATATATTAGTCACTAAATTAGAAGAAGCAGGCTTTGTTATTATTGGTCGAACAAACACACCAGAATTTGGATTTAAAAATATGACAGAACCTAGTTTATGTGGTGTCACTTCAAACCCTTATGATGTTAGTCGTAATGCCGGTGGGTCAAGTGGTGGTGCTGCAAGTGCAGTGGCGAGTGGGATGGTTCCAATTGCGATGGCAAGTGATGGTGGAGGATCCATTCGAATACCAGCTAGTTTTACTGGTTTGATTGGATTGAAGCCAAGTCGTGGTAGAATACCTGTTGGTCCAAATGGCTATCGTGGCTGGCAAGGAGCTTCGGTGAATTTTGCCTTAACGAAAACGGTTCGTGATACAAGAAATTTATTAGAAGTGTTGCAAGTAGAACAAATGGAAAGTCCGTTTATACTACCAAAATTATCGAAACAGCAACTTTATGCCTCCGTTGATCGACCACTAAAAATTGCCGTCATAGAAGATTCACCGATTGGAAATAGGGTCGCAGATTCGGCAAAAAATGCTTTAAATCGAACGGTAAACTTTTTACAAGAAAAAGGACATTCTATTGAAAAAATTCAATGGCCAGTAGATGGTATCGAAGTAATGAAAAATTACTATGTGATGAATAGTGTGGAAACAGCTGCGATGATGGACGGAATTGAAAAAATGGTACAACGTCCACTTACAAAAGAAGATATGGAATTAATGACATGGGGTATTTATCAATCAGGGCAACATATATTAGCAAAAGAGTATAGTCAAGCATTGAGCCAATGGGATTATTGGACAAAAATAATGCAAGAGTGTCATGAAGAATATGATTTACTCTTAACACCATGTGTGAATGATGTCGCTCCAAAACATGATCAGTATCCAATGAGGGAATCTATTAGAGAGGCGTTAGAGTCTATCGAACAATTTTCAGTAACAGAACAGCAAGAAATTATTTGGAAAATGTTTGAAAAAACATTGGAATTAACACCCTTTACGCAATTAGCGAATATTACTGGACAACCAGCGATTAGTCTTCCGATATATTGTACACGAGAAGGATTGCCTGTTGGAGTACAAGTGATGGCTGCAAAAGGACGAGAAGATTTATTATTACAAATTGCAGAAGTTTTTGAACAAGAACATCAATGGAATCGAAAAGATTAAGGAGGAAATAGGATGAGAATTGCAATTATTGGAGCAGGAATTGTGGGGGCAACAGCTGCTTATCAATTATCGAAAAATCTAGAAGTAGAATTAGTTGTCTATGATGACGGAGTTGGGCAAGCTACGAAAGCTGCAGCAGGTATTATTTGCCCGTGGTTATCTCAAAGAAGAAATAAAGATTGGTATCGATTAACCGCAAGAGGAGCTTCTTACTATCCAGAATTAATGGCACAACTAGAAGCAGATGGTGTGACTCAATTGCCGTATGAACAAGTAGGAGCGCTAGTGTTTAAAAAGACTCCTGAATTATTAGAAAAACTAGAAAAAATTGCTGCTGAAAGAAGGAAAGAAGAGGAAAGAATTGGAACCTTAACGAAAATTGAAGTTGAAAGCATCTCCTCTTATGTTCCAGGATGGAACGGAACTCACGGAGCGATTCATTGTTCTGGTGGTGGAAGAGTCGATGGGAAACTTTTAGTTGAACAGCAATTACATTTAGCAAAACAAAATGGAGCAAATATCCAACAAGAAAAAGTAACCTTAACACGAGATGAAGAAGGAAAAGTAGTCGTTAAGACAAATAGCGGACTAGAACAGTTCGACAAAATTATCGTAGCAAGTGGAGCGTGGGTTAAAGAATTAATTGAACCCCTCGGGTATTATGTAGACGTTCGCCCACAAAAAGGACAATTAATTGAATTAGAATTAGAGGTAACTGAAAAAACAGGGAAGTGGCCCGTTTGTATGTTACATGGAGAGATTGATATTTTACCATTTGCAGATGGTAAAATTATTGTAGGTGCGACACATGAGAATGACCAAGGCTTTGACTTAACAGATAATCAAGAATTGCAACAAAAAATGTATGAAGAAGCATGTGAAGTATTCCCACCATTAAAACAAGCAAAATGGCTAGGGAGTCGAATTGGAACAAGAGCCTATACTTCTGACTTCTTACCATTTTTCGGTAGTATTCCAGAAGAAAACTCGGTATTTGTTGCTAGCGGACTAGGATCTTCAGGATTAACTTCAGGAGTATGGATTGGTGCGTTATTAGCACAGTTATCAGTGGGGAATACACCTTTATTTAACGTGGATTCTTATACTCCAGAAAATTATATTCAAAAATTAATATAACAGAAATCATAATTGTTGCATTTTCTGAAAAATTCCTGTAATCTATTTAAGATTAATATTAAAAATAAAGGAGAAATTATAATGTTAAAAGAATTTAAAGAGTTCTTAATGCGTGGAAATGTTGTTGATTTAGCAGTTGCGGTAATCATCGGGGCAGCTTTCAAAGCTATCGTTGATTCATTAGTAAAAGACATTTTCGAACCAGTTATTGCAATGGTATTTAAAGCAGATTCAATCGCTGGGGTATCAGTTAAAATCGGTTCAGCTACATTAGGTGTAGGTGCTTTTGCTGCTGCAATCATTAACTTTGTAATCGTAGGTTTTGTTCTTTTCATGGTAGTTAAAGGTATGAACGCTGTTCAAGATTTAGCTAAAGGCGGAAAAGAAGAAGCTAAAGAAGTAGCTCCAGAACCAAAAGCTGAAGATTACTTACGTGAAATCCGTGATTTATTAGCAAACAAATAATAAACTAAAATTTGATGAAGGATGAGGTTTCTCATCCTTTTTTTATTGAGCTGTCCGTTCAGGGGATAGTTCTGAAAACCACCTATACTGGGTGTTTTTTTGTTTTTATAAAGAAATGTAGGAGAATTTTCAAGAAATATTCTAAAAGCACTATGAAAAATTGTAAACGTTTGCTAAAATAGTGTATTAATCTATGAAAAGGGAGGCTTTGACATGAAAGTCGTTGTTGCCATTGACTCGTTCAAAGGAAGTTTATCGTCTATGGAAGCTGGTCAAGCGATAGCAGAAGGCGTAAAACGTGTTCATCAAAATGCAGAGGTAGTGGTTCGTCCATTAGCAGATGGTGGGGAAGGAACCGTTGAAGCATTAGTCGAAGGAATGGGAGGAATCTTTGTTACAAAAGAAGTAACAGGTCCATTAGGAGAAAAAGTAGAAGCAGTCTACGGAGTGATTGAATCTAAGGAAGATTCAAGTAAAACAGCCATTATTGAAATGTCAGCTGCAGCAGGAATTACATTAGTTTTTGAAGAAAGTCGCAATCCAATGAATACAACTACTTATGGAGTTGGTGAATTAATTCTAGATGCAATTGAAAGAGGCTGTCGACGTTTTATTGTTGGAATTGGCGGAAGTGCTACTAATGATGGTGGAATTGGGATGCTACAAGCGTTAGGATATGATTTCCTAACACGAGAAGGAAAGGCGATTTCTTACGGTGGGGATGGACTCAGAGAATTAGCAAGTATTGAAGACGTCAATGTACATCCTAAATTAAAAGAATGTACGTTCAAAGTAGCTTGTGATGTTACGAATCCACTATGTGGCGAAAATGGCTCCAGTGCTATTTTTGGACCACAAAAAGGCGCAACTCCTGAAATGGTTCAAGAATTGGATCAATTATTATTACACTATGCTGAATTGTCTAAGAATATTCATTCTAATGCAGATCGATTTTATCCTGGAACAGGAGCAGCTGGTGGTATGGGATTTGCGTTTTTAACCTATACTAATGCCACATTAGAGTCTGGTATTCAAATTGTATTAACAGAAACGAAATTAGAAGAATTAATAGCAACTGCTGATTTTGTTGTAACAGGTGAGGGAAGACTTGACGGACAAACGGCATTAGGAAAAGCTCCAATAGGAGTAGCATCCTTAGCTAAAAAGCATCAAAAGAAAGTGTTAGCTTTTGCAGGAGCTGTTACACCAGATGCAAAAGAATGTAATCAACATGGAATTGATGCATTTTTTCCGATTTTAAGAGGAGTTGTAACGCTTAAAGAAGCGATGAATAAAGAAGTCGCTCATCAGAATATGGTTGATACAGTGGAACAAGTTTTTAGAGTAGTAGAAATGATGAAAGAAGGAAAATAAAATGGTTAGTCAAATTAGTACATTAGGAGCTTTAGTTGGATTAATTCTTGCAATTATACTGATTATTAAAAAAGTTCATCCAGCTTATAGTTTAATTTTAGGAGCTTTAGTAGGAGGCGTGATTGGTGGAGCTGGTTTAGCAGGTTCCGTTAGTGCGATGGTAACGGGAGCACAAGGAATGATGTCTCCAGTATTAAGAATTATGACTTCAGGTATTTTAGCAGGAGCTTTAATTAAAACAGGTTCTGCTGAAACGATTGCTGAAACAATTGTGAAGAAGTTAGGGGAGAAAAGAGCCATTGCAGCGATTTCGATTGCTACAATGATTATTTGTGCAGTAGGAGTATTTATTGATATTGCTGTTATTACAGTAGCACCGATTGCGATTGCGATTGCAAAAAAAGCGAATTTATCAAAAGCAGGTATTTTATTAGCAATGATTGGTGGAGGAAAAGCAGGAAATATTATTTCTCCAAATCCAAATACGATTGCTGCTTCAGAAGCATTTCAATTAGATTTAACAGCATTAATGGCTAAAAATATTATTCCTGCATTAGTAGCATTAGTTGTTAGTATTTTATTAGCAGGATTTCTAGCAAAGAAAGTTGATCATGCTTTTGACGATATGGAAGAAGAAGCAGAACATCACACTTCTGTACCATTTTTCCAAGCGATTCTTGGGCCAATTGTGGTCATTGCGTTATTAGCTTTACGTTCATTAGTCGGAGTAAGCGTGGATCCTTTAATTGCATTACCAATTGGTGGGTTGGTAACAATTTTAGTAACAGGGCATTCAAAACATACCGTGGAATATACAGAATTTGGATTGAGTAAAGTAATCGGTGTATCCATTTTATTAATTGGAACAGGAACAATTGCGGGAATTATTAAAGCTTCTTCTCTACAAGTGGATATGATTCATGTATTGGAAGCTTTGAATATGCCATCCTTTGTTTTAGCGCCATTATCAGGTGTTTTAATGGGAGCAGCTACCGCTTCTACAACAGCTGGTTCTACGATTGCTTCTCAAACGTTTGCAGCTCCTTTAGTTTCTTCTGGAGTTCCTGCAGTGGCAGCAGCAGCAATGATTCATGCTGGGGCAACAGTGTTGGATTCTCTTCCTCATGGATCATTCTTCCATGCTACAGGAGGTTCAGTCTTTATGAGTATTGAAGATCGTATGAAGTTAATTCCTTACGAAGCATTGGTAGGTTTGACAAGTACTATTGTCGCAGTGATTTTGTATTTATTAGGATAAAGTAAAATTGGGCACAATTTATGTAGAGGTAACGAACATAAAGTTGTGCTCAAATACTATTGATGAAAATGATAGCGCTTTATATAATTTTGTTATAGGAGGAATAAAGTGTTAACAAATGAGCTCATAAAAAAATACCAGTTTTTTCTTAATTATAATCATACCTCTATAGAAGAAATGGAGGGTGTACTTCAATGTAATAAAAGAATAGTAATGACAGATATACAAAAAGTTAATGAAATGTTACTAAATTTAGATTTACCTATCATTACTGTTCAAAATGATTTTATTATTACACCAGATATCTCAATAACTAGTATATTGAAGTATATTAATATAGAATCAAAAGATTTTGTGTTCCAGGAAGAACGTATAGATATGTTGATTTTATATATAATTTTATATTCAGACTATATTTCTAATTTACATTTGCAAGATTTTTTAAGAATGAGTAAAAATTCAATTTTAGCAGATTTAAAAGAAGTTAAAGCTATTTTGAAACAATGTGAACTTCAGTTAATTTACTCTCGTGAAAAAGGATATTATATAGATGGAGATAGTAATAAAATCAGAGAATTACTTGAGATAACAATTGGATATTTAATTACTTTAGTGTGTGGAAGAAATATTTTAAGTTACATTTTTAATGAATGTAATTTAATCTATCAAGAAGAAATATTTTTAAATTCGTTAAAAATAGGTAGTGATAAATATCAATTAATATTTATTGCCGAGAAAATTGATACAGTAGCCATATTAATGGCAGTATTTAATGAATATAGTTTGAAAGAACCATATATCAAAAAAAAGGAAAATTTTGAAAAAATAATCGAAACACCATTATTAAGACTGCTATTAGATATCGAAGAACAATTTCCAAATTTATCAAAGGAAAGAGATTTTCTTTTATCCAGATTAGCAGGGTGTGTTCAGGGAGATTTAAATATTAATCCTGAACCTGACATTATAAAAATAATGGATGAAATTATTTTACAAGTAAAAGTAAATACAGGCTTAGAATTTCCTGAAACATTTCAATTTAGAAGAAATTTATATTCACATTTATATCCTGCATTTTATAGACAAATTTTTGATATTTCTTTAAAAAATCCTCTTACCAGCCAAATTGTTAAAGAATATAATTATTTGTTTGCTTTAATTAAAAGAAGTCTTAAGCCTTTAGAAGAAGCAACGTGTAAAAAGATATCTGATGATGAAATTGCCTATTTTACAATTCATTTTGGTGGATATTTAGAAAATATTCAAAAAGAAAGTATAAGTGAAAAAATTGTTGCTATGGTTATCTGTCCAAATGGAATTAGTTCTTCATTAATTTTACGAGCCGAATTGAAACAGATATTTCCGATGATAGAATTTTATACAATGTCTTTTAATGATTATAAAAGAAATATTGGAATTCAAAAAGTTGATATGATTTTTTCTACAATGAATATTGAGGTAGATAAACCACTTTTTATTGTTAAAACAATCATGAATTCTACTGAAAAGATTTTATTAAAGAAAAAAGTTTTTGAAACATTCCATTTGAAGAAAAAAGAATTTATTTCAGTTGATGAAATACTTAATATTATTACTAAGCACGTCTTTGTAAAAAATGAAAAGGAGTTGAAAAAAGATTTAACAAAATATTTGTTTGCTAATAAAGAAGTAGTGTTAGGAGGTGATTCCTTGAAAGATTTAGTTAAAAAAGAATTGATTCAACAATTAGATAAAGTAAACGATTGGCAAACTGCAGTCAGAATTGCATCTAAACCTTTATTAGAACAAAGTTATATCGAAGAAAGTTATGTCGATGCTATCATTAAAAGTGTTAATGAAATTGGTCCGTATATAGTTTTAGCACCAAAAGTAGCAGTTCCTCACGCATCACCAGATGCTGGTGTTCATCGTTTAGGGATTAGTTTATTGCAATTAAAGAAACCTGTTAATTTTGGTTCAGGAGATGATGAAGATAAAAATGTACAGTTAATATTTGTATTAGCAACAGTTGATTCCACTGCACATTTAAAAGCTTTACAGCAATTGTCATTAATTTTAGAAGATGATGATGTTATAGAAAATTTGATTAAAGCCGAAACACCGGAAGAAATTTTAAGTTTAATTGAGAAAGTAATTGAAGAAGGAGGTGAGTGGGATGATTAAAGTAGTAACAGTTTGTGGAAATGGAATTGGTAGTAGCTTGTTATTGAGATTAAAAGTAGAAGCTATAGCTAAAGACTTAGGGATTGAAGTTGAAGCAGAATCATGTGATTCTAATGCAGCAGTTGGAAAAAATGCTGATTTATATGTAACTGTGAAAGAGTTTAAAGATATTTTTCCAGAAACAGCAAATGTTTGTATTGTAGAAAGTTATACAAATAGAAAGAAAATTGAACCAGTATTAGCACCAGTTTTACAAGAAATGAATAATAATTAATATGATAAATAAGGAGGAAGTAACATGAATGGGGTATTAATATTTTTTCAAAACATTTTAAGTGAGCCAGCATTTTTAATGGGATTAATTGCATTTTTTGGATTACTTGCTTTAAAAACACCAGGGCATAAGGTGTTGACTGGAACATTAGGTCCTATTTTAGGATATCTAATGTTAGCTGCAGGAGCGGGTGTTATTCAAGCTAATTTAGTTCCTCTGGCAACATTAATTGAACAAGGATTTGGTATTACGGGAGTAGTTCCAAATAATGAGGCTGTTACAAGTGTAGCACAAAAAATCTTAGGTGTAGAAACAATGTCAATTTTAATTGTTGGCTTGTTATTGAATTTACTTTTTGCTAGATTTACTCGTTTTAAATATATTTTTTTAACAGGACATCATAGTTTCTTCATGGCATGCTTACTTTCGGCAGTTTTAGGAGCAATTGGATTTGAAGGAGTTGTATTAGTTTTATTAGGAGGATTTTTCTTAGGTGCATGGTCAGCTATCTCACCAGCAATTGGTCAAAAATATACTTTGAAAGTAACAGATGGTGATGAAATTGCTATGGGTCACTTTGGAAGTTTAGGTTATTATTTAGCAGCTTGGATAGGGACTAAGGTTGGTAAAGACAGCAGAAGTACAGAAGAATTACAAATTTCTGATAAATGGAGCTTTTTAAGAAATACAACAATTTCAACAGGAATTGTAATGGTAATATTTTATATTATTGGTGTTGTAGCTTGCTTGATTAGACATCCTCAAGCGGTAGAAGAATTGGCTAACGGAAAGAATCCTTTGATTTTTGCCATTATTAGTGGTTTGACATTTGCTGTAGGTGTATCAGTAGTTTATGCAGGGGTTCGTATGATCTTGGCAGATTTAATTCCTGCTTTCCAAGGTATTGCTACTAAATTAATTCCAAATGCAGTACCTGCAGTAGATTGTGCTGTATTCTTCCCTTATGCTCCGACTGCTGTAATTATTGGATTTGCATTTAGTTTCTTAGGTGGTCTTGTAGGTATGTTTGTACTGGGTGCATTAGGTGGAGTGTTAATTATTCCTGGTATGGTACCGCATTTCTTCTGTGGAGCTACAGCTGGAATTTTTGGTAATGCAACAGGAGGTAGAAAAGGTGCGATTTTAGGATCATTTGTAAATGGATTATTCTTAGCGTTTTTACCAGCTACATTACTTCCAGTTTTAGGAAAATTAGGATTTGCTAATACAACATTTGGTGATTTTGATTTTGGTTTAATTGGTATTCTATTGGGACGTACTGGTGAATCAGTAGGAGTTATTGGTATTTATATTATTGCTGCGGTTTTAGCTGTTGTATTAGTTTTACCTTCAGTACTTACAAAATCAAAAGAAGCTTTGAATAATATTGTTGAAGAAGAGGAGTAAATTATATGGTTAAAGAATTAACAGTTAAAGTGTTTTCTGATGGAGCAAATTTAGATAACATGTTAAATGATTTAAATTCAGGTATTGTAACGGGTTTTACTACTAATCCAAGTTTAATGAAAAAAGCTGGTATTACAAGTTATATTGGATTTGCTAAGGAAGTCTTAAAAGAGATTAAAACTTACCCAGTTTCTTTTGAAGTATTCGAAGATGAAATTGACCAAATGGAAAAAGAGGCACGTAGAATTGCAACGTTAGCGGAAAATGTCTATGTAAAAATTCCTATTACTAATTCAAAAGGAGAGAGTACTGTACCATTGATTGACCGTTTAACTGCAGATGGTATTAAAGTTAATGTAACTGCAATTTTTACAATAAAACAAGTGGAAGAAGTTGTAGCAGTGCTAAAAAATAATACTCCATCCATTGTTTCCGTTTTTGCGGGAAGAATTGCAGATACAGGTGTAGATCCAATGCCGATTATGAAAGAAGCTTTAGAAATTTGTCGTAAGAAAGAATTGGCTGAATTATTATGGGCAAGTCCTAGAGAAACATTTAATATTTATCAAGCAAATGAGTTAGGAGTGGATATCATTACATGTACTTCTGATTTGATAAAGAAATTATCGTTAAAAGATAAAGATTTAACACAATATTCTTTAGAGACTGTTCAAATGTTTTTAAGAGACAGTACAAGTTTAGGATTTAATATTTTAGAGTAATTGAAATTTGTTAAAAACAGCATTCCATAACCGGAATGCTGTTTTTATTTTTTATTCTTCTGAACGAGAAACGATTAATGTTAGATTTCCTTTTACAGTTACATCATGAATAGGTGTAGGTAAAATAAAGGAATCTGCTTTTTTAAGAATGAATGATTCGCCATTTACTTCTAGTGTTCCTTCACCTTCGATAACAGTTGCTAAATAGTAGTTGTCATCTAGTGTAGTAGCGTAAGTTCCATCGATTTCCCATTTCCAAACAGAGAAATAGTGATTGGTAATGAAATGAGTAATGGTTGCATCATCCAATTTTTCGACTGTTTGTTGAAAAATTGGTAATTGATGTGGAATTGTAGTGACATCAATTGTTTGTGGAATATGTAATGGACGAGGATTTCCTGCATCATCTTTTCGGTCATAATCATAGACACGGTAAGTAGTATCAGAGTTTTGTTGTGTTTCTAAAATGACAATGCCTTTTCCGATTGCGTGAATAGTTCCGCTTGGGACGTTGAAGAAATCTCCTGCTTTTACAGGAACTTCTGTAAATAATTCGTTCCATTTCTCTTCTTGGATTAATGTAATAAAATCTTCTTTTGTTTGTGCGGTATGTCCGTAAATAATTTTGGCACCCGGTTCAGCAGAAATAACATACCAACATTCGTTTTTCCCTAATTCGTGTTCATGTTCTAATCCATAAGCATCATTTGGATGTACTTGAATGGATAAGTCATCACTTGCATCTAAAATTTTGATTAATAGAGGGAAAGTGGGCAATGCTTGTTGATGAAATAAATCTGCATGTTTTGCATATAATTCGGCTAGTGTCATCCCTTGAAATTCAGAAGGGGAAAGAACAGTGGACTGTCCATTCGGATGAGCGCTAATCGACCAAGATTCACCAACTTTATCACTTGGCAATGTTAAGTTAAATTCTGTTTGTAATTTTTTACCGCCCCAAATTTTTTCTTGTAGGACTGGTTTTAAAAAGATAGGTTGCATGTTGTGGCTCCTTTATGATTTTCTCAATTACAGTATAGCATATTTAGAAGATTGAAAAAAATAAAAGCAAATTTACTCATAATCAAGACACTTTCTTGCAAAAAACATCATAGTTTACTATTATAAAGAAGTAAAAATAGAACTTGCGAGGGATAATATGAATCAAAAATACGGAATTATTTTAGCGGCTGGAAAAGGCACACGAATGAAATCTGAACTTTATAAAGTGATGCATCCAGTTTGTGGAAAACCAATGGTAGAGCATGTGGTAGATCAAGTAGAACGTGCAGGAGCCGAAACGATTGTAGCTATTGTTGGACATGGTGCAGAAATGGTGCAACAACAATTAGGAAAACGTGTTTCTTATGCGTTACAAGCAGAACAATTAGGAACAGGTCATGCCGTTTTACAAGCAGAAGAATTATTGAAAGATAAAGAAGGAACAACTTTAGTTGTTTGTGGAGATACACCACTATTAACAGCAGAAACTTTTGAACAATTAATGAAAGTTCATGAAGATAAAAAAGCAAAAGCGACAATCTTAACAGCTTGGGTAGATGACCCAACTGGATATGGGCATGTAGTTCGTGAGAAAGATGGAACAGTTTTAAAAAATGTAGAACATAAAGATGCTACTCCTGAAGAAGCAGCGATTCAAGAAATTAATACAGGAACTTATTGTTTTGATAATCAATCCTTATTCAGCGCATTAAACGAAGTAGGAAATGATAATGCTCAGGGCGAATATTACTTACCAGATGTATTAGAAATTTTGAAAAATCGTGGAGAAATTATTTCTGCTTATCAAATGCCAAATGTAGATGAAGGAATGGGCGTTAATGACCGAGTTGCTTTATCAAAAGCAGAAAAATCGATGCGTCATCGTATTAATGAACAACATATGAGACAGGGTGTCACATTAATTGACCCGGAACAAACGTACATTGACTCAGAAGTAGTGATTGGTTCTGATACGGTCATTGAACCAGGAGTTTATTTAAAAGGAAAAACAGTTATTGGACAACATTGCCATATTACTTCAGGAAGTGTCATTCGTGATTCAGTATTAGAAGATTATGTAACAGTAACAAGTTCAAATATCGAAGAATCATTAATGGAATCTCATAGTAACGCTGGTCCATTTGCACATCTTCGTCCAAAATCTGTACTAGGAAATTCTGTTCATATTGGAAACTTCGTAGAAGTGAAAAATGCCACTTTAGGAACAGGAACAAAAGTCGGTCACTTAACATATGTAGGAGACGCTGATTTAGGAAAAGAAATCAATGTTGGTTGTGGAACAATCTTCGTAAATTATGACGGTAAAAATAAACATCGAGCCACTGTAGGTGACCGTGTATTTGTGGGATGCAATGCGAATTTAGTAGCACCTGTTACCGTTGGAGATGATGTCTTTATTGCAGCTGGTTCTACAATTACAAGAGACATTCCAAATGGAGCGTTAGCAATTGCTCGTTCTCGTCAAGAGAATAAAGAAAACTATGCCGAGAAATTACCTTCAGCGCAAAAAAATCATAAAAAATACATTTAGTTCTTTAAAAACGAACGAAAAACGTTTATTATTATAGTAGTGAAAAAAATAAAAAAATTCTTCGGGGGTTATCATTGTGGAACATTATTCCGATCCAAATTTAAAGATTTTTGCATTAAGCTCAAATCGTCCATTAGCTCAAAAAATTGCAGAACAAGTCGGGGTAGAATTAGGGAAAGTATCCGTTACTCAATTTAGTGATGGAGAGATTAAAATTAACATTGATGAGAGTATTCGTGGAGACCATGTTTATATTGTTCAATCAACATCGTATCCAGTAAATGATAACTTAATGGAGTTATTAATTATGATCGATGCATTACGTCGTGCAAGTGCGAAAACTATTAACGTTGTATTACCGTACTATGGCTATGCACGTCAAGATCGTAAAGCTCAATCACGTGAACCAATTACGGCAAAATTAGTGGCAAATATGATTACACAAGCAGGTGCAGACCGTGTGTTAACATTAGACTTACATGCTGCTCAAATTCAAGGATTCTTTGATATTCCAGTGGATCACTTATTAGGAGCTCCATTATTAGCCAATTATTTCTTAGAAAATAATTTCAAAGATAAAGATATCGTAGTTGTATCACCAGATCATGGCGGGGTAACTCGTGCACGTAAATTAGCAGAATTCTTACATGCTCCAATTGCGATTATTGATAAACGTCGTCCAAAAGCAAATGTTGCAGAAGTGATGAATATTATTGGAGATGTTAAAGGGAAAGTGGCGGTATTAATCGACGATATGATTGATACAGCTGGAACTATTACATTAGCAGCTCAAGCTTTACAAGATGCAGGAGCAATTGAAGTGTATGCTTGTTGTACACACCCTGTATTATCAGGTCCAGCATTAGATCGTTTAAATGCTTCTGTTATTAAAGAAGTAGTTGTAACGGACTCCATTCAAGTTCCTGAAGAAAAAACAGGTGGAAAAATTGTACAAGTTAGTGTGGATCAATTAATGGCTGAAGCAATTAAACGTATTCATGAAAACCGTTCAGTAAGTCCATTATTTATTGAAAAGTTCACAATTTTAGATTGAAAATTTGAAGCATAAATCGGAGATTGGAGATATTTCTCCAGTCTTTTTTATTAGAGGAGGTTATTTGGTGAATTCATGTAAACTAAAGGAAAAAATTTTACTAGGAATAGTAAGTGTCATTGTCGGAGTGATTACTGGAGTTTTAACATCCTTTTTTGGACAAGTATTATTAAAAGTGTCCGAACTAAGGGTAGAATATTTTTGGTATTTCATTCCGTTTTTAGCAGTAGTAGGATTTTTATTTCATAAAGTTTATTTAAAATACGGGAAAAATGCTGTTGAAGGGATGAATATTGTCTTTCGAATCGGGCAAGGAGAGGACAATCGCATCTCAAAATGGTTAATTCCTTTTATGATGATTGGAACATGGCTAGCTCATTTATTTGGAGCAAGTGTAGGTCGTGAAGGAGTTGCGGTTCAATTAGGAGCAACGGTTGCAAATCAGTTTCAACAATGGTTTTCTTCTAAGAGAAATCGTCAAATTTTATTAATGATTGGGATGGCAAGTGGTTTTGCTGGATTATTTGGGACTCCTCTTGCAGCGACTTTTTTTGCGATTGAAGTAATGATTGTAGGTCAATTACAAATTGACGCCTTATTTTATGCATTATTGTCTAGTTTTATTTCAATGAATGTCGCCCAAAGTTTAGGGCTAGAGAAATTTATGGTTGGTATTCCTGTAGAAATTCAGTTCGATGAGACTTTAGTTAAGATGGTAGTGTTAGGAATTGCTTTTGGCTTAACAGGAAGACTGTTTAGTGTGAGTTTAGCGTATTTGAAAAAATATTGGAGTACTAAAATTCCAAGTCCTACTCTAAGAATATTTTTATTAGGAATGGTTGTTAGTATTTTAATTGCAGCTTTTGGCAGTGGTCGTTATGCAGGATTAGGGACAAATTTAATTCATGCTAGTTTTTATAGTGAGACAATTGATGTACAAGATTGGATTTTAAAATTAGGGTTAACCGTATTCTCGCTTAGTGCAGGATTTCTAGGTGGGGAAGTAACACCGCTCTTTTCAATTGGATCTTCATTAGGAATCGTGATGAGTTCTTGGTTAGAAATTTCTCCAGTAGTAGCAGCGGCATTGGGTTACGGAGCTGTATTTGGAAGTGCAACAAACACGTGGTTAGCTCCTATTTTTATAATTGGTGAAGTATTCGGATATAGTATGATGCCATATGCAGCGATTGTTTGTATTGTCGCATTTGTCGTGAATGGAAATAATAGCATTTATGGACAACAAAAAATTTTTGAATTAGAAAAACAAATTTTCAAATAAACGAAAAAATTGTTAGGGTATAATACATTTGTGACAAAAAGAGTACAAAAAAAGAGAACCAATGTTATACTGAAGTTGGGAAAAAATCAGGAAAGAGGTTCTCTTATGAAATCTATTATAACAGAAGAAATCAAATTAAGACAGCGTGCAGTAGAATATGCCATAAAACATGATAATAACGCTAAAGCAGCAAGAAAATACCATACAACTAGACAACAAATTGCTCGATGGAGAAGTCGATATGATGGGACTGCACAATCATTGCTTCCAAAGAGTCGAAGACCTTTACATCATCCGAATGAACATAAAACAGAAGAATTAGAACTGATACGTAAAATGTACAAACGTTATAACAGAGATGGATTAGCAGAGGTTTATGTACAATGTCAAAGAAGAGGGTACACACGTTCATATGGAGCTATGAAAAAAATGATTAAAAAACTTCAATTAACTGAGAAGAAAGAAAAAAGAACGTATCCTAAGAGTAAATGGACACCAATACCAACAACTTATCCAGGAGAAAAAGTACAAATAGACATTAAATATGTTCCTCAACACTGTATAGGATGGGACAGTAAGGGGATTAAATATTATCAAATAACAGCTATAGATGAATTTAGTAGAAAACGAGTATGTAAAATTGTAGATGAGAAAAGCGTTACACATACAGCGGCATTTTTAGATTATTTAGAAGAAAAATTTGGATTTACCATTAAAACCGTTCAAACAGATAATGGACGTGAATTTACAAATGATCCAGAAGTGACAACTAAAAAAACGATTTTCGAACAAAAATTAGAAGAAAAAGGCATCAAACATATAAAAACTAGACCATACTCACGATGGCAAAACGGAAAAGTAGAACGTAGTCATAGAGAAGATGGAAGAAGATTTTATAATCGAGTATTTAAGAGTTTAGATAGTTTAGTTAAAGCACATACAAGATATATTAGTAGAGGTAATAATGTAGCTAGATGTGTATTAAAATTTAAATCTCCCAATCAAATAGTACAGCAGCACTTGTTACAATCGGCTTAATGTATTATAGTTCAACGCCTTCTTCCTTTGTCAAGGGACGCTTCGCTCTAAAGCCCTTGACAAATCCAGGCGTTAAACTGTTTTGTGGCTAAGCCAATTGTCCCACAAGTTGTATTGACACTGGTTCGTGTCACAAATGTTTGTGTTTCTTAGACAAATTTTCAAATAAACGAAAAAATTCACTTGTTATTTCATGAAAAGTCTAGTATAATTTCACATAGCGAGGGCTTTTAAATTCATCCCGTGAGGTGAAAAAGGCGATCATAGTTCAAGTTTATATTTCTAGGAGAATTTTTTATGCATAGAGAGAATTCTTCTGTATGAAAGCAGCCCTTTTGCAAACAAAATTTGATAGGGTTGCTTTTTTGTATGCACAAAAAGGCCCGGAAAAGAGGGAATGATGGAGTTACAAACTTCAAGAGTCAACTTATTACTAGATGTGGATCAAAATCCACCCTTTGCCAAAGGTTTATTACTAAGCTTGCAACATGTGTTTGCAATGTTTGGGGCAACGATTTTAGTTCCATTAATTTTAGGAATGCCTGTTTCTGTAGCATTATTTGCTTCAGGTTTAGGAACTCTGATTTACATGGCAGCAACTCAATTTAAAGTACCAGTGTACTTAGGTTCTTCATTTGCATTTATTTCAGCGATGGCATTTGCGATGAAACAAATGAATGGAGATATTTCAGCCGCACAGTCAGGGGTTGTTCTTATCGGTCTTGTTTATGTAGTAGTAGCGTTAGTTGTTAAATTAATTGGAACAAAATGGATTGATCGTTTATTACCACCGATTGTGATTGGACCGATGATTATGGTAATTGGTTTAGGATTAGCAAATTCTGCAGTGACAAATGCAGGCTTCATTAAAGATGGTACAATTCAACAAATAACAGTAGCGATTGTGACTTTCTTGATTACAGCATTTATTAATACAAAAGCTAAAGGATTTTTAAAAATTATTCCATTCTTGTTCGGGATTATCGGAGGATATATTGTATCGGTATTGTTTGGATTAGTTGATTTCACTCCAGTATTAGAAGCAGATTGGATTGCGATTCCGCAATTATATTTACCATTTTCAACAAATGGATTTTTCAAAGAATATCATTGGTATTTTGGACCTGAAACTTGGGCAATCTTACCAGTAGCCGTTGTAACCATTGCAGAACATATTGGAGACCATACGGTTTTAAGTCAAATTTGTGGAAGACAATTTTTGAAAACACCGGGCTTACATCGTACATTAATTGGAGATGGTGTTGCGACTGCAGTTTCAGCCTTTATGGGTGGTCCTGCGAATACAACTTATGGTGAGAATACTGGTGTTGTAGGGATGACAAGAATTGCTAGTGTTTCAGTTATTCGTAATGCAGCATTATTTGCGATTGGGTTAAGTTTCCTTGGGAAATTTACGGCATTAATTTCTACCATTCCAAATGCAGTACTTGGTGGTATGGCTATCTTACTATATGGAGTTATTGCAAGTAATGGTTTGAAAGTGTTAATTGAAAAGCAAGTAAATTTTAGAGAAGTGCGTAATTTGATTATTGCTAGTTCGATGTTAGTACTAGGGTTAGGTGGAGCGATTTTAGAATTAGGTCCTGTGACATTATCAGGCACAGCATTATGTGCATTAGCAGGGGTTATTTTGAACCTAGTGCTACCGTATGAAAACAAAAAATAATTTTTGTTTTCTACTTTTTTATGAGAGGCGTATACAAGGATGATTTCTGTGATGTAGCGAAGGACGCCAGCAGCTTCGAAAAAGCAAATCTCATGTACGCTACATAAAAAAATCTATTTTAATCAGTAAATTTGTATAACCGTTAGTCTATGAGAAAGTAAAAAGAGGCTTTTCTTCAATGAAAAGTCTTTTTTTTGTTTCTTAATTTGAGAAAGCAAAAAAACAGTAGAAAATATGCTATAATAAAAAAATAGTACGAGTAAAGGAGAGTGAGAAGATGGGACGTTTTCAAGAGGATATGGAAACCTATAAAAAGAACGATCCAGCGGCACGAAGTAGTTTAGAAATTATTTTAACGTATCCAGGCTATCATGCGACTGTGATGCATCGACTAGCACATTGGTTACATACTACTTGCCGATGTAGACTTCTTGCTCGTATGCTGAGTACATTTAGTCGATTTTTTACTGGAATTGAAATTCATCCGGCAGCACAAATTGGTCGTCGATTTTTTATTGACCATGGAATGGGAATCGTTATTGGTGAAACTGCGATTATTGGAGATGATGTAAAAATGTTCCACGGAGTTACATTAGGTGGAACAGGAAAGCAAACGGGAAAACGTCATCCAACTATTGAAGATGGAGTATTATTATCTGCTCATGTTCAAGTGATTGGACCAGTTACGATTGGAGAAGGCGCCAAAATTGGTGCAGCAGCAGTAGTATTATCAGATATTCCAGCTCATACAACAGCAGTAGGATTACCTGCTAAAGTTGTAAGAATTCATTCAAAATAAGAACAAAAAATCACAGAATTATATGGAGGAAATTATGATTCAAGTATATAACACTTTAACACGCCAAAAAGAAGAATTTAAACCGCTAGAACCAGGGAAAGTAAAAATGTATGTTTGCGGTCCAACCGTCTACAATTATATTCATATTGGAAATGCAAGAAGTACGGTTGCGTTTGATACGATTCGTCGTTATTTCGAATATCGTGGCTACGATGTGAACTATGTTTCTAATTTTACAGATGTGGATGATAAAATTATTAAAGCAGCGAATGAAACAGGAATGACACCTGAAGAAGTTTCTAAAAAATATATTGAAGCTTTTTATGAAGATACAGCCGCTTTAAATGTAAAAAAAGCAACTTTAAATCCAACAGTTATGAATACAATGGAGGATATTATTGCTTTTGTAGAAGATTTAGTGGAAAAAGAAGCCGCTTATGAATCTGGTGGAGATGTGTATTTTATCACTGAAAAATTCAAAGATTATGGAAAATTAAGTGATCAAAGTATTCAAGATTTACAAGTAGGAGCTAGCCAAAGAACGGAAAGTGCAGATGATGCTAAAAAGAGAAATCCATTAGATTTTGCATTATGGAAAAGTGCAAAACCAGGTGAAATTAGTTGGGATTCTCCTTGGGGCAAAGGTCGTCCAGGTTGGCATATTGAATGTTCCGTAATGGCTACGAAACATTTAGGAGATACTATTGATATTCACGGTGGTGGACAAGACTTAGCATTCCCACACCATGAAAATGAAATTGCGCAAAGTGAATCAAAAACAGGTCATCCGTTTGCTCGTTATTGGATGCATAATGCCTTTGTAACTATGGGGGAAGATGGCGAGAAAATGAGTAAATCTCTTGGTAATTTCGTATTAGTTCACGATATTATTAAAGAAATTGATCCTCAAATTTTACGTTTCTTCCTAGCAAGTGCTCACTATCGTAGACCATTGAAATTTAGTGAGTCTTCCCTACAAGAAGCAACAGCCAATGTGTCAAAAATTCAAACAACCTTTAGCAATACACGTTACCGTTTAGAACAAGCAGTAGAGTCATTAGAAGATGACCAAGATATGTGGGCTGGATTTGAAGCATTAGAAGGCAAATTCCAAGACGAAATGGATGATGATTTTAATGCAGCTAACGGGATGACAGTGTTATATCAATTCGTAAAAGAATGGAATGTTTATTTAGAGCGTGAAGCAGTTTCTCGAGTGATTTTAGAAAAATTATTAGAAAAAGCTGAACAATTATTTGCAATTTTTGGAATGAAAGAAGTTCAAGAAGAATTAGTAGATGATGACATTCAAACATTAATCGATGAACGCTTAGAAGCAAGAAAAGCGAAAAATTTTGCACGAAGCGACGAAATTAGAGAATTATTGAAAGCTCAAGGAATTGTGTTAGAAGATACTGCTCAAGGAACAAGATGGAGAAGAGTATAATGGAAATCATTAAAGATTGGCATTTATTAAATGGCTTAACATTAGCTTATATGGGTGATGGCATTTATGAATTATATATTCGTCAACATGTGTTAAGAACAGGGAAGACGAAACCAAATGTCTTACATCGTGAAGCTACTCGTTATGTTTCTGCCAAGGCTCAAGCAAATTTAATTCAACAAATGTTGGATAGCGAGTCATTTTTAACAGAAGAAGAATTAGAATACTTCAAACGTGGAAGAAATGCTAAAAGTCATACAAAAGCGAAAAATGCAGATGTCATTACTTATCGTATGTCTACAGGATTTGAAGCGATGATTGGCTATTTATATTTAAGTGGACAAAAAGATCGATTAGAGGAAGTCATCGCATGGTGTATTCAACAAGTGGAGGAAAAACATGGCTAGACAAGAAAGAAACTCGAATAGAAGAAGAGGGAGTCAACCAAAGGGCTTCAAAAAAGAGGGAAAAGCACCTCGTCCAAAATATACACCGGGAAGTTCTTCAAAGGAGCAAGAGTCCACAGATTTTGTATATGGACGTCATGCGGTCAGAGAAGCATTACAACAACCAGAACGTGTGAATAAATTATGGGTTCAAGAAGCTTTATCAGGAAAGGAAATTACACCGATTATTGATTTAGCAAAGGAACATCGTATTCAAATTCAAAATGTTCCAAAAGCTAAATTACAAGATCTTGTGGGTGAAGTTGTCCATCAAGGAGTGGTTGCTTCAATTGCAGCTTATGAATATGCGACATTAGAAGATGTCTTTGAAAAAGCTCAGGAAAAAAATGAAGATCCATTTATATTCATTTTAGATGGAATTGAAGATCCGTATAATTTAGGAAGTATTTTACGTACTGCAGATGCTACGGGAGTTCACGGTATTATTATTCCAAAGAGAAGAAGTGTTTCTTTAACATCTACTGTAGCGAAAGCTTCTACAGGGGCTGTCGAGCATGTTCCTGTTGTTCGTGTAACGAATGTAACTCAAACGATTGAACAGTTAAAAGAACGTGGAGTTTGGGTGTTCGGAACAGATATGAAAGGAACGGACTATCGTCAATGGAATACAAAAGGTCCAATTGCGATTGTGATGGGCAATGAGGGAAAAGGTGTATCTCGCATTGTTAAAGATGCCGTAGATGAGATGATTACCATTCCGATGACCGGACATGTTCAAAGTTTAAATGCGAGTGTCGCAAGTGCTTTAATGATGTATGAAGTTTTCCGCTCTCGTTACTAATAGGTGAGTTATGAAGAAACAATTATATATCATTGATGGGTATAATATGATTGGAGCGTGGCCTGAATTAGTGAGTTTGAAAAAACAAGGGGATTTAGAAAGTGCTCGTGATTTACTCATCCATCATTGCGCTAATTTTAGAAAATTTGAACACGTTGAAGTATGGATTGTTTTTGATGCACAATTTGTTCCAGGAATTACTCAGTCATTTGAATCTTCTCAAGTGAAAGTTATTTTTACAGCAGAAGATGAAACGGCAGACGAATACATTGAGAGAACAGTGAGTGAAATGAATACGCAAGTCATTCAAGTGTCTGTAGCAACGAGTGATTTAGCAGAGCAATGGGTCATTTTTCAAAAAGGAGCTTTAAGAAAATCTGCAAGAGAATTTTTTAAAGAAATTCAAAGAAGTAAGAAGAAGCAAGACCAATTATCTAGACAATATCAAGAAATCTCCAGACGTCGTTCACCATGGAATGATGAACAGATGGATCAATTGAATGTTTTACGATTCAAATTACAAGAAAAAGATGAATAGTTTTTAGATGAGAAAGAGCTAATGGTGTGAACTTGGCTCTTTTTTAATGTAAGAAAAATCGTTTACATAAAATTTGTGTTGCAGTACAATGATGTTGAAAGATAGAAGTTGTATAATAGGAGGGAGATAGATGAAAACGTAAGTGTGGATTGTTGCCCTAGGAAGAATGTTTTAATAACGAATTTATCATGCGCTAAATGACAACTATAGACACGAGATAAACTAGTAAGAGGCAATGATTGATTATGAAGAATAGGGGAAACAACATGAAAAAGATAATCACTTTATTACTAGGAATGTTGGTATTAACTTTAGGAAGTTCGAGTGTGTTGGCAATGGAAAGTGAAAATATGGCTTCGGATATCGGTCAAAGTGAATTTGAGAGTTTAGCAACTAAATCTGAGGAGAGGTTGAATCAATTATTTTTATCTTCGGATATTCAATGGGATAAAGCGGTGAAAGTGTATGAACAGGCATCATTTTTGGAAACTGTTCCTAAGATGGATGATGCAACTTTAAAAGAAGAATTGAAAAAGGCAGAATATTATTGGGTTGTACCAACTTCTCATCGTCAACCAAAAGTAGAAATTCGATATGATATTGTAAAGGATTTTGATAGAGAAGAAGCGAAAAAAGCAGTGGCAAATGGATTGACGAGTGCAGAGAGTGTTGCGGAACAAGAAAAACAAATTGGGAAATGGGATATTACTTCTGTTGGGGAATATGAAGAAGGAGTAGAACCATTTGCTCAAACAATAGAAAAGGTGTTAAAAGAGCAATCAATCACCCCGAAAGCTATTTATTATGTCCATCCAACAAAAGTAATGATGGATCCAATTGTTTTAGTGAAGCTAGCAGATAATGAATATCGCATGTTAATTCACTCACTGCCATTTGAAGAAACTCAGATGAAGAGTAAAGCAGGAACATTAAAATTTGATACGCTTTATTCATATGAAACAGCGCAAAAGGTGTTAGCTACTTACTTAAATGAAAAATATACAGAACGGACAAGTGGAATTTCAGCTCCAGAGCCAAGTGGGGTTATTTCAGTCGAACATAATAGAGCGATGATGCTTGTGGGAGCCGTGTTCGTCATGATTGTTGGTGTCATTTGTTGGAAAATTTTCAAAAAACGTCCGCAAATCACTATCTAAAGCTGAAATAAGATAAAAATTCTGAGGCGACTTCGGTCGTCTTTTTTTCATCTTCACAAAATCTTCATACTTTTTAGTTAACGGATTCATAAACTTGCGGTATACTAATAATGAGATTATCCATAAGGAGGAAGTAAGATGCATATTTTAATGATTGAAGATACAGAAGCAGTTTGTGAAATGATGGAAATGTTTTTTGAAAAAGAAGGTTGGACAGCAGAGTTTTATCATGATGGAAAAGAAGGCTATGATGCCTTTGTAAATCATCAAGAAAAATGGGAACTAGTGATTTTGGATTTGAATTTACCTTCGATGGATGGCATGCAAATTTGTCGTCAAATTCGTCAAATAAATGAGCAAGTTCCAATTGTCATGTTAACAGCAAGAGATTCAGAAAGTGATCAAGTTATTGGATTAGAAATTGGAGCAGACGATTATGTAGCAAAACCATTTAGTCCATTAACAATGATGGCACGTATTAAAGCCCTACATCGCCGTATTGGACGAGGAATTTCTAGTGAAGCGCCAACAAATTCAGGTCAATTTGATATTGAAACAAAACATGTATCGATTAATACAAGAACTCATGAAGCCTTTATTGATGGAATAAAAATTGATGGCTTAACTCCAAAAGAATTTGATTTATTAGTCTTAATGGCACAACATCCTCGTCAAGTATTCTCAAGAGAACACTTATTAACAAAGATTTGGGAAGATCCATTTTTTGGAGATGAACGTACGATTGATGCACATATTAAAAAATTACGTCAAAAAATTGAAACAGTAGGTCCTCATATTATTCAAACGGTATGGGGTGTAGGATATAAATTTGATGATAGTGGGATTTAGAAGATGAAATATTTTTACCAACAATTAGTAGGATTTTTATCGGTTGTATTAGTATCCGTTATCGTTTGTGGATTATTATTTTATAATGTCATGACAAATAAAATTTTTCTACAACGTTCGCAACAATTATTCGGATATGCTAAAGCGATTTTGGTGCATGATTTAACAGCAGATGAAATTAACAGTAGTTTATCTCTATTAAAAGATGAACATTTAGGAGTTGCGATTTTTGATAAAAATAATAAAATGACGTATCCAGCAACAGCATTAAATGTCAAAAGTACATTAACAGATGATGAATTACAACATCTTCAAGATGGATCTGCGATTAATATGAAGCAAGCTAAGCATAACTTTGTAGGAGAAGCCGCCGATTTAGTGACGATTTATTATCCAATTTTTAAAAATCAAACTTATAATGGATTTCTAGCAATTTCTAGCCCATTGAGTCATATTGAAACGGAAATGGCGGAGTTAAGAAATTCAATTTTAGTAGGATTTTCATCAGCAGCAGTAGTAGGAGTTATTTTGAGTGTTTTATTTGCCAATTATCAAACAAGACGGATTAATCGCTTGAGAAAAGCGACACATGAAATTGCAGAAGGAAATTATGACATTTCACTGCCAACTCAAAAACGAGATGAATTCGACGATTTAGTAATGGATTTTAATAAAATGGCAGAATCCTTACAAAAATCTGAACAAGAAATCGCACGACAGGAAAATTTAAGACGTCAATTGATGATGGACGTAGCTCACGAGATGAGAACGCCACTTACAACGATGAATGGATTGCTGGAAGGATTAATTCACCATATGATTCCTGAATCTCGCCGTGAGAGAAGCTTGGAATTAATTACGAATGAAACACAACGTCTTATCCGATTAGTGAATGAAAATCTGGACTACGAAAAAATTCGTTCAGATCAAATTGTGTTAGTAAAACAAAATTTCTCAGGTGCGAATGCATTACAAAATGTTGTTGATCAATTACAAGAATTAGCTGTGAATAAAGGAAATGAATTACGTTGTGAATGTCCAGAAGACTTTACAGTATACGCGGACTATGATCGTTTTATTCAAATTTTAGTGAATATGACAAAAAATGCGAACCAATTTACGGATAAGGGTCATATTTTGATTAAAGGTTGGAATGAAGAAACGAAAGCTATTGTGCAAATTATTGATGATGGAATTGGAATTCATGAAAAAGAAGTGGAAGCCATCTGGGAAAGATTTTATAAGGTGGATGTTTCAAGAAAAAACACAAAATATGGCGAATCTGGAATTGGACTAGCGATTGTTCATTCATTAATGAAGAGTCATCATGGAACGATTCAAACAGAAAGTGAAGTTGGAAAAGGGACTACCTTTACACTAACATTCCCTGGAAAAGAAGAAACAGAATAGAACAAGCAAGAATTACCACAAAAACAGATGAATGATGGTTTTGCTACACAGGTGAAATCTTTTTTTATGAACTTGATAAACTCTATGAATTTGTAATCCAATGCAAACTGTTTTAAGATAGTAGAGTGATGAAATTAAAAAGGATGATCAATAGATGAAAGAAATTATTTTAAAAACAAAAACAGCAAAATTAATCAAAAAAGGCTCGCCTTTATTAAGCCAAGAAGATTTAGCACGACCACTTGAAGCAAAAGAAGGGGAATGTGTTCGTGTTTGTGATGAAAAAAAAGAATTTTTAGCAATGGCATATGTAGGATTCCAACATAAAGGAATTGGTTGGGTCTATTCTAAAAAAGATGGCGAGAAACTAACTCCTCAATTTGTAAAAGGTATCTTCCAAAAAGCAGCACAAAAACGTTCTTCTTTAATGATGGACGAAAATACGACAGCTTTCCGTTTATTTAATGGAGAAGGAGACGGACTTGGTGGGATTACGATAGATTGGTACGATGGATTTGTTATTGTTTCATGGTATAGTGCTGGGATTTATCAATGGAAAGAGTTGATAGTAGACCAATTGCAAGAAGCAATTCCAAGTATTCAAGGAATTTATGAAAAGATACGTTATGTTTCAAAAGAAAAATTACCGGAAAGTCAATTTGTAAAAGGAGTTAAGGCGAGTGAACCGTTGATTGTTCAAGAAGAAGGAGTTCGTTATGCAACGTATCTTGATGAAGGATTGATGACGGGAATATTTTTAGACCAACGTGAAGTTCGTACGTTATTAAGAGATGATTATAGTGCTGGGAAAACTATTTTGAATTTATTTAGTTATACAGGTGCGTTTTCTGTAGCTGCGGCAATGGGTGGTGCGATTCAAACGACGAGTGTGGATGTTGCCAATCGTAGTTTAGAGAAGACCAGAGAGCAATTTGAAGTGAATGGGGTTGATGCATCAGAACAAAAGATTTATGTGATGGATGTGTTTGATTATATTAAATATGCTACAAAGAAAGCTTTAATGTTTGATACGATTGTGTTAGATCCTCCTAGTTTTGCTCGTACGAAGAAGAGAACTTTTTCGGTTGCGAAGGATTATGCTGGGTTAGTGGAGCAATTAGTTCCGTTAACGGCGAAAAATGGGAATTTAATTTTGTCGACAAATGCGGCAAATGTTTCTGAGAAGCAATTTTTAGAGATGATTCATAAGGGGCTTCGTTCTTCTGGGAGAAGGTATCGTATAGCGTATCAGAAGAAATTGCCAATGGATTTTCCGGTGGCGATGCATACTCCGTTGAGTGATTATTTGAAGGTGATTTTTATAGAAATGGACTTTTCTTAAGTAGTAAGGGTCGGCAGCAGCCACCGAAGGTGTCTCATGCCTAAAATTCGAGCCTAGGGTCTCGAATTTCCCCTAGTAATGGTAGCCAGCGTGGCTACCATTACTCTTACTACAGCGAAAAGTCCTTTTTAAATGATGTGAGGTTATGATTTATCGTAGGAGGAGGCGTAGAAATGGACTTTTCTTAAGTAGTAAGGGTCGGCAGCAGCCACTGAAGGTGTCTCATGCCTAAAATTCGAGCCTAAGGTCTCGAATTTCCCCAATAAAAGAAGCCACATGAATGGTGGCTTCTTTTACTTTCGCTACTACGGGAAGTCTATTCCTACTTTTTACGTAAAAGAAGTGGGCTTCCTAATACAGTAGTAAAGGGACAATCTCATAGCAATACTACTTTAAGGAAATCTATCTTTCATCAAAATCATCCATCTCCAAAAATGTAAGCGCTAAGTTGTTATGGATTAAAAAACAATTAAAAAAAGTTTAAAAAATATCAAAAAAAATTAAAAAAACAATTGAACGAATTGTCGGAATATTATATAATCTTCTCATCACTTAAAAAAAGAACACGAAATGAGGGATTGTGATGAATTTTAAAAAAATTGGATTAGGATTGGTATCAGCAGCTATTTTAGCAGGATGTAGCGCAGGCGGCGCATCAAATGATAACACTGTAAAAATCGGTGGTAACTTTGAGTTAACAGGTAACGTAGCCGCTTATGGTATCGCAATGGATAATGCTGTTAAATTAGCCGTTGAACAAAAAGGAAAATTATTAGATAAAGAATTAAAATATATTTCTTATGATAACAAATCAGAAAAAACAGAAGTAGCTTCTGTTGCTAAAAAATTAGTTTCTGAAAAAGTAGTAGGTGTTGTAGGACCAGCACCAACAGGAGATGCTCAAGTTTCAATTCCAATTATGGAACTAGCAAAAATTCCAGCAGTATTCCCAGCAACAACAGGAGACGGAATTACATTAAAAGATGCGAAAAAACCAGAATCAGTATATGACTACATCTTCCGTGTATGTTTCTCTGATAATTATCAAGGGGTTGTAGGTGCAGGGTTTGTAAGCCAAAAATTCCCAAATGCTAAAGTTGCAGTATTACAAGACTCAGCAAGTGATTACTCAAAAGGTTTAGCAGAAGCATTCGAAAAAACATATATAGATGTTAAAATCGGTGGACAAATTGTTGCGAAAGAAACTTATCAATCAAAAGATACAGACTTCCAAGCAGTATTAACTTCACTAAAATCAAAATCATTTGATGTATTATACATCCCAGGATACTATGAAGAAGTTGGTTTAATCATCAAACAAGCTCGTGAATTAGGAATCACTCAACCAATCGTTGGTGGAGATGGATTATCAAGTGAAAAATTAGCAGAATTAGCTGGTAATAAAGCGAACTTAACAAATGTCTTCTATACAGCTCACTTCTCTTCTAAGAGTACAGATGCAGATGTTCAAGCATTCATCAAAGCGTATAAAGAAAAATTTGGTATAACACCGGATTCATTCTCAGCTTTAGGATATGATGCAGCTCAATTATTAATGAAAGCAATTGAAACTGCAGGTTCAACTGATGCTCAAGAAATCACAAAAGCTCTTGCAGAAACAAAAGATTTCGATGGTGTAACTGGTACATTCACAATGGGTAAAGATCACACTCCTGTTAAATCAGCAGTTGTTATCGAATTCCAAAATGGTGAAGAAGTAAGTGCCAAAGAATATGCAGCACAATAATCAATAACATTTTAGAAAAGAGAGGCACTTGGGGAAAACCGCCTCTTTTTTCACATGATAGACACATACAAGAAAATCGTTTTTTTAGAGAAAGGAGCTTAAAATGGAGCTATTGATACAACAATTAGTCAATGGGATTGCGTTAGGAAGTATTTATGCCTTAATTGCGCTTGGCTATACAATGGTTTATGGAACAATTAAATTAATCAACTTCGCTCATGGGGATATTTATATGATGGGTGCGTTTGTTGGTTTTTATGCAATGAATGGATTGGGGTTAAATATTTTCTTATCTCTTCTATTAGCAATGGTTAGCTGTGCTGTTTTAGGAGTAGTGATTGAGCGAGTAGCGTACAAACCTTTAAGACGTTCAACTCGTGTTGCTGCTTTAATTACAGCAATCGGGGTTTCATTTTTACTTGAAAATGTGATGAGTTATCTTTTCGGAGCAGAAATTCGTCCATTCCCATCTGATTTTGGAACAACAAACTATACTTTATTTGGAAATATTACCATTAATGGAAAGCAAGTCTTAATTTTTGCCACAACAGTAATTTTGATGGCGTTATTACAATTTATCGTTCATTACACAAAAATGGGGAAAGCCATGCGTGCGGTTGCGGTAGATGAAGATGCAGCTCAATTAATGGGGATTGATGTAGATCAAGTGATTTCATTTACATTCGCATTAGGTTCAAGTCTTGCAGGGATTGCAGGGGTATTAGTTGCTTTATACTATAATACATTCTCTGCAACAATGGGGATTGTACCTGGGCTGAAAGCTTTCGTAGCTGCGGTATTAGGTGGAATTGGTAGTATTCCAGGTGCCATGATTGGTGGCTATATCATTGGTTTATTAGAAACATTCGTTAGTTATTTAGGATTCTCTCCATATAAAGATGGAGTAGTTTACTTCCTATTATTTGTTATTTTATTAGTATTACCAGCAGGATTGTTTGGTAAAAATGTTAAAGAGAAAGTGTAGGTGAGAAACATGCAACGATTTCATCAGAAAAATCTTATTTGGTTAGCTTCTGCAGTAGTCATCTATTTATTATTTCAAGTGTTAGTTCGAGTAGAAGTGATTAATTTCTATTATGAAAGTACCTTTATTAGTATTATGATTAATATCATTTTTGCAATTGGGTTAAATTTAATCTTGGGAGTTGCAGGTCAATTCTCATTAGGTCATGCTGGATTTATTGCGATTGGTGCGTATAGTGCTGCCATTATCGGGAAAGCGGTTAGTGGTTTAGCTGGCTTATTTGCTGGGATGGCAGCAGGCGTAGTCATTTCAATCGTGATTGCTTATTTAGTTGGGTTGCCAACGCTTCGTTTAAAAGGGGACTACTTAGCTATTGCAACTTTAGGAGTTGCTGAAATGATTCGTGTAGCATTAAATAATATGAAAATTACAAATGGTGCTGCAGGGATTAGTGGGGTTCCATTAACAACAACATGGACAATTGTTTATATTGCATTAGTTTTAACAACGATTTTAGTATTAAATTATGCCAATAGTAGTGCAGGTCGTGCGACTTATGCTGTATTACAAGATGAAATTGCAGCAGAATCGATGGGGGTAAATGTTACTCGTTATAAAATGCTAGCCTTCATTATTGGAGCAGCTACAGCAAGTATTGGTGGAACATTAACAGCAACGTATTTAGGAACTGTAACACCAAGTGACTTTACATTTATGAAATCAATTGATGTATTAATTATTGTTGTATTTGGAGGAATCGGTAGTTTTACTGGTTCATTTGTTGCAGCGATTTTACTTGGGATTATTAATACATTCTTACAACCATTTGGGCAATTGCGTATGATTATTTATGCAGTAGCGTTAATTTTAATTATGATCTTCCGTCCAGGTGGATTATTAGGAACTTGGGAATTCCGTTTTGGTACATTCTTAAGTAATAAATTGAAGAAAAAAGAGAAAGGAGAAACAGAATGAGTTTATTAGAAGTAAAAGGTTTAACAAAAAATTTTGGTGGATTATCAGCTGTTTCAAATGTTTCTCTTAAAGCTGAAAAAGGAGAATTAATTGGATTAATTGGACCAAATGGTGCTGGTAAAACAACATTCTTCAACCTTTTAACAGGGGTATACGTTCCAACAGAAGGGACAATTGAATTAGAAACTGAAAATGGTAAAACATTATTAAACGGAATTGCACCTAATAAAATTACAGAATTAGGACTAGCACGTACTTTTCAAAATATTCGTTTATTTAAAGATTTAACGGTATTAGAAAATGTAATGGTTGCGATGCATGCGCATAAAGGGAATTCATTATTCTCAAGTTTATTCAGAACAAAAGCTTATTATGAAACAGAAAAAATGATGAAAGAAGAAGCCTTAGAATTATTAAAAATCTTCAACTTAGAATCATTTGCACAAGAAAAAGCCAAAAACTTAGCTTATGGACAACAACGTGAATTAGAAATCGTTCGTGCCTTAGCAACAAAACCAAAAATTTTATTCTTAGATGAACCTGCTGCAGGAATGAACCCACAAGAAACAGCAACTTTAACAAAATTAATTGCGCAAATCCAAGAACAATTTGGACTAACAGTCGTTTTAATTGAACACGATATGTCATTAGTAATGGAAATTTGCCAACATTTATATGTATTAGAATATGGAAGATTATTAGCACATGGAACACCAGAAGAAATTAAGAAAAATCCTGATGTTATTCGTGCTTACTTAGGAGGAGAGTAATCATGTTAGAAGTAAAAGATTTAAGTGTACATTATGGCATGATTCAAGCCGTTAAAGATGTAAGCTTTACTGTTAATGAAGGAGAAATTGTTTCTCTAATCGGTGCTAATGGTGCTGGAAAATCAACCATTTTAAAAACTTTATCAGGTTTGGTACGTCCAAGTGCTGGAATGATTGAATATTTAGGTCAAGATATTACAAAATTACCTGCGAAAAAAATTGTTTCTTTAGGTTTAGCACAAGTTCCAGAAGGGCGTCACGTATTTAGAGGACTTTCTGTAAAAGAAAACCTTGATTTAGGAGCATTTTTAAGAAATGATAAAGAGGGAATTCAAAAAGATATGAAAGCCATCTTTGAGAGATTCCCAATTTTAGAAGAACGTAAAAATCAAGATGCTGCAACCTTATCTGGTGGGGAACAACAAATGTTAGCAATGGGACGTGCTTTAATGACTTGTCCAAAATTATTGTTATTAGATGAACCATCAATGGGATTAGCACCAATTTTCATTAAAGAAATCTTCGATATCATTCAAGAGATTCAAAAACAAGGAACTACTGTTTTACTAATTGAACAAAATGCGAAAATGGCATTATCAATTGCGTCAAGAGGGTATGTATTAGAAACAGGCTCTGTGGTATTATCAGGTACAGGTAAGGAATTACTTGAAAGTGAAGATGTTCAAAAAGCATATTTAGGGGGATAATCATGGAAGTAAAAGATTATATGTCAACAAACTTAATAACTGTTGAACCAACAACAACTGTTATGAAAGCATTAGATTTAATGAAAGAACATGATGTGCATCGTCTTCCAGTCGTTGAAGGAGACAAATTAGTAGGATTATTAACAGCTGAATTAGTCGCTCAAAACTCACCTTCAATGGCAACAAGTTTAAGTGTGCATGAATTAAATTACTTATTAAATAAAACAACTGCTAAAGATATTATGTTGAAACAAGTCATTACGGTAAAACCAACAGCTGTCTTAGAAGAAGCTGCTTCTATTATGAGACAACAAGGAATTGGCGTTTTACCAGTTCTTGAATCAAGAGGAAACTTAGTAGGAATTATTACAGACAAAGATATTATGGATGCATTCATTGATATTTCAGGGTATAACACTCCAGGTTCTCGTTTATTTATCGAAATTAATGAAGACAAACCTGGTCCATTAGAAAATATCTCAAATGTTTTACGTGATCATAATGTCAATGTAGATACCATTTCTGTATATCACCGTGACGGAAAAGTGCAAGTAGTACTTCATGTGGATTCTGAAAATCCTGATGAAGTAGCAGACTTTATCGCACAACGAGGATATCGTATTATTTCAGCAATGAAGAAATAGATGATACATCAGAGACTTTTCTCAAAGTAGCAACGAACAGCTTGTTACTGGAAAAGTCTTTTTTGTTTGATAGAAGATGGTAGCTTTTCTTTTTTCATGGGAGCTTTTCTGCTATACTAGTACTGCTATATGAGAGGAGAGGAAAGGAATGAATGAGATGAAATATGATTTTACAACAGAGATAAACCGTCATGGGAAAGATGCGATGGCTGTTGATGGGTTAGGTTTAATTCCAGGAAAAGCACCAAATCCACCTAAAGAAGGATTCGATGTGATTCCGATGTGGATTGCAGATATGAATTTTGCAACAGTTCCAACAGTGATTCAAGCGATGAAAGAACGATTAGAGCATCCGATTTTTGGTTATTTCATGCAACCAAAAGAATATGATAATGCCATTATTCGTTGGCACCAATTTCACCATCAAGTGGAAGGATTAACTGCAAAACATATTGGATATCATAATAGTGTGCTAGGAGGAGTAGTTTCAGCATTAACTTCTTTTGCGTCGCCAGGAGACTCTATCTTAGTTCATAGTCCAACTTATGGAGGGTTTACAGAAGTTTTAAAAAATAATGGGTTTAATATTGTACTAAGCCCATTAGTGAAAGATGAAGAAGGTGTTTACCGTATTGATTATAAAGATATGGAAGCAAAAATTCGTAAACATCATATCCATGTATCTGTTTTCTGTTCACCACATAATCCAACTGGTCGTGTTTGGAATCGTGAAGAATTAGAAAAAGTAATGGCGATTTATCAAAAACATGATGTAACGGTCATTTCTGATGAGATTTGGTCGGATTTAGTGATGCCGGGAGTGAAACATATTCCAACACAAAGTGTCTCTGAAGATGCCAAGAACCGAACGATTTCATTTTATGCACCAAGTAAGACATTTAATTTAGCTGGTTTAGTAGCTGCCTATCATATTATTTATAGTGATTTATTAAGAGATAGAGTGAATGCAAAAGGAAGCAAATCTCATTATAATGTGATGAATGTGTTATCGATGCACGCTTTAATGGGAGCGTACCAACCAGAAGGATATGAGTGGTTGGAAGAATTAAGACAAGTATTGTATCAAAATATGACCTATGTTTGTGACTATATTCGTAATCAGTTTGAAGGAGTATCTGTGACAAATTCAGAAGGAACCTATGTGATTTTTATCGATTGTAAAGAATATTTAGAAAAAAATGGTATTACGATTGATGAATTACAAAAACGAGGATCAGATGTGGGTGTGGCTTGGCAAGATGGACGAATCTTCAATGGCCCAACTCATATTCGGTTAAATGTAGCATTACCATTTACAAGAATTCAAGAAGCTTGTGAACGAATGAAAAAATATGTATTTATTTAAAGGAGAGAAATATGAAAAAAATTATTCATACAGATAAAGCACCAGCAGCAATTGGACCTTATTCGCAAGGAGTATTATGTTCAGGAAATTTCTTGTACGTTTCAGGTCAGTTGCCAATCGTACCAGAAACAGGAGAATTTGTAGGGGAAGATATTGTTAGCCAAACACATCAATCATTGAAAAATATTCAAGCGATTTTAGATCAAGCTGGAATGACTTTAGAAAATGTTGTTAGTACGACGATTTATTTAAGTGATATTGCTCATTTCCAACAAATGAATGAAGTGTATGCGACTTATTTCAAAGAAAATTGCCCAGCACGTGCCGCTTTCCAAGTAGCAGCATTACCAAAGAACGCACTAGTAGAAATCCAAGCGGTCGCTTGTCAATAACGGATAAGAAAACAGCCAACAGATACTTCTGCTGGCTGTTTTTGTTATAATACGATAATTTGAATGATTGTAGAAGGGAATTTTATTAAATACGAGCGGAAAGAGAAAATACCTTTTCGACTGTTATTTAAGGAAAAATGAACTAGCTAATACGATAATCCCTAGAATGATACGATACCAACCAAATGCTTGGAAGTCGTTCCGTTTTAAATAGCTCAATAAGAACTTGATCACAATTAGTGAAACGAAGAAAGAAACTACGGATCCGACTAATAAAATAATCAATTCTGCGCTTGTATAGTGGAATCCAAATTTTAATAATTTGAGTCCACTAGCACCAAACATAATTGGAATACTCATAAAGAAAGAAAATTCTGTAGCTACGAAACGATTGGTTCCAACTAATAATCCCCCTAAAATGGTAGAACCTGAACGAGAAGTTCCTGGGATTAACGCTAGAGTTTGGAATAAACCAATCTTAATGGCTGTTACATAATCAAGTTCTTCAAATGAATGAATACGAGGCTCCACTGTTTTATGACGACGCTCGATAACAATAAATGCAATCCCGTAAACAATTAAAGTTGTTGCAATGACGATTGCTTTATTAAAGTATTCATCCATAAAGTCATTTAATAATAATCCTCCAACGATGGCAGGAATACAACCGATAATCACTTTTTTCCATAATTCAATCGTCGCTAAAAATTCTTTGCGATTTTTTTTACCTTCAAATGGATTTAATTTGTTAAAGTATAAAATCACAACAGCAAATATTGCGCCAAGTTGGATGACTACATTAAACATATCTTGAAACTTTGGACTCACATCTAATTGTAAAATTTCATTTGCTAAAATTAAGTGTCCTGTACTACTAATGGGTAGCCATTCTGTTACCCCTTCAATAATTCCTAAAATTATTGTTTTAATGATTTCTATCATTGTAATCAAAATATCACTCCTTTTTCGTGTCTGAATGTAAGTATAATGCTTTATACATAAAATTTCTATAAAAATCTAAAAAAATATAAAAGGGATAAGGTTTTTATTTGAAAATATGATATACTATGGGTAAAAAATGAAAGGATGATTAGATGTTTGGATTTTTTAAAAAGAAAGCAAAAAAAGAAATTACTCCTGAATTAGAATTATTTGCAGTAGCAGAAGGAGAAGTAGTGGCTATTACAGAAATTAATGACCCAGTATTTTCTCAAAAATTCATGGGAGATGGATATGCTGTATTACCAACGAATGGTGTGATTACTTCACCAGTAACAGGGGAAGTGATTAATGTTTTCCCAACGAAACATGCTGTAGGAATTAAAACAGATAATGGTGTAGAAGTGTTATTACATATGGGGATTGATACAGTGGAATTACAAGGTGCGCCTTTTGATACAGTTGTAACTGTGGGCCAACGTGTAAATCAAAATACAGTGATTTCTACTGTAGACTTAGAAGCTGTAAAAGCAGCTGGTAAAGATACTCCTATGATTGTAGCTTTAACAAATATGGATAAAATTGCAAGCTTATCAATTACAACAGGAAATGCATCAGCATCTTCTAAAATTGGTGAAGCAACAGTTAACTTATAAGAAACGAGTATTCGAAAGACTTTTTTGACGTTGCAAAGGACGGCAGCATCAGAAAAGTCTTTCTCATTTTCTATCCTTAGCGAACTTTATTTTTATCTAACTCGGTATCACGCAAACAACTTCTGGTGCGAAGAAGTCTTTTTGACAAAGTGTTAATGTTCCTGTTTTGCTGTCACGTTCATAAAGCGTTAAATTGTCGGATTCTTGATGTCCAATAACGATAAAGCGTTCGTCCTCACTTAGATGGAAATCTCGTGGGACACTTCCATAAGTATCGTAATCGGCTACAAATGTTAACAATCCTGTGTCTTCTTGAATTTGGAAAACATAAATACGATCATAACCACGATTGCTAGCGTATAGGAATTTTCCATCTTTTGTTAAATGAATAGCACCACCCCAAGCTTGTTGTTCTTCTGTTGTTAATAAGTATTGTTCAATAAATGTAAAGCTGCCTGTTTCAACGTCATAGGCTAACACTTCAATACTAGCATTCAATTCGCAAATTACATACGCAATTGGAAGAGTTGGATGGAAAGCTAAATGACGAGGACCTGCTCCTTTTCTACTATAATAGGTAGCAACACGTTGAAGTTTCTCTCCATCTTGTTGATAAGTAGCTACAAGGTCACTTCCTAAATCACAGACCACAATCCATTTTTCATCAGGAGTATAGTTGGTATAATGAACATGAGGCTGTTTATCTTCAAGAGAAGGATGGATGACACGGTCCGCCAATGTTACTGCTGCATCAAATTGGTAAGAAGAAACATGTCCTTCGTGATAATTAGCTGCTAATAAATGATTGGATTCTTTATTAAAGGCAATATAACAAGGAACAGCTGTTGTATCATGATAGTGAGAAATTTTTGTTAAAGTCTCTGCTTGTTGTGTATTAAATACTGTAATTCCACCACTTTCTTCTTTTGAAACTGCTGCGAGTAGTGAACGGTCAGCATTTAATGCTAGATAAGTGGGATTTTCGATTTCTGCTTCTAAAGTCAGATTTGAGAATTGTTTTTTTTCAATATCTAATAGAACAGAATATATTCCTTTACTGACACGTTTTGTATAAGTTCCTAGAAAGAACTTTTCAATCATATCAATCAACTCCTTAATGTATCATTGAGAATATAGTAGCACGGTTCTTAAAAAAAATAAAAAAATCCTTCTCAAAAATTTTTATTTAGATGAAAATATGATACACTAGAACTAAATTTTAGAAAACGAGGTGCCTTTAATGGAAGAAATCGAACATACAACTTCAACGAAATCATGGTTTTGGAAATGGTTTTTAAATAATCAATTAGTGAGTACATTATTTATTATTTTACTTCTGTTAATTAATATTTTTGTTTTCACTAAAATCTCGTATATTTTTTCTCCAGTAAAAGGATTTTTCTCCATTATTGGTTTTCCAATGATAGGTGCCGGAATTTTATTTTATATGGTTAAACCGCTTCAAGATTTTCTGGTGAAAAAGGGAGTTCATAAATCGATTGCTATTTTACTGAACTTTATTTTATTGATTGTTTTGTTATTGGCAGCAATTTTTAGTTTTATTCCGATTGTAGAAAAACAATTAAGAGAATTGGTGACGCAATTGCCTGATTATTATCAAGCAATCAGTGTACAAGTGGAACGTGTGGTTCAAAGTAATACATTTTCAGCAGTGCAAGAACAGTTGAACAGAATTAACATGGATTTTATTCAGTCATTAGGAACAAGAGTGAATGGACTATTGAATGTAACGTTTAGCGGAATTGGAAATGTTGTCGGAGCAGTTGGAGAATTTATGATTGGAATTATTACAATGCCAATTCTTCTATTCTATTTATTACAAGACGGTGAAAAAATTTTACCTGCGGTTCTTAAAGTATTTCCAACGCGTTCACGTAGACGTATGAGTATCGTGTTAATAGAAATGAATCAACAAATTAGTTCTTATATTCGAGGACAATTAACGGTAGCCATTGCGGTAGCCATTATGTTCTCCATTGGATATGCGATTATCGGTTTACCTTATGGTGTAACAATTGCGATTTTAGCAGGTGCATTAAATGTGATTCCATATGTGGGTTCATTTTTTGGAATTTTACCAGCATTAATCGTTGGTTTTGTTGTCTCACCTTGGATGTTTCTCCAAGTATTGATCGTCTTTGTCATTGAGCAAACATTAGAAGGAAGAATTGTTTCTCCATTAATTTTAGGAAATTCATTACAAATTCATCCAGTAACTATTTTAGTAGTATTACTATCAACAGGTAAAATATTTGGATTAGTGGGACTATTATTAGGAGTTCCAGGGTATGCAGTCTTGAAAGTGATTATTAGTCATATCTTTGATTGGTATAAAGATTATTCAGGCTTATACACGGAAGATGTAGAAAAAGAACAAATTTTAATAGAAAATTAACACTAAAAAGCATTTTTTTCGAAAAAAAGCATAGTTATAGATAGAAAGAAAAATAACGAAAGCTGACATCGAAAGGAGTGCTTTTTGTGTGGATATGGAGTTTTATAGTTGGTTGTTGTATGGGGAGTTTTTTGAATGTAGTTGCTTTAAGATTACAAAAGGAAGAAGATTTTATTCGAGGGCATTCTCATTGTGTTGAGTGTCAGCATGAATTAAGTTGGAAAGATTTGATTCCAGTTCTTTCATGGATGTGGTTAAGAGGAAAATGCCGTTATTGTGGAAGAAGTATTTCATCTCGTTATTGGATGGTAGAAGTTATGTCTGGATGTATATTTATGCTCATGATAGGAATCTGGAATGGAAGAGAATGGACGGGATTACTAGATCTGTGGTTGTTGGCAAGTTTAGCCATTTTTTGTAGTTTAACGGATTTGCAAGAGCAAGTGATTTATCCGAAAGGTTTGGTGATAATCGGATTGCTTCATATTGTAATTGGAATTAGTTGTTTACTCTGTAATATACATCTAGAGTCTGTGTTAGTTGCAGGAGCATTTTATGGAGGGATTTATATCGTCGGGTATTTATTATGGAAGGAAGAAGTATTTGGACTGGGAGATTGTTATTATTTGGCAACAGTTGCCTTGTGGTATCCCGTAAAAGAAATTGTACTCATTGGTTTACTTTCATTTGTCGCTGGTGGAGGAATATTAGGGTTGTTGTTGATTGTTAAAAAAGAGCGAATAGAAAGAGTTGCATTTGTTCCATTTATTGTGATAGCCCAAGTATTAGCGATGATTTTAGGTGTGGAATGGTTTGGTTGGTGAAGATGAAGGGGGAGAAGTACAAGATTAGATTGAGAAAAACTATTTTTTATGATTTATAAGAAAACAATATAAACTAGGAGTGAAGCACATGAAGAAAATACAAAATCAACTTCCTTACTTATTTATTATAGTGTTAGCTTTTTATGGATTACCTTTTATTGATCGAAAAAGTGGAATGGTAACATTATTAATACTGTTCCCTCTAGTGTGTTTTTTGAGTGCTATTGTATATGGTATAAAACATTCGTTTTCTTTAGTGTATTCCATTTTAGTCATGGCACTTTTTATTCCTACGATTGTTATTTTTTATAACGAGACAGCTAGTTTTTATATAGGGGTATATGGAGTGATTTCTCTGGTTGGAAATTTATTAGGAAGTTTCGTTCGAAAAAAACATTATCGAAAATAAATTTAGGTGTGTAGAGACGATAGAAGAATAGGTTATCGTCTTTTTTGGGGGGGATAATAGGAAATATATGGAAATGAACGGTTTGGAAGTAGTTGCAGAAAAGAAAAAAATAGAAAAAACCGCGTATATTATTAACGAACGATTAAAAATATTAAAATGTAATTAATTCAAATGAGCTTTTTTAAAAATAAAAAACATAAAAATCAACAAAGAAAAACGTTTCACAAAAAGAAAACATTTTCTTGTGAAAAAGAATGATTTTATAGATGTTTTCAAAAAGTTTTAACGCTTAAATGATAATAAAAATGGCAAAAATGAAATAAAAGAAAGCGGAAAAAGAAAGTGAAATGACTCATTTGTATTCAAATGTAAAAATAAATTCAAAAAAAATTATTTTAACTAAAAATTAACTTGAAAACGAATTCATTTAGCGGTAAGATAGATGCATAAGGAAATGGTATGAAAATAAGTCTGATCAACTTATGGTTCTATTTCCTAAGCTATGAATTCATAACTGTTCAAATTTTTAATTAGGATGGTGGCTATTATGTCAAACCCAATTCACGTATTTTCTGAAATTGGACGTTTAAAGAAAGTTTGTTTGCATCGCCCAGGTAAAGAGTTAGAAAATTTGATGCCAGACTATCTAGAACGTTTATTATTCGATGATATTCCATATTTAGAAGATGCTCAAAAAGAACATGATGCATTTGCTGAAACTCTTCGTAACGCTGGAGTAGAAGTTTTATACTTAGAAAAATTAGCAGCTGAAGCAATTGACGCTGCAGGCGTTCGTGAAAAATTCGTAGATGAATGGTTATCAGAAGCTGGTGTAGCAAGTGTTGCTTCTCAAAAAGCTATTAAAGAACACTTACTATCATTACCAACATTTGATTTGGTATTAAAAACAATGGAAGGATTCCGTAAAACTGAAGTTCAAGCAGAAGCTACAACTTTAGCAGGTATGTACGAAACAGATTATCCATTTGTAGTAGATCCAATGCCAAACTTATACTTCACACGTGATCCATTTGCTACAATGGCAAACGGTGTATCATTAAACCATATGTATGCAGATACACGTAATCGTGAAACAATTTACGGTAAATATATTTTCACTTATCACCCAGTATATGGAAATGGAAATGTTCCATTCTTCTATGACCGTACTGAAGATACTCGTATCGAAGGTGGAGATGAGTTAGTTCTTTCTAAAGAAGTATTAGCTGTAGGTATTTCTCAACGTACAGATGCTCGTTCAATTGAAAAAATTGCTCAAAAATTATTTGCTGAAACTGATTTCAAACAAGTATTAGCATTCGTAATTGGTGAAAACCGTAAATTCATGCATTTAGATACTGTATTTACACATATCGATTATGATAAATTCACTATCCATCCAGAAATTCAAGGCGGATTAAAAGTATTCTCTATTACAAAAGGAGAAAACGGTGCGCTAAACATTGAATTAACTGAAGATAAATTAGAAAATGTATTAGCAAAAGCATTAGGTCTACCTTCTGTAACATTAATCCCTTGCGGTGGAGGAGACCCAGTTGAAGCTGCTCGTGAACAATGGAATGATGGCTCTAATACATTAACAATTGCACCAGGGGAAGTAGTTGTATATGACCGTAACGTTGTTACAAATGAAATCCTAGAAAAATATGGTATTAAATTACACAAAATTCGCGGAAGTGAATTAGTTCGTGGTCGTGGTGGCCCACGTTGTATGTCAATGCCATTCGAACGTGAAGATTTATAATTTAAAATACAATCTTTTATGATATAATAAATTTAGAATTACAATTTTGAAAGGAGTCATTCCAAATATGACACAAGTGTTCCAAGGCCGTAGCTTTTTAAAAGAAAAAGATTTTTCTCGTGCAGAAATCGAATATTTAATCGACTTCTCAGCGCACGTTAAAGATTTGAAAAAACGTGGTGTTCCACATAAATTCCTAGAAGGTAAAAACATTGCTTTATTATTCGAAAAAACATCTACTCGTACTCGTGCAGCTTTCACAACTGCTGCAATTGACTTAGGTGCTCACCCAGAATATTTAGGTAAAAACGATATCCAATTAGGTAAGAAAGAATCAGTGGAAGATACTGCTAAAGTTTTAGGCCGTATGTTTGATGGAATTGAATTCCGTGGATTCAGCCAACAAGTGTGTGAAGACTTAGCAAAATACGCTGGTGTTCCTGTATGGAATGGTTTAACAGATGCATGGCATCCAACACAAATGATTGCTGACTACTTAACTGTTAAAGAAAACTTCGGTAAATTAGAAGGATTAACACTAGTTTACTGTGGTGACGGACGTAATAACGTTGCAAACAGTTTATTAGTAACAGGTGCAATCTTAGGAGTAAACGTTCATATCTTCTCACCAAAAGAATTATTCCCTGAAAAAGAAGTTGTTGCTTTAGCTGAAGGTTATGCTAAAGAAAGCGGAGCTCGTATATTAATTACAGACGATGCTGAAAAAGCTGTTAAAGGCGCAGATGTATTATATACTGACGTATGGGTATCAATGGGTGAAGAAGATAAATTCACTGAGCGTGTAAACTTATTACAACCTTACCAAGTTAACATGGACTTAGTTCGTAAAGCTGAAAACGAAGACTTAATCGTATTGCACTGCTTACCAGCATTCCATGATACTGAAACAGAATACGGTAAAAAAATCGCTGAAGAATTTGGTGTTAAAGAAATGGAAGTTACTGATGAAGTATTCCGTAGCAAATATGCTCGTCAATTCGATCAAGCTGAAAACCGTATGCACTCAATTAAAGCAATTATGGCTTTAACTGCAGGTAACTTATTTGTAAACAAAGTTTAATAACAAAAGTAACTGAGAAAGCCATTCTGGTTCTGATGTTGAATCAGAATCAGAATGGTTTTTTTTATAAATAGATGGAGGATATTATTATGTCAGAACAAGTAGCTGAAAAAAAAGGATTTAAAATGCCTTCTTCATATACTGTTTTATTCATTATCATTGCAATTATGGCTTTATTTACTTGGATTATTCCAGCTGGACAATATGATGAAACAGAAGATGGCAATTTAATCGCTGGAACTTACCAACAAGTTGATTCAAACCCTCAAAGTTTTTATGATATTGTTATGTCTCCAGTATATGGTATGTTAGGACGCGAACATATGTTAAATGAAGGTGAACCTAATGAAATCACATTAAGAACTGATGGTGCGATTCAAGTTTCATTCTTTATTTTAATGGTTGGTGGATTCTTAGGAGTTGTTACTGAAACAGGAGCTTTAGACGTAGGGATTGCATCTATTGTTCGTAAATATAAAGGCCGTGAAAAAGCTTTAATTCCAGTTTTAATGTTCTTATTTGCATTAGGTGGATCAACTTATGGTATGGGTGAAGAAACAATGGCATTCTACCCATTAATCGTTCCTGTAATGTTAGCAGTAGGTTTTGATACAATTACTGGTGTAGCAATTGTATTAATTGGTTCTCAAATTGGATGTTTAGCTTCAACAGTTAACCCATTTGCAACAGGGGTTGCTTCAGATGCAGCTGGTATTAGTGTTGCAGAAGGTATTGGATTACGTTTAATCTTCTTCGTTGTTATGTGGGCAATTTCTGCATTCTATGTATATAACTATGCAAGCAAAATAGAAAAAGATCATTCTAAATCTTATACATTTGCTACACGTGAAGCTGATTTATCATACTTTAGTGTTGAACAAACAGAAGCAGAATTAAGTGGTAAACAAAAAGCCGTATTAACTGTATTCGTAATTACATTTATCATCATGATTTTAAGCTTAATTCCATGGGCTAAATTCAATATTCATGTATTTGAAAAATTAAATGACGTTATTGTTGGACTTCCTCTAATTGGTACAATATTTGGTCAATCACTACCTTTAGGTGAGTGGTACTTCCCTGAAATTACAATGTTATTCTTAATGATGGCTGTTTTAGTGGGTATTACTTACAGAATGAAAGAAGAAAAATTCGTTCAAGTATTTATGACAGGTGCTGCAGATTTATTAGGTGTTGCTTTAATCTGTGCATTAGCTCGTGGTATTCAAGTAATTATGAACGATGGTATGATTACAGCTACAATCTTGAACTTCGGTGAAAATGCATTATCAGGTTTATCAGCTCAAGTGTTTATCGTATTAACATACATCTTCTACTTACCATTATCATTCTTAATTCCTTCTTCTTCAGGTTTAGCAGGTGCTACAATTGGTATCTTAGCGCCTTTAGGAGAATTCGTAAATGTATCTCAATCATTAGTAGTTACTGCTTTCCAATCAGCAAATGGGGTACTAAACTTACTATCACCAACTTCAGGTATCGTAATGGGTGCATTAGCAATAGGACGTATCGACATCACAACTTGGTGGAAATTTATTGCTAAATTAGTAGGTATTGTAATGGGCGTTTCAATCCTATTATTAATCTTAGGAACATTCATTCATATTTAATTAGTAAAATAACATTAAAAGAACTCCCCTCGATTTAAGGGGGGATTTCTTATTTCTTAAGGAGGATACGATGAGCACATTTATTACAGAAAAACATAAAGAAGAATGTATTGAATCGATTAAACGATTGGTTCGTATTCCTTCTGTCCTAAATGAAGGTGAAGGAGACACTCCTTTTGGAAAAGATATTCAATTTGCATTAGAAGATGCATTGGCTTTATGCCGTGAATTAGGCTTTAGCACTTACATTGATCCGAAAGGATATTATGGTTATGCTGAAGTGGGAAGTGGTGAAGAATCATTAGCCATTCTATGTCACTTGGACGTTGTTCCAGCAGGAGATTTGAATAATTGGGATACTCCTCCATTTGAAGCTGTTTTAAAAGATGGTTTCTTATATGGAAGAGGGACTCAAGATGATAAAGGCCCTTCAATGGCAGCCTTATATGCAGTAAAAGCGTTAATGGATGCCGGAGTAGAATTTGATAAACGAATTCGATTCATTTTTGGGACTGATGAAGAAACATTATGGCGTTGTTTAGCTCGTTATGGCGAGTTAGAAGAAGTAGCGACAATGGGATTTGCACCTGATGCGGAATTTCCATTAACCTATGCTGAAAAAGGTTTATTGCAAGTAAAATTACATGGACCAGGAAGCGACGTTTTAAACTTTCATTCAGGAGATGCTTTTAATGTAGTACCAGGTGAAGCATCTTATAAAGGAGAGTATTTTTCTCAAGTAGTAGAGAAATTATCTTCATTAAAATTTGAATATGAAACGCAGGAAGATAAAGTGACTGTTCTAGGAGTTTCTAAACACGCAAAAGATGCGCCACATGGTGTGAATGCGTTAGTTAGATTAGTAAAAGGACTTTATTCAGCTGTTGATCATTCAGTATTAGCATTTATTTCAGAAGTAGTTGGAGAAGATGCTACAGGAAGTAGTATTTTAGGAAAAATTGAAGATGAGCCATCAGGTGGTTTAACATTCAATGTAGCAGGTGTGACGATTACACCGGAAAAATCAGAAATTCGTATTGATATTCGTATTCCAGTATTAGCAGATAAAGATGCAATTGTTAAAACTTTATCTGAGAAAGCGAATGAATTTGGATTAGAGTATGAAGAATATGATTATTTAGCACCATTGTATGTGCCATTAGATAGTGTTCTAGTAGATACATTAATGGCTGTATACCAAGAAAAAACTGGTGATACAACTCATTTACCACAATCTTCAGGTGGAGCAACTTTTGCTCGTACAATGAAAAATTGTGTGGCTTATGGAGCAGTATTCCCAGATTCACCAATTACATTCCATATGGAAAATGAAAAAATGTCGCTAAGAGATATATTTGATTCAATGGATATTTATGCCGAAGCAGTTTATCGATTAGCAGGTAAAAAATAGTATAGGTTTAAGTTTTAATCATAAAGGAGTTTATAAATATGTCACGTAAAATCGTAGTAGCGTTAGGCGGTAACGCAATTTTATCATCAGATGCTTCAGCAAAAGCACAACAAGAAGCATTAATTCAAACAGCAAAATACTTAGTACAATTCATTGAAAATGGCGACGAATTAGTTGTTACACATGGTAATGGACCACAAGTTGGTAACTTATTATTACAACAAGCAGCAGCTGATTCAGAAAAAAATCCAGCAATGCCATTAGACACATGTGTTGCGATGACAGAAGGATCAATTGGATTCTGGTTACAAAATGCATTAGTCAATGAATTACAAGCACGTGGCATTAAAAAAGATGTAGCTGCAGTAGTAACACAAGTAATCGTTTCTAAAGACGATCCAGCATTCTCAAATCCAACAAAACCAATTGGACCATTCTTAACTGAAGAAGAAGCTAAAGAACAAGCAGCAGCTACTGGTGCAACATTTAAAGAAGATGCAGGTCGTGGTTATCGTAAAGTAGTTCCTTCACCAAAACCAGTTGGCATTAAAGAAGTAAATACAGTTAAAAACTTAATTGCTACTGGTACTGTTGTCATTACAGCAGGTGGGGGAGGTATCCCAGTTGTTGAAGACCCAGAAACTAAATTCTTAACAGGTGTTGAAGCAGTTATCGATAAAGACTTTGCAAGTCAAACATTATCTGAATTAGTTGGAGCAGACTTATTCATCGTGTTAACAGGTGTTGACAATGTTTATGTAAACTTCAATAAACCAGATCAACAAAAATTAGAAACTGTAACAATTAGCGAGTTGAAAAAATATATTGGAGAAAATCAATTTGCACCTGGTTCAATGTTACCAAAAGTTGAAGCAGCAATTGCGTTCGTTGAAAACTATCCACAAGGAAAAGCTATCATTACTTCATTAGAAAATATTGCTGAAGTATTAAAAGGTGATGGCGGTACTCAAGTTGTTGCTGGCTAATTTTATTAGACACTAAGAGACAAAAGGATTGACGGAATTACCGTTAATCCTTTTTTTACATAAATAATGGAATGAATATGGTAAGATGGGTGGAAAAAGAACAAAGAGAGAAGGATTAGATGTCTACATCAATGTATGAGTTAGCATTGTTAGATAGCCTAGATCCTAAACTGATTCAAAAGGAATTTTTAAAGATTTTTGAAAAAACTCACTTTTTACCAAAATTGATATTAACATCAGGAATATTCGGAACTTATTTAAGAAATGTATTAGATCCATTGGCAAAAAGGTTATTAATAAAAATGAAGCAAGTAGATAGTTTACCAACGTTTAATTGGATGGAGATAGATGATTATCTTCCGTTCTATATAGAATTGTTTGGATTTGATGTTTCTCAATTGGACGGTGAGTTTAATCATCGTTTTTTTGAAGGTTAACTTCATATCATGAAGAATAATAGAAAATTTTCACTTGCAAAATATCTTATTTAGGTGTACGATTAGTGTGTTAAGCGAAATTGTTTAACAAATAATTTGAAGGAGGTAGTTGTAATGAACAACTTAAATGGAAAACATCAACAATTGAACAAAACAACTAAAATCTCCTTACAGAATATGACAATGTATTAATATACTCACTTTAATTATTTTTGGTTTTGCGAAATGAGGCTAACTGTCTGCTGTTGTAGGTGGTTAGCTTTTTTTTCATAGATAAAAGTGGAGAGACTAGTTGTGTATACATGTATATGGAACTAGTCTTTTTTTTGTCAAACTTCTGTGGGAGTAAGGAGGATATATGAAAGTCATTACGAAACACCTAGGCATTTATTTTAAAAAGCATTGGGTGAGATATGTCATTATTGTATGTAGTGCGATTTTAAATAGTTATTTATTAGTCGTTCCTGCAAAAATATTAGGACAAATTGTCAATGCGATTGTGGATCAATCGTTGACACAAGAACAACTTTTGGGATATATGGGATTCTTTTTTCTATCATTAGTAGGAGTTTATGTACTAGATTCTGCATTAATGTATTGGATATGGTTTGCACGTTTTGACTATATTACTAATTTACGATTAGGGACGATGAAGCAATTATTATGGAAGAAAGCACCCTTTTATACAAAGTTTAGAGTTGGGGATATTGTAACTCGTTCAAGTGAAGACCTTGAAACGATTGGGAATTTAGTAGGATTTGGAGTATATGCTTTTCTGAATGCATTTTTTATTACTTTATCAGTTTTGACAAACATGGTGATGAATGTTTGGTGGGAGTTGACGATTATTTCCGTTTTACCGATGCCGGTATTAGCCTATGTACTCTATCGTTTAATGGATAAAATTGAAACAGTGTATAGGGATGCTCAAAAGGCTATTTCTGATATGAATGCGGAAGTATTAGAAATGATTGATGGAACTTATGTCATTCGAGCTTATGGGCAAGAAGACAGAATGAGTCAAATTTTTAAACAGAAAACAGAAGATTCTCTGCAAAAAAATATTGCAGTAGCTAAATTGGGAATGTTATTTGCTCCACTAGCACAAGTTGTTGTAGGAATTTGTATGTTGATTGGATTGATTTATGGTGGTGGACTTGTTCAAGAAGGGAAAATTTTATTAGGAAGCTTAGTTTCGTTTCCAATCTATATCGGTTTATTAGTCTTTCCATTGTATTTAATTGGAGACCTTGTCGTAATGGTTCAACAAGGGAAAGTTTCGTTTGAGAGAATTTTTGAATTGTTAGAAACAAGTGATGATTTAGAAGAAGATGGACAGGAAGAATTAGGGCAATTCGAGGAAGTTCGTTTTGAGAATTTCTCCTTTACTTATCCTGGTGAAGAAAATCCAACATTGAAAAATATTTCAGTAAGTATTAAAAAAGGACAAACGATTGGAATTGTTGGGAAAACGGGTTCAGGGAAAACAACCTTCCTAAAACAGTTCTTACATCAATATCCTTACCATCATGAAACGATTTTGCTGAATAATCAAGAACTGGTTCATTGGAAGCGACAATCAGTGGATGCTTTAATGGCGTATGTACCACAAGAACATGTGTTATTTTCAAAAAGTATTTTAGAAAATCTAAAACTTGCTGATAAGGAAATTACAGAACAAGTTGTATGGGATGTGCTAGAACAAGCTGCGATAGCGGAAGATATTCGTCGAATGCCAGAACAATTGGATACAATGATTGGCGAAAAAGGGATTACTTTAAGTGGTGGGCAAAAACAACGATTATCGATTGCCCGAGCATTACTGAGAAATGCTGAAATTTTATTACTAGATGATGCCCTGTCAGCTGTAGATGCTAAAACAGAAATTCAAATTGTGGGTCATCTAAAATCAGAAAGAATGGATCAAACAAATATTATTACAGCTCATCGCTTATCTGCAATTCGACATGCAGATTGCATTTTAGTATTTGAAGATGGTCAGATTGTTGCACGGGGAACTCATGAAGAGTTACTGGAACAAAAAGGTTGGTATTATGAGCAATACTTGAAACAAGAATTAGAAGAGCAAGAGGTGAGTGAAGAATGCTAAAAACAATTTTTTGGTTATTAAGCTATATTCGTTATGAAAAACGTTCCTTTTTCATTGGATTTATTTTATTATTACTCGCTTCAGCTTCAGGAGTCTATGCTCCAATTGTCGCAAAGCAATTTATTGACTTGGTCATTACACCATCAGAAAATTCGGGTGTGATTGATTGGGGACAAATTGCTCAATTTGCCGCAGTATATTTTAGTTTATTACTCATTTCAGCGTTATCTGCTTATTTCGGACGCTTTCTGTTAAGTGTGATGTCAAATCGTTTAACCAAGCGTTTAAGAGATGAATTATTCGATAAAATTCAACATTTGCCTATTCGTTATTTTGATTCCTTACCAGCAGGAAAAGTCGTTTCAAAAATTACGAATGATACGGAAGTTGTTCGCCAAAATTTCTTTGTTGCAGCAACTGCTAATGTGTTAAATAGTATTATTATTATTGTTGGAATTTATGTCGTTATTTTTTCTCTTAATATTCGATTAGGTGCTGTTTTATTATTAGTCATTCCAGCCATTCTATTATGGCAAGTGGTATTTAGTAAAAAAGCAGGAGCTTTTACAGGTCCTCTTCGTGAGAGTTTTAGTAATATGAATGGGAAATTGAATGAAATCATTCAAGGGATGTCCATTATTCAAGTATTTCAACAAGAGAAACTGGTAAATAAAGAGTATGAAGCAATTGTTCAAGATTGGGAAAAAATTGGTCTTGAAGAATTAAAGGTAGAATCTTTCTTGGCTTGGAGTGTCGTAGCTTTTCTAAGAAATATTACTTTAATGTTTGCCGTTTTATATTTAAGTGTGAAATATTTAGGAGGAACATTAGGGTTAACAGCTGGACTTATTTATGCGATTGTGGACTATATTAATCGTTTATATGATCCAATCGATAATTTAGTACAAATTTTTGCGGGATTGCAACATGCTTTTGCAGCAGGTGGTCGAGTCATTGAATTAATGGAAACACCAATCGAGAATTCAGGTGATGCTGATTTTGTCATGGAAGATGGAAAAGTGGAATTTAAAAATGTCTCCTTTTCTTATGATGGAAAAACTCCAGTATTGAAAAATATTTCATTTACGATTGAAGCAGGTGAAACAGTGGCTTTTGTCGGGCATACTGGTTCAGGTAAGTCGACAATTATGAATTTATTATTTAGATTTTATGATCCAACGGATGGAGAAATTTGGATTGATGATCAAAATATTGCGTTATCGAATCAGCGGAAAGTGCGTGAGAAGATGGGGATTGTATTGCAAGATCCGTACTTATTTGCAGGGACTTTAGGAAGTAATATTGGGTTGGAGAATCTTTCTATCACGACTGAAAGGATGGAAAATGCGTTAATTCAAGTGGGTGGTCAGCATATTTTAGAGCGTTCTGAAGAAGGATTGGATATTCCGATTCAAGATAAAGGGGCGGAGTATTCGTCTGGGGAACGTCAGTTAATTTCTTTTGCGCGAGCGTTAGCGTTTAATCCAACGATTTTAGTGTTGGATGAAGCGACTTCTCATGTGGATACGCAAACGGAAGGGATGATTCAGCAGGCGATGGAAGTTCTGTCGAAGGGACGCACGACGGTTATGATTGCGCATCGTTTGTCTACGATTGTTCATGCGGATAAGATTTTCGTGTTGGATAAGGGTGAGATTATTGAACAAGGGAATCATGATGAATTAGTTGAACAAGACGGAATGTACGCGCAGATGTACCGCCTGCAAGTGGAAAAGAATTAGACTTTGTCTGATGTAGCGTTGGACGCCAGTAGCCCCTATGGGTCTCTTGGCTAAAATTCGAGCCTAAGGTCTCGAATTTTCCAGTACTATCAGCCAATTGTTGGCTTCTAGTACATTCGCTACTTCGAAAAGTCTAATCTTTTCCTAACGGAGTAACAGGAGAGTACGTTTAGAATTAGACTCCCTTTACAGTAGCTATGGACGCAAGCAGCCTCGCGAATGCGGGTCTCATTGCTAAAAATTGAGCCTCGGTCTCAATTTTTCCAGTACTATCAGCCCCACTGGCGATAGTACTCGAGCTACTGTAGGAAGTCTATTCTTTTCTTGGCGGAGGAGTATGAGAGTACGTTTAGAATTTGATTTCTTATACTGTAGGAAGTCTATTCTTTTCTTAACGGAAGTGTATGAGAGGGTGTTTGAGATGGGCTACTGGCGTCCACCGCTACATTAGACACAATCTATTTCTATTCCTATTATCTTGCAAACATGAGGAAGGCTTAGGCGTTTCCTTATGTTTTTTTGTTTTGTTTGTAGTAAAATAAAATCAAGTGATTTTCAAGAGGTGATTGATATGAAAGAAGAATGGATTCAAGAAGCGGTGAAAATGAGACGGACATTACATCGCTATCCAGAATTATCTGAACAAGAATTTAAAACAACTGCATATATTCAAGAAAAATTAACAGAATGGGGAATTTCTTATCGTCCTTTACAAACGCCAACAGGTGTTGTAGCGGAAATTGGAACGAAAGAAAGCCCAGTTATTGCTCTTCGAGCAGATATGGATGCATTACCGATTCATGAACAAACGGATTTAGACTATCGTTCAGAGCATGATGGAGTGATGCATGCTTGTGGGCATGATTTTCATACAGCTAGTTTATTAATGGCTGCGAAAATTTTAAAAGAAAATGAAGAAAGTTTAAACGGAAAAATTCGATTCCTTTTTCAACCTGCTGAAGAAATGAATCGAGGAGCTCGTGCCTTAATTGCTGAAGGAGTCCTTGATAGAGTCGATGCAATTATTGGATTCCATAATAAGCCTGAATTGCCTGTTGGAACAATTGGCATTAAATCTGGACCGCTAATGGCAGCTGTGGGACAATTTTCTGTGGAATTAAAAGGTGTAGGCACTCATGCGGCAGCTCCACATAATGGGAATGATCCAATTGTTACTGCCTGTCAAATGATTACAAATTTACAAGCAATTGTAAGTCGTCATGTTTCACCATTGTCACCTGCCGTATTAAGTATTTCTCATATTGAAGGGGGGAATACTTGGAATGTTATACCGGAACGTGTTTTCTTTGAAGGAACGATTCGTACTTTTTATAAAAAAGATCAAGAAAAAATACGTAGTTTAATGGATCGTATGGTACATCAAATGGCTGCTGTATATGGACAAGAAGCGCATATCGAGTGGATTATGACACCTCCAGTTGTAGATAATGATGAAGAAGTGACAGGGATTGTAAAAGAAACAACAGAACAATTTGCGACAGTTGTGACTCCTGAATTAACATTGGGAGCAGAAGATTTTGCGAATTATATGGAATATGTTCCGGGATGTTTTGCATTTATTGGCACAGGTTGTCCTTATGAATGGCATCATCCATCTTTTCTAGTAGATGATACAGCGTTACAATATGCGATTTCTTATTTTGTAGAAAATAGTCAAGCTTTACTAAATCAATATCAGAAAGGGTAAATTCCATGACTAAAACATTAATGATTATAAGTCATCCTGATGTAGCTCAATCTTCTTCACAACAATTTTTATTAGCAGCTATTAAAGGTGAAGAACAGATTCAAATTCGTCATTTAGAATCGATTTTAGCAGAACAAGAAGATCATCATTTTGATAAAACAATAGAACGAGCTTGTCTTCAAGAAGCAGACAGAATTATTTTGCAATTTCCATTTTATTGGTATCAATGTCCTAGTGTGATGAAGCAATGGATGGATGAAGTGTTGACACTGAATTTATCTCAAAAAAATAAGCAGAAAGAACTGGGAATTGTAGTTACAGTAGGTGCAAAGAAAGATCGATATACTGCGGGTGGTTCAGTAGGGTTTGGAATAGAAGAATTATTAAGACCTTATCAAGCGTTGGCCAATCAATTAGGCTGGAACTATCAAACACCATTTGTCATTTATCAATTTCAATATTTACCTGAAATTCAAAAGCAGCAATTACTAGTAGACTATTTATATTATTTAGAAAATGGTTCGCATTATTTTAGTGAAAAAGAACAATGGATGTTGGAGAAAATGGCGAACTATGAGAATACTCATACGAAGCAAGTGAGAGAGTGGATTGTAGAATTGAAACAAGAAAGAGAAGAATTAGTCATGATGCTTTCAGAAATGGGGAATGAAGCGGATGGATTCTAAATGGATGGAAGAACAAATGGCTACTTGGCAAGAAGACTGTCAAGATTATAAAGAACGTGCTTTTTTAGAAGCTTGTAAACAATTATTGTTGGAACAGCAACAGCGAGTGGATCATTATAAATCACAGTTAGATGGACAATTATGGAGTCCAAAAGAGTGGTAATAAAATTTAAATCAAGAATTTTTAGAGGCAGTGTCAAGAATTTTGTGTAAACTTCACTAGTTGTTAATCAAGCTATCAATCCAAATCCTGTTGAGGGATCTAATTTGCAGATCAACCTGTAAATAAATACCTCCTGAAAATCCATTGATATTAGATTTTCAGGAGGTTTAGTTTTATGATTCAAAAACGCTCTCTTTGTTTTCGATAGTGAGAAAACTCTCACTGTTTATTCCCCATTCAACGAAATTAGTCTTTCGATATATTGTTGTCCTAATTCTTCAAATTGTACTTTGTTTTGTAATAATTCAATTACAGATTCTTGGAAAGATGCTACTTCTTCAACAGGTAAACTACAATGAATAGCCACTACATCTGTAAATTCTTTGTCGACTACAGAAATAGTATTGGTTTCAAGATAGTATTCTAATTTTCCAACGGTCGAATAATCAATCGTCACTTTTAAAATGGTTTCTAAGCTAGCTTGAACGACTCCAATTGCTTTAAGGCCTTCTGCAACTGCTCCTGTATAAGCACGAACAAGTCCCCCAGCACCCAGTTTTGTACCACCAAAGTATCGTGTTACGACAACCGTAGTATTTTTTAGTGACTGTTTTTTTAATACTTCTAACATTGGAACACCAGCTGTTCCACTCGGTTCTCCATCATCCATTGCACGTTGGAATTCATCTCTTTCTCCAATTAAATAAGCTGAACAATTATGAGTAGCTTTCCAATGTTCCTTTTTAATGGCTTGGATAAATTCTATTGCTTCTTCTTCTGTTTCTGTACGTTTAAAATGGGCGATAAATCGTGAACCTTTAATTTCAATTTCATGCTGTCCATCTTGATGAATGGTTTTATATTGTTCTAACATAGACTCTCCTTATTCGATGTATTTGCCATTATTGTATCATAAAATTAGTGCAAAACAACTTAGGATGAAATTGCCTTATCAAAATTTGTAAAATCTGATGGCGCATTCACTTGTACCTTGTTCCTTGTTTCTAGTTACTAGGCTATATGGCACTTTGCTGTTTCTTCTTTCCTTTGTATCTTCAATTCTCCATGCTCCAAAGATTTTTTTTTAATTATTCTGGTATGTTTTCATGACTCATGTTTTCGCTCCTTTATTTTTCCTAATAGTGAAAGGATATATACTTTCGTTTTAAGAACCAATCATTCCTTACGAATCACAAGCAAAGAAAATTGATGCTTAGTAAACCATCGAGGAAAATTTTTAGAAAAAAGTTTCTCTAAGGCTCCGCAAATTTTGTCCTTCTACTAGGTAGCCTTGGGAGATAGTAAAAACTATGATTATATGTTATGGTAACGCTATATTGTTGAAATATTTACGCAAATGAGATTTTCAGATGAAATTAAAAGAATTAGACAATGATGCTTTCTGACACAGCAAGACTTTGCTAAAGAAATTAAGGTGGCATTTTCTACTGTGAATAGATGGGAAGGTGGCAAAGCAAAGCCTAACCTTAACGCAATGAAAAATATAAAAGAGTTCTGCCTAGAACATGATGTTGATTATGAAAGAGCCGAAGAGGCATGGCTTGATTTTGAAGTGGAGGGAAAAAGATAATGCCTATTGATATTAAAAAAGAATAGCAACGTGATGAACTTCACAGAGCAATATGGGCAATTGCAGATGAACTTCGTGGTGCTGTAGATGGATGGGATTTCAAAAACTATATACTTGGCACTATGTTCTATAGATATATTTCTGAAAATATTGCCAACTACATCAATACAGGAGAAATTGAAGCAGGCAATGCTGATTTTGATTTTGCACAGATGTCTGATGAGATGGCTGAAGAGGCAAGAGAAGGTCTTGTACAAGAAAAAGGATTTTTCATTCTTCCATCTGAACTCTTTTGTAATGTAAGGACAAAAGCCAAGGATAATGAAAACCTGAATGAAACACTTGAAAGGGCATTCCGTCACATAGAGGAATCTGCAAAAGGCAGTGAATCAGAATCCGACTTTGCAGGTCTATTTGATGATTTTGATGTAAATAGTAATAAACTTGGCTCTACTGTTGCAAAGAGAAATGGAAAACTTTGTAAACTTCTTGACGGTGTGGCAGATATGAATCTTGGAGAGGTTAAGGATCACGATATTGATGCGTTTGGAGATGCCTATGAATATCTTATGATAATGTATGCAAGTAATGCTGGTAAATCGGGTGGAGAATTCTTTACTCCTGCTGATGTATCAGAGCTTCTTACAAGACTTGGTACAGCCCAAAAAACAGAAATCAACAAAGTTTATGATCCAGCTTGCGGGTTTCGTGTCATAATAGTGATCGAGGCAAATAGTTATGAAAATACAAGGAGTTCAATACTTCTACCAAAGTTTAAAACTCAAAAAATAAATAGTTGGTGTGCTTTTTAGAGTATTTATGGAACAAAATCATTTTAAAATACAAAAAGTTTGAATGATTTAGTTTCCTAAATAAAGAATAATATTCTTTATCGTAATAGTATTTGATAAAATAAAGATATGAATTTCAAAGAATTTGGAGGTATAGACAGATGACAATTAATAAATTTTCTTTTAAATAATACGAGAGGTTAAGTCCTCTCAATAAATAAGGAGGATTTATGATTTATATAGATAATCTAAAAAAAGAAATTAACACAAGAACGTTATTTGAAATAAAAAATTTAACCATTGGAGAAGACAATAAAATTGGTTTAATCGGTGATAATGGAGCTGGCAAGACGAGTTTCTTTAAAATTCTAATAGGCCAAGATACAGACTACAGTGGGAAAGTTGATGTACAAATTAAAATAGACCATCTTTTAAATGACGATGAAGAAGAAAAATTTTCACATGAAAACTATGTTAAGGCTAATCTTGATAAAGAGGAAAAATTTAGTCCTGGTGAATACCAAAGACTGAAGCTAGCGAAACTTTTATCTAATGAATATAGTTTTTTGTTGATTGATGAGCCAACATCTCATTTGGATATAAAACAGAAGAACAAGTTAGCAGAAAGTCTAATAAATAGAGACAAAGGTTATATTCTTATTTCCCACGACCGTGATTTTATAAACCAAACATGTGATAAGATTTTTGAATTATCAAATGGAGAGCTAGAAGTATTTAATGGTAATTATTCCTTTTATCTTGATGAAAGAGTGAAAAGGAAAAAATTCGCTCAGAGAGAATACGAAGGCTATGTTAATGAAAAGAAAAGATTGACAGGTATAGCAAATGACATAAAAGCTCAATCGTCAAAAGTGAGAACAACTCCCAAAAGAATGGGTAATTCAGAAGCTAGACTCCATAAAATGGGTGGACAAGGAAATAAGAAAAAACTAGATAAGCAAGTTAAATCTGTTAAATCAAGAATAGATCAGCTTGAGGTTAAAGAAAAGCCAAAAGAAGAATTCGAAATTAAATTAGCTATTGATGAAAAGGATAAAATATTTTCTAAAGTACTAGTAAGAGCTGAAAAATTAAATACAAGCTTTGATGATAAAGTTCTTTTCGATAATGCTAATTTTGAAATCCCAAATAACAAAAAGATAGCTTTATTAGGAGATAACGGTTCTGGAAAAACAACTCTTTTAAATATGATTGTAGACAAAGAAGTATGGTGTCATCCTAATCTTAAAATTGGCTATTATAGTCAGTTGGGTGAAATTATTGATGAAAAGAAAACAGTATTAGAAAATGTTTTTGAAAGCTCAATCTATGATCAAACGATGACTAGAATTATTTTGGCTAGGTTAGGATTCAAAGAAGACGAAGTCTTTAAGATGGTAGACGTTCTAAGCGATGGGGAAAGAGCAAAGGTAAAGCTAGCGAAGCTTGTCACATCTGATTTTAATTTTTTAATAATGGATGAACCAACTAACTTCCTCGATATTAGAGCAATTGAAGCCTTAGAAGAATTGTTGATAGGGTATGATAGACCGCTACTGTTTGTGACCCACGACGTCTCATTTATTAACAACATAGCAGATGGACTTCTTATGATTAAGAACAGAAAGATAGAGAGTTTTTCAGGCAATTTAGCTCAGTATCAAAATCGCGGAGAAAAGTTGAAAGAAAATAAGAGTTCTAACAATTTTCTTATCGAGTTTAGACTAACTGCCATTAACAATCGTTTGGCAAGTGAGATTCCAAAAGAAGAACGAGAAGAATTAGAAGCTGAGTATAAAAGACTTTTGGAACAAAGAGATAATATTTAAAGCTTAATGAACTAGCAATCCTCTAGACTTCACTCTTAATCAGATGCTATAGACATTGATTTTGTTCACTATTTTTCATCTGGTACTGTGTCCTGCCGCCATATGAGGCAAATAGTAAGGATGGGCACAAGGGTTCGGTCCGCTACTAAAAAAATAAAAATATTAAAATAAAAGAATTTGGTCATGTTCAAAGAAAAATTTAAGGAGTTAGCAAAAAATGAAAAAAATATTTAAAATAATTGGTACCGTCACTTTAGTAATTGTTGCACTGATTCTTGTCTTTTTAGTTGTAATTTCCTTTATGGCAAAAGAAAAAAATGATCAATATTATAAATATTCCAATCCAAGAATGCCAATTGAAAGCAGATATGCCTCTATGGGAAAACTGGAAGTTTTGAGTAAAGAATATGATAGCAACGATGATTTAATGAAGCAAATCAGAAACATATAAAGCATTTTTCAAGCATTTAGCTTCTTGGGGATTTATTGTTGTTGGCAACGATGATGAAAACACTAGAACAGGTGATTCATTGAATGGAACTATTGACTATCTGATTAAAGAAAATGAAGTGAGTAATAGTATTTTTTATAATAAATTGGATCTGAATAATATTGGTTTAGGAGGGCACTCTCAAGGGGGGCCGGCGGTATTTAATATGGCTGGAAAACAAAATAACAAAGAAAAGATTAAAGTTGTTTATGCGGTCAGTCCAACTTCTTCCTATCATACTAATATTTTCAAAGATGGTTGGGAATATAATATGTCACTGATAAATGTTCCTACATTTATGACAGCTGGAACAGGTTCATTTGATGCAGGTACGGCAATAAGTGCTAGTCAAAAGTCAGATGAAAAGTCTGGAGTTATGCAAGGTATAGCGCCTTTATGGAGTCTTGAAGAAAATTATAACTTATTGTCAGATTGTTAGGGTATAATACATTTGTGACAAAAAGAGTACAAAAAAAGAGAACCAATGTTATACTGAAATTGGGAAAAAATCAGGAAAGAGGTTCTCTTATGAAATCTATTATAACAGAAGAAATCAAATTAAGACAGCGTGCAGTAGAATATGCCATAAAACATGATAATAACGCTAAAGCAGCAAGAAAATACCATACAACTAGACAACAAATTGCTCGATGGAGAAGTCGATATGATGGGACTGCACAATCATTGCTTCCAAAGAGTCGAAGACCTTTACATCATCCGAATGAACATAAAACAGAAGAATTAGAACTGATACGTAAAATGTACAAACGTTATAACAGAGATGGATTAGCAGAGGTTTATGTACAATGTCAAAGAAGAGGGTACACACGTTCATATGGAGCTATGAAAAAAATGATTAAAAAACTTCAATTAACTGAGAAGAAAGAAAAAAGAACGTATCCTAAGAGTAAATGGACACCAATACCAACAACTTATCCAGGAGAAAAAGTACAAATAGACATTAAATATGTTCCTCAACACTGTATAGGATGGGACAGTAAGGGGATTAAATATTATCAAATAACAGCTATAGATGAATTTAGTAGAAAACGAGTATGTAAAATTGTAGATGAGAAAAGCGTTACACATACAGCGGCATTTTTAGATCATTTAGAAGAAAAATTTGGATTTACCATTAAAACCGTTCAAACAGATAATGGACGTGAATTTACAAATGATCCAGAAGTGACAACTAAAAAAACGATTTTCGAACAAAAATTAGAAGAAAAAGGCATCAAACATATAAAAACTAGACCATACTCACGATGGCAAAACGGAAAAGTAGAACGTAGTCATAGAGAAGATGGAAGAAGATTTTATAATCGAGTATTTAAGAGTTTAGATAGTTTAGTTAAAGCACATACAAGATATATTAGTAGAGGTAATAATGTAGCTAGATGTGTATTAAAATTTAAATCTCCCAATCAAATAGTACAGCAGCACTTGTTACAATCGGCTTAATGTATTATAGTTCAACGCCTTCTTCCTTTGTCAAGGGACGCTTCGCTCTAAAGCCCTTGACAAATCCAGGCGTTAAACTGTTTTGTGGCTAAGCCAATTGTCCCACAAGTTGTATTGACACTGGTTCGTGTCACAAATGTTTGTGTTTCTTAGAAGAAAATTATAACTTATTGTCAGATAATATTGACAAGGCTTATGCCAGAAAAATAGGAGTAGATCATGGAGACTCCTATCTGCAGTTCGATGGATATATGACTGCATGGTTTAGATACTACCTGATGAATGATAAAGAAGCTGAGAAAGCATTTTTTGGTGAAAACCCTGAAATTATAAAAAACCCTAATTATCAGGATGTCAAAATTAACATTCGTAAATTTAATAATTAATCTCTGTTTGTAGGACTAACAATCCACCTGAATTAACAGAAAAGTAGCATCTAAAACATTGATTTACAAATAGATTCTTCAACTGGATTCGGTTCGCTACTTTTAAAGGCGGAAAAAATACTTGGTAGAGATAAGATTCGTAATGGTTTTTATGGACAGGAAATTAATATTACAACCTATAATCTTTGTCGTATAAATATGTTTTTACACGATATTGGATTTGATAAATTCAATATCGCTTGTGAAGGTGCCCTTATAGCTCCGGCATATTGGGATGATGAACCTTTTGAACTTATTGTTTCAAACTCACTTTACTCTATCAAATGGGTAGGTGATGAAAATCCATTACTTATAAATGATCCTCGTTTTGCACTTGCAGGTGTTCTTGCACCAAAGAGCAAAGCTGACCTTGCCTTTATCATGCATTTACTTTCATGGCTTGCGAGTAACGGAACAGCTGCGATTGTATGTTTTCCCGGTATTATGTACCGTGGTGGTGCTGAAAAGAAAATACGAAAATATCTGATTGATAACAACTTTCTTGATTGTGTCATTCAGTTGCCACCTAACCTTTTCTTTGGTACATCAATTGCAATTTGTATTATGGTAATGAAAAAAACAAGGCAGATAACCAAACTCTATTTATCGATGCAACAAACGAGTGCATCAAGGTCACGAACAATAATAAGCTTACTCAAGAAAATATGAAAAAATTGTAGACTGTTTTGCAAGTCGCAGCGAAATAGCCCACTTCTCACACTTAGCTACCTATGATGAAATTGAAGAAAATGACTACAACCTTTCTGTATCTAGCTATGTTGAAGCCGAGGACACAAGAGAAAAAATCGATATTGTAAAGCTGAATGCAGAAATCAAAGAGATTGTCGCTCGTGAAGAGACCTTAAGAAAAGCAATTGATGAAATAATTGCAGAAATCGAGGTGTAGTGTATGAGCAGATTAGAAGAATTGATTGCGGAATTATGCCCGAATGGGGTAACATTTCAGCCATTAGGTAATGTTTGCGAAATTAGAAGCGGTTGGGGATTCCCAAATGTCGAGCAAGGAAAAGTTGAAGGTGAATTTCCATTTTTTAAGGTCGGTGATATGAACAACGATGGTAACGAAATGTTCATGTACACAGCAAATAACTATATTGATGCTGAGGTGGTAAAAAATCTGAAATGTAAACCTGCTCCTGAAGGTACTATCATATTTCCTAAAATTGGAGCTGCAATTGGAACAAATAAAAAAAGAATTTTAGTGAAAGATTCTTGCTATGACAACAATGTTGTGGGACTTATAGCCACTTCAGAAATCAATCCTAGATTTTTATTTTATGTTATGTACTCTGTAAATTTAATGAGTTTTACAGATTTAGCTGGGGCAGTACCTTCAATAAGAAAATCGACCTTAGAAAAATATAAGATTCCCGTACCTCCGTTAGAGGTACAACGTGAAATAGTCCGTATATTAGACTCTTTCACGTTACTTACAGCTCGTAAGAAACAATATGAATATTATCGTGATAAGCTGCTAACTTTCAAACAGTTATAATCTTTTGAGGAGGTGTCTATATGCCATATTTCAATATCGTGGCAGCTACAAGTGAAAATACAGTTGTTACTGAATACGAGCCTCTAAAGGCACGTTCGAACAGCTATCAGTCAGAAGCTGAACTGGAAAAAGAGTTTATTCGTATGCTGACAGAACAAGGATACGAGTATCTTCAGATACACACAGAAAAAGATTTGACCACCAACCTTCGTAATCAGCTTGAAAGGTTGAATGCTTACAAGTTTTCTGATTCTGAATGGAATAGATTCTTTAACAATTCTATCGCCAATCAGAATGAAGGAATTATTGAAAAAACTAGAAAAATTCAAGAGGATAATGTTCAGGTTCTAAAAAGAGATGATGCCAGTCCGGAGCTTCGGAGCAAGAAAGTACTTATTGAAACCTTTATTGCTGGTATCAATGATGTTGAGGATGTTATGACTGAATGGCATAATTATGTGGCTGAAAAACGAGAAGAGGAACTTGTTCAGATTATTAAGGAAGAAAAACTTAAAGAGCTTGAAACAAGGAAGTTCATTGAGAATGCCTTTCGTGATGGTGAAATTAAAACAACAGGTACGGATATAGATAGACTTATGCCCCCTATATCTCGTTTCGGGGGTGGCAACAGAACTACTAAGAAGCAAGGTGTCATTGAAAAGCTGAAATCATTCTTTGAGAAGTTCTTTGGTGTTGGTGGCTCATTTACCGCAGATACACCCAAGGTTTTGAACTATGCTGATTCTTCTTCAAAGCAAGCCTTAATGATGGTAGCTGATGATATTGCAAATTATGATTAGAGCATATACTTTTTGGTATGTGTTATAATGAGGCACAAGAAAACGACCACACAGGAGTATTTCTACTCTTGCACGGTCGTTTCTTCTTTTGTACCGCTTAAAGGCTATCAGTTAAACTCAATTTTCATAAATCCCTAACTAAATGCCTCTTTCGGTTTTTTTTGTTTTTTCTACAATTTTCAACGTTTGCCCCAAAATTGTATTTTTGGTATACTACAGAAAGTAACGTGGTTGCTAATTTTAAGAAAAGGAGTCGAGTAAATGAAAATTGCGATCGTAACGGATAGTACTGCGTATTTGACACCAGAAGAACGCCGTGAGTGGAATATTCATGTATTGCCACTATCAGTTATTTTTGGACAAGAAAGTTATCGTGAAGAACAAGATTTGACAACTGCCGATTTCTATGAAAAAGTAAAAAATTCAGAGGTACTTCCAACTAGTTCACAACCAGCAGTTGGTGAAACGATTGAATTATTCCGTGAATTATCCCATCATTATGATGCTATTATTCCAATTCTTTTATCCAGTGGGATTAGTGGAACTTATCAAACAGTAGTGACAGTTGCTGAAGAATTACAAGATGAAGTATTGATTTATCCAATCGATTCAGGAATTAGTTGTGCACCTCAAGCTCGTGCGGTTCGTCTTGCTGCAATGATGGCAAAAGATGAAACATATACAGCTAAAGAAATTGTAGCTTGTGTTCAGCAATTAGTAGATCGTACAAGAGCTTACTTCATTGTAGATGATTTGAATCATCTTCAAAGAGGGGGACGTTTATCAGCTGGTGCTGCTTTAGTCGGTTCTATGTTGAAAATTAAACCGATTCTAACATTCGAAGAGAAGAAAATTGTAGCAATGGAAAAAATTCGTACACAGCAAAAAGCGATGAAACGTATTGAGCAAATCTTTGAAGAAGATACACAAACGACAGATGGAGATGGATATGAATTAGTCATTATTCATGCGAATGCTCCAGAAGCAGGCGAAGCATGGCGTGCTCAAATTCAAGAGAAATATCCAAAATTAAGAACGTCTCTATCATACTTTGGCCCAGTTATTGGAACCCATTTAGGAGAAGGTGCTCTAGGATGCTCATGGGATATTGTAGTAGAGAAAAATTTAGAAATGATTTAAATGTTTGTAAGGTGGAATTAGAATGAAAAATTCTATTTTCATCTTTTTTGTTTGCACTAGTATTCATTTGAAATTTTTTCGAAATAAAAAATATTTTTTGAGATTTTTTCGTATATATAATTGAGGTGGTTTGAATGAAGATTGCAAGAGATTCAAATGGAGAATTAGTATATGCGTATAAAGGGATTGAATTAGATAAATCGAATGATTATGTTTGTCCGACGTGTGGAGAACTTGTGCAAATTTGTCAAAAGAAAAATGGAGAGTATTTTTTCAGACATAGAACGCAAGTAAGGCATGATGGAGAAACAGAGGCACATCAAAAAGGAAAGGAGGAATTACAAGAGAGTCTCGTGCAACAAGGATATAGGGCAGAATTAGAACGGTATGAAGCAGTGATTGGGCAAATTCCGGATCTTACCATTGAAGTAGGGGGTAAAGAATGGGTGTTGGAATATCAGTGTAGTGTCATTCCAATAAAAGAAATGACTGCTCGAACGAAGGCATTAGAAAGTATAGAAAGAAATGTCTCGTGGATTCTTGGAAAGAAGTTTTTACAAAAAAATTTATGTGAGATGAGTTTGTATTGTATTCGATATCATCCACAATTAGGGAATTATTTGTGCTTCTATACGGATAAACAATGGATTATCCATCATCATCTGACATTGCACCTTCAAAAAAGGAAGTATCTTTTTCAGGAAAGTCGATGTGATATAGGTAAGCTCGATTGGAAGAAAGTATTTCAGATTTTTGAAGAGTCGGAGTGTGTACATATTTTCCAATCCGCTAGTACAGATTCTTCTTGGAGTAAAGAAGAGTGGCAAGCATTTGTTTTAAGTCCTCAAAAAGAAAATCGGCAATTTCTAGAAGTACTCTATTATCATAGATGGTCAATGGATCAATTAGAGGTATGCCGTTGTTATCCAAAATATTCTTGGAGTATTAAAACTTATAACCTTATCTGGCAAGGATACTTATGGATGGGCATTGATCGACTGAAAATAAATCAGATTTTTTCGATTCAGCAGTGTTATGATTTTTTGAAAAAATTAGCGACACAAAAGAAAATTCGTTTTTCTTCATGTTATGAGCAAGAGAAAGTTTGTCAGTGTGAGATAGAACATTTTTTTAAAAAAATAATGCTGGAAACAAAGAGTCTGACGCAAGTGCCAGACGGTAAGTGGAAGAAAATAAAAAACTAGCAAGAGAAAAGAGGTCTCTTGCTAGTATAAATTAAGCTTTAAATTGTTGATAAATTTTTTTGAAAATTGGATATAAAATTGGAACAGTAATGACTGTGAAAGCAGCTGAACCAAATGTTCCTAAAATTTTAGTGAAGGCTGCAACGAATGCAGGGGTAAATGCTAATCCACCAATAATCATTCCACGAAGGAAAGTGTATTTTACTAAGTTTAAAATAATTTTAATAACAGCAGCTAAAATACCAATTCCGATAATATTTACAGCTTTATCGTTTTGATGAAGAGTTTTTTCATAAACAAGGTGAATTCCCCAGCATACAATCAGAGATTCTAAAATTGTAATCCAAACTTCAGCGGCATATCCATTTAAAATATCGAAAATTCCTAAGCCTAAAGTAGCAGCAATGGCTCCTTTTTTACTACCGAATACTAAGCACCCAACAACGACTAGGGCATTTCCAAAGTGGACGAATTGGTGTCCCAATGGAATTCTAAATAACTGAACTCCTAAGAAAATTAAAGCGGCAAATAATGCGATTTGTGTCATTTCTCGTAATGAATAATGTTTCATACTATAATTCCTACTTTCTATGAATGAAATAATTGTGTGAGAAGATGCAATTGTGGCTCGAAAGCAACTCCATATTGTAAATCTTTTTGTTGAGCAATCGTTTCTTGAAGAGTAGCATCAAGAAAGGTTGTAGCTGTTGATAAAGCTTTTTCTAAAGAAAATCCTTGTAAAATACAAGAACTCAAAATAGCTGAAACAATATCTCCAGTTCCAAAAAAATGATGTGGATAATGTGGTGTAAAAGCTGTCGCAAACTGTTCTGTTATAGCATCATAGCTCAATAATCCGATAGAACCAACTTCTAGTTGAATACCAGTCAAGATGACTTTTTTACATCCTAAATCTGCTAATTTCTTAGCAAGAGCTTGATAGGATTCTACTGGTTGAATTCCTTCTAAATACTCTGTTTGGGTTAATAATGCAGCTTCAGTGAGATTGGGAAGAATAACATCCGCTTTGGAACAAACGTTTCTCATTTGTTGGACATATGCTTCAGTAAAACCACTATATAACTTTCCATGGTCGCCCATAATGGGGTCAACGATGAGTAGAGCATCTGGACTTTGAGTTGTATGATAGTCTAACAAGACTTTCAATTGTTCCATTTGTCTGCAATATCCAATAAATAGTGCATCTATTTTTAAATTTAATGCTTTCCATTGTGCTAAACTTTGTTTTGTAAAGTCTAGTAGTTCTTGGATAGCGATTTGTTGGAATCCTCCTGTATGAGAGGACAGTAAAATAGTTGGTAAAAGTATCGTTTCAATCTGACAACATGCCATAATCGGAATGGTAGGAGTCAGTGCTACTTTTCCGATTCCGGATAAGTCATTGGCCAATATGATCCTTTTTTGTACCACAAAAGTACCTCCTATTTTTAGAAGTTGAACTTATTGTAATTCAGGATGGGATAAGGTACAATATTTTTCGAGAAGAATTGTACCGGTACAGATGGAGGTTTGTGATGTTTAAATATCAAGAAGTAAGTCTTCAAATTCGTCAGCAAATCGAAGAAGGTATTTATAAAAAGGGAGATCGACTTCCTTCCATTCGTGAAATGATTCAACAATATGATTGTAATAAAGACACGATATTAAAAGCGTTACATCTCTTAAAGGAAGAAAGTTTAATTTATCCAGTTGAAAAGAGTGGGTATTATGTATTGAAAAATCGAGTACCTGTTCGAAACACGACAAAAATTGGGTTGCCAAATCCGCTACAATTTCCAATTGAAGATTTTAGAAAATGTTTGAATGAATCGGTTATGGCAAGTTATGAAGGTGTTAGTAATCAGAGGGAATCCGTCAGAGGTGACCGTGAATTAATTGAAGCAATGGTGCCTTTATTAGAAAGTTATGGAGTGTATGCAAAGGAAGGTCAATTATCCATTACAACGGGGACACAACAAGCTTTATATATTTTACTCCAATTGATTGGGACAGGGGGACTGTTATTAGAACAGCCGACGTATAGTCGTATGAATCAATTAGTGAAGGAGTTAGGAATTCCGTATCAAATCATTGAACGAGAACAGACGCAAGATACGATTTCATTAGAAAAGTTAGAACGAATTTTTCAAAGTGGGACAATTCGTTATTTTTATACGATTTCTAGATTTCATAATCCACTAGGAATAAGTTATCCAGATAGCGTTAAAAAGAAAATCGTTGAATTAGCAGAAAAATACCAAGTCTATATTATTGAAGACGATTATATGGCGGATTACGAACGAGGAACTGCTACGCCTTTACATTATTTTGATACGAATGAAAGAGTCATCTATGTTAAATCTTTTTCATCGATTATATTTTCTGCTTTTAAAATGGGAATTGTCGTACTACCAAATGCTTTCATAAAGGAATTTGAGAAGAGAAAGCAATTATTAGATTTTGACTCGAATTTACTCATGCAAAAAACATTAGCGTTATTTATTCAAAATGGCTTATTTGAAAAGCATCGACAAAAAATGGTGGCTCACTATCATGAGAAATCCCAACAATTTAGACAATTATTAGAACAATCAACTGTAGGAAAAACACATTTACATGGGACACAGTTGTTATTAGAAAATAGCCAATTATCACTTTTGAAAGGACCGCTACATTCAGGCATAACAATTGATACATTAGAAGAAGCTTACATTGAAGAAATAATACCTCAAATTTTTTCATTAGATGTCTATGCTTTATCGATGACAGATATGCAAGATTTAATACACTTACTAGAAGAGGGGGGAGTTGATGAATAAGGAAGGAATTTTAAAACATTATTATGGTTACGATAGCTTCAGACCTGCTCAAGCAGAAATTATTGAAACGATTTTATCTAAAAGAGATGTTCTAGCGATTATGCCAACTTCTGCAGGGAAATCCATTTGTTTCCAAGTACCAGCCTTAATGTTAGAGGGAATAACCATTGTGGTATCCCCATTAATTTCCTTAATGTATGATCAAGTGACATCATTAAGAGAAATGGGAATTCAAGCGGTTTTATTCAATAGTGCCATGAGTAGAAGTGAATATTACCAAGCTATGGAGCAATTGCAACGTGGAGAAGTGAAGTTATTGTATGTTGCTCCAGAAAGGTTTGAACAAGAAGGATTTCTAGAGATGATGCAAGGGATACAGATTAGTATGGTTGCAGTAGACGAAGCGCACTGTATTTCTCAGTGGGGGCAAGATTTTAGACCGAGTTATCAAAATATTGATACATTTGTTGCACAACTTCCGACTCGTCCCATTGTGGCAGCTTTTACTGCGACGGCTACTCCAAGAGTTCGCTTAGACATTAAGCAACAATTAAAATTACAACATCCTTTTGAAGTTGTCACAAGTTTTGACCGTGCAAATTTATATTTTGGAATGGAAGAGCCAAGGGATAAAATGAGCCGTCTACTAGAGTTGATTAAGGAAAAGGAACCCACGATTGTATTTTGTAACACTCGCAAAGAAGTCGAAAAAGTCTGTGAGAAATTACAAAAGAAGGGAATTGCTGCGGATTGGTATCATGCAGGATTAAGCCCTGAAGCTAGAAGTAAAGTACAGGAAGATTTTATATTTGACCGTATTGATGTCATTGTGGCAACGAATGCATTTGGAATGGGGATTGATAAATCCAATGTGAGAAAAGTGATTCACTACAATATGCCAAAAGATATCGAAAGCTATTATCAAGAAGCAGGACGCGCAGGGCGAGATGGTGAGCCTGCAGAATGTATTTTATTATATGGGGCAAAAGACATTATTATTAATAAATTTTTAGTGAAGCAAAATCAAGATAAAGTTGGCATGGCAAAACTTAATGAGATGATTGATTATTGTCGAACCGTTCGTTGTTTGCGAGGGTTTATGCTGAATTATTTTGGTCAAAAAGATATATCGGAAGATTGCGGGCATTGTACGAACTGCTTGAATAAAGTGGAGTTGAGCGACGTAACGCCACAAGCTCAAATGATTTTGTCCTGTATTATTCGTATGAAAGAAAGATATGGAATGAGTAAAGTATCTGAAGTGTTACGAGGAAGTAAACGAGCTGAAATGAAGGCTCTACACTTTGACCAATTATCTACTTATGGAATTATGAAAGACTATTCGGATAAAGCGTTAAAAGAATTTATCTCTTCTTTAATTGCAGATCGCTATATCGAAACGGAAGGATTACAATATCCGATTTTACAAGTGAGTGATTTAGGAAAGAAAGCATTGAAAAACCGTGAGAAAATCGAAGTGAAACCAATTGTAGCGCAAATTCTGCAAAAACCAGATGCGATTCAACAACATAAAGTTCAAGATAATGTACCATTTGATGAAGTCTTGTTTGACCGATTACGTTCGATTCGTATGGATTTAGCCTTTGCTCAACATGTTCCACCATTCTTAGTCTTCTCAGATAAAACTCTGAAAGAATTTTGTCGTCATTTACCGACAACGGATAGAGAATTCTTACAAATTAGTGGAGTTGGGGAGAAAAAACTAGAGACTTATGGGGAAGCGTTTATGAAAGTGATACGAGAATATAAACAATGATCGTTTAAAATGCTTTTCGAATCATTTGCATTTTAATGCTGTCTTTGGTATAGTATTTCTTATAAATTCAACATCTCCATAAGGGAGTAACTGGCAACGAAAGTTGTGGTAATATCAACAACAAGTGAACCTGTTTCGCTGGTATTATCTTAATTAGTGAGACTTATGCTATTTTCAAGTCATTGAAGTAGTATAAGTCTTTTTTTATGGGGATAAAAAATATAAAGGAGTGTCGACTGTGACAAAACAAGCCGCATACACACAAACGGAAGAACAAGTTCTTTCCAGTGTACAATCTACTAAAGAAGGGTTAACTTCTGCTCAAGCAAAAGAACGTTTAGAAAAATACGGTCTAAATGCTTTACAAGCAGGTGAAAAAACTACTTTATTGCAAAAATTCATTAATCAGTTTAAAGATTTTATGATTATTGTCTTACTTGCAGCAGCAGTTATTTCATTTTTTGCCCATGAAGGAGCTCTAGATCCAACGGATGCAATTGTAATTTTGGCCGTTGTTATCTTAAATGCAATTGTAGGGGTAATTCAAGAATCAAAAGCAGAAGAAGCAATTGAAGCCTTACAAAAAATGGCTTCTCCAGTTGCGACAGTTTTACGTGATGGTGAACCCGTTCATGTAAAAGGGGAAGAAATTGTAGTCGGAGATATCGTGATTTTAGAAGCAGGAGATGTGGTTCCTGCAGATATGCGATTATTAGAAGTCAATACGATTAAAATTGAAGAAGCTGCCTTAACAGGGGAATCTGTTCCGGTAGAAAAAGATTTAAGCATTCCTGAAGGGGAAGATGTTGGTATTGGTGACCGTTCAAATATGGCATTTGCAAGTACAAATGTGACTTACGGACGTGCGTTAGGGGTTGTTACTGCAACAGGTATGGATACTGAAGTTGGTAAAATTGCCCATATGTTAGCAAACACAGAAGAAAGTAAAACTCCATTACAAGAAAACCAAGATGCTCTAGGTAAATGGTTAACAATTATGATTTTAGTCATTGCTGTTATCATTTTCGGAATGGGTTTAATTCGTGGATACGAATGGACTCATATGTTATTAACAGCCATTGCGATTGCAGTCGCAGCGATTCCAGAAGGTTTACCAGCGATTTCAACGATTATTTTAGCATTAGGAACTCAAAAAATGGCAAGCCGTCATGCATTAGTTCGTAAATTACCAGCCGTTGAAACATTAGGTGGTGTAGAAGTTATTTGTTCAGATAAAACAGGTACGTTAACATTAAACCAAATGACCGTTGAGAAAATGGTATTTAACAATGAAATTCATGATGCACACGAAGAAATGAACGAATCAATTGCTGCACTTCGTATGATGAATTTAGCTAATGATACTAAAATTACGGAAGATAAATTAATTGGGGATCCAACTGAAACAGCGATGGTTCAATTTGGATTAGATAAAGGGTATGATGTACGTGTTGATTTAGAAAAACATCCACGTGTAGCGGAAGTGCCATTTGATTCAACTCGTAAATTAATGTCAACGATTCATCAATTAGAAGATGGAAACTATTTAGTAGCGACAAAAGGTGCTCCAGATATGTTATTTGAAAAAGTCACTCATATTGAAGAACACGGACAAGTTCGCCCAATTACTCAAGAAGACCGTGATACATTAGCTCGCTTAAATAAAGAAATGGCGACCCAAGCTTTACGTGTATTAGCCATTGCTTATAAATACATTGACCAAATCCCAGAAACAATGGATTCAGAATCTGTTGAGTTCGACTTTGTATTTGCTGGATTAGTCGGAATGATTGACCCTGAAAGAAAAGAAGCAGCTTTAGCGATTCAAGTTGCAAAAGAAGCAGGTATTCGTACGGTAATGATTACAGGTGACCACCGTGATACAGCTCAAGCAATTGCAAAACGTTTAGGAATTTTACGTCCTGACCAAGAAGATGGTGTCTTAACTGGTGCAGAATTAAATGCAATTTCTGATGAAGAATTAGCACGTACAATTGAAGATTACTCAGTTTACGCACGTGTATCTCCAGAGCATAAAGTTCGTATTGTAAAAGCATGGCAAGCAGATGGAAAAGTTGTTTCAATGACTGGTGACGGTGTAAATGATGCTCCATCTCTAAAACAAGCGGATATCGGTGTAGGTATGGGGATTACTGGTACTGAAGTATCTAAAGGTGCTAGTGATATGGTTCTTGCAGATGATAACTTTGAGACAATCGTTGTAGCCGTAGAAGAAGGTCGTAAAGTATTCTCGAATATCCAAAAAGCAGTTCAATATTTATTATCTGCTAACTTAGGGGAAGTAATGACATTATTTATTGCCACAATGGCTGGTTGGTCAATACTTGAACCAATTCATATTTTATGGATTAACTTAGTAACAGACGTATTCCCAGCGATTACTTTGGGTATGGAAGAGGCAGAAGCAGATATTATGAAACATCCACCTCGTGGTAAGAGTTCTAACTTCTTATCAAATGGGGTATTACCAAGTATTTACTATCAAGGTATCTTTGAAGGTGGAGTTACTTTATTCGTTTATTGGTATGCGACTCATGTAGCAGGTTGGGGAGTTCCAACTGGTGAAACAATGGCATTTGCATCTCTTGGTTTAATTCAATTATTCCATGCATTTAATGTGAAATCTGTTTATAAATCTTTAGCAACAGTTGGGGTATTTAAAAATAAAATGTTCAATATTGCGATTGTTGTGTCTGCTTTAATGTTATTATCTGTTTTAGTTATTCCTGGTTTAACGACTGTGTTTAGTGTGACAGTGTTGACTTTAGAACAATGGTTAATGGTGTTAGCAGCGGCATTCTCAATTGTTCCATTCGTTGAAATTGCAAAAGCAATAATGAGAACGATGGGCTTGGACAAAGACTGAATAAATTTTTTAATAGACTTTTCTGAAATAGCTAGGACACAAGCAGCCTCGCATGAGCGAGTCTCATTGCTAAATTTTGAGCCTAAGGTCTCAAAATTTCCTGTGATAGAAATATAGTTTATAACTTTAACAACTAGTAAAAATAAACAATGCTGAAATTGGACGGATTTCGTTGACCAGACTGTGATAATTCTGTATAGTACCACTTGTATCACGTGATATTTAGAAAAAACAAAAAGTGGGGAATTGAAATGAAATTAAGAAATTTATTTTTAACAGCAGTCGCTGTAGTGACATTAGCAGCTTGCGGAAATCAAACTAGTAAACAAGAAACAACAAAACCAGCTGAACATGTAAAAGTTGCCGTTGTAGGTAGCGCAGCTCATGAAATTTGGGACTTTGTTGCTGAAAAAGCTAAAAAAGAAAACATTGACTTAGAAGTTATAGAAATGAACGACTATGTATTACCAAATACAGCATTAGAAGAAGGGTCTGTTCAATTAAATGCCTTCCAACACCGTGCTTATTTAGCACAATGGAACAAAGATAAAGGTTCAGATATTAAAGAAATTGGAACAACATTTATCGCACCATTATATTATTTCTCAACAAAATATAAATCATTAAAAGATTTACCAGAAAAAGCAAAAGTATTAGTACCAAAAGAAGTAGCAATCCAAGGTCGTGCTTTAGTAGCATTAGAAACAGAAGGATTAATTACATTAAAAGATGGAGTAGGAACAAAAGCCTCTCTAGCTGATATTACAAGCAATCCACGTAACTTAGAAATTATTGAAGCAGAATCAGCACAAGCACCTCGTTTATTACAAGATGTAGATGCAGCTTCAATTAATGGTTCAATAGCTCAAGATGCAGGATTAAAAGTTGAAGATTATATCTTCACAGATGCTGATCACTTAGAAACAATTCCAAAAGATCGTTTCAATATCATTGCTACAAACGCAAAAGATGCTGAAAATCCAACATACAAAAAAATTGTTGCATTATTCCAAGCAGATGATGTAGCGAAGAAAATGAATGAAATTGGACCAGGACAATATTTCCCAGTGTGGAACGCAGAAAAATAGTCATCTTTCTCCAAACGAACAACTTTCACCGTTAAAGGTGTCAGTTGTTCGTTTTATTTTACTTTTAAAGAATAATTTTCATATTTAAAAACAAAACAAAATGTAAAACACGTATATTTTTTGAAGAACGAATAAAAAACATACGTATTCTTATTGATTTTCTATCAAAAATGAAGTATACTTACCTCATTCTTAATAAAAAAACAAAAAGGAGCTCGAAACTTCATGGAAAATTTCTTTAAATTAAAAGAAAATAACACAACTTTTGGGACGGAACTTTTAGCGGGACTTACAACATTTTTTGCGATGTCTTATATCATCTTCGTAAACCCTAGTATTCTTAGTCAAACGGGAATGCCATTCCAAGCAGTCTTCCTATCCACAATTGTGGCAGCAGTTGTTAGTACATTAGTGATGGGACTATTTGCCAATGTACCTTACGCATTAGCACCAGGAATGGGATTGAATGCCTTCTTTACATTTACTGTCGTATTCGGATTAGGCTTTACTTGGCAAGAAGCATTAGCAATGGTATTTATTTGTGGATTATTAAATGTATTTATTACAGTGACAAAAATTCGTAAAATGATTATTCAAGCAATTCCAGTCAGTATGCAACACGCCATCGGTGGCGGGATTGGAGTGTTCGTTGCTTATATTGGTTTGAAAAATGCAAACTTATTAAGTTTCTTAACTGATGCTAAAACAATTACAACCATTAATAATCAACCGTTTCAAGCAACTACAGAAGTTTTTAAAGGTGGAGTTTTCGCTGTTACTTCTAACGGTGGAGTAGTTCCTTCTTTAGTGAATTTTACTCAAAGCGATGCATTATTAGCGTTAATTGGTTTATTAATTACAGTCATTTTAGTCATTAGAAATGTTCGTGGAGCTATATTAATTGGAATTATTGCTACAACTCTATTAGCAATCCCAATGGGAGTAGTTGATTTATCAACAGTAAATTGGTCTCAAAATTCATTAGCTTCTGCGTTTTCGGATTTGCAAGTAACTATTTTTGCAGCATTTGGTCCAGAAGGAATGGGTAAATTATTCTCAAATCCTGCGAAATTACCATTAGTATTAATGACAATTTTTGCATTTAGTTTATCAGATACATTTGATACATTAGGAACTTTTATTGGAACAGGTCGTAAGACAGGAATCTTCTCTGAAGAAGATGAAAGAATGTTAGAAGAAGGTTCAGGCTTCTCTTCTAAAATGGATAAAGCTTTATTTGCAGATGCGATTGGAACTTCAATCGGAGCAATTTTCGGAACAAGTAATACAACAACTTATGTAGAAAGTGCAGCAGGTATCGGTGCTGGGGGACGTACTGGATTAACAGCCGTAACAACAGCAGCATTATTTGCAGCTTCAACATTATTAGCACCATTTGTAGGAATCGTTCCTGCAGCAGCAACAGCACCTGCTTTAATTGTTGTAGGGGTTATGATGTTATCATCTTTTGCAGATGTTCAATGGGATCATTTAGAAGAAGCAGTTCCAGCATTCTTTGCGGGAATCTTTATGGCGCTTTGTTACAGCATTTCATACGGAATTGCAGCAGGGTTTATCTTCTATTGCTTCATTAAAACATTAACAGGCAAATCTAAAGAAGTTCACCCAATTTTATGGGTAGCGACAGGGTTGTTCATCTTGAACTTCATTATTTTAGCCATTCTATAAGCTTTTTTCTTATATCTTTTCTTCCAAGAGGTAAAACGAAGTTACGATTTTAGTAACTTCGTTTTGCTTTTTAAAGGAATTATTAAAGAAATGAAAAGAAAAGTTTAGAATGGATGTTCTTTCAAACATTTTCTTAAAAGCTATGCTATAATATTCTAGAGTATAAAAAGAAAGGAAATAAAATATGATTACATTAAAATCAAATCGTGAAATTGAAGCGATGAATGAATCAGGTGCTTTATTAGCCTCTATTCACGTTGCATTACGAGACTTTATTAAACCGGGAGTAACAACTTGGGAGATTAATGAATTTGTTCAAAAGAAAATTGAAGAAGCAGGTGGTTCAGCTCCTCAAATCGGATATGAAGGATATAAATATGCCACTTGTACAAGCATTAATGACGAAATCTGTCATGGATTTCCTCGCCGTAAAGCATTGAAATCAGGTGATTTAGTAAAAGTTGATTTCTGTGTAGACTTAAAAGGAGCTTTATCCGATTCTTGTTGGAGTTATATTGTTGGAGAAACTACTCCAGAATTAGATCGTTTATATGAAGTAACAAAAAAAGCATTATATTTAGGAATCCAACAAGCGCAAGTGGGCAATCGTATTGGAGATATTGGTCATGCGATTCAAACTTATGTAGAAAAAGAAGGCTTCTCAGTTGTTCGTGAATTCATCGGACACGGAATTGGACCAACGATTCATGAAAGTCCATCCGTTCCACATTATGGCGAACCAGGAAAAGGTCTTCGCTTAAAAGAAGGAATGGTTATTACAATTGAACCAATGGTTAATACGGGAACGTGGAAATCAGAAATGGAAAGTAATGGTTGGACAGCTCACACATTAGATGGTGGATTAAGTTGTCAATTTGAACATACATTAGCGATTACAAAAGATGGCCCACGTATTTTAACATTACAACCCGATCATACAGAAGACGTATTATAAAAGTATAAGGAGGAATAGCAATGGCTATTTTAGTTGCAGGGGGAGCAGGGTATATCGGTTCTCATACAGTAGTAGAACTAGATAAAGCGGGGTATGAAGTTGTTATTTTAGATGATTTTTCTAATAGTTCACCTGAAGTGTTAAAACGATTAACAACGATTACTGGAAAAGAATTTCCATTTTATGAAGGATCTATTTTAGATCACGACTTTTTAACAGGAGTTTTTTCAAAAGAAAAAATTGACTGTGTTATTCAGTTTGCAGGATTCAAAGCAGTGGGAGAATCAGTAGCGAAACCGTTAGAATATTATCATAATAATATTACAGGTACATTAGTGTTATTAGATGTCATGAGAAACTTCGGAGTGAAAAATATTGTTTTCAGTTCAAGTGCAACGGTTTATGGAATGAATAATACGGTACCGTTTAAAGAAGGAATGCCAACAAGTGCAACTAATCCTTATGGATATACAAAAGTGATGTTAGAACAAATCTTAAATGATCTAGCATTTTCTGATAAAGAATGGTCTGTAACGAACTTACGTTATTTCAATCCAATTGGTGCTCATGAAAGTGGATTAATTGGGGAAAATCCAAATGGAGTTCCAAATAACTTAATGCCATATATTACACAAGTAGCCGTTGGTAAATTACCACAGTTAAGCGTGTTTGGGGATGACTATGATACACATGATGGAACAGGAGTTCGAGATTATATTCACGTTGTGGATTTAGCGAGAGGACATGTTCTTGCAGTGAAAGACAACATTGGAAATCCTGGAGCTAAAGTGTATAACTTAGGAACTGGAATTGGTTATAGTGTATTAGACTTAGTTCATGCATTTATGAAAGAAAATAATGTAGACATTCCATATAAAATTTGCCCACGTCGTGCTGGAGATATCGCAACTTGTTATGCAGATGCAACTCGTGCGAAAGAAGTTCTAGGTTGGGTTGCTGAAAAAGACCTAAACGATATGGTTCGTGATTCTTGGAATTGGCAAAAAAATAATCCTCAAGGATACTAAATATAATGTAAATGAAAATCCTGTTTGCTATTAAGAATGCGAACAGGATTTTTTGGATAAGTAATAGTTTTTTGTTACAATAATAAAGAAAGAACGGAGGGATATCATGCAAATCACTAAAATTGAAGTACAAAAGAAAAAGAAAAATCGTTTTAATATTTACATAAATGATGAATTTGCCTTTGGAGTAGATGAGGCTACTTTATTAAAGTTTGCATTAACAAAGGGAACAGAATTAACGCAAGATACAATCCGTGAAATTGAACAGGAAACACAGTATCAAAATGCCTATCAAAAAGCATTGCATTTTTTGAATTTTAAATTAAGAACAGCCAAAGAAGTATATGAAAAACTCGAAAAGCTAGAAGTGTCTGATGAGGTGATTAACCAAGTCTTGCAACAATTAATGGAGCATGGCTTCGTCAATGACCAATTTTACGCAGAAAGTTATGTGAGAGAAAATTTTGTGTTACAGAAAAAGGGACCTAAAGCTGTAGCGTTTGAATTAAAGAAAAAAGGTGTCAATGACTTCATTATTCAAAAGGCGTTAGCAGAGTTTGATGAAGCAACACAATTAGATCAAGCGATTGAAATTGCACAAAAATATGTCGACCGACAAGGAAATGTACCTGTTAAGACAGTGAAACAAAAAGTGTATGGCTTTTTAATGCAAAAAGGTTATGAGTTAGATATCGTTCAATCTGTAATTTCATCATTAACATTTGTGAAACAAGAAGAGAATGAAGAAGAATTAGTCATGAAACAAAGCGAGAGAATTTTAAAAACATTACTTTCAAAATATGAAATAACAGATTCACAAGTTTGGTATCTCTTAAAAGGGAAGTTATATCAAAAAGGGTTCAGCAGTTCATCCATTGATGAAGCGATTGAAAAATTAAAATGGGAGAGTGAAGAATGGATTTAGAACAATATGGAATAAAAATGTGGTCCGAAGAGAAAATTGCTTCATTTCAAGAAAAATTATTAGCATGGTACGACAAAGAAAAAAGAGATTTACCTTGGAGACATTCGAATAATCCTTATCATATATGGGTGAGTGAAATAATGCTTCAACAAACAAGAGTCGATACAGTGATTCCATACTACCATCGTTTTCTAGAAACTTTTCCAACAATTGAATCTTTATCAAATGCACAGGAGGAATCCTTATTAAAGGTCTGGGAAGGGTTGGGATATTATTCCAGAGTCAGAAATATGCAAAAAGCAGCTAAACAAATTATGGAGCAATATGGCGGTGAGTTTCCAAGTACAATGGAAGAAATTCAAACATTAAAAGGAATTGGTCCGTATACAGCGGGTGCGATTGCTAGTATTGCTTTTGATTTACCAGAGCCAGCAGTAGATGGAAACTTAATGAGGGTGATTAGTCGATTATTTGAAATAGGATTAGATATCGGTAATCCATCCAACAGAAAAGTGTTCCAAGCAGTAGCAGAAAAAATTATTTCAAAAGAACGACCTGGTGATTTTAACCAAGCATTGATGGATTTAGGGTCAGATATTGAGTCACCAGCAACACCACATCCAGAAGATAGTCCGGTAAAAGAATTTAGTGCGGCTTATCTGAATGGAACAATGCATTTATATCCAGTAAAAATTCCAAAGAAAAAGCCAATCCCAATGAGATGGGAAGCATTTGTGATACAAAATGAAAAAGGACAATATTTACTAGAGAAAAATACATATGCAGATTTATTAAGTGGATTTTGGCATTTCCCATTAATAAGAGACTATACACCAACAGGAAAACAGTTGAGTTTATTAGATGAGATTGCAGAAGTAGTAGAAGAGTATCCGAATAAAAATATTCCAATGGAAACTCAATTTGAAACAATTTATCAATTAAAGATTGAAAAAGAAAAGACGTTTAAAGGGGAAGTAAAACATATTTTCAGTCACCAAAAATGGGAAGTTAAATTATCAAAATACAATATTCAAGGAAATACATCACTTGAAAAAACAAATGATAGGGAATTAAAATGGGCAGAAGCGGAAGAATTTCATAAAATGCCATTTTCAAAAGTGCAAACAAAATTATGGGAACACGTGATTCAACAAGAAAAGAATAATACGCTGTAGATATTCACAGAAGCAACGAAATATGCTATACTACAGTCGAATGTGTATATTAAGAAAAGGGAGCTTTTCTAAAATCGATATAGAAGGTTGGACTCGTGATGCAAAATCCAAGAGAAGGAGAATTCATCACTGTCAAGAGTTATAAACATGATGGCAGTCTTCATCGTACGTGGAGAGATAGTATGGTGTTAAAAACAAGTGACCAAGCAATTATCGCTTGTAATGATCATACATTAGTAACCGAAGCGGATGGAAGACGTTGGCTAACAAGAGAACCAGCGCTGTTATACTATCATAAGCATTACTGGTTTAATGTAGTAACCATGATTCGTCAAAAAGGAATATCATACTATTGTAATCTAGCTTCTCCTTATGTATTAGATAAAGAAGCATTAAAATATATTGATTATGATTTAGATATTAAAATATTCCCGGATGGTGAAAAAAGACTATTAGATGTCGACGAATATGAACAACACCGCCGAAAAATGCATTATTCAAAAGAGATTGATCAAATTTTGAAGGCGAATGTTGAAATTCTAGTCGATTGGATTAACAATAAAAAAGGTCCATTTTCACCAGAGTACGTTGACTTATGGTATGAACGTTATTGTCAACTAACCTATCGAAAACAATAGCTCAAGGTAGTGTGAGTAAGAAAATGTTTTGAAGTGAGAGCTTCAAAACATTTTTTTAAAAGATAAAAAAGTTTTAAAAAAGACTTGCAAAGAATAAAAAGCTATGGTAAATTATAAACACTGTTAACGAATGTTCGCCTTTGAAACGATTGCGAAAAATAAATTTAAAATAAATTTTAAAAAGTAGTTGACAGAAAAAAACGCCTGTGATAATATATAGGAGTTGTCGCGATAAAGCGACGTTGACCTTTGAAAACTAAACAAAGAAGACAAACCAAATGTGTAGGGACTTCACAAAAGTGAAGAAACAACAATTTCTTTTCTCTAAGGAGAAAAACAATAAGTCAGTAATTAAATGAGCTTTCAAAAGCTCATGAATGTATTTTCATGAGAGTTTGATCCTGGCTCAGGACGAACGCTGGCGGCGTGCCTAATACATGCAAGTCGAACGAGAGCGACCGGTGCTTGCACAGGTCAATCTAGTGGCGAACGGGTGAGTAACACGTGGGTAACCTGCCCATCAGAGGGGGATAACATTCGGAAACGGATGCTAAAACCGCATAGGTTCTTTAGTCGCATGACTGAAGAAGGAAAAGAGGCTTCGGCTTCTGCTGATGGATGGACCCGCGGTGCATTAGCTAGTTGGTGAGGTAACGGCTCACCAAGGCCGTGATGCATAGCCGACCTGAGAGGGTGATCGGCCACATTGGGACTGAGACACGGCCCAAACTCCTACGGGAGGCAGCAGTAGGGAATCTTCCGCAATGGACGCAAGTCTGACGGAGCAACGCCGCGTGAGTGAAGAAGGATTTCGGTTCGTAAAACTCTGTTGTTAGAGAAGAACAGCGCATAGAGTAACTGTTATGCGTGTGACGGTATCTAACCAGAAAGCCACGGCTAACTACGTGCCAGCAGCCGCGGTAATACGTAGGTGGCAAGCGTTGTCCGGATTTATTGGGCGTAAAGCGAGCGCAGGCGGTCAATTAAGTCTGATGTGAAAGCCCCCGGCTCAACCGGGGAGGGTCATTGGAAACTGGTTGACTTGAGTGCAGAAGAGGAGAGTGGAATTCCATGTGTAGCGGTGAAATGCGTAGATATATGGAGGAACACCAGTGGCGAAGGCGACTCTCTGGTCTGTAACTGACGCTGAGGCTCGAAAGCGTGGGTAGCAAACAGGATTAGATACCCTGGTAGTCCACGCCGTAAACGATGAGTGCTAAGTGTTGGAGGGTTTCCGCCCTTCAGTGCTGCAGTTAACGCATTAAGCACTCCGCCTGGGGAGTACGACCGCAAGGTTGAAACTCAAAGGAATTGACGGGGACCCGCACAAGCGGTGGAGCATGTGGTTTAATTCGAAGCAACGCGAAGAACCTTACCAAGTCTTGACATCCTTTGACCACTCTAGAGATAGAGCATTCCCTTCGGGGACAAAGAGACAGGTGGTGCATGGTTGTCGTCAGCTCGTGTCGTGAGATGTTGGGTTAAGTCCCGCAACGAGCGCAACCCTTATTACTAGTTGCCAGCATTGAGTTGGGCACTCTAGTGAGACTGCCGGTGACAAACCGGAGGAAGGTGGGGATGACGTCAAATCATCATGCCCCTTATGACTTGGGCTACACACGTGCTACAATGGATGGTACAACGAGCAGCGAACTCGCGAGGGTAAGCGAATCTCTTAAAGCCATTCTCAGTTCGGATTGTAGGCTGCAACTCGCCTACATGAAGCCGGAATCGCTAGTAATCGCGGATCAGCACGCCGCGGTGAATACGTTCCCGGGTCTTGTACACACCGCCCGTCACACCACGAGAGTTTGTAACACCCAAAGTCGGTGAGGTAACCTTACGGAGCCAGCCGCCTAAGGTGGGATAGATGATTGGGGTGAAGTCGTAACAAGGTAGCCGTATCGGAAGGTGCGGCTGGATCACCTCCTTTCTAAGGATAACATCTAATGTTTCGACGTTAGATGAACACGGAACCCTACAGGTTGAAATCTTTGTTTAGTTTTGAGAGGTTAACTCTCAAAACAATAAGTCTAAATCCGAACGGGCCTATAGCTCAGCTGGTTAGAGCGCACGCCTGATAAGCGTGAGGTCGATGGTTCGAGTCCATTTAGGCCCATAAGTTTCGAATTTAATGGGGGCTTAGCTCAGCTGGGAGAGCGCCTGCTTTGCACGCAGGAGGTCAGCGGTTCGATCCCGCTAGTCTCCATACTATCCGAAAGGATAGAAACTCGACCTTTGAAAACTGAATACTATATCACAAATGAAAACCAAAAATTTACCGAGAGTTAGAGAAATCTAACGAAAAAGAGTTTTTTAACAAGAAGCAACGCGACCATAATGGTTAAGTGAATAAGGGCGCACGGTGAATGCCTTGGCACTAGGAGCCGAAGAAGGACGGAACGAACACCGATATGCTTTGGGGAGCTGTAAGTAAGCTAAGATCCAGAGATTTCCGAATGGGGGAACCCAACACCCGTGATGGGGTGTTACGCATAAGCGCAGGCTTATGACGAGGTAGACGCGGGGAACTGAAACATCTCATTACCCGCAGGAAGAGAAAGAAAAATCGATTTCCTGAGTAGCGGCGAGCGAAACGGGAAGAGCCCAAACCAGTGTGCATGCACACTGGGGTTGTAGGACTTTCAACAACGTGTATGACAATCTGTAGCAGAACCCTGTTGGAAAGCAGGATCAAAGAAGGTGACAGTCCTGTATGCAAAACAGAAAGTTGGCACAAGAGAGCACCTGAGTACGGCGGGACACGAGGAATCCCGTCGGAATCCGCCAGGACCATCTGGCAAGGCTAAATACTACCTAGTGACCGATAGTGAACCAGTACCGTGAGGGAAAGGTGAAAAGAACCCCGGGAGGGGAGTGAAAGAGTACCTGAAACCGTGTGCTTACAAGTAGTCAGAGCCCGTTAATGGGTGATGGCGTGCCTTTTGTAGAATGAACCGGCGAGTTACGTTAACATGCGAGGTTAAGATGAAGAGTCGGAGCCGTAGCGAAAGCGAGTCTGAATAGGGCGGCAGAGTATGTTGACGTAGACCCGAAACCAAGTGATCTACCCATGTCCAGGTTGAAGGTGCGGTAAAACGCACTGGAGGACCGAACCAGGGCACGTTGAAAAGTGCTTGGATGAGGTGTGGGTAGCGGAGAAATTCCAATCGAACTTGGAGATAGCTGGTTCTCTCCGAAATAGCTTTAGGGCTAGCCTCGGAATGAAGAATCGTGGAGGTAGAGCACTGTTTGGACTAGGGGCCCATCTCGGGTTACCGAATTCAGATAAACTCCGAATGCCATGTATTTATGTCCGGGAGTCAGACTGCGAGTGATAAGATCCGTAGTCGAAAGGGAAACAGCCCAGACCACCAGCTAAGGTCCCAAAATATCTGTTAAGTGGAAAAGGATGTGGGGTTGCACAGACAACTAGGATGTTGGCTTAGAAGCAGCCATCATTCAAAGAGTGCGTAATAGCTCACTAGTCGAGTGACCCTGCGCCGAAAATGTAACGGGGCTAAACAGATTACCGAAGCTGTGGATTCAGATAATAACTGAGTGGTAGGAGAGCGTTCTAAGGGCGAAGAAGCATGACCGTAAGGACATGTGGAGCGCTTAGAAGTGAGAATGCCGGTATGAGTAGCGAAAGACGGGTGAGAATCCCGTCCACCGAATGACTAAGGTTTCCTGGGGAAGGCTCGTCCTCCCAGGGTTAGTCGGGACCTAAGGCGAGGCCGAAAGGCGTAGTCGATGGATAACAGGTTGATATTCCTGTACTTCTGTTAATTGTTTGAGCAATGGAGGGACGCAGGAGGCTAAGTTGAGCGTACGAGTGGAAAAGTACGTCCAAGCAGCGAGTCCGCTGATGAGTGAAATGCTTGTCACAAACGGGGTAAGCTGTGAAGGGGAGCGAAAAAAAGTAGCGAAGCAACTGACGTCACACTGCCGAGAAAAGCTTCTAGTGAGATTAACAGAACCCGTACCGCAAACCGACACAGGTAGTTGAGTGGAGAACACTAAGGTGAGCGAGCGAACTCTCGTTAAGGAACTCGGCAAAATGACCCCGTAACTTCGGGAGAAGGGGTGCTGGTAGAAATACCAGCCGCAGTGAATAGGCCCAGGCGACTGTTTATCAAAAACATAGGTCTCTGCAAAATCGAAAGATGACGTATAGGGGCTGACGCCTGCCCGGTGCTGGAAGGTTAAGAGGAGAGGTTAGTCCATTAGGGCGAAGCTTTGAATTGAAGCCCCAGTAAACGGCGGCCGTAACTATAACGGTCCTAAGGTAGCGAAATTCCTTGTCGGGTAAGTTCCGACCCGCACGAAAGGCGTAACGATCTGGGCACTGTCTCAACGAGAGACTCGGTGAAATTATAGTACCTGTGAAGATGCAGGTTACCCGCGACAGGACGGAAAGACCCCATGGAGCTTTACTGTAGTTTGATATTGAGTGTTTGTGTGACATGTACAGGATAGGTAGGAGCCGAAGAGATGGGAACGCCAGTTTCCAAGGAGGCAATGGTGGGATACTACCCTTGTTACATGAACCCTCTAACCCGCACCTAGAAGCAAGGTGGGAGACAGTGTCAGACGGGCAGTTTGACTGGGGCGGTCGCCTCCTAAAGTGTAACGGAGGCGCCCAAAGGTTCCCTCAGAATGGTTGGAAATCATTCGAAGAGTGTAAAGGCAGAAGGGAGCTTGACTGCGAGACCAACAAGTCGAGCAGGGACGAAAGTCGGGCTTAGTGATCCGGTGGTACCGAATGGAAGGGCCATCGCTCAACGGATAAAAGCTACCCTGGGGATAACAGGCTTATCTCCCCCAAGAGTTCACATCGACGGGGAGGTTTGGCACCTCGATGTCGGCTCATCGCATCCTGGGGCTGAAGTCGGTCCCAAGGGTTGGGCTGTTCGCCCATTAAAGCGGTACGCGAGCTGGGTTCAGAACGTCGTGAGACAGTTCGGTCCCTATCCGTCGCGGGCGTTGGAAATTTGAGAGGAGCTGTCCTTAGTACGAGAGGACCGGGATGGACACACCGCTGGTGTACCAGTTGTTCTGCCAAGAGCATCGCTGGGTAGCTATGTGTGGACGGGATAAACGCTGAAAGCATCTAAGCGTGAAGCCCCCCTCGAGATGAGATTTCCCATCATTTTAAGTGAGTAAGACCCCTGAGAGACGAACAGGTAGATAGGCTAGGAGTGGAAGTGCCGTGAGGCATGGAGCGGACTAGTACTAATCGGTCGAGGACTTAACCAAGGTTGAAGGTAAATGAGGAAGGAATTGGATATAGATTCAGTTTTGAGAGAGCGAGAGCTTTTTCAAGAGAGAAGTGTGGTGACGATGGCAAGAAGGATACACCTGTTCCCATCTCGAACACAGAAGTTAAGCTTCTTAGCGCCGATAGTAGTTGGGGGTTTCCCCCTGTGAGGGTAGGACGTTGCCACGCTTTTCAAATATTATGGAGGTTTAGCTCAGCTGGGAGAGCACCTGCCTTACAAGCAGGGGGTCAGCGGTTCGATCCCGTTAACCTCCATGAATCATGAGTGATTAGCTCAGTTGGTAGAGCATCTGACTTTTAATCAGAGGGTCACAGGTTCGAGCCCTGTATCACTCATTCTCAAGCGAGAAATCGCGGGTGTGGCGGAATTGGCAGACGCACTAGATTTAGGATCTAGCGCCGAGAGGCGTGGGGGTTCGAGTCCCTTCACCCGCACTATTAAGTTTCGGCCGGCTTAGCTCAGTTGGTAGAGCATCTGATTTGTAATCAGAGGGTCGAGGGTTCAAGTCCTTTAGCCGGCATTTAAATGAATAAATTTGCGGAAGTAGTTCAGTGGTAGAACACCACCTTGCCAAGGTGGGGGTCGCGGGTTCGAACCCCGTCTTCCGCTTTGCCAATGATAAACCATGGCCCATGCCGGGGTGGCGGAATTGGCAGACGCACAGGACTTAAAATCCTGCGGTCAGTGATGACCGTGCCGGTTCGATCCCGGCCCTCGGCATTTTCAATATAATTGAATAAAATTTGCACCCATAGCTCAATTGGATAGAGTACTTGACTACGAATCAAGCGGTTACAGGTTCGACTCCTGTTGGGTGCATTTTTTCTATATATAAGTAAATAAGTAGCACCCATAGCTCAATTGGATAGAGTACTTGACTACGAATCAAGCGGTTACAGGTTCGACTCCTGTTGGGTGCATTATCGGGAATTAGCTCAGCTTGGTAGAGCACTTGGTTTGGGACCAAGGGGTCGTAGGTTCGAATCCTGTATTCCCGATTAGATGACAAGTAAGTACTAGCTTACTTGTCTTTTTTTGTTTATAATATAATTATTAACAAATTGGAGGAATTTTATATGGTATTAGGTAGTATCGAAGCTGGTGGTACAAAGTTTGTTTGTGCCATTGGAAATCATGATATGGAAGTTTTAGAAAGAATTTCAATTCCAACGACAACTCCAGAGGAAACTTTACCGAAAGTTTTTGAATTTTTTAAAAAGTATGAACAAGAATTAGAAGCGGTGGGTGTGGGTGCTTTTGGTCCTATTGATAGTAATAAAAAATCTGCAACATTTGGATACATTACTTCTACTCCAAAATTAGCATGGCAAAATTTTGATTTCATTGGTGAATTGAAACGTCATTTAAATGTACCAATGAATTGGACAACTGATGTAAATGCAGCAGCTTATGGCGAATACTATTTTGGTCATGGAAAAGATTTAGAAAGTTTAGTGTATTATACATTTGGAACCGGTGTTGGTGGTGGAGCTATCCAACGTGGTAAGTTTGTAGGTGGGATGAACTTCCCTGAAATGGGTCATATGATTGTCAAACGTCATCCTGAAGATAATGCAAAATGTGTATGTCCTTTCCACTCTGACTGTTTAGAAGGTTTAGCAGCTGGACCAGCCTTACAAGAGAAAGCGGGACGTCCTGCATTTGAATTAGAGCCAACTGATCCAATTTGGGATATTGAAGCTTATTATGCTGCACAATGTATTTATAATACAACATTAATTTTAGCACCTGAAGTGATTGTTTTAGGTGGTGGAGTGATGCAACAGTCTCATTTATTAAAGAAAGTTAAGCAAGAATTTGAGAAATTAATGAATGGTTATGTTGGTTATCCTTCTGTTGATGAGTATATACAAACTCCAGCTTTAGGGAATAATGCAGCAACAATTGGATGCTTAGCAATGGCGAAGACTCTTTCTGAACGTTAATAATAACTGACTTCTTATACCGTAGTAATGGACGCCAGCAAACCTTTGGTTTCATTACTTTGCATCTTAATTTTTATATCTATTTGTCTGAACTCTATCCATTGTATAGGGTTCTTTTTTTATTTTTCTGAGATTTGTTTGTTGACTATTACTAAACTTAGAGTATAATAAGTCATAGTGTTATTAAACTTTTAGTTTAAAAATGGAGGGATAATATGGAAATAGGGAGTCAATTAAAAGCACTTCGTGTTCAAAAAGGACTGACCCAAGAAGAATTAGCCGAGAGGACGGATTTATCAAAAGGATATATATCCCAATTAGAAAATGATCTAAGTTCACCTTCGATGGACACATTTTTTGATATTTTAGAAGTATTAGGATGTGCGCCAAAGGATTTCTTTGAAGATGGACCGGAAGAAGCTTTAATCGTTTATGGACCTGAAGATATGACTGTTATGGAGAATCCAAAACATAAAACAATCGTGACTTGGTTAAATCCAGATTCAAATGAACATGAGATGGAACCAGTAATATTGGAATTTCAACCGAAAGGCGAATACAAAGTGTTCGAACCATCATTATCCGAAACTTTTGGATATGTTCTAGAAGGTAAAGTTCAGGTGAAAGTAGGAAAACAAATAGAAATTGTCTCAAAAGGAGAATCATTTTATTTTGAAGCTTCTGCTAAGCACCAAATTAAAAATGCTGGCAATGAAACAAGTAAGGTGTTAATTGTTGCAACAAATTCTTATTTATAAAAAGGAAGGATTGGTACAAAACATGTCTAACAATACAATTATTACATTTGAAAATGTTACAAAATCTTATGATGATACTCAAGTTTTAAAAAATATTAACTTTGGAATTGAAAAAGGGAAATTTTATACATTATTAGGCCCTTCAGGATGTGGAAAAACTACCATTCTTCGTATTATTGCTGGTTTTACTGATGCAACAACTGGAACAGTTACACTAAATGGAGAAGATGTAACGGATTTACCACCAAATAAACGTAAAGTAAATACTGTATTCCAAGACTATGCATTATTCCCTCATATGAATGTATTTGAAAATATTGCATTCGGTTTACGTTTGAAAAAATTACCTGAAGATGCGATTAAACAAAAAGTTTCTGAAGCATTAAAATTAGTTCAATTATCAGGGTATGAAAAACGTGAGATTGTTCAAATGTCTGGAGGACAACAACAGCGTGTAGCGATTGCTCGTGCATTAGTGAATGAACCAGAAGTTCTATTATTAGATGAACCATTATCAGCATTAGACTTAAAATTAAGAACTGACATGCAGTATGAATTACGTGAATTACAACAACGTTTAGGAATTACATTTATTTTCGTGACGCATGACCAAGAAGAAGCTCTTGCGATGAGTGATGAAATCTTCGTATTAAATGGTGGGGAAATTATTCAATCTGGGACTCCAGTTGATATTTATGATGAACCAATTAACCGTTTCGTTGCGGACTTTATCGGAGAAAGTAATATCGTTGCTGGTGTGATGAAAGAAGACTACTTAGTAGAATTTGTTGGTAAAGAATTTGAATGTGCCGATGCTGGTATGCGTCCAAATGAAAAAGTTGAAATCGTTATTCGTCCGGAAGATTTATCTCTAACAAGTGTGGATAAAGGAAAATTAATTGTTGAAGTGGATACACAATTATTCCGTGGAGTTCACTATGAAATTATTTGTTATGACGAAAATAAAAATGAGTGGATGATTCACTCAACGAAAAAAGCAGAAGTTGGTTCTAAAGTTGGATTATACTTCGAGCCACAAGATATTCACGTAATGCGTTTTGGAGAAAGTGAAGAAGAATTTGATGCACGTCTAGAAAGCTATGAGGAAGTGGAGGACGATAGCAATGAGTAAAAATTCTCGCATGTGCTTTTCCATTCCATATCTGTTATGGTTGGCATTATTTGTAGTAGCGCCTTTGGCGATGATTTTCTATAAGTCATTTTTTGATATTAATAATCAATTAACGATTGGAAACTATACGAATTATTTTTCTTCTGGTAATTATTTAGAAATGACATTTAACTCAGTGTGGTATGCCTTTTTAGTAACATTAGTGACTTTAGTCGTGAGTTATCCAACAGCTTACTTTTTAAGTAAAACTAAACATAAAAATTTATGGCTATTATTAATCATCTTACCGACTTGGGTCAATTTATTATTAAAAGCTTATGCTTTTATTGGAATTTTTAGCCAAACGGGTACTGTCAATCAATTTTTATCATTATTTGGAATTGCGCCAAAAGAATTTCTATTTACGGATTTTAGTTTCTTAACAGTAGCTGCTTATATTGAGTTACCATTTATGATTTTACCAATTTTCAATGCAGTAGAAGAATTGCCAAGTTCGCTAATTGCAGCAAGTCGAGATCTTGGTGCGACTCCATGGCAAACATTAAAAAATGTTGTCATTCCATTAACAATGAGTGGTGTTAGAAGTGGCGTTCAAGCAGTATTTATTCCCTCACTATCACTATTCATGTTAACTCGTTTAATTGGAGGAAATCGTGTGATTACATTAGGAACTGCTGTAGAGCAACATTTCTTAGTGACACAAAACTGGGGAATGGGTTCAACAATTGGGGTTGTCTTAATTGTGGCGATGATTGTCTTAATGTTTGTCACACGAGATCGTAGACATGGAGGAGAAGCATAATGAAATTAGAAAAAAATCATTGGTTATCAAATGCTTATTTAGTATTTGTGTTTGCAGTACTATATGCTCCAATTTTCTATTTGATTTATTATTCATTCAATAGTGGTGGAGGAATGAACGATTTCCAATCGTTTACTTTAGAACATTATCAAGCGGTTCTTGGAGATACTAGATTAATTGGAATCGTTATTGATACTTTAATTTTAGCCTTATTATCTGCACTATGTGCAACGATTATTGGAACTCTCGGAGCAATTATGATTGATTTTATTCGTTCAAATAGAAGAAAGCAATTTGTGCTTGGGATGAATAATATTTTATTAGTTTCTCCAGACGTTATTATCGGGGCAAGTTTATTAATTTTATTTACCTTTATTGGATTTAAATTAGGATTTTGGTCTGTACTACTTTCGCATATTGCGTTTAATATTCCAATTGTTGTATTAATGGTTTTACCAAAATTAACAGAAATGAATCGTTCAATGATTACTGCGGCACGTGACTTAGGTGCAACAAGTTCGCAAGTGTTAACACGAATTATTTTACCATCGATTACACCTGGAATTTTGAGTGGATTTTTTATGGCGTTTACGTATTCATTAGATGATTTTGCGGTAACGTTCTTCGTAACAGGTAATGGATTCTCAACAATTGCGGTTGAAATTTATTCAAGAGCCCGTCAAGGAATTAGTTTACAAATTAATGCATTAAGTACTTTAATGTTCTTGTTCTCATTAGTGTTAGTGATTGGATATTATTTCATTCAACAATATCAAGCAAAACGTTTAAATCAAAAAAATGATGAGAATGATTTAGTGAAGGGGGTAGCGTTATGAAGCGATTAATGATGTTTATTGGAGCAATTTTAGTCGCAAGTTTGGGATTGTTTCTTTTTAGAAAAAATTTTGAAACAGCTACTGCCGGTAGCCTTGATACGATTATTGTTTACAACTGGGGAGATTATATTGATCCTAGTTTAATTACTCAGTTTGAAGAAGAAACAGGTTATAAAGTAATTTATGAAACATTTGATTCAAATGAAGCGATGTATACAAAAATCAAACAAGGTGGTACAAATTATGATGTGGCGATTCCAAGTGAATATGCCATTCATAAAATGTTAAAAGAAGATTTATTAGTGCCACTAGATTATTCTAAAATTGAAGGAATCGAACATTTAGATGGAAAATTCTTGAATAAGAGTTTTGATCCAAATAATCGTTATAGTATTCCTTATTTCTGGGGAACTTTAGGAATTATTTATAATACTAAAAATATTGCTGAAGGTGAAATTACGAAATGGTCTGATTTATGGAAAGAAGACTACAAAGATTCCATTTTATTTATTGATGGAGCTAGAGAAATGATGGGAATTGCGCTTCAAACACAAGGGTATTCTTTGAACGAAAAGGATCCTGAAGTTGTAAAAGAAGCTGGTAAATTCTTGAAAACATTAATGCCAAATGCTAAAGCGATTATTGCGGATGAAATGAAGACGTATATGGCGCAAGGGGAAGCTTCCATTGGCGTTTCATTCTCTGGGGAAGCTGCGAAAATGTTGGAGAAAAATGAAGACTTAGCGTATGTCTTACCGAAAGAGGGAACGAACTTATGGTTTGATAATATTGTCATTCCAAAAACGGCCAAAAACTATGATGGTGCGTATCGCTTTATTTCCTTTTTATTGAGACCAGATGTGGCTGCTAAAAATGCAGAATATGTTGGGTATTCAACTCCGAATAAGGATGCGTTAGAGTTGTTACCAGAAGAGGTAACGAATAATGAGACTTTTTATCCTACGGATGAGCAGATGGAGCATATGGAAGTGTATGAGAATCTAGGTTCTGAGTTGTTAGGGTTGTATAATGACCTGTTCTTGGAGGCTAAGATTTTCCGAAACTAATGTTAATAGAAATTGACTTTTCTAATGTAGCTTAGGACGGCAGCAGCCCTACGGTCTCATGCCTAAAAATTGAGCCAAGGGTCTCAATTTTTCCTGCCCTATAAGCCTTTGTGGCTTATAGGACTGTTGCTACTGCGAAAAGTCATTTCTATTTTTACGGATAATTATGAGAGTGCGTTTATGAGATTGGCTTTGTGTGATAGTAGCAGATGGACGCCAGCAGCCAGCTATGGCTGTCTCATTGCTAGTGCTACTATACAAAGTATTTTGGTTGCACTTCATTTTACAATTCAGCAAGTGGATTTATCTTAGAAAATAGACATAACACTTGCTTTCTAGTTATTTTTTCGGTAGTATAATGAATGGAATAGTAAGTTCTTTAATGGGTACAGAAAGTTCTTCATGGCTGAGAGAGAACCCCCGCTTTTAGAATGGAACCTACCAGAATATTGATTATTAAAATAATCCGGTTTGCGTACCGTTATCACGTTCCAAGAGACATTTAACATGAAATGTAATTAAAGGTGGTACCGCGAGTCATTCGTCCTTTTTATAGGGAGAATGGCTTTTTTGTTCCACAATCGTTAGAAAAGGAGTGCTACTATGGCAGAAAAAACAAACTTACAAAGAGAAGATTTCTCAAAATGGTATATTCAAACCATTCAAAAAGCTGATTTAATGGATTATTCACCAGTGCGTGGATGTATGATTTTTAAACCAGACGGATTTGAAATTTGGGAACATATCCAAGAAGAATTTAACCGTCGCTTTAAAGAAGAAGGAATTCGTAATGCTTACTTCCCGATGCTAATTCCAGAAAGTTTCTTCACTAAAGAAGCAGATCATATTGAAGGTTTTGCACCAGAATTACCATGGGTAACTGAAGCAGCCGGTGAAAAATTAGAAGAACGTTTAGCATTACGTCCAACAAGTGAAACAATGATTGGGACTGCATTCTCAAACTGGATTAATTCATACCGTGATTTACCATATGAAGTAAACCAATGGGCAAATGTATTCCGTTGGGAAAAGAAAACTTTACCATTCTTACGTACATCTGAGTTTTTATGGCAAGAAGGACATACAGCTCATGCAGATGAAGTAGATGCACGTCGTCGTACAATGAGAATGTTAGACATTTATAAAGAAGTAGTAGAAGGTGTATTAGCTGTTCCTGTTTATGAAGGTCAAAAAACTCCATCAGAACGTTTTGCAGGTGCAGTAGATACTTATTCAATCGAAGCAATGATGAAAGATGGAAAAGCTGTACAAGCTGGAACTTCTCATTATATGGGTACAAAATTTGCGGAAGCATTTGATATTAAATATTTAACAAAAGAAAATGAACATGTGTACGCACATACAACTTCTTGGGGAGTTTCTACTCGTTTAATCGGTTCGTTAATTATGACACACGGAGATGAACAAGGATTAGTATTACCTCCAAAAGTAGCTCCAACACAAGTAGTCTTAATTCCAGTTGGACCATGGAAGAAAAATCCTGCTATTTTAGAAAAATTAGAAGAATTACAACAACAATTAAAAGCAGCAGGCTTACGTGTGAAAATTGATGACACAGATAACTCACCAGGATTCAAATTCAATGAATGGGAATTACGTGGAGTTCCAATGCGTATTGAATGTGGTCCACGTGATTTAGAAAATAATCAAGTAATGACAAAAATGCGTGACTTAGATGAAAAAGTTGCAGTAGGTTTCGATGTGTTAGTAGAAACAATTCAAGCTGAATTAGAAAAAATGCAAGGACGTTTATTAGAAACAGCTCGTGCAATGCGTGCTTCTAATGAATATACAACTATTGATACTTTAGATGAATTGAAAGCTCATATTGAAGCAAAACGTGAAGCTGGCGAAGTACCTGGTTGGGTATTAGTTGGTTGGGATGGAACAGAAGAAACAGAAGCAAAAATTAAAGAAGAAACTGGATTTACGACTCGTAATATTCCATTCAACCCACCAGTGAAAAAAGAAACATGTATCGTTTCAGGCAAACCAGCAACACAAACTGTATGGATTGCAAGAGCGTACTAATACGAAATTCAGAAGCCGTATTCAAACAATGTGTGAAGAAAGAACATTCGAATCAATGATTGAAGAGGATAAAAGTGTAAAGAGTAGCACGCTTTGCCCTCCTTCACACTTTTGAAACAAAAAACTAGAAAGGAAGTGCTCTATGCCCGTATTGGCTATTGATACCTCAAATAAAACTTTATCGGTTGCCATTGTCAAAGATGAGGGAACGATTGTTGAACAAACAGTTCCAGACACTTTACAACATAGTGTCAAACTAATGCCGGCAATTCAAGCAGTACTTCAAGAAAGTCAAGTCAGTATGCAAGAACTAACAGGTGTGATTGTTGCCAAAGGACCAGGTTCGTATACTGGACTTAGAATTGGAGTAACAGTTGCAAAAACTCTTGCGAAGACATTGCATATTCCGCTAAAAGCTGTTTCCAGTTTACAAGCGATTGTCGCAAATGTTGTAGAAGTTGTTCCTGAAGGAACCTATGTTGTTCCATTTTTTGATGCTCGAAGAGATAATGTTTTTACAGGTCTTTATCAAGTGAACCAACAGTTTCCACAATTGATAGCCCCAGAACGTCATATTTCTTGGGTTGATTGGTTAGAAGAGTTAGTTACTTATGAAGCTCCTCTTTATTTTGTAGGACAATTGACAAATGCACAAAAAGAGTTGGTTGTAGAAAAATTAGGAGATAAAGTGGTATTTACTAAAGAAAGTGATGCTATTGCTCATGCAGGATTTTTTGGTAAATTAGCACAAGATGCACCAAAAGAAGATGCAGATATTTTTGTGCCAACCTATTTAAAATTAGCGGAGGCAGAAGAAAATTGGAAAGCGAGCCATCAAGAAGAACAGGAGTCAAACTATGTGGAGCGTCTGTAAGGATTGGACGCAATCTTTATGGCAACAATTAGGAAAATTAGCAGATCAAGCAATTACTGAAGGAGACTTTATCGTAACGCAATTGCCACAGCAATCAAAACGAATCCCTTTATCTAATGGATTCATTGCGACCATTCGTCTTGCAACTATCGAAGACATAGATGCAATTGCCTCTGTTGAAGAAGAAGCATATATGGGAAATCCACCTTGGAAGAGAGACGCTTTTGCAGAAGATGTAACGTATAATACAAAAGCCGTTTATATCGTTCTTGAAATAGATGACGAAATTCATGCGTTTATTGGTGCAAGAGTGACAACGGAGGATCTTCATATTACGAATATTGCTGTTCATTCGGATGTACGATTTTTAGGATGTGCGACCCTATTAATGAAGCAATTAGAAAAGTATGCACGATTTTTAGAAAAAGAGTCCATTTCGCTTGAAGTTAGAGTCTCTAATAAAAAGGCGATACGTTTATATGAAAAATTTGGATTTATTCAAACAGGATATAAAGAAAAATATTATAAAAATGAAGTAGAGGATGCGGTACTGATGACTTATCCATTACCCCCTAAAACACCAGAATCTTTCTCCTCATCAGAGTTTTCGTTTAAACGATTAACGGATGAAGATGAAGTGGCAGAACAGTTATACCAATTAGTGCAACAACATTATGAACATCCTGGACATTGGAGCGCAAAAGCTTTCCAAGAAGATATTGCTTCTGAACATGGAGCTTATTATGGCGTGTATCATGTAGATACCTTAATTGGATTTGTTGGGATGCAAGTCGTTCTAGATGAAGCAACGATTACAAACATTGTGATTCATACAGGATTCCAAGGAAAAGGACTTGCCCAACGTTTATGGCAAATGGCGTGTTATGATTTAGGAATGCAAGAAGTTTCAACAGTATTTTTAGAAGTACGAGAATTTAATCATCGTGCTCAACAATTATATGAAATTTTAGGATTTGAGTGTTATCATAGAAGACGTGATTACTATACAGATCCATTAGAAGATGCCTTACTCTATCGATTAGAACTCAAAAAAGGAGCATGTGAACAATGACAAAGGAAGTCGTTATTTTAGCCATTGAAAGTAGCTGTGATGAAACAAGTGCAGCAGTTGTTGTCAATGGTCGTACGTTATTATCAAACATTGTCGCTTCTCAAATCAAAAGTCATATGCGATTTGGAGGGGTTGTACCAGAAATAGCAAGCCGGCACCATGTGGAACAAATTACGCAAGTGATTGAAGAAGCATTAGTGCAAGCTGGCAAAACAATGGAAGAAATCGATGCAGTAGCAGTGACTATTGGTCCAGGATTAGTAGGAGCTTTACTAATCGGTATTTCAGCTGCAAAAGCAGTAGCACTAGCAGCGAACAAACCATTAATTGCCGTTAATCATATGGCAGGACATATTTATGCAAACCAATTAATTGAACCTTTACAATTTCCATTAATGGCATTAGTCGTAAGCGGTGGACATACAGAATTAGTCTATATGCCACAGGACGGACAGTTTGAAATTATTGGAGAAACACGAGATGATGCAGCTGGAGAAGCTTATGATAAGATTGGTAGAATTTTAAATTTACCTTATCCAGGTGGGAAGAAAATGGATGAATTAGCGCATATTGGAGAAGATGTCTATGATTTTCCAAGAGCGATGATTCATGAAGATCATTATGACTTTAGTTTTAGTGGATTAAAGTCAGCCGTCATCAATCGTATTCATAATGCGAAACAAAAAGGCGAAGAAATTGTGCCGGAAAATGTTGCGGCAAGTTTCCAAGCAAGTGTCGTAGAAGTATTAGTGGAAAAGAGTAAACATGCCCTGCAAGAATATCCTGTGAAACAATTTGTCTTAGCAGGAGGAGTTGCAGCAAACCGTGGACTTAGAACGGGATTACAAGAGATGATGCAAAGTCATTATCCAACTGTAACGTTCTCAATTCCACCAATGAATTTATGTGGTGATAATGCTGCAATGATTGGTGCGGCTGCGTATTCAAAATGGTTAGAACAAGATTTTGCCACGATGGATGTGAATGCAATGCCTGGTTTAGAACTAGGAGATTAGGGAGAGTTCGGTTGGAAATTTTATACTAAGAAAATCTATCAAACCTAACAAAAATAGTTGCATTCTAGGTCTAAGCATGCTATTATACTTGTGTTGCTTTATGCATAAAAATAAATAACTCTGGATTAGGCAATAATTCAGGGCAGGAGGAATAGAAAATGAAACAAGGAATTCACCCAGAATATCGTCCAGTTGTTTTTATGGATTCAACTACTGGATTCAAATTCTTATCAGGTTCAACAAAATCTTCAAACGAAACTGTACAATGGGAAGATGGTAACGAATACCCATTATTACGTGTTGAGATTACTTCAGATTCTCACCCATTCTATACAGGTCGTCAAAAATTCACACAAGCAGACGGACGTGTGGATCGTTTCAACAAAAAATACGGTCTCAAATAAGAAGACAATTCTCAAACCTTTCTCGATTTCGAGAAAGGTTTTTTTGTGTAAAAAATTCAACTGTCCATTACAATTACCAAATTTGATTCACCCCTTTAAATTTCAGGTTAATGATGGTTCTGAGTTTAACACTTTACAGAAGCCTTATTTTTTCTTTCACAAGTGTCAAACTCCCGCTTATGGCTACTTAATTCCTTTTTTTGAGGTTTTTCATTTATGAATATTGTATGGATAATTTATTGGCGAAATATGTACCAAAAGGCGGTTCTGGTTTTTCGTTTATGAATATTATATGAATAATTTATGCAAAAAAATAAATTGTTCAATATTTATTTGTAATGTAAATGGAGCTTATGATAAGCTATTTTTAGATATAAAAAGAATATTTTAGTTATTTCGGAAAGAGGTTTGTAAAATGAAAAAGAAAACGATAATAGCAGGAGCTGCATTACTAGGAACGGTGGTGACAGTAACAGGATTATCTCATGGAGTAGAAGCAGAAGAAGTTCTGAAGTCTGTTGTAGGAAATAGTGTATCAACTAAAGCACAATTAGAGTCTGAAATTGCAAAAAATGAAAAAGATGTTCAGGTTTTGACAAAACAGACGGAAGAAGCGGATAAGCAAGCAAAAAAAGTACAAGCTGAAAAAACTTTAAAAGAAGCTGAAGTGAATCAAACGAAAGAAGAAGTAAACCGTGTTGAAAAGGTTGAAAAAGAACTTCCTAATAAGAAAACAGAAAAAGAAACTTTAACGAAACAAAATGAAATGGATAAAGCTACAATTGCAGAAAAACAAAAAGATGTAGAAAAGTTTAAAGCAAAAGTTGCTACTGCAGAACAAACAGTAAAAGATGAAGAAGAAAAAGTTAAAAACTTCAAAAGTCCTGAAACATTAGAAAAAGAAATTTCTAACAAACAATCAGAAAAAGAAGCAAACGAAACACTTGTCGCTCATAATAAAAAAGCCATTGAAGAAGATACAAAAACTAAAGAAGCAGCAAGTGCTAAGTTAGAAAAAATTAAAGCAACAATTGCGACAAAAAAAGAAGAGACAGAACATTTAAAAGATATTATAGCAAAAAGAGACGAACAAATTAAAGAAAACCAAGCAGAAATTACTGCAGCACAAAAAGAAGTAGATGCTGCAAAAAACGAAGTAAATAGTAAAATTCAAGCAAAAGAAAAAGCGGAACAAGATTTAGAAAATGCACAAAGTGGTGCAAGTAGTGATGCTAATGCAACACCAGCAGCGAACAAATCGTTAGAAGCGTTGCAACGTGAAGTAGAAACGAAAACACAAGAACTCACACAGGCAAAGGAAGTTTTAAAGGAAAAAGAAGCGAAATTAACGAAGTTAAAAGAACAAATGAAATTTTTTATCAGTGACAAAGATTACTACACTATTAATCTAATTCCAAAAATTAAACGAGAAATCACTGAATTAACAAAAGAAAAAACAACATTAGAAGAAACTGTTAAAGAAAAAGAGAAGAGTATTCAAGAAAAACAAGAAGCGATTGATGAAGCAAAACCGAAAATTGCAACATTAACACAAGAAATCACTCGTTTACAACAAGAGCATAATACAAATGTAGCATTATTTAAAAAAGTGATTGAAGCTAAAAAAGTTTTAACGGTTGCTCAAGAAGAATTGACGAACGTACAAAAAGTGGTGACAGAGTTACAAACTAAGATTGACCAAACAACTACTCGTGTACAAGAATTAGAAAAAGAAATTAAAGAAAATGAACAAGCGATTGCAACGTTAAATGATTTGAAGGCAAAATTAGTTCAAGAACAAAAGGCATTGACAACATTAGAAGCTGATTTACAAAATAAACAACAAGATGCACGTGAAAAACACGAAAGATTAAAGAAAGCTACTGAAAAATTGAATGATTTGAAAGTGAAATTAGCTAATTTGAATCGTGTGGATCATGTTGTGGAAACAGAAAAACCTTCAAAACCATCAACATGGGTTAAAAATGCTAAAGGTGAATGGACCTATATTGTAGACGATAAAGGAACGAAAGCTACAGGTTGGATTAAAGATAACGGCACATGGTATCACTTAAATCATTCAGGAGCTATGCAAACAGGTTGGATTCAAGATAATGGCAGATGGTATCACTTAAATCATTCAGGAGCTATGCAAACAGGTTGGATTCAAGATAATGGTACATGGTATTATTTAAACCATTCAGGCTCGATGCAAACAGGATGGGTTCAAGTTAATGGTGAATGGTACTATTTAAGTCGTTCAGGCTCGATGCAAACAGGTTGGGTACAAACTAATGGCACATGGTATTACTTAAATAATTCAGGCTCAATGCAAACAGGCTGGTTTGAAGTAAATGGTAAGTGGTACTATGCTGACAAGTCTGGATCTTTATTAACGAATACAACAACACCAGATGGTTATCAAGTTAATGAAGATGGCGAATGGATATAATTATGTAAAAATTGTTTGATAAAGAGGCTGGGCAAAAAGTCTCAAAAATAGAAGAAAGCACTATAAAATTCTGAAACAGGATTTTATAGTGCTTTTTAGTCTTATAAATTAAACATAGGAGTCTACCTCTGTTATAATAAGTTTGAATGAAATAAAATAAGAAAGGGTGACTCCTATGTACAAAAATTATACCACACCAACAGATACTTTAGAACTAAATTTTACATTAACCGTCCCTAAAAACCACATTGCTCAATTTATTAATCAGTTTGTAGATTCTATTCCAGATTCTATTATCTTTCCTAATACAACATCAAAAATGGGTAGACCTGCTCATCATCCTCGTATGTTATTAAAAATGATTCTCTTCGCTTATACTCGTTCTACGTATAGTGGTAGAAAAATTGTTCAATTAAATGAAGAAAATATTCCGATGCAGTGGCTTTCTCAACAAACTTATGTCTGTTACCATGTTATTAATAATTTTAGAAGTAATGAACAGTTTTCCTCTATCATTAAAAACATTTTCGTATACTTTACTTTATTACTCCAACACTATCATATTATTGATTCAGATAGTTTATTTATTGATGGTACAAAAGTTCAAGCAGATGCCAATCGTTATTCATTTGTATGGCGTAAAGCTATTGAAAGATATGATGAAGCTTTAAATGAAAAAATTAGTACATTATATGATCAATTAATTCAAAATCAAGTGAATATTGCTTTATCAGAAGAAGAAAAAATTACTGAATATGGTGTTCATGCCATGATTGAAGCTACTAATAACTCTCTAGAACAGTTAGAAGAACTCATTGAAGAAGAACCTAAACATATTGTTGGTGGTTCTAAAAACAAACAGAAAAAACGCTTGTTAAATTCTTTTAAACGTCAACTTGAAAAAGATTTTCTGCCTCGTAAAGAAAAATATACGATAGCTAAGGAAACATTTGATAACCGGAATAGTTATTCTAAAACAGATAACGATGCTACTTTTATGTGTATGAAAGAAGATGCCATGAAAAATCGAGAATTAAAACCTGGCTATAATCTTCAAATCGCAACGAATCATCAATATGTTTTAGGTTTTGATGTATTTCCTAATCCTACAGATATGCGTACTCTTAAACCATTTTTAAATTCATTTAAACTATTAGACAAATTTTCTATTATTATTGCGGATGCTGGATACGGTAGTGAAGAAAACTATCAATTGATTCTTGAAGAGTATGAAAAGACACCTTTGATTCCTTACACAATGTACGAAAAAGAACAAACGAAGAAATTTAAAAATGATCCATCTAATAGACAAAATTGGTATTACAATGAAGAGGAAGATTATTATATTGATCATTTAGGTGTAAAATTTAGTTTTAAATATTATTCAACAAGAAACGATAAGAATGGATTTACTCGTAGATTTAAAGTGTATGAGACAGATTCAATTCAAGAAACAGAAGCATTGGATGAATTAGCGAAAACTCCTACTGGACAACAACGTCAAATCCGTGTAAACCAAGTTTGGGAATCTTATAAAGAAACGATTAAAGAAGCGTTACATAGTGACCGTGGAAGTAGTATATATGCTCAACGAAAAATTGAAGTTGAGCCAGTTTTCGGTCAAATGAAGCGCAATTTTGGCATGCGCAGAACTCATGTTAGAGGTAAAAATGCAGTTCATAATAACATTGGTCTGCTCTTTTTAGGGATGAATTTGCAGAGATTAAGGAAATATATCTTAAATAATATGAATCAAGGGTGGTTTATCCCCCTTGATTTTACTGAATTTATTAAAAAGCACGTCCTAATTTTGATTTCAGTCAAAATCGGGACGTGCTTTCTTCTATTTTTGAGACTTTTTGCCCAGCCTCTTTTTTTGTAAAAAATTCAACCATCTATTACAATGACCAAATTTGATTCACTCCTTTAAATTTCAGGTTAATTATGGTAAGATATAAAAGCAGATTCTCTTGCAATATGTGGAGATGAGGAGACCAACGTGATAGAAATGACACAAGCTTTTAAATTAATCATGACTTTAGCAATGATTATAGTTGCGTATTGGTCATTACAGTGTATAAATTTAGAAAAAATCATATTAAAAAATCGAATAGAGCAAGCAAGATTATTCATCCTGTTAGTAGCACTTCTTCTAGGAGTGGGAGTTTCTAACGCAATTTTCTTCATATCAGATACTATCAATTCGATTGTTCAAATAATTACGAGTAAGTAACCTTGGGGGTTTGTAGAATGGAAAAGATGATTGTACAAGGTGGTACACGTCTAAATGGATCAGTAAAAGTAGAGGGAGCCAAAAATGCTGTGCTTCCAATTTTAGCAGCAAGTATCTTAGCAGAGTATGGAGTAACACATCTAACAAATGTACCGAATTTATCGGACGTGCATACAATGTTAGCAGTATTAAATAGTTTAAATGTCACAAGTACTTTTGATGAAGAAGAAAAATCAATTACGTTAAATGCTACAAAAAATATTCAAACAACGGCAGCATTTGAATTTGTGAGTAAAATGCGTGCGTCAATTGTTGTAATGGGACCATTGTTAGCAAGATTTGGACATGCTCGTGTTGCGATGCCGGGAGGTTGTGCAATTGGAACTCGTCCGATTGATTTACATTTAAAAGGTTTCGAAGCAATGGGTGCAACAATTACCCAAGCAGATGGCTATGTAGAAGCACGTGCGGAACAATTAGTGGGTGCAAGAATTTATATGGATTTCCCATCAGTTGGAGCTACTCAAAACTTAATGATGGCAGCGACTCTAGCGAAAGGAACAACTTTATTAGAAAATGTAGCAAGAGAGCCTGAAATTGTTGATTTAGCGAATATTTTAAACAAAATGGGTGCAAAAATTATTGGTGCGGGTACGACTAACATTCGTATCGAAGGTGTAGACCACTTAGAAGGAACGATTCATTCGATTATTCCTGATAGAATTGAAGCAGGAACATTCATGGTTGCTGCAGCAGTTACAGCAGGAGATGTTTTTGTAGAAGATGCGATTGCAGAACATAATCAACCCCTAATTGCAAAATTATCTGAAATGGGTGTTCAATTCATTGTAGAAGAAAATGGAATTCGTGTCATTGGACCGGAAACATTAAAACCAACAGATGTGAAGACATTACCACATCCAGGTTTTCCAACTGATATGCAAGCACAAATGACGATTGTTCAATTACTAGCTTCAGGTGTCAGCACAATGACAGAAACAGTATTCGAAAATCGTTTCAATCATTTGGAAGAATTACGTCGCATGAATGCGGAGTTTATGATTGAAGGTAGAACAGCTGTAATGAATCAAGTGTCACAATTACAAGGTGCTCAAGTAAAAGCAACTGACTTACGTGCAGCAGCAGCATTAATTATTGCAGGTATGGTGGCAAAAGGCTATACACGTGTAACTGAGTTAAAATACTTAGATCGTGGGTATTATCAATTCCATCATAAATTACGTGCATTAGGCGCAAATATTGAACGTGTTCATGAAGATGAAGCAACACCGTTCACACAAGTAGAATTAGAAAAGATGTTAAATCGTTAAAGAGACATTAGTCGAATGATTCTTAATAGAATGGTTCGGCTAATTTTTATTTTAATTGCCCGAGCTTTTGCTTGACTTAAATAAAAATCTCTGTTAGACTATTCATGTTGTAATTGTGAAGCACCACAGCTACAACCGCTCGGATTAGAGTACAAAAGACCGGAATCGGCACTTTAAACTGGCGAGTCTTAGTCTAAAATATAGGAGGTGCAATATGTACGCAATCGTAAAAACTGGTGGTAAACAAGTGAAAGTTGAAGTTGGTCAAGCAATCTACGTTGAAAAATTAAACGCAGAAGCTGGCGACAAAGTGACTTTCGAAGAAGTAGTATTTGTAGGTGGAGAAAACGTTAAAGTTGGTGCTCCATTCGTAGCAGGTGCAACTGTTGAAGGAACTGTTGAAAAACAAGGCCGTCAAAAGAAAGTTGTAACTTTCAAATACAAACGTCGTAAAGACTCTCACCGTAAACAAGGTCACCGTCAACCTTATACAAAAGTTGTGATTAACGCAATCAACGCTTAATTTTGACGATGATACGAGTAACGTTTCATAAAAAAGACCATGAGTTAGTTTCTTTTGAAATGACAGGTCATGCTGGCTTTGGCGAGTATGGGGAAGATATTGTTTGTGCAGGCGTTTCTGTATTAGCGATTACGACTGTCAATAGTATCGAGAAACTAGCAGGCTATCAACCGATTGTTGATGTTGATGAAGTCGAAGGTGGGTATTTATATGTCGAAGTTGTACGAGATGTAACGAAAGTTCAAGCTCACACAACACAAATTTTATTAAATAGTCTATTACTAGGGTTAGAAGGAATTCAAGAAGAATATCCTAACTATCTAACCATTCAAGTTGATTAACCTATCAAGGAGGTGCACTCTCATGTTAAAAGTGAATTTACAATTATTCGCCCACAAAAAAGGGGGCGGTTCTACATCAAACGGACGTGACTCAGAGTCTAAACGTTTAGGTGCTAAACGTGCTGATGGACAATTTGTTACAGGTGGTTCAATTTTATTCCGCCAACGTGGAACTAAAATCCATCCAGGTCACAATGTAGGAATCGGTGGAGATGACACATTATTCGCTAAAGTTGATGGCGTAGTACGTTTCGAACGTAAAGGCCGTGACAAAAAACAAGTATCTGTTTACCCAGTAGCAGCTGCTGAATAATATGGAATTTGCGGAGGCAGGACTTTGTCCTGTCTCTTATTTTTTATCTGAAAGGAGGAATTTGATGGAACAGGAAAATAAAGAAATTCATAGTTTTGAAAAATTATGGGAGGCTGTTCAAGTACTCCAAAAAGCGATAGAGTATTCGTATGTAGAGGCATTAGGGGAAACATTGCAAAATATTGCTTCAGGAAATCAAGCGCAGCAAGTAGAAGGACAACCAGATGTTGCAACGATTGCACAATTAAATGAAGTTTATCAAGAACTAGCACTAGAAAGCTTTACAAAAGAACAAATTCGTCGCATGATTCAATATACTTTTCTAAAAGCTGCTAAAGAAGATGGTTTACAAACGAATCACCAAATGACACCAGATTCCATTGGTTTATTAGTAGCCTTTATGGTGGAACGTTTAACAGAAAGTAAAGAAATACTAGTACTCGCTGATTTTGCTTGTGGAAGTGGGAATTTATTAAGTACGGTTCAGTTATTTTTACAAGAAAGTGGCAAAACAATTCATACGACCGCAATCGATAATGATGAAGTATTAGTGCATTTAGCGCTGCAAGCTTTTGCGTTGGAAAGTTTAAAGGTGCGAGTGATGTTGCAAGATGGATTAAGTGATTTATTAGTCGATCCAATTGATATTGCACTATCCGACTTGCCAGTGGGGTATTATCCTGTCGATGAACGTGCTAAAAAATTTAAGACTCATGCAAAAGAGGGACATTCTTATGTGCATCATTTATTTATCGAACAATATTTGAATTATTTAAAACCAGGCGGTTTTGGATTGATGATTGTCCCTACAAATTTATTTGAAACAGAAGAAAGTGTGTCATTATTAGAACAGTTACAAGAAGAATCTTTTGTTCAAGCGATGCTAGCTTTTCCTAAAACACTATTTAAAAATCAACAATATAGTAAGTCGCTACTTATTTTCCAGAAAAAAGGAAAAGGTGCAAAACAAGCTCGTCAAGTATTGTTGGGCGACATTCCGGATATGAAAAATATCGATAAGTTCAGACAGTTTACACAAACATTTGAAAAATGGGCGAAAGAACTTTCGTAGACAGTGTAGGACTAAAAAGATAAGAGTAGACATATTCTTTGAGAGTTAATTTTCTGTAGAACCAAGGTTTTATTATTTCAATCTGTACTTAGTTATGCTAAAATAAATGAGATGCGAGAAATGCTGAATGATGGAACTTTTAAAAGGGAAATTGTACAGTATTTTTCACAAAAGAAGAACATTATCACACAAAGGAGACAAATTATGTCAAAATCAATCGCAATTAATGCCGGAAGTTCAAGTTTGAAATTCCAATTATTTAACATGCCTCAAGAAGAAGTTGTGGCAAAAGGATTAGTAGAACGTATTGGATTAGAAAATTCAATCTTCTCAATTAGCTACGGAGATAATCAAAAATATGAAGTGGTAGAAGATATTCCAAACCACGAAGTAGCCGTAGAAAAATTATTAGAGCAATTAGTAGCATTAAACATTATTGCTTCATTTGATGAAATTACTGGTGTTGGACACCGTGTAGTTGCTGGGGGAGAAATCTTCAAAGATTCAGCTTTAGTAGATGATACAGTAATCCAACAAGTAGAAGATTTAGCAGAATTTGCTCCATTACACAATAAAGCAGAAGCTATCGGAATGCGTGCATTCAAACATATCTTACCAGATATTACAAGTGTTGCAGTATTCGATACTTCATTCCATACAACAATGCCTAAAAAAGCATACTTATACAGTGTTCCATTAGAATACTACAAACAATTCAAAGCACGTAAATATGGAGCACACGGAACTAGCCACCGTTATGTTTCACATCGTGCAGCTGAATTATTAGGAAAACCAATTGAAGAATTAAAAATCATTACATGTCACTTAGGAAATGGAGCTTCTATTACAGCCGTTGATGGTGGTAAATCAGTAGATACATCTATGGGATTCACTCCATTAGCAGGGGTTACAATGGGTACTCGTTCTGGAGACATTGATGCTTCATTAGTAGCATTCTTAATGAACAAATTAAACATTACAGATATTAACGAAATGGTTGATATTTTAAATAAAAAATCAGGTTTATTAGGATTATCAGGTTTATCAAGCGATATGCGTGATATTGACAATGCTTCAGAAACAAATGAAGATGCTAAAGTAGCAATGGAAATCTTTGTGGATCGTGTTCAAAAATACATTGGTCAATATATTGCCGTAATGAATGGAGTAGATGCGATTGTATTTACTGCTGGTATCGGTGAAAATTCCATTAAAATCCGTGACTTAATTATTAGCGGAATTACATGGTTTGGATGTGATATTGACAAAGAACGTAACAACACTCGTTCAGAAGCAATCATTTCATCAGACAATGCGAAAGTAACAGTATTAAACATTCCAACGAATGAAGAAGTAGAAATCGCAAGAGACATCGAACGTCTACGTAAAAAATAAGATGTGAGAGAAAGCGAAAAGATGCTTAACACTAAAACGTGTTAGGCATCTTTTTTTGTGCATTCATATCTTAACAAGCTTCAAAATGCTTCAAGACTTCTTCCCATGTTTTTTCATCTAATTCATCAGGAGACACTTTATCAATATATTCTAAAATAATCGGAATGAAAAAATGACAAAATTCAGTGATAGAGAGTTCTTCCTTAGTAGAAGAATGATGAGTAGGATACTTTTTATAAAAATGGATTTTGAATTCATTGTTACTTTTAATCAGTTCATCAAAAATCTGTGTATGCATCATAGCAGTTGAATATTTATAAGGTAAAATAATTTCTAATGATTGGTCGAAGTATAAGTGGAGTGTATCTTCTACTTTTTGTTTATCAATATTGTGATGATAGCCACACCAGTGATGATGAGGAGTAGAGGTATAAATCGGAAAGTATAGGAAATCATCAAAAGCATAGGGAATCTTTTTGCGAACAGCAGAAAGTTTTTTTGTAATTTCTTTTGAAAGAGTGTAAGAAATAGAAATATTATTTTGTAATAAGCCGAATAATTGTGAGGTAGTTTGACGAGTGAGGTACCACTGCCCAGAACAGGTGACAATGATGCTATTGCAGTCGGTTCGAGAATCATCACTAACATCATAAAGCAAAACGATATCTCGTGTCATTTCAGGAACTTGATGTTGAATACAAGTTTCGAAAATACTAGCCTCACAACTACGATTGAAATCTATAACTTTGTTTAACATAATAAAACCTCCTGTAAACGCTTTTTTATTTTATTATACACCTATATTGATAAAAAATAAATTTAAAAAGAGAAAAATATCACAAAAAAATAAGAAAAACATAAAAATAATAAGGAATTAAGTCGTAAAACGCCATTTTAACCTCGAAATCTCTGAAGACGGATTTTGTCTTTCTATACTATTTATTATACAGTTTAAGCAACAAGATCTTGTAGAAAATCACAAAGGAGAGAGGAGTATGGAATATTGGGATATGCCACCGGAATGGAGCGAAGAATATCTTCAAACATTCGAACCAGTATTACATTCTGTATTACGAGGATATCATGTAGCCAATACAAATTCAGAGTATCAAGACTTATTACAATTAGGACGAATCTTAATGTTAGAAACTTTTCAAAAATTAGGAGGGAATCCTCTAGAAGAACAACGGTATATTTACGCTGCGTATATTAAACGAGGGTTTAGTTGGATTTGTTTACGAGAATTTTCAAAAGAAAATCAGCAAAAAATGCGAGAGTGTAGTGATGAAAGCTTGGAATTTATGCTAGGAAGTGATAGTGATGTTCAAACGCAACTAGAGACAAGGGAAGATTTGAAAAAACTGTACACGTTACTAACTCCAAGACAGAAGAAAACGCTGAAGCTGTTCTTAGAACAATCCGATTCCATTAAGGAATTAGCAAAGCTAGAAGGACGTTGTAAGAGTAAATATTACCGAGATCGACAAGCCATTCAAAAGAAATATCAACAATATATTCAAGGAGGAGAGTCAAATGGTAGAAAAAATCAATGAAACGTTAATGGAAAATAGTGGACGATTAGTAGGAGTTGAATTTGTCGTGATTCATAATGATGCAGGATCTATGACACCAGTGCAATATATCGAATGGCTAAGATACCGTGAAAAATCATTAGGAATTGCCCATTATTATTGTAATCGCAACACGATTGTTAGAGTAGTAGATACGTATCACATTGCCTATCACACTGGAGATTGGTGGAGCAATATCCGTTCGATTGGTTATGAAGTCTGTGAAAGTATGAAAGTCTCGGATGAAGAGTTTTTAGAAAATGAAGACATCACTCTCATGCAGGCAACGGAAGATTTACTCTATTATGGACTACCGATAACAACGGATACGGTAAGACTTCATCATGAATTTGTTCCGACTTCATGCCCACATAGAAGTCTAGCATTACATGGAGGTACAACCGAAAGTGTCAAAGAATATTTCGTCTTCCGAATGAACGAGTTGGCACAATTAGGAAGTACAGTAGAGGAAATGCTCGAAACAATTAGCGAACAAAAAGGATCTACTGAAGCAGTGGATGAGAACTTTCAAAAAACAGTCCCATCTGCAGATGAAGGAGATACAGAACTTACTAATAATGATGCTATTACCACAAATGAATCACTAGCTAAGGAAGTAATCCTTGGATTATGGGGAAACGGAGCAGAACGAAAACACCTCCTAGAAGAAGCGGGATACGACTATGATGCCATTCAAGAAATCGTCAATCAAACATTAAACGAATAGGGGTAAAAATAATCGAGAAAATTCTTTATATAGTGTAGGAAGTCATGACACTACAAAAAAGAAAACAAACAGGAGGAAAAAGAAAATGGCAAAAGTATTTCAAAAAGCAACATTAGAAGTATTTCATATGGATGAGGATAAAGGAAAGGCAAAACGTATTAAAAGCTTACCAAACCTTATCGAAACAGCTGACGAACAATCAGTAAAAGAAATTGGAGAAGCATTAAAAACATTGATGAAAGATCCAGTGAGCTACGTAACAGTTGTTACACATTACCGTCACACAATGGCTTAATAAGAAAAGGAGAGGAAAACTATGACAACAACAAAAGAATTAACATTAGTCTTCAAAAATGCAGATGGAAAACACAAAAACTTGGTCATTGCAAAACCAGTAGAAAACTTGGATGAAGCAACCATTAAAGCAGCGATGCAAAAAATCGTTAACACACATGCTTTTGAAAAAGCAGGTAAGAAAGAATATGAAGGTGTTGTATCTGCATCCTATGTTGATCGTACCGTGACAAAAGTGTTCAAAACAGAAGAATAGATTGAAATAGAACGAGCGTAAGAAGTCGAAGGGGAAACTCTTCGGCTTTTTTGTCACGTTAGAAAAATATTTTTCGCCATTTTTTGCGTATATATAGGTGGAGAGACAAATAAAGGAGGAATCAATATGAAAATCAAACCAACCAATGACCTACTCTTCAAAAAAATGATGACAACAACAGGAAAGGAATATATTCTCGAAGAATTTATCGAGGCAGTTACGGGAATGAAACTAACAAATGTTCGACCAACAAATCCGTATCAGATAGAATCTTATCAAAAAGAGATAGAAAATCTAAATCCTGTTATGTATAGTACGATTGTTGATGTAGTAGCTACTACAGACGATGGAATGGAAATTATGATAGAAATGCAACTCTATCAGCATAAAGATTTTTTTGAACGTATCTTTAACTACATGGCAACCACTTATACGCAAAATTATAAAGCAGAAACTGCAAAATCAATTATTTCTATTGTTGTTACCAATTTTACAGTATTTTCAGAATTTCAAGAAGCACGAGTAGAGATTGGATTAACCAACTTGGCTTGTCATAGAGAAATTAAAAATAAAAAACATCAACCTTATTGGCGAATCTATTTAGTAAACTTAACAGATAAAGCTATTATAGAAGGAGAAAATACAGATTTATCAGAGTGGCGAGACTTTCTAAAAAATGGTACAATTACATCGAAATCAAGCAAAGGATTAAAAGAAGCACAAAAAATAGTGAACTTCTCAAATCTATCAGGTGAAGAACGGAGGCTTGCGACACTAATGGAAAAATATGAAGATGTATACTATCAAGTCATGAAACACCAATTGGAAGAAGGAATTGAAATCGGACGTCAACAAGGCGTAGCTCTCGGAGAACGAAAAGGGCAAGTCATGATCTGCTTCAAAATGAACTTACCAATGGAAGAAATCCAAAAGCATACAGGATTGTCAGTGGAAGAAATTGAAGCGTTTAGGAAAGAAATGGAATAGGAGTGACAGGAAGAACAGTCATTATAGAGAGGCTGTTCTTTTTTGATGTTATGAAATTTGAGATTAATATGATTGCCCTTTCCATTGCTACAGATAGTTTATCATAACTTTTAATGGATCACGATCGAGTTTTTGGTTTTTATTTTAGATAGTTACAAAGCCAATTATTTCTGGAATTGTAGTATTTATTGTGCTATCAACAGCGTATAGACGTTTGTTAGATTTAGAGTCAGAATGGAAAAGCAGCTGGTTCAGAAGAAATAACAATGGAAGAAGTTCAGTTGCTTAGAACGGCGCTTAGGTTTCATTCATGTGTTCGCTGAAAAAGCAGGGTTCAATAAGACACATGAAATGACTGAAAATAAAATATACAAAGATCATAAAACAACTTATTCATTCAGAATCAGTTATAGTATCTATATTGTAATAAATGAACAAAATATTTGTAAAAAAAATGTAATATAACATGACTTGCACCAGTTATAGAGAAGTGTTATGATGTATGTGTTTAAAAAACAATATTGTAAGTATTGTGAATACACAGGTTGCTATGACAAGTTATGAACGGATGACCATCATAACCATCACTAAAAAGTAAAATAAACAACTTTTTTCGTAAAATAGCTTGACAATGGACAATCAGTGAGGTAGCATTATCTTATAATATAAAAACCAAAAAAAATAAAGAGAGGTAGAATATTATGAAGAAAAAATTATTATTATCAAGCGTTGCAGCTTTAACATTGTTTGCAGCGTACAATACAGCTAGTGCTGAGGACAACGTTGTAGATGAAGCTTTAAATATTGCGAACGGAGCACCAGAAGCAACAGTTGCGCATGAGAATTATGTTCAACGTCAAAATAAAGTTAATGAATTGCGTAATGCGCATAGAGCATTAGGAAAAGCAGACAAAAAAGTTGAAAAAGCTTTTGCAGATTTTGAAAAAGCAGAAAAAGAATATTATGATGCATTAAAAATCTCTGAAGCAGCAAAAGATTCTCAAATGAGTGCACAAAGCAAAAAAGCATTAATCGATGCTAAAATTGCTGAAATAAAAGCTGAATTTTCAGGAGATTCTGCACATCCTGGTACAAAAGATACAGAGTTGAAAAATGCTAAAATTGCATTAGACAAAAAAATGATAGTACTAATGCAGCACCAGATGGCTTGAAACAACAATTAGAAGCTTTAGAAGGTGAATTAGAAACAGCGAAGGATCAATATGAAGCAGAACTTGGCAGAAAATTACTTGATGGCGCAAATGAACAAGAAAAAGAATCTCATAAAAAAGAACTTGCTCGTTTAGCAAAAAAAGTTAAAGATGCCGAGAAAAAAGTAACTGATAAAAAAGATGAAATTGCTGATAAAGAAAAAGAAATTAAAAAATTAGAAGAAAAACAAAAAACTGCAGAAAAAGAACTTGATATTCTAAAAAAAGCAAGTGAAGATTTAGAAGATTTAGCAGACAATGGAAAAATTGATGGAAAAACACTAGCTGAGTTAGAAGCAAATGTGAATACTGCAAAAGCTGCGGTGACTACTGCACAAGAAGCCTATACTAATGCAAGATTAGAAGCTAGAACTGCGAAAAGTACTTATGAAACAAAATTAAAAGAAACAAAAGATTTATTTGCAAAACAAAATGTAGCATTTAATTTAGATGAGTTATTAGTAGCTGACGAACCAGCTCAAGAACCAGTTACAAAATTCGGTTGGAATAAAAACGATAAAGGCGAATGGACTTACGTTGTAGACTCTAAAGGTACTACAAAAAAAGGTTGGATTAACGATGGTGGTTCTTGGTACTACCTAAACAAAGAAGGCGTAATGCAAAAATGGTGGGTAAACGTTGACGGAACTTGGTACTTCTTAAACGGTTCAGGAGTAATGGAAACTGGTTGGTTACAAGATAACGGAACTTGGTACTACTTAGAAGAATCAGGTGCTATGAAAGCTAACCAATGGTTCGAAGTTGGTGGAAAATGGTACCACGTTAATGAATCAGGTGCATTATCAGTAAACACAACTGTTGGCGAATACAACGTAAACGAAAACGGTGAATGGGTTTAATATTTAAACGAACTTAAAAAAGAGAGCGAAAGCTCTCTTTTTTTTTGTTGTTCGACAAATCCTGTCGATGAGCCGCTTTTTGCTTAACTTTTTAAGAATATTTGAGATTTCAGTAATAATAGTATATACTAAACTACATAAGGGAGGTATATTCAATGAACAAGTGGAAAGTAGGAGTACTAGTATCAATTTTTGGATTTCTTGGTATTGTGAATCCGATTCATGCACAAGAAGGAAACGGAAACAAGATTCATTTTATAAATGTGTCCCCAACGAATCCAGGTAGTGATGCGATTCTATTAGAAAGTAATGGGCATTATGCGATGATTGATACGGGGGAAGATTATGATTTTCCGGACGGAAGTGATTCTCGTTATCCATATCGTGATGGGGATAATACCGATTATCGTAATGTCATGACAGAACGTGTGATGCGTCATCTGAAAAATATAGGCGTAGAAACATTAGATTTTATTTTAATTACGCATGCTCATTCGGATCATATTGGGAATGCAGATGAGTTAATGGAGAATTTTAATGTCAATAAAGTCTATATGAAGCGTTATAGTGATAGTCGAATTACTGATAAGGAGAGACTTTGGGATAGTCAATATCATTATGACAAAGTGTTAGCTGTTGCGAGCCAAAAAGGAATTCCAGTGATTCAGGATATTTCAAAAGAACAAGCCCATTTTTCTTTAGGGGATATGGATATTCAACTTTACAATTATGAAAATCAGTATACGAACGGACAGTTAACTCCAGTTGTAGATGATAATTCGAATTCGATTATTAGTGTCATTACAGTGAATGGTAAGAGAATTTTTACTGCAGGAGATTTGAATAACTTAGATTATGGGAATGAAGATCGTTATGGTCCAATGATTGGAAAAGTCGATATGATGAAATTTAATCATCATTTTGAAGCGGAATTTTCGAATACAACGAATTTCCTACAAAATCTACATCCTTCTATTGTGGTATTAACGTCTTGCAATGATCCTTGGAAGAATCATCATGTAGCTACGGATGTTATCAATCAGTTAAAATCTTTTGGAGCACAACTGATTAAGGCGAGTAGTGCAGAATATGAAGCAACAGTTTTTGATATTCGTACGGATGGTTTTACGAATATTTCAACACAATATCCTCGAATTCCTAGTTTTACTGCGAAGTGGTATATAGAAGATGATGTTTGGAAGTATCGATATGCAACAGGCGAACATGCGATTGCTTGGAGTGAAATCGGTGGGCGCTATTATTTCTTCAAAGGGAATGGAGCAATGTTAGAAAGTCAATGGAAGAAATGGCGTAATCGTTGGTTTTATTTCCAAGATTCTGGAGAAATGGTAACAAAATGGAAGTTTATTCATGATTCATGGTATTTCTTCAATAACGATGGTCAGATGGAAACAGATTGGGCTATTTCTGATGGTCAATGGTATTACTTATCCAAAGATGGTGATATGCAAAAAGGCTGGAAATGGATTGACAAGGCTTGGTATTATTTAGCTGAATCAGGTGAGATGAAGACAGGTTGGGTCAAATATAAGGATAATTGGTACTATCTAGATAGTGATGGCAAGATGAAAACTGGAGAATTACAGTTAGAGAAACATGAGTACGTACTAGCCAATGATGGACATATGTTAACAGGTTGGAATGGAAACTACTATTATAGAGCTTCAGGAGAGAAAGCAAAAGATGCCTGGACTGAAATCGATGGTCAATGGTATTACTTCAAAGCAAATGGAGAATTAGTGAAGAGTGGAAAAACACCGGATGGATACACAGTCGATGCGAAAGGTGTATGGCTAAAAGATATCCCTCAAGAAGTGAAGAAAGTTCAAAAAGAGACTAAAAAAGCGCGAACAACGGTTGAGAATTCGCAGAGATACACTCACACTGAAAGTGATCATCGTAAAGAAGCTGCGAATACATCATCAGTTCTGGAAAAACAAGCGAATGAAGAAAATCATTCTTCAAGTAATCCGAAACATTCAGTAGAGGAAGTGACTCCTACGACTTTTGGAACTCCAGAAATAGCTGCAGGTAGTTCAAGTGTAGAAAAAGAAGTAGGTTCGAATACGGATTCAATTACAACTACAACGGTTAGTGGTGAGAGATAGACAAATCGTAAGATTTCTCAACAAGGGATAATGTGGTTGGGAGTATCCAATTAAATAAGTTTTTTATGGTTGTTGAAGTTTGCAATTCATTTTGTTTTTGATATAATAAAGATACAAAAAGAGTCGAGCGCCAACTCGACTCTGATGTAGACCATTGAAAAGACGGTGGCTAATTATAGGACATTAAATAATGCCGCTCATTTTGCCAAAGTTATGAGCGGTGTTATTTTTTTGTCTTGATTTCTATTAGTTTAACAATGAGTGCCAATAATGCAACAAGTAAAGTCGCAAAAGAACACACTAATGTCAAAGCTTCATAGACTGACAAAATACAACCTCCTTTCGATAGATTTTAAACAGATGCTCATAAGCATCACCTACCTTTATAGAGATTGCCACCGCTTTAAAACTTTCTACGGTGAGAGTGTACCATAAACGAAATGGAAATAACAGTGCAATGCGCAGAAAATCACATTGTTTGAATTTTTATGGAGTTCTGATATAATAAAGATACAAAAAGAGCCGAGCGTCAACTCGACTCTGATGTAGACCGTTGAAAAGACGGTGGCAAGATTTTGACGTTAAAATAACGCCGCTAACCTTCCAAAGTTAGAGCGGTGTTATTTTTTTGTCTTGATTTCTATCAGTTTAACAATGAGTGCCACTAATGCAACAAGTAAAGTCGCAAAAGAACACAGCAATGTCAAAGCTTCATAGACTGACAAAATGCAACCTCCTTTCGATAGATTTTGAAAAGATGCTCATAAGCATCACCTACCTTTATAGAGATTGCCACCGCTTTAAAACTTTCTACGGTGAGAGTGTACCATAAACGAAATGGAAATAACAGTGCAATGCGCAGAAAATCACATTGTTTGACCTTTGAAAAATTTTTTGTATCATCATTGCATGACATCGCTCAATATGTCAAAGTATAGAAAATACCGCTTTCCAATGATCATTTTGAGAGGCGGTATTTTTTATCAATGAATCGTTGTTTTCCAAAATTCCCGTCAGACAGCAAAATCATCCCAAAGTTGTATGGACAGTTCTGAAAGAGAACCTTATAATGAAGACAATAAAAGGAGGAATTTAAATGAAAGATGTAACGAATAGTGCCAATCGAAGTGCGAGCAATCAACAAGGGAAGATCCTTCGGTTGAATGTTTCAAAGTCAATTTTATATGTTGTTGCAGTAATGATTATTGCACTGTACTATTATAAAAATCTACCACCAATTCACTACGCTTCACCTGCTTTTTGGGTGTTTTTAGCGTTGATTTTAGGATTAGTTGGAGCAATTGAATGGGTGACAGGCGGTAGTATTGCTTTTAAAACGACAACGAATAAGTTTTCATGGGAACAAGCGAATCAGTCTAGAAGTCACTTTGTTTCTAAAATTGTACTCTCTATTGTTGGATTTTTAGTCATTATTGCTGCGGCAAGTTACTTTATTTTATCGCCATTATTTTTTGCGGCATCTTATTCTAACATGATTCAAGTGAAAAATGCGGATTTTGCGACAGATTTTCCGAAAACAGATGTCAACCAAATTCCATTGATTGATCGTGATACAGCTTCACGATTAGGGAATCGTCGCATTGGTGCGTTAACAGATTTAGTTTCTCAATTCGAAGTGGCAGAAGATTATACACAAATCAATATTCAAAATCATCCGTATCGTGTTTCTCCATTAAAATATGCTGGATTTTGGAAATGGTTCTCCAATCATCAAGATGGAATTCCAAATTATATGCAAGTCGATATGGTGACTGGGGATGTAGAAGTGAAGAAACCGGATCAACCGATTCGTTATAGTGAAGCAGAGTACTTCAACCGTAATATTCATCGTCATTTACGTTTCAATCATCCATTTACATTATTTGGTAGTCCAAGTTTTGAAGTAGATGATGAAGGGACACCTTATTATATTGCTTCAACTTATCGTCGTAACTTTTTCTTAAGAGAACCTGAAGTGAATGGTTTAATTACGGTGAACGCTTTAACAGGTGAAAGTAAGCATTATAATTTACAAGAAATTCCTAATTGGGTAGACCGTGTGTATAGTGCGGAATTAATTTTACATCAGTTAGAAATGAATGGGAAATATAAATTAGGATTCTGGAATACGATTTTTTCTAAAAAAGGAGTAACTGTTCCTACAAAAGGGTATAATTACTTACCAATGAATGATGATATTTACCTATATACAGGAATTACTTCAGTAGCTTCAGACAATTCAAATATTGGATTCGTCTTAGTCAATACACGTACAAAAGAAGCAAAAATGTATCCAGTATCAGCAGCAGAAGAATTCTCAGCAATGAGCTCAGCAGAAGGTAGTGTCCAAGAAACAGGCTATAAAGCAACCTTCCCACTACTGATTAGTTTAAATGGCAAACCGATGTATATTCTATCCTTAAAAGATGGTTCAGGTTTGATTAAAAAATACGCCTTAATCGATGTGGAAAATTATCAAAACGTTTATGTTGAAACAAGCGTGAGTCGCTTAATTCAAAAATATGAACAATCTGCACCAACGGAACAAGTTGGAACTGAAAGTGATGATCATCTAACAAGTGTGACGGGTAAAGTTCAAGATATTCAAGGAGTTGTTATCAATGGAAATACGATTTACTATTTATTAGTGGGTGATAACGTTTATCGTGCACCAGCTACGATTCAAAATCGATTACCATTTGTACAAAAAGAACAACTGGTTGAAATGCAAGTTACTCCTCATGGAGAAGTTAGAAGTATATCCATTAAATAGAGAGAGAAGTGTATCGGATTCATCTGATGCACTTTTTGTTTTAGCAGTATCGCAGAAATTTTTTCGATTATTTGAATTTATAAGGAAGCTATGGTCTTTTTAATCAAAGCATAGTACAATGTAAGTGTATACAAAAATGGGAGTGGTGAACATGAAAGAGATTTACAATGGATTATATCAAGTTCAAGCAGCGTTAGCGGAGATTGATTGTGAGTCAATGGTAGCAGCAGTTTGTAATAAAGCTGGGAAAGTACAGTTTATTGTCCAATTGATGCATCATAAGGAAGGGCAATTTTCGGCATTTTTTTATAAAACTGTTCGTGAATATCAACATAGAATGAAAGCAGAAGAGGCTATTGTTGCAATAGCGGAAACGGAAGAAGAGTTAGATGAAATTGAAGGATTACGTAAAGGCATTCAAATTGTCTTTGTTCCATTAGAGTTGATTCCGAAAAGTCAAAAAATGACATTAAGAGACCTAGGGATTACTCGTAAAAGAAAGAAATTATATCCATTAATGTTTAGTTTAAATGATTCTAAATTATTATCGAGAGATTTAAAAGTGTCAGAAGTGAATTTCTGTAAAAAAGTATTAGATTGGTTAACACAAGAAGGAAATCTTGCCTTACTTGCTTCTACTACAAAACCAACTGAAAGAAATACGTTACCAAAGATTACGTACAATCCAAAAAAACAAGAAAGTGTCTATGAACAAGGAGATATTCTTCCCTTTGAGGAAGAACTAACTTACGAAGAATTTATTGGGTATAAAGGAGAAAAACCAAAACTGTATGTGCCGGAATTATCTCTTTATCGTACGAAAAAAAGCATTCAATTTTCGATACCGGACACATTTGAAATCCGTTTAATGCTTTCTCCATCTCATTTTTATGGTGATGATGAGAAAAATGGACCTCAATATATTTTAATCATTACAACGGATATGGAAATAGCGCTTATTGAGCCAATGTATCAATTAGATCCTGAATTTATCCAAAATACGTTATTAGGTTTTTATAATGATGCACCAATGACTCCGGAAAGATGGGTGACAAGAGGAATTTTTGCCCCATTCTTGAAGGAGTGCTTAGATCCAATGATGGAATTTTTTAAAATTCCGTTTACAATTAGTACAGAAAGATCTCTTATTGATCTGTATTCTCATGAAGAGCTGTTTCACTTGATGACTTCTGATGTTCCGTATGATGATTTCGATGATTTCGATGATTTTGATGATTTTGATGATTGTAATGTTTTCAACTTATCTGAAGCACTTCGTGAAAGAAGAGATTTTCATGAAAAATCTAAAAAAGCTTCCTTTATAGAAAGTGAATTAGAAGAGTTACAATCTGCACTTTCGATGGCATTGGAATATATGAGTAACAAACCAATTGTTTCTACGAATGAGTTAAGGCATTTTTTACAAGAAAAGAAAATCAGTCCAATAAATATCCTTGCAGTACTTGACGGGTTAATTGAAGCGGGACGTCTGTTTCCAAATTTAAAGTAGGATCGTTGGATAGATGGAGATAGTTACATCCTGTTGGTGAGAAATCACTGGCAGGATTTTTTGAAATAAATGTAACAAAATTTCTCAGATGGAGTACTTTTTATTGGCAAAGAGAAATTTATTTTGTATAATGAAAGTCAAAGAAAGTCAAAAGGGAGGAGCGTTTGTATGCAACCGTCAAATATGTCGGATATTATTGAAGAATATTTAAAAAATGTCTTATTAGCACAAGAAAAAGTTGAGATTCGCCGCAGTGAAATTGCGGATCGTTTCAATTGTGTGCCATCACAAATCAATTATGTGATTAATACACGTTTTACGGTTCAACAAGGATATGTTGTGGAAAGTAAGCGTGGTGGTGGTGGGTATATCCGTATTATGAAAGTCAATTTAGTAGATGATATGGATATGATTGATGCCTTATTGGAAGTAGTTCCAGAAGAATTATCGATGAAACAAGCCAATCATATTTTACAAAATCTGTATGATAATGAGCTCCTCTCAAAAAGAGAAGCACAATTATTGTCTATTGCAATGTCGAAAGAATCATTAACAGAAGCAGAGCAATGTAGTAATCAACTTCGTAGTAATATGATGAAAAATATATTAACCAGTTTAAAGTATAAGTAGGGGTGACGTGAATGAGTGAAATGTTTACAGAAAAAGCACGGAATGCTATGGTATTCGCTGCTCAAGAAGCAATTTCTTTTAGGCATCAAGCAGTGGGTACGGAGCATTTATTATTAGGTCTAGTCATTGAACAAGAAGGGATTGCCGGAATCCTTTTAAGAGAAAGAGGGTTAACAGCTGAGAGTGTTCGTCAAGAAATTGAAGCATTAACAGGATATGGAAGCAATCGTAAAGAAATCGATCCCTATTTAATGCCTTATTCTCCTAGAGCTAAAAAAGTAGTGGTTGCAGCGACAGAAGAAGCAAAACGGTTGAAAATTCCTCAAGTAGGAACAGAGCATTTATTATTAGGCTTACTTCAAGAAGAAGTATTAGCAACGAAAATTATGCGTGATCATCAAATTGAATTAGAAGAATTAATGAAGACAATTTATGAAAAAATTGGCATTCAACCTTCAAAAGCTCGTTCAACAAAAGGTCAAGTGTCTGGTGGCAATGCCAAAGATAAAACCCCAACATTGGATAGCTTATCAAGAGATTTAACAGCCTTAGCTCGACAAGGGAAACTAGATCCAGTAATTGGAAGAAATGAAGAAGTTCGTCGTATGATTCAAGTGATTAGCCGCCGTACAAAAAATAATCCTGTATTAGTTGGGGAGCCTGGTGTTGGTAAGACTGCTATTGTAGAAGGATTAGCTCAACGTATGGTCAATGGTGAAGTTCCTGAAGAAATTGCTAGCAAACGTTTAATGATGTTAGATATGGGTGCTTTAGTAGCAGGAACAAAATATCGTGGTGAATTTGAAGAACGTATGAAGAAAATCATTGAAGAAATTTATACGCAGCAAGATGTGATTTTATTCATCGATGAATTACATACACTTATTGGTGCAGGTGGAGCAGAAGGAGCCATTGATGCTTCGAATATCTTAAAACCTGCCTTAGCTCGTGGTGAATTACAAGTCATTGGTGCAACGACTTTAGATGAGTATCAAAAATACATTGAAAAAGATGCTGCCTTAGAACGTCGTTTTGCTTCTATTCATGTAGAAGAACCAACTGCTGAAGATAGTATTCAAATTTTAAAAGGCTTGAGAAAACAATATGAAGCGCATCACCATGTTGAAATTACAGATGAAGCGATTCAAGCAGCTGTACAATTATCCGTTCGTTACATCACTTCAAGACGTCTTCCAGATAAAGCCATTGACTTAATGGACGAAACGGCTGCAAAAGCACGTTTAGATGTGACAACAAAAGTTTCTCCAATCGTATTATTAGAAGAAGAAATTTTACAGTTTGAACAATTGAAAAACCAAGCGATTCAACACCAAAACTTTGATGAAGCAGCCAAATTCCGTAAAAAAGAATTAGCGAAAAGAGATAAACTTGAAAAATTAATCGAAAAATTAGAAGCTTCACCAAAAACAGATTATATTGCTTCGATTGGAGAAGGGGATATTGCAGAAGTTGTTTCTCAATGGACAGGAATTCCTCTTCAACAAATGGAGAAAAAAGAAAGCGAACGTTTAATCAACTTAGAATCTGTCTTACACAAACGTGTCATTGGACAATCGGAAGCCGTTAGTGCGGTTGCTCGTTCGATTCGTCGTGCAAGAAGTGGTTTAAAAGATCCACGTCGTCCAATTGGTTCCTTCTTATTCTTAGGGCCAACTGGTGTTGGGAAGACAGAATTAGCGAAAACTTTAGCAGAAGCAATGTTTGGAGAACAAGATGCATTAGTCAGAATTGATATGTCTGAATATATGGAAAAACATTCCGTTAGCCGTTTAGTAGGTTCGCCTCCAGGATATGTTGGATTTGATGAAGGTGGTCAATTAACTGAAAAAATTCGTCAACGTCCTTATGCCGTGATTTTACTAGATGAAATTGAAAAAGCTCATCCAGATGTGTTTAATATTTTATTACAAGTATTAGATGATGGACATTTAACTGATTCAAAAGGAAGAAAAGTGGACTTTAGAAATACAGTAATCATCATGACGTCAAACCTTGGTGCTGTCGCTCTTCGTGAAGAAAAATCGGTAGGATTCGGTGCGAAAACGGTTCAACAAAACCATGATGCAATGGAAAAACGAATTCGTGAAGAATTGAAAAATTCATTTAGACCAGAATTATTAAACCGTATTGATGAAACAATTGTCTTCCATAAACTTCAAAAAGAAGAATTAAGACAAATTGTTGGCATTATGGCAAAAGAAATTACTTCAAGATTACAAGAATTGAATATTACAGTGAAAATTACTTCTGCAGTATTAGATGTACTAGCAAATGAAGGGTTTGATCCAGAATACGGAGCAAGACCAATTCGCCGTGCGATTCAAAAGAAAATTGAAGATCCATTAAGTGAAGCATTGTTAAGGGGAGAAATCCGCTTCGGACAACAAGTTACTATTGGTGCCACAAAAGGGAAAATTACCATTAAAGGGAAAGAGAAAAAAGAAAAAGCTGTAAAAACTCCTGTTCTTGTGTAATGATGGATGAAAAGTAATGGATAGCCTCGCGAAAGCGAGGCTAGTGTTGTTTTAAATTATTTTTAGCAATGAGACACCATCGGTGGCTGCTTGCGACCTCACTATCAAAGAAATGGTGAGAGGATTTATATTTTTTAGTATTCCTGTTGCATCAAAAGAAAATGACAGAGAGTCAGATCGTCCATATTCTTCAATGCCAATCCCGTCAACTGCCCAAACCGATCAATCCGATATTGCAACGTATTACGATGAATAAACAAACGAGTAGCCGCCTTCGTCAAAGTCCCACGCTCTTGCCACAACGCCTCAATTAAATCCGGAAACTCATCCTGAACCATTTGCGCATACAAAGTCTCAGGAATGGGTGAAAAATCTAACTTTTTCTGAGTGAATCCCCATAAAACCATTGGCGCAAATGCCAAACAAGTCTGCTTATTCGACTCATGCAAATACGCCACAAATAAAGCTTTCTCCGCTTGATAAATCCCCGGAATTTCCTCTGACATTTTCCAAACATTCCCAATCAAAATCTTCATAGAAACCGCAAAATCTTCCTCAACCGTTGCATGGATTGCTTGCAACTCCTGAGTCGAAATCTTCTCAACATCCGTCTTTCTCACAATCGTATAATGCTTTGGAAAACAAGAAAAACTCGTGATGACATCTCCGAAAATCTCTTGCATCATTTCCACCCATTCTTGTTCATTAAAATCATTATTTTTTTGAATTAAACAAACGTGAATGAATTGAATATTTTCCAATTGAACTGGGCATTGCCCTCCTTGTTCTAAATACTGTTGCCAAGGTGGAAGTTGGGTTGCCATTTTTACCGGCATTTTTGTTAAGGTTTCAATTAAAGCTAATTCACGACTGGATAATTCTTCATATGGAATTTGTAAATAAGTCTTCTCTTCTATAGAAATAACATAATCCTTCGTATCTTGTGGAATATGATGCATGATTTTAGAATTTGGAAATAAATGTAACCATTCTTCGTATTTCATAAGCGTCTCCTTTTTCATTCTTCTCTTGTAGTATACACTAAAAGAGCTTGGAAAGAAAAAGAAGAAAATGAAAAATACAGTTTTGACTAGGATTTTTTTGAAAAATTCGATACAATAGAAACAACTTTATAAAAGGAGTGAGAAAATGAAAGCAGTCGTAACAGTTGTCGGCAAAGATCGTGTCGGTATTGTTTATGAAGTATCAAAATTATTAGCAGAACAAAATATTAATATTGTAAATATCTCTCAAGAAATTATGGATGAATATTTTACCATGTTAATCTTAGTAGATGTATCAGCAAGCAAAATGCCATTTGTAGAATTGGTTCCTTATATTCGCGAACATGGAAAAAATTTAGCATTAGATATCCGCATTCAAAATCATGAATTTTTTGAAGCGATGCATCGGATTGGTTAGGTGAAGGAATGGTTCAACATAGTGAAATTTTAGAAACAATTTCGATGGTAAAAGAACAAAACTTTGATGTTCGTACAATTACAATTGGAATTGATTTACATGATTGTATTCATCCAGATATCGATGTATTAAATCAAAATATTTACAACAAAATTACTCGTATCGGAAAAGATTTAGTGAAAACTGCTCACGAATTATCGTTGCAATATGGTGTGCCAATTGTAAACCAACGAATTTCTGTAACACCGATTGCTCAAATTGCAGCAGCTACAAAAGCAGATAGCTATGTATCTATTGCACAAACATTAGATCGAGCAGCCAAAGCCATTGGCGTATCTTTTATTGGTGGATTTTCTGCCTTAGTTCAAAAAGGAATGAGTCCTTCAGATGAAGTGTTAATTCGTTCGATTCCAGAAGCGATGAAGGTTACCGACATTGTCTGTAGCTCTGTGAATATTGGATCTACAAAAGCCGGAATTAATATGGATGCTGTAAAATTAGTCGGAGAAATCATTAAAGAAACAGCTGAAATTACTCCAGAAGGATTTGGTTGTGCCAAAGTCGTAATTTTCTGTAATGCAGTAGAAGATAATCCATTTATGGCGGGAGCTTTCCATGGTAGTGGAGAAGCAGATGCCGTGATTAATGTTGGAGTTTCTGGACCTGGGGTTGTAAAAGCAGCCCTTGAAAATCATGAAGCTGAAACATTAACAGAAATTGCAGAAATCGTTAAGAAAACAGCGTTTAAAATTACTCGTGTTGGAGAATTGATTGGTCAAAAAGCAAGTCAAATGTTAGGAATTCCATTTGGGATTTTAGACTTATCTCTTGCACCAACTCCTGCAGTAGGGGATTCAGTGGCTCGTATTTTAGAAGAAATGGGCTTGTCAGTGACAGGAACTCATGGAACAACAGCAGCCTTAGCATTATTAAATGATGCTGTGAAAAAAGGTGGTATGATGGCTAGTTCTGCAGTTGGTGGATTAAGTGGAGCATTTATTCCAGTTTCTGAGGACGAAGGAATGATTGAAGCGGCTGCCAACGGTGTTTTAACATTAGATAAATTAGAAGCGATGACAGCAGTATGTTCCGTTGGATTGGATATGATTGCTGTACCTGGGGACACTTCTGCTACTACGATTTCAGGAATTATAGCGGATGAAGCTGCTATTGGTATGATCAATACAAAAACAACTGCTGTACGTATAATCCTTGTTCCTGGTGGAAAAGTCGGAGATTCTGTAGAGTTTGGTGGATTGTTAGGTTATGCTCCAATTATGCCAGTAAAAGAGGGAAATTGTGACTTATTTGTCAACCGTGGAGGACGTATTCCAGCTCCTGTACAATCATTGAAAAATTAATCCTATCATGGAAAAAGTGTACTAGATATAGTATAATGAAAGATACACAAAAAGAGGAGGAATGAAAGATGTATGAATGGACATTAGAAGATTTATACCCATCATTTGAAAGTCAAGAATTTAAACAAGATGTAGAAGCTTATAAAGCGTTAAAAGGTAAATTTGAAAGTTTAACACTAGAAGATTCGATTGAAGGAATTACAAAGGTTGTAAAATTATTAGAAGAATCAACAGTTTTAACAGGTCGTTTATATAATTATATTCATTTAACATTAGCGACAGATACAACGCATGAAACGGCGACACAAGTAGAAGTACAATTAGCAGGAGTTTCAGCTGATTTACAAGCTACTTATGCAAAAGTTTCAAAATTTTTAGGAACGATTCAAACAGATATTACAACCGATCCTTTCTTAGCAGAATATCGTTATTATTTTGAAGAAGCTAAAAAAGATGCAGCTCACTTATTAAGTGATGAGTTAGAAGAAGTTTTAGCAAAAATGTCCATTAGTGGCGGAAAAGCTTGGTCTCAATTGTTTGACTTTATGTGGTCGAGCGCTCAAGGCGAATATAAAGGCGAAGTAGTTACTTTAAGTGAAATTCGTGGGAAAGCCTATGATAGCGATGCAGAAGTACGTAAATCAGCGTATGAAGCAGAGTTGAAAATGTATGATGCGATTAAAGAACCAATTGCGTTTTCATTAAACCATATTAAAAAAGAAGTATTAACAACTTCTAGCTTACGTGGATTTGAATCGCCATTAGCGCATACGTTAGAAGCTTCTCGTATGAGTCGTGAAACTTTAGAGGCATTATTAGAAGCAATCCGTGAATATTTACCAAACTTTAGAAAATATTTACGCCATAAAGCAGCTTTATTAGGTCATGAAAATGGACTACCATTTTATGATTTATTTGCACCAGTTGGAAACAGCAGTCGTACATTTACAGTGGAAGAATCAAAAGATTACTTAATTGAAAACTTCAAGACATTCTCAGCTGATTTAGCAGAAATGACAGAAGAATTCTTTGATAAACACTATATTGATTTCTACCCTCGTAAAGGGAAAGTTGGTGGAGCATTCTGTTCAAACTTACCAATGATTAAGCAATCACGTGTTTTAACAAACTTCACTGGTTCATTAAGTGACGTTGTAACATTAGCGCACGAATTAGGACATGCATATCATGGGTTACATATTGAAAACCATCGTCCATTAAACCAAGACTATTCAATGCCAGTTGCAGAAACAGCTTCAACATTTAATGAAAACATCATTATGAATACAGCGATTAAAGAAGCAAGTGATGAAGAAAAAATTGCATTAATTGAATCTCAATTACAAGATACAACACAAATTATTGTCGATATTTATTCTCGTTATTTATTCGAGTCAGCTGTTTTTGAAAATCGTGAACAATCATTTATGTTCTCTAAAGATTTAGAAGAAATGATGTTGTCTGCACAAAAAGAAGCGTATGGTGACGGACTAGATCAATCTTACTTACATCCATATATGTGGGCATGTAAACCGCATTACTATAGTACTGGATTAAGTTTCTATAACTTCCCATATGCATTTGGTGGATTATTCTCTAAAGGATTATATGCCATTTACCAAGAACAACCAGAAGGCTTTGTAGAAAAATATCAAGAATTACTTCGTGCAACTACTGTATCAAGTGTAGAAGATACTGCTAAAGTTTTAGGAGTAGATGTAAGTACTCCAGAATTTTGGAAGAAAGCATTAGCAGAAGTAGCAGAGTCAATCGATGCATTTATCGCTTTAACTCCATTAGAAGTAGTATCGGATACTCAAGTTAAATGATAATATTTATTAAGACTTTTCTATCGGTAATGCCGATGAGAGAAGTCTTTTTTGCATAAAAATGAGATAAAATGAAAACAAATTAAAAAAAGATTAAAAAAGTCTTGCAAAATCCTATTTTTATGTTAATATAATAATATCTTAATTAAAAAATGAATTTTTAAAGAAGATTTTATTAAGGAGAGATGAAAACGATGAAAAGAAAATGGCTTTGGTTACCAACTGCAGCAGTAGCATTGACGATGGCAGCATGTGGTTCGAAAACAACAACACCAACTACAACAACAGAGGGAGCAGATAAATCAAAATTTGTTTCTGAAATTACTCACGATGGTGAACCAATTAAAGGTGGAACATTAAATTATGCGATTGTTTCATCATCACCATTAAAGGGCGTGTTTATGGATGAATTATCACAAGATGTTACAGATTCAATTGTTGGAGATATGATTGATGCACCAATGTTTGAATATGATGATAATCGTAAATTAGTGAACTCAGGATTAGCTTCTATTTCATTTGATGTAGAAGGTAAAACAGCAACTGTTAAATTAAATTCTCAAGACTATAAATGGTCAGATGGAGAAAAAGTAACAATCGATGACTACATCTTCGCTTATGAAGGAATTGGTCACAAAGACTACACAGGTGTACGTTATGATAGAGATTATGAAAACATTGAAGGAATGGATGAATACCACAATGGTTCTGCTTCAACAATCTCTGGTTTAGAAAAATTAGATGACTACACAGTGAAAATTCACTACAAAGAAATGACACCTTCAATGCAATTAGCAGGAGGTGCAGTATGTAGTTTTATTATGCCAAAACATGTATTCTCTAAAATTCCTGTAGCTGATTGGGAACAAAGTGATGCCGTTCGTGGTAAATCATTCGTTGGTCTAGGAGCGTTTACAATTGAATCAATGGTACCAGGTGAATCTGTAACAATGGTCGCTAACCCTAACTACTTCAAAGGTCGTCCAAACATTGATAAACTAGTGATGGAAGTAGTTTCTCCAGATAGTATCGTATCAGAAATGAAAGCTGGTAAATACGATATTGCCGAGATGCCAAGAGCTCAATACGATTCATTTAAAGATTTAACAAATGTTACTTTTGTAAGTTCTTTAGAATCAGCTTATGAATATATTGGATTTAAACTTGGTAAATGGGATCAAGAACAAGGTAAGAATGTGTTAAGTGAAAATCCAAAAATGGGTGATGTAGCTTTACGTCAAGCAATTGCTTATGCGATTGACCCAAATACAGCAGGTAAAAACTTGTATAATGGATTACAACATGGTGCAAACTCAATTATCATCCCATTCTTCAAAGATATTTACAACAAAGATCAAGAAGGATTTGCTTATAATCCAGAAAAAGCTAAAAAACTTTTAGATGATGCAGGTTATAAAGATGTAGATGGCGATGGATTACGTGAAAACAAAGATGGTTCTAAATTAACCATTAACTTTGCAGCTCGTAAGCGTGATGATGCGAACGAATCATTAATTCAACAATATCTATTATGGTGGAAAGAAGTTGGATTGGATGTTCAATTGTATACAGGACGTACAATTGAAGTAAACAGCTTCTACGAAAAAATTCAAACTGATGATCCTGAAATTGATATGTTTGCTGGTGGTTGGTCAACTGGTTACGATCCAAATCCATCAGGATTATTCGGAGAAAAAGCTAAGTTCAATCTCCAACGTTATACAAGTGCTGAAGGAAATGCCCTTATGGAGAAAATTTCTTCTACTGAAGCATTTGATAATTCTAAGAATATTCAATTCTATAAAGAATGGCAAAAATATGTACACGATAATGCGTTTATTTTCCCAACTATTACTGGTGAGAAAGTTACTGCTGTTAACAAACGTGTGAAATACTTTGATACAAAACTTGGATCAAACAACGAAAAATCTTCTATGGCTAAATTGCAATTAACTGCAAATGAACCAGTTAAATAAGCCCACGTTTTTTCTCGACTCAATGAAAGATATTGAGTCGAGTTTTTTTGTTCGTATTGTAAGAGAATTTTATATGAGATTTTCATAGAAATCGATGAGGAGTTTATTAGAATTTGGGAAGAAATATTTGTAAGCGGTTGAAATGGTGGGTCAGTGTGCTAAAATAATAGTGATAAAAAATAAACCAAAAAGGGTGGAAAATCATGAAAAAACAAAGCAAGGCAATCTTATCCTCACTTGCAGTAGTTGCTGTTTTAGGAGCATGTTCTCCGAAGAACTCTACAGATGGGGTAAATGACTCAAACGCAAAGGATAGAATATTTGCGAAGGAAGTTACTCATGAAGGAACACCAATAAAAGGTGGAACATTAAAATATGCCATCGTAAGTGCATCTCCTTTTAGTGGACTTTTTATTGATGAATTAGCTTCAGATTCAACAGATGCGGCTTTAACAGGCTATGTTGATGGAACAATGTTTGAATATGATGCAAATCGTAAACTAGTCAATTCAGGTTTAGCATCGTTAGAATTTGATGTTCCAGGTAAGACTGTTAAAGTAACATTAAATTCTAAAGATTATAAATGGTCTGATGGGCAACCGGTTACTATAGATGACTATATCTTTGCTTATGAAGGGATTGGAGATAAAGATTATACAGGTGTTCGTTATGATGCGAATTATAAAAATATCGAAGGAATGGAAGAATTTCATAATGGACAAGCATCTAGTATTTCAGGGTTAGAAAAAATTGATGATTATTCAGTAAAAATTCATTATAAAGAAATGACTCCATCCATGAAATTAGCAGGTGGACCAATTAGTTCTTACATTATGCCTAAACATATTTTTTCAACGATTCCTGTAAAAGATTGGGAACAAAGTGATTATGTTCGTGGAACAAAAGTAGTAGGCTTAGGCGCTTTTACCATTGAATCGATTGTTCCAGGTGAATCAGTGACTTATAAAGCAAATGAGTACTATTATAAAGGAAGACCAAAATTAGATAAGATAGTAGCAGAACTTGTTTCTCCAGATAGTATTGTTTCTGAAATGAAAGCAGGAAAATATGATATTGCTTCTATGCCAAGAGCTCAATTTGATACTTATAAAGATTTAACGAATGTTACTTTATTAGGTAGCGAGGATTCTGCTTATGAATATATTGCATTCCAATTAGGAAAATGGGATGAATCAATTAGTAAAAATGTCATGAATCCAAATGCCAAAATGTCTGACCCAGTTTTACGTCAAGCGATTGCTTATGCATTAGATATTGATCAAGCAGGAAAGAGTTTGTATAACGGATTGCAAAGAGGAACGAATTCTTTAATCATCCCTTTCTTCAAAGATGTTTATAACAAAGATCAAGAAGGATTTACGTATAATCCAGAAAAAGCTAAAAAAATGTTAGATGATGCAGGATATAAAGATGTAGATGGTGATGGATTAAGAGAAAATAAAGATGGTTCTAAATTAACGATTAACTTTGTGGCTCGTACGCGTGATGATGCGAATGAATCATTAATTCAACAATATTTATTATGGTGGAAAGAAATTGGATTAGATGTTCAATTAGTAAACGGACGTACAATGGAAGTGAATAGTTTCTATGATAAGGTAGAAGCAAATGACCCAGAAATTGATATGTTTACTGCAGGATGGAATACTGGTTTTGACCCAGATCCAACAGGGTTATATGGGGAAGACGCGAAGTATAACTATACTCGTTTTGTAAGTAAAGAACAAACAGCTATCTTCAATAAAATTAATTCTGAAAGTGCATTCGATGATGCTAAAAATTTTGAGTATTATAAAGAATGGCAAAAATATGTTCATGATCAAGCATTTGTTTTCCCAACTTTAATTGGGAATCAAATTACCGCTGTGAATAAACGAGTGAAATATTATAGTACGGATATCGCTTCGAATAATCCAAAAAATGCGATTAATGAAATGGAATTAGTGGCGGATACTCCAGTCAAATAAGGGATAGAATAGGACTTTTAACAAGTAGTAAGGGACGCTAGCTACTGTTAAAAGTCTTTTTCGTTTTATAATCATACGAAATAACGATAACTTGATATAAGAAAAAATCAATTGATGTAAAGTTCAATGAAATGGGCTCTTTTTGAAACCGTTTTTATAGAAAAGATGAGAAAATTATTAAAAATTTCTGTAGAAAATCATAGGAATTTTCAAAGAATCATGGTAGAATAAACATACGTAATTTTAAAAATGGAATTGTCATACAATTTGCATTTTCAGTTGAAAATACGTATAATATCAATAACGTTTAAAGAATATTATTGATTTGAATGCTGTAGGACAAACATACGATTCAGACAAAGGAGGAATAGAATTTGGCTATCGATAAACCATTATTAGAAATCAACAATTTACACGTTGGATTCCGTATTAAAGATGATTTTTATGATGCGGTTGATGGTGTTTCATTATCATTAGAGAAAAATGAAATTTTAGCAATTGTAGGGGAATCTGGATGTGGTAAATCTACATTAGCAACTACAATTATGGGCTTGCATAATAAATTAAACACAAAAATTACAGGGGACATTATTTATAATGATGTAAACTTAGTGAATTTAAATGAAACTTTATATAATAAAATTCGTGGAAATGATATTGGAATGATTTTCCAAGATCCATTGGCTTCATTAAACCCTTTAATGACGATTGGTGCTCAAATTGACGAAGCACTATTATATCATACAGATTTAGATGAAAAACAACGTACAGAACGTGTGTTAGAATTACTTGCACAAGTAGGGATTCCAAATCCACAACGTACATTTAAACAATACCCACATGAATTATCAGGTGGGATGCGTCAACGTGTTGTCATTGCGATTGCATTATCATGTAAACCGCCAATTATTATCGCTGACGAACCAACAACTGCGCTTGACGTAACCATTCAAGCACAAATCTTAGATTTATTAAATGAAATTCAAGAAGAAACACAATCAGGAATTATTTTAATTACGCACGACCTTGGGGTAGTTGCGGAAACTGCTGATCGTGTAGCTGTGATGTATGCTGGACAATTTGTTGAGATTGCTCCTGTAGAGGAATTATTTACAAATCCTAAACATCCATATACTCGTTCATTATTACAATCAATTCCTCAAGCTGGTTCAGAAGGACAAGAATTACACGTGATTGAAGGGACAGTTCCTCCGTTACCAAGCTTACCACGTACAGGATGCCGTTTTGCTCCTCGTATTCCATGGATTTCTGATGAAGAACATGAAGAAAATCCAACATTACACGAAGTTGGTAAAGGACATTTTGTTCGTTGTACATGTTATAAAAATTTCCATTTTGAAGGGGAGGAAGCATAATGGGTTTTGTAAGAATTGAAGATTTAAAAGTTCACTATCCAATTAGAAGTGGCTTCTTTAACCGAGTGACGGATCATGTATATGCTGTTGATGGTGTTACATTGGAAATTGAAGAAGGAAAAACTTATGGACTTGTAGGTGAATCCGGTTCTGGTAAATCAACAATCGGTAAATCAATTATCGGTTTAGAGCAAGTTACAAGTGGTAAAGTATTATATGAAGGCCAAGATGTGACAAATAAAGCACGTCGTCGTACTTCTGATTATAATCGTAATGTACAAATGATTTTCCAAGATTCATTATCAAGTTTTAATCCTAAAAAACGTATTTTAGATATCGTGGCTGAGCCATTACGTAACTTTGACCGTTTATCTCCAGAAGAAGAACGTCGTAAAGTTATTGAATTAATGGAAATTATCGGTTTATCTGAAGAAGCATTATTAAAATATCCTCACCAATTCTCTGGTGGACAACGTCAACGTATTGGAGTAGCTCGTGCATTAGCAAGTAATCCACGTTTAATTATTGCCGATGAACCAGTATCTGCTTTGGACTTATCTGTACAAGCGCAAGTATTAAACTATATGAAACGTATTCAAGATGAATTTAACTTAAGTTATTTATTCATTTCTCATGACCTTGGGGTTGTAAAACACATGTGTGATGAATTATTCATTATGTATCGTGGACGTTTTGTTGAAACAGGAAAAGCAGATGATATTTATGCAAATCCTCAACATATTTATACAAAACGTTTATTATCAGCTATTCCAGTTATTGACCCAGTAAACCGTGAAGCGAACAAACAACGTCGTATTGAAGCTGAGAAATTCTATCAAGAAAATCAAACAATGTACTATGACGAAAATGGTCGTGTATTCGATTTACAACCATTATCAGATTCGCATTTTGTTGCGTTGAATCCGTCAATAAAGGGAGGTAACTAGACTATGTGGAAAACTATATTACGTCGTGTGCTACTAATGGTGCCACAAATCTTAATTTTAAGTTTATTAGCATTCTTAATTGCTAAGATGATGCCAGGGGATCCGTTTACAGGTTTAATTACTCCTGAAACAGATCCAAACACAATTGAAGCTTTACGTGTGAAAGCTGGTTTCTATGATCCATGGTATATCCAATATGTTCGTTGGATGGGGAAAGCATTCCAAGGAGACTTTGGACAAAGTTATACTTATAAATATGCCGTTACTAAATTAATTGGTGAACGTATTGGTAATACAGTATGGTTATCATTATTAACATTAATTTTAACGTATTTAATTGCACTTCCTTTAGGGATGATTGCAGGACGTTATCAAAACTCTTGGGCTGATAAGTTAATCATTGTTTATAACTTCATTACTTATTCGATTCCAACATTCGTATTTGCCTTAATTCTATTATGGTTATTTGGTTATACATTAGGTTGGTTCCCAACTCGTGGTTCGGTTGATTCAGGTGTATCACCAGGTTCAGTTACTTATTTAATGAATCGATTCCACCACTTATTATTACCGGCATTAACAATGGCGATTTTATCAACTACAGGTACAGTTCAATATTTAAGAACTGGGGTAATTGATGCGAAGAGTCAAGACTATGTTCGTACAGCTCGTGCAAAAGGGGTTCCTGAAAAAGTAGTATTTAACCGTCACATTTTCCGTAACTCAATTTTACCTATCGCAGCGTTCTTAGGTTATGAATTCACTGGTTTAATCGGTGGTTCAGTGTTTATTGAAAACATCTTCTCATATCCTGGAATGGGGAACTTATTCGTAAGTTCAATTTCATCTCGTGACTATTCTGTTATTTTAGCGTTGTTATTACTATTTGGTACAGCAACACTATTAGGAACATTATTATCTGATATTATTATGAGTATCGTTGACCCTAGGGTTCGCGTACAATAGAAAAGGAGGAGTAGCAAATGGCGCAAGATAAAAAAGATGTAACAAAAGAAAGCACCGTATCTACCCCACCTACTGGGTTCCAGGTTATTGTGCGTGAATTTTTAAAAGATAGAATTGCTCTTGCAGCATTAATCATCTTAACTTTAATTTTCTTATTTATTTACATTGGTCCGTTCTTCATTGATGAAGCAACTGCCTTGAAAGTAAATATTTTACAACGTTATAAAGCACCGGGTGTGAATGGATATTTATTAGGATCTGATGAAGGTGGTCGTGATGTATTTGCGATGTTAGTTATCGGGGCTCGTAACTCTGTAACAATTGGTTTCACGATTACAATTTTAACGTGTATTATCGGGATTATCGTTGGTTTGATTTCTGGTTACTATGGTAAATGGGTTGATACTACATTAATGCGTATTGTTGATTTCATTATGATTTTACCAACATTAATGATTATCATCGTATTCGTAACAGTTATTCCAAACTATACATTGTTCCACTTTATCTTAATTATGACATTGTTCTACTGGGTTGGTTCAGCTCGTTTATTTAGAACTCGTACGTTGCAAGAAGCTAGTTTAGATTATGTAAATGCGTCTAAGACTTTAGGTTCAAGTGATTTACAAATTATGTTCCGCGAGATTTTACCTAACATTAGTTCGTTAATTATTGTTAACTTAATTTTACGTTTAGCAGGGAATATTGGTATTGAAACTGGTTTAACTTATCTAGGTTTCGGTTTACCGTATACAACTCCTTCTTTAGGAACGTTGATTTCTGCAGCTAAAACGCAAGATATTATTGAAAACAAAATGTGGGTATGGTTACCTGCAACAATTTTAATCTTAGTAATGATGTTATGTATCAACTATATTGGACAAGCGTTCCAACGTGCAGCGGATGCTCGACAACGTCTAGGTTAAAAATATAATTAGACTTCTCTATATAGTAGCAAAGGACGGCAGCAGCCCTGCGGTCTCATGCCTAAACTTTGAGCCTAAGGTCTCAAAGTTTCCTAGTACAAGTAGCCAAAAGCAGCTACTTGTACATATGCTACTATGAGAAGTCCTTTCTATTTTATTGGATGTTTAATGAGGGTACGTAAAGAATTAGATTTCTTCAATAGCAGTATAGGACGCAAGCAGCCTCGCAAAAGCGAGTCTCATTGCTAAACTCTGAGCCTGGGTCTCAGAGTTTCCTATTTGCAGATATTTATGAGGGTACGTAAAAAAATTAGACTTCTCTATATAGTAGCAAAGGACGGCAGCTACTATGAGAAGTCTTTTTTGTTTTGTCTTTTTGGTTGTGTAAAATCGTATTTTTTTGTAAAATAGAATGGCTAATAATTTTAATGGAGGATTTATGAGAGAGAAATTTAAGAAGTATCAACATTTAGTGAAGCCTTATGACATTATTATTGTAATTGCCTTATTTATTTTATCGTTTTTACCAAATGTTATTTTTGCGGTACAACAGATGACGTCTTCGACTGAGGAAGCGAAGATTTATGCTGTTGTTACGATTAATGGTGAAGAAGTGCAACGTTTTGAATTGAAAGAGGATACTCCGAGAGAGGAATTTATTTATTTCCCTAGTGATGAGCAATATAATATTATTGAAGTAGATGGGACTAGAATTAGGGATAAGGAAGATAATAGTCCTGATCAAATTGCAGTTAAGACGGGTTGGATTTCTAGAGTGGGGCAAACGAGTATTTGTTTGCCGCATGGGTTGATGATTGAGATTGTTTCGACGCAGGAACCTACCGAAGAAACGGATACTATTATTCCCCTGTAAACGGAACAGAATTAGACTTCTTTAATAGCAGTATAGGACGCCAGCAAACCTTCGGTTTCATGGCTAAATTTTGAGCCTATGGTCTCAAAATTTCCTAGTAACAGTAGCCACAAGTGTGGCTGCTGTTACGCATACTGCTATAAGAAGTCTATTCTGTTTTAACGGATATTTATGAGAGTGCGAATAAGAATTAGACTTCTCTAAAGTAGTAAGGGACGGCAGCAGTCTCGCAAAAGCGAGTCTCATGGCTTGCTACTATAAGAAGTCTTTTTTGTTTTTTAATAAATCGTTAAAACTTGTGCTATTATTTGTCAGTTAAATTGATTCATGTTACGATAATATTATATCGAAATTAAGGAAATGAGAGAATTTTATGAATGACAATCAACCTTTAGAACCGCAAAAAATTCCTTCTCGTCAGGATAATAGTGAGAAAGAAATTGGTTCAAAAGATAAATGGTATAAAAAAATATGGCATCATCCATGGATTAAAAAAATGAGAGAATTTTGGAAAAAATTTCATGTAACAAAACTATTTTGTACAATATTTTTAACTTTCATTGCTTTCTTTTTAGCCTATTTAGTATATGGGGCAAAGACTGCAGATGTGAGTGGTTTAAGGGCAGGGATGATTCAAGAAACTGTTATTTATGATGCGGAATCAAAAGAAGCAGGTGCTTTAAATATCTCGAAAGCAGAATATGTATCCATAGATAATATTTCTACTTCGATGAAAGATGCTGTTATCTCTACAGAAGATAAACGGTTTTATGATCATAAAGGCTTTGATCCGATTGGGATTGTTCGTGCGTTTGCTGGATTAATTCTTCATCGTGGAAATATTGTTGGTGGGGGTAGTACTTTAACGCAGCAATTAGCAAAAAATGCATTTTTAACATTAGATCAAACATTTTTAAGAAAAGCCAAAGAATTATTTTTAAGTTTTGAAATTGAAAAACATTATACAAAAGATCAAATTTTAGAGATGTATTTGAATAATGCATATTTTGGTAATGGTGCATATGGGATTGAAAATGCTGCTCAACGTTATTTTGGAAAAAGTGCAGCAGATTTATCCATTAGTGAATCAGCAATACTTGCAGGTTCTTTAAAGGCACCAAGTTATTATAATCCTATTGATCATTATGATGCTACTGTAAAAAGACGAGCTACGGTATTACAATTAATGGTGACGAATGGAAAGATTAGTGAGCAAGATGCGAATATTGCTTCGGAATCAGATATTGTTCTTGTAGATAGTTATGTAGCCAATTCAAGATATCGTTATCCTTATTATTTTGATGCAGTAATTAATGAAATTACTCAAAATTATGGGATTAAGGAAGAGGATTTATTTAATAAAGGGTATCGCATTTATACTGGATTAAATCAAAAATTACAAGCAGATATGGAAGAAACATTTGGGAACACACAATTATATCCGGCTTATGATGATGGTACGAAAGCTCAAGCTGCTTCTATTGCGATGGAACCTCAAACGGGAAATGTGTTAGCTGTAGTTGGGGGAAGAATTGATGGAGCAGGGAAGCATACTTTTAGAGGATTTAACCGTGCAACTCAAATGAAAGTTCAACCTGGTTCAACGTTTAAACCTTTAGCTGTCTATACTTTAGCCTTAGAGGAAGGCTATGAACCTAATTCAACCTTAGTAGATGAAAAGCGTTCATATGGGCCGGAAAAATATACTCCTGAAAACTGGAATCATCAAAATAAGGGAACTGTAACAATGACTGAAGCATTAAGTTTAAGTTGGAATGCTCCTGCTGTTTGGTTACTTGATCAATTAGGGTTGAAAAAAGGAATTGAAAAAGTTCATCAATTTGGAATTTCAACGGTTCCAGAGGACGAATATTTAGGAATTGCATTAGGAGGACTAACTAAAGGAGTTTCTCCAATGGAAATGGCATCGGCTTATACAACTTTTGCTAATAAAGGCGTTCGTGCAAAAGGTAGATTTGTCACTAAAATTGTAGATGCAACGGGTGCAGTGATTGTTGATAATACAACTCCTCAAACAAATAAAGTGACGAGTGAAACAGTTGCTGATAAAATGACAAGTATGTTATTAACCGTGTATGCGCCTGGTGGTGGTGGAGCGAATGCTGCGCCAGCAGGTTATACGATTGCAGGGAAAACAGGTACAACAGAAACGGTAAATGGAGAAGCTGGTGCGAGAGATCAGTGGATGATTGGATATACACCGGATATGGTTGTTGCGACTTGGATGGGGTATGATGATTCTGCAAAATATTCTCTTGCTGTATCAAGCACACATGGAGTGGGACCTTTATTCCAATTAGAAATGTATGGATTATTAAGTACCTATCCAAAAAACACACCATTTGGTGTCGCTCCTGCTGTCACTACTGAGAAAAAAGATTCGTCATTAAATGTAGATGAGTTCATTCAAAAAGCGGAGGAAACTGGTAAACAATTATGGTCAAAAGTCCAAGAGTGGACAGGACAATTTTGGAAAAAAATAGGGCAATAAAATTTGTTAGAAAAGTAATAGTAATAAAATGACATTAAACTGTTACATAACTGCTCTATAGTTGACATGAAATTCGTGTATACTAGTTTACGAAGATTGAATAGGGGGGAAAACTATGAAATATAAAAAACTATTTTTTGGTGGTCTTACAGCTTTAATACTTTTTACAGTTAGTACGTATAGTCAGAATACAACAGCCTTTGCTGAAGAAACAGTTGTAAGTGGAACATATGTATCTGATAGTAAAGAAGCGATGATTAATCGTATTAATGAAATTCGTAAAGAAGCTTATGAGGAAGGTTTAGTAGACCGTTATGTACCCATTAAATGGTCAACAGCTTTAGAAAAAATTGCAGAAGTTCGTTCTGCAGAAGCTTCAGTATTATTAGCACATAGTCGTCCGAATGGAGAAAGTAATCCGTTTAGTATTGTAAAAGATAATGTCCGTAGTTATGGTGAAAACTTAGCTTGGAATCGTTCTGGAGTTTTAGAAGGAATTGAGTATTTCTATGGTGAAAAAGCCGCTTATGTAAAATCAAAAGTAAATCACCAACCATTAGAAGTTGGGGAACAAATAGGACATTATTGGAATTTAATTCGTCCTGATTTTACTCATACAGCTTTAGTAGCTTTCCAACAAGATGGAAAAGGAATCATTACTGCACAAGCTTTTACAAATACTGAGTGGTTAAAATCAAATGGATTCGATTCAAATCTTGCTGAAAATTATTTAGGAAGAAATGGTTCTGCTACTGTTAATGTTGAAATGAGTGGAGATACTTCAAAAGTTTCTACTGCAAAAGGAAATTATCGTAGTTTTAGAACAGCTTTTAAAGCTGAAACTTCGAATAAAGTATTAAATGGGTGGGTAAATCGTCATTATTATAAAAATGGTGAAAAAGTGATTTCTCAATGGATTTATGATGCGAATTACTCAAGTTGGTTCTATTTAGATGAAAATGGAGAATACCTTGAAAACACTTGGAAAGGTGACTACTATTTAGAAGCTGGCGGTTATATGGCTAGTGGAGAATGGGTTTATGATTCGAATTATCAAAACTGGTTCTACTTACATGATAATGGAAAATATGCTCGTGATTATTGGAAAGATTCATACTATTTAGGGCAAAATGGTGAATTAGCTCGTGATACATGGATTGGAAGTTACTATGTAGATGCAACTGGTAAATGGAATTCTGAAATGTAATAATATTGAAAGTCAACAAAATTAGAATTTTATCTAATTTTTGTTGACTTTTTTATTTTTTAGTAGTAAACTTCTAATAAAGTTAGATGTTTATCTAATTATATTAGAAAGTGAGTGTGAAGTTTTATGGATATCATATTAAACAATGCGAATTTTAGAAAATTATGGTTTAGCAGTACATTTGCGGGAGCAGCAAGTAATATTATTCAATATGCTTTATCACTCTATGTGTTAGATAAGACGGGTTCTGCAACTGCTTTTGCGAGTATTTTATCGATTATTATTTTTCCACGTTTACTTTTTTCTCCGATTGCAGGAGTTTGGGGCGATCGAGTGAATCGACAAAAAGGGTTGGTTTATACAACGCTGATGACTGTTATTACGTTGGTGATATTTGGACTGGGAACTTATGTAGCAAGTAGTTTATCTTTAGTGGCCATTTATGTTTTGGTCATTATTTTAGAATTAGTAGAAGTTTTTCAATCGGGTCCAATGATGAGTGTTTTGCCGGCAATTGTTGAAGAAAGTCAATTAGCTCTAGCAAATACTTGGATGCAAGTCGATAATGGAATTGTGAATATTATGACACCATTTGTAGCAGCGTTTATTTATTCAACTTTTTCTATTACAGGTTCTTTATTCATTTCAGGGAGTATTTTATTTTTTACAATGATGGGTTATGCGTTTATGAAAATTCCTGAACGTAAAGTTCAACAGCAAATGGATAATGAACAATCTGTTGTCAACAGTTTTTGGGCTGATTTCAAAGAAGGGATTCAAATAGCGTTTGAAATCCCGAATTTAATGATTGTCGTATTGCTAGCTTTATTTATTAATTTTTTAATGTCTCCTATTTTTGGAATTGTCATTACTTACTTTATAAGGGTAACATTACAATTTACCAATGAAGAATTTAGTATGTTTCAATCATTTGTAGCAGTAGTGAGTATGATTTCTCCACTTATTGCGTATCGTTTAATCACAGAGAGTAAAGAACCTGTTCATCTATTATTGAAATATACAGTTGGATTTGTTGTTGGATTATTTGTGGTCATGTGTGGGACAATGGCTCGAGATATTTTTTCAATGAATCAATGGATGGCAATAGCAAGTATACTTGTAGGATTTATCGTAGTTTCTATTTTAGCGACATACATTAATATTCAATTATCTACGATTTCTGAAAAAATCATTCCCGAACAATTTTTAGGAAGAATTGGTACTACATTGGGAATGTTATCTACGATTTCTGTTCCAATTGGACAATTAGTTTTTGGAATTATTTTAGATTATTTTAATGCAACGGTGTGTTTAGTTGTTTCTATTGTGGGATTAGTGGTATTCTTAATAATAGCGAATCGTATGTATCATGATTCTAGTAAGGAGGCGAAAAATGCAATTTAAACAAGAACAAATGGAGTTTGTTAATCAGCTCCTATATCCAATGTTAATATTGAAAAAGGATCGAGATGAAGAACGTCCTTTATCATCTTTAGAAGAGCAATTAGAAGATATAGTGGAAGAAATGAAACAGATGAGTATTCCTTTGGAACCGTATAAAGATAACATTCGTTATTACTATAAGGATGATGTTTTAAGCAATTTTTTTATGAATGTAAAAAATATCCTTCATTATCGTTCTTTTGAGGCGTATGCAGAAGATTTAGAAAAAATAGATGAGGAGGAAATTAAGAAACAATTAATGACCAATATTGTGAAGCAAGATGAAGAGGAAGCGAGTGTCGAAGATAAAGTTACAGAATTATTAGGGAATCAATTTGCATTTTTAGATTTCTTAAAAAATCTGCCGATTGACGATACTTTACGTTGGAATTACTTTACAATAATGTCGCAACCTAAAAAGTTTGTCGAAGATTTTATTACCTTGCATCAAACACTGAAGCCAATATTTGAAAAAGTGTATGCAGAATATTTACCAATTTTAGAAAAATCTTATGAGGAATTTGAAACTACTGTTCAAGAGCACCCAACAATTTTAGTAGAAGCATTTTCAGGGACAAAACTCATCGAGGAAATCGACTGGAAATCGGACGAAATTTCAGTGATTCCAACCTTATTATTATCGGATTTCTTTTTCCAAGATTCTGAAATTTTAATACTAGGGGCAAAATCATTAGAAGTGATTCAACATATAATCCAGACTAAATTGGATAAACAACAAGAACGGATTAATGTTTTCAAAAATTTAGGAGATAAAACAAGGTATCAAATTTTTTGCGAAATCGCAAAGGGTACAAAGAGTGTGAAAGGCATTGCGGAACAATTGGGCATTACTTCTGCTACGGTTTCGTACCATATTAATGAATTACTCTTATCAAATTTAGTCGTTCATGGTTGGAATAAGAAGGATTGTACGCAAGCAATTTATACAGAATTAATTACAGAAGTGATGAATGGATTAATGGAAGATAGTTTTATGACGAATACATTAGAGAATGAAAAATAATATGCTATAATAGCAATACAAAAGAATGTATGGAGGGATACAGATGAGTGATGTAAAATTAGTAAAACGTAGTGAAGTCGATCAATCGATTACTTGGGATATGAGTTTATTATACCCAAGTGATGAAGCGTATCGTACAACATTAAAGGAAACAGAAGCTCAATTAAAGAGCTTTAAAGGAAAATATGAAGATAAACTAGCGGATTTAGAAGTATTAACTGCTGCTACTGAAGAATATGAAGCTTTATATGAAACATTCTACCGTTTATCTCATTACGCAGAATTACCAATGACTGTTGACCGTTTCAATGATACAGTGGTTGAAAATGCGACTTTATTTGAACAATTAGCTAGTGCTTGGGCTTTGAATATGAGTTTCTATGATACTGAAATCGTAGGACTAGAAGAAAGTTTATTACGCCAATTTGTGGCAGAAAAACGTCCAGATTTATCTTACTTTATTGAAAAAATTATTCGTGCCAAAGCTCATACTTTATCAAAAGATGCAGAACAAGTTTTATCAAATATGTCTAGCTTACCAAGTTTCTATCAATTATATGAAGTAACAAAACATGAAGATATGGAATTTGACTCATTTGAAGCTGATGGAAAAACTTATGAAAATAGTTTTGTTTTATATGAAAACTTGCATGAAATGGATAATCATACTGAAATTCGTCGTAATGCAGCGAAAAGTTTCTATAAAACATTAAATCGCTATAAAAATACCGTTGCGAATGAATATATTTCAACGATTAAAAATGAAAAAATGATTGCAACGATGCGTGGATATGATAGCGTTATTGATTACTTATTAGATCAACAAGATGGGGATCGTGAATTATATGATCGTCAAATTCGTACATTAATGACAGATTTGGCACCACATATTCAACGTTATATTCGCTTATTAGCAAGAGAACATAATGTTGCAGACATGCAATTTGCAGACTGTAAAATTAATTTGGATCCTGATTTTGAAGTAGATATGTCCATTGAAGAATCTAGAGACTATTTGAAGAAAGCTCTTGGAATTTTAGGGGAAGATTATAAAGATATGATTGACGAAAGTTACGACAAACGTTGGACGGACTTCCCACAAAATATTGGAAAGAGTACAGGTGGATTCTGTGCGACTGTTCCAAAAGTAGCGAGCTATATTTTATTATCATGGACTGGAAAAATGAATGAAGTATTCGTATTAGCTCATGAATTAGGACATGCCTACCACTTTAAACGTGTTGGGGAAGAGTTAACCATGTTAAATAACGAATGTTCATTATACTTTGTAGAAGCTCCATCAACTTGTAATGAAGTCATTGTATCAAATTATTTATTGAAAAATAGTACAGATGCTCGTTTCAAACGTTGGGTTATCAGTAATATGATTAGCCGTACTTATTTCCATAATATGGTGACTCACTATTTAGAAGCAGTATTCCAAGATCGTATTTACAAGATGGTAGACAATAATGAAATGTTAAATGCAGATGTGTTGTCTAAAGTAAAACGTGAAGTGATGGAAGAGTTCTTCGGTGATAGTCTTGTTGTGAATGAAGGAGCAGAGCTAACTTGGATGCGTCAACCTCACTATTATATGGGATTATATCCATATACTTATTCTGCTGGTTTAACAATTGGTACTGCAATTGCGAATAAGATTGAGGAAGATCCTTCTCAAGCGCAAGTTTGGAAAGATACATTAGCGTTAGGTGGTAGCCTTTCTGCGAAAGACTTAGCACGTCATGCCGGATGTGATGTTTCAACAGAACAACCGCTAAAAGAAGCCATTGCTTATGTAGGAAAATTAGTGGATCAATTATATGAATTGACAGAGGAATTAAAATAAGACTTGTCTGAAGTAGTGTAAAAATAGAAAAGTCATTTCTTTTTTTAATGTGTCATTTTTGAGAGAACGTAAATGAATAAGAGTTTACTAAAATAGTAAAGGACGTATATCCTTATGGCAGAAGCCGACAGAGTGGCTTCTGCCATTTTTGTATCAATAACAATCTTTTTTACTTGAACGCTAGAAAGTGAAAGAATGCCCCACCTATAAATTATTTCATGATTTCGTACGAATACTAATCTCACCATACGACAATGAGTGTAAACTGTTATCTTCTTTTTCAATGATTAAATGACCATTTTCATCAATATCTTTTGCAAAGGCGGAATATGTTTGGCTTCCTTCGAATACATTCACAAATTTACCAATTACATTTGAATGTTCCTTATAAGTAGAAATAAAGTCTCTTTTGGAAAGATTTTGATAATAAAATGCCCATTTTTCTAAAAATTTAGCAATAAAATGATTCCGATTAAAAGAATGTGTCTCATATTCCTTCTTAGAAGAAAAAATACTTCCAACAATAGAGTGTAATTCTTCAGGGAATGATTGAGGTGAGTCAATTAAATTGATTCCCATTCCTACAATCAGAGATTGAACTTGTTGAGACTCAAAATCACTAATGACCTCTGTCAAAATACCTCCAACTTTTTTATCTTGATAAAATAAATCATTTACCCATTTAATATCTAGAGATTTCCCTGTTAATTGTTCTAAAGTTTCAACGCAAGCAACAGCTGTTGCACAAGTAATCAGAGACAAATCTTCTAATGCAATAGTAGGAAATAAACAGAGACTTATATATAATCCTGATTTAGCAGGGGAAATGAATGTTCTTCCTAAACGACCTCTACCAGCTGTTTGTTCTTCACTTATAAAGATAGCAGGAGTGGTGGAGTTCTGATTTACGTAAATTTTTGCTAAATCATTCGTTGAAGTCGTACTTTCCATTGTTTGAATGTTCCAATCAATTGGATGATGCTGTTGAATTAGTTCTTGGGTGATTTGTTGTTTTGATAAAACATCATTGTTCTGAGATAATGTATATCCTTTATTTGTAGAAGATTCAATAGCGTAACCTTCTTTTTTTAGAGATTGGATAGCTTTCCAGATTGAAGTTCGTGATTTATTTAAAGCGAGTGCCATTTTTTCTCCAGAAATAGGCTCACCAGTGTGTTCTTGAAGATAGTGTAAAACAGCTTCTTTAGTAGTCATAAAAATCCTCCTTTAGTTGATTCAAATTGTATAAAGATTAGAGAGGATTGTCAACTTAACATGGAAAAACGGGTGACAATTTTCGAGAAAGTTTTAAGTATGCCTTTTTGTAAAGGCATGGTATAATGGAAGTGAAGATGTTATGAGAGGATTTGAATCAATGAAAAAATTAGTCATTAATGGAGGAAAACCACTAACTGGAGAAGTAACCGTTAGCGGTGCTAAAAATAGTACAGTAGCTTTAATTCCAGCAGCTATCTTAGGATCAGAACCAGTTGTATTAGAAGGTGTTCCAGATATTCAAGATGTAGCCGCATTAATTGAAATTTTGAGAGATTTTAATGTTCATACTACTTTTGAAGAAGGAGTATTGACCATTGATCCAACGAATATGTTATCTATTCCAATGCCAAGTGGAAAAATTCAAAGTATGAGAGCTTCGTATTATTTTATGGGAGCGACTCTTGCAAAATTTGGTGAAGGAGTTGTTGGACTTCCAGGAGGATGTTTCTTAGGACCTAGACCAATTGACCAACATATTAAAGGGTTCAAAGCACTAGGAGCGGATGTTCGTAATGAAATGGGAGCCATTTATTTATCAACGAACGGACAAGGATTAACAGGAACTCGTATTTATATGGACGTTGTATCTGTAGGAGCAACGATTAATATTTTATTAGCAGCTGTTCGTGCAAAAGGTAAAACGATTATTGAAAATGCTGCAAGAGAGCCCGAAATTATTGATGTCGTGAATCTATTAAATAAAATGGGGGCTAATATTAAAGGCGCAGGTACGAGTGTTATTCGTATTGAAGGTGTTGAAGTATTACACGGATGCCGTCATACGATTATTCCAGATAGAATTGAAGCAGGAACTTATTTATCGATTGCAGCAGCAGTAGGTGAAGGAGTTACTGTAAAAAATGTAATCTTCGAACATATTGAAGGATTTTTAGCAAAAATGGAAGAAATGGGCGTTAAAATGACGATTGGAGAGGAAGATATTTATGTTTTCCCATCTAAGGAATTAAAAGCAGTTAGCATTAAAACTTTACCTTATCCAGGTTTTGCAACAGATTTACAACAACCGATTACACCATTATTAATGAAAGCAACAGGAGAAGCCAAAATTATCGATACGATTTACCCGAAACGTGTGAATCATATTCCTGAATTAAATCGTATGGGAGCTAAAGGTCGAGTTGAAAACGATGTGATTTCAATTAATGGTCCAACTCCTTTAACGGGATGTGAAGTTTCTGCTAGTGATTTACGTGCAGGTGCAGCGTTAGTAATTGCTGGTTTAATGGCTAAAGGAACAACAAAAATTTGTAATATTGAACATATTTTAAGAGGGTATTCTCATATTGTTGAAAATTTACAACAATTAGGAGCCGATATCCAAATGATTGAAGAGGATTAAGATGTCAGAAACAATTGAAACAGTAACTTTACCCGTCTTGAAACAAAAGACTTTGAAAGAAATGTACGCTTTTGCCAAACATTACAAAATCCCTTATTATGGGCAAATGAATAAAAAAGAATTAGCTCTAGCGATTATGAGAGCTCAAGAAGAAGCAACGGGATTCTTCCAGGTAGAAGGAGTATTAGATATTAATAATGCGGAAGGATTTGGTTTCTTACGTCCGATTAATTATTCTACTAGCCAGGAAGATATTTATATTTCTTCTTCTCAAATTCGTAGATTTGCCTTAAGAAATGGGGATTTAGTGGCAGGACCTGCTCGCCCTCCACGTACAGGAGAAAAATTTAACGGATTGATGCAAGTTGGAGCGGTAAATGGAAAAGACCCTGAAGAAGCAAAAGAACGGGATCATTTTCCAGGCTTAACACCATTGTATCCTGAAGAACAAATCAAATTAGAAACAACTACTGGTAGAATTGCTTCAAGAATGTTGGATTTAATTTGTCCTATAGGATTTGGACAGCGTGGTTTAATTGTAGCTCCACCGAAAGCTGGTAAAACAAGTTTATTAAAAGAAATTGCGAATGGGATTACAACGAACTATCCTGAAGCAGAATTAATTATTTTGCTAATTGATGAACGACCTGAAGAAGTGACGGATATTGAGCGTACCGTGGATGCTGAAGTTGTATTTTCAACTTTTGATCAAACACCAGAACACCATATTAAAGTGAGTGAATTAGTTTTAGAGCGTGCATTGCGTTTAGTAGAAGATGGTAGAGATGTCATCGTTTTATTAGATAGTATTACACGTTTAGCACGTGCCTATAATTTAACGATTCCACCTTCTGGACGTACATTAAGTGGTGGGATTGATCCAGCTGCTTTTTATCGTCCTAAGAGATTTTTTGGTTCTGCTAGAAATATTGAAGATGGTGGAAGTTTAACGATTTTAGCGACAGCTTTAATTGAAACAGGAAGCCGTATGGATGATGTCATTTATGAGGAATTTAAAGGAACTGGGAATGCGGAAGTGCATTTATCTCGTGAATTGGCAGAAAGAAGGGTGTTTCCAGCGATTGATGTGAAACGTTCGGGTACACGTAAAGAGGAAATTTTACTGGATTCTCATGTTTTAGAAGCGGTGTGGAAGGTTCGTAACACGATGAAGGGTGATGGGCTAGAAACAAGCGAGCAAATCGTGAAGCAATTAAGAGAAACGAAGAGTAACAAAGACTTTATAAAGCGTATTGAATTATTGTAAAAGACATTCGAAAGACTTTTCTGAAATAGCATTGGACGCCAGTAGCCAGCTTTGCTGTCTCTTGGCTAAAAATTGAGCCTAAGGTCTCAATTTTTCCAGTAATATCAGCCAAAAAGGCTGATATTACTCCTGCTATGGAGAAAAGTCTTTCTCATTTGGATATGATTTTATGAGAGTCCGTAAAATAATAATGACTTTTCTATGGTAGCAAGAGGACAGATATAGCTTGTAAATGCCAATCTCATGCTAATAGGGAAAGTCTTTTTTATTTCTCTTTGAATCTCAATAATGATTTCTTTAACGATTAATGTAACACTTTATTTAAAAAATCTTGTGTACGACTGTGTTGTGGGTTTTTGAAGATTTGTTCTGGTGTACCATCTTCTACGACATAACCGCCATCCATGAAAATTACACGGTCACTGACTTCACGGGCAAATCCCATTTCGTGAGTTACAACAACCATTGTCATCCCATCTTTTGCTAATTGTTGCATTACTTCTAATACATCTCCAACCATTTCAGGGTCAAGAGCAGAAGTTGGTTCATCGAATAATAACATTTTCGGCTTCATCGCTAAAGCACGAGCAATAGCTACACGTTGTTTTTGACCACCAGATAATGTTTTTGGATAAACATCTGCTTTATCTTCCAGTCCAACCATTCCTAATAATTTTAAGGCGTGTTTGTCAGCGTCTTCTTTTGTTTCACGTCCTAATTCAACAGGAGCTAATGTAATATTCTCTTTAATCGTCAAATGAGGAAATAAATTAAAGTGTTGGAATACCATTCCAATTTCTTGACGTACAAAGTTTAAATCTGTATTTTTATCCGTTAAATCATATCCGTCAACAATAACTTTTCCTGCTGTTGTTTTTTCGAGACGATTTAAGCAACGTAAAAATGTTGATTTACCTGACCCAGAAGGGCCGATAATACAAACAACTTGTCCTTCTTCGATTTCTAAATCAATCGATTTTAAGACTTCTAATTCACCGTAATTTTTTTTAAGGCCTTTTACTTCGATCATTGCCATCTTATGCTTTCCTTTCTAAACGTGCTGAAATTTTTGTTAGTAGTGTAATGACGATTAAGTACATCATTCCAACAATAAACCACATTGAACTTGATTGTAAGTTTCTTGCAATAATGATTTTACCAGTTTGTGTTAATTCTACAAGTCCTATGATGGATAAAATTGAAGTATCTTTCAAAGTAATGACAAATTGGTTCATAAATGATGGAACCATTAAACGAATTGCTTGCGGTAAAATAATTTTTTGCATTGATTTGTAATAAGGTAATCCTAAACTCATCGCAGCTTCACTTTGCCCTTTATCGATTGCATTAATACCGCCACGAACTATTTCTGCAATATATGCCGCAGCATTTAATCCTAAAGTTGAAATTGCTGCAACTGTTGCATCTAAACGAATATTAAAGGCTTGAGGAATTCCAAAATAAATAAAGAATGTTAAAACAATTAGTGGAATACCACGCATAAAGTCAATGTAAAGAGTTGCGATTGCTTCTAAAATAGAAATACGACTAGTTCTCATTAATCCTAAAAGAACACCGATAACTGTTGCAATTGCTAGTGAAACAAAGGTAATCCAAATGGTATTCCATAATCCACTTAAAAGAGTTGGAGCATTTGTTTTTAATAATCCAAACAAGCTTGTATCTTCAGCAGTAGTTGTAGTAGCATCATCTGTTCCAATGTAGTTGTTTAAAATTTTATCATATTCACCATTTGCTTTTAAAGTTGCTAATCCATGGTTAAAGGCTTCAATAAATTCAGTATTTTGATTTTTTAATACGGCAACACCATATTGAGTGACTTGTTCTTTATAAGAAGTTAGTGTCATTGGTAAGTGATTACTGCGAATGGCATATCCTAATACTGGATAATCTTCAAAGGCAGCCACACTATTTCCACTGACTACATCTTGATACATGTTAGCAGAATCTTCAAATGTTGAAATAGTAAATCCATATTTTTCTTGGATAGAAGAAGCGAAACTTGCTCCTTGTGTACCGATTTTTACCGCAACGTTTTTACCGCGAAGTTCTTCGTATGTACTAATATTACTTGAAGTACTTGCTGCCATTCCGATACCACTATCAAAGTATGAATCTGTGAAGTCGAATTTTTGTTTTCTTTCATCTGTCATACTCATTCCTGCGATAACCGCATCTACTTGTCCAGCTTCTAAAGCTTGAACAGCAGCGTTAAATCCTAGAGCTTTAATTTCGATTTCAAAATTTTTCTCTTTTGCAATCGCTTTGATTAAATCCATATCAATTCCAACATAATTTCCAGAAGTATCTTGAAATTCAAATGGGGCAAAAGTTGTGTCTGTCGCAATAGTATATTTTTTTGTTGCAGCTTCAATTGGAGTAGAAAGAAGGAAAAATAAGATTCCTAATAAGCTAATCCAGAAGCTCTTTTTCTGAATGTTCGTATGTATTTTCATAAAGACCTCCAAGTTGTTAAAAATTAATGTGAGGTTATTTTACTAGATTTCAATATAAAAAACAAAAAACAGTTCTCATGTTATGTTATATTTTCTGACATGAGAACTGTTATTGAGTCAATCTTTCTTTAAATGATGATTGAGTTCACTTAAAAGATTAATCATTGTATCAAGTTTTTGTTCCATTCGATGGAGTAGATAAATACTCATCGCAATTGGAAATCCCATATTGCTAATTAAAGCAATGAGTGGTTGAAGAAAATCTGCTTCCATAAAATCACCTCCTCTTACTATTAAAAAGGAGTATTCATAAAAAAATTACCCCCAAAAAGGAGGTAATGGCTTACAGCTGTTCATCTAAACATTTTTGAATGGCTTTAGCAACGCCACCATGCTTGTTATCATCTGTTTGGAATTTTGCGGTGTTTAATGCTTCTTGATTAGCATTTCCCATAGCGACACTATATCCAGCAAGTTTTAACATAGAAACATCATTGGAATTATCGCCAATCGCAAAAACTTCGTTCATAGAAATCCCTAAAGTGTTTGCGTAGTATTGAAGAGCAATTCCTTTTTGAGCATCTTTATGAGTGATTTCAATATTCGTTTTAAAAGATGAAGTAACAACTAGATTAGGAAGTTCTTGTTCAACATAAGATTTAATTTCCATTAATGAATCTTCAGCTTCGTAATTGGAAGTTAAGACTTTATAAATTTTAATGGAGGGGTCTTCTAACACTTCCTCAACGTTAGAAACATCTGTTGCATCAAAAAGTTTTTTTAATTTATCAAGTTCAGCTTCAAATTGTTCCGGAGTAAGATTTGGATGATTTTCTTTAAAAGTAGCCACTCTTTTTGTAAATTTTTCTGCAAAATGTAAGGAGAAGCATCCTTTTGAAGTCATTATATCCCAATTGTTATGATGTTTTTCAATTTTTTGAACAAGATTACGTGTATCTTCATGAGAAAGTGTCACTTCTTTTATAATCGTCCCATCTTCTTGATAAATAACTGCACCATTTAATCCAATAACGGGGCATTGAATATTTGCAGGTTCTAAGCAAAGAGAAGCTTGGTAGAAATCTCTTCCTGAGCAAATGACAAAGGGAATATTCTTTTTTTGTAAATACTGCACCATTTTGATATTGTCCGGATGAATAGTAGAATGATCTTGTAAAATCGTCCCATCCATATCACTGGCAAATAATCGAATCATAGTTTCTCCTTTGTTGCTTCTTGAATATGTTGGCGAAGCGTTGATAGATGTGCTTGAATTCTTTTGATACGAGGTTGGCTCATATGTTTGAAATTTTGTACATCTTCTAAAATTTCCTCAGAGATTTCTTTTACTTGAGGAATAATACGATGTTGTAATTGTTGTGTTCCTTGTTGAAGAACAGGAATTCCATTATTTAATGTGGAAATATCTTCAGATAAACGAACAATATTTTCGTATAATTGTTCACGGTTTTTCTTACCATTTTGTTTTGTGGTTAATAGAGCAATGCTTCCACCGACAATACTTCCGAAGAGTAATCCTTTGACAAATTTTTTCATTTATTTTTTCTCCGTTATTTCATTTGAATTTATTAATTATTTTCCACATGTTTAGCGATATTTTGTGCAATAGTTGCTAATTCTTCGTGAGAATAGTCATGAGTTTCCCATTTTAACCCAAAACCTTCTTCATGTTTGTAACGAGGAATTAAATGGATATGAGAGTGGAAGACACTTTGAAAAGCAACTTCTCCATTATTGTTTAAAATATTAACTCCTTTTATTTCAGGGTTCATTGCTTTTAAAGCACGAGCGATTTTAGGGATTCTGCTAAATACAGCTGCGGCTAATTCTTCATCATATTCAAAAATATCTTTTACGTGTTTTTTTGGAACGACTAATGTGTGACCAGGTGTTACTTGTCCTAAGTCTAAAAAGGCAATGACTACCTCATCTTCATAAACAATATGTGCTGGAATTTCTTTAGAAATAATTTTATCAAAAATACAATCTGACATAATAAAAAACCTCCTTGATGTGTATAGTCAAATCGTACCATGTGTAGAAGTGGAATGCAATGAAATCGCGAAGTTTTTCTTTGAATGAAAGTTTCTAGGAACTAGGATGAATTTTTGATATAATAATGCTAAATTGTGTAGGATTGGAGAAAGTTATGACATTAAAAGTAAATCATATAACAGCTGGTTATACTCAAGTTCCTGTTATTAAAAACATTTCTTTTGAAGTAAAATCAGGAGAAATTTGTGGGCTCATTGGATTAAATGGGGCAGGGAAAAGTACAACGATTAAATGTATTACGAATTTTATTCAACCTTTTTCGGGAGAAATTTCGATTCAAGGACATACTGTAGCAGAAAGTGTACGCAATTATCGTAAATTGATTGCGGTCATTCCGGAAACGCCTGTGTTATATGAAGAATTAACGTTTAGAGAGCATATTGAATTAACAGCTCGTGCATATCAACAAGATACGTCGGAGACAATGCATCGTGCGATGGAATTAGTGGAGCAGTTTCGTTTAACGAAACAATTAGATTGGTTCCCAGCTTATTTTTCTAAAGGAATGAAGCAAAAGGTACTCATTGTTTGTGCATTAATGTTGGACGTTCCATTATATGTGGTAGATGAACCATTTTTAGGATTAGACCCATTAGGAATTCGTACATTATTAAAAGTGTTAAGAGAGAAAAAAGAATCGGGTGCTGCAATCTTAATGTCTACACATGTATTAGATACTGCAGAAAAATATTGTGATCGTTTCATTGTATTACATGATGGAGTGGTTCAAGCACAAGGAGATTTAGAAACGCTTAAAGGAGAAGTTCAAATGGATGAATCTTCATTAGAAGACGTGTATTTTGCATTAACAACGAATACAGGTGATCATCATGAATAGTGAACAATTGTGGGAAAGTCGTTTTAAGACTTATCAGAAAAAAGTAATGAAATATGCCAAATATATGATGAACGATCATTTTATGATTGTGTTCTTTTTCCTATTTGGTTTTCTATTGTTTCAATATTCAACATGGTTAAAAACGATTCGTATTTTAGAAGAACCTTTGATATTATTTGTCAGTTTATTATTAGCTGTTTTTCCATTATTTGGTGAAATTGCTACTTATGTAGAAGAGGCTGATGTCCACTTTTTAAGTGTGATTGGTGAAGATTTTAAATCCTATTTTAAACGTGCGATTCGTTATAGTTGGATTTTTCCATTAGTATTGAATGGTATTGCAACGATTTTTGTGTTGCCGATTTTTATGCAAGCATATGGGAATGGGATAATTCCATTTATTTCCATTTTTGCAACGCTCTTATCACTAAAAGGATTCCATTTTATGATTCAAAAATCAATTTTTGAAGGAAAGTTAGCGAAAAATTCATTTTATAATGTAGCACTCTATTTAGTAAATAGTATTTGTTTATTTGGAATTCTTTCTTTTATTCCAAAAGTGTTCTCTTTATGGATGGCACAAGTATTGGTACTTCTTTCAATTGGACTTTATCGTTTTGCATCTGCTAAACCGGTACATTTTAAGTGGAATGAATTGATTCAAAGTGAACAAGCACGTCAACAAAGAATTTTTCGAGTGATTGCTTTATTTGTAGATGTACCATTTTTAAAGAAACATCAAGCAAAGCGCAATCAATCATTAGATATTTTCGTGGAAAAACTAACACCAAATAAGATTCATCCGTATCGTTATTTATTGGTTCGAACAGCATTAAGAAGCTCCAATTATGTTACGGTGTTACTTCAAATGATTGTTGCAACAGTTTTGTTATCATTTGCTAGTTCGATTTGGTATTGGATAATGGCAATTCAGTCGATTATGATAGTAGTGATTTGTTTCCAATTTGCTTCTTTATATAAACATCCAAAAGCTCATTCGATTTATATTCATTCTTTATATGAACCAAAAGAAATGATGGATGATTTTATTGGAGTCGTTTTACAATTAGTCATTGGAGCAAGTATCATTATTAGCTTGTTAACAGCAGTAGTTTCAAGAAATATTTTTGTATTAGCTGGATTTGTATGGTATCCAATAGTATCAGCAGTATTTTTATATGGTTATTTAAAACCACGTTTAAATCGAAAAAAGAAAAGACGTTAAATGAAAATAGATTCGTTGTGAAGCTTGACGGAACCATTGGGACAGCATACAATGAAAGATAACAAATAAACTCAAGAAATGGTCGGTAGGGATAGAAATATGGAACAAAATATGGATGCCGGATGGGAATTACATCCAATTGGGGGAGATACCGGACAAGCCTATATGGCAGTAAGAGCGCAGGAGAGAGTTTTCTTAAAAAGAAATTCTTCCCCATTTTTAGCTGCATTATCGGGTGAAGGTATTGCTCCTAAATTAATGTGGACCAAAAGAGCTGGAAATGGAGATGTTCTAACAGCTCAAGAATGGTTAAATGGTCGATCCTTAACAACTGAAGAAATGAATTCGATGGAAGTCATTGATTTATTAAAAGAAATCCATCAATCTCCTAATTTACTATTAATGCTTCAAAAAATCCAAGGCGAAGAATATACCGCTCAGCATTTCATTGAAGATTATTTAGAAAATTTGCAGTCAGGGTTACAAAGTCATCGTTTCTTATCAGAAGTGTTAGATTATTTGAAAGAAACATTACCTCTTGTGTTAGAAGCAGGAAAAACCGTTTGTCATGGTGATTTAGATCGTCGCAATTTTTTATTGGCAAATGATAAATTATATTTAATTGATTGGGAAATGGTACGTTTAGCAGATCCTGTATCGGATTTGACAATGATTTTAACCCAATATATTCCTGTTCACCAATGGGGTGAATGGCTTGATGCCTATGGTTTAAACTTATCAACGAATATTTATCAGAGAATTGAATGGTATGCATTGATGAATTGTTTAAACTTTATTAAGAAAAGTCATTTTGAAGGTCGTTATTATGAAATGAACGAAAAGATTTTAGTTGTAAAATCAATTTATAATCATCGCTTGATGAAAGAAGAGGAGTAAAAATAATTGCGTTTAAGAAATAAACCATGGGCTAAAGATACATTATTAGCTCATCCAGAAATGGTCATTCAAAATCCAGAAGAATGGAAAGGACGCTGGAGAGAAAGATTTGGAAATAATCATCCGATTCATATTGAAATTGGTTCAGGAAAAGGTCAATTTGTTAGTGAAATGGCAAAAAAAAATCCAGAAATTAATTATATTGGAATTGAAATTCAAACAAGTGTTATTGTTGTTGCATTAGAAAAAGCTTTAGCTGTAGAAGTTCCAAATTTACAATTATTACATATTGATGGTGGAACAGTGACAGATTATTTTGAAGATGGTGAAGTTGATCGAATTTATTTGAATTTTTCTGATCCATGGCCTAAAAAACGTCATGCTAAAAGACGTTTGACTCATGCAGATTTTCTAAAAGCATATGAACAAGTATTACCTTTAGAAGGAGAAATTCATTTTAAAACAGACAACAGAGGATTATTCGAATATAGTTTAGCTTCGTTTTCTCAATTTGGAATGATTTTAAAGCAAGTGTGGTTAGATTTACACCAAGTAGAGTTTGAAGGCAATGTGATGACCGAATATGAAGAAAAGTTTTCTGCTAAAGGACATCCAATTTATCGAGTAGAAGCAATTTTTCCAAAAGAACGTCATCCCTATGAAGTAAAGTAGAGGAGTGGTAAAATGTCAAAAAATAAATCATCTTTTACAGCAGGATTTTTCCTTGCAACTGGAGCTTTTCTAGGTGCGTGGCTTGTTTCTAAAATTTATGAGAAGAAATTAGTCAATGGGGACGTTATTGTAGGAAATGTTCGTCGTTTGTTTACTGTTGTAGGAACGATTGAAGGATCATGGATTGAAATGGAACCCGTGTATATTGAAAAAGAAGATTTTAGTGGCTATGTATACTATGGTGGCATTACTCGTAAAGAACAAGAAGAATTGGTGCAATATGAATTTTTTGCAGATGCCAAAACAGGTGCAGTTCTAGATTTATATAAAATAGCGTCAGCCTAATCGGAGAATATTCTCATACAAAGAGTGACGTTAAAAGGAGCTCTGAAAGGACTGGGAACGGGACATTCGAGCTTTTTATTCTTATGGAGGCAAGAACAATGGAAAAGAAAACAGAAAGTTTAATTAAAACTTTAACAGAATTACAATCAACAAGTGGACATGAAAAAAATGTTCGAGAATTTATGAGAAAAGAATTGGAACCGTTAGTCGATCGTATTGAGCAAGATGGTTTAGGCGGGATTTTTGGGGTTCGTGAACATAAAGATGCCAATGCCCCTAAAATTATGATTGCTGCACATATGGACGAAGTTGGATTTATGGTGACAAATATTATGTCAACAGGTTTATTAAAAGTAAGTCCATTAGGTGGTTGGAATCCATATGTCGTTTCTGCGCAACGTTTTACATTGCAAACTCGTAAAGGAGATTATCCTGTTATTTCAAGTTCAATCCCTCCGCATTTATTACGTGCGGCTGGCGGGCAACAAGCTTCTGTAAAAGTAACAGATATTTTATTTGATGCTGGATTTACTTCAAAAGAAGAAGCTGAAGAATATGGAGTTCGTCCTGGAGATACTATTGTTCCTTTAGTGGAAACAATTTGGACAGCAAATAAAAAACGAATGATTGCAAAATCATGGGACAATCGTTATGGGTGTACAGTAGTATTAGAAGCTTTACGTGAATTGAAAAATGAAGTTTTACCAAATACATTAATTGCAGGAGCGAATGTTCAAGAAGAAGTTGGACTACGTGGTACAGGGCCAAGTGTTACAAAATTCAATCCTGATTTATTTTTTGCGGTAGATTGTTCGGCTGCAGATGATTTAACAGGTTCAAAAGATACATTTGGACACTTAGACCAAGGATTTTTATTAAGAATATTAGATCCAGGTTTGATTACATTGCCTCGTATGAAGGAATTTTTAGAAGATACTGCGTTAACTCATAATATTCCATTCCAATACTTTGTTTCTCAAGGTGGAACAGATGCAGGAAAAGCTCACTTAATGAATCAAGGTGTTCCAAGTACGGTGATTGGGGTATGTGCTCGTTATATTCATACGCATCAAACAATGTTCTCGATTAAAGACTATGAAGCAGCACGTGAAATGGTTATCCAAACGATTCGCGCGTTAGATCGTAGCACAGTTGATACAATTTTAGATGGAAGAACAAATTAATTAAAAATAAATTTAAGGAGATTATTATGTGGTTAAGTTTTTATAATCAAGAAGGTATTTCAGATACATTATTATTAACATCAGGATCGGCAAGTCGTTATGATGTTGCAATTGAAACAAAAAATGGAGTAACACGTGTATTCGATGAAAAAACAAATGCAGTGATTGGTTACAATATTGCAGGAATTTCAGATCATATTCGTTTTGAAAATGCAGGACAACAATTTTTATCAGAGGAAGAACAAGCAACTGTAAAAACATTAATTCAAGAAGCTGGATTTGATGGTGAGTCATTAGATTTGTCTCCAAAAGATACGTTAGTAGTTGGTTATGTGGAAACTTGTGTTCCGCATGAAGACTCTGATCATTTACATGTTACACAAACACGTGTAAGCCAAGATACAGTTTTGCAAATTGTTTGTGGTGCTCCAAATGTAAAAGCAGGACAAAAAGTTGTAGTAGCTACACCAGGAACAGTAATGCCTAACGGAAGCATTATTTGGTCAGGGGAATTACGTGGCGTAGAAAGTCACGGAATGTTATGTTCAGCTCGTGAATTAGGGTTAGAAAATGCTCCTGCTAAAAAAGGAATTTTAGTGTTAAATGATGATGCTGTTATTGGAGAGCCATTTAAAGGTTAAAAAATCGAAGAGGAGTGGTATTTTTGTCAGATAACCATCGTTCGATCAGAGAGATTAGTAATCAATATTTACCAAATAAGCAAAGTTCCAAAAGAAAGTGGGTAGACTTTCCAAATTATTTACACCCAAAAGAAGACATTTCTTTTGGAACAAATCAAGACAGTGAACAGGAAATGACTGTGGAACATTATTTGCCTTTTTTAAAGCAACAGAAATCGGCTTTAGAAGAAAAAGATACTCCACAGACAAAAGATGGAATTTTCCAATCCTTTAAAGAAAGTAGTCAAAGAGGAAATAATCGGGAGAAATGGCGTAATTTTTTGCAAGAAAAGCCAGCGAGAAAAAGATTCACTCCTTCTACAGTTCCTTCTATTCTAAAAGGAATGCCGCCTTCAATGCCGAAAAAAGTAGAAATTCCTTATGAAGTATTAGAAGAGAGTTTAAGAGTGAATGCAGAAGATTTATTAATTTTTTCAAGTGAAGAAACACCTTTGATTAAGGTGGAAGAAGTGGAAGTATCGCAAAAAGTAGTGGAGAAATCTCCTAAAAAAGCAACAAAACTTCAATCAGATCTTCCATCAACACAAATAGTGCAAGAAACATTATTAAATCATTTACCTGATACGCAAGCGATGGAAGTTTTAGCTCCTGAATTGCAACCTTTACCAGGAAAGCAAAGAAGAGCAATGAATCGATCGTTATCATGGATTATGGAACAGGAACAAGGAAAAGATACATTACCATATAGTAAATAGTAAACATAGGAAGTGGAATTGATCATGGATAAAAGTAAAATTTATCATTTTACAGGTATAAAAGGCTCAGGAATGAGTGCATTAGCTTTAGTATTACATGGAGAAGGATATTCTGTTCAAGGTTCTGACTTGGAGAATTATTTCTTTACTCAAAAAGGGTTAGAAGATGCAGGAATCAAAATGTTTCCGTTTAGTGCAGATAATATTCAAGAAGGACAAATTGTCATTGCAGGAAATGCTTTTCCGGACAGCCATGAAGAATTAGTAGCAGCACGTGAAAAAGGAATTGAAGTGATTCGTTATCATAAATTTTTAGGTGAATTATTAAAAGGATACCAAAGTGTTGCAATAACAGGTTCGCATGGAAAAACAAGTACAACAGGATTATTATCTCATGTTTTAAGTGCAATGGAACCAACGAGTTATTTAATTGGAGACGGCACCGGTCATGGAGTAGAAGCATCTGAATATTTTGTATTAGAAGCGTGCGAATATAAGCGTCATTTTATGGCCTATAAACCAGATTATGCGATTATGACGAATATCGATTTTGATCATCCTGATTATTATACAGATATTGACGATGTTCAAAGCGCATTTGAATCATTTGGTCGTCAAGTGAAAAAAGGAATTATTGCTTGTGGAGATGATGAAAGACTACGTGAGTTAGATGTGACAACACCAATTACTTATTATGGTATTAGTGAATCCAATGATGTAGTTGCAGAAAATATTGAAAAAGATACAGAAGGTAGTCATTTTGATGTTTATATCCATGGTAAATTTTATGGAAAATTTGATATTCCAACATTTGGGACGCATAATATTTTAAATGCATTAGCAATTATTACTTTCTATTACTTAAATGATTTTAATCCAGAAGAATTGGCGATGAATTTAAAAACATTTGGCGGAGTCAAACGTCGTTTTTCTGAGAAAAAAATTAAAGAAATTACAGTGATTGATGATTATGCACACCATCCATCTGAAATTCGTGCAACATTAGATGCTGCAAGACAAAAATATCCAACAAAGAAAATTGTAGCTGTATTCCAACCACATACATTTACAAGAACAATCGCTTTGTTAGATGAATTTGCCCGTGCCTTATCATTAGCGGATGATGTGTATTTATGTGATATTTTTGCATCTGTTCGTGAAAAATCAGGAAATGTCTCGATTGAGGACTTAGCAGCGCTAGTTGAAGGTGAAGCAACAGTTTTAAAAATCGAAAATGTTTCGCCATTATTAACTTATAAGGATGCTGTTATTGTCTTTATGGGAGCAGGAGATGTTCAAAAGTTTGAATTTGCTTATGAGCAATTATTAAGTAGTACTTCTCCAACACAAAATTAATGATGAAAATTTAATGAAAATAGTTGACATTATATTTTCATTTTGCTAAAATGACATTGCTAAATTAAATATATGGTTATTGAACTTGAGGCGCGGATGACAAAAGTACGTGATTACGGAAAGGGGATTTCGCCGAAATGTAGCAAAGCTATGTTGGGGGCTGGTCATAATAGGTCAGTCACTGTCACACTCTCTGCCCAGAACAGTGTGAAGTGCAATCAATTACCGGGCAAAAGCAGTTTATGCTAATTTTTTCTGTACACTTTTTTAGAATAAGAGTCTATTCAGGGGAGATTGCGAACCTTTTGTTCGTAATCTCTCTTTTTTATTTGAGTCCTGAAGTTTATAGCCAATAGGAGAGGATTTTTATGAAAAAAAATTTATTAAAAGGATTATTAACTGTAGCAATTGGTTTAGGGTTAGCAGCATGTGGCAGTAAAGCAGCAAGCAACCAATTAGTAGTTGGGATGGAAGCGGGATATCCTCCATTTAACTGGACACAACAAACAGATGCTAACGGTGGAGTAAAAATCCAAGGAACAAATGACTATGCGGGCGGATATGATGTTGAAATTGCAAAACGTGTCGCTAAAAAATTAGATAAAGAATTGGTAATTGTAAAAACTGAGTGGGATGGCTTAACACCTGGTGTTGTTTCTGGTAAATTAGATGCAATCATAGCTGGTATGAGTCCAACTGCTGAAAGAAAAGAAGCGATTGATTTTTCAGATAACTATTACAAATCACAATTAGTAATGATTGTTAAAAAAGGTAGCAAATTCGAACAAGCTAAAACATTAGCTGATTTCTCAGGAGCTAAAGTAACTGGACAATTAAACACTTTCCACTATAGTGTGATTGACCAAATTCCAGGCGTTGCAAAACAACCTGCAATGGATAACTTCCCTGCAATGCGTGTAGCGTTACAAGCTGGAACAATTGATGCGTATGTTTCTGAATTACCTGAAGGTGTTTCTGCTCAAGCGGCAAATTCAGATTTTGTTATGATTAAATTAACAGATGGATTCCAAGCAAGTGATGAAGATACAGATACAGCTGTTGGATTGAAAAAAAATAACCCATTAAAAGATGCGATTAACAAAGCTTTGTCAGAAATTTCTGATGCAGAACGTCAACAAATTATGGATGAAGCAATCAAAAATCAACCTGCAGCAAAATAACATATTTTATTAGACTAGAAGGGGAAACTTTTCTAGATATATCACTAAAAAAGAAAGAGGATAAAGCATGAATATTGAATGGATTGTAAAAATTGTTCAAGATAATTGGCCAATGTTTCTAAATGGAGCTTGGGTGACGTTATATATTTCTATTATCGGTACAATTATTGGAACGGTTATCGGATTATTGATTGGTTTAGTAAAGACCATTCCGATGCCAGTAAAAGAATCGAAAAGAATCACTTTAAAAATTGCTAATGTAATTTTAACAGCTTATACAGAGTTCTTCAGAGGGACACCGATGATTGTACAAGCAATGGTTATCTATTATGGATCAGCTTTAGCATTTGGCATTGATATGGATCGTACATTTGCTGCGATTTTCATTGTATCGATTAATACGGGTGCTTATATGTCCGAAATTGTTCGTGGAGGAATTATTTCTATCGATAAAGGACAATTTGAAGCTGCTCAAGCGATTGGGATGACACATACTCAAACAATGATGAATGTTATCTTCCCTCAAGTAATTCGTAATATTTTACCAGCAACAGGTAATGAGTTTGTGATTAATATTAAAGATACTTCCGTGTTAAATGTTATTTCTGTTTCAGAATTATACTTTGCAACAAAAACAGTTGCGGGAGCAAACTTCCGTTACTTTGAAACATTCTTTGTCACATTGATTTTATACTTCATTATGACAACTGTTTTAACACAAATTTTACGTTATATTGAACGTAGAATGGACGGTCCAGATAACTATGAAATTATTCATTCAGATCCATTAAATTCTAATTCAATAGCATCTGTGTACGAAAAAACGAAAGGAAAAGGATAAGAATCATGAGTCAAGAAGTAGTAACGATTAAACATTTAAATAAAGTATTCGGGACTCATGAAGTCCTAAAAGACATTTCATTTTCAGTACAATCTGGTGAAGTAGTAACGATTATTGGTTCTTCTGGTTCAGGGAAATCCACATTGTTACGTTGTGTAAACTTATTAGAAAAACCAACTTCTGGTGAAATTTTATATAACGGAAAAAATATTTTAGATGAAGATACAAATATTTATGAATATCGTACACATTTAGGGATGGTATTCCAACAATTTAATTTATTTAACAACTTAAATGTACTAGAAAACTGTACAGTTGGTCCTATCAAAGTGTTGGAAAAATCAAAAGAAGAAGCTGAAGAAATTGCGGAAGGCTTTCTAGAAAAAGTTGGAATGAGTGCGTACTTAAATGCTCGTCCTCGTCAATTATCTGGTGGACAAAAACAACGTGTAGCCATTGCTAGAGCATTATCCATGCAACCAGATGTATTATTATTTGACGAACCAACTTCTGCATTAGATCCAGAGATGGTAAATGAAGTTTTAGAAACAATGAAGAGTTTAGCTCATACTGGGTTAACAATGATTATTGTAACTCATGAAATGGAATTTGCTAGAGACGTAAGTGACCGTGTTATCTTTATGGATAAAGGGGTTATTGCGGAAGAGGGAACTGCAGAGCAAATCTTTACAAATCCGCAAAAAGAAAGAACAAAAGAGTTCTTAATGCGTGTATTGTCGTAAATTGACTTTTCTAATAGAAGTAAAGAACGGCAGCAGATATCGAAAGGTATCTGATTCCGAAGTGTTTTTAAAGGGAATTAAAAAGGAGAGTTTTTACGTTTAATGGCTCCTGTTGGACAGTGAGTATAGGCTTCTTTAAAGGCTTCTATTTCTTGTTCAGGGATTGGGAGGCTTCCGGTATTGTTATCTTGTTTGATAAAAGCTATCCCATCAGTATCGTACTCAAAAAGATTGCTAGCTTTCAATTGGCAAATGCCGCAGGCGATACAACTTTCACAGTCTACTCTTCCATAGATAGGATTTGTTTTTTTTGAATTCATATAAGAAACTCCGTTTGTAGATAATAATGATTATTGTAAGTTTCTCATATTTTTTAAAAATTTTCAAAATATTTAAAAAATCGATGACAATATTAAAAATTATGCTAAAATACAATGTAAAGAAGGAAAAGATTGCATATTATAGATGAAATATGCTATAGTTTTATATGAGAAAAGTCTAAAGACGACAGTGGTTGAATTTAGGAGGATTTTTAATGACTGATAATTTAAATAATGAAAGAAACCCAAAAGAAGACCAACCATGGGATCGCCAATTTGGTGAAGATACGCAAAAAGCACGTCAGTATTCACGTAGTGCTCGTAATGCTAATGGTAAAGCATCAGCACCTTTATTAAGTGTACTACTATTTGTATTCATTGTAGTAGTAGTATCTCCATTATTATTTATGATGTGGTTCTATTGGTCAAGTTCAAAAGCTGAGGTTAAACCTCGTACAGCAGATGAAGTTATGTTGACAAAAGTAGTAGAAACAACTACAGCAGAAACAACTACAACAGAAACAACGGTTTCTACAACAAATGCGAATACTACAACTTCATCATCTAATTCAAGACAACAACAAAATAATCAAAGAGAACAGAATACGCCTGAGGCACCTACTACTCAAAATGGTGCATATGGAAGTCATACTGTTCAGGCTGGTGAAACATTATATAGAATTGCAGTGAATCATGGAATGGACGTTGATACATTAAAATCGATTAATGGATTAACAACAAATAATATTTCACCTGGAATGCAATTAAAAGTATTACAACCAAGACAATAACAGCTAAAGGCTGGGCAGCAAGTCCAGCCTTTTAGGTTGTTATAGGGAAAAATTTAAAAATCTAAAGGAGATATATGTTATGCAAGTTGCAATTGATGGACCTGCTTCATCTGGGAAAAGTACTATTTCAAAATTAATTGCGAAAGAAAATCACTTTTTATATTTAGATACAGGTGCGATGTATCGTGTGGTGACATTAGCAGTTTTACGTAACCACATTTCATTAGAAGACCATGATGCTATTAATGAGTTAGTTCAAAATATTGAAATTCGTTTTACAATGAAAGATGGAAAGCAAAGTGTATTTATGAACGGGGAAGATGTCACAGATGAGATTAGAAGTGTGGAAGTGACTAAAAATGTTTCTGCAGTTTCTGCACTAAAAGAAGTTCGTACTAGATTAGTTCATTTACAACAGGAAATTGCGGAAAATCATTCGATTATTATGGATGGAAGAGATATTGGGACAGTTGTACTTCCTCAAGCAGATATTAAAATTTTTCTTGTAGCAAGTGTTGAAGAACGTGCAAAACGTAGATATATAGAAAATCAAGAAAAAGGTATTGAGATGTCTTATGAGGAATTGGTGGAAGATATTCGACGTCGTGATTATATTGATTCTACTCGCAAAGAATCTCCCCTAAAAAAAGCAGATGATGCTATAGAAGTTGATACAACTAAAATGACGATTGAAGATGTTGTAAAAACAGTGACTGCATTCATTCAAAAGAACCAATAGTATAGCCATTTTCAAAGGTTATTACTAGAATTGCGAAAGAAATAGTGATATGATGTTAAAAGGAGAAAAAATAAATTTTTAGGATTATTTTTTCGTTCGAATGAATGGTTGCGTTATAGGAGGAAGTTAAATGTCAGAATTACAAACAATGCAAGATGCACTTGATATTGTAAAAGATATCCAAGTTGGAGACTTAGTTCAAGGAGAAGTACTTGTTTTACAAGATAAACAAGCTATCGTTGGTATTATTGGTGGAGGTGTTGAAGGTGTTATTCCTTTTAAGGAATTATCAGCAACTCCATTTGAAAAAATTGAAGATATTGTAAAAGTGGGAGATGTATTAGATTTAGTAGTTATTAAACCGATTAAAGATAAAGAAAATGGCAGTTTCTTACTTTCAAAACGTCGTGTAGATGCTCGTAAAGTTTGGGAAGAACTTCAATCTAAAGCAGATAATCATGTACAAGTAGAAGGAACTGTTAAAGATGTTGTTAAAGGCGGATTGGTAGTAGATGCCGGTGTTCGTGCATTTGTTCCAGCTTCAATGATTTCTGACCACTTTGTTTCAGATTTGAAACAATTTAAAGGACAAACATTAGTATTTGATATTGTTGAAATTTTACCTTCAGATAATCGTTTAATTTTATCTCGTAAAGAAATCGTTGCTAATGAAAAGGCAGCAAAACGTGCTTCTGCATTAGAAGCAGTATATGAAGGAGCAGTTGTTACAGGTAAAGTTGCTCGTTTAACAAACTTTGGTGCTTTCATTGATTTAGGTGGAATTGATGGATTAGTTCATGTTTCTGAAATTTCTCATGAACATGTATCAAAACCAAGTGATTTCTTAGCAGTTGGACAAACTGTAGAAGCAAAAGTTATTGGATTAGATGCTGAGAAAGGTCGTATTTCTCTATCAATTAAAGAAACAGTTGCTGGACCTTGGGACAACATTACTGAACGTGTAGCAGTTGATTCTACATTAGTTGGTACTGTTAAACGTTTTGCAGCGTTTGGTGCATTTGTTGAATTATTCCCTGGAGTAGAAGGGTTAGTTCATATTTCTCAAATTGCTCATAAACATATCGCAACTCCTCAAGAAGTTCTTCAAGTAGGACAAGAAGTAAGTGTTAAAGTTTTAGATGTAAATGAAGTTGAAAAACGCATTTCATTAAGTATTAAAGCTTTAGAAGAAGCTCCAGTTGTTGAAAAACCTGAAGTTGAGGAAGTTGTGGAAGAAGAATACGTTTTACCTGAAGAAGATGTGACATTTTCATTAGCAGATCGCTTAGGTGAACAATTATCTGAATTAGTTGTTGAAGACTAATAGAAAATATTAAATTAGGGTGAGGTTGGGAAAAACTCCCAGCCTCATTTTTTGAGAAAGGAGGAATTTTGATGTCAACACCAGTTATTGCGATTGTAGGTCGTCCAAATGTTGGGAAGTCTACAATTTTCAATCGAGTTGTTGGTGAAAGAATTTCGATTGTAGAAGATATCGCTGGAGTAACGAGAGATAGAATTTATTCTGAAGGTGAATGGTTAGGACATCAATTCCATATTATTGATACAGGTGGTATTGATATTACAGATGAACCATTTATGTCGAATATTCGTATGCAAGCTGAAATTGCAATGGAAGAAGCAGATGTCATTATTTTCTTAACAAGTGTTAAAGAAGGTGTAACATCAACGGATGAACATATTGCAAAAATGCTTTACCGTACTAATAAGCCAGTATTATTAGCAGTTAATAAAGTGGATAACCCAGAATTAAGATCCGATATTTTTGATTTTTATGCATTAGGGTTTGGAGAACCATTCCCAATTTCAGGAAGTCATGGGTTAGGACTTGGAGATTTATTAGATGCTGCAGTGAAGGCTTTCCCTGAACATGATAATGAAGAAGATGATACTGATGTCGTTCGTTTTAGTTTTATCGGTCGTCCAAATGTAGGAAAATCTAGTTTAGTGAATGCGATGTTAGGGGAAGAACGTGTTATCGTATCGAATGTCGCAGGAACAACTCGTGACGCCATCGATACAAGTTTTACGGACGAAGAAGGTACAATCTTTAAAATGATTGATACAGCAGGGATTCGTAAAAAAGGACGTGTTTTCGAATCGACTGAAAAATACAGTGTTTTACGTGCATTAAGAGCGATTGAACGTAGTGACATTGTTTGTGTTGTCTTGAATGCTGAAGAGGGAATTCAAGAACAAGATAAGAAAATTGCAGGATACGCTCACGAAGCTGGAAAAGGTGTCATTATTTTAGTGAATAAATGGGATACTTTAGAAAAAGATAATTCAACTTTTAAAGAGTTTGAAGATAATATTCGTAAAGAATTCCTATACTTATCTTATGCACCAATTTTGTTCGTTTCAGCTAAAACAAAACAAAGATTGGTCAGAATTGCACCATTATTAAAAGAAATTCATGAAGTTCGTTCTAAACGTATTTCATCCTCGATTTTAAATGATGTATTAATGGATGCTATTGCAATGAATCCGACTCCAACAGATAAAGGAAATCGATTGAAGATTTATTATATGACACAAGTGGCGATTCAACCACCAACATTTGTTGTTTTTGTCAATGATGTAGAATTAATGCACTTTTCATACGAACGTTTCTTAGAAAATCGAATTCGTGCTGCCTTTGGATTTGAAGGAACACCGATTCATATGATTGTTCGTCAAAGAAAATGATAAAATCCTAGTATTATTCGTTGAAAGTCCGTTAATCAAATGGTATACTTGTCTAGAAATCAACAGTAAGGTTTCCAGTATTATTGGACCACTCAATAAGTACTGAATTATTTCTTGTGTGATGGAGGTGAAACTAACATGGCAAATAAAGCAGAATTAGTAGATCGCGTAGCTAAAAAAACGCAATTAACAAAGAAAGATGTTTCAGCAGTAGTTGATGCATTATTCGAAACAATTCAAGAAGCATTACAAGCAGGTGAAAAAGTACAAGTTATCGGATTTGGTAACTTTGAAGTACGTGAACGTGCTGCTCGTAAAGGACGTAACCCTCAATCAGGTGAAGAAATCCAAATCGAAGCAAGCAAAGTTCCTGCATTCAAAGCAGGTAAAGCTTTGAAAGATGCTGTAAAAAACTAATCAGTTTATTATGACATTATCATAGAAACTAGTTCCTAAAGGTGCTATATTAGAGTTAAATCAATATAGCATCTTTTTTGTTGCCTACAGAAATGGAGAAATTATGAAATCAATCGTTGAACAAATTCAAAATGCATTAGAAGAACAAGAGTTAGAAAAAGTTTATTCACTTTTCCATCAGTTTATGAATGAAGTGACAGAGGATAAAATTGAAGAATTAATCGATTTAGCTGCATTTACTGCAAGTAGTGGATTTTTTGATGAAGCAAGACAGGCGTATGTATTATTAACTCAATTTGAACCTGAAGAATCCGCTTGGACTATTTTATTAGCTGAACTATTAGTGAATCAAGGCGAGTATGATCAAGCTTTATCTGTTTTATATGATATTCCTGAAGATAACCCGAACTACCCAAGTGTTTTAGTGATTTTATCAGAGTTATATAAAGTCCAAGGCTATTATGATGTAGCTGAAAGAAAACTATTATTGGCAAAAGAATTAGCTCCAAAAGAAGCCATTTTAGATTTCTATCTTGGCACTTTATTATTTGAATCTGGTTCGATGGAGAGAAGTGCGCAATATTTAGAAAGATTTTTAAAATATTCAACTGAAGAAACTGGAGAAGAAAAACGAGCTAGAGAATTATTAGTAGAAGCTTCTTTGGAAATTGGAAATGACGAACCTTTACAAGAACTAGTATCCGATGAAGGATTAGAATTATCTTCTAATGAATTATTAATAAGTATTGCAAAACATGATATTCAAGAAGAAAATTATGACCATGCCCGAAAATTATATCAAGAAATCTTATCTCGTGATGAAGAAAACTATGAAGCCTTACTAGGATTAAGTCATATTCAAATGTTTAAACATGAGTATTTAAAAGCGATTATGAGTTTATCTAAAATGACAGAAACTTATCCATATGAGAAAGACCCATTCTTTAGTTTAGGTGTAAGTTATTTATCAATTGGACAAATGGAAAAAGGACAAGAAGCGTTAAAACAAGCTTATGAATTATCTCCTGAATCATTTGAAATTATGCAAGCTTATACAGAAGTTTTATTATATCAAGAAGAGTTTGAAGAAGTTCAAGCTATTTTAGCATCGGAGATAGAAGAGGGACTTGAAAATGGTCAAATTTTCTATTTAATGGCAAGAGCAAAAGAAGGTTCAGAAGAATTCGAAGAAGCATTGGAATTTTATCAAAAAGCTAGTGTTGACTTAAAGGATTCAGTAGAGTTTATTGTGGATTATGTCAGATTCCTTCGTGAGGAAGGTAGAATTGCCCAAGCAAAAGAATGGTTGGAACATGGACAAAAGCTAGAACCATTAAATGAGGATTTACAAGAATTACAACAATATTTTGAAGCATAAGGAGTGGAAAAGATGTTTCAACCAAGTTTAGATGATAAGAAAAATTTTATTTCATGGTTTGTATCGAATCATGCTTTAAAAAGAAGAGAAGCGCTATGGATTTTAAATTATTTATTAAATCATGAATTATTACTAAAACAAATTCATTTTGTGGAAAGAGTGGATTGTACACCAAAAGGGATGTGGTTTTCGACAGATAAAGCGCCTGATGAATCGTTTTATTTTTATAAAGCAGGAACACGTTTTAATAATCCGGAGCAAGCATTCCATGATATTCGTTTGAATTGGAAAGAAGAATGTTATATTGAAATGGAATTTGAAGATGCTTACTTAACCATGGTAAAATTTGGTATACTAGAAAAGAATCCTTTTTATGAAGAAGAAAGTTCTTCTGATGAAGAAGTTCATCAAGCATTAGCAGAAATTCAAACAGATGTCTTAAAACAAGAAATTTTAACGCAAATTGATCAAGCGTTAGAAACTGGTAATCAAGAGTTGTTTATTAAATTAACAGAAAAATTAAAAGAACTAGAAAAGTAAGAGAAAGAGAGGCGAGTGAATGTCTATTCAAAAAGAACCATTATTTTTAGAAGCATTACCTGTGATGCAACAATTGGTGGATGCTGGATATGAAGCTTATTTTGTTGGTGGTTCCGTAAGAGATATGCTCCTTCATAAGCCTATTTCAGATGTAGATATTGCCACAAGTGCTACACCACAAGAAGTTAAAGAAATCTTTCCTCATACAGTAGATGTAGGGATTGAACATGGGACAGTTATGGTTATCTATCATAAAGAAGGTTATGAAGTTACAACTTTTCGAACAGAAGAAGGTTATGAAGATTTTAGACATCCAGATAAAGTGACCTTTGTTCGCTCGCTAGAAGAAGATTTAAAACGACGTGATTTCACGATTAATGCATTAGCAATCGGGATAGATGACCAATTAATGGATTTCTTCGATGGAATTGGAGATTTAGAACGCCAATGTATTCGATGTGTTGGAGATGCAAAAGAACGTTTCAATGAAGATGCGTTACGAATGTTTCGTGCGGTGCGTTTTGTCGGTCAATTAGGATTTCAGATTGAACAAGAAACGAAGAATGCTATTTCTTTATTGAAAATGAATTTATCTAAAGTAGCCGTGGAACGGATGAAAGTTGAATTTGAAAAAATGATTCAAAGTGGTCATCGTAAAGAAGCGTTGCAATTATTTGTTGAAACGGGCTTATATCAAGCTTGTCCATTATTTGAGGGGAAAGAAGACATTCTTTTGAAAATTGCACAATTTCCTTTAAAAGAAATGAGCGTCTTACAAGCTTGGATTTTATTTGTAGATGAATTGAATTTTAGCGATAAAGAAGTAACTCACTTATTGAAATCTTGGAAGTCTTCGAATGAACAAATCCGAGACGTACTAGTGGGGTATAGAACGTATCGTGCACGAAAAGAAGAAAAGTGGAATTTCCTTTTAGCGTATAATTGTCCTTATGAAGTTGCCTGTGAAGTAGAGCAATTATTGATTGCTCAAGATAAAAGTACTTCTATGAAAAGCTTAGAAGCAACGTATCATTCTTTACCGATTCGTTCGATGAATGATATTCATTTAAATGGGCATGATATTATTCGTATTTTAAAATTAAATAAAAAAGGTCCTATTATTGGGCAAGTATTAAAAACGGTTGAAAAAATGATTTTAGAACAAAGTATTTTCAATGATGCTGAAGTGTTGGAAACGTATGTTTTATCTCACTTTGGAGGAAAGAGTGTATAATCGTTGAAAATATTCAAGTTCAATGGTAAAATTCGAAGAGTAAAGAATAAAAAAGTGTTTTCACTGCTCATAATGGTGAGAACATGCATGAAAAAGGAGAGACTTTTATGAAAAAAGTAATGTCAGGATTACGTTTTGTATTCCGTAACGGAGAAACATGGACGATTAACCGTCGTTTAATTGGAGATTTATGGATCAAACAAGTTACAACATCGTTTGGTCGTATTAATGGAAGTGAATTCCAAGAAATTCATCCATGTGAATCATTACGTATTGAAGTGTTTCCTGAAGCAGACCACGTAATGTCTGAAGACATTAACTTAGGTGGATTAGAATTAGGAATGTTCGAGCGTGTTAAAAAATATAGCGATATCGAATTAATGGATATTTTATATTTAGATAGTGACCATCCAAAATCAGATGTAATTGTTTCAACTGATCGTGTTTACTTCCCATATAGTCCAGTGGATGAAGATGGTAATGATAATAAATACCAAAGTTCAGCTATTGGAACACATGGTCATTTATACATTGTCATTGACCCAGAGAAAACTGTGGAAGATATTTACCCAGAGATCTAATTTTGAAGGACTTTTCTGTTGTAGTAGTGGACGGAAGCAGCCACCTGCGGTGTCTCATCCCTAAAATTCGAACCTAGGTCTCGAATTTTCCAGTACTACGGCGAAAAGTCCTTCTCCATTTTTACGTAAGGATATGAAGGTACTTATAAGAATAAGACTCTTTGATTTAGTAGTAAAGGACGCCAGCAGCTTTGCGAAGCGAATCTCATGGCTAACATACTACTAGTAAGAAGTCTTTCTTTTTTTATTGCTAAATTAAAGGGATAGGCTATAATATGATTAAGGAGGCGTATTATGAATGATTTTACAGAAGTAACCCTACAAAAAGAAGTGAAATACAAAGGTGGTATTTTTACAGTTGAACACCATTTAGTATCTCTTCCAAATGGTAAACAATCAACGAGAGATATTGTTTTACATAATGGAGCAGTAGCAGTTCTTGTTGTTCACGAAGGAAAGATTTTATTAGTTCGTCAATATCGTAAAGCTATTGAAGCTCATACATTAGAAATTCCAGCAGGTAAATTAGATCATGATGGAGAAAGCCCATTAGAAGCAGCAAAAAGGGAGTTAGAAGAAGAGGCGCAATTAAGTGCAAATGAATGGAAAAAAGTAGTTGATTTAGTCCCAACTCCTGGATATTGTAATGAAAAAATTCATTTGTATGAAGCAAAAGAAATTCATCATTTAGAGAATGCTGCCCCTTTAGATGAAGATGAATTTGTTTCAATTGAGTGGGTTCCCGTGGAAGAAGTGATTCAAAAAATCCATAATGGAGAAATTACTGATGCCAAAACGATTATCGCTGTTCAATATGCAGCATTGCATCAATAGGAGAAAATATGTCGAAAGAACCATTGTTAACACGCAAAGCTTTGAGAGAACATGTAGTAGAGCGAAAAAGGTCTCAAGAAAGTGAAGAGGTTGAATGGAATGATTCGCCCGTTCCTAAAAAGCCTTTTTTGGAAAGATATAATCACTTTTTAACCATTTGGATGATTGCAATGATGATACTGATTATTGTAGCAATCGGAGTTCAAATCTTTTTATAATGAATAGTTTATGTTAGGGCTAGACAATTTATAAGAGCTTTGATAAAATAACACATATATTTAAAGACATTGATGGAAAAGGGTTTTAGAAATTTTCATTATTAGGGAGAAAGGTCAGCGACTGAAAGCCTTTCATGAAACTCTACAACTTTTCACTTCCGAAGTCGCCATTGGGATTCAATAAGATGAATAATGGATCGGTTCGTTACCGTTAATAACGCCGAGTGCCTGCAATGCAGGAATGAGGGTGGTACCGCGATAAATTTCGTCCCTTACAATTTTTAGGAATTGTAAGGGGCTTTTTGTTTATTAAAATGATTTATAGGAGGAAACAAAATGAATTTAGCAGAAATGAAACAACAATTTGATGCGATTCGTCAAGATGTATTAGCTGCATTAGAAACTGTTCAAACATTAAAAGAAGTTGAACAAATTCGTGTGCAACAATTAGGGAAAAAAGGGCCTATTACGGAAGTTCTAAAAAATATTAAAAATATTGTTCCAGAAGAACGTCCACAAGTAGGAGCTTTAGCGAACGAATTACGTAGTGTGATTGAAGAAAAAATTACAAGCATTAAAGCTGATTTAGAAGCAAAAGCATTAGTAGAATCTTTACGTAATGAAACAATTGATGTGACAATGCCAGGTCGTCCAATAAGTGTAGGGACAAAACATGTATTAAGTCACGTTAGTGATGAAGTGGAAGATTTCTTCATTGGATTAGGATATCAAGTAGTAGAAGGTCCAGAAGTAGAATCAGACCACTATAACTTCGAAATGATGAACTTACCAAAAGATCATCCTGCTCGTGATATGCAAGATACATTTTATATTACACCAGAGTATTTATTACGTACGCAAACTTCACCAGTTCAAGCAAGAACGATGGAAAAACATGATTTCTCTAAAGGCCCATTAAAAATGATTAGTCCAGGGCGTGTATTTAGACGTGATAATGATGATGCGACTCATTCCCATCAATTCTATCAAATTGAAGGATTAGTAATTGATAAACATATTACAATGGCAGACTTAAAAGGAACATTAGCTGCATTTGCTAAAGAATTATTTGGTCAAGAACGTGAAGTTCGCCTACGTCCAAGTTATTTTCCATTTACAGAACCTTCGTTAGAAGTAGATATTAGCTGTTTCAAATGTGGTGGACAAGGTTGTTCGATTTGTAAAGGAACAGGTTGGATTGAAATTTTAGGTTCAGGAATGGTTCATCCAAATGTATTAGAAGCTGCTGGAGTAGATTCAAGCGTTTATGGTGGATTTGCCTTTGGATTAGGACAAGATCGTATTGCAATGTTGAAATATGGAATCGAAGATATTCGTTCGCTTTATACGAATGATGTTCGTTTCTTAAATCAATTCACGAAGTAAGGAGAAGAGAATATGAAATTATCGTATGAATGGTTAAATGAATATTTAGATTTAAGTTCAATTACTCCTCAAGAATTAGGGGAAAAAATGTCACGTACTGGGATTGAAGTAGATAGTGTATCCGTTCCAGGAGAAGGACTAAGTGGATTAGTCGTAGGGCGTGCATTAGAAGTAGTAGATCATCCGGATTCAGATCATCTTCATGTTGTAACAGTAGATGTTGCTGGGGAAGAATCTTTACAAATTGTCTGTGGTGCACCAAATATTGCTAAAGGGCAAAAGATTATTGTAGCTACTCATGGAGCACGTATTGCCGGTGGACATAAAATTAAACGAGGAAAACTAAGAGGAGTAGAGTCTCAAGGGATGATTTGTTCTCTTCAAGAGTTAGGACTTCCTTCTTCATTAGTGCCAAAAGAATATGAACAAGGTATTTACGTGTTTGAAGATGATGCCATTGAAGTTGGAATGGATGCTGTTAAAGCTTTAGCATTAGATAGTGCGATTGTGGAATTAGATATTACAGCTAACCGTGCCGATGCTTTAAGTATGAGAGGTTCTGTTCATGAAATTGGTGCCATTTATAATTTAGAAAATACATTAACACCAGATGAATTTTTAGAAGGTGAATCGTCTTCATTAGATCCATGGATGACAGTATCGGTTGAAGATGAAGTAGACTCTCCAGCTTATCACTTACAAATCATTAAAAATGTTACGGTCAAACCAAGTCCTCAATGGATGCAAAATCGATTAATTGCAGCAGGTGTTCGTCCAATTAATAATATCGTAGACGTAACGAACTATATTTTAATGGAATATGGACAACCGCTACATGCATTTGACTATGATCGTTTAAATTCTAAACAAATTTATGTTCGTCGTGCAAAAGATGGTGAAACATTAGTAACATTGGATGGTGTTGAACGTACATTAAGTAATGAAATTGTCATTACAGATGGAGAAAAACCAGTTGCCTTAGCGGGTGTAATGGGTGGATTAGATTCAGAAATTATTGAAACAACAACAACTGTTGCATTAGAATCAGCATTATTTGATCCAAAAGCGATTCGTTTAGCTTCTCAAAAACATAATTTACGAAGTGAATCAAGTAGCCGTTTTGAAAAAGGAATTAATAAAGCGACTATTTTACAAGCTGGTAAGAGAGCTGCAGCATTAATTGCTGAATTAGGAGATGGTGAAGTCGTTGAAGGAGTAGCTTCTGCTCAATCACTAACATTAGATTTACCAGTTGTTTCGATTTCATTAGAACGTTTAAATCATGTTTTAGGAACTAGCCTTACAACAGAAGAAGTATTACAAGTATTTAAGCAATTAGCTTATCCAACAAAAGAAGAAGAAGGAGTATTTCATGTTACAGTTCCTGCTTGGAGATTTGATATTTCGATTGAAGCAGATTTAGTGGAAGAAGTAGGACGTATTTATGGATATGATAAAATTCCTTCTACATTACCAACAACTGCTAGTACACAAGGTGGATTAAATGAGAAACAACGTTTTGTCCGTTGGACTCGTCAATTTATGCAAGGAGCTGGTTTATCACAAGCGTACTCTTATGCATTAACAACTCCTGAAAAATCTCATTGGTTTACAGTAGAAGAAAGACCAAGTATTCGTTTAGACTTACCAATGAGTGAAGAGAGAAGTGAATTAAGACAATCCATGCTACCAAGTTTATTGGAAGCATTACAATATAATGTCGCTCGTTCACAACAAAATGTTCGTTTATTTGAAGTTGGGAAAGTATTCTCCATTGGTAAAAATGGTTCTGAAGATTTCCAAGAAAGAGAAGTTATTGGAGCTGCAGTAACTGGAGAATGGGGTCATGCTTCATGGCAATCACCAGCTCAACCAGTTGATTTCTTCGCATTAAAAGGAGTATTAGAAGCTTATTTTGCAGAATTGAACTGTAGTAATCGTATTCGTTTTGTCGCAACTGATGCGATTCAACAATTACATCCAGGTCAAACAGCTTATATTTATTTAGGTGAAGAATTAGTTGGATTCATTGGAAAAATTCATCCAGTCATTCAAAAGGAATTAGATTTATCTGATACATTTGTATTTGAATTATTAGTGGAACCTTTATTAGTAGAGGGATTACAAGAACATGTGATTCAATCTGTACCAAAATTCCCATCTATGACACGTGATATTGCGTTATTAGTTCCTGTAACAATGGCGCATGCAACATTAGAAGCAGTCATTAAAGAACAGGCTGGTCACTATTTACAATCGATTACTTTATTTGATGTGTATAAAGGAGAGCATGTACAAGAAGGGTATCAATCATTAGCTTATTCGATTCGTTTCTTAAATAAAGAAGCTACTTTACAAGAAGAAGAAGTTAAACAAGCAATGGATCGTATCCAAACAGCCTTAGTGGCATTAGAGGATGTAACCATCCGATAGGAGCTACGGAATAAAAGAACTTTTCTTGAATAGCAAGGACGCCAGCAGCCTCAATCTTTGAGTCTCATGGCTAAAATTCGAGCCTAGGTCTCTAATTTTCCTTAACAAAAAAATCCAGTTTTAGCTGGATTTTTTTGTTTGTTATTAAGAAAAGTTCTTTTATTTCTCCGCTTGTAACGTAAAAAATTATTTTTTCTTTTTATTCGTAATTACTCATGCGGTATATCAATCGTTTCGTTTCTTTCCCACATTGGAATGCTGCACATTACAACTAGGAAAATGAAAGCTGATTGAATCCAGAATAGTGCTAAGTCGAAAATTCCGTGAACTGCAACAACGACTAAAAATGAAACATATAATCCAACAATTGGACGTTTTTGAGGTTGACGACTCATTTCGATTAAACTACGAACAGGCTTGATACTAGCAATGGCTAATAATAAAGTACCGATATATCCATAACTTAAAATTGTATCAATATAAATACTATGCGCATGTTCATGATAAATAGCACCAATTCGTTGATAGCTATGCATATACGTTAATGGTCCTTCACCCAATAATGGATTTTGTTTGAACAGCGTAAATCCTGCATTCCAAATGGAAATACGTTCATCCATGGATGAATCTAATGTTCCCATTCGAACTCCAATGTCATTTGAAAATAGGAAGAATAATCCTATAATAAAGACACCGACACTTAGCCAAAATGCTCGAGAACTTTTAATTGTTGTAAATAAATAGATAATTGCTCCGCAAATAATAGCAGGGAAAGCTGTTCTATTTTGAGTAAAGTTCAATCCGAATAAATTGATAAAGCAAGCGATAATACAGATGACTTTCCATTTCCAATTTTTTGTCGTTGTAAAAAGGTAAAAACCAATCATAATACAGAAACAACAAATGATTCCATAGTAATTTGGATTAAAGAATGTAACCTCGGCACGATTTTGATGCCAAACTTGCATATTCGGTGCTAAAAATGAGTAGTTAAATTTATGAACAATTTCAAAATGTTCTAAAAAGGCAAATAGGGCTGCAAATATACTTCCAAGTAAAATCGTTTGTAATACAATATGGAAAAAATCTTGATGAATTCGTTTCTGGTAATAAACGAAGAATATCGCAAACCATAAAAATAAAACGGAAGCTACTACTCCGATTAAATTACCACTTACTGCTGAGATGATTGTGCTATAAGCAATAAACGTTAATAACACTGGATAATTTAGTAGTTGTCTTAAAATATGTTTCATTTTTCCAGTAAAGATTAGTAGGATAAAATAAAACAAGAACAATGATAAAAACAAGTAAAACGGTAAGAAGATACTGACAATCATTAAATAGAGTGCCAAATCTTGGTTTGGGAATCGCTTGATTTTATCAAGGATATACATTAGTTTCATAATAATTCCTTTCTTAAAATGAGAATGCTCTCATATGAATGGTATGATATCTGATTTATTTTACCATTTTTCATTGCAATGGGGAAGATTTTTAAGGAGATTATAACCTTTCTCATAAAAAATATAGACTCGTGAGCAATGTAGAAGGCAAAAATCAATCGATGATGCTATGATAATTGTAAATGAAATCGCATAGATATTTTAAATAAAGATGAAAGAGGGAAAAATATGAGAGAGTACGATATTATTGCAATTGGTGGAGGAAGTGGAGGTAGTGCAACGATGAATCGTGCAGCCATGTATGGAGCTAAAGCAGCTGTCATTGAGGGGAATATCATTGGGGGAACCTGTGTAAACGTTGGATGTGTTCCTAAAAAGGTCATGTGGTATGGTGCTCAAGTATCAGAAACTCTTAAAAACTATGCAGCAGATTATGGATATACAATTGATGAAACTTCATTTGATTTTAAAACTTTAAGAAAAAATCGTGAAGCATATATTGAACGTTCACGTCATGCGTTTTCAAACAATTTCAATAGAAATGGAGTAGACTATATCGAAGGCTATGCTCGTTTCGTGGATAAAAACACAGTAGAAGTAAATGGTGAACACATTCGTGCTAAACATATTGTCATTGCGACTGGTTCCTATGCTTTTATTCCAAATGTTCCAGGTAGTGAACTTGGGGGAACTTCTGATGATGTATTTGCTTGGGAAGAATTACCAGAATCAGTATCGATTATTGGTGCAGGATATATTGCTGTTGAATTAGCAGGAGTGTTACATGCCTTAGGAGTAAAAACAGATTTATTTGTTCGTAAAGGTGGTCCGTTAAGAGGATTTGATCAAGGGATTGTTGAAGTGTTAGTAGAGGAAATGAAGAAAAATGGTCAATTATTACATACACATAAAGTTCCTCAAAAATTAGAAAAATTAGATAATGGAGATATTCAAATTTACTTTGAAGATGGCACTTTTCATACAAGTCAAAAAGTTATTTGGGCAGTAGGACGTAAAGCAAATGTCAGCCAATTAAATTTAGAAGCAGCAGGAGTGACTTTAACAGAACGTGGGTTTATTCAAGTAGATAAGTATCAAAATACAACAACACCTGGTATTTATGCACTTGGAGATGTTTCTGGCGAAAAAGAATTAACACCTGTAGCGATTAAAGCAGGTAGAACATTAGCAAAACGTTTATTTAATGGTAAAACAGATGCTAAAATGGATTATAAATTAATTCCAACTGTTGTATTTTCACACCCCGCAATTGGTTCTATTGGGTTGACACAAGAACAAGCGGAAGCAAAATATGGTGCTGAAAATATTAAAGTCTATCAATCAACGTTTGCAGGAATGTACTCAGCGATTACAGTTCACCGTCAAATGACAAAATTAAAATTAATTACATTAGGGAAAGAAGAAAAAGTAATTGGCTTACACGGAATTGGTGGAGGAATCGATGAAATGATTCAAGGATTCGCAGTTGCCGTTAAAATGGGTGCTACTAAAGCAGATTTTGATGCTACAGTAGCAATTCACCCTACAGCTTCTGAAGAATTTGTAACAATGAGATAATGAGAATTTGAAGGACAAGGATACGTTTGTTTCGGCAAAGGTATCCTTTTTGTAGAAATGATATTAGTTGAAGAATGAAGCTACAGAGTGTATGATAAATTGTCATAAGATTCTAGGAGGAAAAGAAGTGAAAAAATATCAATATTTAATTTTTGATTTAGATAATACAATTTTTGATTTTTGGGGAGCAGAAGATTATGCTTTATCTCGTATGAGTCAAGAAGATGGATTAGAATGGACTCCAGAAGTTTTAGAAGTTTACCGTACAATGAATAAAGGCTTATGGGAACAATATGGGCAAGGAGAGATTTCTCAAACTTATTTAAATGAAGAAAGATTTGTTCGTTGGTTTGCTTATTATGGGATTCAAGTAGATGGAAGTGTTTGTGAGAAAAAATTCCGTCACTATTTAGTAGAAGCAAATACGATGATGCCAGATGCATTAGACATTATTCGTGAATTGAAGAAAGATTTTGTCATGGTTGCAGCTACAAATGGAATTGAAGAAACTCAATTATTACGTTTGAAGAAAGCGGGATTAGAGAATTTCTTTGAAAAGTTATTTATTTCTGAAGTTGTGGGATATCGTAAGCCGAGTAAAGAATTTTTTGAGGCTGTTGTAGACCAAATAGAAGGAATGACGATTGAGAATGCGTTAATGATTGGGGATAGTTTTAAAGCAGATATTTATGGAGCAAGTCGTATTGGAATGGATACTTGTTGGTATATGGAAAATCCAGAACGACCAACTGAGGCGGAGGAATTGTTGTCTGTAGAGCCAACGTACCAGATTGGGCATTTATCGGAACTGAAAAATTTTATATTTTAATGGATTTTGTATAGTAGCATGAGGACGGCAGCAGCCCTGCGTTTTCACTGTTGCTACTATGAAAATTCTTGGATCGTTCATCTAACAGGAATCATCAAAATACAAAAGAAAAGGGGATGAAATCATGGTTTCATCCCTTTTTCTATATTTTATGCGGCCGGCGGGACTTGAACCCGCACAGGTATACACCCACTGCCCCCTCAAGACAGCGCGTCTGCCATTCCGCCACGACCGCTCAATGTATGTAATGGTATCAAAGTTTCTCTTAGAATGCAAGCATTAAAAATTGCTAGAATTTTTACGATTCTAAGAAACACAAACATTTGTGTTTCTTAGAGGCTTAATTTTTTTAAAGTTAATTCTTCCATTTACATTCATTCCTTACATTTTCATGCTTACATTGTAATATAAGAAGAGAGTTTATTGCAATACGTTGACGTTCTTCTATTATAAGAGTAAAATGACACTCGGAACATTATAAAGACCTGGAGGAAAATGTGTGAAAATAGTAATTGTTGGTGGAGGAAAGGTCGGAGAAGTACTTTGCCGTGAACTAACTTCAGAAGTAAATGATATTGTTTTAATTGATAAAAATCCTGTTATTGTAGAAAGAATGATGAATAAATTTGATATCATGGGAATTATTGGAAACGGTGCGAGTTATGATATCCAACAAGAAGCAGGAGTTGCGAATGCAGATATTTTTCTAGCTGTATCAGAAATGGATGAAATTAATATTATTGCAGCCATTTTAGCAAAAAAAATTGGAGCAGAATATACAGTAGCTCGTGTTCGAAATCCAGAGTATTCTCAACAGTTGAATTTTGTTCGAGAAAGTTTAGGAATTTCCTTATTAATTAATCCGGAATTATCAGCAGCACGTGATATTTTTAAAATTTTTAAATATCCTTCTGCATTAAGTGTAGAAAGTTTTGCCAGCAATCGAGTAAGTTTAATTGAGTTGGAAATTCAAGACCATTCGCCATTAATTGGATTAAGTTTGAAAGATTTTAGAAATCGTTTTGGGACTATTTTAGTGTGTGTGATTCAACGTGATTCAGAAGTGTTTATTCCAAGTGGGGATTCTTTTATTCAAAAAGGCGACCGTATTCATATTACTGGAGCATACGAAGATATTTTTACCTTCTTAAAAATTACAAATTATATTACAAAACAAGTCCGTGCAAGTTTAATGGTTGGTGGAGGAAAAATTGCATATTACTTATTAGATATGCTTAAAACGACTAAAATCCATCCAAAAGTCATCGAAGTCAATGAAGAACGTGCGAAATTTTTAAGTGAACAATTCCCGAAAGCAACAATTATTCATGCAGATGGAACAGATCATGATGTGTTAGAAGAAGAAATGTTAACAAACTATGATGCCTTCGTTTCATTAACAGGAATTGATGAAGAAAACTTAATTTTATCGGTATATGCAAAACATCGTGGTGTTCGAAAAGTGATTACTAAAATGAGCCGTACCGGTATTTTAAAAGTATTAAAAAATGTCGACCCACAATCAATTATTACACCAAAACAAATTGTTGCCAATGAAATTGTTCAATTTGTTCGTGCTCGTGCGAATACTAAGGGGTCAAATGTTGAAGCCTTGTATCGTGTAGCCGATAATCAAGTAGAAGCATTGCAATTCCGTATTGAAAGAAATAGTCGTGTTTGTGGTATTCCGCTCTCTAAATTAAAAACAAAATCGAATTTATTAATTGCCTTTATTGTTCGTGGGGAAAAATTAATTTATCCGGATGGAAATGACCAATTAGAACCGCATGATAGAGTAATCGTCGTAACAACTCAGAAAAACTTCGATGATATCATCGATATTTTGGAATAGGAGTTGATGATTTTGCAAAGAAGAACAGTATGTTATTTGGTAGGGAAAATTTTACAAGTTGAAGCTTTATTATTACTTCTACCAGTAATTGTTAGTTTGATTTATCGAGAAAGTTTCCATCAACTGCTAAGTTATGCGGGAACAATCGCTTTATTAGTTATCATTGGTACAATTTGTACACTAGCCAAACCTAAAAATATGAAAATCATGCCATGTGATGGGATTGTAACGGTAGCGTTAAGTTGGATATTATTATCATTTTTTGGTGGGCTACCCTTTGTATTTGCAGGAGAGATTCCAAATTTAGCAGATGCATTTTTTGAAACAGCTAGTGGTTTTACAACAACTGGTTCAAGTATTTTAAGTGATTTGTCTATTTTAGGGTATTCTTCCTTATTTTGGCGTAGTTTTACCCATTTAGTCGGAGGAATGGGAGTATTAGTATTTGCATTAGCTATTTTACCAAGTACGCGATCTGATTCCGTTCAGTTAATGCGTGCAGAAGTTCCTGGACCTGTTTTTGGAAAATTAGTCTCTAAACTATCAAAAACTGCCCGTATTTTATATGCGATTTATCTAGTGATGACAGCAATATTGGTGTTGATTTTGATGCTTGTTAAAGTGCCGTTATTTGATGCGTTATTATTATCCTTTGGGACTGCTGGCACAGGAGGATTCTCTATAAACAATGCAGGATTTGCCATTTATCAAAATTCTGAGATGGTTGAATGGATTATCGGAATTGGAATGATGCTCTTTGGAGTGAATTTTAACTTATATTATTTACTAATATTAGGGTCGATTCGAGAAGTGTTAACCGATGAGGAAGGACGTTTCTATATTGGAATTATTGCATTTGCCTCAGTAGTTATTTTTGCTTCACTAAGTATCGTTCAATCGCAATTAAATATTCCATTTAGAAGTGTATTTTTTACGGTTTCATCTATTATTACAACAACAGGATATTCAACAGCTGATTTCGGTCAGTGGGGAGTATTTCCACAAGTAGTGTTATTATTACTAATGTTTGTAGGTGGCTGTGCAGGTTCAACTGCTGGGGGAATTAAAGTTTCTCGTGTAGTGATTTATTTTAAAAATGCCATCGCTGAAATTAAAAAAATGGGACAACCACGTCGATTGATTATGTCGAAGTTTAACGGTAAAGTAGTCGATGATAAAATGTCGAGTGGAATTGCAAATTACTTATTAGTGTATGTTGCTGTATTTTTAGTATTATTAATGATTGTTTCTGTTGAAGCACCTGACTTTCTAACAGCATTTTCAACTGTCGCAGCGACCTTTAATAATATTGGTCCTGGTTTAGGAGAAGTGGGACCAACAAGTAATTTCTCTATGTATTCTGATTTTAATACGATTTTATTATCTCTTGGAATGATTGCTGGACGTCTAGAGATTTATCCAATGATTTTATTATTCTCTACTACTTCACTAGGAGCGTTTTTTATTTCTGAAAAAAAGGAGGAATCTTGTGGATAAATTAGTAAAAGGTAGAATTTATACATTAATCGGTGCAGTTGCGTGGGGATTATCAGGAGCCTGTGCTCAATATTTGATGAATGATTCAGCAGTTTCTCCTATCTATTTAACCTCACTTCGAATGATGATTGCAGGTTTAGTTTTAACTCTTTTTGCATGTTGGAAACAACCAAAGCAATTTCGTGAAGTAGTGAAATCTCCAAAAATAATGGGAAGAATGTTATTTTTGGGAATTTTTGGTTTGATGTTATGTCAATTGACGTATTTATTTGCGATTCATTCGTCTAATGCTGGAACAGCGACTGTACTACAATATACTTGCCCGATTTTAATTGTTATTTATGTGAGTTTAAAAGAGAAGGCAGTACCAACAGTAATGGAGTTTGTTGCGATCATTTTTGCTTTAGTAGGTACGTTTGTTATTGCGACTCATGGAAATCCATTTAACCTATCCCTTAGTCCATCAGGTTTGTTTTGGGGAATTATTTCCGCATTTGCCTATGCATTATATACTTTGCTACCAGGAAAATTAATTCAGCAATGGGGAAGTTTAATTGTAACTGGATTAGGATTATTGTCCGGTGGAATTTTATTTTATATCGGTAGTGCTAGTTGGCAATATACGATTCAATGGAAACCTTATACATTCATTGCCTTTATCGGAATTATTGGAATTGGAACGATTTTTGCCTATACATTGTTTTTAGAAGGAGTTTCACTCATTGGACCTGTTCAAGGAAGTTTGTTAGCTTCAGCTGAGCCGATTTCGTCGGTATTCTTTTCAATTGTATTATTAGGAGAAGTATTCAAAGGAATCGATATTGTGGGAATCATACTCATCTTAATAGCGGTTTATCTCATTACAATGAAAGAACAATTACAAGAAAAACATATGAAAATAAAACATTAGCTTATACTTCTGTGAAGTCAATTCGCAGAGGTGTTTTTAACAATTCTTAATAAAAATCTCCATATTTTTTTAAAAAAATATAGTAAGATAACAGAGTCAAAGGAGGTTAATGACATGAAAAAACTATTTCGCCCTATCATTGTTGCTACAATGTTATTAGGTCTTGTTTCTCAGCAAGTATATGCCATAGATACAACAGCGATTAATGAGAAATGGGGAAAACCAACTGTTGTTTACGGTGGTGGTTTAAATGATCAACAAATCAAAGAAACATCTAAATTGTTAGGAATTAAAGATGAAAATACAGTGACAACAACAAAAGCTACAGGAGAAGATTTAGTAAAATACTTAGGAGCTGGTGAAGCGAATACTTCGGTAATGATTTCATCTGTCATGGTTCAAAAGAGAAATAAAGGAGAAGGGGTAAAAGTTCATATTGCTACTCCGAAAAATATTACTCTTGTTACTTCTGAACAATATGCTAATGCAGCGATTACAGCAGGAGTAGCGGATGCAGAAATTGAAGTCGCAGCAGTGTCTAAAGTAACGGGTGAATCAGCTTTAACAGGTGTGTATAAAGCGTTTGAAGCAAATGGAGTTGTATTAGATGAAAAACGTACAGCAGTTGCTCAAAAAGAGCTAGAGTTAACCAATCAAATTGCCCAAGAACAATCAAAAGAAAAAGGGTTTGATGCTGCAAAATTAGATCAAGCTATGATTGATATTAAGAAAGCTCTAGCAGAAATCAAAGAAAAACAAGGTCAAGTAGCCACAAAAGAAGATGTTGAGAGAATTGTGAATGAGGCACTGAAAAAATATGGATTAGATACAGTGATTAGTCCAACTCAAGTGAATAATATTATTCAGTTTGCCTTAAGTTACCAACAAACTAGTGCGATTGATTCCAAACAAGTATTAGAACAATTAAATTCATTATCAAATACTGTAAAAGGAAAAATTGGTCAATTAGTGGATCAAGCCAATCGTGAAGGATGGCTTGATAAAATTGTGACATTTTTCAAAGAAATATTCAATGCTATTTTTAGTTCAAAATAAGCACAAAAAAGTCCGTAGAGCGAATCTGCGGACTTTTTACTGTCTAAAATAAAATAAATAAGAAACTTAGTACAATAATTAATTGAATAGATAAACCAATTAAAGCAACATATGGAGTATCTAAACGAGTATCATTTTGTTCCTGAGCAATGGAAATGACAAATGTTACAATAAATGTAAACAAATGTAATGTAAAGAAGAATAAAATGACGACTAATAAAGCGATTGGAGATACAAATGTCATAAATGCTGTCATCATTAATAAAATAATCGCTAAAGCATTCATGGATTCATATTGAGTTAACCAATAATGAAATACATGTTGTCGTTTTAACAAAATATGTTTTACTCCAAAGGCAATGACTGGGAATCCAAAATAAAATACAGCATAGAATAATAATAGTTTTAAGAAAACTAAAATATAATTCGGAGTAACCGTTAAACTTGGTAGGATAGAAATATCCGCTAGTAATTGATATTGAGAGACGATTGCACGAATTCCATGTGTTGTAATATATGAAGATAATAAAGTCGAAACTATAATCATAATGTAACCAAATAATCGACTATTTTGACGTTTTCTTGAATAATTATTTGTTGGATGGACTAGTTTTCCAAAGAAGAAGCTAAAGAAACGAGTAATTCTTCTCCAAAAACTAGAATAAATCGCTTGGTTATTTTTAATACGATATTCTTGATTACTTCTGTTTTCTACAGAATTAGGTTGAGTAATTTTATTTTCTTCATCAAATAAGGATGTTTGGATTGTTGTTGAATTTTCAGTTAAATGTTCATCTTGTACAGTGCCGCAAAAAGGACATAGTGGTTCTTTTTCTTCAATTAATTCGTGGCAGAATGGGCAATTTTTCACGTAAATTCTCCTTTATCAATCATAATTGATTTTCTCTGTTGTATTGTATCATAGAATGCAAGTGGACAAAAGAAAAAGGACTAGAAATCTCTAATCCTTTTATAGTGGCATATAAAATATATGTGTCATGGTGTTCACATCACACATGAACAAACAGCTACATCCGGTAGTGTGCAAGCACATCTGTTCCACTTGACTTAGCAGACTTCTTTGTCTGCTTGTCGCCTCATCGCATAGACAATATTATAGCAGACAAGAGAGTAGCTGTCACGTAAAAACAAAAAATATCTAATATTTTTCAATATAAAAAGCACCTTAAAAGGTGCTAAGTTGATTACATTTCAGTAAATGCTAGTGGAACTAAATCACGTAAAATGGTTTCTTTTAATTCCCCTTTATTATTTGAAAGATAAATTGGAGTATCAGCAGGGCATAGTTCTACTAATACTTGACGGCATAAGCAGCATGGAGGGAGGAAGTAGTCCGTTTTACCAGCTACTACCAGCATTTCCACATCTTCTTTTTGATAGCCTTTTGTTACTCCGGTGAATAAAGCTGTACGTTCTGCACAGTTTGTTGCTCCAAAAGAAACATTTTCCACATTAACTCCAGTAATCACTGTTCCATCTTTATATAAAATGGCACAACCTACTGGAAAGTTAGAGTATGGACAGTAGGAATGTTCCAATGCATTTTTTGCATGTACATATAATTCTTCAGGTTTCATAAAAGTACTCCTTAGTGGGGATTATTTTTGACGAATAATTTCGATTTTGTATCCATCTGGATCTTTTACAAAATAGTAGTTTGCAGGGTTACCAGGAAGTCCTTTTAATTCTGTAACATCATAACCTTTAGCAACGTGTTCAGCATGCCATCCTTCTAAATCATTGCTACTAATCGCAATATGACCATAACCATCTCCGATTTCGTATCCTGGATGTCCGTAGTTATACGTTAATTCTAATTCGTAATCGTCTCCTTCAAAAGCTAAATAAACGATTGTAAATTTATGATCAGGGAAATCTTTACGATGAGTTTCTTTAAATCCAAATGCTTCTTGGTAGAAAGCTAAACTTTCTTCTAAGTTTTTAACACGAACACAAGTGTGTAACATTTTTGACATAATATTCCCTCCTTTTTATGCTTGGTCTTTTAAGCATAACGGATTAAAGGTTTCAATGCAAGAAATATACACCTAAGTACAAAAGAAAAGTGTAATTCGATACGTAAACACTTGTGTATGTAATGGATACACTTTTTGGAAAAATCGAGTAAAAATGATTACAGTTCAAAAAAGAATTTGCTATTCTGTTACCATTATGAAAGAAAATAGAGTTAATCATCTAAATGAGGTGTTAAAGTGAAAGTAATTAAATTTAGTGGAAGTTCATTAGCCAATAGACAAAATAAAAATGACTTTGAAAAAAGAAATTTTTATTTTGTCTATTTTTATAGTTTTTTAAGTAAACGTAATCCGTTTAAGATAACTAAGATAGTACTTCCTTCGTGTCCGATAACGCCTAAAGGTAAGTTAATGAATTGGAAAACATTTGCTAAAATTAAAATTGTAATGACGGATAATGAGAACACAATGTTTTGTAAAATGATGCGTTTCATTTTTTTAGATAATTCGTGACCATATTTAATTAATGATAAATTGTTTTTTAATAACACAATATCGCTTGCTTCAATTGCTAAAGCAGTTTCTTCACCAATCGCAATCCCAACGGTTGCATTTGCAAGAGCAGGAGCATCATTAATACCATCTCCAACCATGGCTACAGAAACACCTTTTTCAGCTAAGTTCTTAACATATGTCGCTTTATCTTCGGGTAAACAGTTTGCT